>NZ_FRCD01000010.1 GCF_900142785.1 Chryseobacterium carnipullorum | reverse complement strand
TTGCCTGAAGAGGACAACTTTTTCCTTTTTTGGACAATAAAACAAAGTTCAACTAAAATAAAATCCGTCTCGCAAATTGGTTGTGAGACGGATTCTTTTTATTTATTAAACTTTTTCTATTGGTTCAACGACCATATGGAATAGCTGTTTGGCGGAGACTGGATCTTCACCCATTGATCTCCCTGCGTTGTAGGATACCAGGTAGAATTACCTGTAAAATCTTTGATCTGCTTACTGCTCCAGTTGGTTTGCACCCATCTTTCCTGCCAGCTTGATGAATTGTTGATATAAACTACAAGTCCGGGATTTCCATTGTACCCGTTACGTCTTGCAATATATTCATCATTATCTGTATACAGAATAGAGGTATTTCCGGTGGCTTTGTTATTATGAATCCAGATCAGATTGTTCAGTTTTTGTTTATTCAGCCACTCTTCATAATCCCGGTAAAAGATCGTCGGATATCCTTCATGAGTCAGAATATAGGCATAGGCCGGCATTTTATTGTTAATAATATCTGTATCATGATTGGCTACAAAAGTAACAGCTTTGTAAGGATTTCTTTTCCACATCATATCGTCATTCAAAGCATTTAAATTTCCATTATCAAAAGCTTCATCCATTTTATAATAGGCTGCAAAATCGAAGACGGAACTGTTGGCATTGTTCGCCCACCATTCCAGAGTATTCACATTGGAATCCCACAGTTCACCTACGGAAAATCCGCCCACATTGCTATTCCAGGTATTAACTACCCAAGGTCCGAAACCTTTGACATAATCAAATCTCCAGCCGTCAAATTTCATGACATTTTTATAGTACTTTCCAACAGAATCATCTCTTCCCCAAAGCCAGTCCTGAACGTAGGGATTAGCGTGACAAAGATCCGGAAACCCACCAAAAGCCCCTTCATCATTGTTTCCATAGGAGTTTTTATAAAAATCATTGTAGCTTCTTGGAAATTTACCCGAAGCTATGGCTGAGAAATCGGTCCATGTATTGGTTTCTGTAAAAGGATTGGACTGAGATTGTCCACCACTGTTGTGATTGATGACAATATCTGCATAAACCTGCATATTTTCAGCATGGGCCTTTGTAATTAATGCTTCCAGTTCAGTTCTTGAACCAAATCGTGTTTCTACACTTCCGTTTTGGTTGAAATTTCCGAAATCATAATAATCGGTAGGATCATATCCCATGGAATACGCTCCGTTCTGAGCTTTTGAAGCAGGAGGAAGCCATACTGCACTGATCCCTGAATCTGACCATGCGGCGAGTTTGTCTTTCACGGTATTCCACCAGTTTCCACCTTCGGGAACATCCCAGTAAAATCCCTGCATAAGAACTCCTCCTCCGGGACCGGATACAAATTTCCCGGATACAGATCCGCTTCCTGTACTAAAAGGACGCCCGTCATGCGTTGTCACATTAACGGTTTTGCTGTGAGATTCCTGTTTCCTCAGATTTTCATTATCATTTTCATCAGTGTTCTGACAGGAATTAAAAACGGCTAAAACCAGCATCGAAACTAAGAAATGTGTTTTTTTCATACTACTATTTTAATTATTAACCTATTAACTAAATTACAATTTTCTTAAAACAAATTCTATAAAATGTGAAATATTTTAATTTTCACCAAAAGATCTTTGGAAAAGGATGCCTACAATTTTCATTAAAAAATCATAAACTTTTTATATTTTCAAAACAATTTTTCTTTTAATCCATATATTTGCATATTATGGAATATAACACCCAAAGAACTCAGCTTCATATGCCAGAATATGGCAGAATCATACAGCAGTTGGTTGAACGCTGCAAGGAACTCCCTACCAAAGAGGAAAGGAGTGAAATGGCCATGGCTATTATCGATTTTATGGGTCAGAGAAACCCTCAACTCCGTGACGAAGACAATTATAAACATAAACTTTGGGATCATCTTTTCATTTTAGCAGAATATGATCTTGATGTAGAATCCCCATATCCTTTCCCTACCAGAGAACAATTGGCCGAAAAGCCGAAAAGAATGGAATATCCTAAACTTCAGGGAGATTTTAAGTTTTACGGGAAAAGTATCCTTCAACTGATTGAAAAGGCCATCGAACTTGAACCGGGTGACGAAAAGGAAGCCCTGATCGAGGTGATCGCCAACAATATGAAGAAGTCTTACAATGTATATAATAAGGAACATGTAACGGATGACGTCATTTTCCGTCACCTTAAAGAGTTGTCTGAAAACAGGCTGGACCTTACGGGAATAGAATCGCTTGAAAAGAGCAAAATCTATTACACCACCAACAATAATAGCAGAAACAACAGCAACAACGGGCGAAATAACAGCAATAACGGACGAAACAACAGCAATACCAATAAAGACCAGACTAATAAGAGAAGGCATAATAACAACAACCATAAAAACAGAAAGTAATGAGTGGAACATTTCAGATAAGGGGAGGAAAAAAACTGCATGGGGAAATAACTCCACAAGGGGCAAAAAATGAAGCTTTACAAATTTTATGTGCTGTCTTGTTAACCGATGAGGAGGTAAGAATTAAAAATATTCCTGATATTCACGACGTCAACAGACTGATCGAAATTCTAGGTGATTTCGGGGTAAAAGTAACCAAAAATGGCCAGGGCGATTTCACATTCAAAGCCGACAAGGTCAATTTCGACTATATAAAATCAGACGAATTTAAAAAAGACGGAGCTAAACTGAGAGGTTCCATTATGCTGATGGGGCCGATGCTTGCCCGCTACGGTGAAGCTTATATGCCGACTCCGGGAGGTGATAAGATCGGAAGAAGAAGATTGGATACGCATTTCCAGGGATTGGTAGAACTAGGAGCTGAATTTAATTATGATGAAGAGGAATATTTCTATTCATTAAAAGCGAAAGAACTGAGAGGGAAATTTATTCTTCTTGAGGAAGCTTCCGTAACCGGAACTGCGAATATCGTTATGGCAGCAACCCTTGCTAAAGGAAAAACAAGAATTTATAACGCTGCGTGCGAACCTTACCTTCAGCAACTATGTAAGATGCTGAACAGAATGGGTGCCAATATTTCCGGAATCGGTTCTAACCTGGTAACCATTGAAGGGGTAGACTATCTTCACGGTACGGAACACACAATGCTTCCGGATATGGTAGAGATCGGATCATGGATAGGACTTGCTGCCATGACGAAATCTGAAATTACCATCAAAAATGTCAACTGGAGCCAGCTTGGCGTGATTCCCAATACATTCAGAAAATTAGGAATTCAGCTTGAACAGAGCAATGACGATATCTTTATTCCTGCTCAGGAAAACTATAAAATCCAAAAATTTATTGACGGATCTATTCTTACCATTTCAGACGCTCCATGGCCAGGATTTACGCCGGATTTATTATCGATTATTCTGGTAGTAGCCACTCAGGCCAAAGGAAGTCTTTTGGTTCACCAGAAAATGTTTGAATCCAGATTATTCTTTGTGGATAAACTGATCGATATGGGGGCACAGATTATTTTATGTGATCCGCACAGAGCAACAGTAATCGGATTGAACCAGGAAGCTCCGTTGAGAGGAACGACTATGGTTTCTCCTGATATCAGAGCCGGAAATGCCCTTCTGATCGCGGCACTTTCTGCGGAAGGAAAATCCATCATCCACAATATCGAGCAAATCGACAGAGGGTACGAAAATATTGATGGAAGACTGAAAGCCATTGGTGCTGACATTGAAAGAATTTAAAAATACATTGTATTCCAATAAAAAAGCGTTCAAATTAATTTTTGAACGCTTTTATTTTTTTGAAACATCGGTTACCAGCCGCCTCCGCCTCCACCGCCACCGCCACCGCCGGAGAATCCTCCGCCGCCGGATCCGCTGCCGGAACTGGATGGCTTTGTAGATGCAGACTGTATCGATTGCGTAAGACTTGAGTTCAAAGTATTTCCGAATGCATAATGATTCATTACGCCTCCATAATACCAGGTATTGTTATATTCTGTTGATGTTCTTTTCAGCAAATCATCAAATTTCTGTCCCCAGATCTGATCGACTCCCATCACCATCGCAAAAGGAAGGAGGGTCTCGAAAACCTGTGGGGTCATCTGAGGAGGATTATGGAATTTCAGCTGCTCATTTTCAGCTGCTCCCATATACATTTTAAAACCGTCTATCAGTGATTTTTTCCTTAGCTTTTCTTTGGATGGCTGTTTGATTAAATACTGATAAAGCACCATCACAGAAAAGGACAGAGCAAGAAAAATATAACAGACACTGAAATTGATACTCGTATCATCTGTACCTTCCTGAGAAATAATCCCTCCTATTCCTAAAATAATACTGATGGGAATAGGAATCAGGAACAGAAGCTTCCATGAGAGTTTTTTTGCTAAAAAGGCTATCAAAACAAATGCAATAAAAAGAACAATATATAAAATCCCTCCGGCAAATACTCTTTCAAACTCAGGCAGGATCGTATAGCTTATAAATAAGCCCAAGCCATAAAACACAGTAATGATAAGCCATGGGAGTAATAACTTCTTTGTATTATTTCCTTCATTTAAAAAATCCTCATGCTGAAATCTTAGCGCTTCTTTGAAATTGAGAACCGCCTTTTCAATCTTCGAATTATATTTTCCGTCAAACTTTACAGCATTTTCAGATTCTGAAAAAAGACTGTTCATCAGATTGATCTCTTCTTTGGAAAGGGATTCATCTGCCGGTTTCAGTTTTTGCAGCGTAAAAGTTTTGGTATTAAAAAATCCCAGCAGACCGGAATCTTCACCCTCAATAATCTTGACATACCCCTTGACGGCAAGATTGACAACCGCTGCGGTAAGGTATTTATTCTTAAAACTTTCGGAACTGATATATCCGAGAGAAGACGGTGAAAGATTTTCGGGAACATTAAACTGCGGATAAACGGTTGGTGTTTCAGGATCAACCCCATATTTTCGCCATGTCGAATACAAACACATTAAAAGAATTAAAAACAGGATACATCCACCCATCAGAATTCCATATTTTTCAAGGAAAGTCGGTGGCGGTGGAGGAACCATTAGACCTTTTTTGAAACCTACTGCAATGGTAAGTCCTTCATTAGCCCGAAGCCCTGCCGCACTCCATTCAATGGCATGCTCAGACAATACCTGAGCCGTACAATTTTGGCTGTTGCTACCGTAAGCTCCCGTATAACAAGAGTTTTGGATAATTCCTGCTCCTTCGGGAAGATTCACTTTTGCAGAAACAGAATCTACATCGAAATCCCAGTAGGTTCCGTTCACATTCCAGTAAAATTCATCATACTTCGCAAAAAATCCGATCTGGTTCTGTGCTTTGTATTTTATTTCATAGTCGTAGGTTCCTGGATCAAGGATAATATCTTTATTTCCTGCATAAATCTTTAAATAGCCATCTCCTGTCTCTTCATGGTAATTTTCATCGATTCCATTTTTTTTCACAGAGATGATATCGTATTGTACTTTCTGTGTTTTATTGTTCAGATTTCTGGATAAAGGAAGTGCCCGGAAAATTCCTCTTTTGATGTTATTTCCGAGACTGTACACCTTAATATTTTCGGTTACGGTAATTCCTGAATTTTTATCCACATCAATATCCGAATGAAAAGAAATAATTTTTTCCGTTCCGATCATCGATAACTGATCTGCCCTGGCCAATTCGTTTTGGGCAAAGGCTACGAAAAAAAACTGAAGAAGGAAAAGCAGTAACCCCTTTTTCATTTCTTAGAATTTTACAGTTGGTACTTCTCTTTCTGCAATATTATCCAGTTCAAAGAAAGGCGATTTTTCAAATTTGTACATGTTCGCAATGATATTGCTTGGAAAAGATTCAACTAAAGTATTGTTTTCGCGCACCGTTCCGTTGTAATATCTTCTTGCTTTTTCCACATCATTTTCTATGGAAGTAAGTTCGCTTTGAAGTTGCTGAAAATTAGTGTTCGCTTTCAGATCAGGATACTGTTCTGCAACGGCAAATAAATTCATCATCGCCTGATTCAGGTTTTTCTCAGCCGCTTCTTTGGACTGAACAGAATCTGCCCCTACTGCCTGCGTTCTCGCTCTGATCACGCTGTCAAGAGTTTCCCGTTCGTGGGTAGCATAGCCTTTCACCGTTTCCACAAGATTGGGAATAAGGTCATGGCGTTTTTTAAGCATCACATCAATACTGCTCCACGCTTCCTGAACCAGATTTCTCAGTTTTACAAGACGGTTGTAGATCGACACTGCATAAATAGCAAACGCTGCGATTAAAGCAATAATAACTATACTCATACATTTTTATTTTATATCCTTTAAAAGTACTCTTTTTTTGAATCGGAAATAGAAATTTAAGAATAGTCTGGAATTATTTTAATGGAATTTCTTTTAAACCATTAAAAATATTGAATAGATGAAAGCAAATTAAATCAAAATTTTGATTTTAAAAATCCCGTTGATATCACAAAAAAAAGTATCCGGAAAAACCGAATACTTTCTGTAATTAAAACTATATGAACCTCCCCTAAAAATACTTCCGGCAGTTGTATTCCACCATGGTATTTAAAAGTTTATTTTTATTCAGATAAAACTCCAGCTGCTGGTAGTCTTCTGAATTGACATTAATATACAATTGTACCGAACCAAAACTGTTTCCATTCACATATTCTACATTGGCAGATAACACCCTGTGGCAGATCCCAAACTGATTGTAGATGGTATTCATTAAATGCTCAAATTTCATCTTGCCATTCAATTCTATTTCCAGTATCAGTTCTTTTTTAGGCAGCCCGATTGGATTATTCGGTATTCCCTGTAATGTTGGATTAGGTGTAATCATCATTAAACAATTTTTTGGTTAAACATTTTCTAGATCATGGTTGCTTTCTTGCATTAAATCTTTGACAAAAATATAAAAAATTATTAGTCCACCAAATTAGTAGACTAATAATTTTAAATTTTAACTTATTTTTTTTTAAGCTCAGGATAATAGAATAGAATTATTTCCCCACAGATTACACGGAGATCATTGATTTTACAAAAAAAAATACCTCTAAAGATCATTCAAATCTTTAGAGGCTGTAGTATTTTAGAGTTCCCCTACTCTTTCCAGTTTTTCTGAAGCTGCTAACCCATTTGGATTACATCCGAGTTCTCCTTCAGGAACGGCAAGATTTTTCTTTTTATAAAATGCTGTCCAGAATTCATTGGTCTTCCCTGTTTTAGGGTCAATAAAGGTCATAGGTTCTAATGTGAAAATTTTGCTTTCCCGGAACGCTCTTTCTATGTAATCTGAACAGTAATACGAATTGTCATCTAAAATATAATTGAAATTATAGGGTTTTCCCACCATAGATTCTGCTTTTTTAAGTGCTTCGGGAACAGATTTCTGATAGTCAGATTTTAAGCGGTAGATCATTACTTTCTGCCCTTCATCAGACTGGTCTTTAAGAAAAGAGGTCAGGTCTTGTTTCTGGGAACCTCCTTTTGGAGCTGCATGCAGCACATACCAGTGATTATTTTCCTTTTCCACAATTCCAATATGATCAAAAGAGGCCTCTTTTTGCTTTTGTGTCACATTATTAATTGCTCCCGACAGTCCTGTTTCTTTTGCCGTGACAAAAAGCAGGTCGCCGTTCTTTAATTGTCCGGCTCCGGGTTGAGAAGTACAACTCTGCACAAGAAGTAGCACAGCTAATATACTACTATAGGTAAAGGTTTTTACAAAGTTCAAAAACAGAACTTTTTTTAATCTAATCATAACGCGTTTATCATTAAGTGGTCAAAATTACAAATTGCATTCATTATATGTATGTGAAAATACTTAATTACCTTTGCAGAACCAGCAATAAAACCTGACTTCTATGCCTCATATCCTGTTAGTTGAAGATGATAAAAGACTTTCGCAGCTGATTGCGAGAGGAGTAATGGAAAATGAGATGGAAGTAAATATTGCTGCGGACGGTGAAACAGCACTCAAGCTTACCGAATTAATGGATTTTGATCTGATCATCACTGATATTATTCTTCCCGTTAAAAACGGACTGGAATTCTGCAAGGAAATCAAGGCACTGAAGCCCGAGATCCCGGTTATTATGCTGACTGCATTAGGAACAACGGATGATAAGCTGGAAGGTTTTGATTCCGGGGCAGATGATTATCTTACCAAACCCTTTGAAATGAGGGAACTCATAGCCAGAGTCAAAGTTCTGCTTAAAAGATATTCCACCTATCGTCCGGAAACCTCATCTGTGTTGCACTACGAAGATATTGAGATGGATTTAAAATTAAAAACGGTCATTCGTGCCGGAAATCCAATCAAGCTTACTCCTAAAGAATTTAACCTGATGAAATTCCTGCTTGAAAATCCTGAAAGGGTTCTATCCCGACATGAAATTGCAGAAAATGTATGGGAAACCCATTTTGATACGGGGACAAATTTCATTGACGTTTATATTAATTATATCAGAAAAAAAATCGACCGCAGCTTTGACACCAAACTTATTCATACAAAAGCAGGTATGGGGTTTATTTTGAAAAAGGGCTACGAAGATAATTCCAACGCTTAACGATCCGGTATGAAAGTTAGAACCAGGCTTACCTTACTTTTTACTCTAGTCACTGCGATGCTCATTAGTTTTTATGGCGTTGCGATCTACTATTCTTCAAAAGAAGCCCGGGAAACTTCATTTTACACGGAACTTAAAAGTGAAGCGGTTGCCAAAGCCAATCTCTTTTTTCAGGGAGCACTGAGCGAAAAGGAAATGCATCAGCTATATAAAAACAATACCCAGACTCTGAGTGAAGTTCAGGTCGCGATCTATGATTCCCATTTCAATCTTGTTTATCATGATGATTCTAAAGTGGATTACGTGAAGGAAAACCCTGAAATGCTGTCAAAAATCTTTAAAAGCAAACAGCTTTTCTTCTTTCTGGACGATTTGCAGGTAACAGGAATCGTTTATTCCCATAACGGACAACAGTATGCAATCACTGCGGCGGCTTATGATCAGTATGGTTATAATTCCATCAATCATTTATTGACCATCAGTAGTATTTCATTCATTATTATTCTTGTCCTTATTTATCTGGCAGGTCTTTTTCTTTCTAAAAAAGCACTCAGTCCTGCTGTGAAAATGGTGGAACAGATCAAAAGGATCAACGCTGGAAAACTTCAACTCCGGTTGGATGAGTCTGAAGAAAAAGGAGAGTTCCACGAACTTGAAAAAAACTTCAACCAGATGCTGGAAAGACTGGACAACTCTTTCAGCACACAAAAACATTTTGTCTCCAATATTTCTCACGAACTCAACACCCCACTCGCTACCATGACCGCTGAACTGGAACTGGCTCTGCAGAAAAATTACACCCAGGAGGAATATCAAAAGATTATCCTGAATGCATTAACGGATGTGAAAAATTTGAGTAAGCTTTCCGGAAGTTTAATGGATCTGGCCAAAGCCAGCTATGACCCTGCTGAAATAAGCTTTTCAGAAATCAGAGTAGACGAAATACTGATGGAGTCTTATGCTAAAATCAGGAAAGAAAATCCTCAGTATAAAATCAACCTCAACATTGATCCGGCAATTGATGAGCAGAAACTGATCCATAAAGGAAATCCTTATCTTCTTCTGGTTGCATTCAATAACCTGATTGATAATGCCTGTAAATATGCTTCAGACAATACCTGTTTTATTAATGTTTCGGCTGTATCTGATCACCTTTCCATTAAGTTGATCAACAATGGATTGCCTGCTTCCGAAAAGGATCAGCAGAATATATTTAAACCTTTCTACAGAGCAGAAAATTCCGTTGACAAAAAAGGATACGGAATAGGCCTCTACCTTACCCAAAAGATTATTAGTCTTCATCACGCTCAAATCCAGATTTCTTCAGGAGAAAATACAACCAGCTTTCAAATCACTTTTTAGACAGAGGAGAAAAGGTAAAAGATGAAAGAGAAAAGAAGATAGATAATAGACGTCACAATTTAACTATAGGTTAATGATATCAGAATACGACGTATATAACTTCACTCTAACTTCTAAAATCTAGCCTCTCTAATCAAATTCTAATAACATTCTAAACCATCTCTAACAGCTTCTCCCAGCCGTTACCACTACTTTTGCAGCAAAATAATTCCAACTATGGACGCAGATCCTTCCAGTTATTATCAACCGTAAGCCTTTTCTGAGCATGCTTTTTCTGTATGCCTGAAAAAGGCCTGCTAAAAAGAAAAAGTTATGAATACATTAGAATTTGCTACCCGCTTACTGGCTGCTCTTATTTTGGGTGCATCCATTGGTTTTGAAAGACAGTGGCATCAGAAAAGTGCAGGGCTCAGGACCAATACACTGGTATGTCTGGGATCGGCAGCATTTGTTTTATTATCTCTTAAAATCGGCGGTGATGCTACAGGTAGAATAGCCTCATACATCGTTAGCGGCATTGGTTTCCTTGGCGGCGGCGTTATCATGAAAGACGGACTAACCGTACGTGGACTGAACACTGCTGCTACCATCTGGTGTTCTGCCTCTGTGGGCTCACTGGCTGCTTTGGGATTCGTGACCGAAGCCGGAATAACTGCCGGACTCATCATCTTAATCCACACTGTATTACGTCCTTTGGGAAAAACATTAGGCTCCAAAACAATTCGCGCCAGTACCTCCGAATATCTTATCACGATTCAATGCAGAACGGAAATCGAAAACCATGCAAGAGTATTGCTGATGCAGTCTTTCAATTCAACTGATCAGATCCTGTTAAAATCTCTGACCAGCGATGATACCGAAACCCCGGAAAATATTATTATTTCTGCAGAAGTCTATTCTTCTTCACCTCAGGATAACATGATCGAAAAAGCGATCAGCAGGCTCACCCTGGAAGATAAAATTACCCGAGTCAGCTGGGAAATCATCGGAACTGAAAACGATTTATAAACTTAAAACTCAATGTACAATGATTCTAAACAATGAAACCCGATTTATTAAAATATTCTCAATGAAATCAGTATTCTTTACTCCTGTTCTTGCTTTTATTATTTCCTGCAGCGGTAAGAAAGAAGAACCTCAGCAGAAAGAAACCTTTAGTATCAAAGGAAATCATGTCATCATATCAGAAAACAATCCGGTATTAAAAAAGATCATCACTGAAACGGTTACGGAGCAGCAGTACAGCAAGAACATCACTTCCGCCGGAACTATAGAAACCATTCCAAATAATTATGCAGAGATAGCAAGTCCATTTTCAGGGCGCGTGATCAGATCCTTTATCAATATCGGACAAACCGTAAAGGCAGGAAGTCCTATTTTTGAGATCCTTGCCCCCGGATATTCTTCCGTCCGTAAAGATTATTCTGATGCAATGAACGATGTAAGACTTGCAGAAAAAAATTACAAACGTCAGCAAGATCTTTTCAGACACGGTGTAGGGATCCAAAAGGAACTGGAAGAGGCAGAAACTGAATATCAGAATAAGAAAACCTCTCTCTCCAATGTTTCGTCTACATTGAACACTTACAACAGCAAGGGTTCAGGAGGAACCTACATTATTAAAGCACCGATCAGTGGAGAAATTATTTCCAATAAGATCGTTACCGGACAATATCTGAAAGAAGATTCCGAACCGGTTGTCATCATCGCTGAACTGTCAAAAGTATGGGTCACAGGTGCGGTGAAGGAAAAAGATATCCGTTTTATCAGTCCTGGCGACCCTGTATCGGTGAAAATCAATACCTATCCGGATATGGAAATTACCGGAAAGGTATATCACATCAGCGAACTGGTAGATGAAGATACGCGAAGTATCAAGGTTTTAATCCAATGTGATAATCCGCAAAGAAAATTAAAACCAGGAATGTTTGCGGCTGTCACTTATTCTGCAGGAACAGAAAAAGCTGTGATTATCCCCTCACAAGCACTGATGCAACAAGGCGACCGTCAGTATGTCTGGATAAAAACAGGAAGAAATGAATTTACAAAACGTTTCATCAATCCCGGCAGCACTTCCGAGAAAGCAACCATGATCAGTTCAGGACTACAACCTGGAGACATCATCATGATCCAGGGGGGAATTTATATGCCCGGGACAAAATAACACCTCTTTTCATCCTTCCGAAAGCCTTTGCCCACTGAGCCAACGACTTCCGGACTATTAAATCAATTTTATGAAAAAACTACTCACACTCTCTATACAGAAGAGATGGCTGATGCTTGCCCTTTTCTTATTATTAGGAATTTTTGGATATTATTCATGGACCAAGCTCTCTGTGGAGGCTTATCCTGATATTGCCGACACGACATCGCAGGTGGTAACTCAGGTTCCGGGGCTTGCTGCCGAAGAAATAGAACAGCAGATCACCATTCCTTTGGAAAGATCACTCAATGGTTTGCCGGGAATGCACATCATGAGAAGCAAAAGCACTTTCGGACTTTCTATCATTACCATGGTTTTTGATGATGGCGTTGATGATTATTGGGCAAGACAGCGCATCCAGGAAAGACTTTCCGAGGCTGAACTTCCTTACAATGCCCAGCCGGGCTTAGATCCTCTGACCTCTCCTGTGGGAGAAATTTACCGCTATATTATTGAAGGAAACGGACAAAGTCTGAGAGAACTGACGGACCTGCAGAATTTCGTCATTATTCCAAGAATCAAACAGGTAACAGGTATCGCAGATGTGACCAATTTTGGAGGAATCACGACCCAGTTTCAGATCGAGCTGGATCCTCAGAAGCTGGATCAATATGGGCTCTCTTTATCTGAAGTCACTGAAACGATTACTAAAAACAACAGCAACGCAGGAGGAAGTATGCTCCCAAGAGGTGATCTGGCGTATGTGGTACGGGGAATAGGACTAATCAAAGGCTTAGATGATTTAGGTAAAATTGTTATCAAAACAGAAAAGGGGGTTCCGCTATTTTTGAATGATGTGGGAACTCTGAAATACGGCAATCTTGAAAGGAAAGGAATTCTGGGTTATACAGACAGGACGCGGAATTATAATGAAAGTACCGGAGGAATTGTACTTCTGCTAAAAGGACAAAATCCTTCAGTCGTTCTAAAAGATGTTCATCAGGCTATTGAAGAGCTGAATACCAATATTCTTCCTGCTGGTGTCAAAATTCATCCTTATCTGGACAGAACAGACCTTGTTAATACAACCCTGACTACGGTCACCCATACTTTAACCGAAGGAATTGTTTTGGTGATCATTATCCTGATTGTATTTTTGGGAAGCTGGAGAGGAGCACTGCTTGTTGCCATTACCATTCCTTTGTCGCTTCTTATTGCATTTATCCTGATGTATTTCACGAATATCCCTGCCAATCTGCTTTCATTAGGAGCAATAGATTTTGGGATCATTGTAGACGGATCGATTGTAATGCTGGAAGTTATTTTAAAAAAGAGAGAAGACAACCCGGAAAAGGAACTTGAAGAAAAGACGATTATCCAGAGAGCAACAGAGATCGCAAAACCAATTTTCTTTTCTACAGTCATTATCATTACGGCTTATATTCCCCTGTTTGCTTTTGAGCGGGTAGAAAAGAAACTCTTCACTCCTATGGCTTTTACGATCGGATATGCATTACTTGGGGCACTGGCAGCCGCTTTGATTTTGATTCCCGGGCTTGCCTATGTTATTTACAGAAAGCCCCAGAAGATATTTCACAACCGCTGGCTCGAAAAAATAAGCAGTCTTTATGGTAAAAGAATTGATAAGATTATAAAGGCTCCTAAAAAAATGTTGATTCCGGCATGCATCATTCTATTTTCCGCAGGACTGCTTTCTTTTATGGTGGGCAAAGACTTCCTTCCGGAACTGGATGAAGGATCTATCTGGCTTCAGGTACAGCTTCCTCCCGGAATCTCATTGGATAAAGCCAGGGAGATGAGTGATTCATTACGAACTCAGACGATGAAACATTCCGAAGTCACCTATGTGATGGTACAGGCCGGAAGGAATGATGACGGAACAGACCCGTGGACGGCTTCCCATTTTGAAGTTTCTGTAGGCATAAAACCTTACAAAGAATGGGCATCAGGAAAAACCAAAGTGGACCTTATCAAAGAACTGGCTGATGATTATAAAAATATGCCGGGGTTTTCGGTAGGATTTTCACAACCTATGATTGACGGGGTTATGGATAAAATTTCCGGTGCACACAGTGAACTGGTTGTGAAAGTATACGGTGATGATTTTAACGGAACCAGAAAGATCGCAGAACAGATCCTTTCCACTTTAAAGACCATTCCGGGATCCGCAGATCTTGCCATCGATCAGGAGCCGCCTCTTCCCCAACTGCAGATTATTGCAGACCGGGACAAAATTGCCCAGTACGGACTGAATGTTTCCGATGTGGCAGACCTCATCGAAACAGCTTTAGGCGGAAAGGCTATTTCACAAATCTTCATCGGCAATAAGGTATATGATATTTCGTGCCGGTATGCCGAAAACAGCCGAAACACTCCGGATAAGGTAGGAAATCTTATGCTGACTTCAGCTTCAGGTGCTAAAATACCTCTTTCACAGGTAGCTGAAATTAAATTGAGCACGGGAGAAAGCACCATTACAAGAGAAATGAATAAAAGACATCTCACCGTTAAACTGAATTTAAGGGATCGGGATCTTTCCTCTTTTCTGAAAGAAGCGCAGAATACTATTGAAAAAGATATTCGCTATGATCATCTGAAATACCAGATCAAATGGGGCGGGCAGTTTGAAAACAAAAACAGGGCTTACTCCCGATTGGCATTCATTGTTCCGATCGCACTGTCTGTGATGTTCTTACTGCTTTACGGAGCCTTTGGAAGCTTCAGACAGGCGCTTGTTCTGATGAGTATTATTCCCCTTGCTTTATTCGGAGGCATGCTGGCATTGAATGTACGGAGTATGACCTTAAATGTTTCGTCAGCGGTGGGCTTCATTGCCCTGTTCGGAGTAGCCGTACAGAACGGAGTAATTATGGTATCTCACATCAATACGCTCAGAAAGCAGGGATTTAATTTAAAAACGTCCGTGGTTAAAGGAGCGGAAGATCGTTTCAGACCTGTACTGATGACTGCTTCCGTTGCTGTGATAGGACTATTTCCGGCTTCACTGGCTACGGGAATTGGTTCTGATGTTCAGAGACCTTTAGCTACAGTCATTGTATATGGTCTTATGTTTTCAACGCTGCTTACTTTATTTATCCTGCCGGCGATCTATTATCTCGCAGAATATCATTTTGACAAACAAAAAATAAATTCGAATGAAATCTAAAATCATTTTCACCATATCACTTGGGCTCTTATTTCAAATTTCCGTAAATGCCCAGGAGAAAGAAACTTTAAATTTTGCCTCTTATCTGAGTGAGGTCAGAGAAAAAAATCTAAACTATGCCGCTCAAAAATATAATGTCAGTATGACGGAAGCTTCTATCCTGACGGCGGGATTGTTTCCGGATCCCCAGCTTGAAATGGAAACTTCAGACAATGGAGTTTCAAAAAAAATGGGGTATACGATCGGAACTTCAGTAAACTGGACTTTGGAACTTGGTCACAAAAGAAAAGCAAGGATAGAAACTGCAAAAAATCAGGCTGAGTATTCTAAGCTTCAACTTCAGGATTTTTTAAGAAACCTGATAGCGGATGCGTCTGTTGGATACATTGAAGCATTAAAAACAAAAGCTCTTGTTGACATCCAGAAAGATTCTTACCTCAGCATGCATCAACTTGCAACATCCGACAGCATCCGATACAGGCTGGGCGCTATCTCTCAGGTGACATCCAGACAAAGCAAACTGGAAGCTTCATCTTTACTGAATGATCTCTATAAGGCAGAAAGCATCAGCAGACAATCATTCTCAGCACTTTTTATATTTCTGGGAACGGATCAGCAAGAAAAAGAAATTAGTGGAAACTTCAAGGCTTTTAACAGAGACTTTAATTCTGAAGATCTTATTTTGGAGGCTGTTAATACCAGATCTGATCTTTTGGCCTCAAAACAGAATATCCATACAGCCGCCAGCCTGATTAAGCTTGAAAAGGCAAACCGTATCATTGATTTGGGATTAAGTGTAGGCGTAGAGCATAGCACCTGGGCAACCAATGAAATTGCTCCTTCCCCCGCTGTGAACGCCATAAAGCTGGGAGCCAGCATTCCTTTGAAGTTTTCAAACCGCAGAAATGCTGATCTGAAAATCGCAGAAATAGGACGTAAGCAGGCAGAAACGGAGTATAAGCAGATCGAAAACAGCATCCGAACAGAAGTTATGCAGGCTTATTATCAATATCAGGCCACCCAGAAACAGCTGAAACAATTTGACAATGGAATGCTTTCCGAAGCCAAAAGTATTCTGGATGGTATTATTTATAGTTATCAGAGAGGTGAAAGTTCCATTTTGGAAGTTCTGAACGCACAGAGGACCTATAATGATATCAGACAGCGCTATATTGAAACACTTGCAGATAATGCGGTAGCGCTTATTGAATTGGAAAGGAAAACCGGGATCTGGGATATTGATTTTTGATGATGATTGTATTTATTTGGTTAGGTTTCGGGGGCATTGTTAACCACCCCGTCAAAAATTCTTTGAATTTTTGACACCCCTCCATGGGAGGGGAATGATCATCGTTTGAATAGTAAGCTTATTTTCAGCTGAGTACATCATCCTCAATAATTTTTTTTTATTCTTTAGCATAAATGTAATTTCTATCCGATAAGCCATGTCCATGAAAAATTTAAGCAGTCAAAAAGCTTTTGCTATTTTTTGATTAGATATATAAAGTAAGTCGAGAGTCTATTTCTTTTTTGAAGTGGGCTCTTCTTTCTTTTTAAACTGAGTTTCATACATGTCAATCCATTCTTCCAGTGTTATTTTCTTGCTGACCTCAGCGATAAGTTCAAAAGGAATATCATCCATTTTTTTGAAGCGGACGCATGATTTTCCCATATCCAGCTTTCTTTTGGAATACTTTGGATATTCAGCGACAAACCATTCCAGCAATTGAGGATCTGCATACATTCCCATGTGATACAATGCAATAAAGTTCTTTTGCGAAGCTAATGCTATAAATGGCAAAGGTGAACCTGGCGTACAGTGATAGCCAGCAGGATATCTTTCCAGGGGAACTGCCCAACCTACCATCCCGTAGGCAGTGGTTTCCTGAAAACCTTCCGGCAGATTATCATTCACAGTATCGAAGAACTTTTTGAATACCTCCTGTCTTTCCTCAGGAATTTTTGAGATATAATCGGCTACGGAGTCTGCTGGAATTTGCATTGTCAATTGAATTTTATAATCATCCAAAATAACAAAATTTATGAATATGTTGAATCAAAAAAAACGACAGTACATAAATGCACTGCCGCTCAATTTTATTGACCTTAAAAAAAATTATTTTCTGACTGCTTTCACCGTAGACTGTGAACCGTCTTTGAAATAGATCGTAACAAAATATAATCCAGTATTCAGTGTACTTAAGTCCAGTTCCTTCAAAGCTCCGGTAAAAGTTTTGACCGTTCTTCCGGAAGTATCTCCTACGGTTACAGATTTCACTTCTCTGCTGTCTGAGATATACAGAATATCTTTGAATGGATTAGGATGAACTGATGCTTTCTTCACTCCTTTTATTTCTGAAGTACTTAACAGAGCACTTTCCACCTTAAAATTATCAACATAAAAATTATAATCAGGATCATCATTCACGGCTCCGTCTGTTCCGTAAAAAGCAAATACGGTGTTGGCACTGTTATATCCTGTTAAATTATAAGAATATTGAGTCGAAGTATTGGTGGGAGCATTGGCCTCATTCCATGTTTCAAGAATGGTCCATGTTGTTCCTCCATCATTCGATACCAGGAAATGAACAACGTCATCAGATCCCATAGGTGAAGCAGCGGTACTAAAATAGGCCGTTACACCATAATCAAATTTCACTTTGTAAGAACCTGCGGACAGATTAAATGGTAATGTTTTAAGCCAGCCTGTTCTTCCGGTAGTATATAAGTTGATCGTTGCTGATCCGCCAGACCCGACTCCTAAAAAGCCACCCGACACCCAATAGGGAGTGGTACCGGTAGGAGCTGTGGCAGGAGTTCCCCCCGAAAGTCCGGCTGTCCAGCATGTTCCCGGGAAGCTGCTGAAATCATGAGTATACGAAGGGACAACCGTACCACAAAGTGTGGTAAATGTTCCCGACAATGACCAACCGCTCTGTGCCGTTGCCGTGCTGCAATTACTTCTCACCCAGTAATAGTAGACTGTACTTGGTGATAAGGAGGGAATCGTAAAGGTATTTCCTGTTACTCCAGGGTGATTAGGTACCGTTGTACTTGTTGGTGCTGCATTGGTTGTACTGTAATACACATCATAGCTCACCGCCTGAACGCTGCTTGGGATTGTCCATGAAACTTGAGCAGAAGTTGAAGTAAGCGTCCCCACAGGCTGAAGTGTTGGAGCTACACAGTCGGTATAAGCATCGGCAGAGAAGGCGAAAATATTGGCAATTCCAGTCCCCCCAACTTTGGCTACGGTAACACTTTGAATAGGTTTGGTCTGGTTGGCAGCATCTATCGTTAAGACAGACTGGTAAAGTCTTGGATTGGTAGAATTCGGTTCCAGAACGTTATTACTTCTGTTAATTCTTCCAATTCCCTGGACTGCATAACTTGTTCCTCCGTACCAGTCGGAGATCGCTACTCCGGAAAATGTCTGAGAGGTAGCATCTGTAAAGTTGACAGTTACATTCACTGTACACGTTCCGCTTCCTCCGGTAGAAAGCATATAGACTTTAAAAGCGGGAACAGGTGTGATAAATGATAGTGTTCCGCTATTGCTTCCTGTAGTATTACTGGAAATTTTTAAGGAATTATTTCCATACAAATCTCCCAGTTTAAAGCTCAGTCCCGGTGTAGACGCCACGGCAGAATTAATAATTCCATTAACAGGAAGTCCGTAGGTAATGGGTGTACTTGTAGCAGTAAGTTTAAAATCCCGCGCGACAAATGCAAAAGACACTCCATCAACATCTTCGGTAGTAGACGTCATTGCGGACCCTACATCATTGGCAATAACATCTGCCGTATATCCGGACTGGACTGGCATGGTTTGAAAATTTTGGGCATTCATCAATGATGCCGCAAAAAGAGTCATCATAGGAAGAACTCTCAGTGGTAAATGTATTTTCATGATTATTTTTTATTATCGGTTAAATTTAATAAAAAACACAATGCAAAACTGATAATTTTATAAAATAAACAATTATAAATCAATAATATTATGATATCAACATTCTGACTATATAGAAAATTTATTTTCTGACCAAATATTTTATTCACATTTTAATGTATTATTTTGACAATTTTAATCATTTTGTCCCATCATCAATCTGGAATAGTCAATATTTTTCAACAAGCTGACAGCCAGCATCAAACATCAATAAAAAAAAATTACTTTTCAATCCACAGAATCAGTAACAATCAATTTTAATTTACTGATTTTCAAAACAATTAAAAAGCATTCAAAATCCACAACAGGTTATTTTATTATTGAGAAATTAAATCTTATTTTTGCCATACAAATTTTTTGAACAATGCCGAATATTTCAAACAGAGCACAGCATATGCCGCCATCGCCGGTAAGAAAACTGGTTCCTTACGCTTTAAAAGCGAAACAGCAGGGAATAAAAGTATATCACCTTAATATCGGTCAGCCTGATATTGAAACGCCGGAAACCGCTTTAAATGCTTTAAAGAACATTGATCTTAAAGTATTAGAATATGCACTTTCTGAAGGTAATATAGAATACAGAAGAGCCCTTACAGAGTATTATCATACTTTAGGGTTTTCAGACCTGACACCTGATAACTTCATTGTAACAAACGGAGGTTCTGAAGCGCTAAACTTCGCGATCTCTACTTTATGTGATGATGGTGATGAGGTCATCATTCCTGAGCCTTACTATGCCAATTACAATGGTTTTACGAGCACCTTCAATGTTCATGTGGTAGCTGTTCCATCTACGATTGATACAGGTTTTGCCCTTCCTCCGATCGAAGAATTTGAGAAAAAAATTACAGAAAAAACAAGAGCAATCGTTATCTGCAACCCAGGTAACCCTACAGGCTATCTTTACACTCGTGAAGAGCTTCAGAAGTTAGCAGAAATTGCTTTGAAATATGATATCGTTATTATCTCTGATGAAGTATACAGAGAATATGTTTATGATGGAAAGCAGCAGATCTCTATGCTGGATTTCCCTGAACTTAGTGAAAACTGCATTATCATTGATTCAGAATCCAAGCGTTATTCGATGTGCGGGGTAAGAATCGGATGCCTACTGACCCGTTCTAAAAAGATCCATGATGCAGCGATGCTTTTTGCACAGGCAAGATTAAGCCCTGTTCTTTTGGGCCAGATCGCAGCAACAGCAGCTCACCAGAACGATGGTGTCTACATCAGAGCAGTAAGAGAAGAATATACCCACAGAAGAAATATTCTGGTAGATCTTCTGAACGGTATTCCAGGAGTAATCTGTCCTAAACCAAAGGGAGCATTCTATTGTGTTGCTGAACTTCCGGTAGATGATACTGAGAAATTTGCACAGTGGTTACTAGAAAAATACTCTCTTAATAATGAAACGATCATGGTAGCTCCGGCAGGAGGTTTTTACAGTGATCCTGAATTAGGAAAAAAACAGGTAAGAATTGCCTACGTACTGAAAGAAGAAGATCTTAAAAGAAGTGCTGAAATTCTTAAACAAGCGCTGAAGAAATACAGAGAAGAATTTAGTCTTTAAAAATATAATCTATGGTGCCGGCAATAAAAAACACTTATCTGAAACTCCTGTTTTCAATATTTTTGTTGCCGGCACTTTTTTCCTGTGATCCAAAAAAGGAAGAGGTTTCTGCCGTCCACCAAAATTCCAATGAAATAACCTTCATTAGTGTATCCAATATCGGAGGTGATCAGGGAGATTATAAAATTATCAAAGTTACTCAGGATTCCATCCATGCAGAGAAGGGAATTGCGGCCCGCGGAACTCATCAGGAATGGCACTCAGCAATCAGTATACCCATCTGGAAACAGCTGATATCTTCGATTAAGACTAAAGATCTTGATGAGATCCAAAGCTCTCCCAGCCAACAGTCTGTAGACGGTATTGACGAAACGTTTCAGATCAGAACTCCGAAAAAGTCACACATCTATGTCAACTCTTATGCAGATACGCTTCATTACCAACAGCTGAAACAGTTTAAAGAACAGCTCAATATGATTCTTCCAACAGAATACCAATAACAATATGCAAGAAAATTTTTCCCTAAAGCCTTACAATACATTTGGCGTTGACGTCAAAGCAAAATATTTTATTGAAGCAACTACCATTGAAGAACTTAAGGAGGCCATCCGTTATTCTAAAAATCATGATTTTAAGGTCTTATTTTTAGGCGGCGGAAGCAATATTCTGCTGACCAGAGATTTTGACGGACTTACCATTAAACTTAGCCTGAAAGGAATCGAAGAGGAAGACCTGAGTGAAAATGAGGTTCTTGTAACAGCAAAAGCAGGGGAAAACTGGCATGAATTCGTAAAGTACAGCCTTGATAAAAACTATGGCGGGCTGGAAAATCTTTCTTTAATCCCGGGCAATGTAGGCACTTCACCCATGCAGAATATCGGCGCGTACGGAACTGAGATAAAGGATACTTTTGTAAGTTGTACCGTTTTGGATCTTGAAAATCTTGGATTGAAAACGTTTAATCTGGAACAGTGTCATTTTGGCTACAGGGACTCCATTTTCAAGCAGGAAGGAAAAGGGAGGTATGTGATTTTGGACGTCACTTTCAAATTAACAAAAAAACATCATCATATTAAAACGGAATACGGAGCGATACAAACTGAACTGGAAAATCTGGGAATTACTCATCCTACCATTCAGGATGTTTCCAAAGCCGTCATCAATATCAGACAAAGCAAACTTCCGGATCCAAAAATGACCGGAAATGCAGGAAGCTTTTTTAAAAACCCAACCATTCCTTTGTCCCAATTTGAAGATCTGAAAAAGAAATTTGAAAATATCCCCGGCTATCCCAACGGAGATGTGGTAAAAGTACCTGCCGGATGGCTTATAGAGCAATGCGGATGGAAAGGAAAACAAATTGGAAATGCAGCGTCACATAAACTTCAGGCTCTGGTCATCGTGAATGCTACAGGAAATGCTACGGGAAAAGAAATTTTTGATTTTTCTACTGAGATCATTCATTCCGTACAGGAGAAGTTTGGGATAGAACTCGAACGGGAAGTGAATATTTTATAATATACAAAAGACAGTTACTGAAAATAACTGTCTTTTTTTTGTCAACAAAATCACTATTTTAGCTAAAAAAAGAGCACAAATATGAAAATCGCTATTCTCGGAGCCGGTAATATGGGCCTTTCCTTTTCAAAATCATTTTTAAAATACGATCTGATTAAGCCTGAACATCTTCATCTGATCACAAGAAGTCAGTCTAAGATTTCCAAGATTGCCGAAGAGTTTCCAAAATCCAAAATCTCTACTTTTGAAGAAACCCAGGAACTGGATGCCGATCTTATTATCATTGCTGTAAAACCTCAGGATTTCCTGCATGTTGCACAGAACTTTCACTTCACATTAAAAGAAAACCAGATGGTCCTGTCGATTATGGCCGGAATCAAGATTGAAAAGATTCAGCAGTTATTACATCACCCGCTTGTCGTAAGAGCAATGCCTAACTCTCCTACTCTTCTGGGAATGGGAATTACCGGATACACAGCCGCCAACGGTATTTCCTTCAGCCAGCTGATCAATATTGAAAGACTCCTGAACAGCACCGGAAGATCTGTATATTTAGAAAACGAAGATCTCATGGACGGCGTTACGGCACTTTCAGGAAGCGGACCTGCTTATTTTTACTATATCGTAGATGCCATGATAAAAGCTGGCGTAGAAATGGGTATTGAAGAGAATCTTTCTAAACTTTTTGTTCAACAGACGATGTTGGGTGCTTACCATCTGATCAATAATTCTGAAAAGAGCCTTGAAGAGCTTATCAAAGACGTTGCATCCAAAGGCGGAACTACGGAAGCGGCGTTAAAAACATTTGAAGATAACAGTTTTAAAGAAATTTTAAAAAACGGAATTTTAAATGCTGAAAAACGGGCTAAAGAACTAAACGGATAAATTTCTTTTCTACAAGCCTGCAAAGCAACCATCCAAGATAAACACCGAAAGTATTAAGAATAATATCATCTACCTCAAATATCCCCATTCTTGTAAAATACTGAAGTGCTTCAACGATGACTATGGAAGAAACGAAAACATACAACAGCATTTTCAGATCTTTAAGCTGAGGAAAGACCCATCCTAGAAACCCGAAAGGCATAAACATAATGATGTTGCCCAACACAATAATCACAACATCTTTCCAGCCAATGGTGTTATGGATAAACTCCAATGTAGAGAGAATAGGCTCTACGGTAATCTGGTTATCTTCGTATTGAGATCTGCCCATTCCTAAAAACATCAGGTAAAGCAAAATCAGTGTATACGGAACAATAATGATTTTATAAAATTTCTTTAACATCAAGTGCAAATTTATTCATTTCAAAAACATTAAATTTGTTTGTTAAATTAATTTAATGAAATACCTTTTACTTACACTCATTTCAGCGATGCTGCTGTCTGTGTCTTGGCCCACTTACGGAGTACCGTTCTTTATATTTTTTGCGCTTGTTCCGCTATTGATGATGGAACACGGCATATCCAAATTTTCAGCTTACAATAGAAAAAGCTGGATGGTCTTTGGGCTCTCTTACCTTTGTTTTGTGATCTGGAATATTGTAACAACCGGATGGCTTTATGGTTCCAAAAACCCGGACGGAAGCCACTCGATGATGGCAGTGATCTTTCCGGTGCTCGTGAATTCTTTCCTGTACTCTCTTGTTTTCCAGTGCTACCATTGGTACAAGAATGCACAGGGAACCTACTGGGGATTAGCCTTTCTGATCGCTATATGGATGAGCTTTGAAAAATTTCACCTTAACTGGGAACTGACATGGCCGTGGCTGAATTTAGGAAACGTATTCTCAGATTACCCTAAACTGATACAGTGGTATGATACACTGGGAGCAACCGGTGGAAGCTTCTGGATCCTGTTGATCAATGTTTTAATTTTCTACACGATACGAACCTGGGAAGCAGGAAGAAAAAGAAAAGATCTGATCAGAAACGTTTCTATTATGGGGGTACTGGTTATTCTACCTATGATTGTTTCAATAATCAAATACAATAACTTCAACGAAAAACCTTCGGGACAGGTGAATGTTCTGATGCTTCAGCCTGATCTTGATCCTTACGCTGAAAAGTATTCAAAGGACAGTCTTACCATTGAAAACGACCTGTTAACTTTAGCAGAGAATAGTTCAAAAGGCAAAATCGATTATTATATCGCTCCGGAAACTGCTCTTCCCGGAAGAGGATCCATCTCTGAAACCGCTTTTGACAAAAGTTTGCTCTTAAATAATGTTAAAGGATTTTTATCAAAACATCCGGGCTCTGTTTTCGCAACAGGAATTTCTTCACACCGTTTTTATAAAAATAAAGAAAACCTTCCCAAAGAAGCTTACCAGCTCAATCCTGACCTTTGGGTAGAAAGTTATAATACCGCCATTCAGGTTGCACCACAGCAAAAAATTCAGGTATATCACAAAGGGAAACTTGTTCCTGGAGTGGAAATCTTCCCGTATATGAGTGTTTTAAAACCTCTTCTGGGGGATGCCATGCTCAACTTGGGCGGAACAGTGGCTTCTTTGGGAATAGATAAAGAAAGAATGGCATTTTCAAATCCGTACAACAAAGGCCGTATGGCACCCATCATTTGCTATGAAAGCATTTACGGTGAGTTTACAACCGATTATGTAAAGAAAGGAGCCAACTTTTTAGGCATTATGACCAATGATTCCTGGTGGGGAGTTACGGAAGGACATAAACAGCTTCTCTCTTACGCAAAACTAAGAGCTATCGAAAACAGAAGAGAAATTGCCCGTGCTGCCAATAGCGGTATCTCTGCACATATCAATGCTAAAGGAGAAGTAGTAGCCGATACTTTCTACGGAGATCAGACCACATTATTTGCAAAAGTGAATCTTTATGAAACCATGACCTTCTACACGAGAGCAGGAGATCTTTTATCAAGATTTTCCATTTTTGCACTGGGCTTTTTACTGTTTTACTTTTTGATTGAGAAGTTCAGAAGCAAGATTAAAAAAGCTTAATAGTGATGATCTTTTCAACACCAATAGCGCTAATAGCCTGTACTGACCAGCCTATTTATTGGTAAGAAATCTCAAGTACATAATTCCTTTTTCTACCGAGGGAAATATACTTGCATAAAATAGATGACCATCATTCAAACGACTAAAATTCCCCTCCCATGGAGGGGTGGCGAAAATTCAAAGAATTTTTGACGGGGTGGTCTCCCCGCATAACAACGAAAAAAATAAGAAATAGAAAAGCCAGCTGGACGACTGGCTTTTCTCACTAATAGAACGATTCAGTTATTTAATAATGAGTTTCCTGATGATTATTTCGTTTTTTATTTTCACTTTTACAACGTAACTCCCTTTTGTAAGGTGGGATACATTAACAGACTGGTCGTTATTTAAAACAACATTCTGCTTTCTGCCATCTATAGAATACAGCTCAACATCTGAAATTTTTTCTCCTTTAATGAATATTTTTTCTGATGCCGGATTTGGGTAAACTGATATCCGGCTCTCTGATTTTACATCAAGCGTTCCCAATGCATTTTGAGAAGAGCCATCGGAAAACACCTTTGAAGCATCGATTGATCTTACACTCCAGTACACATTCTGAATAGAAGGATCGAGATCCAGGAACCATGATGGCGTTGTTACTATGTATTTTGCAATATTACCCGCTCCGGGTGTAGTTCCAACTTTGATTTCATATCGCAGCGCTTTCACTGGTGTCTTGTCATCAGATGCCCCGCTCCACGAAAAATTAAAACGGTTTCCTGTTTTTATTACCTTAAGGACTGCAGGAGGTAGAGGTTTCAGATTAACTTCAGTAGAAGTATTTTTGAAAATTTTGGTAAGTGAGGGCATGCCCGGATCTGCCCAATCAAATCCGGCCAACAAAACATCCAGACGGTGGTCATTGTTAAAGTCAAGTAAATTGACAAAACCCGGTCCTCCTAAAGTATGCAGTCCTGTAGGTATATTTTCAGTGAAATTTTGATTTGAAGGATCATATAAAAAAGTTTTCACGAGAGCATCATTATTTTCATCATTTCCGGAAACAATGAAATCATAGTATCCGTCATTATTGATATCTCCCGTCATTACAGATGAATCTGCAATCTCCGGAGTACTAATTTGCTGTACCTCCAGATGTCCCGTTCCATCATTCATAAGAACGGTAAGAAATCCTGAGTAGTTGGTATCCTGTCCGGTAATGACAATATCCTGATAGCCATCTGCATTGAAATCTGCAAAATCCATTTTCCCACTTATTAATGCTGTAAGATCTTGCGTAAACGTCAGGGTTCCTGCCTGGTTGATATAGACTTTAGCAATTGGAGCATCACCGTCAGCCACACCTAAAATAACGAGATCCATAAGATGATCATTATTTAGATCCACAAATTTGAAACTTCCGTTTTGTGTTCCTGGCAACCAGCCTTTAAAGATTTCAAAATCAGTTCCCGTATTTTTATAAAAATCCATATTATTTATGAAGCCAGCCCCTTCTACGTACTGAGTTCCATTGATCGCATAATCTATTTTACCATCATTATTGAAATCAAAAGCTTCCAGAGATCCGTAAATCTTTCCGGCAAGGTCTGCTTCTTTCGAAAAACCATTTCCTGTGTTTTTGAATCTGTAATGCTTATAGTTGACCACATCATTATAACTCAGGCCTGTAGATATAATATCCAAAAGACCATCGTTATTAAAGTCCATGAATTTGATATCCCCCAGATGGGTTGAACTCACTCCCAGATTAGCATATGGCACCAGTGAAGTCCCGTTGTTCTTATATATTTCATTAAAAGAGCTGTCTACATTTCCATCACTGTCACTATCAATGGCTCCGTTGATCACTACATCCAGTTTTCCATCGCCATCCATATCAGCTGCATCCGCTGCCCCGTAATAGAAATCCTTCATACCGGTCTGAATTTCAGCAAAATCCCGTGCGACAAGTCCAACCGGAAGCATAGATAAAAGAATACAAATCCTCCTCATATTATTTTTATTTAGATTAATTAAAAACAAAGATAAAACATTAGGATTTGCTTTGAGAAGAAAGTTTACATGAAATATATCAGTCACTTGGCTCAGGGGATGTCATGATTTAGTTTATTTTAAAATTCATGATTATTAATCAGCTTGTTATTTGTAAATATTTTCCAAAAGATTTGTCTATATAAAAAATTCTTCGTTATTTTGCACTCTCAAATATTATACAAATAAGAACATCGAGATATGTCAAGAATTTGCCAAATAACAGGAAAGCGTGCAATGGTTGGTAACAACGTTTCTCACGCTAATAACAAAACGAAGCGTCGTTTTGAAATTAACTTATTAGAGAAGAAATTTTACCTTCCGGAGCAAGATAAGCACGTAACACTGAAAGTATCAGCTCATGGATTGAGAGTGATTAACAAGATTGGAATCGAGGAAGCTATTGAAAGAGCTACTAGAAACGGATTGATTAAAAAGAATTAATAAATCATGGCAAAAAAAGGAAACAGAGTTCAAGTAATCCTTGAATGTACAGAGCACAAAGAAAGTGGTATGCCAGGAATGTCTAGATACATTTCTACTAAAAATAAAAAGAACACTACAGAGAGATTAGAGCTTAAGAAGTATAATCCTGTTCTTAAAAGATCTACCCTTCACAAAGAAATCAAGTAATTTATAAATATAATTTACCATGGCAAAGAAAGTAGTAGCAACCCTACAAAGCGGACAGTCAAAAAAAATGACTAAAGTTGTGAAAATGGTTAAGTCATCTAAGTCAGGTGCTTACGTTTTTGAAGAAAAAGTAATGAATGCAGACGAAGTAGACGGTTATTTGAAGAAATAATCTCCACTTTATTTACAATATAAAAAACTACTCATATTTTGGGTAGTTTTTTTGTTATCTTTGTTCACCAGATTATTAATCAATTCAATATACACCCATATGAAAAAGATTTTCATTCTGGTTTTCATAGAATTTTTTCTATTTTCATTCAGTCAGAAAAAGATGGACAATGTAGAATTCAGAAACTCGGCTGAAGTATTTACCATTAAAGGACTTTCACAATCAACAAGCATTGACTGTGGAAATTCCAAAATGATTTTTCTTTCCGGGCAGATTCCATTGGACAAAGCCGGCAACCTTGTAGGAAACGATGTAGAAAAGCAAACGCAGCAGGTATTTAAAAATATCGAAAACATCCTGAAAGAATATGGAGCTACAGGAAAGAACATTGTAAAACTGGGAATCTTTATCACTGACATTTCCAAAACACCAGACTTTAGAAAAATTCGTGATTGATATATCAACCTTCAGAATCCTCCAGTGAGCAGCCTTGTGGAAGTGAGCCGTCTTTTCAGAGATGACGTACTTATAGAAGTAGAAGCCACGGCAGTTATAAAAAACAAATAAGAACAAACTATGAGTTGGTTTAAAAATATTTTCAAAAAAGAAGAAAAAGAAACTTTAGATAAGGGCCTGGAAAAATCCAGCCAGGGTTTCTTTGAAAAAATGACGAAGGCCGTAGTCGGTAAAAGCAAAGTAGATGATGAAGTACTGGATAACCTTGAAGAAATACTGATCGCATCCGATGTAGGCGCATCTACCACCATCAAGATCATAGAAAGAATTGAAGAACGCGTTGCGCGTGACAAATATGTAAGTGTAAGTGAACTTGACAATATCCTTCGTGAAGAAATCTCCGGACTGCTTCTTGAAAATCCGCACGCGGGAACAGGAAATATAGACAGCTCCAAAAAACCCTATGTCATCATGGTAGTTGGCGTCAACGGGGTAGGAAAAACAACGACCATCGGGAAACTCGCGCACCAGTTTAAATCAGAAGGCAGAAAGGTAGTGCTTGGAGCTGCAGATACCTTCAGAGCGGCAGCAGTAGACCAGCTGACCATCTGGAGCGAAAGAGTGGGTGTTCCTATCGTAAAACAGGATATGGGCTCAGATCCGGCTTCTGTCGCTTTTGATACTGTACAGAGTGCAGTTGCACAGGGCGCTGATGTGGTAATCATTGATACCGCAGGAAGACTTCATAATAAAATCAACCTGATGAACGAGCTTTCCAAGATTAAAAGAGTCATGCAAAAGGTAATTCCAGATGCCCCTCATGAGATCCTGCTGGTTCTTGACGGTTCTACCGGACAGAATGCTTTTGAGCAGGCCAAACAGTTTACGGCAGCCACTGAAGTAAATGCACTGGCAGTAACGAAACTTGACGGTACAGCCAAAGGCGGAGTGGTGATCGGTATATCAGATCAGTTCCAGATTCCGGTGAAATATATTGGGGTTGGTGAAAAGATGCAGGACCTTCAACTTTTCAATGGTACGGAATTTGTTGACTCATTTTTCAAGAAAAGATGATTCACATCATGTTTTCCCTTAAACCAGCAAACAAATCAATAAATATTAACACTTAAAAAATTTGCAACTATGGGAATTTTAACATGGATTATTTTCGGTCTATTGGCAGGAGCAATCGCAAAAATGATTATGCCGGGTAACCAGGGAGGTGGCTGGCTGATCACTATTATTTTGGGGATCATCGGAGCTTTCGTGGGTGGTGCAATAGGAGTTTATGTCCTGCACTGGGGAGACGTTACTTCATTCTGGAATCCAAGAAGCTGGATTCTGGCTATAGGAGGAGCTTTAATTGTCCTCTGGATCTACGGAATGGCTACCAAGAGAAGCTAACACTGGCAGATAAAAATAAAATCCCGGAACTGAAATTCAGTTCCGGGATTTTTTGTACAATATAATTTAGTTTAGTTGATCTTGATTTGATAAGGCATTTCCATTTTCACCTCAGACTTCAGTTTTTCACTGGTGATCTGCTGAAGGATTTCATAATTGGCTTTTCCTATTTTATTTTTAATGATTCTTGCAGAAATATCTTCCTCATTCAGGTCTTTGAAAATCTGCTCAAAAGGAGTCATTTTTTTAGGGTAAGAAGAAACATGATAAGATTTTAAACCTGCTTTTTGAGCAGCAAATTTCACAGCATCATTCAATGTTCCCAGTTCATCTACAAGCCCGATTTGCTTGGCACGAACACCACTCCATACTCTTCCCCCTCCTACACTGTCAATCTGCTCGAAAGTCTGCTTTCTGTTTTGAGTAACAAAATGTACAAATCTCTTATAGGTTCCTTCTACGCTTCTCGTGATCAGATTTACCCCGTATGGTGTCACCCCGTTCAGCGCTGAGTAGTATTGAGAATTCGCATTGGTAGCGACAATATCTGAACGAACACCGTTTTTGTTGGCAAGGTCTTTATAATAAGGTATCACCCCGAAAACTCCGATAGATCCAGTCAGTGTATTAGGTTCAGAATAGATCTTATCTGCAGCCATTGCAATATAATATCCTCCTGAAGCGGCATAGTCACCGAAAGAAACCACCAAAGGTTTTTTCTTTTTCAACTGCTGAAGCTCGAATAAAATCTCATCCGAAGCATTGGCACTTCCTCCCGGAGAATTGATTCTGAAGACCACAGCCTTTACTTTATCATCATCCTGAAGGTCTCTGATGTACTTGATGTATTTTTCAGAATAGATTTCATTGTAGCCTTCTCCGTTGTTTATGCCTCCTGAAGCGTATAATATAGCTACTTTTTCACCAGACTTTTCTTCATCTGCATAAGAATTAATATAGCCGGCTAACGATACCTTATTCAGCTTTTCTTTTTCTTTAAGACTCAACTTAGATTTTATCATCTGGTCATACTCCGTTTTCTGGATCAGTTTATCAGCCAGTTTATATTTCAAGCCCAATTCAGGAATCATTCCGTATAAACTGTCAACAACCGTTTTAAACTGTGCAGTATCAATCTTTCTTGAAACCGCCATTTTAGTGGATGTGTTTTTCCAGATATCATTTAAAAGCGTACCCAGCTGTTCTTTATTTTCAGGAGAAATATCATTTCTAAGGAATGGCTCTACTGCTGACTTAAATTTTCCGTGACGGATAACTTCTATACCAATTCCATATTTATCTGCGAAATCTTTAAAAAAAGTAACTTCCGTAGCCAGTCCTTTCAAGTCTATCATTCCGGATGGATTAAGATAATACTGATCAGCTACAGATCCTAAATAATAAGAAGCCTGTGATACAGCATTTCCGTAAGCATATACAAATTTTCCACTCTTTTTAAAATCTTCAATCGCATTTCTGATATCATCTATTTGCGTCATTCCTGCATGCAGATCATCAGCTTCAATACTTATACCTTTAATATGATCATCCGTTTTAGCTTTCCTGATGGCTTCCAGAACATCATAAAGCAAAACGCTTTTGCTTTTCTCGCTGATATTGAACAGGCCCACTTGCTCTTCCGTTGGGCTATCTATTATATTGGTCTTTAAATTAATCGTCAGCACAGAATTGTCTTTCACTGCAATGGATTTTTCATTCCCCATGGAACTGAACACAATCATCATAATGAAAAAGACGAAAAATACGGCACATAATAGGACAATTGCCACTATATTTGCCAATACGTTTTTAAAGAAACTTCTCATAAATCAATCAATTTTCCAATATGTCGCAGAATAAGGTCGTTTTGTTACTCGGAAGTAACCTCGGAGATCAAAAAAAAAATTTGGAACACGCTTTACAGAAAATCAGTGAGGGTGGGAATGAAATATCACAAACAAGCGAATTTTTAATTACTGAACCCGTAGAATTTGTTAGTTCCAATATTTTTTGTAATATTGCATCAATAATATTCACGTGTCTTTCACCAATTCAACTGCTTGATTTTGTTAAAGGTATTGAAGCTGAAATGGGTAGAATTAATGATTCAACATCATCTGGAGGCTATAGCGATAGAATAATAGATATTGATATCATTAAATATAATGATCTGAAATTCAGATCCGAAAGATTAGAAATACCCCATCAAAAGCATTTATTTGAAAGGGATTTTTCTAAAATATTATTGAAAGATTTTATCTAAAATAAAAAAACATAAAACATACAATATGAAATTAGGTTTATTATTATTGGCCGCACTTCCTATCACAGCTTATGCTCAGGACAGTACAACAGTAAACTCTTCAACTGAGTATCCTAATACCTTTTCTTCAGGTTCTGCTAATGTAAAGCCATTCGACAATAAGTCCAGACGTTTCAACGACTGGTCTATTTCTGTTGGTGGTGGTGCTGCATTTATGGCTCATTCCGATTTAAGATCTTTTTATGACAAAAAGGTCAACTGGGGCTATAATGCTTATGTAAGTATTGACAAGCAGATCACGCATGCTTTTGGATTAAGCCTTATCTACCAGAGAGGTGAAACAAAGCAGAAAGCACAATTAGAAGGGGTAGCCGGTGCTTTGGCTGGTGTAGGTACAGCAACGACCAAATTTGATCAGGTTGCATTAATGGGAGATGTAAACTTTTCCAATTTATTGAGAAGAGTAGATAATCATTCCCCTTACAGATGGGCTTTCCATGGTTATGCAGGAATTGGTTTCCAGGGTTACAATACTTCTCTGCATGATGGAAATGAATACAGATGGAGTAATACTCCTAAAAGAGTTCCATTGTTTATCAAGCAGAATTTAGACATCAACTCTTTATTCTATCAGTTTGGAGCAGGATTGAAATACAACGTTTCAAGACTTATCGATATCGAAGCAAGAACCATGTATATCATAAGTGGTGATGATGAATTTGACGGAGGCGGATGGGCAGGTCCAAACGATTATGACCCGGCAGTACCAGGCTCAAAGTATAACATGATCAGCGATTCAAGGTCTGATAATGCATGGACTGTTACTTTAGGTGTTTCTTTCAAATTAGGAAAAAATCTATCCCACTTGGCATGGCATGACCCACTTCAGGAAGCTTATTACAGAACAAGCGTTTTAGAAAATGCTTCTACAGAGCTTGTTGTATGTGAAAAAGGTGATGCTGACAATGATGGGGTTTGCGACGATTGGGACAGACAGTTAGATACTCCTGCAGGAGCAAGAGTGGATGGTGCCGGTGTAGCTTTAGATATGGATCTTGACGGTGTCATCGATTTGTATGATAAGTGCGTCACGGTTCCTGGACCTGTTGAGAACAACGGATGCCCTACAAAATAATAAACAGGGCATTAAGCTTGTTTATTTAAAAATAAAATCATTTAATTAACTAAATAAAAAATACACTATGAAATTAAGTTTAGCAATTGTAGCATTAGCAATGGCCATTCCAGCCGCAAGCTATGCACAAGACTCAACGGCAGTTTCAAATGGAGAATATCCAAACACATTTTCTTCCGGTTCTGCCAACGTTTCCCCGTTTACCAATCAGTCAAAAAGATTTAATGACTGGTCTATTTCAGCTGGTGCAGGTGTACCGCTAATCCAGTCTGCGGATATGACTTCCATAAAGAATGGTAACGGTAAAAACCTTTTCGGATACTCTGCTTATGTAAGTATCGATAAAGCCATTACTCATGCTTTTGGTTTGAAATTACAGTATGACAGAGGTGAAACAAGACAAGGATGGTTCAACACTAAAGATGCTGCTCCAGACGCGAAAGCTGTAGCTGGAAGAACTCAGTATGATGCAATATCTTTATTAGGAGATATCAACTTCTCTAATCTTATGAGAAGAGTTGACAACCACTCTCCATACAGATGGGCACTTCATGGTTACGCTGGTATCGGTACGATTGCTTACAGAGCCTACCAGAAAGATATTACAGGACAAAGACTTGCTACTGAAGTTAAACCATTTAAATTCGGGTCTATGTTTATGCAGGCTGGTGCCGGTTTAAAATATAAAATTAACAGAAGAATTGACCTTGAAGGCCGATTGATGTATGTTGTAACCGGTGACGATGAATTTGATGGTGGAGGCGACAAATACAGTACGATCAACAGACGTGAAGAGCAGGTATCTGATAACTTCTTTAATGCTACTTTAGGGATTTCATTGAAACTTGGAAAACACGAGTCTCACTTAATGTGGCATGATCCACTACAGGAAATCTATTATAAGCTAGATGTTTTGGCTAACAAAAACCAGGATATTGAAGTATGTAAAAAAGGAGATGCTGATAACGACGGAGTTTGTGACGATTGGGACAGACAGCTTGACACTCCTGCTGGTGCAAGAGTAGATGGTGCTGGTGTTGCTCTTGATACAGATCTTGACGGTGTCATCGATCTTTACGACAAGTGTGTAACAGTTCCCGGACCTGTTGAAAACAACGGATGTCCTACAACGACTGCAGGACCTGTAGTAGAAACAGAAACTAAACTTGAAGGAATTGAGTTCGATTTAAATTCTGACAGAATTTTACCTTCAAACACTCCCATCTTAAATAATGCAGTTAACTATATCAATTCTTCAACTGGTTCTTACAGTGTAATCGGTGCTACTGATACAAGAGGTACTGATGCTTACAATCAGAAACTTTCTGAGAGAAGAGCAAATAATGTTAAGTCTTACTTAATTAAGAACGGAGTTCAGTCTGGAAAAATCAACGCAGTAGGAAAAGGTGAAAAAGACCTTAAATATCCTGAGTGTGAACCAGCTACTAAATGCCCTGAATGGAAAAACAGAGCCAACAGAAGAGTATACTTCGAAGCTAAATAATATTTAGCAGTAAATATATCAAAGCCGTGCCTTGCACGGCTTTTTTTGTTGTAATACTTTTATTACTTTTACCTTATGATTTCTCAGCAGGATTTCCAAAAATTAAAATATGATACCCTAAAGTTTTTTTGGGGCTATGACAGTTTCAGAGATTCTCAGGAAGAGATCATTAATGCAGTCATCAATGAAAAAGATAGTCTCGTTCTCTTACCAACCGGTGCTGGAAAATCACTTTGCTACCAACTGCCTGCCTTATTAAAGGAAGGAACCTGTCTGGTTATTTCTCCCCTGCTTGCCCTGATGAAAGATCAGGTGAGCCAGCTGAAGCATCGCGGTATCGAAGCAGATTATTTATCTTCCGAACTGGATGAATATGATGCAGAAGCAGTCTATAACCGTTGTAAAGACGGACTTACCAAGCTGTTGTATGTTTCTCCTGAAAGATTGACGAATAATCAATTTCTGCAGAATATTGAAGAAATTCAGTTGTCTTTTATTGCGGTAGATGAAGCTCACTGTATTTCAGAATGGGGTCAGGATTTCCGCCCAAGCTATCAGAATATTAAAGAATTCAGGAAAAACAACCCAAAGATTCCATGTTTGGCTTTAACAGCTACTGCAACTCCCAAAGTGCTGGAAGAGATTAAAAACAAACTGGAACTTAAAAAGCCCTTTGTTTTCCAGAAAAGTTTTAAAAGAGATAATATCAGAATTTTCATGGATGAAGTTTCTGACAAATTTCAACGTGTTTTGGATATCTTGAAGCACAACAATGATTCAGGGATTGTCTATGTAAGGACAAGAAAGGATGCGGAAATGCTGGCAGAGTTTCTAAAAAAAAATCAGGTAAAAAATGTAGATTATTTCCATGCGGGTTTAACGACAAAAGAGAAAAATACAAGACAGAATATCTGGAATCAAAGCGATAATCAGGTTCTGATATCAACCAATGCCTTTGGAATGGGAATAGACAAAGACAATGTCCGCTTTGTGATCCACTACTCTCCTGCCCCGTCATTAGAGAATTATTACCAGGAAATCGGAAGATCAGGAAGGGACGGCAAGGATAGTTTTGCATTTCTTCTCTGGAACAAACAGGAACTCCTTAATTTTGATGACATCCTGAAAAACCAAATTCCAAACAAGGCAGAGTTTTTAAAGATTATCACCTACCTCTACTCCATTTTCCAGGTGGCAGAATATGAGCTACCGGAAAAAGTTTTCCAGCTGAATACTCAGGGAATACAAAATTTCACAAGATTATCGAAAGCTAAGATCAGTAACGTTCTTAATTTCCTTCATAATCAGGAAATCATTTATCATAACGACAACAAAAGCCTGTCGTCACTGGAGCTTCTTTTCAATGCAGATGAAATAGACCAATTACCACAGAAAGACGCTTATTTCATAGAGCTTCTGCTTCGTACGATATCAGGAATCACTACCCATAAGGTGATGTTCAGTGAGCAACAGGTTAGCAATAAGATCGGAGTGAGCATTCCTCTGATCAAAGAGCGGCTGAAAGAATTGCAGCAGAAAAATTATCTTGAGTATGTGGACGGAGCCCTGTCAAGCATAAAATTTCTAAAACCTCGTGACGAAAGAGCCATCAATGCAGCGTACTGGAAACTCTTTGAACACATTCAAAAGAATAAGATCCAGAAATGGGAAGAAATAAAGTTTTTCATAGAAAATAATGATTACTGTAAAATGAAACTTATTCTCGCCTACTTTGGCGAAAAGAATACGAAGAATTGTGGCCAGTGTTCAGTCTGTGAAAAAAATAAACAGTCCATCTTTGGAAAAAATATTTCCCAACAGATCATTAATTTATTGGCTAAAAAACCGTCAACCATTGAAGATCTTTCTGTACAGCTGAACTACCATTCTAAAAATAACATTCTAGAAAATCTGATCTTCCTTTTGGATGCTGGAAAAATAAAAATGCTGAATTTCAGAACGTATGCACTGAATCATGAGTAAAGGGTAATGAGTGATAAGCAATGGTGAATTTTGCTTCGCAAATGAATGATGAACCTTAGACAGCAGATTTCAGACAAATTATGGTAAAAAAGGAGTTTAGATTAGCTTATGGTAATCAAGATTGGGATAAGAGGTATATGGTTGGAACCAGTAACGGCCAACCAGCAACTAAAACACTCTAAAGTATAAAACTCTCCGATCCTAAAACCCTCCAATTCCAAAACTCTCCCAAAAACCCTTATCTTTGTGCTATGAAATCATTGAAAGTCGTTTTTTTAGGAACTCCGGAATTTGCAAAAACTTCTTTGGAGGCTATCCATCAGTCAGAACATCAAGTGGTAGGGGTTGTTACTGTTGCTGATAAAGCCAGCGGCCGCGGGCAGAAGATCAATCAGTCTCCTGTAAAAGTGTATGCTTCAGAAAATAATATTCCTGTTTTCCAGCCGGAAAAGTTAAGAAATCCTGAATTTTTAGAGGAACTGAGAAAACTGGATGCTGACGTTTTTGTAGTGGTGGCTTTCAGAATGATGCCAAAAGTTCTTTTTGAAATGCCTAAACTGGGAACTTTCAATCTTCACGCTTCCCTTCTTCCTGATTACAGAGGAGCAGCTCCTATCAACTACGCAGTAATTAACGGTGAAGAAAAAACAGGGGCTACCACCTTCTTTATCAATGAAAAAATTGATGAGGGGAATATCCTTCTTCAGGAAGAACTTGAAATTCTACCGGACGAAAATGCAGGAAGTCTTCACGACCGGTTAATGGAAATGGGTTCAAAATTAGTGGTAAAAACACTTGATGGCCTTGCAGAAAATGCCATCGTGGAAAGACCTCAACCTCAGGTGGAGCATCCGAAAAATGCTTATAAAATTTTTAAAGAAGACACCAGAATCAGTTGGAAAGCTTCTTCAAAAACAGTTCATCAATTTATTCTTGGGATGTCACCTTATCCTGCTGCATTCACTACGATCAAAATTGGGGAAGAAGAAAAAGGATTAAAAATATTTGCTGGAAAATTTGAGATTTCAGATCATGGAAAACCTTCCGGAACATTGGACATCTCTAAAAATGAATTCAAAATTTATACGGAAGACGGTCTGTATTTCCCACTGGAACTTCAGCTTGAAGGCAAAAAAAGAATGACGGTAAAGGATTTTCTGAATGGGTTCAGAAACTTTGAAGAAATAAAGTTTTAGTTGAAGGATTTCAGAGTATGAGATTCGGTTTCGAAGATTAGCTGCTTGTTATTACCCGTTGGTAGATTTATTGCTAAAGTCCTTTCTCTGTAACCTAAAGATTCTCCCATCTCGTGTCTAAAATCTGATATCTTTCTCCTGATCAATTCTTACTCACCATTTTCCTCCTGATTCTGCTTATAAATTCAGGAGTAACTCCCAAATAGGCAGCAATCTGAATATTGGTAAGACGATGGGCTGTTTTGGGATACTTTTTCAAAAAATCCTGATAACGTTCCTCGGAGGGCTTGCTTAAATTATCAATAATTCTTCGTTGAAGGGCAATGATGGACATTTGAAATTTAAGTCTCATCAGCCTTTCAATTTCAGGGATTTCCTGGTATAGCTTTTCTTTGTCTTCTTTTGAAATGAGAAGAATTTCACTGTCTTCAATAGCCTGGATATTCAGCTGTGACGGAATCTGATTAATGAAACTGTCGATATCTGAGATCCACCAGTCTTCTACTGCAAAATAAAGAATCTGCTCGTCTGCATTGCTGTCTGTACGGAAAACTTTGAAACACCCGTTCATCACAAATCCTTCAGCTTCACAGATATCTCCTTCTTTCAAAAGAAAATCTTTCTTCCTGATCTTCTGAAGACTGAAAGCACTGCAATATTTCTCGAGGTTCTCATCTGAGATTTCAATGTACTCCCTGATGTGTTTCTTTAAGGACTCTATCATGGCTTAAAAATAAAAAAAGGTTTAGAAAAATCCTAAACCTTTTTATTGATTATATTTCTACAAATGATCTGTAGTATTGGTATGCTACTGACCACTCAAAATTCACTTTTACAGCTGAACCAGTTCGGTCACCTCTACATCATATCCTCCAACCTGGGGCTTAATATTAGGATTCTGAGTAATCACCTTGAATTTATTGATTCCCAGATTTTTCAGGATCTGTGTTCCGATACCGTAATCTCTGTAGTTGTAAGCTAAAGTAGGATGCTGCTCCTGCCCGTCCTGATAATTCATGAACTGCTGCAGTTTTCTCAATGTATTTTCAGAATTTGAAACGTTATTGATGAAAATAACAGCTCCTTTCCCTGCTTCATTCACCATATTGGTTACTTTTTCCAATAAAGGCTTCTCACCATTGTTAAGTCTTGTCAACACATCGAAATAAGAATCTGAAGACTGAACTCTTACTAAAACAGGCTCATCAACCGTCCATGCTCCTTTTGTCAGGGCAAAATGGATCTGGTCGTTAGAGGTTTCTCTGAAAGCATAGAAATCAAACTCACCATAGGCTGTTTTTACTTTTCTTTCTTCCAGTCTTTCGATCAGGTTTCCTTTTTTAAGCTGATAGTGGATCAGATCTTCAATAGAAACAATCTTCATATCATGCTTTTGAGCGAAAGCGTGAAGCTCAGGCAAACGAGACATCGTTCCGTCATCGTTCATAATTTCACAGATCACTCCTCCTTCTTTCAGACCTGCCAACTGAGTCAGATCAATAGCAGCTTCAGTATGTCCTGCTCTTTTTAAAACACCTCCTTTTCTTGCACGAAGCGGGAAGATGTGTCCGGGTCTCATGAAATCTGTCGGCTTGGATTTTTCATCCATCAAAGCTAAAATTGTTTTGGCTCTGTCTCCGGCAGAAATACCTGTAGAGGTTCCGTTTCCAAGAAGGTCAACAGAAACGGTAAAAGCGGTTTCCTTAGGATCACTGCTTCTGCTTACCATGACTTCCAAACCAAGCTCGTCACATCTTTTTTCAGGAAGGGGCATACATATAAGTCCTCTTCCATAAAGTGCCATAAAATTGATAATTTCCGGCGTCGTCAATTCTGCAGCGCAAAGAAAATCTCCTTCGTTTTCTCTGTCTTCATCATCTACTACTATGATTATTTTACCATTTTTAAGGTCTTCAATAGCCTCTGGAATAGTATTTAATTTAATATCAGACATGTTTACTTTTTATTTGTGCAAAGATACTTATAAAAATAAGCATCTGCCAATTAATATAGAGGGTTTGTTAGGCTTTGGATAAAGAGTTGCTTGCCTCTCTGAAAATTTCATAAGATCTCAGTCTTTTCTGATGATCATAGATATGTGAATTGATAATCAATTCGTCCACATTGAATTTTTCCTGAAAATCTTTCATCTTCTCTTCAATTTCTGCCTGATCTCCTATAAACGTATATCTTAGTTTCTGAAGCACCATTGATTTTTCCATTGGTGACCAGATATCATCCATATCATCTACCGGCGGGGCAAAAGGTTTACGGTCATTTCTTACGATATTGATAAAGGCCTGAAACAATGTCGTAGAAATTTTATGAGCCTCTTCAGACGTTTCTGCTGCCACACCATTGACACAAGCCATAATATAAGGTTGATCCAACTGTTTTGAAGGCTGAAAATGCTCTCTGTAAATTTTAAACGCCATTTCCATCTGTTCCGGAGCAAAATGTCCTGCAAAAGCGTACGGAAGCCCAAGTTCAGCAGCCAGCCAAGCACTATCTGTACTGGAACCCAGCATATACAATGGAATATCCAGACCTTCTCCAGGAATCGCACGGACCAAAGCATCAGCATTTTCCTTTGAAAAATACGTTTGAAGTTCTAAAATTTGTCTTGGAAACTGCTGGTTGATGATCGCAGGATTTCTTCCTAAAGCCTGAGCGGTAAGTCCGTCAGTTCCAGGAGCTCTTCCCAGACCGAGATCTATTCTTCCCGGAAAAAGAGATTCCAGGGTTCCAAACTGTTCGGCAATAACCAGTGAACTGTGGTTGGGAAGCATAATTCCTCCTGATCCTACTCGTATTGTTTTCGTTCCGTTGGCAATAAAGCCGATCAGAACGGAGGTCGCAGAGCTAGCAATACTTTCCATATTGTGATGTTCGGCCAGCCAGAATCTTTTATAATTTAAATGTTCAGTATGGTTTGCTAAAGATAAACTGTCCTGAAAGGTATCGTGAATGCTTTTTCCCTGCTTTACGGGAGCAAGGTCCAGCACCGATATTTCAAAATTTTTCATATCAAGATATTTGTTTTAAAGGGGATCAAAAATCTCCTTTCAATTTCATTATTTTAAATTTCAGGTTCTAAAAACCATACAAATTTAAACCATATCATCTGTATTAGTTACTTTTTGTAATTGATAAGTCTGATCGGTGTTGTGAGAAAAAACTATCGGAATTAAATTTCTCTGTCAATGATTTTGTTTACACAAATTGAATTCTTAAAAGTACAATCCATTTTGTATATTTGAAAGTGATCTGAGCTTTACAGGTAAAATAAAAATAACTTAAATTCGATTTGTAAATCTTCCATAAAAACCGAAGCTTACTTAATAAAAAAAATTCCCATGAAAAAAATATATCTTATTCTTATTTCTTTTCTTCTGATCAGTTGTTCTTTTAACCAAACCTTTTCAAACCGTGAGGAAGATAAAAAAGATGCAGAAGAAATCTCACAAAAATTCTTTTGGGAACTAAAATACGGAGGTAATCTGGATACAATTTACAACCTGTTCGGTGATAAGTTTTTTGAAGTAACAGACAAGGAAAAATTACTTCAGATCATCAACACTACTCAAAATGATATAGGGAGGGTTGAAGAATATGATTTGGTAAAATGGGAAACTCTTATTATAAAAGGATCTAATGCCAAAAGTGAGTATCTGTTGGTATACAATGTCAAAAGAGGTATGGCCAAAACAGAAGAAACTTTTTCTATGGAGAAAGATAAAAACGGAGATATCAAGATCGTTGGATATAGGGTCAATCAGGATCTCTTAAACAAATAAAAAAAGACTGTCTCTCTTTTGGGACAGTCTTTTTTGTTATATCGAATCATTCTTCTCTTTTTTAAAAGTATAATGATTGATCAAAATCCTGATTTCATTGAATTCAAAATCATTCGGCAATGCATTTTTCCATTCCGTTAAAGTTTCAAATGGATTTTTGTAGAACTGGTCTTCAAATGCTTTGATCTTATCTGAGGTAATGACTCTTGAAATATCGAGTAATCCCTGCTCTGCAAATTTTGCTAAATGCCCGATTACTGTTTCTTTGACCAAGCCTCTTTCCATGGCAATTTCACCGATGGTTTTTCCTTGCTCGAATAATTGAAAAGTTAGGACCTGAGAAGGAACTTTCGCGATCGTTAAATTGATTTCTTTATCGTTTTTTTCATCTAAAAGTTTAGTTTCCAGTAAATGAGCTTCTTTCAGATTGTTGAGATACTCTTCAGTATCCTCCAGCCAGTCTCTGAATTCTTCATTGTATTGTTTTAAGCCTTTTGTTCCTTTAACTTCAGCATAAAACTCCTTCAACGGATTGAAGATTTTATCCCTGATTTCGGTAAAGAAAAAATTTACTGCACCTTTGGTTTTAGTTTCAATTTCGGTCCATTCTTCTTTGTTCTCAATGAAATTATTAACCTTCTGTGAAATAACCCTTTCCAGTTTTTCGAAAATTTTTCCAAGATTAACAATTTCATGTTTCAGCTGAAGATAAAGTTGATTGGTTTTGACATGATCAATGCTTTTGGTGGTGATAGAAAGCTTATTCCACTCTTCTACTTCATGCAGGAACCAAAGACAGTTTACCGTACGAAGAACTTTCTTGATGCTGTAATCATATTTTTCACGGTTCAGGATCGCTTCTACATTGTCATTGGCAAAAGTATTTCCCTGAAACTGCAGAATTCTGTTATCCTTAAAAATAACCTCAGGAGTGATTTTGGATTTTAAAACAATCCCTTCCAGCGTTCGGCATCTTGACAGAGCTACATAAACCTGTCCTGCGGTGAAACTTTTTCCGGCATCAATAATGACATTATCAAACGTTAATCCCTGACTTTTGTGAATGGTAACCGCCCAGGCAAGTTTGATCGGGAACTGTTCGAAGCTTCCGAGCACCTCTTCTTTGATATTTTTTTCAGTGTCCAGAAAATATTTTTTCTGTTCCCAGACTTCTCTTTTTACAACAATTTCTCTTTCGCTTCCATCAAGAACGACTTTGATTTCGTTATCATCAAGTGAGATAATTTCCCCCAACTTTCCGTTGAAATATTTTTTTTCTCCGGTAATATCATTTCTGATGAACATCACCTGTGCGCCCACTTTTAATTCTAAAAATTGTTCATTGGGAAACTGGTTTTCCTTGAAATCACCAAAAAGTTTGGCTTCATAAGTTTTCACTGTCAGATCAATTTCCTCCAGTTTTTGCTGGTTGATCTCATCGGCCATCCTGTTGTGTGAGCAAAGATAAACATAGGAATCAGTTCCAGCTTTAAAATCAGGATCATACCTTTCGTTCAGAACATCAAAATTAATATTGGCTACATCACCGTCACGGATCGCATTCAGAATATCCAGAAATTTTTCATCCGACTGTCTGTACACTTTAGTCAGTTCAATAGTCAGCAGCGGAATATCTTTAACGGCATGACTGTCGAAAAAGAAAGGAGACTGGTAGCAGATCTTTAAAATATGTTCATCCCTTACAACGGGAGGCAGCTGATAAAGATCTCCAATGAACAACATCTGAACGCCACCAAATCTCTGATTGTTTCGTCTGATAAATCTCAGTGAAAAATCCATCATATCAAGAACATCCGCTCTGAGCATAGAAACCTCATCAATAATCAGAACCTCTACTTCTCTTAAAAGTTTAAGCTTATCTTTTCTGTATTTGAAATGGGGCATCAGATCAGCAATATTATTTGCCAAACTGCCATCGATACGGTCTGTAGTCGGTAAAAAAGTCCTTAAAGGCAAGCCAAACATAGAATGGATGGTTACTCCTCCGGCATTGATTGCGGCGATTCCCGTAGGCGCTACCACAATATACTTTTTCCTTGTCTTCTTTACAAAGTCATTAAGGAAAGTTGTTTTTCCGGTTCCTGCTTTTCCTGTAAGAAAAACGCTTCTGTTCGTATGCTCTATTAAGTCAAAAAAATGATTGTTCACGGCTCCAAAATTACGGAAAATGAATTTGAATTTGTTACCTTGGCATAACTTTTGAAAATTCTTTAACAGAAAAGAAATTATAATGAAAAAATTTTTCATCAATATTCCATTACTAGCATTATGCACTACACTTACCTTGGTTTCATGTAATACATCCAAGAACGTCAATACCAATCTTCCTAAAGATATCTCCGAAAGACCTGCCGATGAAGACAGCCAGAAATATGAACAGGCTCAGCTGGATAAATTAAAAGCATCTATTGAATCTGAAGTCTCAAAAGAAAAATGTACTACTGCTTCTGATTGGACATTTGCGCCCATGGGAGCCAAAGCCTGCGGAGGACCTCAGCAGTATATCGCCTATCCAAAAAAAATTGAAGCTACCTTTTTACCAAGAGTTGAGGACTATACCCAAAAAGTAAAAACCTTCAACGAGAAGTACAATATCACTTCTGACTGTATGATAGTGATGCCTCCTACTTCTATCAAATGTATTGCAGGAAAAGCATTGCTCATCACGGCAGAACAATAAAAAAGTAAAAATCAAAGCAAAGGTTATCTATCCGGTTGAATCAGCAACAAAACTCACTCAGGAGTTGATACTAAGGATCAAAAAAAGCTCTATCGACAGGATGGAGCTTTTATTATTTTGAAACTAATGTGAATTTTACTTCGCGAATAAATGCTGAAGAAGGTCACGAAATAAGATTGTAGATTTCATACATGAGATTTGAGATGTTCAGGTCATTAATTCAAAAATTTTCTGCTACTTGGAATAGCAACCATTAATCACTGAGCTCATTCACTCTCAAATCCTTTTACGCTCTCAAAACCTAATATTCTCCTATTCTTAAGCTTCAAGATTCTCCTTATACCAGGAAGAATATTTTACATAATTATCAGCAATTCTGTTCACTTCTCCTTCCAATAGCTGGGCAGAAATATCTTTAATTTTTTTTGCAGGAACTCCACCCCACACTTCTCCTGATTTGATATGAGTCCCCTGCGTTACTACTGAACCTGCTCCTACAATGGAGTTTTCCTCTACCAGACAATCATCCATCACAATAGCACCCATACCGATCAGTACATTATCTTTGATGGTGCATCCATGAACAATCGCATTGTGGCCGATGGACACATTATTTCCAAGGTGTAAAGGATATTTCTGATAGGTACAGTGCAACATTGCATTGTCCTGAACATTTACTTTGTCGCCCATTCTGATGTAGTTTACATCTCCCCTGATTACTGCATTATACCAGATACTGCAGTTTTTGCCCATGGTAACGTCTCCGATAATGGTTGCCGTTTCTGCCAAAAAAGTATCCTCTCCTATCTGAGGTTTTTTTCCTAAAAGTTCTTTTACAATTGCCATAGTTTTAATTTGATGATTTGAAATTCAGTTTATTTGAAGATTATACTTCTGCTCCGCCAATTTCCAAATTCTATTCTCTAACTCCTGAATTTTTATTTCTAAATGAGTGTGATAGCAAAAATCTAATTTCTAATCTCCAACTTCTAATTTCTAATTGCGTATTTTTGTATCTCAAATTTAACGAAAAAATGCGTACGATACTTATAGAACCAACTGAAAACCCGAAAGTGATGAAATTTGTCGCGGATTATAACCTGATCCCGGGCTCTTTAGAGTTGGACAGAAGTTCAGATATTTCAGAAATTCCTTTAGCCCAGGAACTTTTCAATTATCCTTTTGTGGAAAGAATTTTCATTACTGCAAATTTTGTAGCGATTGCAAAGCAGGATACAATAGAATGGGAACATGTAGCTGACAGCCTTAAAAATGTGATTGAGGATGAATTATTGGCTAATCCGAGAATTTACCTTCAGAAAAAGAAGGAAATGTATCAGATTTATGCAGAGATGACGCCTAATCCTAATGCGATGAAATTTGTTTCCAGCAAAATGCTTATTGACGGTTTTGTGGAAGTAAAATCAGTAGAGGCTGCGGAAGGAGTTCCTTTAGCACAAGCGATCTTTAATGAATTTGATTTCGCTAAGGAAATTTTTATTTCTGATAATTTTGTTGCCGTGACAAGAGATGATTCTGTAGAATGGCATCAGGTGATGATGGCTGTTCGCGGTTTCATTGCTGAATATCTTCAGAACGGAGGCGAAATTTCAACGATCGAACCTCAGAAACATGAAAATCCTGTTGAAAAAATCATCAACAGAGATTATACAGATGATGAGCAGAAAATTTCAGATATCTTAAATGAATATGTAGCTCCTGCAGTAGAAAACGACGGTGGAAAAATTTCCCTGATGGAATACGATCAGGAAAGCAAAACTGCTAAAATGCTTTTACAGGGCGCTTGTTCAGGATGTCCGAGTTCTACCGCTACTTTGAAAAACGGAATTGAAAATATTCTAAAACAATTCGTTCCGGATCTTGTAGAGAGAGTGGAAGCTGTCAACGGATAATTAATCGTAATGATATCCGGAAAGAAGATTTTGATCATTGTTGGAAGTGCTACACAACATTCAAGCAATCATAAATTACTGGAACAGGTTCTGGAAAAACATTCAGATACGGATATTAATTTCCATCTGTATGATAATCTTTCTACACTTCCACATTTTGATACTTCATTAACTGATACGGATATTCCGGATGAAGTAGTGAAGATCAGAAAGGAAATCGAACATTCAAAAGGGGTTGTATTTTCTACTCCGGAATATATTTTCAGTATTCCCAGCAGGTTGAAAAACTTATTGGAATGGTGCGTTTCCACTACTCTTTTTTCCGAAAAACCAGTTGCTGTAATTACGGCATCTGCCAACGGAGAAAAAGGGCACGAAGAATTAATAATGATTTTGAAAACATTGGGGGCGACAATAGAAGATCAGCATCAGCTTTTAATCAAAGGTATAAAGGGGAAATTTAACGATGGCTTGGTTGAAAATAATACCTTTGCCAGAGTATCAACATTGATAACAGATTTTGAAAACGCTGTTTCACATAATTAAAATTAAAAATATTGGCTAAAAAAGGAATTTTACTGGTAAATCTGGGATCGCCAAGATCAACGGCGGTCAATGATGTAAAGGAATATCTTGACGAATTCCTGATGGATGAAAAGGTGATTGATTACCGTTGGTTTTTCCGGGCATTGTTGGTTCAGGGAATTATTCTTAAAACAAGACCAGCAAAATCTGCAGAAGCTTATAAAACAGTATGGACGGATGAAGGTTCTCCTTTAATTGTCATTACTCAAAAAATTCAGAAAAAACTTCAGAAAATCGTTGATGTTCCTGTAGAAATCGGAATGAGATATGCTCAGCCCAGCATTGAAGCAGGAATTCAGAAATTAGTTGATCAGGGAGTTTCCGAGATTGTTCTTTTCCCATTGTATCCGCAATATGCGATGAGTACAACGGAAACAGTCATTGAAAAGGCTGAAGAGGTAAGAAAAAAGAAATTCCCGAAGGTAAAGATTACTTATATCCAGCCTTTTTACAACCGAGATATTTATATCAACTGTCTCGCAGAAAGTATCAGGGAAAAACTTCCTGAAAATTTCGATGCGTTGCAGTTTTCTTATCATGGTGTTCCGGAAAGGCATATCTACAAAACAGATCCCACCCATACCTGTAATCTTAATGACTGCTGCTCAAGAGACAGTAACCCGAGCCATAAGTTTTGTTACCGTCATCAATGTTATAAAACGACCAGCCTTGTTATTGAAAAATTAAATCTTCCCAAAGAAAAAACCATTGTTTCTTTCCAGTCGAGATTAGGAAAAGACAAATGGATAGAGCCTTATACGGATGAGACTTTAGAAACAATTCCTAAAAAGGGAGTGAAAAATCTGGCTATTGTTTGTCCGGCCTTCGTTTCTGACTGTCTTGAAACCCTGGAAGAAATTTCAGTGGAGGGTAAAGAACAATTTCAGCATGGAGGTGGTGAAAGTTTCCACTATATTCCATGTCTGAATGATGAAGACCGCTGGATTGATGTTGTAAAAATACTGTGCGAAGAAAAGCTGAATGATTTTTATCTGGTCTAATTTCTTCAATACATAAAACAAAAGGGGCACAAAATGAATTTTGTGCCCCTTTTTTAAATATATTAAAGTTTATTTTTTGATCAGGTTTCCTGCTTTTTGTCCGTTCACCAAAACAATATATACTCCTGAAAGTATAGCAGATGGAAGCTGAATATCTACTTTATTTAAACCGTCGGTCATTTTGAATTTCTCAGAAATCTCTCTTTTTCCGGTAAGACTCACCAATTCTACAATTCCTTTTCCTTCTTTTCCTTCGAACTGAACCGTAAATTTATCAGTTGCAGGATTTGGACTGATGGTATACAGTGAAGCCTCTGCAGCTGTTTTTCCTGCTGCCGAAGTACCGCCACCAACACCTACTGCATTCCAGGCATTGGTCACCTGTGTTACTTCATTACTTCCGGCACCGTATAAATCTGCAGCGGCCTGAAGTGAATAAGTTCTTGCATTAGCATAGGTGGAAGAAGAAGTAAGATAATTGGTCAGTGTTCTATAAGCAATGGCTCCTGCCTTATCTATTCCTATTGCTGACACATTATAAGCAAAACCTTTATCATTGGTGCCTGTTCCTCCGGTTACCAGTAAGTAATACCAGAAATTAAGGACTCCGGAATTCGTGTGTACTCCACAATAATCATTGGATTGGCTTGGAGTTGAACAACCCGATGTTGTCGTAGCTTTCCAGTAGGTTCCTAAATAAGTATCCGGTTGGCTATACGCATTAGGATTGGCCATATCTCTGATTACATAACTGAAATCTTCTCCTAATTTCCAGCTTGCTTGTGTTGGTCTTGCCCAACGTTCTATTGTATTTCCAAAAATATCAGAAAATCCTTCATTTAAGGCTCCTGACTCTCTTTGATAAGCAAGGTTTGCGGTTTTAGTAGTCAAACCATGGGTAATCTCGTGGCCGCAAACATCAAGAGCGGTTAAAGGCTTACCTCCGTTTGTCGTAGAGCTACCGTCTCCGTAAGTCATTCTGGAACCGTCCCAAAATGCATTAAAATAATTGGTTGAGTAATGAATATAAGATTTAATCGCAAAATTATTATTATCTATACTTTTCCTTCCAAATTTGGTATAAAAATAATCTAAAGTCATTTCAGCTCCCCAATGGGCATCAGTAGCATATTGATCTTTATTTGTATTTACGTTGTTCCAATTGTTATCGGTATCTGTAAAATCTACAGCTGATGCATAGCTGGTCCCTTTTTTAAGATTGTATGTTTCTACAGCAGTTCCTCCATTTCTTCCGGTTTCTCTTAATCTATAACTTCCATTATATGAGTCGGCAACAATAGATCTGTTTCCACTGTAACCTGTTGTAGCAGTTCCCGGAGCATTGGTTTCATGAATCAAAGCATTAGTTCCTAAAACTTTAGCATCTTTGGCATCCACAAAAACATATTGTCTGCTTAATGGTTTTTCTGCATAGATATCGAATTTGTAGGCAAGCTTGAGATCTCCTATCTTTTCATCTGAAGGATCCGAATAGTATACCAATTCTCCTTTTGGAGCAAAACTTGCATCATTATTTTTAGATTCTTTTTTTATAAATTCTTCTTCTTCTTTATTCTGCCATTTATAAGAATCAGCTCCTACAAAAGATAAAGCACTCTGCAATGCCGTACTTTCAGAGATATTTGCTTTTTTCTCTATAGTGGCCGGTATTTTAAGAATCCATTTCCCGGTTTCTCCCACAATTTTTCCTCCTTTGGTCTGTACGGCCATCATTCCATATTCTACAGGAATATCATTGATGGTTTGTTGAAATCTATGGGTTTCAAAGCCCAATTTATCTTTTTCCAATCCCAACTTGCGAGACTGTCCTGCTGACAGTCTTTGCGAAGCTTCATCAAATAAAACAGGAGCTCCCTTAAAATCGGGACTACTTTTATCAAATCTCAAAAATTCTGCATGAAGTCCGCTTTTACCCGGAACTACTTTTGATGGAGTTTCTTGTCCAAAAGCAAAGGAGCAAGCTGCAACGCTTACTGCCAGAATAAATTTCGTTTTCATAATAATATTTGTTAAAATTTTAAAACTAATTTAGGAATTATTCACAACAAAATGATAAAATAAATAAACAAATAATAAGCAAATTAAAATATGAATACATAAAATCCAATTATCATTTTTCCTAAAAAGATCATTAACCTAAAAATAATTTAATCAAAACAAACAATAATTATGAATAATTTTAAATGCAAATCAAATAATTGTGAATTAATTTTTCACTATGCTTTGCATTGTATCTAATTAATGAACAGACTCTCTGATTTATCGCAAATGATTTATTCATCATCGTTTCACAAAAAAACCATCTCTTGCGAAATGGTTTTGCTGTATATAATTTTAATCTATTTATTTTACTATTCCAGGAATTTTTTTTTACCAAAAGCATTCATTTCACCCAAAACTATTTCCCAATAGGCGTTCTGAATTCACCATATCCCATCAATCCGTCATAATTACGTCCGAAAGGAGCATAATATAAAAAGCCCTGATACAGGTTTTCTGTTTGCCAGAAATTACCATTGATCTCTCCGAAGTTCAGCGATCCGTCGCCTTCTTTGGTCGCTAGAATGTAGTTGTAGAAACCTTGTTTCAGAAATATTCTGGCTACATATCTTTTATTGGCCGCATCATACTGCATCAGATTTTCTTTGCCGGCTTGAAAATTATTAAAACCACCCATCACGTAGATCTCCTTATCCACAGGATCGGAATCTAAAGAAAAATACACCCAAGAATAATCAGCCTCCCTTTCCGCATTCCTTTCCAGTCCCAGATCATTTCGTCTGTAATACCATGCTCCATTAACATCTGGCTGGTATTGGTAATTGAGAGGGAAAGCCCACACGGGATGCAAGTAGGTCTGATTAATACCGTCCTTCAATTCTGTAGCTCTTACCATGTCTGCCGCCATATTCATATTCTTATTATCGAAATAATAGAATTCATTATTTCCGGGAAATGTTAAATTCATTTGCTGAAAAAGCAGCTGATTTCCCAAAGTAGCACTTGGCTTAAGGTTATTAACCACTACATTGGGATTGTTATTCTGCATGACATTCAAAGTCATAGAATTCACATTGGAAGAAAGGTCTCCGGCTTTTGAGGTTGCTTTCACCTCCACTCTCTGATTGACATTTGGATTTTTGGCGTCTGCGATCCTAGAGATATTCAAAGCAACAGATGCCGCATCTTCCACCAGATAAAAGCGTCTTTTGAACAATGGTTTGTCTGCAGAATCTTTATAAACGATCAGTTCAAAATTTCCAGAGATCTTCGGCTGAATTTTATCATTCGGGAAGGTAAGCTTATAATGGGTATAAGGCTGCAACGTATTAAAAGAATACTGAAACTGATCTAAAAGCCCGTTGAGACTTCCCGTTGCAATTTCTGTAAAAAACAGATTGTCATCATTCCAGTTTCTATCGTAATGTTTAAGAGTGTATCTGTAGATTTCACTGGCATTGGTAAGGTCATCAAAGCTTAAAATCAGCTGTTCTCCAAATTTTATGACAGGCGTTTCATCGTTCGTCTGAGGGTTAAAAAGCTGGATACTCTGGATATTCTGTCCAAAAACCAGTCCGCCCAAAGAAAGTAAAAGTATTCGCAAAGTTTTCATTATGACGAAGATAACGAAAAATCGGGATTTTCTTAATAATATCGTATTTTTGAAATAAAAAAAACAATTATGCTTCAGATCCAAGGCTTCGTATTTAATTTTGCCAGCGAAAACACGTATATCCTTTACAATGAAAATAAAAATGCCTGGCTGATCGATCCGGGAAATATGAATGAGCAGGAAACCAAAGCGATTGAAAGTTTTATTTCTGAAAACGGGCTGAAAATAGAGAAGATTCTTTTGACCCACGCTCATATTGATCACGTTTTGGGTCTTCAATGGGCTTTTGATACCTTCAAAGTTCCTGTTTATATGCATCAGGAGGACCAGGAAGTTTTGGATATGCTTCAGGTCAGCGGAATGCGATTTGGATTCTCAGTTGATCCCGTAAAAGCAGATATCACCTACATCAGTGAAGGTGAAGTTCTTGATCTTGACGGAGAAAAGTTTAAAATTTATCATGTTCCGGGACATTCTCCGGGAAGCGTGGTTTATCATAACGAAAATCAAAGTTTCATGATTTCGGGTGATGTTTTGTTTGAAGGAAGCATCGGAAGAACGGATCTTTATAAAGGAAATCATGAGCAATTAATCAATGGAATTAAAAACAAACTTTTTATTCTTGATGATGAGACGCAGGTATTCTCTGGACACGGAAATCCAACGACGATTGGTTTTGAGAAAGAGTATAATCCGTTTTTCAAATAGTTTCGCGATGCGGAGTTTGAGTGTATGAGGGTTTTAGAGTGTATGAGGTCTCATATCCAGTATCTGATGCCTAAAATCTTGATTCTTATCACTCAGTTCCTTTCGACAAAAAAGCAAAACCGCCAGAAAATTTCCTGACGGTTTTTTTTATGAAGAAAATAAATATAAGTTTAAAAATCCAGTGTGATGGATGCTCTTGCAGCAGCGCCCATAATGGGTCTTGCCATTCTGATATTCGTTCCCGGGGTAATCTGGGATCTTGGATCTCCTTCTGTAATACCAATGGTGTTAAAGATATTCGTTCCGTCTACTGCAAAACGTATTTTTCCTAACTGATAAGACATTCCGGCACCCACTTCAGTGAATGAAGGCAGAATATTATCATCCGTATTTCCTTCGTTCTGGAAACGTTTCCCGTAGTAGTTCATGCTTACGTAAGCTCTCCATTCTTTAGTGATATTCACTGCAGGAGAGATATTGAAATAGAACTTAGGCATTCTTCTTACCGTATTTCCATCATAGTCAAAGGTAGTTCCGTCTGCATTTTTTCCTACAAAATCTTTGTATTTGGGATTCTGGATCGTCCCGTTGAAAGTCACTTCAAGAATATTATTGAACAGTCTTGTGTATCCTTCGATTTCTACCCCGAAATTGGTTGTGTTAGCAAATTTATTTTCTGAAGTTCCGTCTGAGAACACATCAGTAAATGAAAGATTTTTAAGGGTAGAATAGAAAGGAATAATTCCGATATCGAAAGTACGTGAATAATATTTGTATCCTACTTCAAGCTGATTGGTATCAACCGCTTTGATAGCGCTCAGATCCGACATATTATTATAATAAGCTTCTTCATTCGGAGATCTGAAACCATGAGAGAAACGTGCATATACTGCATTTCCTTTGTTAAGCTTATAATTCGCCGCCAATGTATAAGATACTTTATTGATATCATAGTTCCAGTAGGTATACTTATTACCCAGCACCGCCATATTATCATCTGCTGTAGTCGTCACAAAACTGTGGGTTCCGTCAGTCGTTAAACCAGAGTTATTGAGATTCGCTGTTGTGGTATTGACTCCATATCCTTTATAGTAATCACGGCTGTAACGCATTCCTCCGTTAAGACTTAAAGCATCTGTTACATTATAATCTAAATTCAGATAAACATCATTAAGACTTCCCTGGATCTGTGAATCTCTGATCAGAAAAGACATATCTTTCACCCCATTATAGGTCTGAGAATATCCTGCACCTGAAGGGCTTATCGATGGATTGACAAGGTTTAAAAGCGTTGGCCTGTCTGAAGCTGTCGCTAAAACATTACTCCAGTTCCAATATTGATGAGATTTCCAGTTGGATTTATAGAAACCTGCCGTCACACTTCCTTTATCAAATTTATAATTCAACTGTAAATCATTAACGAAATTATTCATCTGCTTATCAATAGCCCAGAATCCTAATTTCTGTATATACTGCGGATTCACTACAGAGCCATTACTCACCAAAGAATACTGATAATTGCTCATTCCCAAACCACCTTCACTAACAGGTTTAGTTGCATAATCAGAAGCCAGTTTAGGAGCTCCTGCAGGGAACATTCCCGTATATTCCATGTTGATATTGGTGTATCTCGTCTTGTTTAGAACGCTGAAATTATTTCCAAGATCATATTTAAATTCTGCGCCCAGCACATCTACTTTTGGGTGAATTCCATTTTCAAGATCTCTCTTAAAAAATCCGCCGCCGGCCTGTGGAATATTAAGCTGGCTTACACCTCTGTAGCTGTAGGTTCCATAGTTTGCATTAAAACCAGGAAATTCTTTAAGGTCGTTTCCATCTTGTAGTAAAGGAATCGGAAGGTAGAATGTATTCCTGTCATCCAGTTTTTTATAATACACTTTAGCATAGCCTTTATCAAAGACATACTTAAGATTCATTCTGATTTGTCCACCATTATTGGCTCTGAATCCCGTTTTTCTGATTCCATTATCCGTTCTGTAAAACCCTCCGACATTGAAGAATAGTTTATCCTTCACCAAAGCTCCGCCTAAATTCATATCGGTACGCATCAATCCGTACGTACTGGTTTCCAGTTTAGCCGTTCCTTTAAAGTCATTGCTTCCTTCTTTGGTAATAAAGTTGATCAAACCTCCCGGAGAATTGTTCGCGTAAATGGAACCTGAACCTCCTCTCAGAGCTTCCAGACGGCTCACCGAATTATCTACCCGGAAAAAATTATCTGCGTTGGCAAACTGAAGGGCTCCGTCTTCAAAAACCGGAAGTCCGTCCTCCTGCACCTGTACAAATTCGTATGCTCCTGCGGAAGGAATACCTCTGGCAAAAAGGTTATTTCCCACTTCCCCACCGGAAGTTTCCACAGCAAACCCCGGAACCCTCTGTAAAAGAGCGGCAGCACTGATGGGATTCTGTTTCTGGATTTCTTTTGCGCTAAACGTAGAAATCGCGGTACTGGATTCTATTTTCTTTTTTGGGCCGGAGTTCCCGGTAATAACAATCTGGTCTATAGAAGACGTCTTGATGCTATCCTGTGGAGTTTCCTGGGCATACGTGTTGTTAAAATAAAGCGTAGCGGTGGCAGCCATTAAAAAGATCGATTTTTTTTTCATAGCATATGATTTTTATAGAGTTAGTTTTGTTTTAATTTGAGATAGACCCCGTTCGTCCATCCGAATCCGTCCTGATTCGGGTATTCTCCGCCTCCCGCAATGGTTTCAGTGTCTAACGCGTTATATTTTTCCATTAATTTTCCGGTGTTGCTGTATACCCTTTCCACATTGTTGCACCAGTTATTTTTGATTTCCTCAGCCAGTTCATCGAAACCATAATTCTTCATTGCTTTAAAGCCTAACCATTGGTAGGGCGCCCATGCATTCGGAAGATCCCATTGCTGGCCGGTTTTTTTTGTGGTGGTGACAAGACCTCCCTGATACAGAAACTTCTCTGCAATATTTTTAGCCACAGACTCTGCCTGTTTCTGGTCTGCCAGGCCTAAAAATAATGGATAAAGAGCAGCAATATGTTCAGACGGTGTAGTTGTGTGTTTTTTTAAGTGATAATCTTTATAAAATTCCGTCTTTTCATCCCAAAAGTAGGTATCGATCATCTGTCTGCGTACGGCTGCTCTTTGAGTAAAATAATTTTCTTTCTCTGCCAGATTCAGAAGCGCTGATGATTTTGCAAGTGTTTTCTCCAAATGCCATAAAAGGCTGTTGAGATCTACTTCTGCAATATTCAGTGTTTCTATCGTCTGTATATGTTCTCCGTCTGCAAACCATCTGCTGGAAAAATCCCAGCCGGATTCGCAGGCACTTCTTATATTTCTGTAAAATTCCTCTCCTGTATTTTCACTATCTTCAATATCGATAAGATAACTTTCAGGACGTGGTGTATTGTCTGCATCATAATAGCGGTTGAGTAAATCGCCGTTTTTGGTTTTTGCGACTCTCTTCAAGCTGGAAGTATTATCCAAACGCTCTTCCCCACTCATCCAGAAAGCATATTCTTTCTCTAAAGTATCATGATATCGGGTATAAATTTTTTCGTCATGCGTGGTTTCAAAAACAAGATCCAGCATCAGCGAAAAGTAAGGTGGCTGTGAACGGCTCAGAAAATGAGTTCTGCTCGCATTCGGAACAAAGCCGACATTCTGAATTAAGTAAGAACAGTTTTCAACAATATTTTCCATCATTTCTATTCTTCCCGATGCCTGCAGTCCGAGCATAATAAAGTAGCTGTCCCAATAGAAAAACTCATTAAAACGACCTCCGGGCACGATATAGGGTTTCGGAAGCTTCAACAGGGTTCCTTTTTCCTCATACGCAGTACGGGTAAGTTCATCCCAAAGCTTTTCGATATGCTGCACAACAGGCAGATGATCTTCCTTTCGCACTGAAACGTTCGCACCCGGAAAATCAAAATTTTCCGTCACAAAATCTTTCAGTTTAAATCCTTCATGTCCTTTTTTCTTTTCATATTCCGCATTGATCTCCGAAACAGGAAACAAAGGAACGGCATCGGTCATCATCTTCTGGTCTTCAAAGATCTTTGCTCTTTGTACATCATCAAAAAGAGTCTGAATTTCGTTTATGTAAAACTGTTTATTCATTATTATTTCTTAGGATTTATTTTTAATTTATTCATGAAAATGGCTGAGATGATCAGCAGTGAAAGCGGTATCAATGAAAGATAAAATGCTTGTTGTCCACTGAATTCCTGGAAGACAAAACCTGTGATCATTGAGCCGATGGTCCCTCCGATCGCAGAAAAAACAACAATCAATCCGGACATGGCACTGTGCAAATATTTTGGTATGGATGCCAGGATCACAGAATTGATGCTTGGATAAATCGGTGCCAGCAAACCTCCCATCAATGGAAATAAATACACGACAAGAGGTGCATTAAACCAGCCTGTTCCTTCATCAATCTGGACATTATGGGTTAATGGTAAAACTAAAACAATACTAATCGCAAAACCAATTACACAGAAAGAAACCACATAGATCCAGCTGAATTTTTTAGAGAAAAAGCCTGATAGAAATCTTCCCAGCGCAAAAGCTCCGGCTAAAACGGCTCCGGCCTGAATGCTCATAGAAGTCGGAAGTTTTAAAATTTCTTTATAAAAAGTAGGCGTCCATGTCTGAAAACTCTGTTCTACCAGTACAAACAAAAAGGCGCACAAAAGGAAAAACAATACTTTTTTATAACTGAACAGACTGATACTGTTTTTCAGATCGCCTAACCAATCGGTTTTCTCACTTCTGGCTTCGGTTTCATTCAGTTTTGAAAAGAACAGGAACAGAAATGACAATGCTGAAACAGCTCCCAGAACCCAATATACATTCAGCCATTGGGTAGATTTTGGATTATGATCATCAATAAACAAACTGAAAAGTACATTTCCTGCCAGTACCCCAATCATGAAAAACCCTTCCAGAAAGCCCATAAAGCTTGAATGCTCCTTATCTGTATCCGTTACAAGACCAATAGAAGTGAAAACTGATATCTTTATTAATGCAAATGAAATTCCTACAATTGCAAATAACAATTTGAAAAACCAGAAATCATCAGCGAAAGGCATTACAAAGCACATGCAACTCACCAGAAAAAGCCCGGCAAGCATTGAATTTTTGATCCCTATTTTGGGTAGAAATGAGGCCAGAATAAAGGAACATATGGCAATCGGAAGATCTTTAAAACCCTCAAGAATACTGGCTGAAGATTTTGATATTCCGAAGTTCTGCTGTACCTGAAGAATAACTGTACCCACGGAATTCAAAAGAATCGCGAAAACAAAATAATTTAAAAACAATACCGCTTTAATGTTGAAATTTTTCATTGAGATCATTTCTTGTCGGCTAAGATAGATGCATTTCGCTTAACATTAATTTAACACAATAAATCAATATTTGAACTATATTAATATAATTAGTATTTTTATTGATTAAATACGATTAATGAAATGAAAGTTAGTTTTGAAAGAATAGTAGCCAGTGAAAAGAGCTCCTTCCGTACATTACACAACAATTCACCAATCAGCGAATTCAAATGGGAATATCATTATCATCCCGAAATCGAGCTGGTTTGTGTTATTTCCGGGAACGGAACCCGCCACGTCGGCTATCATAAAAGCAATTATACCAACGGAGATCTGGTTTTAATAGGTTCCAATATTCCTCATTCAGGGTTTGGATTAAATTCAACAGATCCGCATGAAGAAATTGTGCTCCAGTTCAGAGAAGAGATTCTTCAGTTTCCGGAACAGGAAGTGGAAGCCCGATCTATTAAAAATCTGCTTGAACTTTCCAAATACGGAATTCATTTTCACCATAAGATCAAAAAATTAATGCTCCCCAAGCTGAAACTGATGCTGGAATCGGAGGGCTACAAAAGATACCTCCTGCTGCTTGATATCTTGTTTGAACTTTCAAAATGTAAGGATTATGATCTCTTGAACAAGGAAATTATGCCCTACACCATTATTTCAAAAAATAAAACAAGACTGGAGAACATTTTCACTTACGTAGAACATCATTATGATAAGGAAATCAATATTGAAGATGTGGCCAAACTAGCCAATCTTACACTGCCAGCCTTTTGTAATTTTTTTAAAAAAGCAACCCAGATCACTTTTACAGAATTTGTGAACCGTTACCGTATCAATAAAGCCTGTATGCTGATGGCTCAGGATAAAAGTATTTCAGAATCGAGCTACAGCTGCGGGTTTAATAATGTGACTTATTTCAACCGGATGTTTAAGAAGTATACAGAGAAGACGCCTTCTGAGTTTATCAAGAATTATTCTCATAATAAGGTGAGTGTGGATTTGAAAGTTGAGAATGAGGTTAAGTTTAAAGCCAGCTTTTAATTTTTCTTATCCCTGGCAAGGTTTTAAATCTTACTAGGGGGTAAAAAAAGCTGTCCTTAAAAAAGAACAGCTTTATACTTATATATATGACGGTTAAAAATATTCAACCATTCATCATATTACTTCCATTTAATATTGCATCCCATGCTTGGCTTCTGGATCTCTTCCTGTGGTTCGCCCAACAAAAGATTTTCGAAAGCGATGATCAGGTCTTCTCCGGTTACATCTTTATTGTTCCCGGGTCTTGAATCATCCATCTGTCCTCTGTAAATAAGGTCTAATTTATCATCAAAGAAATAAAAATCCGGTGTGCAGGCTGCATCATAAGCTTTTGCTACTGCCTGGCTTTCGTCATACAGATAAGGGAAATCAAAATTTCTTTCAATCTGGAATTCTATCATTTTCTCGGGAGCATCAGCCGGATATTTCTCTACATTATTGGCATTGATGGCAATGAATTCAATTCCTTTTTCATTATAGTCTTCATATAATTCGTTGATCTTATCGATCACGTGAAGAACAAACGGACAATGGTTACACATAAAGATCACCAGTGTTCCTTTCTCTCCTTTCAGTTCGTCCAGAGATTGGATCTCATTAGTTTTTGAAGGGTTCGGAAGTTCGAAAAACGGAGCTTTCGTTCCTAGAGCCAACATATTTGAGGGAGTATTCATATCCTTTATTTTCTTTAACGGCAAATATAAAGCTTCTTTTAATATAAGCCAATCTGCGAATTTATAAACTTGCGTTAAATGTTAATTATCAAATATTATTTGGAAGTTATATCGAAAAGTTTGTAGTTTTGCTAACACTGTTAGTAAATAAATATCATGGGCCTACATGAACGTCGTCAAAGAGAGAAAGAATCCATCCGTGCAAATATTTTGCAGGCGGCTTTCGGTTTGGCCAAAACAGAGGGCTGGGCTTCGTTGTCAATGCGAAAGATTGCCGATGCCATTGAATACAGTGCTCCTGTAGTCTATGATTATTTTGAGAACAAAGAGGCGATTTTGTATGAAATTTCTATCAATGGCTTTCACTGCCTTCATATAGAATTATTAAAAGCGCAGAGCAAATTTGAAACTCCTGAAGAGCAGCTTACTGCTATCGTAGACGCATATTGGAATTTTGCTTTTAAAAATAAAGAATATTATCAGTTAATGTTCGGTTTGGGGATGCAGTGCAGCGGTAAGGGTCAGATGAAAGAAGAGTTTTCATCATTTCAGGACCTCATCTATGAGTGCACTCTCAATATCATTACAAAGAATGGATCTAATCCTGACAATGCCTGTCATATGTCACACGCTTTATTTTCGGCGGTGCACGGTCTGATCTCTATTATGATGATGCGAAATTCCGATATTCCTTCCACAATGAATAAAACAACTTTAGACGAAACTGTTTCAGCTTTCGTTAAGTCTCTGTAAATTTTTTTTGAATCAAAAATTAACAGCGTTAGGAAAAGTAACATCAGATATCTATAAAATATCCGTTTAAAAAACTAAAAAAAGTAACAATGAAAACGATCATCTAAAATCTATGGAGGCCTCTAACACAAAGCTTAACACTGTTAGTTAAATTAACACATGATTAATACACCTCATCTTTTATACAACCTACATTAAAAAAATAGACAGCTATTATGAAAATGACGATCTGACTCCGTTATTAAAAATTCTGATTTTTTTTTGACCTTATCATTAACACCGTTAGGAAAAATAACAGAAATCATTAAACGAACACTATTACTTAAATCTAACACTTCATTAAAAAATTAAACCCACAATGAAAATACCTGGAAAAATAAGGTTTATCGTACTTATATCAAGTATTATCCTTTTGCAAAACTGTACCCAAGCAGCAGAAGGTTCCAATGCAGCACCGCCTGCTCCGGAGCTTCCGGTTTACACCGTGATCACCTCTCCAGCTACAACATATCAGGAATTCCCTACCGCACTGGAAGGTAAAAACAACGTAGAAATCAGATCTCAGGTCGATGGATATCTGGACAGGATCTACGTAGAAGAAGGTTCTTATGTAAGAGCCGGACAGCCATTATTTAAAATAGATTCAAGAGCCTATGGTGAGCAAATGAATATGGCTCAGGCCAATTTACAGGTAGCCAATGCCAATATCCAAAAAGCTAAAGTAGAAGTTGACAGACTTCAGCCATTAGTAGCTGCCAAAGTAGTTTCCGATGTACAGATGAAAACGGCAAAAGCCAATTACGCAGCCGCTGTAGCGGCCGCATCACTGGCAAAAGCATCGGTAGGAGGCGCTAAAATCAATGTAGGATTCACGACCATTACTGCCCCTGTGAGCGGATATATCGGAAGAATTCCTTACAAAAAAGGAAGCCTTATTTCAAGAACAGACCCGAGCCCATTGACTTTGTTATCGGATATCAGCCAAATTTATGCTTACTTCTCTTTAAGTGAACTGGATTTTATTGCGTTTCAGAATAAGTATCCCGGAGCAACTTTAGATGAAAAACTGAAGAATATGCCCATGGTAGATCTTATCATCGCAGACAACAGTACTTACCCTGAAAAAGGAAGAATGAGTATTGTAGACGGACAATTTGATAAAACCACCGGGGCCATTACCGTTCGTGCTATTTTCCCCAATACAAAAGGCTCTTTAAGAACAGGAAATACAGGAAGAGTGCGTATGCCTCAGATGCTTTCCAATGCCGTTGTCATTCCTCAGGAATCTACTTTTGAGATTCAGGATAAAACCTATGTCTATAGTTTAGGTAAAGACAACAAAGTAACCAGCAAGCCGATTAAAATCTCCGGAAAAACGGAAAGCTATTACTTTATTTCTGAAGGAATTTCTCCGGGAGAGAAAATCGTATACACAGGAATTGGAAGCTTAAAGGATGGAGCTTCTATAAAGCCGAAAGCGATTTCATCTGACAGCTTATTGCGAGCTAAACCTTTGTCCTCTATTTCGAATACGGAAGACTTAAAAAAATAAACTTCTTATGTTAAAACAATTTATAGAAAGACCGGTACTTTCAACGGTCATCTCCATTATACTGCTATTGCTGGGAGCTCTTTCGGTATTCAACCTGCCAATTACGCTGTTTCCCGACATTGCCCCTCCAAGCGTTCAGGTTACCGCATTTTATCCGGGTGCGAATGCAGAAGTTGTCGCCCGCTCCGTTGCTGTTCCTATTGAAGAAGCAGTGAATGGCGTTGAGAATATGACTTATATGACTTCCAACTCGAGTAATGACGGTACTATGACCCTGAGTGTGTTTTTCAAGCAGGGTTCAGATGCAGATAATGCTGCTGTAAACGTGCAGAACCGGGTTTCCAAAGCCATGAGCCAGCTTCCTCAGGAAGTAGTTCAGGCCGGAATTTCCACACAGAAAGTACAGAACAGTATGATCATGTTTATGGGATTGTCAAGTGATGATCCTAAGCAATATGATGAACTGTTTCTTCAAAACTATCTTAAAATCAACGTTATTCCGCAGATACAGCGTATTCCGGGGGTTGCTCAGGCACAGGTTTTCGGAACGAGGGATTACTCGATGAGAATCTGGCTGAAACCGGACCGGTTAGCCGCTAATAATCTTTCTCCACAGGAAGTAATGGCAGCAATTAAAGACCATAACCTTGAAGCTGCGCCAGGACGTCTTGGACAAGGAAGTAAGGAAACCTACGAATATATTTTAAAGTATAAAGGTAAATTAAGCAAAAACGAGGACTACGAAAACATTGCGATTAAAGCCAATAATGACGGTTCATTTTTAAGATTAAAAGATGTTGCAAGAGTAGAATTCGGTTCCTATACTTATACAGCAGCCAACAGAGTGGACGGTAAACCTGTAGCAGGGTTCGCGATCCTTCAAACGGCGGGTTCCAATGCCAATGAAATTCTGACTGAAATTGAAAAACAGGTCGATCAGTTTTCAACGACCCTTCCAAAAGGAGTAAAGCCGATCATTATGTACAACTCTAAAGATTTCCTGGATGCCTCTATTCATCAGGTGGTAGAAACTTTGGTGATTGCATTTATCCTGGTATTTATTGTCGTGTATATCTTCCTTCAGGATTTCAGATCTACTTTGATTCCGGCCATTGCGGTTCCGGTTGCCATTATTGGTACCTTCTTCTTCCTTCAATTATTTGGATTCAGTATCAATATGCTTACACTGTTCGCACTGGTACTCGCCATTGGTATTGTGGTGGATGATGCGATCGTTGTGGTTGAAGCCGTCCATTCCAAGATGGAACAGACAGGAATGCCGGTGGAACAAGCCACCACCAACTCTATGAGTGAAATTTCAGGTGCGATTATTTCCATTACTTTGGTGATGTGTGCCGTATTTATTCCGGTTGGATTCATGCAGGGCCCTGCTGGAGTTTTCTACCGACAGTTTGCCTTTACATTGGTCATTGCGATCATGATCTCAGCAGTCAATGCATTAACATTGAGTCCGGCTCTTTGTGCATTATTGCTTAACGACCCTCAGGGAGAACATGGTGAGCATAATCATAAAAAAGGTTTTGGAGCGAAGTTTTTCAACGCATTCAATGTGGCCTTTAATAATATGACCAAAAAGTACATTTACAGCCTTAAGTTTTTAATCAAAAACAAATGGGTTGCCGTGGGAGGTCTGGCCGTGATCATTGCTGCAAGTGTTTTCCTGATCAATAAAGCCCCTACAGGATTTATTCCAACGGAAGATCAAGGATTTGTTTTGTATGCAGTGAATACTCCTCCGGGAAGTTCACTGGACAGAACCAACCGGGCTACTGAGCAGATTGATAAAATTGTTAATGCTGAAAAATCCATGAAGCACCTGTGGGTAGCCGATGGAATGAACTTTATCAGTAATGCCAACGCTTCTCCTTATTCTGCAGGATTTATTAAGCTTAAAGATTATAAAGACCGTGGCGAAATGAAAGATCCTGACCAAATTGCTGCTGCCTTAACAGGTAAAGTATCGCAGGTAAAAGATGCCAACGCATTCTTCTTCAATTTCCCTACCGTACAAGGTTTTGGTAACGTTTCCGGTTTTGAATTCATGCTTCAGGATAAAACCAATGGTTCATTTGAACAGTTAGGAACAACCACTCAGGCTTTCATCGGAGAACTGATGAAACGTCCGGAAATTGCATTCGCCTTTACGACGTATGCAGCAGGAAATCCTCAGTACACGATTGATGTAGATGCTGATAAGGCCAATCAATTGGGCATTTCTATAACAGAGTTGATGCAGACTATGCAGATCTATTACGGAAGTAGTTTCGTTTCAGATTTCAACAGATTTGGGAAATATTACAGAGTAATGGCTCAGGCAGATATTCCTTACCGTACCGATGCGAATTCTCTCGAAGGAATTTATGTTAAAAATAAATCAGGCGAAATGGTTCCTGTAAAGACCCTGGTTACTTTACAAAGAACTTTCGGACCTGAAACTGTAACCAGAAATAACCTTTTCAACGCAGTAACGATTAATGGAACTCCAAAACCAGGTTACAGTACCGGAGATGCGATTAAAGCAGTTGAAGAAGTAGCTCAGAAATCATTACCAAGAGGATACGGATATGAATGGACAGGAATTACCCGTGAAGAAATCAAGACAGGGGGACAAACGGCCTTTGTATTCTTCTTAAGTATATTATTTGTGTATTTCTTATTAGCCGCCCAATATGAAAGTTATATTCTTCCTTTTGCTGTTATTCTGACAGTTCCTACAGGGATTTTCGGAGTATTTGCTTTCACGGGACTGGCTGGAATTGATAATAATATTTACGTTCAGGTTGGTTTGATCATGCTTGTCGGGCTTCTTGCGAAAAATGCGATTTTGATTGTAGAATTTGCCGTACAGCGAAGAAAGGCAGGAAAAACATTGATTGAGTCTGCTCTTCAGGCTTCAAGATTACGTTTGAGACCTATTCTGATGACTTCATTTGCCTTTATTATCGGGATGCTTCCATTGGTTTGGAGCCAGGGAGCTGCTGCAAAAGGTAACCATTCTATCGGTATCAGTACCGTAGGGGGAATGTTTACAGGGGTGGTATTCGGTATTTTCATTATTCCGGTAATGTATGTGATCTTCCAGTATCTGCATGAAAAAATGCCGAGCAGAAAAAAGAAAAGACTTCTGAAAAAACAACAGGAAGAACTTCTGGCCACTGCTCACTAATATATATTATATCAAAACTTTGAGATATTAATGGTTCAATAAAAGCAAAGTATTCTCCTACTAAAGACCTCTTTGCATTAATAAAACCTTCTCAAAGTTTTGTTTTCAACTAAAAGTCTATTTAAAACTATGAAAAGAATTAAGAATTTTATTCTCACCCTTATATTGGCTTTAGGCGCGGTTTCATGTGTGTCCAAACTGGCATACACGGAGCCGGACCTTCAGCTTCCGGAAAAATTCCAGTACACTGCTACGGCTGATACAGCAAGCGTTGCCAATCTGGAATGGAAACAGTTTTTCAGCGATCCTATTTTACAGGGATTGATTGAAAAAGGAATTAAAAATAACTACGATCTTCAGATTGCTTTAAAACAGGTAGCTTCTTCACAGGAAAAGCTGAAACAGGCAAAATATCTTCAGTACCCTGATGTAGGTTTTGGTGTTTCGGCACAAATTTCAAAACCTTCAGAAAACAGTATGAACGGGAAAAGCCTGAATTCATTTTTAGGTGAGAGTCACGTTGAAGATTATAATGCAGCATTCAATCTTTCGTGGGAAGCAGATATCTGGGGAAAGATCAAAAATCAGCAGGAAGTTTCAAGAATGCAGTATCTGCAGACTTATGAAGCTACAAAAGCAGTACAGACCCAGGTAGTAGCAGCTATTGCACAGGGATATTACAATTTATTAATGCTTGATAAACAGATCCAGATTGCCAAATCCAATCTGGAATTGAGCACCAATACCCTTTCCATTACTGAAAAAATGTGGCAAAGCGGAGATACCACTTCTTTAGGCGTTCAGCAGGCAACCGCTCAGAAACAGTTAACAGAACTTTTGATCACTCAATTGGAACAGAATATTGCCATTCAGGAAAATGCTTTGAGTATCCTTGTGGGTGAAAATCCAAATAAAGTCAACAGAACGATTGAAATGTCTGACACTTCTCTTCCCCAGAATATTTCCGCAGGACTTCCGGCAGCCATGGTAAGCCGTCGTCCGGATGTGCGTCAGCAGGAATTGGTTTTGCTGGAATCCAATTCAATGGTTGGGATAGCTCAGGCTAATATGTATCCTGCCTTGAAAATCACAGCAAACGGAGGAGTGAATTCATTTAAAATCGATAACTGGTTTCAGATTCCGGCATCTTTGTTCGGATCTGTATTGGGAGGAATTACTCAACCTCTTTTCCAGAAAAGACAATTGAAAACAGATCTGAATGTGGCTAAAATCCAAAGAGAGAAAAATGTATTGGCGTTCCGTCAGTCGGTTTTAAATGCTGTGGGTGAAGTTTCCGATGCTTTGGTGTCTAACGAAAGCCTAAAAGTTCAGGAACAAAAAGCAAAAGAACAGGTAACCACGTTGAAAAACGGAATAAAAAGTGCAGAAATGCTTTACAAAGGCGGTATGGCCAATTACCTGGAAGTAATTACAGCTCAGGGGAATTCTCTGCAGGCTGAACTCAATCTTGCTTCTGTAAAAAGACAGAGACTAAGCAGTATTGTAGATCTTTACAGAGCTCTTGGTGGCGGTTGGAAGTAGTAAATTTAATTATATTGTTTTTAGTGCGGTCTCTGATTCAGGGATCGCATTTTGTTTATTTTTAAGGAAATTTAGCTGTTTCTCTAGGGATGAAAAACCCTTTGATGCAATTCAAATTTCTGATACAAATCTGGATGTGGTTTTTAGTTTGTATGCCAGCCCCTTCATAGGCTGGCCCACCTTCCGTAAAAATTCCTCTGGCAGTATCAAATCTCCTGATCTCGCTAAACCCTTTTTCCTCTTCATCTCTTTTTATTGCATCCTCAATTTTTTGATGCAGATATTCTATGACGGCACAATCAAGTTCTCTTAATACTAAATCCTGGTGGGCATCTCTCTTCACATCCTTATTCTGGGGTAATTTTTTTCCTGTAAATTCTAAATCAGTTTTAAGCAGTTCATAATAATCACATAATACCCCAATAAACTGAGAGTCTGTGAAATCCAAACAATAATCTAACTGATAAATTACTCCAACCACAGACGGATTGGCTACAGTACCTCTTTCAAGTTTGTCTTCAGCCCATTTTAATGCTCTTTCAAAATTATTTTCCCATACATAAAAACCATTCCCTAGCCAGTCAAATTTTTCCTGACTTTTTTTGATTTTATTAGGATTATTAACCAGTTCGTTTCTAACAGACTCATCGCACCCATGAAATCCAATCATTAAATTTGGACGGCTACTGTAAAGCATTAGAAAGAATATTATTTAGTGGAAACAACTCTTTTTAAATTACTGTATGTGCCAGTAAAATTTTCATTCTTGGTAAGAATTTTAGCAGACTGCAAAGAGGTTAAAATCTTGGTTCTATCCTTCTTCTCGGCTCTTATACTTTTAGCCAGAGCCTTTAACAATTTAACCTGATTATTTTCCATTTTCTTTGCTTTTGATTGTATAAATATAAATCCGATATCTTTTATCAGAACAAAGTAACAGTTTTTTTTAATATAAAACAACACAAAAAAAACACGAACCACATAGAATATCAATGGGTTAAACCATAATATTTATAAAAAATTATTTTTCCTGTTCAGAGATCCACTGAAGCAGCTCTTCAAAATCTTCCTGTGAATAGCCCAATTGCAGATAATGAATATCATCAGCTTTCCTGTACCATGTCAGCTGGCGTTTTGCGTATCTTCGACTGTTTTTTTTGATCTCAGAAACGGCAAACTCAAGATCCCATTCTCCATCAAAATATTTGAACAATTCTGCATATCCAACCGTTTTCAAAGCTGTCAGATCTTTAAATTCCTCCAGAACTTCCGCTTCTGCCAAAAGTCCTTTCTCCATCATGACCTCTACCCTTCTGTTGATTCTGTCATACAGATCTTCTCTGGACGCTTCAATTCCTATCCGGATCACATTGAAATCTCTGGAATCCTGTGAAACAGCGATCTGCTCGGAATATTTTTTATTCGTCTGCCAGATCACATCAATAGCCCGTAAAAGTCTTCTGTGATTGTGAAAATCTACCACTCCGAAATACTCGGGATCGAGCTCTTTCAAAATCTGCTGAAGTTTTTCGATTCCTTCCGTGTCAAAGATTTCCTGTAACTTTTTCTGATTGTTTTCATCAGCTTCAGGCAGGTCATTCAAACCTTCAATAACCGCTTTTTCATACATCATACTTCCACCTACCAAAATGACGGTGTCATGATTAACAAAAAGTTCATTAAGTTTTTTTAAAGCATCTTCCTCATACTGACCGATAGAATAGTATTCTTTAACTGAAAGATTCCCAATAAAATGATGAGGTGCCTGTGCCAGTTCGTCTTCCGAGGGCGACGCCGTTCCTATTTTCATTTCTTTAAAAAACTGACGGGAATCACACGAAATAATTTCCGTATTGAAATGGTTGGCCAGATCAATTGCCAGTCTCGTTTTGCCTATTCCAGTGGGTCCTACAACAGAAATCAAATTTTTCATATGTAGTTTATTTATTTGTTTTTTAAAGGTCATATGGAATCTAAAATCTTCCTCATTAATTGTGGTTTCCAAATCACTGCGATTTCACAGTGCTAATTTAAATGTTTATCTTTGTACAACAATAAAAAACTATGATTTTATCAATGACCGGATTCGGCAGAGCCGAAGGTGTTTTTGAAGGTAAAAAGATTTCAATAGATATTAAATCATTGAACAGCAAAAGCTTTGATTTAAATATCAAAGTTCCTTTACGTTACAAAGAAAAAGAATTCGAAATCAGAAAAATCCTTAATGACAGAATTATCCGTGGAAAGGTAGACTGCTACATCAATCTGGAGAACCTTGAGGAAACTAATGATGTGAAGATCAATAGAAGCTTAATTGATTCTTATATCAATGAACTTCGCAACATCGCTTCTGACGGACCAGACTTTGAATACCTGAAAATGGCGGTAAGACTTCCTGATGCGATCACGTCTAGACCAGACGAGCTTACGGAAGGTGAGTGGGAATCTTTAGCGAAGATCGTTCATGCAGCGGTGGATCGTTTTATGGAATTCAGAAAGACGGAAGGAGGAATCTTACACGAAGAACTGGCCAGAAATATCCAGAATATTGATAAATATCTTGCTGAAGTCATTCCTTTTGAAGAAGAAAGAATCATTGCAGTAAAAGAACGTTATCAAAAATCTTTGAAGGAATTCGAAAATGTAGACGAAACCCGTTTCTATCAGGAAATGGCTTATTTTACGGAGAAACTTGATATTGCAGAAGAAAAAGTAAGACTTACCCAGCATTTGAAATATTACCAGGAAGTAATGGACAATGAAGATTTCAACGGAAAAAAACTTGGTTTTATTTCTCAGGAGATCGGAAGAGAGATCAATACTTTAGGGTCAAAAGCCAATCATGCAGAAATCCAGAAACTGGTAGTCATGATGAAAGATGATTTGGAAAAAATTAAAGAACAAACGTTAAACGTATTATAGACCATAGACCTATAGACAGGAGATCATAGATTTTATTCTTGTATCTCTAATCTAAAAATCTCTAATCTAAATGAATAAAGTTATCATATTTTCAGCACCATCCGGGAGCGGGAAAACTACATTAGTAAGGCATTCTCTGGAAACATTTCCTGAACTGGCATTTTCTATCTCATGTACGACAAGACAGCCGAGAGGAAGTGAAGCTCATGCCGTGGATTACCATTTTTTGAGTCCGGATGAATTCAGACAGAAAATAGCGGAAGATGCTTTTGTAGAATTTGAAGAAGTGTATACTGATAAATATTACGGTACTTTAAAATCGGAAGTGGAAAAGATCTGGAATGCAGGAAAGGTCGTTATTTTTGATGTGGATGTAAAAGGAGGAATTTCTTTAAAAAAATATTTTGGAGAGAAAGCCCTGTCCATTTTTATTGAACCACCTTCCGTAGAAGAATTGGAACGAAGATTGATCTCCAGAAACACAGATGATGCAGAAACCATTCAAACCCGGGTAGCAAAAGCAGGAGAAGAAATTACCTATGCAAAAGAATTTGACAAGATCGTTATCAATAACGATCTTGACGAAGCAAAAAGAGAAATAGAAAGTTTAATAAAAAAATTTATAGAAAGAAACTAGATGCTAGAAATTAGAAATTAGTTGTACCGATATACCCATTTAAGTCACACCAAAACTCTAAATTCTAATTTCTAATCTCTAAATTCTATAATAAAAAAAATTGAGGTTGATATGAGTACCGAAACATTAGAAAAAGCTAAATCTGCAATTCCTGTAAGAGGATTTCTGGATATCAAAGATATAGCGATTCCTCAAGTAGAAGAATTGGTGAAAGCTATTCTTAAGCTTAAGGAAGAAAAAAATGCAGTAATCCTTGCCCATTATTACCAGCCGGGAGAAATTCAGGATATCGCCGATTTCCTGGGAGATTCTTTACAGCTGGCAAGACAGGCCAAAGACACCAATGCAGACATGATTGTATTCTGTGGAGTACATTTCATGGCAGAAGCCGCTAAAATTCTGAACCCGACTAAAAAAGTAGTTCTTCCGGATACCATGGCCGGATGTTCTCTTGCAGACGGATGTTCAGGAGAAGGTTTGAGAAAAATGCGTGAACAGCATCCTAATGCGCTTATCGCTACCTACATCAACTGTAATGCTGAAACTAAAGCAGAAAGTGATATCATTGTGACCAGCTCAAACGCTGAAACAGTGATTGAAGCCCTGCCGAAAGACCGACCGATCATCTTTGCACCAGATAAAAATCTAGGAAGATATCTATCTAAAAAAACCGGCCGCGATATGATCCTTTGGGATGGAAGCTGCATCGTACATGAAGCATTTTCTATGGAAAGAATTGCACAACAGTTAGCAGAAAATCCTGACGCGAAAATGATTGCCCATCCTGAAAGCGAGGAAGCCGTATTAAAACTGGCTCATTTCATCGGTTCTACTTCTGCCCTGTTGAATTTTGTAGAAAAAGACGATTGTCAGAAATTCATTATTGCCACTGAGGAAGGAATTCTTCATGAAATGAGAAAACGTGCTCCACACAAAGAATTGATTCCCGCTCTTGTATTTGACGAAAGCTGTAACTGTTCGGAGTGTTTCTATATGAAACGTAATACGATGGAGAAGTTGTACCTGTGCATGAAATATGAACTTCCGGAAATCCTTATTGACGAAGAACTTCGTTTAAGAGCTTTGAAACCCATTGAGGCAATGCTGGATCTTTCGAAGTCTATCAAATAATGAAAAAAATATTTTTACTATCTCTGTTATTTGCTGGCAGTCTCTATTTTTCTCAGAACTATAAAGAAACAGTGATCAAACAGGCCACTGAAATGAGAAAATATTTTATGGAAAAAAATTATAATGCGTACAGTAATTATGTGGACGATGGCGTTATAAAAATGTTTGGAGATAAAAAGAAAATGATCAGTACATCAGTAGATGCTGTTGAAAAAATGAGTAAGGCAGGATATACTTTTAAAAAAGTAAACTTTTCTGATGTTTCTGATATTGTTCATACTAAAAATGAACTGCAAACAGTAGTTCATCAAAGAATAGAAATGGAAACTCCTAAAGGTATTATCTTAGGTGATTATTATCTGATTGCCATTTCAAAAGACAATGGAAAACTTTGGAAATTTATAGACACTTCAGGGAAAAGCATTGAATCAGTAAGAAAATATTTTCCCAACTTAAGTCCTCAACTTTATATTAAAAAATAATTAATCTAAAAGTAAAAAATAAGCACTGTTTTCACAGTGCTTATTTTTTTAAAATGGTCCAAAACATAAATAATCTACCTTTACCCGTAATTTACAGCACTCCGGTAAAGCGTTAAAATCATCACATGATTTTGGGTAATCCGGTCCTGGTCCATAAGGTCCGGAAGGACAGTTTTCAAAACAGGCGCTTCCTCCATTAACCGATTTTAGATTTTCTCTGTTTAATTTTCTCAGATTTTTCATAGTAATTTGTTTTAGCTTATCAATAAGATGACAGTTCATGAAAAAGATGCAAGCATCATTAATTACACCATTGGAGCATAGCAGGTACCACCAGGTTTTCTCCAGCAACCCCAGGCGCCGCCGCCACGGAAACACACATAGGCTGCTCCACCGCATGTTTCAATCTGAAACTCTGTAAATCCACCATTAATCTTACTTTTCTCTTCTCTGGAAAGCTTTTTTAAATTTTTCATACTAATTTTATTTTGGTTTAGTACTTAAATATAGATGTTTTACCAGACAAAATAAAACTTTCAGCAAAATTATCTCTCTCAGTAATGAATTAAAAACATCAGAACATCCACCAAAATTATTTTGCTGTCTCAAAATAATTTGTACATTTGTCTCGTAAAGAATGAACTTTCTAAGAAACATATCAGCCATTTCTCTACCGGAATTACTTATTTCGGGGCTATCTTCTGTTTCTACATCAACGATTACAACTACAACAACTACCCCTTAGCGGGGTACATTTTCACATATCATTTCCTACGCCCGTACTCTTTTTTTTAAAGAGTCATTATTTCGTTTACCTCAACCTCAAATACCTATTGGATGAAAATCTTAAAATTCGGCGGTACATCAGTCGCCAACGCCCGGAATATTCTTCTGGCAGAAAATATGATCAAAAAAGAATCTTTGCACAACAGAATTGTAGTAGTAGTTTCAGCTCTTCACGGAGTTACGGACAACCTGATAAAAGCGGCAGAGTATGCTTCTGCTAAAGATGAAAATTATCTTCCGCTCATCAAAGATCTTGAAGACAAACACCTGGATCTCGTCAAAGAACTGCTCCCCGTTTTAGAACAGAGTGCATGGCTGAGCTTCGTTAAAAAACATTTCAATGATATGGAAGATATCTACAACGGAATCTTTGTATTAGGTGAATTTACAGATAAAATCAGGGACAGGATTACTTCATATGGGGAATTTCTTTCTTCAAACATAATCGCCGCCAGATTTCAATATGAAGGATTAGACGCTATATGGATGAATGCTGCTGAACTGATCAGAACTGACAGCAATTTTGCCAATGCAAAAGTAGATTTTGATACCACTGAAGAAAATTTGAAAAATTATATTACCAGTCATCAAAATCAGATTATAGTGGCACCCGGTTTTATTGCTAAAGACCAGCATGGTAATATGACAACATTAGGCAGAGGCGGATCTGATTATACCGCAGCTATTATTGCAGCAGCTGTTTCGGCTGAAGAACTCCAGATCTGGACCGATGTAAGCGGTATGATGACTGCAGACCCGAGATTGGCATCCAACGCCAAACCCATTCCTGAGATTTCTTATCATGAAGCCATGGAACTTTCCCATTTTGGTGCTAAAGTGCTCTATCCTCCATCCATACAGCCAGTAATGGCCAAAAATATTGATCTTAAGATCAAAAATACTTTTGATCCCGATGCTTCCGGAACTTTGGTATCCCATCATCTGAACAGATCAGCAGACCAACAGCAACAGGCTGCGGCAGGAGTTTCCAACATGAGTCATATTGCTCTGGTAACTTTGGAAGGCAGCGGAATGGTAGGTATTCCCGGAATCTCGGCAAAACTTTTCCAGTGTCTAAGCTATGAAAAAATAAATGTCATTCTTATCACTCAAGGTTCGTCTGAACATTCTATTACGATTGCTGTTAATGAAAAAGATGTATTTCATGCCGAAAATGTTGTCAATGCTTCTTTTGAAGATGATATCAACCTATACAGAATGGCTCCGGTAAAGGTAGAAACGGGATTATCCATTGTGGCACTGGTGGGCGAAAATATGAAAAACAGAAGCGGGATCTGTGCGAAAATGTTCGGATGTCTGGGGAACAACGGGATTAACATCAGAGCTATTGCTCAGGGATCTTCGGAAAGAAATATCAGTATCGTTATTTCGGAAAAAGACACCAGAAAAGCGGTGAATGTTCTTCATGAGGAATTTTTTGAATCAGAAATCAAGCAGGTCCATCTGTATCTCTGCGGAACAGGAAATGTAGGGTCAAAACTGGTTCAGCAGATCTATGAACAGAATGCTTACCTGCAGGAAAATCATTTGGTCAATTTAAGAATTGTAGGGATTTCCAACAGCCAGAAAATGTTTTTTTCAGAGAAAGAAATTTCTGAAAGTGAGTTCAGCAACTGGAGTGAGAAAGGAATTCAAGCATCACTTCATGGATTTGCAAATGAGATTATCTCCAGAAATCTTCGGAATTCAGTATTTGTTGATGTCACTGCAAGTTCATCGGTGCCGGAGGTTTATGAGGATCTATTAAAAAGAAGTGTCAATATCGTGGCTTGTAATAAAATTGCAGCCTCATCAGATTTTGAACACTACAAAAATTTAAAAAATACGGCCCGGAATCATAATTGTAATTTTCACTTTGAAACCAATGTGGGCGCCGGACTTCCCGTGATTGGAACCATTAATGATTTAATGAAAAGCGGGGACAAAATCACTTCGATCCAGGCAGTACTAAGCGGAACCTTAAATTTTGTTTTTAATCATTATGATGGCAGCAGAACCTTTTCAGAAGTCGTAGCCCAGGCTCAGAAGGAAGGTTATACAGAACCGGATCCACGATTGGATCTTACAGGAACCGATGTAGCACGAAAGATTTTAATTTTAGCACGGGAAGCTGGATATGCACTTCAGTTTGAAGATATTGAAAATGAAAGTTTTCTTCCTGAAGAATGTCTTCAGGGAAGTGTGGAAGACTTTTACAACAAGCTTACTGAATATGAGGATCATTTCAAAAGTTTACTGAATGCTGCTCAAAAAGAAGGTAACATTTTAAAATACACTGCCGGTTTCAAAGACGGAAAAGCCAAAGTCGGACTTCAACACGCATCTCCGGATAGCGATTTGTACCATCTTTATGGTAAAGATAATATTGTCATCTTTAAAACTTTAAGGTATTCTGAACAGCCTCTTGTGGTGAAAGGTGCCGGTGCCGGAGCAGAAGTAACTGCCAGTGGTGTTTTTGCAGATATTATACGATCCGTTTAAAATAAATAGTATGAAAAAAATAAAAATAAAAGTTCCCGCTACCGTCGCCAATCTGGTTTGCGGATTTGACATTCTGGGAATGGCAATTCATGAGCCTCATGATGAAATGGAACTGAAATTACTGGACACTCCCGAAATCATTATTAAACATGAAGATCATTTCGGGCTTCCGGAAGATCCTTCTCAAAATGTAGCCGGTGTAGTGCTCCAAAACATCCAGAAACATTTTCAACTGACCCAAGGTTTTGAAGTAACGATCCGCAAGCATATAAAACCGGGCAGCGGGCTCGGCTCCAGTGCGGCAAGTGCCGCCGGAGCTGCCTTTGGGGCTAATGTTTTATTAGGAAATAGTCTGTCTGATGAAGAAATGATCCACTTTGCGATGTTCGGGGAAGAACTTGCTTCAGGAGTGCGCCATGCAGATAATATTGCCCCTTGTATTTATGGCGGCATTACATTAGTGAAATCCTCCTCTCCTATTGACATTATTCCTTTGAGTACACCGGATCTGTTTGTCGTTGCCGTACATCCGCAAGTGGAGGTAAAAACTTCCGATGCCCGTCAGATTTTAAAGAAAAATGTTCTTCTGAAAGATGCGGTAGAACAGTGGGGAAATATTGCGGGATTAGTGGCAGGAATTCTTAAAAATGATATTCCTTTAATTGGAAGAAGCCTTAATGATGTCATTATAGAACCCATAAGAAGCATCCTGATTCCTAAATTTGACGAGGTCAAAATGAAAAGTTTGGAAGCTGGTGCCCTGGGAGGCGGAATTTCTGGTTCGGGACCTTCAATTTTCATGCTGGCGGAAAAAAAAGAAACGGCTGAACATATTGCCCGGCTGATGAAATCGGTGTATGATGAGATTGAGATCGAGAGTTTTGTATATGTCTCTAAAATAAATCCGGCAGGGATTGAAATCGTTGAAGAACAATAAATTAAACAACATGAATTATTATAACTTAAAAGATAAGCAGGAAACGGTTGATTTCAAAACAGCCAGTATAAAAAGCCAGGGTAGTCAGAAAGGACTGTTCTTCCCGGAAACGATTCCTCATTTTGATGAACATTTCATTAAGCATCTTCATTTGTATTCTGATGAAGAAATTGCTTTCAGATGTATGAAAGATTTTACAGGCGATGAAATTCCGGCGGAAGTCTTAAAGACAATTGCAGCAGAAACGGTTAGTTTTACAATTCCTTTAAAAAAAATCAGTGAGCAGATATCTATCTTGGAACTCTTTCATGGACCTACATTGGCTTTCAAAGACGTGGGCGCCCGGTTTATGAGCAGATGCCTGTCTTATTTTCTGCAAGATCAGGATAAAAAAGTAACCGTTCTTGTCGCTACTTCCGGTGACACGGGCGGAGCTGTTGCTCATGGTTTCTATAACATTCCCGGAATTAATGTTGTTATTCTTTATCCCAAAAACAGAGTAAGCCCGGTTCAGGAAAAGCAACTTACAGCCTTGGGTGGAAATATTACTGCGCTGGAGGTTAAAGGAAATTTTGATGACTGTCAGAAGATGGTAAAACAAGCTTTTTCGGATGAAAGTATTAATGCGGAACTGTTTTTAACTTCTGCCAATTCTATTAATGTCGCGAGATGGCTTCCTCAACAGATTTATTATCTATTAGCTTTAAAACAATGGCAACAAAAAGAGAGTACAGATCCTGTCATCTGCGTTCCAAGCGGAAATTTCGGGAATATCTGTGCCGGGTTTCTGACTTATTTCCGTGGACTTCCTGCAGACCACTTTATTGCTGCCTGCAATGAAAATGATGTCGTTCCTGACTATTTAAAAACCAATCAATACCAACCTAAGAAAGCCTCAGCCACTTTATCCAACGCTATGGATGTTGGTGATCCAAGCAATTTTACGAGAATAATGGAACTTTTCGGACATCAGTTTGATACGCTTAACAATATGATCACCGGCTATTCAATAGATGATGAATCTACCCTGCAAACAATCAAAAAAGTTCATGAGAAATACGGATATATTCTGGATCCTCACAGTGCTGTTGCTTTTGCTTCTCTAGAAAAATATCTGAATGAAAATCCGGGTAAAAAAGGATTTATACTGGGAACAGCACATCCGGTAAAATTCCCTGAAGCAGTAGAAAAAGCAGCCAATATTAAGATTGGGATTCCGGAAGCATTGAATAATCTGATGAAAAAGGAGAAAAAAACTGTAGAAATTCCTGCAGATTTTGAAGAATTAAAACGATTTTTGCTGAATCAAAACCAGGAACAATGAGCAAGATCTTTCTTGAAGATGTAAAAATATATGCCTACCACGGTGTCCTTCCCGAAGAAAATATCATCGGTACCTATTATATTGTAAATGCGGAACTGCACACGGATCTTTGGAAAGCTGCCGAAACGGACGATCTGAATGATACCATTAGCTATGCGGATATCAACGGGATCATTCATGAGGAAATGGCAATACCATCAAAATTACTGGAACATGCAGCAGGAAGAATCACCATGAAAATCCATGAAAATTTTCCGCAAATTTCCTATATCAAATTGAAGATCACCAAAACTTCTCCACCGATGCAAGGTGAAATGAAAGGCGCAAGCATTGAACTGGAAAGAAGCTTTAAACCCGGAGAACTGTAAATTTTTATTTCACAAAAAACATAAAGAAATTGAAATCCATCAAATTATTATTTTTATTAAGCTTTGCGGTAGTTTTCGGCCAGACTGTAGCTGATACTCCAGCCTATAATTTTCCAAAGATCAGGTCCTCCATTACAATGCCGGTAACCATTCCGCTTTCGGAGATCAGTAATATGATCAATGCTTCAGTGAAAGATCTGGTATTCCAGGACGATTCGTATACGGATAACAATAATGACCAGTTCAAGGTAAAGGTATGGAAAACCCGTCCTATCCGATTGGTAGGAGGAACCAGTCAAAATATTCTGATCGAAGTTCCGTTAAAAATCTGGGCTGAAAAAGGGATCGGTACTTTGGGAGTGTACTCTTATCAGAATACAACTTTTGAAACGGTGATGTCTTTTAATACTACGGTGAGTTTCAACAATAACTGGACGATCTCTACCAATACGCAGCCTAACGGCTTCAGATGGGTAACAAAACCTGTTCTTGACTATGGCAAAATACAGATCCCTATTACTTCTCTGGTAGAAAAAAGTCTGAAAGAGCAGCAGGGAAAATTTGCCAAAACGATTGATCAGCAAATGAATACCCAACTAAATTTCCAACAGTACGCAGTCATGGCATGGAATGTTTTTTCGCAGCCTTTTAATATTTCAGAGGAATACAATACCTGGTTGAAAATAAGCCCGGTAGGCGTCAATATCACTCCACTGAAATTCTATGGCAATGAAATCACGACCAACATCGGAATGGATATTTACTCGGAAACATTTACTGGAAGTAAGCCTGCAGCATCAGCAACAGTAAAATCAGCCGGTAACTTTAATGTCATTCCTGTTTTAGCTGACAAATTTCTCCTGCAAACCACCGCCAATGTTCCTTTTTCAGAGGCAACGAATATTGCGAGAAATATGTTCATGAACAAAGAATACGATGTAAGGGGTTCTAAAGTAAAAATCAAAGACATCAGGGTTTATGGTTCCGAAGGAAGAGTCATCGTTGAAGCTGAAACAGAAGGTTACGTAAATGGTAAAGCGCTCATTTCAGGAATTCCGGTGTATGATGAAACGAAAAAGAAAATCGTACTCTCCAACACCAAGTTCAATCTCAGGACTGCCAATATTTTACAGAAAACTGCTACTCTCCTTTTTAAAGGAAAGATCGTGAAAATGATCGAAGATGAATACGGAATTCCTACTCAGGATCTGGAACTGGCTTCAAAGAAAAGTATTGAAGAAGCATTTAATAAAGAATATTACAAAGGTTTAAAAATGAATGGAAGGGTCTACAACCTGAAACCTGGCAGCATTCTTCTCAACGACTCAGGAATCACTGCGGTGATTGAAACGAGTGCTACTTTAAAACTAATCATCAACGGAATTTAAATTAATAAAAACTAATATTTATCATGAGAAAATATCTGGCAATTGTCGACAGACACAAAGCCACATCCGGCACCCGTTTTATTAACTTATTATTAGACCGACTTTTTATACAGGTCATTTACTACGTCTTCTTTTTTATTGTTGGAGTAGGCTACGCCGTATTATATGGAGAGGGATTTGATACAGAAAGTGCCAATCAAAGTTTTATGTTTAAGCTGATCACGCTTCTAACGTACCTCACAATATCCTTTTCATATTTCTTTTTTATGGAATTTTATCTTGGCAAAACCATTGGCAAATATATTACCGGAACTGAAGTGATCAGTATAGATGGAAATAAACCTACCGCCGGACAGATTATAGCCCGTACCTTTTCACGTGCAGTACCTTTTGACTCGCTATCTTTTTTAGGAAATAACGGTTGGCATGACAGCTGGAGCGATACCAGAGTCATAAAAGGTAAAAACTATGTTACTGAAAGACAATCGAAAGAAGAAATTAACAGCATTGGAGCGAAAGAAATGAGTTAAAAATTTTTGTTCATTAATAATTTTTGCTATATTTGCACACCTCAAAAATGGTAAAAATGGTACTTTGGCCGAGCGGCTAGGCAGTGGTCTGCAACACCATCTACAGCGGTTCGAATCCGCTAGGTACCTCTTAAAACCTCTAATTAAATAATTAGAGGTTTTTTTATTGATTATTTCCAGATCATTTGATTTTAAGTGGTGATCATGACAAGTCTCCCTATTCCGTTTTTTAAATAGTATGCAAGGTTATTTTTTCATTGAGATCCTACCACGACCGTCATCAAAAACAGGATAGTGTAATATAATAAATCGTGCTATATATTACTGTCATTCTTTCAATAATATATTTTAAAGGTGGGAGAATTAATAAAAAAAACTTCCCACATATCAGGGAAGTTAAAAGATTTAGGTGTGATGATGTCATCACTAAGATTATCAATTCAAATATAGGTGATTTATTTTATAATTAGTATGATTTAGATCATAATTTTAGTTTTCGCTATTTAAAACATAAAAAAAAGTCTCCCGGGGCACGGGAGACGAAAGTGTAAATTTTCAGAAATGAAATATATTATAAAGTGATGGTGATTTCTTATAACCAAACGGTATGCCGTTTCGGGTTGTACATCCACAAATCGTGACTTTTGTGGTATCTTTTTTCCAAAACCAGAAAGCTTTCATGAAGATTCCCATAAAAAACCGATATTATAATGCAGTAATGAAAGCGAAAAATCCAAAAAATATTCCCGGAGAATTGGCTACTACAATAGGCCAGTCTTTCTTAGGCTTCTTAACAAATCCATAAGTAACCCAAAGTGTACAGTTTATTGCCGCCACCAAAGGCTGAAGCCAATCCCCTTTATCTCCGTTTAAATTGTGGGTGATTTGAGGAATATAAGAAAAGTACATCGCCATAGCGGTAACTGTTGCTACCCATCCCAATATCTGCATCGCTTTTTCACTCATAACATTCTTTTTAATAGTTAGCGATCAATAAGAGAAATTATTATGACAAGCGTTTAATCCAATTTGTGTACAAAAAAAATCAACACCTATAATTAATGATAATTTTCTAAACCTCAAATTCGTTTTAAACATGAATTAAGTACCAAAATAAGTTGATACTTTTTTTGAACATTGAGAAAACAGAAAAACACGCTTATCCATCAGACTTATCAGTGAGACATAAAAATATCTGAACTAGCACAAATTGTAAAACCATTCAGTCTGGATAAAAAAAATCCCCGAATTGCTTCGGGGATAAAAACTAATAACCATGAAAACTCAAATTAAACATGAGTTGCTTGATTATATTGAAAAATCGTACCAAAATGTAAAAATTTTGAAAATAATTTGATTTTTTTTGAAAAAATTAATTGACCTGTACGTTTTACGAAGACATTGTCACGATACCTTCTTACGTTATTGCTTCATTTACAAGCATTAACAACAACTTACTTACATTCTAAAGTTTCATCGTATTTTTTTTTCCTCAGAAAGCATTTTTTTCTTCAACTTTAAAATAATCACTGTTTTCCTAAAAATCTCAAGATCGATGACAGTTTATATAAATCATCATCTATCATTTCTCTTTTACCATTTAGAACATTTTGTAAAAATTGCCAATCATCTGTCAGACTTCCCATTGTTAAATCTTTAGGATCCTTATAAGTGTGATATAGTTCTTCATCCAGAACATTCCAATATAAATCTTGATCCAACACAAAAGTATTATGGTTGGAAGCATCGAGCTTATTCATTAACAAAAGAAGGATTTTCTTTAGATCTTCCTTTTCAATTTCTATTGTATTTTTCATTTGATAAAGTCAACTATAGCTGCTTTTAATAAGATTAGTTTTTCGTATTTTGAATCTGTTCCAGAACCTTTTTACCATTATCATTCGCAGGGTTAAGTTTTAAAGATTTTTTATACATCTTAATCGCTTCATTTTTATCACCCGTTTTTAACAGAACTTCACCATAGCTGTCGTAAACATTCCAACTGTCAGGAAATAAATAGACGTTGAGTTTGAAAATACCCAGGGCTTCTTTCTCCTGATTTGTTGTCAGCATTCGATAAGCCCAGTTGTTCAGTTCAAGTTCCTTTGGATTAAAGTCAGGATTTTGTTTTTTTTCCTTTTTGACAAAATCTACAGCATTTTCAAATCCAATCTTTTGCAGATTTTTTCTTAGGTACGTTAGTGGATCAGCTTTGATAATATCAGGAATATAGCAACCTGCAATCTCTTCTATAAAATCCTCAGGAGCACTACCCCCTAAATTGGTTAATACAATAACTGCTAAATGATCATCAGGATAAACCAGTACAACAGATCTGTTACCACCTGACATTCCGACTGCCTTATGTTTTTTTCGAAACTTCGCAATCCCCCAGCCTCTTACCCAATCTGTAGGATTTCCATTATTGAATTGACCAGGGGACCACATCAGATTCAAAGTTCCGGACTTTTGAAATAACTGACCGTTTTGTAAGGCAATAATCCAATTGCCCACATCTTCAGCAGTACTGTTAAGTCCTCCCGATGTACGGCTAAAATCCGGAAATTCATAATAATTATTAGTCAATTGACTCTCATTCAAATTTTTTCCATCAAAAAAACTTCTGTAACTGTAAGAAGGTGCATAGTGAGGAATGACATCTCTTGAGTCTCCAAATAAGGTATGTTTTAAACGGGCGGTTTTAAATTGATTTTCTTCAAAGAAAACGGCAAATGGCAAGTCAGTAACGCTCTCAATTATTTTACCTAATAAGTAATAATTGGTTTGATTATAACGGAACTGTTCCCCTTTTCTAAAGTCTAAAGGAATAGTTTTGAGTTTTTCCCAAATCGCTTTTTCGGTTCGTAAAGGTCCAATATTTCCTGTAACAGGGTCAAAAAGCTCTAAAATTTCCGGTAATCCGGAAATATGAGTTAATAATTGATCAACAGTTATCTTTTGCCACTCTACTGGCAAATCATTTAAATAGGTACTGATGGGTGCATTTAAATTTATCTTTCCCTGCTCAACCAATTGCATGATCGCAACACCCGTAAAAATTTTAGTGTTTGAATTGAGGGGAAAAATAGTCGTGTTGGTTACCGGAATGTTATCCTGTATATTTGAAAATCCATAGGATTTACTCAAAACAATTGTACCATTTTGCACTATAGCAACCTGTACTCCAGGAATACGCCTCGTTTTCATTTCCCTATTAATAATTTCGTCTACATCTGCATTTACATTTTGCGCAAAAGAAGATACAGAAATGAGTAATGATATGATAAGAAAGTACATTTTCATGGTATATATTTTACCTATAAAACAACTGAAAATTAAATCTATTACATCCTTCCGCTAATTTAACAGAACGTTGAATTACTTTGAACAATTATATTCATCTAATTTTTTACAGTTTTATTATTACAAAATAATGATTGAAAAAATAACAAAAAAAATCCCCGAATTGCTCCGGGGATAAAAACTAATAACCATGAAAACTCAAATTAAACATGAGTTGCTTCATGTATTGAAAAATCATGCCAAAAGTTTAAAATGGCAAAAAATACTTTATATATTTTTAAGAGTTATTATCTATTAAAAAAATCAGGAAGCGATAATGTATTCGGGTAAAACGAAAAAACTTCCCATGAATGGGAAGCTAAAGTATGATTATAAAGTGATGAAAATGTATAATGCTTTAATTTTCAATTCAAATATAGAGACATTAAGACTTACTTTTTTATGACTAAGATCATATTAAAGTTTTCACTTATAAATTCTTTTCATCGGAACTATTCATCTTTTGATCGCGATCGCTCAAAATATGGAAAAAATTAAAAAGCCTCCCGAAGGAGGCCTCAAAAAACACAAATGATGAAAAAAATTTTTATAATCTATATAAAATTATCTATCGTTTAATTCTGTAGTCAAAATTATGATATACGATCTGTACATTTTATGAGTTGAGTCATAAAGTAAGTTTTTAACATATTTACTATGTCTAAATCTCACTGCGAGATTAAAATTTATAATCTTATTATTACCCTAAGTTCAATTTCGCAAAAGTATACGGACAATTAATCTTATCTACTCCTGTTTTCACTTTTACACCTTAACAAACGGTATTCATTTACAGCAATTTAAAACTTTTCAACAATGGAATATTCGCATAAATAATCAATTATTTAAAACTATACTGAATCATAATCTTGTAATATAATAAAAATTTACTAAAAACAACTTGATCCAGATCATATTTTTCAAATAATATATTCTATAGTTTTACATTAAAATCTAATTCAATATAACGTGATAAAATTCTCTATACTTATAGCCAATTACAATAATGGGAGATACTTTAGGGACTGTTATAACTCGTTGATTAGCCAGACCTATCAAAACTGGGAAGTTATAATTGTTGATGATGCATCTACCGATGACTCTATGGAAGTAATTGAAATGATTATTAAAAATGATCCCCGTTTCAAGATGTACCGCAATGCCACTAATCAAGGCTGCGGATATACAAAAAGAGAATGCATGAAATATGCACAAGGAGAAATATGTGCTTATCTGGATCCCGATGATGCTATTTATACAGATGCCCTGGAGAAAATAACACAGGAGTTTGTAAAAAATGATATTACAGCAGCCTATTCCCAAATGATGCTCTGTGATGAAAATCTTAATCCGGATAAGGTATTTGCAAGTACAAAACAGATTTATAACAGCAGATTCTTTTTCAATTGCCCTACTCAGTTTGCTCATTTCTTCACTTTTAAAAAAGAAACTTACCTGAAAACTTCTGGTATCAACCCCAATTTAAAAAGCGCTGTAGATCAGGACCTTTATCTCAAAATTCTTGAGCACGGTAGTGTCAAATATATAAAAGAGCCACTTTATATGTATAGATTACATGCGAAAGGTATTTCTCAACAGAGTTCCAAATCGAAAGCCAAAGAATCTTTTGCTAAAGTGATTCATGATACGATGAAAAGAAGAGGAATCAGAAAGATCAATAACAAAAAAGTTCCGGAAGTATATACCAACCCGCAGGAAATTTATGAGCTCCTTAATTATCAAACTCAAAGACTTCACCGCCTGATTAATAAAGTAAAAGTAACTCTAAATATATAATATAGTGCTTCTCAATGTTGAGAAGCATTTTTTTTATTTAATACAACCGACATAATAATAGAAATTCATTCCTGAAGTCCCCCCTCTATCATAAAGGTAAAATAAAAGACCTCCCATTCAGGAGGTCTAAAAACACAAATGATGAAAAAAATCTATTTAGAAAAATCTAAACAGAATCCGTTGACAATCGATGTCTTAATATCTTCTTCTATTATATCTTTTCCAGTAAGGAAAATCATAACTGTAACACCAAAAGCCTGATTTATGATTTATTTTTTTCAGAATCATACAACATCCAAAAATAGCAAGCATTGATAAACAAATAAAATAATCATTTTTAGAATAAATGAATAGTCAAAGACGTCCATAATAAGTAGTTTTCAGTTTTTATAATGTTAAATTTAATAAACTCCAAAACAATGTGAATAAACTATCTGTATTCTAAACTGATGAAAAAAATCCTCTTTCGAGGATCTCCAAAATGGACACTTATTTTACCACTAAGTCTTATTCTGCCCAGGTAACAGGGATATATACCGTTACATATCCGTCTGCATCTACCTGAGCATCAGATACAGTTCCAGTTACGGATCCATAGCCTGTCCAGCCTCCCTGTCCCTGCATCGCAGAAAACGTATAGCTCCCTGCAGGGATTCCCTCATAATATCCGGGAAGGGTCTGAAAGCCTCCACTGTAATAGGTATCATAAACCTCTCCCGTTACCGTATTCTCAGCCAAAAAGCTTCCCACATCATGATTACCCGAAAGGATCTTGGTTCCGTCTAAAGAAATAAGACCAAACCTTACTTTATAAGTTTTCATTTTTGAAACTTCTTTAGAGGTTTCAGAATGAGGCTGAGACTGAGCATCTGCCATGATATCATTATTTGAGCATGATAGAGCCGTAACCGACAAGGCTACAAAAGCCACTGTTTTAAAAATTGATATTTTCATATGAAAGTAATTTGGTATTCCAAAAATAACCAATTCATATGAACTGAATAAAAACACTTAATTAAATAAAAATTACATTCCGGAACCCCAGCTGGAAACAGAAACAATGCAGTCTGATTTTTTCATAAAAAGTACATTTATCTTAAAATATAATATTTTAACACTTCTTAACTGAATGTTGGCTTCATAATTGGAAATAAACAGATAGTTGCCGCCGTTTGGGCTAAGACTACTTATTAAAATTTGAATTATGAAAAAGATAGTATTAGCAGGTTTTTTATCAGTCTTCTTAATGACAGCCTGCAAAAAAGACGACAGGACAGCTGAAAAATCACTGGAAGAACAGAAACTGGAATTCCAGGCCAGACAGCTTGATATAGAAAAACAAAAGCTGGCTATTGAAAAAGAGAAATTAGTATACGAGGCACAGAAAAAAGTTGACAGCATCTCAGAAAGTAAAAAATCTCAGGCTGCTGCTGCCAGCAATTCAAAACCTAAAGTCATAAGAGAAACGAGAACCGTGTACAGAGACAGAGGATCTAACTCAAATTCTGGAGGAGGAACCTATGCTGATAACGGAAACAGCTCATCACAAGGAACAACCCAAAAGAAAAAAGGATGGAGCAAAGCCGCTAAAGGAACCGCTATCGGTGCCGTGGGTGGTGCCGCAGTAGGAGCTATTGTAGCGAAGAAAAACAGAGGTCTTGGTGCCGTAATTGGTGGAGTCGTTGGTGGTGCAACCGGTTATACAATCGGTAGAGCTGGTGACAGAAAAGACGGAAGAGTTCAACCGCGTAATTAATATTTTCATGATACTATTTAAAGATTGCTTATTTTTAAGCAATCTTTTTTTATGATGCTACTCTTTCTTTCTTCAGCAATCATGCTCTCAGTTCTCGCAGGCTGGGGAAAGATCTTAGAGAGTTTCTTAGGATCTTTATCGCAGGGAATTTCAGGGAATATTTTAAACGGAATAATAGGACTCAGCCTGATATGGACAGTTCTTGCGTTTTTTATTCCTATCAATATATATGTAGAGATTCCTTTTGTACTAGCAGGAGTTTTCCTCTTTTTCAAAAATAAACTGTATCTCGAATTTTCTCACTTCTCTAAAAAAGATTCTTTTTTAATAGGCGGTATCTCAGTAGTCATTCTTTACAGCAGTTCTTTTTATCCTTATATATTAGATCATTTCGGATATTATGTTCCCAGTATCAAATGGCTCACAGAATATGGTCTGGTGAAAGGCATTGCCAATCTTGATCTTACATTGGGACAAATGTCGGTCTGGCATATTTTTCAGGCAGGGTTTTCAGGGTTTTCAGATCCCTTTTTAAGGATGAATGCCGTTCTGCTGATCATTTACACCATTTATATTTTTGAAAACAAAAGCTGGATTCAACTCTCATTTATTCCGGTATTTTTGCTTTTTTCACAATCACCAAGCCCGGATTTGCCTGTCATCACTTTATCTTTGATTATTTTAAATGAGCTCATAACAGGTAATAAAAATATCAGGCTCCTTTTTGCCTATGCTGTTTTCATTTTTTCTATAAAGCCTACGATGATCTGGCTTCCACTACTGGTATTTCTATCTTCTGTATTGATCTTTAAACCTCATTATAAACATACCATCTTCGGAATTCTCATCCTTTTATTATTCTTCATTAAAAATATATGGACATTTGGTTATCCGGTATTCCCAGTTGCTACAGGCGATTTCGGATTCAGCTGGAAACCTAATCCGGAGGTTTTAAAAATATCATCTCAATACGCTATTCAGAAAACGTATGATATGCAGTATCCCTATGAGGAAATCCAAAAATTTTCTCTTTATGACGCGGTCAGAAACTGGTTTACACTGGAAGGAATTAAATCGAAAATCAATATCCTATTTATTTTATCCCTGACTGTATTTTCGGTTTTTGCCTTTATTAAAAAGAAAAAGATCCTCACCTTGATCTGTATCTCTTTATTAATTAAAAGTATGCTGGTATTAGCTTTTTCGGCCCAATATCGATTTTTTATTGATGTGTTTTTTGTAATATTTTTTGTATTGTTTATTCATTTAAGCAAAAAAAAGGCACTCCTGTTCTTCTCATTATTAAGTTTACTGGTGATGGGCATTTTAAGTTTCCCCAACTCCATCCGTCAATATATTCCGAGTTTCAGACCGGGAAATTTCATGACCGGCTTCAAAAAAGAACAATTGTATAAACCTTCCACCTATCATTACAATCAATTTGAAACCTTCCAAACAGGAAATTTAAAATTCAATATATCAAAAGATTACCCTTTTAATTTTGACACTCCGCTTCCTGCCATTTCTTCGGGCTACGTCATTGACTATATACATTCAGGGATTTTCCCGCAGTATATTGACAAAAAAAATATCAAAAAAGGATTTATCTGGAAACAGTTGACCCCAAAGGGAAAAAGAAAGATAAAGGGCGTTATCCATACTATCAAAAACAGTGATCAATAGAACAAATGGAGAAACTTTATTATCTGAAGAAAAATAGGTAATTTTGTATTATGTTCAACACATTAGGTAATCTTCTCAGTCTTACAACATTTGGAGAAAGTCACGGCGTGGCTTATGGCGGTATCATTAATAATTTTCCGGCAGGTTTAACGGTAGATTTCGATAAAATTCAATATGAATTGGATCGAAGGAAACCGGGCCAGTCTGCGATTGTCACTCAAAGAAAAGAAAGCGACACGGTAAAGTTTCTTTCCGGAATCTTTGAGGGGAAAACCACAGGTACTCCAATCGGTTTTATTATAGAAAATGAAAATCAGAAGTCTAAGGATTATGATCACATTGCTGATTCATATCGTCCGAGTCATGCAGATTTCACTTATGACCAGAAATTTGGAATAAGAGATTATCGCGGGGGCGGAAAATCTTCTGCAAGGGAAACCATTAACTGGGTCGTTGCAGGGGCTTTAGCAAAACAGCTTTTGTCCGGTATCGAGATCAATGCTTATGTTTCTTCCGTAGGTGATATTTTCTGTGAAAAACCTTATCAGGCTCTTGACTTTTCAAAAACGGAAAGCAACGATGTACGTTGTCCAGACGCTAAAACTGCTGAAAAAATGATCGAAAGAATCAAAGAGATCAAAAAGGAAGGCAATACCATCGGCGGAACCGTTACCTGCGTCATTAAAAACGTTCCTGTTGGAATCGGAGAACCGATATTTTCCAAGCTTCAGGCTGAATTGGGTAAAGCAATGCTGAATATCAACGCCTGCAAAGGATTTGAATACGGAAGCGGTTTCTGCGGTGCTAAAATGACAGGAAAGGAGCACAACGATGCCTTTAATACAGATTTTACAACAAAGTCAAATCTTTCAGGAGGCATTCAGGGAGGTATTTCCAATGGAATGGATATTTATTTCCGTGCAGCATTCAAACCTGTAGCGACTATTCTAAGACCTCAGGACAGTGTGGACAAATATGGTAACCCGGTCATCGTTGAGGGAAAAGGACGTCACGATCCTTGTGTAGTGCCAAGAGCCGTTCCCGTTGTGGAAAGCTTAGCTGCATTTGTACTGGCTGACCTCTTTTTGATCAACAAAACAAGAAACATCAATAATTTTTAATATAAATATTTTTAGTAATGAAAAATTACTGGGATCAGGGAATTTCTTTTGAAGAATACCTCCGCATCGGAAAAGAAAGATTAGAAAATCCTTCCAACCAACAGGAAATCGAATATAAACAATACTACGAACTTGGACTTCAGAGAATGGACAGAACACTGAAAAAGTATGTCCCGGACGAAGAGCAGCTGAAAGAATTGGCTTCCAAAAATTTTGACGGAAAGATCCTGATTATTTCAGAAGCATGGTGTGGTGATGCAAGTGCTACAGTTCCTGCACTTGTCACATTTTTTGAAGGACACAATGAGGTGAAAATTTTCCTCAGAGACAGTGATAAAAGCTTAATCAGCCAATACCTGACCAACGGTACAGAGTCTATTCCTAAGGTAATTATCCTGGACAAAGATTTCCATGTGAAAAATTCCTGGGGCCCTCGCCCGAAGTACGGCCATGAATTATTAATGAAACATAAAGCAGACCCGGAGGCTTATCCTAAAGATAATTTTTATAACGATCTGCAACTGTATTACGCTAAAAACAGAGGAAAAGACGCCGTTGAGGAAATTTTAGAATTATTATAACGATCATTAATTTCCCTCGGTCAAAATAACAGTAAAGATTAACGCATGAAAAAGAATATCATTTATCTTGTCCTGATCATCATTATCGGGGTGATCGCTTTTGTACCAGGAGTAAAAGAATCCCTGAAAGACCAGTTCTTTCCAATTGCTACCATTGAAAATGCGGTCCATGTAAGTGAAGAAGATTATGACATTGAGCTAAAAGGAATCAATGCACCCAATACCAATCTTAAAGCTTTTAAGAATAAACCTGTTTTCCTTAATTTCTGGGGAACATGGTGCCCGCCTTGCAGAAAAGAATGGCCTACCATTCAGAAATTATATGATTCAAGAAAAGGAAATGTAGATTTTATTCTGATCGCCATGAATGATCAGGAAGATGCGGTAAGAAAATTTTTAAAGGAAAATAATTATACAGTTCCTGTATATTTTGCACAAAGTCCTATTTCTGAAAAAATTCTTCCCAAAGTATTCCCTACCACTTTTCTGATTGATCAGCATGGAAGAATCATCATTAAGGAGGATGCCTACAGAGATTGGAACACAGAGACTGTGCATCAGTTCATTGACAATATCATCAAGTAATTTTTTTTAACTAAATTTTATAGTTTATTGGTATAAAATTTGCGAAATTTACTGTGTTGAAAAATGATCAAAACTAAACACAAAATGAAATATTCAAAATTAAATCTTGCAAAAGAGGCCATCAGCCACAAAGGATTCGTAAAAAAAATTCCTGATATCTTCAGAATGGTTAAATTGTGGAGAAGAGGAGAATATCCTATGAGATCCATCGATATTATCCTTCCACTTCTAGGAATTCTTTATGTGATCTCTCCCATTGACCTGCTTCCGGAATTTGCAGTCCCTGTTTTAGGGGTGATGGATGACCTGGCAGTATTGTCGCTGACGATTCCTAAGCTAATTAAAGAGGTAGATAAATTTTTACTCTGGGAAGCAGAACAAAGGCTGAGTGGAACCAAAATCATTGATGCAGAAATTGTAAAATAATACTTTACAGAAATATTTTAAACCATCCTGAAACATTTCGGGATGGTTTTTTGTTGACAAATGGTTGATAAATTTTTAAGCCTTATTTCAAATCCTTAAATTTGCAGTATCTAATAAAAAATAATGGAAAGTAAAAAAGAATTTTTCTTAGAGTGCTACAAGCTGGGCATCATCAAATTTGGAAGGTTTACCTTAAAAAGTGGTATCGAAAGTCCATTCTATGTAGACCTGAGACCTTTGGCTTCAGATCCCAAAATTTTAAAAAATCTGGCTAATTATTTACTGGAAATGCTTCCTTTGGATAATTTCGATTTAATTTGTGGGGTACCTTATGCAGCGCTTCCGATGGCTACTGCAATGTCTTTGGAAAGTTATATTCCATTAATTATTAAAAGAAAAGAAGCAAAAAGCTACGGAACGAAAAAACTGATCGAAGGAATTTATCAGAAAGGACAGAACTGTCTTTTGGTAGAAGATGTGATTACTTCCGGAAAATCTCTGGTAGAAACTATTGCAGAGGTTGAGCAGGAAGATCTGAAAGTAGCGGATATCGTTGTGGTTCTTGATAGAGAACAGGGCGGAAAACAACTGCTTGAAAGCAAAGGATACAGAGTACACACACTTTTCAATATTTCAGAAGTATGTACGATTCTTCAGGAAACCGGAGAGCTGTCTGACGAAGAAGTAAAAAGAATTCAGGATTTTCTGAAAGGAAATCATATTCAGTTTGAAGAAAAGACAAGAAGTTCTTACGAACAAAAACTTCAGCAAACCCAGCACTCAGTTTCAAAAAAATTACTGGAAACTGCACTGGCAAAAAAATCTAACCTGATTGCCTCTGCAGATGTTACGACCACACAGGAACTGCTTGCTCTTGCTGACAAAGTAGGTCCTCATGTGATTGCCTTGAAAACGCATATTGATATCATTTCAGATTTTGACTACGAAAAAACAATTGTTCCCTTAAAAGCATTGGCTGAAAAGCACCAGTTTCTCCTGATGGAAGACAGAAAGTTTGCTGATATTGGAAATACCCAGGAACTGCAGTTTACCAGCGGTGTATTTAAAATTACCGATTGGGCAGATTTCGTAACGTCACAGGTAATCGGAGGATTCGAATCTTTAGATTGCTTTAAAAATGTTGGGGTAGTTGCTATTGTTGGAATGTCTTCAAAAGGAGCACTGACTACATCCAGCTATCGTGAAGAAGCTTTAAAAGTAGCATTATCACATCCTAATGTAATCGGAGGGGTATCTCAGAACCAGATTCCTGAAGATCTTCTGCTATTCACACCGGGTGTTAATCTTGCAGATTCAGGAGATGGGAAAGGACAGCAGTATAATACTCCTGAGCACGTTTTCAAAATGCTTCACACCGATTTCATTATTGTAGGAAGAGGAATTTATAAATCTGAAGATCCGGAAACGGCTTCCGTTACCTATAAAAATGAAGGCTGGAATGCATATGTTAATTCTTTGCAAAAAAACACAGTTCAGGGCTAAAATCCTGCTGAATATATTCAAAATAAGTTTATATTTGGGCTTTATCACAGGATATTGAAAAAGATCACCACTTGCCTTGTTTTGTTTTGGGGAATTGTACAGATTTCCGGGCAGAAGGACAGCATATATATTGAAGCTAAATTATCTGCCGACAGAAAAACACTGGAGGTGAATCAGGAAATTGTGTATTACAATAATTCCGATAAAGATCTGCAGTCTATAAAGCTTCTTAATTGGGTTTCTTCTTACAATAAAAAAGGGACATCTCTGGTGTATAGAAAACTGGAAGACAGAAGTACTGATTTGCATTTTGCCAAACCGGACCAGCTTGGTAAGCTTCTTGATTTACAGGTTCAAAATTCGGCTCAGCAGTTGGTACCAGTGAGTTCAATTTCAGATGAGAATCTTTTTCTTCCTCTGGCAGAGGCCTTAAAGCCAGGTGAAAGCATTACATTACAGCTTCATTACAGCATGCGCCTACCCGACAAGAGATTTACGGGATACGGTACATCTGATACCATGACAGCATTAAAATATTTCTTTATTGTTCCGGATCATTTTGATCCGGACAATATTTCCAAAAGGAACTATCACGACATTGAAGAATCCGTGAGTTTCAACACCTTCTGGACGATCAATTTTGATCTTCCTCCCAACAGTTTTATCGAAGGTAATCTCCCGCAAACGCAAATGAATTCATTTAAGGGTTACCTTGATTCTGATCCTGAGTTTGTCATCGCACAGAATGGGCTTCCTTCCATAAAAGTCAACGTAGATGGCGAGGATATCGAGATCAAATTCGGATATAATCTGAAACCGGAAGAAAAGCAGAATCTTGAATTCTATCTTCCTTTGCATTTAAAATTCATTAAAGAAAAGATAGGTTTTATTCCAAAAAACCTCTTTATTTCCGAGAAGTTCAGGTCTTTGGAAGATTTTTTCGGAAACAATGATATTACCTTCTGGAAGTTCAGATTTCAGTTATTCACTGACGCTGAAAAAACGGATCTTGATTATTTCGGAATCATTACTAAAAAAATTCTTGACGAAAGCGTCATAGCAGATAAACAAAGCAATCACTGGTTTAAGAACGGTTTAAAATCGTACATGGAAATCCAGTATATCCAAAAATTCTATAAAGAGACCAAATTATTGGGTACTCTGCCCGAAACTAAGATTTTTGGAGTCAAACCTTTGAAGTTATTCCATGCCTCCAAAGTCAAACTTATCGACCGTTATGGACTTTCTTATCAATACATCATGTCCCAGAATCTGGATCAGAAAATCGGTGAAAAATTTACGGTTTTAAGCAACTTCAACGATATGGCTGTCAGCAGTTTTGAAACCGGAAGTCTTTTCAATTATACGGCAGAAAAAATGGGGTATGATCGTTTCAACGAAATCGTGAAAAATTATATCTCTAAAAATACGGATCAAAAGATCGATCCGGAAGACTTTTTGAAAGAGCTTGCTGACAAAGACAAGACTTCAGGATACCTTTCAGATTTTTTAAAACGAAAAAACAGAGTTAACTTCAGGCTGAAGAATATCAAAAGAGATGCAGACTCTTTAACGATCAGAATTGGTAAGAATACAGATACTCTCATACCTGTCCGACTTGAAACCCAAACAAGCGAAGGTGAAAAAAAATCTTACTGGGTAGAAACTGAAGAGCATGAAAAAATCACCAATTTCGTTCTTCCTGCTTCTGAAGATATTCACAAAGTCACGCTCAACAGTGATTATATTTTTCCGGAATCTAAATACCGGGATAATTTTTTATACGCGAAAGGTCTGTTTTCGAATGCAAAAAAAATAAAATTTAAACTGATAAAGGACATTCCCAACCCGGAATACAACGAAATATACATCAGTCCAAGGGTACGATTCAACAATACTTACGATAAATTCCTACTGGGCGTGAATTTAAAGAATCAATCTTTCTTTGACCAGAAATTTCTGTATTCATTTACCCCCACTTACAGTACCGGAACAGGAAAACTGACAGGGTCAGGAGCGATCTCCTACTCTTTTCTTCCGGCAGAAAGTATTTTCAGAAGTATTAATTTTGGGGTATCGGGCTCATATTTCCATTATGACTATGGACTGGCCTATAGGAAAGGTTCTATATTTTCCAATATTAATTTCAGAAAAAATCCACGGAGTACGGTCAGCAGAAGTCTTGGATTCTCCTATAATTATTTAGAGAGAGATTTGAGTCCGAAAATGGTTGCCAACAGAGATTATGGCAAATACAACTTATGGACTGCAGGATACGGATACAGTGACAGTCAGATGATCCATGAAAAAAGCTTAAGTTTAAGCACACAAGGCATGGAGGATTTCAACAAAATAACTGCTGAAGGATTTTACAGATGGGAGTTCGCTCCTAAACAAAAATTAAGCCTTAGACTGTTCGCCGGTTATTTTGTAAGAAATGACACGCGAAATAATATGTTTAATTACGGAATTTCAAGAGTGTCCAATTATTCTTTCTCCTATAATCTTTTGGGTGAAAGTGCCAACAGCGGTCTTTTATCCCAACAGTTTATCCTGGCTGACGGAGGTTTCAAATCTTTCATTCCGGGATCTGTTAATCAGTGGATTACTTCTTTTAATGTAGACTCAAGTGTCTGGAAGATATTTCATGTTTATGCTGATGCAGGGATATATAAAAACAAAAACCGTCCTGCTGAGTTTATCTGGGATAGCGGTATCAAAGTAAGACTGATTCCTGATTTCCTTGAAATTTATTTTCCTATACAGTCATCCTTAGGTTTTGAACCTTCTTTTAAGGATTATGCAAAACGCATTAGATATACTTTAGTTCTGAACCTAGGTGCAGTCATTAATGCTGCGAGAAGAGGATGGTATTAACTAAAAAGAAGCAACTGTAAAAAATACAGCTGCTCCTTTTAACATGTTATATTGAAAACTAACTTTAAAATTTTATCAGAGATCGATTTCACAGCTTTTATTCAAAACAATTGCTGAATAAATAACCAATCTCTATTCAATAGATATCAAAAAGGATACCACAAAAATAAATAATCAAAGAATATCTCTAAAAATAAAACATACTTCATTTAATTCAAATTATTGAGCCGGATATTTCAGCCAAATCAGTGATTAAGCAGGCGATATCATAAAAAGCTCCGGCCATTTCTACGAAATGGCCGGAGCATATATTATTAAAAGAAACTAAAAATTAGTCTTTCAAAATCTTCTGAGATACAGGCTCGTTGTTTACAGTTCCTGTTACGATGTAATTTCCTTTTGCCAATTCAGTAATGTTCACAGTTCCGTTTTGTTTTACAGAAGCAGACTTCACTACCTGTCCGAACATGTTGTACACTTTCACATCTTTCACATCAGCACCAAAAGTGATTTCGTCGCTTTTCACGAAAGTATTTTTTACAAAGTTTCCTGATTTTATATTTTTAACGTCTGAAACAGCTAGTGATCCTGTAGTTGAATTCTTAGGAGTAGGAGCACCTGCAACAAAATCTGTAGCATTGTTGTTAGTATCACCAGCTACTCTTGCTATAGAATTTGTATTTGATGGAGCAGGAGCTGGTCCTGTACCTTCAAAGCTGGTAGTTGTAGTTCCATATCCTACATAATCTATAACGTTCGCAGATGTAGAAGATGTTGGTGCAGTACCATCAGATGTCAATGCAATTTTACCTGCACTTCCTGATAAGTTTATTGTTGCTGATGCATCTGGTGTTGGTAAAGTAGCCCCGTTTGCTCCAGATGAAATTTCCTGAATTAAATAAGTCTGTCCCGGCGCCAAAGTAAAAGTAGGAAGAGCGTGATTGCTAGTTCCTCCATTAAAAGTTCCGGTAGCTGAAGCATATTGTAAATAAGCTCCAGTTAAAGTAATTGAAGTTGTACCAATATTTTTCAATTCAACAAAGTCATTTTTATAAGAAGCACCAGAATTCCCTCCGCCTCCATATACCTCATTGATCACAATCTGAGCATTCATAAATGCCGTTGCGGAAATTAATCCTAAAACAGTAAAGATTTTTTTCATTATAAAAAGTTTTAAATTTATGTGGTAAAAGTACAAAAAAACCGTCATTATTTTAAAATGACGGTATATAATTAACAATTAATTAAAATTAGCTTTTTAAAATCTTCTCAGAAACCGCATTACCATTAACATTTCCTGTTACAATATAAATCCCTTTCTGAAGATCTATTACATTTAATACTCCATTTTCCGTCACAGAAGCAGATTTAATTAATTTTCCATTAAGATCAAAGATTTTGATATCAGATTTTGCTCCGAAATAGATCTCATGATCTACTGAAGTATTTTTAATCAACTTTATTGAAGATGCTTTAATATCATTTACAGCAAGAGCACCTTGCACTGCCAATTTAATATCGTCGATAAAAAATCTCTTTCCTCCTGCTGCTGAAGCAAATCTAAGTTTTGTTGTAGAGGTACCTCCAATAATATTAACGGTATAAGTAGAAAATGCAGAGTTGGTCAAGGTAAAACTGTTGGAACCATTGATACTTCCTCCACCAGAAATCGTCACCGTTAATGAGGTATTGTCAGTGCCGAATCCTGCAGCTCTGAATGTAAGAGTGGCATTACCGGCAAGACCTGTTAATGCAGGTGTAGTTACTGAACCTGCTGTACTGCCAGAACCAGCTTTAATACATTGTGACGCTCCTCCTGCACCTGCAAATACCCAACCTGCTGTTGTATAGGTACTGAGAGACTTTGTCCCGACGTTTCCAGTCCAAGAATCATCATTTCCCCCTGTTCCATCCAAATCATCAAACGTTGCATTGAAAACAGTAGTTTGAGCTAATGTTGCAACAGCAAATACAACTGTAGCAACTAACGAATAAAATTTTTTCATAACTGTAAAATTTAATTATTAATAATTTACACCGCAAAATTACCGGTATTTTTCAGGGGTTTACAATAATTAGATTAATTTTCTGTTAATAATGCTAAACCCATTTCCATTAACATTTTTTAGCTATTTTTACGAATTATTTTGAAACGCTTGCGCAATTTTTTTCTTCTGATCGGTTTGTTTTTCATGGGCATATTTTCGGCTCATGCACAAATATTTTCGTGGAAAAATCCAAACATCCCACAAGACAGTATTAAAAAAGACAGCATCCTCGCAGCACGCTTTGAACAGGACCTTTTTGCAAAAGACACATTGGATTTTGTAAGGACCAACAACAAAATAATCGTAGATGAAGCCGTACTTGTCAAAAACGACAAGAAAAGATTTTTGGGTGAACTGAACTCTAAAGGTTCCATTATTAGAGGAATCACTTTCGGTAATAATCAAGGCCAATCTGTACAGAGTTCAATGGACCTTCAGATTTCCGGACGACTTTCGAAGGATGTCACTATTTTGGCGAGTATTTCAGATCATAACCTTCCTATTCAGGCGGATGGATACACGCAAACCCTGGAAGAATTTGACAAGATCTATATGCAGCTTAATATTAAGGATAAATCGATCCTCAGAGCTGGTCACCTTGACTTGGTAGAGTCCAAAAACTATTTCGCCAAATTTCAGAGACGGAGTATGGGTCTTGAATTTCAGACTGAATTTGGAAAGGATAATAAGACTTTTGTAGATGTTTCCATGGGGGTCGCACGAAGTGAATTCCACAGGGTACGTTTTCAGGGAGTGGAAGGTAATCAGGGACCTTACCGTCTGACAGGTAAAAATGGTGAACAGTTTATCACTCTTATCTCGGGTTCTGAACAGGTTTTTATTGACGGTATTCTAATGAAGCGTGGAGAAAACCAGGATTACATTATTAATTATAATACGGGAGAGGTTACCTTTACCAGTTTCCGACCGATTTTCCAGCAAAATTTCATTACAATCTCTTATAACTATACAAACAGGAATTACTCCCGATATTTATTTACCGGAAAGCTTGAACATCAAAGGGAAAAGTTTAAAGTAGGATTAAACTGGTTCATGGAAAATGACAATAAAAATGCTCCTCTTTCTTTAAATCTTTCTAAAGAAGATGAACAGATTTTAGCAGAAGCAGGAAATGACCCGAATCTCATGTATGCCCCATCAGGTGTGGTTACAGCATATGATGTCAACAAAATCCTATATCGGTTAAACCCCGCCGGCAATTTCTACGAATTCTCTACCGATCAGAATGAAACATTATATCAGGTTTCCTTCACGTATTTCGGTATTAATCAGGGAGATTATAAAATTACCCAGACGACTAACAACGGCCGTGTATTTGAGTATGTAGGCAATAATATGGGAGATTATAAAGCCGTAAGAAAACTTCCCTCACCTCAGAAATCACAAGTCTATTCAGTGAATTCCGAATATCTTTTAAAGGAAGGAAAAATAGGCGCTGATTTCTCTCTGAGCAATTACGATCTGAACCTATTTTCATCAAAAGATGCAGCTCAAAATATAGGATATGCATGGCGTGTTTTTGGAAATAAAACGTTCACAAAAAGCAAGTGGAAAGGTACTCCAAGTTTTGAATATCAATACATAGACAAACAATTTCATATTCTGGACCGTATCAACGATGTAGAATTCTCAAGAGACTTTAACCTGGTACAGGAATTCAGCCAGAGAACCCAAAACAGATTTACATTCAGCTTTCTGAATAAATGGAATAATAAATCCAATCTAAATTACAGAATCAATTACCTGGATGAACAGGACACCTACAAAGGAATAAAAAATGACCTCGACTTTGGATGGATCACAGGAAAGTTTTTTACCAAAGGGAATTTATCTTATCTTAATACCAATGCGACCCTTCAGGATACCAAGTTTATCAGAGGAGGGGTTTCTACAGAGTTTACAGGCAAAAAAGGCAGCTGGGCTCTGGGAGGAAGTATGGAACATAATGAGAAGAAGTACAATGATACCCAACTCATGGATGTCACCAGTTTCAGCTGGAAAGAGATCTTTGTACAGAAAAAAATCGGCGATAGTACGCGTACAAAATTACTTGCTAAAGTCTATATGAGAGATAATGATTCTGTAAGAAACAACAGACTGGAAAATATGAATAATATTCTGGGGATTATGGCTGAAAGTCAGATTATTAAAACTGATAAAACGACTTTAAATGCTTTAATACATTACAGAAAATTTTTCTATCAAAATAATGAAGCCGATATGACTCGAAATAATGATTTCGTAGTTGGAAATATACTTTACAATCAGCAGTTATTCAGAAACGGAATGCGTTTGCAGGCATTTTATGAACTTGGAAACGGACAGGAAGCGCAAAGAGAATTCCAGTACCTTAAAGTAACAGATGGACAAGGGGTCTACAAGTGGACCGACTATAACGGAGACGGCATCCAGCAGCTCGACGAATTCGAAATTGCAGAATACTCTGATCTGGCACAGTACATCAGAATCTACACCAATTCTGTACGGTATATCCCTTCAAATAAAAATAAAATACAGCTGGCATTGTTTGTCAACCCAGCGATTATTTTCAATTCGGAAAATGGATTTTTAAAGCGCTGGAATTTTAATGTTTCATTAAATTCACAAAACTCATTCTATAAAAAAGATAAAGTTTTAGTATTGAACCCGTTTGAAAAGAACAGCGATCAGATCCTCAAAAATCAAAACATATTAGCTTCCGTACAGTTTAACCCCACTGAAAAATCCGGATGGAATGGTAACTACCGTTTTATCTCCAACGATAACCTTATCAATGCCAATTTCAGTAACGAAGAAAGGCAGCAGACTTCTCATTTCATCAATGTTGGATACTGGTTTAATAAAGAATTCAGGGTAGACTGGGAGAATTCTGTCCATGAGCTTAAAAACTCATCCCAGCTATTTGCTACAAGAGATTACCTTCTTCATAATATTGAAACCAAACCGAAAGCGACTTATAAATTTACAGATGCCATCCAGACTGAACTCTCCTCTGCCTACCGTCAGAAAAAAAGAATGGACGGTGAAGAATTATTAAAAGCTTTTGACATCACAGGAACGATTCAGTGGGAACGAAGAAAAACGTCGATCAGAGGAAACTTCTCTTTCATCAATAATAATTTTACAGGAAACAATTTCAGTATTGTAGGAAACCAGATGCTGGATGGTCTCAAGCCTGGAAAAAATCAGGTATGGAGTGTCTTCATCCAGCAGGCGATCAATTCTTTCCTTCAGCTCAACCTCAATTATGAGGGAAGAAATTCGGGAGACCGAACCATCCACATTGGAAGTATGCAGGTAAAGGCTAGTTTTTAAGCGCTTGAGTTACCAATTATTCAATCAAGCATCTAAAAAAGGGCTCTTATCTCGTGCCCATGTCTTTTATCATACATCTACAATCGATTGTTCTTCATTCATTTGCGTAATAAAATCCTATAAGGAAACAACTTTTAAAGTCTAAGATCTCATGTCTCAAATCTGAGATCAAAGCCTTTTACCAAATAGACAGGGAACATTTACAACGATAGATATTATCATACTTCCGAATGTTTAGAATTTCGTAAATTTGCGCCATGGTAAAAATAGGCAATATAGAACTGCCGGAATTTCCGCTTTTGCTGGCTCCGATGGAAGATGTAAGTGATCCTCCGTTCAGACGTCTATGCAAGATGCATGGGGCTGATCTGATGTACTCAGAATTTATCTCTTCCGAGGGCTTGATCCGTGATGCAATGAAGAGCCGCAAGAAGCTGGATATTTTCGATTATGAGAGACCGGTCGGCATCCAGATTTTCGGTGGAGATGAGGAAGCAATGGCAATGTCTGCAAGAATTGTAGAAACTGTCAACCCGGATCTGGTAGACATTAATTTCGGATGCCCGGTGAAAAAAGTAGTGTGCAAAGGAGCAGGGGCAGGAGTTCTTAAGGATATTGACCTTATGGTACGTCTTACCAAAGCAGTGGTAACTTCTACTCATCTGCCTGTGACAGTGAAAACCCGTTTGGGATGGGACAGCAACAGCATCAATATTGATGAAGTGGCAGAGCGTTTACAGGAGACTGGAATTAAAGCTTTAACAATACACGCAAGAACCCGTGGACAAATGTACAAGGGAGAAGCAGACTGGGAACATATTTCAAGAATTAAGCAAAATCCGAATATAGAGATTCCAATTTTCGGAAACGGTGATATTGATTCTCCGGAAAAAGCGCTTGCCTACAAACAGAAATATGCTTGCGACGGGATTATGATCGGTCGTGCCGCTATTGGATATCCCTGGATTTTTAACGAGATCAAACATTTCTTTGAAACAGGTGAGCATCTTCCTGAACCTGGCATCTCAGACCGTCTTCTGGCTGTACGCCAACATGCGGAATGGAGCGCAGAGTGGAAAGGAGAAAAATTGGGACTTATTGAAATGAGACAGCACTACAGCAATTACTTCCGTGGTGTTCCTCATTTTAAAGAATTCAGAAAGAAATTCCTTGAGGTCTTTACCTTGGAGGAAATGGATGTGTTAATCAAAGAAACACAGAAGTTCTACGAAGAGTATCAGGCTCAGGCATAAATAAAAAAACCATCAAAATTTGATGGTTTTATTTTTTTAATATCCCTCTGATGAGGATTCGTTTTTAATTAGTGCCAGTGCGGAGGAAGTTCCGATTCTCTTAACTCCCATGCTGATCATTTTTTCAGCATCTTCAGGAGTTCTTACCCCTCCGGCTGCTTTTACAGGAAGCTGGCCTGCATGATCCAGCATAATTTTTATGCCTTCAAACGTAGCTCCATTGGGCTTTCCTCCTTCAGTTTGGTAAAAACCTGTAGAAGATTTCACAAAAATTTTTGGAAACTCACTTTCTGAGAAATTTTCTTCTGCCCAGGTTGAAATATGTTTGGTGATACCAGCGATCTGATCATCTGTCAGTGCCGCTATTTCAATAATCCACTTCACTACTTTCTGATGCTTGAGGCCCAGCTGAGTACCTTTTACAAACTCTTCTTTTACCAGTTCCAGATCTCCTCTTAGATAGGCAGTGTAATTAATAACAAAATCCAGTTCATCGGCTCCGTCTTCAATTGCTTTTGAAGCTTCCGCAAGCTTTTCGTCAATAGAATAGGTTCCTTCATGAAAACCTATTACGGTTCCTACCGCAACATTTGAACCTTTTTCCTGAATATACTTTTTGATATCCGCTACATAATCCGGACGGATCATTACGGCAAAGATGCTATGATCTATAGCTTCCTGTGCCAGTTCTTTATCTAATTGTAATGTTTCTTCGTTTGAAATACCGGACTGTGCGGGTGTTTTCAAATAGGTTGAATCCAAATATTGGGCAATGTTCATAATCGTTATACTTTCAGTTGTCTGTAAATACCTTGTTCCAAAGATATGAAAGTTTCTGTTCTTGTCACGCCTTTAAGCTTCTGAAGTTTGCTAAGAATCTGCATCAGATGGTCATTATCTTTGCAAAGAACTTTCAGGAATATGGTATAATTTCCTGTTGTGTAATGGGCTTCTACTACCTCATTCACGTCCTGAAGAGATTTTACAACATCCGGATAATGACTGGGCTGGTCTAAAAACATACCGATATACGAGATCACCTTATACCCTATTTTTTTAGGGTTAAGAAATGAAATAGAGTTTTCAATAACTCCGGCATGTTCGAGTTTTTTGATCCGTTGATGTACTGCTGTTGTGGAAATTCCGACATTTTTTGAAATGTGGGCTAACGATGTCTTAGCGTTATCCATGAGCATGTAAATGATCTCTTTGTCAATCGAGTCTAAATGATAACTTGTGTTGCTTGAATTCTTCATTTTCTACTTTTAATATTTATGTTTTTGTTTCCTCAAATTTTACAAAAACCGGAAAGTGATCGCTGTATCCGCCCAAATACCGTGTACCGGCATAGGTTCGGAAGGGTCGGCCTTCAAAATTTTTTACTCGGCTGCTTAATTTTTCAGAATTAAAAATATGGGCATTCTGAAACTTCAAAATATCGTGATCAAAAAGAGATTTTGACAAGATAATCTGATCATAAAGCAAACCTGACTTATAATGAAAAGTAGAATAATTTCTTGTATAGAACAACTCTTGAAAAGGATTTATCAATACCTTCTCATGATCGTTGTCGTATAGAATTTTTACTAAATTTCCATCATCCGGGTTTTCGTTAAAATCACCGCACAATATTACATGTTCCTTTTCTTCACGCACGATTTTCAAGATCCGTGAACGGATCTCATTAAGGATAAAGTCTCTTTTGGGCTTATTAACGTCTTTTTCTCGCTTAGAGGGAAGATGGGCGACAAAAACATTAATAACAGTTCCTTTATATTTAATTTTAGAAAATAGTACGTCTCGGGTTGTGTCGTAATTTTCTGTGTTTTTTTTATTTATAATTTCAAAGAAGAAAGTGATCGTTTCCGAATCTATAATTTCTACTTTGGTTTTATCATATAGCAGGGCTACATCTACCTTTCTCTCGTCCATGGAATTGTAATGCACAATTCCATATTCTGAATTAAAAGGCTCCATTTCCACCAGATCTTCCAAAACTTTCCTTCCGGAAACTTCGGACAGCCCAATTAAAAACGGAAGAACTTCATTTTCCTCCTTCATCAATTGAAAAACGTGTGAAATTTTAAAAAGCTTATTTCTGTATCTTTTTTCATCCCAGTTTCTCAATCCCGATCGGGTTGGATCTAATCTGTGGACAGGTTTTGGATCAGGTAAAAATAAGTTTTCGACATTGTAAAAAGAGAACATCTCCATCTGCACAAATTGCTATCTTAAATTATCACTTTCTTTTTCCGTTGTAAATTTATTGTTTTTTTTCAAATTTCGTTAATTTATTTACAATATTTTTAGATTAAACTTATACAATAAATACAACTTATTGACTAAAAAACATCAACAAGAAAGCTTTTATCTGACTAAATTATTAAGTATTTGAAATTATTTCTCCATTAGATAGAATTAAAACAATCCATAATTTTCAAATTAACATGAATAAATTCATGTTTGAGATCGCAAAATAATTAATAATTTCAGCCCGATTGATTTTTCTATCAATTCTTATTCCGTTTTAATTTCAATATCCTCAGAATGTGAAAAAAAATTCATGATAACAGGTTTCCCTGTTATTTTTATAGCAAATCCGGACGCTTTTCCTGTGTAATCCTTACTGCTTCATCATGACGCCATTCTTCAATCTGGGCAAAGTTACCGCTCAGCAAAACCTTCGGTACTTCTAAACCTTTATACACTTCGGGTCTTGTATAGATGGGTGGCGAAAGAAGATCATCCTGAAAGCTATCGGTAAGGGCACTCTGCTCATCATTTAATACTCCGGGGATCAGTCTTATAATAGAATCTGCCAGAACGCACGCTGCCAGTTCACCCCCGGTAAGGACATAATCACCGATTGAAATTTCTTTGGTAATATGAAGATCCCGAAGTCTCTGATCAATACCTTTATAATGACCACAAAGAAAAATCAGATTGTTTTTTATGGAAAGGGTGTTGGCTATTTTTTGGTTTAAAGTAACCCCATCGGGTGTCAGATAAATCACTTCGTCATAGGCTCTCTGGGCTTTAAGTTCCGAAATGCATTTATCGATCGGTTCTATCATCATCACCATTCCTGCTCCGCCTCCATAAGGCTCATCATCGATCTGTCTGTGCTTATTAATCGCCCAGTCTCTCAGATGATGAAAATGTACCTCTACCAAACCTTTATCCATTGCTCTTCTTAAAATAGAAGTCTGAAACGGACTTTCCATCAATTCAGGAAGTACGCTTATTATGTCAATTCTCATTGTAATGTTCCGTTTTTCTTATTCGGTGAAATAATTAATCTTAAAGAAGAATCTTTGTTGAAATAGCTCCACATCCAGTTGAAAAAGACGGCAAGCTTATTTCTTACACTCAGGATGAGCATCAGGTGAAGGAACATCCAGAAATACCATGCCAGGAATCCCTGAAACTTGATAAACGGAAGATCTACCACAGCTCTGTGCTTTCCAATAGTGGCCAGTGAACCCTGATCCTTATACTCGTATTCTGTCCATTCACTTTCATTCTTCTTCAGAAAATTTTTACCTAAATTTTTTGCTTGATTAATGGCTACGTTGGCTACCTGCGGATGTCCCTGAGGATATTTCGGAGTTTCCATATAGGCAATATCTCCAACCGCATAAATATTATCGTACCCCTTTATTTTATTAAATCTGTCTACTATATATCTGTTTCTGATCAGCTTATCTTCCGGAAAACCGCCTACTACATTGCCTGTAACTCCGGCAGCCCAGATCACATTGTTGGAAGGGATTTCTTTCCCGCTCTTCATGTATACTTTATTGCCGTCATATTCCGTAACGACCTCACCGCTTAAGAAAGTTACTCCAAGATCTTTAAGATATTTTTCAGACTTCTCCTGTGCTTCACTGCTCATTACGGCCAATGGTTTTTCAGTAGAACTGACTAAAATAATCTTAAGGTGATCGAAATTCATGTATGGATAATCCCGCGGAAGAATCTCTTTTTTCATTTCAGCAAAGGCACCTGCGAGCTCTACCCCGGTTGGTCCGCTTCCTACAATAAGGATGTTCCAGTTACCGTCGTCGCTTCTGCTTTTCTCCAGAATCAGCTTTTCAAAGGTCATCAGCACATGGTTTCTGATGCCTATCGCTTCCTGCGTATTTTTCATCCCGAAAGCTCTGGATTCCATATCTTTGTTGCCAAAGAAATTGGTTTTACATCCGGTTGCTATAATGAGTTTATCATAGGTAAACTCTGCTTCATCTGTGATGACTTTATTATGGACAGAATCAATTTCTTTTACTTCCGTAAGACGAAACTGTGTATTTCGTGACTGCTGAAAAATCTTTCTGAAAGGGAAGGAAATATTGGAAGGTTCTATCCTTCCGCAGGCCACCTGATAAAAAAGCGGCTGAAACATATGATGATTCACCCGGTCCAGAACGATTACTTTTTTATTCTTGTTATTTAATGTTTTTGCAAGCTGCAGCCCCGCAAATCCTCCTCCTATAATGATGATTTTTTCGCGTGTTTCCATAATACACAAATTTACTGATTTTATTTAGCATTTAGTAGTGAAAAAAGTTAGTTTTGCAAAACTTTATGACACCCAGAAAGTACACCAAAAAAACTGCCAAAAAAGTACACGAGAACCGTCGGAAGAATTATTTTTTCCGAAGAAAAGTAATATTGGCCATTTTAATAATCGCTTTAATTGGGACCGGATTCTACCTGAAGCAGTCTGTCAGCTATTATTACGCATTGTACTTTAATAAATTCAATCATAAAAAACTTCACAACAGCGAAACAGAAACTTTAAGAATACAGAAAATTCTCAGCGCTAATCTTGACAAGACCTACGGTTTTGATGTTTCCCATTACCAAAACAGGGAAGATATCAAATGGGACAGTTTAAGTATTGGAAATAAAACCATTCCCCTGGAATTTGTCGTAATGCGAGCCACGATGGGAAACCGAAATGCAGACAAACATTTTGATGAATTCTGGGAAAAAGCTCACCAACATAACCTTATCCGCGGAGCCTATCATTTTTACAGAGCCGATGAAGATCCTGTCATCCAGGCTAATAATTTTTTAGAGAATGTAAAACTGGAAAGCGGAGATCTTCCGCCTATTTTAGACATCGAAAAAATTCCAAAACGAAAAACGAATAAAAAACTGATTGAAGATCTGAAAATATGGTGTAAAATCGTAGAGGAAACCTACGGTGAAAAGCCCATTATCTATACCTATTATCATTATTATAAAGATTTCCTGAAAGGGGAATTCGATGATTATCCGCTATGGCTGGCTAACTATAATGATGTCCCCTCTCCCACTCCTGAAGGCCCCTGGGATTTCTGGCAGTTTACGGAGAATGGTATCGTTCACGGCATTAACACCAAAGTAGATCTTGATATTTATAATGGTAGCTTATGGTCTTTGAAAAGGCTTACATTAGACTAAGTCAGGAAGAGGGAAGCTGCATGATAAATGGCTGATACAATTTATTCGCCTACGATATCTCCCGTTCTCTATCTTCCGTCTTCCAATCCAAACCCTGATCATTTACCCAGAAACTTCAGAATATCTGCATTCAATTCATCTGCATGTTCAAAAGGAATCATGTGGGTTGCATTTTTGTAAATTTTAAGTTCAGCATGAGGCATTTCTTTCGCCATCATCTCAGTGTGATCTTGTTTAATTACATCTTGATCTCCGGCAATGACTAAAACAGGGCTTTGTATTTTGTTGAGATCTTTTGTACTGATATGGGGCTCATTCAACATCATCTTCACCAATCTGCGTTCGTTGAATTTTTCAGGTTTGTTTTCCATATTGAGTACGAAAAGCTGGTTTTTCATATGAGAGGTCAGTCTTTCGTCAACGCCTGACGGAAAGGTATTGGCTCCGATAATAATTAATTTGTCAAGGTTTTCAGGATATTTTATGGCAAACTCGAGTCCTGTAATTCCGCCGTCGCTCCATCCGGCAATATTTATTTTCTTTAATCCCAGATGGTCTGCAAGAGCTTTTATATCTTGCGCAAACTGAGTATAGGTAAACTCTTTTTTAGATGTATCATTACTTTTACCCTGCCCCCTGGTATCTACCACAATGACTTTAAATTGTTTGGAAAGAACGGGAATCTGCTGGTAAAAGTCCTTTATACTTCCTGAATTGCCATGAAGGAGAAAAAGGGGTTCTCCCTCCCCATATATTTCGTAATAAAGTTTCGTATCCTTTACTTCAAGATAACCTCCTGAGGATTCGTTTTTTCCGTATACAGAGCTTTCTGATGCTATTTTATATTGAGAAATATCAGAAATCAACCCTTCAAGATCATCTCCTGAAGCAGACGCTTCATCTTTGGTATTTTTTCCACTTTTATCCACTTTTACATCGATATTAATAGCCGGGGCCGCTAATGTTGTTTTTTTCCACTCTCCATAAAATCTTCTAAGAAATCCGGTTCTGAACAAGGCTGCACTGATAAAGATTCTTCCCTCAAATTCTTTCAGAAACTGAATTCCAATAAAAAATTTCCCCTGCACCCAAATATTTTGGTCGCTAACGTCCAGTGTAAAGGTTCCGTCTTTGATCATCTCCTTTGTGAGTGATACCGTGATTTCTTCATCCAGAATATTTTGATCAGGAAAACCATTTTTTTCCTTGTAAATACTATAGCGCATCAATACAGGTTTATCGGACGTATAACTTGCAATATTCAGATTGATATTTTTGATCCTGGATCTTCTGCTGGCATTAAATTCCAATGCGGTTTCACCAATGAAATCATCTTTTTTCAACTGGGGATTAACAGAATACAGAACATGCTTTGTTTTCGTATTGACGCCCCAGTTTTTATCAACCAGCTTTTTTACTTTGATATTAACCTCCTTTATATCTTTAGTTTTTTCTTTTAAAATTATCTGTTGACGCTCTTGTTTTTTTAAATTCTGTACCGTTTCAGCATAAGGTTCGTAACCGGGAACTTCTATTCTGAGTTTTTTTGAGGAATCAAGTCCGGACAGATCAATTGAAAAATTCCCTTTCTCATCTGAAACGGTTCCTGCATTTTCCTTTTCAATTCCGATTTTCACATAAGGAATCGGCTGATTTTCATTTTTGGAAATGACTGTTCCAGAAATTACCTGTGCATTTAAAGCATAAGTGGCTAAAAGAAAGAATAAAGTATTCAGCTTTTTCATGGGATAAGTTTGGTGCAAAATTCTTTATTTCCTGCATTCAAAACTCCCAAGGTCTTATTAAATTTAGCAGCTGTTTAGTTAAATTTATTTTAAAATATCACCATTTTGTGATGGATGTTCTAAAAAATGTATAATCTTTCCTTCTTACAGAATAGCCATGATCTCTTCCCATGAATGCACTCTCTTGTAATTTTCGTTTTCTGTCAGCTCGTTGTGGGGTTGGGTAAAAATGAATTTTTCGCCGGCAAAATGATCCAGGTTTTTAGGATAATCATCAATCATTACATCACCATGGATTACTTTTTTGCTTCCGCATAAAACAATCTGTTCCCAGCTGATAAACGGAAAATGTTCTCCCAGCCAGTCAAATTTTTCCCGTAAACTGTTGGGAAATTCCATTCCGGCGGAAACAATATAGAGCTCGTATTTATTATTAATATACTCCAAAGCCGCACGGCTTCCTTCCATTACCGGAAGCGTTCTGAAAAAGCCAACTTCATTGACGTGTTTCTTTCCATTGGGGAAGGCTTCAATTTCCGGTATTCCGGCAAGACCACTGATTTCAATTTCTCTTCCTGAATCTCTTTTTTCAAACTGCACCAGCTGATGATATACATCTGCCATGACCCCGTCCATGTCTACAATTACTTTTTTCATTATTTAAATCAGATTTAGCATTCATTAACATCAAAAATCAAGCCTTAGGGCCATTCAAAATTAGGGAATGCGTTTGGGGAAATTTACTTGATGGATATTAAATAAATCTTAATTTTAAGGGATGGAAGATGGAAGCCGGAAAAGAGAAACTATTTAAATCCAAATATTTTTGTACCCTTGTCAAGGTTTTGAACCTTGACAAGGGTATCTTCCAACCTCCTTCTTCCCCCTTCCATCTTCCTTACCTCTAATTCACTTCATTAGGTCAAACTTTTCTAGTTACATTTTCGTACTTTTGCCGCTGAATACAAAATCAATATCAAACCATTACATTCCAATGAATTACGTTTCTGTCGAAAATCTTACTAAATCTTATGGCATCAAAGTTTTGTTCCAAAACATCAATTTTCATGTAAATGAAGGCGACAAAATAGCCATTGTTGCTAAAAACGGGAGCGGAAAATCTACCCTTCTTAAAATATTAATGGGGAAAGAAATTGCAGACAGCGGAACTGTGAATATTAATAAAGACATCCAGGTTGTTCTATTTGACCAGGAGATCGAGTTTGATTCTGATCTTACTATTGACGAATTTATGATGACGCTTGATTCTGCCCCTATTCAGGCATTGAAGAATTATCATAAATCCCTTCTTTCTACCGATTACGATTTCATTGAAAAAGCTTTGGCTGAAATGGAAATCCATAAAGCGTGGGATCTCGAGAATGACATGAAACAAATTCTCTCTCAGTTGAAAATCACGGATCTGGAAGCCAAAATGGGAAACCTTTCCGGAGGACAGATCAAACGTGTGGCCTTAGCGAAATTACTGACTGAAACAAGAGCTGAACACCGTCATACCCTTCTCATTATGGATGAGCCTACCAACCACCTGGATGTAGAAATGGTAGAATGGCTTGAAAGCTATCTGAGTAAAGCAAAAATAACTTTAATTCTGGTAACTCACGACAGGTACTTCCTGGATGCTGTGTGTGGCATTATCTGGGAAATGGAAGATAAAAATCTATATTTCCATAATGGATCGTATGCAACTTATCTTGAAAACAAAATGATTCGTGAGGACAATATGAATTCTACCATCGACAAAGCCAATAATCTTTACAGGAAAGAATTGGAGTGGATGCGAAGACAACCTAAAGCGAGAACTACCAAATCGAAATCGAGACAAGATGACTTTTACGAGACTGAAAAAATAGCTAAAACCGATACGCGCAAGGAATCTCTGGAACTTGATTTCGAAATGAAAAGGCTTGGAAACAAAATTTTAGAGCTTAGAGATATTTCTAAAAGTTATGGAGATAAATTATTATTAAAAGATTTCAGTTATCAGTTTCAGCGAGGCGAAAAAGTAGGAATTGTAGGAAAAAACGGTGCCGGAAAATCTACCTTACTGAATATCATCCAGGGGCTTGAGCCCAAAGATTCCGGAGAAATTGAAACGGGAGAGACGATCAAATTCGGCTATTTTTCTCAAAAAGGACTGAAGTATAAAGAAGATGAAAGAGTCATTGATTTTATTAAAGAAATTTCTGAAAACTTCCCTTTAGCCAACGGAAAAACCATCTCTGCATCTCAATTTTTAAGATTATTTCTATTTGACGATCAGACACAATATTCACCTATTTCTAAACTTTCGGGAGGGGAAAAAAGAAGACTGCATCTGATGTATATTTTATATCAGAATCCCAACTTCCTGATCTTTGATGAGCCTACAAATGATTTGGATCTTCCCACTTTGACGGTACTTGAAAATTTCCTGCTGAACTTTCAGGGCAGTTTGATTATTGTTTCTCACGACAGGTATTTTATGGACAGAATTGTTGACCATATTTTGGCATTTGAAGGGGAAGGAAAAATAAGAGATTTTATTGGAAATTTCTCAGAATACAGAGATGCCAAAAGCCGCGAGGATGCAATGGAAAAAAACGCAGTATCCAAACCGCAACCTGTAAAAGAAATTGTTGCAGTAGCAGCAAAAGAAGTAATTCAGACTTCTTCTCCAAAAAGAAAAATGTCTTTTAAGGAGCAAAGAGAACTGGAAACGATAGAAAAAGAAATGCCTGAACTTGAAGAAAAACGCGCCAAGCTCATGGACCAGCTTAACAATGAAACGGAATATGAAAAGGTGGCAAAATTATCTGCTGAACTTGAAACCATTTCTGAAAAACTTGAGGAGTATGAAATGAGATGGCTGGAACTTCAGGAAATTTAAATAATATATAGAGAATGGGTTTTAGAATACGAGCGACTGATATAATCCCTTATACGCTTCTATTCTAAAACCCCTATTACTCTCAACTCTCACGCTCTTATAAATAAACAACCTTCTCCCCTTTTGAGCTCTCAATGGAAGCATCGATGATTTTCATATTCTGAACCACTTCTCTCCCCTGTGACGGCAATGCATATCCAAAGACAATGTATTCGTAGATCTGTTGGTAATAATCCATATAATTTCCGGGTTCACTGGTGGTCAGTATTCTTTCAGTTTCCGAATTTTCATTTAAGAAGTTTAAAATTCCGTCTGTGTCTTTTAACGGTTTTGTCCATTCGTTCCCATACACAGGTATAGCTCCGGCAACCAATTCATTCTCCTGATTGTCTGTCCTTTCCTGCAAAAAACTTCCTTTTTCCCCATGAATAGCATAGGCATAATGAGCTTCTTTGGTAAAGACCGATGATTTCAGTCTCACTCTCAAATTATTTTTGTAGTAAAGAAGGATTTCAAAATAATCATTCGCATACTCTGCTCCTTTCATGGAAAACACATCAGCGAAAAGCTTTTCCGGATATCCGAAATACTGTACTGCCTGGTCTACAAGATGAGCCCCCAGATCATGAAGTGAACCTGAACCTGTTTGTTCCGGATCTTCTTTATGCTGTTTTCCGCTTGGTGTCGTGCGGAATCTGTCGAAACGAATTTCAGCTTCTTTAATGTCTCCCAATTTTCCTTCACTCATTATTTTGTGAACCTGTAAAAAATCGCGGTCAAATCTTCTGTTCTGATACACACTTAGAAATAACCCTTTTTCTTCTGCGAGATTCACAAGCTGCTCTGCTTCTGATACACTTACCGTAAAAGGTTTTTCAACGATTATATTTTTTCCGGCTTCGAGCGCCATTTTAGCATATTCAAAATGCGTTTGAACCGGAGTATTGATGATCACCAGTTCAACATCTGCATTCTGAAGCATCTCTTCTACGGAACGATAAATAGTCGCCTCCGGATATTTTTCTTTAGATTCTTCCTTGCTTCTTTCTACAATAGCAGCCATAAAAAATCCGGGATGTTCTTTTAAAAACGGAGCATGAAAAACTTTTCCGCTCATTCCAAAGGCACAAAGTCCTGCTTTTACCAATTGCATAGGTATAAATTTTTAACAAAGATATTTAATAATCCTCAGTTTAGCCGCTTACAGCAAGGATAGATATTTTTATTACTTTCTTAAAGTATGACAAAAATCATTTTATTATTTTTATTAATTCTAAATTAATCCCTTCCGAATTCTTATTTTTGCCGCTATTTAAAACTATTCTACATAAAAATAAGAAATGAAAAGACAACTCTCTTCTTTAGGCCTTTTATTGACCGCCTTATCTTTAGGCGCTCAAATGAAAAATATTGAGACGGACACCATCAGATCACAAACTATAGAAGATATCAACCTTCATAAAACAGGAAATCCAAACCAGGCAAGAACATTATCGACCAAGTCTAATCTTACGGTAATGGAAAACCCACAGGCGATCTCCATTGTCACGCATGAAATCATTGAGCAGCAACAGGCTAAACAATTGAGCGACGTTCTTCAGAATGTCAATGGTATGTATGTTACTTCATCCAGAGGAAATTCTCAGGATAGCTTTGGAGGGCGTGGTTTTATCTTAGGGAATGATAATATTTTTAAAAACGGATCCAGGATTAACAGTGGTGTTTTTCCGGAAATCAGCGGTCTTGAAAGAGTTGAAGTCCTGAAAGGAGCTAATGCAATGCTTTATGGAAATACAGCTGCAGGAGGGATTATCAATATGATTACCAAAAAACCAAAATTCAATTTTGGAGGAAGTGTGGGACTGAACGGAGGAAGCTGGAATTCTTACAAGCCAACGATTGATCTTTACGGTCCTTTATCCAAGGATATAGCCTTCAGAATAAATGGTGCTTACGAATATGCTGAAAGCTTCAGAGATGTTGTTCAGTCTGAGAAATATTATTTCAATCCTTCATTTTTATTTAATATAAGTCCAAAATCCCAGTTAATTGTAGAAGCGGATTATCTTAAGAATAATTTTACTCCGGATTTTGGTATTGGGTCTATTACAAAACAGGATGGTCTTACGTATGAATTAAATAATTTGCTTCCAAGAAATGCATTTTTAGGAACAGACTGGCAATATCAAAATGTACAGCAGCTTTCCACAAATATCACATTTAATCATCAGTTTAATGAAAAATGGTCTTTGAATAGTACTGCTTCATATCAAAACTATACTAAAGATTATTTTTCTACGGAAAGAGTACAGTGGGGATATGAAAAAATCAGTAATCGCCTTTCATGGAAAAGACCTTTAAACAGAACCTATAATGAACAAAACTATACTTCAGCACAGGTAAATCTTAATGGTGAATTTAATACAGGAAAAATTAATCATAAAGTATTAATTGGAGCAGATGCAGATTACAGTGCCGCAGACTCATATACCTACTATAATCCAAGTAATAATCTGGCATACGGAAACAGTTATTTTTATGGGACAAACGGAAACAGCCTTGGAACGGTTTACCTTGATGACCCTTCAAGCTGGGCAAGTGGTGCAACACCCGATGCTTCAAGATTAGAACAGAATCGCATTAATACAAGAAGAATTGGAGTATATGCACAGGATTATATCAGCCTTACTAAAGAGTTTAAAGTAATAGCAGGATTACGCTGGTCTTATATTGAAAATATGCCGACAATCAATACTAAATTCAAAACCAGTAAAAACGCAGTTGTTGATCCTAACGCTACAACAACTAAAGGATTAGTCAATAATACTTCATCATCAGATCAGGCAATATCACCAAAAGTAGGATTTGTCTATTCTCCAAATAACAATTTATCTGTTTTTGCAACCTATACCAATTCTTTTGTGGCTAATACAGGTATGTTAAGAAATAATGAAGCTTTAACTCCAACCAATATTGACCAATATGAAGTGGGAGCCAAGAAAAATCTATGGAACAACGCTTTGGCAATTAACCTTACTATTTATCAAATATTATATAGAAACTACTATCAGGTAGCATTAAATGATGCAGGACTACAGTTGGATCCCAACGGATTGATTAAAGATTTTGCAGGAAAAATGAGAAGTCGCGGTATAGAACTGGACATTACGGGAAATCCTAATGAAAATCTATCCATTATTGGAGGCTTCTCGTATAATAATTCAGTTTATCTTGATACTCCTGAAAAATTCGGTTATGTAGAAGAGCAGAGAATTGTGAGAACTCCTGCTACTACAGCCAATGCTTCTGTATTCTATAAATTCACCCGTTTTGCCAAAGGATTAAAAATAGGTGCCGGTGCTTATTATATCGGTAACCGTCTCGCGGGATGGAATGATACCAAAACAGGAAGTAACAGTTTAGCTTCAAGAAATGGAGTGAGCAGAATTTTTGAATTAAAAGATTACACAACCGTAACCGTATCTGTAGGCTACGAGTGGAAAAAATTCTCTATCCAGGGGAAAGTGGGTAACTTATTCGATGTTGTCAATTACAACGTACACGAAAACTATTCAGTCAACCCTATTACCCCAAGAAACTACTATTTTACCCTTACCTACAAGCTGTAGAATTTAATACGATAATAATTTCATCAATCAAAGTGGAAATTGCATTTTTGCAGTTTCCATTTTTAAATGATAAAAAACAAACAATACGATATACGATATGGATAAGATCAAGGACACAAGAAGTTTTATGCGAATTACACACCGTTATCTTGGATATTTTCTTGCAGGAATAATGGCCGTGTATGCACTAAGTGGAGTTTTACTTGTTTACAGGGACACCGATTTCCTGAAAAAAGAAAAGAAATACGATAAAACTGTTGCGGTCAACCTTTCAGAAAAGGAATTGGGAAAAGAATTAAAGATCAAAGGCCTTGAAGTGGAAAAAACGGAAGGAAACATTCTTCATTTTAAACAGGGAACGTATGATGCTGCATCCGGAAAAGCAAAATATTCTAAAATGGAACTTCCTTTTGTTCTGGACAAGATGGTTAAACTTCATAAATCCCAATCAAAAGAAACATTATCTCCTCTTAACACATTTTTTGGGATCTCTTTATTTTTCTTTGTCATTTCAAGTTTCTGGATGTTTAATCCTAAAACAAAAGCATTCAAGCGAGGGATCAAATTTGCTATTGCAGGCCTTATTATTTCGGTGATTCTTTTGTGCCTATAAATTATAGGATCATCAAAAAAATGACTAAATAATTCACATTACTCATCTTGGCAAATTAACACTTATTCTGAGTTTTTATCTAAAATTAAGAAGTCTGGCACATTTCTTGTTTTTTCTTTAATCTACAAATGATAACATTTAATTATTAAAATAATAAATTATGAAAAAACTAATTTTTGCAGGAATATTGGCAGCAACAGGATTAACTGCAACTGCGAATGCTCAGATTCAAAAAGGTAACTGGCTTGTAGGGAGTAGCTTACTAACAAGTAACTTTGGTTTGAATACTGGTGGTGGTTATAGCATTGCTATTCAGCCTAAAGGTGCTTATTTTATCCAAGACAATGTTGCAGTGGGTGGATATGTTAATTTAGGAATTAGCAAAGTAACCAACGGAAGCCCAACAAGATTTGATTATGCAGTAGGTGGTTTAGGCCGTTATTATCTATCTCCGGGAGAAAAAGGAGTGGATAACTTGTTAAATCACGGACGTTGGTTCTTCGAAGGTAACGTAGGTATCGGAGGTTCATCTGTTGAAAATGGTAACTCAACAACAGGTCTTGATTTCGGTGTTGGACCTGGTTATTCATATTTCATTACCCCTAATATTGGTTTAGAAGGTCTTGTTAAATATCAGGGACAAGCTGGTTTTGGTAGCGAAGGATTAAATTCGAATATTACATTCAACGTAGGATTCAGTATTTACTTACCAACTTCAAAGGCTAAAGAAGTAGCTAACGACGTAAGATAATTTTATATTATCTGATAAAAAAAATGAAATCGCCCCGAAATATTTTTCGGGGCGATTTTCGTACAAATTAAAACTAAACTATAAAAAATCAAATAAATCATGTATTGGGTTGGGGCGTATATCTCAGGTACGGCTTTACTTCTGTAACACCTTTCGGAAATATTTTTCTTGCTTCTTCTGTAGAAATTGTAGGCGGAACAATGACGTCTTCCCCGTTTTTCCAGTTGACAGGAGTCGCAATCTTATGGGAATCAACCAGCTGAAGAGAGTCCAGTACTCTCAGGATTTCATTAAAATTTCGTCCTGTAGATGCAGGATAGGTGATAATGAGTCTTACTTTTTTGCCGGGATCAATAATCAGTAAAGATCTTACCGTAGCAGTCAGTGAAGCATTCGGATGAATGAAATCATAGAGTTCAGAAATTCTTCTGTTCTTATCTGCAATAACAGGAAATTGAACATCCGTATTCTGGGTCTCATTAATATCTTTAATCCAGTTCTGATGGTCTTCTACTCCATCTACACTTAAAGCAATAACTTTGGTTCCTCTTTTATCAAATTCTGATTTCAGCTTTGCTGTATAGCCCAGCTCTGTAGTGCATACCGGCGTATAATCTGCAGGATGTGAGAAAAGAATTCCCCACGAATCCCCTAAAAATTCATGAAATTTAATATCACCTAAAGAAGTCTCTGCCTGAAAATCCGGTGCTGTATCTCCTAGTTTGATTGACATAATATTCTGCTTTATTAGTCTACAAATTTAGTAGACTTTTTGGAACTGGCAAAATTTTTGTAAGAAATTTATATCTTTAATTAAAATTTTATTCATGCAGAACATTGGACACCGCTATATAGATGTCATTTACAGAGTTTTGGAAAGCTGGTACATGAGATTTGCCGAGCTTACTCCGAAACTTATCGTCGGAATTTTAGTCTTTTCTTTTTTTCTTATTACCAGTAAGTACCTGAGTTTAGGCGCCGTAAAATTATTTCACAAATTTTTCCCGAAAAGTCAGAAGGAAAGTTCTCTGGTTACTTTAATCAGTATTTTCAGATTTCTGATCATGATGATGGGAACTTTCATCGCTCTTGAAATTATGGGCTTCAGCGGTTTCCTATGGAAATTCATCGGAAGTCTAGGGGTGGCCGGGGTTATTGCCGGGGTCGCTTTAAAGGATCTGGTATCCAGCATCTTTTCAGGAATGCTTATCGGGATTGATAAAGCATTTAAAATAGGGGATTATATTACGATCGGAGCGCATTCGGGGACCGTACAGGAAATAGGTTTCCTAACAACCAAAATCATTACTGACGATGGAAAGAAAGCTTATATCCCCAATCAGGTTATTTTCAATGCTCCTTTTTATAATATCACGGCTTCCCCGCAACGCAGAATTATTTTAAATTTTGAGATTCCGGCAGACGAAGATATCAGTAAAGCACAGAAAGGAATGCTCGATGTTATTAAAAGTCTTGACACCGTAGACAGACTGGATACTTCGGAAGTTATTTTCACCGACCTTAAACAGGGCAATTTTAACCTCCAGGCTAAATTCTGGATGAAGGTAGGTGCTAACATGGTTCAGTTGAAAAGCGAGGCTTATCTGAAGATCAAGGAGCGTCTGGACGCTGACAATATACAGCTTGTCACCCCTACGAGCATCAGCATCACGAATGGAGAAACTTCTCCTGCCGAAAATCAGGACAAATAAATACCAACCGCTTTTCTTAAGCGGTTTTTTTATTCTTCAAATTATTTGTGATGATTGGATTTCAAGCTGTCTTTATGAAAAATGTTGGCTACGGAATCATTCCGGACTACAGGTGCACCTACAACATAGCCATCATTTTTAGGAATAGAATCTTCTTCAATCCTGGTCTCCCCAATAACTGCATGAACTTTCTCTTTTGGTTTTGCACAGCCTGCCAAAAATAGAATCAGGGAAAAGGCAGCGAGTGTCATTCTGCTGTTCTGAAAATTTCGGGGAATATATTTTAAAAACCTACTTTTCAGTTTCTCAGATTTTTCAACTTCTTTATCCAGTTGATGACTAAAAAATCTACCGCAAATATTTTCATCATGGTTCTCTCTAAAAACTGATTCAATTTCTTCGGATTTCTTTTCTGTAAAATCAACTACACATTTGCTGCAGACAGAACAAAACTTTCCCAGCTCATGAGAAGACATTGTTTCCCAGCTTTCGGAACAAGGATTAGCGATATATATATTTTTCATCATAGAATACAAAAATTGATCATAAAAGTTACAATTTTTTTTAATGTTAAACACTTTAGATAACTTAAGTTTTCAATAAAACCTTTTGAATTATATTTTCTTATCTCTTATAGATTTTTCTGATGAGACAAATTTTCATTTCTCACATTTTAAAACATTAAGATTAATGAAGGATCTAAGGTTAGTTAAGAGAAAATCAAATGATTTTTTAAGCTGTAAGCTTTCAAACTAAGCTAAAACTTAATATTCTTACCACCTTAATAAGTCTTGATGCTTTAAAATTTCTTTTCCATCAGATTAAATAGATTGTGTGCTTTTTTTGCTATTATTAATAAATGATCTTTGGTTTTTTATCAAACTTAGGCGTTCTTTTTTGCAGCCTGAATTTAAACTTGAAATAAACTTAAGTGTAAAAAAAACTTTTGTGGCTTTTGTGGCTAAAAAATAAAAAACCGTTCCAAAAATGGAACGGTTTCTCAATTTATTTACAAGTTTAGGCTTATGCTAAAACTTCTTTTACTTTGTTGGCTGCTTCTTCCAAAGTAATTGCAGAATGTACAGGAAGACCTGAATCATCAATTAATTTTTTAGCTTCAACAGCGTTAGTTCCCTGTAATCTTACGATCAATGGAACCGGAAGGCTACCCATCGCTCTGTAAGCATCTACAACACCCTGAGCTACTCTGTCACATCTTACGATACCTCCGAAGATGTTGATCAGGATTGCTTTTACGTTGGGATCTCTCAAGATAATTCCGAAAGCAGTCTGTACTCTCTGAGCATCTGCAGTACCTCCTACGTCAAGGAAGTTAGCCGGGTTACCACCAGATAATTTGATGATATCCATCGTTGCCATAGCAAGACCAGCACCGTTTACCATACAAGCAACGTTACCATCCAATTTTACGAAGTTAAGACCAGCTTCACCAGCTTCTACATCCATTGGATCTTCTTCTCTTGTATCTCTTAATTCAGCAAGGTCTTTGTGACGGAACAATGAGTTGTCATCCAAAGTTACTTTAGCATCTACAGCGATAATTTTGTTATCAGAAGTTTTCAACACAGGGTTGATTTCGAAAAGAGAAGCATCAATTCCAGTGTAAGCATTGTAAAGAGAGGCAATGAATTTTGTAAATTCTTTGAAAGCATTTCCTTCAAGACCTAGGTTGAAAGCGATTTTTCTAGCCTGAAAACCTTGAAGACCTAAAGCAGGATCAATGATTTCTTTGTGGATCAAATGAGGCGTTACTTCTGCAACATGCTCAATGTCCATACCACCTTCAGTAGAATATACGATTGTATTTTTACCTTCAGCTCTATCTAAAAGAATAGAAACATAAAATTCTTTAGTTTCAGTTTCTCCCGGATAATAAACATCTTCTGCAACCAAAACAGAGTGTACTTTTTTACCTTCAGCAGAAGTTTGTGGAGTTACCAACTGCATTCCGATGATGTTTTGAGCGTTTTCTTTAAGTTTATCCATGTTTGGAGAGAACTTTACACCACCACCTTTACCACGACCACCTGCGTGAATTTGTGCTTTTACCACCCAAGCCTGAGCTCCGGTTTCAGCAGTCAATTTTTCAGCAGCTGCTACAGCTTCTTCTACATTGTTAGCTACGAAACCACGTTGGATAGCAACTCCGTACTTTGATAAAATCTCTTTTGATTGATACTCGTGAAGATTCATATTATTTTTATTATTTTATTTTAAAATTTAAAGGTTGACAAATTTACTAAAAAGACATGGAAGTTCAAGTTTATTGACTTAAAAATTAAGGTACAGTATACTTGATTTTTAACATATTTATCAAATTCCCTCTGTTCTTCGGATGATTTTTCAGACTGTGATCCCATCCATGTAATCTTTGGAGTCAGAAAACATCAGTTGTTTTTGACTATTCAAACCTTAACACAATCGGCTGGGAAAATTGTTGTATAATGGGCTTTTTATCATAATACAAGGGCTTTTCCAAACCTCCGATAGCATATAGGAATAATGCACTGATAATCTTGAACTCTGTACCGGATGATCCGCTGTATTTTACTTTTTTGAATTTCCCATCCACATCAATGATAAAATTCAGCCGGCACTGATAGGTCCCTTCGCCCTCTTCTATCAAATAAACCGGAAAATCAACGGTCAAGCGTTTTTTTAAATCTTCAAGTTGATGGTAATTCTCGACCTGACTCATATCAACAGATTTACTTTTGATTTCATTTTGAGATTGAGATTCCCCCGGCGACACGGTGTTTTCTACCTGTATTCCATTCGCTGTTTTAAATAAAATACTTTGATCAACCTTCCCGATGATGACTTCTTTATCGAATATACTTTGGTACAGGCTTTCCAGATTCTGTATTTTTTCAATGTAAAAAACTTTATATTTCTTACTGTACAGATCAGCATTTTTTTTGTAATCATACCGACTGATGCTGTCAGAAAAATTCTTTTGAATCGTTTTAACGGCCGTTAAAATATTCCCATTCATGAATTTCTTCTTCTCCTGGGCGTTTATTTTTTGAACACCGAAAGAAAAAATAATAAGGGTCATCAACAATAAGATAAAACGATTTTTCATTTGTCCGTCTTTATAGTAAACAAGTTTTGCCAAAGTCTGAAACCCGTTTCTGATTATATTTTTGTTTTGGCAAAATACCAAATCAGCAGTGCCCAGCTAACAATCATAAAAAGACCTCCAAGCGGAGTAATGGGCCCTAAAAACTTCAGGTTGGCCCCCAGATAATCCTGTAAACTCAGGAAATAAATACTGAAAGAGAATAACATTGTTCCTGCAATCATTAAAATAGAAATCCATTTCTGCGATGAAGTATCAAATTTCAGGATGTAGCCAACGATCAACAGAAAGAATGCGGCGTACATCTGGTATCGCACTCCGGTTTCAAAACTTTCAAGTCTTTCCACAGACAGTATCTTTTTTAAAGCATGTGCTCCGAAAGCTCCCAGAATAACGGACAGCATTCCATAGGCGGCACCGAAAATTAAAGTAATTGTTTTCATTTTATAATTCTTCTAATTCTAGATTTAAATATTTTTTTGTTTTGTAATCCTGCCATGTACCAATGATTTTATTCCCTTTCAAATCCGCTTCTATTAAGGCTCTTGGTATCCATTCCTTAAGTTCCTCACTGTGGTAATCATCTTCTGTGATGGAAAAATGGTCATGGACAAATTCGCCCCTCCAATTGATTGATTTTTTGTTCTTGTCATACCAATAAGTAGCTGAAAAGGAATCATCCTCATTGATTTCGTTAAACAAAACCGTAACAGGATATTTTCCGTCAATTTTTCCTTTGAATAATTTATTTCCTGGACCCGTCTGCCCAATTTTTTCAGAACCTGAAATCAGATTCTTACCATAAATACTCAGGTATTTTTCAAGTTCTTTATAGGTAAATTCCAGTTTATGACTTCCCAAATCATCTAATGCCCTCATGGCATGATTGGAACATCGACCTGCTACAAAAGTCAATTTATCCTTTCCGAAAAAATACTGGATGCCATTCAAAGTATAATCCATAAAGCATCCTTCATATAAGCCAATCTGCTCCTGAACTTCTTCTGATGGATTCTTTTCGGATTTTAATTTTACGAGAAAGCTATTGACTCTTTTTTTAATTTTTTTCTGAATCAAACCTGCAACCGTTTTGGTAGCACTTGCTTGAAATAAAGCTTCCGCATTGATATAATTTCCAGTTCTCAGATCAAAATTCTTCCAGTCTGAAAACTCTTCCGGATACGCTCCCGAAGCCTCTCCATTGATGCTTATACTTAAAATATTTTTAGGAGTTTCCAATTTCTGCCAATCAAAGAAATAGACATAGTTGGAATAGTAATTCGTAGCTGTAGAGGCCAGTTTAAAAGGGTTCCCACCGGAATTCGGAATATATTCCAGTTCACTGACCTGCAGAAAAGTATTGATCTTATTCTCAACCAAAGGCTTTACGCTGTAAGAAATTAACGGAAAATTATGGTTTTCAGAGGCAGGTTGCAGATTATTGATCTTCACATTTTTTTGCTGTGAAAAACTTAAACCTGAAATCAAAAGGAAGAATAGAAGATTCCGTTTCACTATTTTGATTTTATATAGATTAAAATAAGTTTCGCAACCAGAGTCGAAATCCCCAATATCATAAAGAGAGTGGAAAATTTTTTAGAACTTCTGAATCCCGGGGATGTCGTTTTCTTTAAAAAAATCCCGAAGCCGATAAATAGTAAAGGTAAAATGATTTGCAGCATTATTGGGCTCTTAATCGGTTAAACTCATGAATAACCTCATGATGACTTACTGTTTTATCTTTAAAATACGTCACAAAATGCTGTTTTTCTGCTTCTGTAGCTCCCATTTGGTTTAAAATATTCAGCAAGTGCATTTTCATATGCCCTTTCTGGATACCTGTTGTCACTAAAGAACGAAGGGCTCCGAAGTTCTGGGCAAGACCGGAAACAGCCAGAATACTCATCAATCCCTGTGCAGATGGTTTTCCAAGAAGGGCCAGCGAGAATTTCACCAAAGGATGTAAATTCGTAAGTCCTCCTACCACTCCAACAGAAATCGGAAGATCAATCCAGAATCTGAAAATTCCGTTGTCTATCGTACAGTGAGTTAAAGATCTATATTGTCCGTCTCTTGCAGCATAGGCATGTGCGCACGCTTCTGTGGCTCTGAAATCGTTACCTGTGGCAATGACTACAGCATCTACTCCATTCATCACTCCCTTATTGTGCGTCGTGGCACGGAAAGGTTCTATTTCAGCGATGGTTACCGCCTGTTTGAATTTTCTTGCAAACTCTTCATTGGAAATTCCGCTGTCGTCTTTTAAATCTTCAATTTTACAGGAAACCTCAGCTCTTACTATACAGTCAGGGGTAAAGTTGGAAAGAATATTCATCACCACCTGAAGTGAGCTTTTTTCTTCCTGAGTAAAATCTTCACTCGTTGAAATTTCCTGTTTCAATGTTTTACCGAACTGCTCAAGACATGAATTGATGAAATTCGCACCCATGGAATCTACCGTATCGAAACTTGCTTTAAGCTGGTAGTAATTTGGCATTTCAGAAGTTTTATCAACTAATTTAATATCCAAAATTCCACCGCCTCGATTTCTCATGTTGGCTGTAATCGCTTCTGTAGCTTCGTATAATTTTTTCTTTAAATTGAAATTAAAGAAATGCTGAAGCTTATGAGATTCTACGTTAAATATAAAGTGGGTATGTCCCAGTTTTTCATTGTTGATAATGGTTGTTTTAAAACCTCCTTTATCGATCCAGAATTTGGCAGCCTTGGAAGCGGCCGCTACGACTGAGCTTTCTTCTACCGCCATTGGAAGGGCGAATAGCTTTCCGTCGATAAGGAAATTAGGAGCAATTCCGTAAGGCATATAGAAATTGGAGATCGTATTTTCAGAAAACTCTTCGTGAAGTTTCTGAAGATCAGCATTTTCGTTCCAGTATTGTTTTAGTATATTTTGATATTCTTCGTTTCCATCAAGGTATTCGCTCACAAGCCAATCTATTTTGCCTTGCTTGGTAAGTTTCGAGAAACCTTCTACCGGTTTATGATCCATAGCATAAATTTAATATCCGTAAAGATAGTAATTTTGTAAGTCACCATTGTTGATAACTTCTATCGAAAAAGATTGATAATTATAAATTTTGGAACTATTTTTAAACAAAATAATGATACAAAATATAACATCCGGTTAAAAATATGAACTTTGAACGCCTGAAAGAAAAACTTGAAATCCTTGCGGACGCTGCGAAATACGATGTTTCCTGCTCATCCAGCGGAGGAACGAGAAAGAATAAGAAAGGCGCTTTGGGAGACAGTTCCGTAAGCGGGATCTGTCATACCTATACCGAAGACGGACGATGTGTTTCTTTGCTTAAAATTCTATTGACCAACCACTGTATCTACGACTGCGCCTACTGTGTATCCAGAAGTTCAAATGATATTAAAAGAGCAGGTTTTACAGTAGAAGAAGTGGTGGATCTGACGATTAATTTTTACCGCAGAAATTATATTGAAGGATTGTTTCTAAGTTCAGGTATCTTCAAAAACGCTGATACAACGATGGAGCGTTTGGTAAGAGTGGCTAAAAAATTACGGACTGAAGAAAATTTCAACGGCTACATCCATTTAAAGTCTATTCCGGGTGCCAGTGATGAACTGATGCAGGAAGCCGCTTTATACGCAGACAGACTTTCCGTCAATCTGGAAATTCCTACAGAAAGTGGTCTGAAACTGTTGGCTCCTGAAAAGAACCGTCAGGATATGATCAATCCGATGCGCTATATTCAGAAAGGCATTATTCAATATAAAGATGAAAAGAAAATTTTCAGAAAAGTACCGAAGTTTGCGCCTGCAGGACAGTCTACACAGATGATCGTAGGAGCCACCAATGAAAACGATTTACAGATCATCAAAGTGGCTGATCATTTTTATAAAAACTTCAATATGAAGAGAGTCTATTATTCGGGATATGTTCCTGTTTTGGAAGATAAAAGACTCCCCTCTCTGACTACGGAAGTTCCTATGCTTCGTGAAAACCGTCTGTATCAGTCGGACTGGCTGATGAGGTTTTACGGATTTAAAGCGGAAGAAATTTTAGATCCTCATATGCCGTTTTTAGATCTGGAGGTAGATCCTAAACTGAGTTGGGCACTGAGACATCTTCACCAATTTCCTATTAATCTGCAAACGGCCGATTACCAAATGATTTTAAGGATTCCGGGAATTGGCGTAAAAACGGCACAGAAGATCGTTCAGGCACGTCGTTTTCAGGTTTTAAATATGGACCATTTGAAAAAACTTGGTGCTGCCGTGAACCGGGCAAAATATTTCATCGATTTTAATGCAGGAAATGCTTACCTGAAATATTTAACGGATATCAATTTAAGGAAACTGCTGATAGGAGGAAGTTCTTCCAAGTTTCACAATCAGTTTTCACAGCAGTTGACTTTGTTTTAAAACTGATATTTCCCGTATCACATTTATTTTTTTGAATAATATTCCCATACCGCTCTGGCAATATCAGCGATCGTTTTTTCTGTGACTACTCTATCTTCTGTAATATCTTTAAGATAGATTGAAAGTATAAAATGTTTCCCGTTGGGAAGCTTTACAATACCCACATCGTTCATAGCTGCTCTGAGATTATGTTCATTGGTATTCGAAATTCCGGTACGGTGTGCCAGTTCAGTACCTTCAGGCAAGCCGGCTTTCATCCACGTCAATCCTCTGGACGTTTCCACCATGATGGTGTACAGATATCTGGTAGTGGCTTTCTTTAAAACTTTTCCTTTGTAGAATTTTTCAAGAAGCTCGGTAGTCGCAATAGGTGTTGTCGTATTGATGTATAGATTTTCTCCGGACATTTGCTGTTCGTTGAATCGTATCGTAAAATCTTTAATTCCTTTTTTATTAATGAATTTTTGAACCGTTTGCGTTCCACCAATGATCTCCAGTAATATATCGCATCCATTATTATCACTGTGTGAAACGGTGTATCTTAACAGCTGATCAAGGGTCAGATCCATATTCCCTTCAGGAAACTCGTCTCTGATCGGGCTCCAGGTATTGGAGTGAAGTTCTTCTTTTTTAATGAAAAATTTCTGATTTAACTTGAGTTTTCCTTTATCCACCTGATCCAGTACGGCTAATGCGATATGAAATTTAAAAACACTCATCATTGGCATTCTCTTATTTCCATTAATGCTCAAAGTATCTTTATCTTCAATTCCTTTGACAGAAATTCCAAACGTTGCATTCTTCGTAGATATTATTTGCTGTAAGTCTTTTTTTAATTGTTTAACTGACTGTGATTTCAATTGAATACCGATCAGACAAATCAAGGTTAAAAGAAAATTTTTTATCATCTTTACCATTTGTATTTTATTGGGTTGTACAACTCTTTCAAAGAAACAAAATAAAATACCATAGTTGCCCCATTTTTGCATTAAAAAAAATAATTTTAGTTGAATCCCAATGACCACATTGCTTTATGACGGAAGTTTCGACGGCCTTTTAACCGCAGTATTTGAAGTATTTGAATACCGGTACCAAGATGTTGAAATTATAAGTAAGGAAAAGTTCCATCAGGAAAACATTTTCGCTGAAATTCATGAAGTGATCACACAATGCGACAAATCGGAAAGAGTATTCAATAAACTGGAAGAGAATATTGGAAGATCGGGCGTTCACCAGCTGCTGAAAGTTTTTCTGTCCGAAGATCAGGAACGGGAGCATCTTATTCTTTCTGCTGTCAAACAATCCATCAGGCACTCTGGCAAAAATATTCTTCAAAATTATGCGGATGAAGAGATGCTGAAAATATCAAAGATCTGTAAATCTGTAGATCGTGAAAGGCACAGAATGACTGCTTTTGTCCGGTTTGAAAAAATGCAGGACGGAGTTTTCTTTGCCAAAATAGATCCTGACTTTGATGTTCTTCCCCTGATCCGGAAACATTTTAAAGACCGTTATCAGGACCAGAAATGGATGATCTACGATTTGAGACGGAATTATGGAATCCTGTACGATCTGGAAAGCTGTGAGTTTTTTTATCCGGAAGAAAAACTAGATCTTCATAAATACCAACAAAAGTTCCATGATGAGGAACAGAATTACCAAACGCTTTGGCAGCGGTATTTTACGAAGACCAACATAACGGAAAGGAAGAATTTAAAACTGCATGTGCAGCATGTTCCGAAAAGGTACTGGAAATATCTGACTGAAAAATGGTAACAGATCCTCAAAAATTTAAATAACGTGAGTTCAGGATAAAATTGATTTTACATATCCTGGTCATATATATTGTAACTCAACATTCTTTTATTTTTTCTGACACCTTTGCGAACATTTTTTTCAGGTTTAATTAAAAATATTTTGCGATCATAGCATTTAAAGCTATTTGAAATCAAATTTTATGACATCCTTTAAAAATGAAAACGCAATAATAACTTCTAACCTCGTGCCTCCGGCTTCAAATCTTTATCAATTAAATTTTCTTATCCCCGATGATCTCTGGAAATAAGTTCTAAAATTTGAATCAATCATTCCATATTGTGGATAACTTTTTATTTCGTTGAAAAAAGACCTGATTTCAATTCCCTTTTTGATTTATATTACTTAAATCATTCATTTCATGAGATATATAATTCACATTAATCAAAAACTCATATTGTGGATAACTTTTTCAAGTTAACATACCGTTAACATTGAGGCTTTTTCAATCTTATTTTTCCTGTCAAATGGAGCAAATTATTCCCTGGTCAACGAGAATAGAGGTTTGAAAAAAATTATTTAAAAATTTGAAAATCCGTGACATATGTAATGAAAAATTAAATCACCATTCTTTTTTTGTGGATAAGTCTTACTTTTTAAGGGTTCGCAAAGCTTTTTTTACGATATACTGTGTCTCTTTTCCTGGGCTTTCCCGAAGCCATTCATCGCAGGTTTCGATGACAAACTCAGGTTGTGATTTGCTTGCATCATTCAACCAGTTTCCTACACTATCCTGCACATATCTTGAAGAATCTGACCGTAAAGGCTCGAGAATTTTCAGTCCAAGTCCGGGATTTTGTTTTAAAGCATTGATATGTTCGCACCAAACACCTCTCGGCCTTGTAGATTCGCTGGCAAAACGTCTCACATTCTCATTGTCATGCCGCGTCCATTCGGATAAAACAGATAAGCTTTCCTCAAGATTTTTGGATATATCCGGACGCACTGCCATCCAGCAGATTTCCCTCACTCCAAAATGAGAATCAGAAGCAAATGACTGAATCCTGTCTAATTTTTCTTTAATTTTCAAATTATTGTTTCGTCCAATGGTATAGGAAGCCCAGCAACGTACGAGATCTGCCGGATGGGCTGAAAGTTTGAGAAGAAACTCATCGTCATTATTTTTAGAAGCCAGATTAAGTAAACCAATTCCGATGGTTTCATTAATGGTATTAACGGTTTGTTTTTTCAGCTGGTCTACATTTTCTACAATAGGTTTCAAATATTCTGTACGGTGATTCTGCTGAAGCAAATTTTCCAGCAACAGTCTTTGATCTACCGCCAGCCATTCTGTAAGATTAACACTTTCGATCTCTCCCCGATTCAGCTTTTCAAGAATCTCATGTGGAATGTCTTTGATGGAGCGGGCTCCTTTTCGTTTTTCTGTCATAATACTTTAATCAGTTCTTCAATATCCAGCCTGTTCATGTAATTTACATCTAAAAATCTGAAAATGATATAACCATTTCTGTCAACTACAAATACAGCAGGAATTGGCAACATATTATCTTCATTACCATTAAATTCTGTAAGATCAATACCGAGGCTTTCATAATAAGGCAACAAAAAATCCGTTAATTGGAAAACGATTCCCAACTTTTTTGCAAAAGCATTACCTGCATCTGTCAAAACATCAAAACCAAGGTCATTTTCCTCAACTGTAGTTTTAGAATAATGCAAAGTTTGTGGAGAAACAGCGGCTAAAAAAGTATTTTTATTTTTTATTAATGAAAGATTTTCCTGCAGAGACCTCAGCTCGAGATTACAATACGGACACCAGTTTCCTCTGTAAAAAGTCAGGATCATTTTTTCTTTTTTAAGAATTTCCCGGGACGATATCATTTGTCCGACAGTATTGGGAAGTGAAAATTCAGGCATTTTATCACCTACCTTAAGACTACTTTTTTCCAGATTACTGGTTTTTAATTCTTCAATAGATTTTCGAAATGCCTGCAAAACCTCTATTGGAAGCTGAGAAGATAATGTATGATTTAATTCATCAATCTGTTGAGCCAGACTATTCATCTTTTTAATTTTATTATTTTTACAAAGGTCTAAAAGTGAATCAGAATAGGCAATAACGCATATTTTTCACCCATAGGGATAAAAAAGTCAATTTTATGAAAACAAAGGATAAAGCTGAGGAAAATAAAATATGTCCGTTGGAAGTCGCCGTCAATACCATCAGTGGAAAATGGAAAGTTCCTATTGTATGGCAGATCAATGAAGGTAAAAAAAGGCCCAGTGAATTTCTTCGCGGAATTGCTAAGGTGGACCGCAGAGTTTTGAACCAGCAGCTTAATGAGATGGTGGAGGATGGTATTTTGGTTAAACAGTCGTTTAATGAATTACCTCCCAGAGTTGAGTATACTTTAACGGAGCTTGGAGAAAAACTGGTAGAAATTCTTTGGCAGCTGAATGATTGGGGAAAGCTTTTGGTTCCTGAAAATGAGAAAATTTAATGTCTGTTTTCAATTCATATCCTAAAATCACGGATATTTGTCATTAAACAGAAACTGCATGAAAAAAAATATTTTTATTCTGACGCTTACCCTGATCATTTCAAGCTGTAACAATGACAAAAAATTATCAGGTAACACCATTGAAATAGCAGGAGTTGGGGGTCCTGAAAGTTCTGTTCAAATCAATAAAGATAAAAACACGATCAGGGAAAGATTTTCTGCTCCTGAAGGTTATACATGGATTGAAGAGCAGCAAGATTCTTTTGGATATTTTATTGAGAATTTCAAGCTTAAACCGTATGGAAGTCAGATTTTAAAATATGATGACACTCCTATTTCCACTCAGGATCTTCACGAAGCCGTTTATGATATTCATACAGGGAATAAAGATCTGCAACAGTGTGCTGATGCCGCAATCCGTTTAAGAGCGGAATATTTGTACAAAGCTAAAAAATTTGACAAGATCAAGTTTCATTTTACCAGTGGCGATCTGGTCTCCTGGAATGACTATAAAAATGGTATCCGGGCTTTCGTCAATGGAAATTCAGTAATTTTTAGAAAGACAGCAGGTTTTGATGATTCCTATTCTAATTTCAGAAAATATCTGGATCTGATTTTCAATTATGCCGGAACGATTTCCTTGAATAAAGAAACAAACCCGGTTGCAAAAACTTCTGATCTGAAAACCGGTGATATTCTGATCACTCCGGGAAGTCCGGGACATATTGTTTTTATTTCAGGAGTCTGTCAGAATAAGGAAGGTGAAAAGTTATTTTTATTAAGCCAGGGATTCACTCCTGCCCAATCTATTCATATGCTTTCCAATCCTTTTGATAAAAATATTTCGCCATGGTATCGTCTTGATGTAAATTCTTCTGAAACCAAAACAGCAAGGTATTTTTTTAAACCTACAAATTTTAGAAGCTTTTAATTATATATATTCAAAACTCTTCTCAACTTACTGCCATTATCTGAACTTGTTTTTGTAAATTTGTGTTCGAAATTTTTTACTAGATGAAAGAGAGTGCTGTAAAAAAAATTGCAGTTCTTACTTCAGGAGGTGACTCTCCAGGTATGAATGCAGCATTAAGAGCGGTGGTAAGAACCGCCAATTATTATAATATCGAATGCTACGGAGTAAGGGAAGGCTATAACGGGCTCATCAATGATGATTTCCTGAAAATGGGTCCCCGTTCCGTAAAAAATATAATCAACCAGGGCGGAACCATTCTGAAATCTGCCAGATCCGTAGAATTCAGAACTCCGGAAGGACGTCAGAAAGCTTATGACAACTGTGTGAAATACGGTGTCGATGCATTGGTATGTATTGGAGGTGACGGAACTTTCACCGGAGCCAAGGTCTTCTACGAAGAATTCGGGATCAGGGTCATCGGTGTACCGGGAACTATTGACAATGATATTTTCGGAACGGATAATACCATTGGCTACGATACTGCTTTGAATACAGCGATGGAAGCTATTGATAAGGTTCGTGATACGGCTACTTCCCACAACAGGGTTTTCTTTGTTGAGGTGATGGGTCGTGATGCCGGTTTCATTGCTTTAAACAGTGGCCTGGCGACTGGTGCTCTGGATATTCTTATTCCTGAGAAAAAAGACAGCATGGAAGATCTTTTTGCTAATTTCAGAAAAGCTGAAAAAACAGGAAAAGCATCCAGTATCGTGGTAGTTGCTGAAGGTGAAAAACTGGGAAGCATCTACGATCTGGCCAACCAGACTAAAGAAGAATTCCCAGATTATGATATCCGGGTAACAATCCTTGGGCATATTCAGAGAGGAGGTTCTCCGAGCTGTGCAGACCGTGTTTTGGCCAGCCGACTGGGCTACGGTGCCGTAGTGGGATTAATGGAAGGAAAAACAAATGTAATGGCCGGAATGCGTTCCAATGATATGGTATACACGCCTATCGAAGATGCCATTAAAAAACATAATGAAATCAATAAAGATCTTTTACTGATTTCCGAAATTTTAGCAATCTAATTATTTTTTATAAATCTAAAACAAACTATTATGTCAACAATCAAAGTAGGTATCAACGGTTTTGGTAGAATTGGACGTCTTGTTTTCAGAGCAATGACTGAAAGAGATAACATTGAAGTAGTAGGAATCAATGACCTAATCAACGCAGAATACATGGCTTACATGTTAAAATATGATTCTGTACACGGTATTTTCCCTGGAGAAGTTTCTGTAGAAGGTAACGACCTTGTGGTAAACGGAAAAAAAATCAGAGTAACTGCTGAGAAAGATCCTAACAACTTAAAGTGGAATGAAGTAGGTGCTGAGTATATCGTAGAATCTACAGGTCTTTTCTTATCTAAAGACTCTGCTCAGGCTCACATCAACGCCGGAGCTAAAAAAGTAATCCTTTCTGCTCCATCTAAAGACGACACTCCAATGTTCGTAATGGGTGTGAACCACCTGGAGCTTACTGACGATATCAAAATCTTATCCAACGCTTCTTGTACAACCAACTGTTTAGCACCTTTAGCTAAAGTAATCCACGATAACTTCGGAATCGTAGAAGGTCTTATGACTACGGTACACGCTACAACAGCAACTCAAAAAACTGTTGATGGACCGTCTGCTAAAGACTGGAGAGGTGGTAGAGCTGCTCTTAACAACATTATCCCATCTTCTACAGGTGCTGCTAAAGCGGTAGGAAAAGTAATCCCTTCATTAAACGGAAAATTAACAGGTATGTCTTTCAGAGTGCCAACTGTTGACGTTTCTGTAGTTGATCTTACGGTAAGATTAGAAAAAGCTACTTCTTACGATGAGATCTGTGCTGCTATTAAGGCTGCTTCTGAGGGTGAATTGAAAGGAATCTTAGGATACACTGAAGATGCAGTAGTTTCTCAGGACTTCGTAGGAGATAAGAGAACTTCTATCTTCGACAAAGATGCTGGTATTATGCTTTCTCCAAACTTTGTAAAACTTGTTTCTTGGTATGACAACGAAATGGGTTACTCAAACAAATTGGTAGATATGCTTATCCATTCTGCTTCTTTATAATAATGAGCAAATAAATAATATAAAACCTTCCAAATTGGAAGGTTTTTTTTAATTTAGTCGTTAAAATCTGACTATGCTTAATGAACTTATTGAAAGATATTCTCAATATTCTGATTCAGAATTAATGGAAGTCTATTTAAATAAAAACGGATATACAACCTGATAAATATTCATAGTTTTAAATATGAGCTGAAAAGCCTTTCAAGAAGCTTCCAGATTGGCAAGGCTCATATTAATATTGCATTATTTTTCAACGTCATCATTTTTCTTAAATTTATTAATGAATGTCGTAAGATTGGTAGCATATCCTACCATTACCTGTGGTGCAACATTTTTTGTATAAAAATCATAATATCCGCCCAATCTAAAATACAATCCTCCATTTCCATCATTAGGACTAAGTTTTGTATAAAAATTAGTAGTAAGAAAGAGAGTATTATAGAACGTTCCATTATCCTTTAGAATTTCTTTTCTAAAATTCCTGCCTTCAATCATATCTAAATCTTTATTCGCTCCACTATATTTCAATCCTAATAATCCAAAATTTACATCTGCACCAAAATTGATCTGAGGTCTTATTTCTATTTTCAATCTTGGACCATGTGAAATAGAATACAGTTGATAGTTTGTAGTAACCGTATCTTTTATCGTTCTGAATTTAGTTCTATACATCTGAATACCGTAGTCTAGAATCCAGCTAGTGGAAGTTCCTTTCCATTCAAATGAACCAACCCCAATATTTACCCCGGCCTCTACATTATTTTTTCTTAACAGCTCAAAGGATGATATATTTTTCGAATTATCTTTTACATTAAATTCGATAAAACCACTTCCCTCTTCCTGTCCATTATAAATGGATGCATTCAAATAAGCTTCCATATACTCAGGCGAATTAAATCTACCAAAATTCACATAATTTAACGGAATCCTTGCTCTCCCTTCTGCTTGTAGCAGGCTATTTCCTCCTTCATTATTAAATCCTAAAAAATCAGAAAAAATAATGGCTGTAAAATAATCATACAATCCTCTTTTTTCTACTTTAAGCTCTTCATCAACTTTTATTTCGTACTCTTTATTTTTTAAGGAATAACTATAATTATTTTCAAAAGGTTTATAATCTAAAAGATCGTTGCACTCTATATAATAATAGCTATCCGTACCTCTTGTTGTATATATTTTAGCACTATAATTATTTCGATCGATAATCGTGGACCTGAAAGGTATAGAATACTTACTATTGAATAATGTTGCTTCTTCCTTTATTACAATAGTTCCACTACTATCCAATATATTTCCTACAACAGAAATACTGTTTATTTTATTGTTAAAAAGTCTTACACTTGCATATTTTGGGGCAAAATATAAATATTGACCAGTACTATCCTCTGCCTTTAATTTAATTAATTCTTTATTCATTTTTAATCTTCCGCCATATTCAATATCCTGCAAATCATACAGTTCAGTTAAAACCTCCTTTTTATTAAAATCTTTCATCAAATTATAATAAATATTCTTCCATTGTAATTCTACCTCTGGTTTCAAGATAAATGCAGTTCCTACCAGTTTTGACTTTTTCATAGTGCTTCCCATGGCTGAGATAAAAGTTTCCTGATCAAAATTATTTACTATTTCAATGCTTTCCTCACATTCCGTACTGGCTTTACAAATCTGAATTTTAAATGATGTAATTTTTTCCTTTGTTTTTGTAGTTTTTATTTTAGCCTCATACGGAGTTGATTCGCTAATAAAGTTTCCAAATAACTCATATGAATTTTGAGAAAAAGCATATGTTCCAATCAATAGTAATACTACAGATAAAATTTTTGTTTTCATGGCTATTAGTTTTATACAAAGTTTAAAAATCCATGAATACAAGTAAATTACCCGTTCGGGTGATTTTGAAATATAGAAAAAGGGGATGTAAAGTAATATGAGACAAAAGAAAAAGCCCCCCAGCAACGAGAGGCCATAAGTTTATCATTTTCAAACAACTAAAAAGAAAAGAGTAAACTGTTTTATAACATTCATTAAAGATTTCATTAAAATAGTCTGTAAAGACAGTCTGCTAATGATTTGACAGTTAATGTTTTTCTTAATTAAAATTAAATTATAGAATAAATTAAATCATTAAACAAAACGGGATAAAGTAAATTGAGTTTTCCTGGTTATTAGTTAGTACAAAGTTTAAAATTTTATCATCGTAAAAAAATCCCCCTTTTGTGGTATTTTGCAAGTATTTTAATTATTTTAGCATAAACCAATTAATTCATGGAGAATTCAGAAAAAAAACACCCTCTTATTGAAGTCTGGAATACGTATCCGGGTGTAAGAAGAGACAGAACGATCCGTGATAAACCACCGATCGAAAAGATCATCAGTGAAATGTTTGCCATTGGTGAATTTTATTATTACGCGCTCAATCTTACCAATAGTACGCTTTCCCATCATCATGAAAATATCCTCAGACTTCACGGTCTTGACAGCTATCCTGAAAATTTAAAAGAAGTCATAGACCTCACGCACCCTGATGATATTGAATTTGTCATGAAAGCTGAGCAGACTCTGATCGACAAAATGACAGAAATAGGTTTAGAACATCAGCTTTACATCAAATGCAGCTATTGCTTCAGAATGAAAACAGCGGAAGGAAAATATGAACTCTTCCATCACCAGTCTGTGATCACCATGGAAGATGAAACCGGAATTCCCATTCAGGCGATAAACATCCATACTAACATCCATCATATCACAAAAGAAAATCCTTATACCGTCCTGATTTCAGGGATGGGCCCCAGAAATGACTTTCACCAAGTGAAGCTGGACTCCTTTTCGAAACCTGAGAGTTTCCCTGAACATTTAACGAAAAGAGAAATGGAAATTCTTTCCCTTATCACAAAAGGATATTCAGGCCCTGAAATTGCCCAGTCCCTGATTCTATCTGAACACACAGTACGCACCCACAGAAAAAATATTTTACGAAAAACAGATTCCAGGAACTGCAAAGAGCTTGTAAAGAAAGCTTTTGAAAGAGGACTTATCTAATGATTTTTTATTAAGAAATCTGATGAAAGGCTGATAAATCTCACCAGTATATTTTGGTTTAAAACTTGTATTTTTATAGTAATGGAAAACATGATGATACTGCCGCGTTTTAAAGATTCTCCTCACTTTAAACATTTCTGGGAAAAAGGAAACGGAAAACAACTTATCGACTTTTCCGGAGCTGAAGTGAGTTTTAAGGACTTTGAAAAGTTTTCACGCTATTTTTATCATGTGGATGAGGTGGGAGATGAAGTGGTAAAAGAGGTTTATTTTACTAAAAAATTTCATGAAGCCTCAAGAGAAATTGAAAATTATATCCGAAACGGGGTCTCTGAAACAGATGATGTTCCTGAAAGCGTAAAAAAACTTTTCACCCAGACCCAGCAGATTCCGGAATGGCTTGACTACAGCCTGCTGAAAAGCGGCGCAGAGCTCTGTATGAGAAGTAATATTGACTCGCTCATCTCATTAAGGGATTACTGTCTGATCGGCGGTTATGATTATGCCTATCTTAATAAACCCCTCACCGCTACAGAGGCTCTGAAAAAAGGTGCGGTAAAACGTCTTTCAGAAACTCTGGACTTTTGGGTCAATGCAACGCGCTATGATGCCCTTCAAATTCATGCAAAAGGTTACGAATTTGCTATTAAGACCCGCCTGATTCATTCGTACGCCAGACTTTCCGTCAAGAAACATTACAAGGAATGGGATACGGAAAACTGGGGAGAACCTATCAATTCATGGGATATGATGGCTACGTATATTGGTTTCAGTCTTGTTTTTCTTCACAGTCTTAAAAAATTGGGAAATACCTTTTCAGAAGAAGAGGAAAAAGGAATTTTTCATCTTTGGAAATATGTAGGATACTTATTGGGAATTCCTGAGCAACTTCTTCCCGACAGTAAAAAGCAGGCAACAGAATTTTTTCATTTATGGACTTCTGTTCAGCCTCCTTCGGATAAAGATTCTATTTTACTCGCCCATTCTTTACTGAATGAATCTCTGGAAAATCCAATTTTAAAATTCAAGTTTCAGAGGACTAATCTCAGATATCTGCACATCTGCTGTACCTGGTTTCTGCTGGATGATGAGGTATGCAAAAGACTTCAGATCCCGGAAGTTTCAAACAGAAAACTGTTTCCCAAAACAAAGATCCTGTTCAACAAAATCTATGATACAATCGTAAGCAGGGATGCAAGAATAAAAAAAGGAGACAAAGACCAGATGAAAGTACTGGAAGACTATCTCAGAGTGACTAAAAATTCAAATTTTCACTAAAACAATACTGAACAGCAAGTATAGTCAACGGAAAAAATTATTTTTTATGTTTTGAATCATAAAACTTCACATTCCATTCGTAATGAATAACATCAGCCTCAAAACATTATTATTATTTAACGATAAAAACAGTTTTTCACAGTAAATAATATTAGTTTTTGAAGGTAAAATTCCGTAATTTTGAGCAATTATTTTAACAACAGATGAGCAACATAGACGATAAGAAAAAAGCACTTGCATTAGTGCTTGACAAGCTAGATAAAACATACGGAAAAGGAACGGTAATGACCTTAGGTGACAGTACAATTGATACGACCATTGAAGTGATTCCTTCCGGATCTTTGGGATTAGACATCGCTCTTGGAGTAGGTGGATACCCTAGAGGAAGAATCATTGAGATCTACGGACCTGAATCTTCCGGTAAAACAACTTTAACACTTCACGCGATTGCAGAAGCTCAAAAAGCAGGTGGAATTGCAGCATTTATTGATGCAGAGCACGCTTTTGACAGAGGTTATGCAGGAAAATTAGGAATCGATCTTGAAAACTTAATTATTTCTCAGCCGGACAACGGGGAACAGGCTTTGGAAATTGCTGATAACCTGATCCGTTCAGGGGCAATCGACATTGTGGTTATTGACTCCGTTGCAGCATTAACTCCAAAAGCAGAAATTGAAGGAGAAATGGGAGATTCCAAAATGGGTCTTCACGCAAGATTGATGTCTCAGGCATTGAGAAAACTGACTGCTACGATTTCCAGAACAAAATGTACCGTTATTTTCATTAACCAATTGAGAGAAAAAATCGGGGTGATGTTTGGAAATCCGGAAACCACAACCGGTGGTAATGCATTGAAATTCTACGCTTCTGTAAGAGTAGATATCAGAAAAGCGAGTGCACCGATTAAAAACGGAGATGAAGCAGTAGGAAGCCGTGTGAAAGTGAAAATTGTAAAAAACAAAGTAGCTCCACCTTTCAAACAAGCTGAATTTGACATTATGTACGGTGAAGGAGTTTCTAAAACAGGAGAAATTCTTGATCAGGCTGTAGAACAGGGAATTGTAAAGAAAAGCGGTTCTTGGTTCAGCTATGAAGAAACCAAATTGGGACAAGGTCGTGACGCAGTAAAAGACGTGTTGAAAGACAACCCTGAGCTAGCTGATGAATTAGAAAATAAAATCAAAGAAGAATTGAAAAATAAAGTAAAATAATTTTTTTCAATCCATATATTTAAGACAGCTTCAGGGCTGTCTTTTTTTTGTGTAATTTTAAATAAAAATGCAAATGAAGCTGAATATTCTATCCAAAATAGTCGGTATTTCGGTATTTATATTTTTCTTATCCTGTAAAAAAGACAGCAAGATCAACCCTGATTTCGTCGTATATCCTGTCGATACAAAAAACGAGAAAATTGAATTCTTTTGGAAAGATCATCGAAACCAGCCTTTAAGGAATATTGAAAATTTAAAAAAATACGTTAACACCAAAAATCAGAATTTAAAATTCGCTATGAATGGCGGTATGTTCATTGAAAACAATATCCCAAAAGGATTATACATAGAAAATTTTAAAACTTTACATCCCATTGATACATTGAGTGGTGAAGGAAATTTCTACTTACAACCTAATGGCATTTTCTATAGAACAAAATCTAATGAATCGGTCATTATTCCTACTTCAAATTTCAAAACAGATTCAAATATACAATTTGCGACGCAATCCGGTCCTATGTTGATCATCAACGGAAAAATAAATCCCATTTTTCAAGAAAACTCAGGTAATTTACATATCAGAAACGGTGTCGGAATATTGAAAAATGGCGATCCGGTTTTTGTGATGTCTAAGAAAAAAATAAACTTTTACCACTTCGCCTCCTTCTTTAAGAGTTTGGGCTGCACCCATGCATTATATCTTGATGGTTTTGTCTCTAGAGCTTATTTCCCGGAAGAAAACTGGACTCAGGTAGATGGAGATTTCGGAGTGATGATTGGTGTTACCACTGAAAAGTAACCCGTTTCACAATTACAGTCCGTAGAAAAAATGCCATTCTGTCACATTCTCCTTCATGGTATTTTTTTTGAGCATTAAAAGGAAATTAAAAAATCTAAAATATTATGACTAAAGGAAATATTAATGTATCTGTGGAAAACATTTTCCCTCTCATCAAAAAATTTCTTTACAGTGATCACGAAATATTCCTGAGAGAACTGATCTCAAATGCCACGGATGCTACTTTAAAATTAAAGCATTTAACAAGTATCGGAGAAGCTAAAGTGGAATACGGAAATCCGAAGCTTGAAGTAAAAATCGACAAAGAACAAAAAACACTTCGCATCATCGATCAGGGAATCGGGATGACGGCTGAAGAGGTTGAAAAATACATCAACCAGGTTGCTTTTTCGGGCGCTGAAGAATTCCTTGAAAAATATAAGGATTCTGCAAAAGACTCCGGAATTATTGGTCATTTCGGTCTTGGATTCTATTCTGCATTTATGGTGGCCGAAAAAGTGGAAATCATCACTAAATCTTATAAAGACGAACCAGCCGTACGATGGATCTGTGACGGAAGTCCGGAATTCACTCTTGAGGAAACTACTGACAAAACAGAAAGAGGAACAGAGATTGTTCTTCATATTGCAGAAGATTCAACCGAATTTTTAGAAGAAGCAAAAATTCGTGAACTGCTTTCAAAATACAATAAATTCATGCCTGTTCCGATTAAATTCGGGACTAAAACCCATACACTTCCATTACCGGAAGATGCTCCGGAAGATGCCGTTGCAGAAACTGAAGAAGTGGATAATATCATCAATAATCCAACACCAGCATGGACGATTGCCCCAAGCGAACTGACCAGTGAGGATTACATGAAGTTCTATCACGAACTGTATCCAATGCAGTTTGAAGAGCCTTTGTTTAATATTCACCTGAATGTTGATTATCCGTTCAATCTTACGGGAGTTTTATTCTTCCCGAAACTGAGCAACAATTTAAATATTGATAAGGATAAAATCCAGCTGTACCAGAATCAGGTATTTGTAACGGATGAAGTAAAAGGGATTGTTCCAGATTTCCTTATGCTTCTGAGAGGAGTCATTGATTCTCCGGATATCCCGTTGAACGTTTCCCGTTCTTATCTTCAGGCAGACGGTGCTGTAAAGAAAATTTCTTCTTACATCACGAAAAAAGTAGCCGACAAAATGTCTTCTCTGATCAACGAAAACCGTGAAGATTATGAGAAAAAATGGAATGACATCAAAATCGTTATTGAATACGGAATTATCACGGAAGAAAAATTTGCTGAAAAGGCAGATAAATTCACGTTATATCCTACTACAGATGGAAAATACTTCCTATGGAATGAGCTGATCGAAAAGATTCAGCCTTCGCACACCGATAAGGATGGTAACACGGTCATTCTTTACGCAACCAATGCAGATGAGCAGCACAGCTATATTCAAGCGGCTAATGATAAAGGTTATGACGTTCTGTTATTAGACTCACCTGTCATTTCTCACGTGATCCAGAAACTGGAAACGTCAAAAGAGAAAATCTCATTTGCAAGAGTGGATGCAGATCACATCAATAACCTGATCAAAAAAGACGACCCTGTCATTTCTAAGTTAACTGAAACTGAAAAAGAATCTTTAAAAAAGAACGTTGAAGAGGCTGTAAAAGACGCCAAATTCACGGTACAACTTGAAGATCTTGACAGCAATGATGCTCCGTTTACCATCACGCAGCCTGAATTCATGAGAAGAATGAAGGAAATGCAGGCAACCGGCGGAGGCGGTATGTTCGGAATGGGAGGTTTCCCGGAAATGTATAATCTGGTCGTGAACTCGAACAGTGAGCTTTCAAACCAGATCTTAAAGACAGAAAATCCTGAAGAAAAGGAAACTTTAATCAAGTATGCCCTTGACCTTGCGAAGCTTTCACAGAATCTGTTGAAAGGAAAAGACCTGACAGATTTTATTCAAAGAAGTTATAAGCAACTGGAGAAATAATAGATACTCTAAAAATAGTAAGACTGCTCTCATATTGGGAGCAGTCTTTTTTATGCTTTAAATTTGAATCAAACCGAATGTGAAGTTGAGGAAACGCAAAGACGCAAAAGTTTTTTTACATCCTACTGTTTTAAGGCGCAAAGATTTTATCTCCGATAAAATTGTACACCGCTAATATTGCGAGAAATGAAATAATTTTATAATCAATCTAGAATCCTTTACAAATCGTACCAATCAAAAAAAATTGAACTATCACTTTTCCCTTGCTGAAAATCTTCGATATTCCTGCGTCTTAAAAACTATTTATATTTTAAAACCTTGCGTCTTTGTGTGTAAAACCTAAAAACAAAAGCGTAAATAATAAACACATTGATGCAATACCTTTGATATTCTAAACTTTTTCTACACTTTTCCTTAAATCTCAACCTCCTACTTCACATTTTTTCCATTTTCTATTGTACACATTGTCCTTTTTTTCCATTTTTGTATAAAATGTCGGATATGCAAAAAGAAAAATTACGCGTCATCAGAAAACAAAAAGGCTATACTCAGCAGCAGATAGCCGATATTATCGCGACTGATGTATCCAACTACAGCAGAAAAGAAAGCGGTGATGTAAGAATCGTTAAAGATGAATGGGACAAAATTGCCCGTTTTTTGGATGTTACTGTAGAAGATATTTATGAAGAAGAGGAAGCAAAAGTAGTTGTTAATTACGATCATCCTGTATTTAATGACAGCTCTTCCGGAAATGGAACGATGACTCAATTTCATAACATCTCTGCATCCATTATTCAAAGTTTACAGGATTATATTGCCCTGCTAAAGCAAGAGAATGAAAGATTGAAAGAAGAATTAAAAACTCCGAAAGGAAGAAGATAAATTTGGCAGTTTCCAGTGTCGTTTATTGTATCCAGAATACTCTTGAGTATTCTGGATATTTTTTTTAATTGGTTGTGGTTTTTTTTTTACTACCCCGTCTTTTTGCAGGCAAAAATCCACCCCTTCAAGGAAGGGGAATGTGAAGGGAGATCTAACTTCTCTATCGGTAGATTAAGGAGAGTGATCTTTTTTATTTGGGGGTTCCAGCGGCAAAGCCGCTGGAACCTGTTTTTATTATGGTGTATCACTCTTCCTCTTTTTTATTACTAACCAATCCATTCAGGTGGTCTCTATTTGGCTGAATAAAAACTTTAGTGCCTTAAGTATTTAGAGAACCTAACTTTCGTGTTCGTTAAGTATTCTTTTATCTTGTCACCCATAAATGCATCTGGGCTTTTGAAAATATAGCGATAAAAAGGAATAGGAATGAGAAGATTGAAATGGGTTTCATTGGTTTTCGTTTTATTGATGAACCAAAGCTATCCCGCCTATTGACCGAATGGAAAATCCTGATCTGAACGGGTAAAATTTTCAATCCTAAATCTCGTCAAGCGGATTCCAAAAGAGTTTTTTGAAATCTTTGATTCTTAAATTGTCGACGGTAATACCTTCTGCTTCGAGTCTTTTTTGAAATTCAGGAACAGACAATACTCCGGAACTTGATATCACACGATGTGCCGGAACGTCTTCGGGGCAGCCTCCCATCGCTTTTCCTACGTGACGGGAATGGTTCGGATACCCCACTGCTTTTGCTATAGCTCCGTAAGAGGAAACTCTTCCTTTGGGAATAAGTCGTGTAATCTCGTAAATCTGTTGTTTGAAAATTTCGTCCATAGTCAGTCAGGGGTTGTGTTCCGTTAAAAATAAGGTCTCCGTGAATTTTAAACCGTTTTTGCATCATTTTTGAATGTTTAATGATTCAATGATGTTTGATTTTAAATATAAAGGTATGAAAAAATCATTTTTCCAACTGCTGAATACAGTGAATAAAAAGATGCTCCCCAAGTTGAGCGACAAGGATCCGAACAGCCTCAGTAAAATTGAGAAGGGAATTCTGGCCTACCGTTATTTTGTGCTGGTGAATTCTCTGGACTGAACCCCTCCACGTACGTCATTGCGAGCGAAGCGAAGCAATCTCTTTATAAACTTTTTCTTAGTGGTTTTATTTTGAAACATTAAGGTTAGAATTAAAATTTCAAAAGCAATTAACCTTAAAGACTTTGTTGCTTAAATTATGAGATTGCTTCGCTACGCTCGCAATGACAAGCACAACCATAAAAAAGCGCCTCAAAATGAATTGAAGCGCTGGTATTTTGATAAGAAGTTATTCTTAAGAATTTTCCAAAATGTAAGAGAACATCAGTGGCGCACAGATGGTAGCATCACTTTCAACGATGAATTTCGGTGTAGTGATATCCAGTTTACCCCAAGTGATTTTTTCATTAGGAACTGCTCCTGAGTATGAACCATAAGACGTTGTAGAATCTGAGATCTGACAGAAATATGACCAGAACGGAACGTCATGCATTTCCATATCCTGGTACAACATTGGAACTACACAGATTGGGAAATCTCCTGCGATACCTCCACCAATCTGGAAGAAACCAACTCCTTTTCCAGCTGAATTGTGAGTATACCAGTCTGCCAGGTACATCATATATTCGATTCCTGATTTCATAGTGGTTGCCGTAAGCTCACCTTTGATACAGTAAGAAGCGAAGATGTTACCCATCGTAGAATCTTCCCATCCCGGAACCACGATCGGAAGGTTTTTCTCTGCTGCAGCGATCATCCATGAGTTTTCTCTTGGAATTTCATAGTACTGCTCAAGAACTCCTGAAAGAATCATTTTATACATGAATTCGTGCGGGAAATAACGCTCTCCTTTAGCTTCTGCATCTTTCCAGATCTCCACGATATGCTTCTGAAGTCTTCTGAAAGCTTCTTCTTCAGGAATACAGGTATCGGTAACTCTGTTTAGCCCTCTTTCTAATAAAGCCCACTCATCCTGTGCCGTCAGATCTCTGTAGTGCGGAACTCTTTCGTAGTGAGAGTGTGCCACAAGATTCATTAGATCTTCTTCAAGGTTAGCGCCTGTACAAGAGATAAAATCAACTTTTCCCTGACGGATCATTTCTGCAAGAATCTTCCCCAATTCAGCAGTAGACATCGCACCTGCCAAAGTAATCATCATTTTTCCGCCATCTTTAAGATGTGCAACATACCCCTTAGATGCATCTACCAATGCAGCCGCATTGAAGTGCAGGTAATATTTCTCTATAAATTCAGAAATCGGTTTGCTCATTTTTTTAATTTTTGCAAAGATAAAACTTAAAAACGGAATGCAACATGAGTACTTCAATAAACTCCTCCGCGAACATCCTTTTTTAACAAATGATAAAAAATGTTTCTCAACATCCCATATTTTACACAAAAAAAATACAGCCCTGGAGCTGTACTTTCATCTAACAAATATAGATAACACAGGGACTACCCGTGACAAGATTCTACTTTTAAGATCTCGATCTTCCTTTCACCATCTTTGAAAGGCCAGTCGATGATATCTCCCACTTTATATCCTACAGTTGCCAAAGCAATATCCGATAAGATGGAATGTTTATTTTTTGCCGGTTTAGCTTTTACGGAGGCAACGAAAATATATTCGTGCTCGAAATTCCGCGTGTGGTCTTTGATGGTTACTTTTCTGTCAACAGTCACTACATCATCAGGGAGATCTCTCCTCAAAACCTGCTTGGCTTTCTTCAGTTCTTCAGTAAGTCTTTTCTCTTCCGGCATGCTTACCTTTTTTCTTCTGAGTGTATCTTTTATCGCATCATAAATTCCGGTGGTTACAGTAATATGGTTGGACATTTTTAATTCTTTTAAAATGAGTGGATGCAGCTATTCCAGTGATCCAATGCAGGATGACCCTATTCAGTTTTTCTCCTGTAGAAAACTGCAAAAATAAATACGTGAAATTAATTGGAATATTTTCCCTGTCGTGGATCCTGACAGGGCTTAATTAATAAAGTCCTTGGAACTCTTCAGAAAAGAATCTGTATGTAAGTATAACAGCGACAACAAAAGGCCATTAGAGTGGCTTTCTGCAGAAGAAGGAATAATTGCTGTCATAAATTAATGTTTGTAAATAATACCCCTAAGATAATCAAAAATACCGATATACAAAAGGAAAAAACCTACTAAACTGCAACTCAGATCTCATAGCCTCTACATCCCAAAACCTGAATCTCTAAAACTTAAACTTCCTGTTATCTTTCTTTTCAGAAATTTTCTTTTTGGTATCCAGTCTTTTCTGCTTCTGTCCTTTTGAAGGTTTGGTAGCCAGTCTCTTTTTTGGTACAATTAAGGCTTTGTCAACGAGATCAATAATTTTTTCAATCGCCTTATTTTTATTCATGAGCTGGGTCCTGCTTTCAGAAACGGTAAGGAACATATAGCCGTCAGCCTTGATTCTGTTTTTTAACTTACCCCTGATGAGCCCTTTTTGATACTCATTAAAAAATTCGGATTCATCGACCAGCCAAAGAACGGTTACCGCAGTTTCCACTTTATTGACATTCTGGCCTCCTGCCCCACTGCTGCGGGAAGTTTTAAAGCTGAGTTCTTTTGAGAAGTCTTTCATAGGATGGGTTAAAGATAGTGGATTAATAGATAATAGATGGCGAGATGATAGATGTAGAGATGGATGATGGTAAATGAATAGATAGTGGATGGGACTATTTTTTAACTTTTGGTTATTATTTTATAGAGTTCTATTCTGTTGACTTTGCCGTTTGGGGTTCTGGGAATTTTATCCGTGAAAATAATTTCTTTCGGTTTGTGAAAACTTTTTTCAAAAGGGATTTTTAAAACCTTTTCAGAAAGTTCTGCAGATTCTTCTCCTTCGATGATCAAAATAAGTTTCTGTCCCAATCGTTCATCTTTACTTCCTAAAAATACCGCTTCGTTCGGAATTTCTTTTTTAACTAATGCTTCCAATGCTTCAGGGAAAATTTTAGCTCCGCCGGAATTAATCACATTGTCGATGCGTCCCAGAAATTTAAACTGTTTTTCATTTCTAATCTCAACTAAATCATTCGTTTGCAGAACCTCAGTATTTAAATCGGGAGCCTCTATTTTCAGACAGCCTCTTTCATCTGTAGTGATAGAAATATTTTCGAAAACAGTGAAATAATCTTCAGGTTCAGGCATCAGCTGTTTCAACGCAATATGAGAAAGGGTCTCGGACATTCCGTAGGTCTCAAAAATACGGTTTGAAGTATTGGAAAGCAGTTTTGTACTTAGTATTTTGCTTTTTAAATTTTCAGAAACAGCAGCTCCTCCAATGATTAAATTTTTAATCAAATGCAATTTGTTGAGTGAATTTTCTACCTGAAGCGGCGTCATAGCACAAAAATCTACTTCTTCATTTAAATATTCGGTTGGTTTTAAGGAGGGATCAGTTACGATCAGTTTCAATTTTCTCTGAATAGAACGTACCATCATCATTTTTCCTGAAATATAGTCTACAGGAAGGCACAACAATGCTTTGTTCCCCTCTTTTAATTCCAAAAAATCACAGGTCATCACCGCAGACTTGATCATTTTCTTTTTTTCAATTTCAAAAACTTTCGGAATCCCTGTGGAACCTGAAGTTTGCACTTTTACAGTATCTCCAAGGGAAAACCATTCATCTAAAAAATTTTTGATGGTATATTCGAAATCCGTTTGAGGAGATAAATTATTAATATTGAGTTTATTGAAGTCTATCAGCATAATGGTATGAAATAAAGCGGAGTGTAAATGTAAAAAAAACTTTAAAATTTTCTTGTATCTAAAGAAAAAAGCTGTAAATTTGCATCACCAAAATAAAGAGACCCATGGTGTAACGGTAGCACTCTGGTTTTTGGTACCATCAGTTGGGGTTCGAATCCCTGTGGGTCTACTTAAAGCCTTTTTAATCGACAGATTATTAAGGCTTTTTTATTTCCCAATGGAAGTCTTTAATGATTTCGTAATTTCAACCCAATATTAACATTTGCGAACCATTCATAATAATATTACTTTAAACAATCATAATAATAACTACATTTTATTGTTAAAATTTCATCTATGAAAAAGAAAATATTGTAAATTCGCAATATTAAAATATACATACGATGACTTCAAAAATTATTTTCAAATTTTATTTCGCATTAATATCAGGCTTTTTTTTATCTATAAATGGACAGGTAGGAATTAACACCACTATGCCACAGGCGACCTTGGATGTAGTCAGCAAAACAAACTCCTCTGCAAACAGGTCATTTAAAGTCCGAAACTCTTCAAACGTAGAGGCACTAACTGTTACTGATAACGCTCGTGTCGGAATAAGAATGACTAATCCACAATCCAATTTTCATATTTTGAGTGATGTGTTAGGAGCAATCAATGAAAGAGCTGGAGGAGTAGGTCCCGCGTACTTCGTCCTTAGAAAAAATGCCTCTACTGACAGCAGTATCAACCAAGCTTTAGCATCGGGAGATAATGTAGGGGCGATTGTCTTTGCAGGAAACTCAGGAAATGGCTACAACAGCAATGCCTTAACTTCTTCTAGGATCACGGCACAAGCAACCCAGAATTTTACAACAACAGCACAGGGAATCAAAATAGAATTCCATACGACCCCCAATGATACAAATTCAAGTGTTTTACGAATGACCATAGGTCAGGACGGTAAGATCGGGATTGGTAAAACAGCTTCAACAAATATTCTGGAGATAGAGGGAGAAGCTTCTAAAACGACTGCCGGAGCATGGCTTGCCAATTCGGATGGACGCCTGAAAAAAGACATTCAGCAAATCTCCGGCAATGAAGCATTAGAAAAACTGCTTCAGTTGAAAGGAGTTTACTATTATTGGAATGATGATAAAACGGGTATTCTTCGTCCGAAAGAAAAACAGATGGGCTTTATCGCCCAAAATATACAGGAAGTTTTTCCCGATAAAGTAACCAAAGATACCAAAGGCTATTTGCAAACTGCCTATGGAGATTACGATGCCATTCTGGTGGAAGCCATAAGAGCGCTGCATGAGAAAAATGAGAATCTTGAAAGAAGAATCAACGAACTAGAATCAAAAATTAATGGCTTACCGAAAAAATAATTTTCAAACGTTGAGATGACAATGCCTTTCGTTGGGAAGGCTTTTTTGCTTACAAGAATCTGGAAACCAAAGATTATCCAAGATTTAATTTTTGGAATGACGTTCGTAAAACTATTATTTTAAAATTTTTTACTTCAAAAAAACAGCTTCTTATATTCCAAAGTATTGCACATCAATAAAAAAATAGTAAATTTGCACCACTCAATAATACAGACCCATGGTGTAACGGTAGCACTCTGGTTTTTGGTACCATCAGTTGGGGTTCGAATCCCTGTGGGTCTACAAACCATCCTTTTCTAAGGATGGTTTTTTTGTATCTGAAAATCTTCAAAAATTATGAATTAGCTTTTCTCTGATTTCGTTCACTAGACATTATTACATTTCTTTATTTTTTTTGAGCTTATTTAATTACTTTCGTAGCATTTATTTAATCAAATACTTTATAACCATGAAAAAAACGCTACTCCTTTTCTTATTTCTTTTAACATATCATTTGTCAACAGCTCAGCAAGCTCCACCTATTGAATGGGCAGTATGTCTGGGAGGTATAGGAACTGAAGGTGCATGTGTAGATTTCAATACTGCAAACAAGCAATATGGACTACAGGTTTTGCATACTCCGGACGGGGGGTATATTTTAGCAGGGAATACCAATGCCAACAGCGGATATGTTTCCGGTTTCCACGGAAGTGCCGGATTTACCCAGGATATGTGGGTAGTAAAAACAGATAGCCACGGAAACTTCCAATGGCAAAAAGCATTGGGAGGAACAGGAAATGATTCTGCAGCCGCTATAGCACTCACGAGTGATGGGGGATATATTGTTGCAGGATATTCTACTATAGATAATGGAGATGTACCTGCATATTACGGTGCCAATGATATTTGGATTGTAAAATTAGATGGTGCAGGTAATAAATTATGGACACAAAATCTGGGAACGACAGATGATGAAAAAGCTTACTCTATTCAACAGACATCAGATGGAGGCTTTATAGTGGCAGGAGCTATATATGCTGCCGGAGTGGGCCCGGTGACCAGATATAATATGGTAGCGATAAAGACTGATCCCAGTGGCAATATAGAATGGCGTAAAAGTTTTGGAGGTTCAGATGATGAAGTGGCCTACTCTGTAAAACAAACAACAGATGGAGGATATATTCTTGCCGGTTCTACCCAAACTAAAAATAATGGTGATGTTTCCGGAAATCACACGTATTGGAGTTCAGGTGACGCTGCCTACCTTGCCTCAAGAGATGCCTGGGTAGTAAAATTAAATGCACAAGGGGTATTACAATGGCAAAAATGTTTAGGAGGAACTGGAGAAGACAATGCGTATTCTATCCAGCAAACGACAGATGGAGGATATATTCTTGCCGGATATTCCAATTCTGTAAATGGTGATGTTACCGGAAATCACGGAAATAAAGATTTCTGGGTGGTTAAAATAACTTCTGGCGGTACATTGGAATGGCAAAAAAGTCTGGGCGGGAGTAATTCTGATCAGGCTCATTTTATTAAACAAACTCCTGATGGAGGATACGCTGTAACAGGAACTTCTTTCTCTAATGACGGGGATGTTACAGATCACCGCGGCAGCACTAACAATAATGATTATTGGGTGGTAAAACTGGATGCTTCTGGAAATAAATCCTGGGCCAAATCTCTGGGAGGTACTGGTAGTGATACTGCTTTTTCTTTAGATCTGACCGCGGATGGCGGCTATGCTATTGCAGGAAGTACGCTTTCCAACAATGGTGATGTGACCGGCCTACACACCAATTCTTCTGCTACGGATTTTTGGCTGGTAAAATTAGGGTCAGGTAACATGGGAACAGAAGATATAAAGGCTGCCACTAGTATTTCTTTATATCCCAATCCTGCAAAAGATGTAGTCTTTTTCTCAGAAGAACTCAGCTCAGTTGAAATATATACTTCCGATGGAAAAATCGTTTATGAAGCATTATCCGGTAAACAAATAGATCTTCATCATTTACCTGCAAACATTTATTTTCTGCATGGAATCAATAAAGAAGGAAAAAAAATCGTCAAGAAAATTGTAAAACAATAGTATTTAATTGAGGTTACATTCATTAAAACGATTTCAGTAAACCAATAAAACCCGCTTTCGCGGGTTTTATTGGTTTACTGAAAAGGGTAATTCATCAAAAAAATAATTCTTTTTATTTTTTCAGGAGTGAAAAATTCCTTCTCTAATCTGGCCAGTCCTTGGTCTGACGTGTTGCTTGTCTTTCTCATATTAATAAATATAAGGCAGAAACCCAAAAGTCATTTTATTTGAAGTTTTTTATGATAATCAATAGATATCTTTCTATTTTCTATTTTTCAACTCATCAATCTCCTCCTGAAGAGATCTCACTTTATTTTTCAGCTCCTCACTGATCTTTGAAGGGAATCTTTTAAGTTTTCTAAGGTCTAAAGCCAGCATGATGGAAGCAATTCCTATAAAGATAAAAGATACAGCCGTTAATGTAACTAAGGAAAGTCCGGTAAATACAGGATTAAATATCAATAGCAAAGAGAATATAATTCCCCCTGCACTTGCCAAGGCAACATTTCCCCAACTTAAAATTTTCTGACTTCTAAGATCAAAGGCACATCCTAAAAGCTGAAAAGAACGAAATAATAATGTAAATCCCACAACAAATGGAAGTACCGTCATCGAGATCTGTGGATTGCTCACAAGATATACCCCAATTGCTGTCGTCAGCAATCCGCTTATCAGGAACCAGCCCCATCCCTGCAATGACTTGTTATTCTGTAAGGAAAAAAATATTTCCGTTATTCCCGAAAATAAAAATGAAACACTGAAAAAAATAGAAAGAGTGACATACGTAGCAAGCGGGACACTGAATACATAAAAACCGCAGATTAAAAATATAATTCCGAAAATCAATGGAATATACCAATGCTTTACCGTGTTTGTAAGGGTTTGAAATAGATTTGCCATAAGTGAATGTGTTTTAAATTTGTTACTTGTATCGTAATATTGAAATGATCATCTGATTTCTGACTAGGTTTTTTTCACCCTATTTTGATATATATACTTACTAATGTACGCAAAAAAAAATCTTTTTAAGAAGGGACATTATAAAATTATGGGATAAATGATAAAAGCTTTATTATTTATCTAATTGTAATAGACAAAAAAAAAGGACAGATCAAAATCTGTCCTCTGTATAATTAAGTAAGCCTGCACCCACTTTCTGTACTATAATCAAATTATTATTTGGTTTTAGGTTTATACAGTTTAAACATTATAAAAAGAAACGCCAGCCAGATCGGAATCAGGATCACCTGGATTTCCATTCCCGTAATGCTCATCAATACCAAAATAGCTACTAAAAATAAGATGCAGATGTAATTTGAAACCGGATAGAATATGGATGGGAATAACGTTTTCACCCCCGATTGATCTTTATCTTTTCTGAATTTCAAATGGGTATAGCAGATCATCAGCCAATTAATAATCAGAGTCGAAACTACAAGAGCCATTAAATATTCAAAAGCCTTTTCCGGAACCAGTTTATTAATGATAATACAGATTCCCGCGAAACAGGACGAAATCAGGATCGCATTCGTAGGAACACTGTTTTTGTTCAGTTTCTTTAAAAACTTTGGTGCATTTCCCTGCTGAGCCAGTCCGAAAAGCATTCTGCTGTTGCTGTAAACACTGCTGTTATATACCGACAATGCCGCTGTTAAAACAATCAGATTAAGGATATTGGCAATTAAAATATTGAACTGAATCACCTTTCCGAAAATATTGAATTCAAATCCATTTAAATTCTGAAAAACCATCACAAACGGGCTTGTTCCCTCTGTAATCTCTCTCCACGGGCTCAATGCAAATAAAATCACCAAGGCTCCCACATAGAAAATTAGAATTCTATAAATAACCTGATTAGTTGCTTTAGGAATGGTCTTTTCAGGGTTTTTAGCTTCTGCTGCCGTAATTCCGATTAATTCCAATCCTCCAAATGAGAACATAATCATCGCCATGGCGGCAAACAGTCCGGAAAATCCACTTTCGCTTTTATTAAAAAATCCTTTGGGGAAAAATCCACCATCGTTCCACAAATTCGTAATACTTGCTTTATCGCCTCCGGTACCATTTAATAATAAGTAAATACCAAATACAATCATCCCGATAATGGCAACCACTTTGATGATGGAAAACCAGAATTCAGTTTCTCCATATACTTTTACAGAAGCCAGATTTAGGGCTGTAATCACAATAAAAAAGAATAAACTGGACACCCAGAGTGGAATTTCGGGCCACCAAAAATGAATATAATGCCCGATAGCCGTAAGCTCGGCCATACTTACCAGAATATAGAGAATCCAGTAATTCCAGCCAGATGCAAAGCCTGGAAAATTACCCCAATATTTATAGGCAAAATGGCTGAAACTTCCTGAAACAGGTTCCTGAACCACCATTTCACCGAGCTGGCGCATAATAAAGAATGCAATGATTCCTGCTAATGCATATCCCAGAATAACGGAAGGTCCCGCCAAAACTGCTGCCGGGCCGATTCCAAGAAACAATCCTGTTCCTATAGCACCTCCGAGGGCAATTAGTTGAATATGTCTGTTGGTTAATCCTCTCACCAGAGCCCCATCGCTGGACTCTGTTTTCTGTTCGCTGCTCATAAAATCAATTATGCCCTAAATATATAAAACTTTAGAGAAATTTGCCTTCTATGAAGCTTTCTTAATATTCAAAAGGTTCATTTTTAAAGAATTAAAAACTAAAAAAGTCGTATTTTATTATAAATATTCTTCCGGAATTGAAATATTATTCTTTTTCATATACTCTAAAAGCGACTGATACCGGTCTTCATTCCCGTCTGTTCCGCATTTGTGAGAAATACTGCAGATGTCTGAAGGTTTAATTTCCAGGATATCGGAGATCTTCTTAAGGATATCAAGGTTGATCTTTACTTTAGAATTTTCGATGTCGGAATAAGCCTTTTGGGAAATCCCCATTTCAAAAGCCATGTACTCCTGCGTAAAGTCTTTACTTCTACGGATTTTTCTGATATTTTGACCACATATTTTCATCGTTTTTGTTTTAGTAGTTTTTAGTATAGTTTAGAAGGAGAGCTACTAGACTTACACAAAGTTAATAAATACCTTTGGCAAAACATTATACACGTTACATGATATTTATTTTTAACAGAAATCAAGATAAAATAAAATCTGCTTTCAAAAGGTAAATATCACTTCGGTACAACACTATTGGAATTATGGAGACGCAAAAATTCAATTATGACAATAATATTGTCAGAGCATTCTTGTATGCTACTATCGTATTCGGGCTGGTCGGCTTTCTGCTGGGACTTTCGGCTGCGCTGATGCTTTTCTACCCTGAGTTGCCTGAGTTTTTATTCGGGACAGATGATACCACGATTCAGAGTCTGAGAAGCGGAAATATACAGGGACTTATCAATACACAGGGAGCCATGGGATTTGGAAGAATCAGAATGCTTCATACCAGTGCGGTTATTTTTGCTTTCGTATGTAATTCCTTCTTCTGTGGTGCTTATTACAGTATGCAGAGACTTTTAAAAACAAGAATGTACAGCGATACACTTTCATGGCTCCATTTCTGGACCTGGCAGCTGATGATCGTTGCCGTAGTGATCACTTTCTTAATGGGAATCAATACTTCCAAAGAATATGCTGAACACGAATGGCCAATTGACATTATGATCACCGTATCATGGGTTATTTTCGGAATCAATATGTTCGGAACCATTGCCAAGAGAAGGGTAAGACACCTTTATGTAGCGATCTGGTTCTACATTGCCACCTGGATTGCCGTGGCCATGCTGCATATTTTTAATAATCTTGAAGTTCCCCTATCCTTCACAAGCTGGAAATCCTATTCTGTATATGCCGGTGTAAAAGATGCTCTTGTACAATGGTGGTACGGTCACAACGCCGTAGCCTTTGTACTGACCACTCCGGTGTTAGGCCTGATGTACTACTTCATGCCGAAAGCGGCACAGCGACCTGTATTCTCCTATAAATTATCCATTATTCACTTTTGGTCGCTGATATTCGTATACCTTTGGGCTGGCCCTCACCACCTTCAGTATACGGCGCTTCCGGCATGGGCACAGGCCGTAGGTACGGGATTCTCTATCATGCTTATTGCGCCTTCATGGGGAGGAATGCTGAACGGTCTTCTCACCTTAAGAGGAGCCTGGGATAAAGTAAGAGAAAATCCAATCCTGAAATTCTTTGTGGTAGCGATTACCTGTTATGGTATGGCCACTTTCGAAGGACCTTTACTGGCTACAAAATCTTTAAATAAAATCGGGCACTACACAGACTGGGTGATCGGACACGTACACCTGGGAGCCCTTGGATGGAACGGCTTTATGGCCTTCGGAGTGGTATATTACCTGGTTCCAATCATGTGGAGAACGCCCTTATGGTCTAAAAAATTAGCCAACTGGCACTTCTGGCTGGGAACATTAGGAATTATTTTCTATGCAGTTCCCATGTATATCTCAGGATTCACCCAGGGACTGATGTGGAAACAGTTCAACCCTGATGGTACCTTAATGTATAAAAACTGGCTGGATACGGTAACGGCGATCATTCCTTATTTCAAAATGAGATTCTTAGGCGGTATCCTTTATCTTTCAGGTGCTATTTTAATGGTGGTGAATGTGATCAGAACCGTAAGATCAGGCTCATTCCAGAAGGAAGTTCCTGCAGAAGCTCCGGCACTGGCAGAGATCGGCAGCTCAAGAAAAGAAGGAGAAGGTGTACACCTTTGGCTGGAAAGAACTCCAAAACTGCTTTCAATATTAGCTTTCATCACAGTAGCCATAGGCGGATTAATAGAAATTGTTCCTACACTATCTCTGAAGCAGAGCGTTCCGACCATCACCGCTGTAAAACCTTATACTCCACTTGAACTGGAAGGAAGAGATCTTTATGTAAGGGAAGGCTGCAACTCCTGCCACTCTCAAATGATCAGACCTTTCCGTGATGAGATCGTAAGATTTGAAGGTAAAAACGGACAGTATTCTAAAGCGGGAGAATTCATTTATGACAGACCTTTCTTATGGGGATCTAAGCGAACAGGACCGGATCTTCACAGAGAAGGTGGCAGAAATCCGGATTCATGGCACTTTAAACACATGTACAACCCGAGAATTACCTCTGCTGGTTCCATCATGCCCCGTTTTCCATGGCTGATCACCAATAAGCTGGATCGTACTCAAATGGTTGACAAGATGAAATTGATGAAAAATGCTTTCGATGTGCCTTATTCAAAAGCAGAAATAGATTCGGCTAACCAGTGGGCAGACAATCAGTCAAAAGGCATTGTAAAGAGAATTTATTCTGAGGCTAATGACCTTAAAGATCAGATGGAAAAAGAAAAAGCAACAAAAGGCACCTCCTACGTACCGCTGGAGCAGAGAGAAATTGTAGCTATGATTGCTTACCTGCAAAGATTAGGTACCGATATTAAAACGACACAGATCCAGACCGCAAGTGCTGAGTAAACTTTAAAATTTTTACTGCAATGAAAAAGAGAACCCCCATTTCAATATATATCGCAACGACGATAGGCTTAACGATCATGGCGTTTGAAATGTTCGCCGGAGATTCAGGCTATTTTTCTTCTCCGTTTTTCTGGGCGCTTATTGTAATCGCTGTTATTCTTCTGCTAATCATGAACTCCATCGGAGATCTTGTTGAAAACGAAAGTTTCAGCAGACTTTCAGAAGAGGAAAAGAAAGAATATTTAGCAGAAAAAAGTATTCCCTACTATCAGAAACTTTGGAATTCTGCCTTCAAAAAACAGTCTGCTACGGAAGAAAAAGATATTCTTATCGACCATGGTTTTGACGGAATCACAGAGCTTGACAACTCCCTTCCGAAATGGTGGATAGGCCTGTTCTGGTTCGGATGTATATTCTGCGTTGTGTATATGACCGCATTTGCCTTTACTGAATATGCTCATCCTGAAGCGGAGTATGATAAAGAAGTAAAAACAATGCTCGCTTCTATAGCTGAATATGAAAAAACAGCACCCCAGATTGATCTGGAAACGGCAAAATATAGTGCAGACAACATCGCAGATGGTCAGGAACTTTTCAAAACCAATTGTGTAACCTGTCATGGTGACGGTGGAAAAGGCGGTATCGGTCCAAATCTTACAGACACGCACTGGATCAATATCAAAGAAAAAAGTCTTTTTAAAAATGTTTTCTGGATGCTTGAAAACGGTTCACCCAATAACCCTACGATGCGACCTTTCATCAAAGAAGGAACCATCAGCGGAAGAGATGCTGAAAAAATTGCAGCCTATATTTATCATATCAATCAGGAAACTTCTCCCATCACTCCAGCACAGGGCGGTGCCACTCCGCAGGGTGAAGAAGTGAAATGGGAAAACGAAAATAATTAACCTAAATTTTATTATCTCCATATATTTCTCGCCCCCTTTTTTGAAACTAGTCTAACATTTGAGTTTCATTTTTGCTAACCTTTTCAACATTAAAAATGATTAAAAAAGGGGGCTTTCTAAAGAGAAAAATCCACACCTTGGTTGTCTTTATCAACATATTCACTTGACAACTACTAACTAAATTCCATATCACGGCAGCCAAGGCAGGATTTTTGTACTTGCACTAGGATACCACAACAAAGAACTAATAAAATAGTATTCTTATCTTTGTTAGAAACCTAATCGCATTTGGAACTGAAAATCAACAAAAGAAAAATTTTAAGGCGTATTGCAATAACCATTATTTCTATACTGGTTTTACTTACCCTTTTGATCCTGAGTTTAAGGCTTCCTGCCGTTCAAAACTTTATCAAAGACAAGCTGATCGTGTATCTTGAGAAAAAGATCAAGACGAAAGTAAGTCTGGAAAGGGTCTATATCGGATTTCCGAACAGCCTTGTCATGGAAAACCTTTATCTGAAAGGACAGGATGTAGACACGCTTCTCGCTGTCAAAAAACTCGATGTAGGGTTAAATATGCTGAAACTTATCAGCTCCACAGCCGATATCACCTCCGTAGATCTTGACGGAGCCCGTGCGAATGTCGTACGCAAACCCAACGGAACATTCAATTTCGATTATATCATTAATGCTTTTGCAACGAGTGACAAAGAAGAAAGTTCTTCCAAACCTTTTATTATTTCTCTTGATAAGATCAATTTAAAAGATATTGGAGTAACATTTAATGACCAGCAGTCGAAGAATGATATTAAATTATATTTTAAATCTTTTGATACAAGGGTTAAAACTTTTGACCTGAATAAAAATACCTATGCCGTTAATGATATTAATCTTGACGGACTGAAATTAAAATTAAAACAGGACCTCATTGAAGAAGTTTCTAAAAAAGTCGAGAAAAAAGTAGATTCCCTCAACGATAAAAAACCTATGAATATTGGTCTGAGGGGAATCAAGCTTACCAATTTCGATATCGATTATGGAGACGACAATACCAAAACTTTTGCCAAAGTTCTGTTTAAAGAATTAAGTACGAAGGTCAATAAACTGGATCTCGAGAATAATTCCTATAATATTTCCAACGTTGTTCTGTCAGGGGCAGATATTAACGCGAATCTTTATCTTCCTGCACAAAATGCTAATCCGAAAGACCAAAAAGAACCGGAAGTTTCGAAAATTTCCGATCAGGATAAAGCGATGAAAGTACTTCTTGGAAAACTTGTCCTTAATGATGTAAAAGCTGTTTACAACAACACGGCTATTGCTCCTACCAGACAGGGCATGGACTTTAATCACATGAATTTCTCTAAAATGAATGTGGAGGTAAGAAGCTTCAAAATGGAGAATAATACGTTTGCTGGAACCGTGAATTCCGCGGAAGTTCAGGAAGCAAGAGGGCTAGATATTCAAAAATTCAATACAGATTTTGTCTATGCCGAAAAAGAGGCTTACTTAAAAGATCTCTATTTACAGACTCCCAAAACGCTGATCCGTGATGAGGTAATTTTAAATTATGATTCCCTGGAGCAGCTGACTTCAAATCCAGGCACTGTAAAAATTAAAGCTAATATTAAAGATTCCAAAATTGGTTTTGCCGACATATTGAATATAGTTCCTACTTTACGCAATACTGTTCCATTCAATAAATATCCTAACGCTATTCTGAATGTCAATGCTAATGTTCAGGGAATTGTCAATGACCTTCTGATCAAAGATCTTAAGGTGTCAGGTTTGGATCAGCTGAGAGTTGCAGCTTCAGGAAGGATCAAAAACGCGATGAAACCTGAAAATCTTTATTATGATTTAAGGATCGGAGAATTTTCAGCTGAGGCAAAGACAGTTTACAATCTTGTTCCAAAAAACACCATTCCTTCGAATATTTCTCTGCCTTCCCATTTTAGTATCAAGGGAAGCGCAAAAGGAACGACCAAAATTGTAAAAGCAGATCTTAACCTCTACTCTACCCTTGGAAATGCTGCCATTGTTGCAGACGTGGATATGAGCAGAAAAAACCGTGAACTGTATGATGTAAAAGCTAATCTTCAGGGTATTCAGGTTGGAAAGATCATCAAAAATAAAGATGTAGGAGCCATTACCGCTCAGATTTCTGCAAAGGGCGAAAGTTTTGATTTCAAAAATGCAAAAGCAGATCTGAAAGGCCATGTAGCATCGGCTGTCTATAAAGGATACCGCTACCAGAATATGGATCTTACTGGTAAAATTAATAAAGGAGCTTACAACATTGTTTTAAATTCAAAAGATCCGAATGCGAATCTGAATTTAATCGCTTCCGGAGTTTACAATGAAAAAAATCCTACCGTAAAAATCAATGGAGAAGTGATCAAACTCGATGTGAATAAACTTGGATTCTATGAGAAGCCTATGATTATTGCCGGAAAGATCGACGGAGATTTTTCAAGCCTTGATCCGGATGCCCTGAACGGTTATTTAAACTTGAAGGATTTCGCTTTTTCAGATACAAAAGAGGTTTATCCTGTACAGGAAGTGAATCTGAAAGCTTCCTCAACCCAAGACTCTACCCAGATTATTTTCAACTCTCAAATCGCTGATGTTTCTTTAAAAGGAAAATATAAACTGACCCAGATTTTTGGAGCTTTAACGCAGACCATCAATCAATATTATCAGTTTCAGAAACCAGCGAAAGGTCAGAAGATCGATCCGGGGCAATATTTCACCTTCAATGCAAAGATCAAAAATGATGATTTAATCAGAAAGTTTGTTCCGGAGCTGAAAAGTTTTGAAACGATCAATTTAGCAGGAAATTACAATGCAGATTCTCAAAAGATCGAAATCGACGGTCAGATCCCACAGGTCATATATGGTGAAAATTCACTTGAAAATGTTGCTTTAAAAGTAACCAATGAAAATCAGGCGTTGCAATACAACCTGAATGTAGCTGCATTAAAAAGCTCAAGCTTCACCTTGAAAAAAGTGGCTGTAAGCGGAGATGTCGCAGATAATACCATTAATTACAATATTACCACAAAAGACGATAAAGATACCACACAGTTCCTTATTGCAGGTCATGCAAAATCATTGAATGACATCACAGAAATTTCATTGAATCCGAATGGTTTAAAACTTAACTACTCGGACTGGAGTGTTGCTGAGAATAATAAAATTCAAATCAGCAGCAAAGGGATTCTGGCAGATAATTTTGTTCTTTCCAATGCAGGAAGTGAGATATCACTTCAGTCTGAAACAGACAATCCAAGCAGTCCCCTTAATGTTTCGCTGAAAGATTTTAAAATTGAAACAATCACTGAACTTATCAAAAAAGATACAGTTCTGGCGAGAGGAACCATCAATGGGACAGCACAGCTTCGGGATATTACCAAAAAGATGACCTTCACTTCTGATCTGAATATTTCAGACCTGATCGTCTATGGAAATGCGGTGGGGAACCTTGCTGTAAAGGTGAACAACGCTTCACCGAATATTTTAAATGCTGACGTTGCTCTTTCAGGTAATAATAATGATGTGAAAATTCTTGGAGATTATAATACGTCTTCAAGCACATTTGATCTGAATATGGCGATCAATAAGCTTCAGATGAAAAGTGTTCAGGGTTTTTCTATGAATGCGATCACCAATACCGAAGGTTATATTTCAGGAAATTTAAAGATTACAGGAAATACGGATCAACCTAATATTTTAGGGAAAGTAAAATTCAATGATGCCGGACTGGAAATTGCAAAAACAGGCAGTGATTTCAGAAAATTGAATGATGAAATTGATTTTACCAACCGGGGTATCGAGTTTGACAAATTTAAAATCAATGATAAGGATGGAAATTCTCTTGTAATCAATGGACAGGTTCTTACGCAAACTTACAGAGATTTTGCTTTTAATCTTGACGTTAATGCCAAAGATTTCAAAGTGGTTAATTCTGAAAAGTCCAATGATGCAATGATGTATGGAATTCTTGCTATTGATGCGGGACTTCATATTAGGGGTAATCTGGATCTCCCTAAAGTTGACGGGAGGCTGTCCGTTTCTGACGATACAGATTTCACTTTTGTTCTTCCACAGTCCAGTCCTTCCCTTCAGGAAAGAGATGGAATTGTAGAGTTCATCGATCAGGATCAGGTGGTTTTAAACAAAACAATTAAGGCTGATTCACTGAAAGCCCAAAGCCGTTTCAAAGGTATGGATGTAAGTGTGAATATCGAAGTAAGTAAAGAAGCAAAAATGTCCATTGTCATTGATAAAGCCAACGGAGATTTTGTAAAACTTCAGGGTGAAGCAGAGTTAACAGGAGGAATTGATCCTTCAGGAAAAACCACACTGGTAGGAGTCTATGAAGTAGAAAAAGGATCTTACGAACTTTCTGTAAGTCTTCTGAAACGTAAATTTGATATTCAGAAAGGAAGCACGATTACATGGACGGGAGAGCCCACTGCAGCTATCATGGATATTACGGCTGTTTATAAAACGGAAGCACCTCCTATTGATCTTGTTGAGCAGCAGGTTGATGACCCGGCTGTATTAAACCAGCTTAAACAAAGAATTCCTTTCAATACCTTATTAAAAATGAAAGGTGAACTTCTAAAACCGCAAATCAGTTTCGACATTACAACGGACGAAAAAAACAATGCTGTTTCATCTGCGGTAACGGATGTAGTGGATCAGAAACTCAATCAGCTAAGGACTCAGGAATCGGAAATGAATAAGCAGGTTTTCGCCCTTCTTTTACTGAACCGCTTTATCGGAGAAAATCCATTTGAATCCGGGGCAGGAATGTCGGCTGAAGCGATGGCCAGACAGAGTGTGAGTAAAATTCTTTCCCAGCAATTAAATAATCTTGCGGCCGGTTTGATCAAAGGAGTGGATATCGATTTAGGCCTTGATTCTTCTGAAGATTATTCAACGGGACAAAAAAATACAAGAACAGACCTGAATGTGGGCGTTAGTAAAAAATTACTGAATGACCGTCTGAAAGTTTCTGTAGGAAGTAATTTTGCTTTGGAGGGTGAAGCCCGTCAAAACGAAAACACCACAAACATAGCAGGAAATGTCACAATAGATTACAGTCTGTCAAGAGATGGAAGATATATGATGAGGGCGTATCGTAAGGATGAATATCAGGTGGCTCTTCAGGGACAGATTATCGAAACGGGATTAGGATTCATCATCACTCTGGACTATGATAAATTCCGCGAGATTTTCCAAAAATCCAAGAAAGAAAGACGTAAAAAAGAAAACAAGAATAACCAAGTGGTAGAATTTAAATAATGAAAAGTAATTTTAATATATATTGTAAATATTTGTTCGTTTCGGGATTTGCCGCTGTTTCGGTGTCATGTAGCAATACAAAATTTCTTAAGGAAGGTCAGATGCTTTACACCGGCGGAGAAGTGAAAGTCGAAAATGACAGTCTTTCAAAAAAGGAAAAGAATGAACTCAAGGCGGCGCTGGAGGAAAATTTAGTTCCTAAGCCCAATTCCAAATTATTAGGTCTACGCCCAAAATTATATTTCTATAATATAGCCAAAGAACCTAAAAAAGATAAAGGATTCAATTACTGGTTAAAATATAAAGTAGGTGAAAAACCTGTTTTACTGGGGGATGTAGATCGTGAATTCAACAGAAAGATCATTGAAAACTATTCTGAAAATAAAGGATATTTCAATGCAAAAGCCACGTATGATACGGTATCAAAAAATAAAAAAGCACAGGTTATTTACACCTTAAGACCTGGTGCAAGGTATCTGGTGAGCAATGTTAAATTCCAGCAGGATTCCACACTTATCAACCGTGAAATTCAAAATTTCGCTAATAAAACCTTACTTAAATCCGGAAAACCTTTCGACCTCGATGTGATCAAAGATGAGAGAGAGCGTATTGATAATGGCTTAAAGGAAAGAGGTTTCTACTATTTCAGTCCGGATAATGTTATTGTTCAGGCTGACAGTACAGTAAGCAAAAATCACAAAGTAGAGCTTAACGTAAAATTAAAAGAAGACACTCCTGATCTGGCTACAGAACAGTTCAGTATTAATAATGTTATTGTCTTTCCCAATTATACTATTCAGGATGTCAAAAGAGGAAAGTACAGCGTTCCGATGAATCCTGATTCACTGTCCAAATATGCTTATGATGACATCTACGTCATTGACCCTCAACATAAATTTAAACCAAAAATCTTCGACAAAGCATTATATTTCAAGAAGGGGGATCTTTACAACCGCTCCAATCATAATCTTACGCTTAACCGTCTGATCAGTTTGGGGGTTTTCAAATTTGTGAAAAATGAATTTATCGTTTCAGATTCGTTAAAACATCAATTTGATGCGTATTATTTATTGACACCAAGACAAATTCAATCGCTCAGACTGGAAGCTTTAGGACGAACGAACTCCGCGAATTATGCTGGTAGTGAACTCAACCTGAACTGGACGCACAGAAACTTCTTCAGGGGAGCTGAACAGTTTAAGGCAGCCGTTTACGGAGCCTTTGATTTCCAGATGGGAGGACAGGAAAATGCACAGAATCTATTCCGTGCAGGGACGAATGTTCAGCTTTCAATTCCAAGAATTGTAGCACCTTTCCGCTTTAATTCTTCAAGTGCTTTTGTTCCGAGAACAAATATTACTTTGGGCTATGAATTCCAAAACCGTACTCAACTTTATACGCTTAATAATTTTAATGCTGCATTTGGGTATGTATGGAAGGAGAACGCCAGAAAGGAACATGAATTAAAGGTCATTGATATTACTTTGGTATCTCCTGCCAATGTAACCGATGAGTTTTACAAGCAGGCAACTACTCCTGCTGCACAAAGAGTCGTTGCAAAGCAACTTATTTTCGGGCCAACTTACTCGTATACGTATACCAATACAATGCTGTCTAAGCCTACCACTATTTATTATAAAGGAACGTTGGATCTGGCAGGAAACGTTACCGGTTTGGTAACAGGTGCCAATGTAAAAAAAGATAAAGAGAAAAAAATCTTCGGAGTCCCATTCAGCCAATATGCAAAAATGGAACATGATTTCAGGTTCTATCATAAATTCACCGAAAAGACTTCATTCGCCAGCAGATTTATCGGAGGGATAGCCTATCCCTATGGAAATTCGGAATTTATTCCTTTCTCCAAACAGTTTTTTGCTGGGGGAAGCAACAGCATCCGTGCTTTCCGTGCAAGAACTTTAGGGCCTGGAAGTTTTGATCCAAGAACTATTGAACCGGGAACTTTATTAGACCAGGCAGGAGACATCAAATTAGAGTTAAATGCAGAATACCGCGCCAATCTATATAAATTTTTAAATGTAGCAGCTTTTGTTGATGCGGGAAATGTCTGGTTAATCAATGATGATAAGAACAGACCCGGAGGTAAATTTTCAAAAGAATTCTTAAGTGAAATTGCAGTTGGAGCCGGAGTTGGTCTAAGACTTGATTTCTCTATCCTAATTTTAAGACTGGATCTAGCAATGCCGTTACGGGTTCCTTATTATGAAAAAGGAGACCGATGGGCATTTGACCGAATCAATTTCGGAGATTCTAGCTGGAGAAAAGATAATTTAATTTTAAATATAGCCATAGGATATCCTTTCTAATATGATCAATACTATCAAATTTTTCTGGGAGGTACTTAAAGAGACCTTCGATGAATGGAACAGTTCTTCTGCATCAAAAGATTCTGCAAGTTTAGCCTACTATGCGATATTTTCTATTCCCGGATTATTGATAATTATTATCTGGATCGCAGGAAATTTCTTCGGTGAAGAAGCTATCCGTGGTGAAATCAGTAATCAGATCAGCGGTTTAATGGGGACGGATGTTGCAAAAAGTATTGAAGGAATGATTGCCGGTGCATTGATTGACAAGCAGAATATCTTTATGAAAATAGTAGGAATCGGATCTTTAGTTTTCGGTTCTACCACTTTATTTTTTCAGCTGCAACATTCTTTAAATACTCTTTGGGATGTAGAAGCCGCTCCTAAAAAAGCTTTGTTAAAATTTATTTTGGACAGAGCCAATTCATTGGGAATGATTCTTATTCTCGGTTTTCTACTGATGATCACCATGATTTTATCTTCCATGATCAGCCTTTTTAATAACTGGATCACGAATTATTTTGGCCTTGAAACCTATATGATTGTAGAGCTGGTCAATTTTGGAATTGGTTTTTGTCTGGTCATGCTGCTGTTTGCGCTCATGTTTAAAGTACTTCCTGATGTAAAGATCAGCTGGAATCCTGTATGGAAAGGGGCTTTGCTTACTACTGTTTTATTTACGCTGGGTAAGTTTTTACTAAGCCTTTATTTTGGAAATTTTAAGCCTACTTCCGCTTTTGGAACTGCCGGAACCGTGATCTTGATTATGATGTGGATCAATTATTCCTGTATGCTTGTGTTTTTCGGAGCAGAGTTTACTAAAGTTTATAACAATAAAAAGGGATATCCCATTGTTCTTTCAAAACATGCCAAATGGAGTGCGGCGAAGCTGTACAGAGATAGCAGAAAGGATGATTTGAGTGAGAGCTGAGATTTCTTTTAATTTATCCGTAATCTATTTTACATTATAAAAAAATAGCCTCCTAAAATTTCAGGAGGCTTTATTTTTTACATTCTGTCTACGGTTCCGATGCCGAGCAGGGTTAGTGATTTTTTAATTGTCTTAGCAGTGAGGTCTGATAGATTCAAACGGAATTTTTTTAAGTTTTCGTCTTCATGTTTCAGAATGACATTGCTCTGATAGAATGAATTATAAGCTTTTACCAAATCATAAACATAATTGGCTACCAAAGCAGGACTTAGCGCCTCTGCTGATTTCGCAACGACCGTTTTATAATTGGTCAATAACATGATCAGTTCTTTCTCGTGTTGATTTAAAGTTACCTCTGAAATTTCCTTATAATCTACCTCTGCCTTTGATAACAATGATTGAATACGCGCATAGGTATAGAGGATAAACGGACCTGTATTTCCTGAAAATTCTACACTTTCAGCAGGATCAAACAGCATCTTTTTCTTAGGATCAACCTTGAGCATAAAATATTTCAAAGCAGCTAATCCTATGATTTCATAAGAAACCTCTTTTTCATCATCAGAAAGACCTTCCAGTTTTCCCAATTCCGTAGTGATCGATTTTGCTGTTTCATACATTTCCTGCATCAGCTCGTCAGCATCTACAACGGTTCCTTCACGGGATTTCATTTTACCGTTGGGAAGTTCTACCATTCCATAAGAAAGGTGGAACAATTGATCTGCCCACGAATAGCCTAATTTTTTCAGGATTTTAAATAAAACCTGGAAATGATAATCCTGTTCGTTTCCTACCGTATAAATGAGTTTCTGAATATTATTTTGTTTAAAACGTTCTACTGCCGTTCCTAAATCCTGAGTCATATACACAGAAGTTCCGTCTGAACGAAGCAGCAGTTTTTGATCCAGTCCTTCATCCGTAAGATCACACCAAACTGAACCGTCTTCTTTCTGGTAAAGAATACCTTTATCCAAACCTTCCTGGATTAAATCTTTCCCCAGAATATAAGTATTACTTTCATACTGAACCTGATCGAAATCGACACCTAATCTTTTGTATGTTTCGCTAAAGCCTTTATACACCCAGGCATTCATTTCTTTCCAGAGTTTTCTTACTGTTTCATCATCATTTTCCCAATCTAAAAGCATTTTTTGTGCTTCAACAATTAAAGGTGCGTCTTTCTTAGCCTGATCTTCAGTTGACCCGGCCTCAATAAGTTCAGCAATTTCTTTTTTGTAGTTTTTATCAAATTCTACATAATAGTTTCCTACAAACTTATCTCCTTTTGTATGGGTTGATTCCGGAGTTTCTCCATGTCCGAATTTCTCCCACGCCAGCATAGACTTACAGATATGAATTCCTCTGTCATTGATGATTTGAGATTTAATCACCTCATATCCTGCCTCTTTAAGAATCTGTGCCACAGAAAATCCTAATAGATTATTTCTGACATGTCCCAGGTGAAGCGGCTTATTGGTGTTTGGAGAGGAATACTCCACCATTACTGTTTCGTTTTTCTTTTCTATAGTATCAAAATCATTGCTAACAGATCTGAAATTATCCACAAACAGCTGGTTTTTCACCTTAATATTAAGGAAACCTTTTACCACATTAAAGCTTTCGAACAAGTCTTCCTGTTCTGTCAAAGCACCTCCTAATTCAACACCGATGCTTTCTGGATTTTTTTTAAGTTGCTTCACCAATGGAAATGTAACAATGGTAAAATCGCCTTCAAATTCTGTTTTATTTTCCTGAATCTCAAGCTTAATATCTTTCAGCTGGAATACGTTTAAAATAACCTCCGAAAGCTTCTCTTCTATAATATCTTTAATATTCATGTGTATGTATTACTTTTTAAAGGCCGGCTGAACCAGCCTAACCTGTCCTAAATTTTTGAAATACAAATATACGGAAATAAAAAAACCGCCCGAAGGCGGTTTGTATAAGAATATTATTGTTTAACAAAAACTAAAGTTGCCTGGTCATTTCCTGGTGTATCATCTAAATCTTTAGAATTATCTAAAACTCTTAATTCAACATCAGTGAATGACTGAACTGTTTTTTTTAATGTTTTAGCAGTTCCTGCCTCATTATATGTAATTGTCAGACTGCTATTATCATAAGACCATTTACCTCCGTACGAATCAATGTGATTACAAACACCCAAAGGAGAAAGTTCATATCTCTCATAAGTTCCTGAAAAATCAGAGTTGATTGATATCTCACCTTTTTTATCACAGTCATTTAAAGTGATACTTTTGCCTCTGAATTCATATTTGTAAGGTTTCCAATTACCATTGATTCTTACACTTTCTACAGTATTATTATCATTGTCATTGTCATTGTCATTGTCATCATTACTTGAACATGAGATAACAGTCATAAAAAGAAAAATTCCTATAAAAAATTTCATTACTTAAATATTTACTCCAGCTAAACTACAATTTGTTTAGAGAATATATTAAAACTTATCCCAGAATAATTTTGTAGTCGCTTTATCGCCACCGATTTTGCTGGCTGCTGCATTTACATTGGTTCCATTTAGAACATATTCCTGATCCGAATAAGGCATTCTGTATGGTACAGAAGAAAGGTTAGATTTTGGAGGATTCACAAGAGTTGGATTATCTAAACGTCTTGTAAAATTCCAGCATGCAAGTCCTTTATTGAACATAGCAATCCAGGCCTGAACTCCAATAGATTGTTTCCAATTAGCAGCATTATAAGGGTGCGCAACCAAATAGGTAGTAATACTGGCATCTGCCACTCCATTTTCTTTCATTGATGATGTAACTGCGGTTGCATATAGATCTGCAGCCGTTCCACCAGCCGAATAACCTCTTGCTGCTGCTTCAGCCTTAAGAAAATTCACTTCTGCATAGCTTAATAAATTAGAAGCGGTAGTTGAGGATCTAAAATAATCGTTTAAATGGGAAAAGTCTGAATAGGGATCATTCAATTCGCCAAAAACCCCTCCTTTATAAATTCCTCCAACTTTGGTAAACCATTTTTCCATTCGTGGATCTGATAAGCTACTCATCGTATTGATTACGATTTCACTAGGAACAAAATCATCTCTGTTCGAAGCTACTAAGTTATCAAAAACAGGATTTGAAAATGTGTTACCATCATATTTAAATTTATATGCTTCTTCCTCAGAAGAGATAACTCCTCCAGCAATCGCTGACTCAACAGTTGCTTTTGACAATGTAGGATCAACATCTGCTAAGTTTATTCCCAATCTTAATTTAACAGAATTGGCAAATTTTACCCATTTTGGCATGCTGCCCGCATATACCAAATCTCCAGAACCATATCCTTTTGCAGAGGGTTTTACTGCTGCGATCACAGCGTCAATTCTTTTAATTAAATCAATATAAATGGTTTTGGCATCATCATATTTTGGTGTCAAAACTTCATTCGGCTTAAAAGCTTCAGAATAAGGAACATCTCCAAAAGTATCTACCAGATTTTCCCAGATAAAAATCTCTTGAATTTCTAAAGTTGCTAATTTATTAGTACGAACATCTTCCGTTTCTACTTCATTTTTTAGATTCTCCTTTGCCTGTCTCAAATTATTAAGACTGTACACGTACATTCTATTAAAATGATTTCGAGGTTGATTTCGAGTAACCAAATCATACTGAGTTTCCTGCGGATACTGCCCTTCTGCCCATTGCTGTGTGAAAAAGCGATAGTTGTTAAAATTCACACTTGGGTTGTCCATATAATAAGAAGACTGGAATAACGCGGTCGCCAGCAAATTTTCTGAAGGTAAAACTGATGGATGTTTAGGATCTTCATTCAGTGACGTCAAATCGCTTTGACATGATACCAAACTTGCCGATATAAGTATACCAGTTAAGGCTGCTTTTAATATATTTTTCATTGTTGATTTTTTAAAATTTGAACGTAACATTTACCCCTATATCTCTTGTCGTTGGCATAGATCCAATTGACCATCCATAAGAATTTATTCCTCCACCTATCATCGCTTCAGGATCAGCATATGGTAGATTTTTGTGAATAATCCATAAGTTTCTGCCTACGATAGAAATTTTCGCATCATAGATTTTAGTTCCTGCCAATAAAGATTTAGGAAGCATGTATCCAATACTAGCCTCTCTTAATTTGATGAATGATCCATCATAAACAAATTCTTTTGCCGGCTGAGTTTCATATCCGTAATTACTTCCAGTTGTAAATTGTGACAAGGCAATATTGTTAGGAGAACCATCTGGTAAAACTCCGGGAAGTATAACATCTTTATCTCTATAGTCACCAATAGCAGTTTCTTTATAAAGTCCTGTATCCATACCATAATACATATCTGTAGAGAAAATATCTCCACCCTTACGCATATCAATTAGGAAACTTAGAGAGAAACCTTTATAAGTAAAACTATTTCTAATACCCCCAATCCAATCAGGAGTCGTATTACCTATAATCTTATTTGCATTGATTTGATAAATTCCTGTATCCGGATCAATAACTCTTTGTCCATTCAAATAAACATAATCTCCTCCGATTAACGTTCCCCATGCTTCACCAACTCTGGCGTTCAGAGAAACTCCACCTTGAAAGCTATTTAATAGAAGGTTGGTAATTCCAGGATATAAGCTAACGACCTCATTTTTATTTTTAGACCAGTTGGCATCAATATTCCATGTAAAATCTTTTGATTTTATAGGTACTAAGCCTAACTGCACTTCAAATCCGGTATTATCTATTCTTCCCGCATTAATAACTTTACCAGTATATCCTGTTCCCGATGAAACAGGAAGTGTAATAATCTGATCAATCGTTTTTGTTTTATAATAGGCAAAATCAACTGTAATTCTATCTTTTAAGAAATGTGCCTCTGTACCCACCTCAAATTCTTTAGATCTTTGAGGTTTTAAATTAGGGTCGGCTTGATTCAAGATAGAGTTATATATTCCTACACCTGACAAAATACCTGCAGACCTGTAATTATTCGTTAACATATAAGGATCTGCTGTACCTCCTACTTCAGCATAATTTGCTCTTAACTTCCAGAAATTCATCCAACTTTTGGTATTAAGAATCTCCGACATAATGATTGAGGTAGTTACTGAAGGATAGTTATATACATTATTAGCAGCTGGTAATGTTGAACTTTGGTCTACTCTCCAAGTCCCATCAATGTAGAATTTTTTAAAGAAATCAAATGAAGCAGTAATATATCCTGAATTTGTTTGTGTTGTAAATTCATTCTCATCCGATGCCAAAGGAGTCTTTTTGGAGTTCGATAAAGCATAAATTCCAGGAACGACCAATCCTCCTTCTGTAGAACCGAAAACAGAGTTAAAATAATTTCTTCTTATATTTCCTCCCAAAACTCCTGAAACGTTAATATCATCAGTAATATTAAATTTATAATTGGCCATCAAATCATAATTCGTTTCCGTTCTTAGTACATCACGTCTTGCATACCCAGAAGAAACATCATTTCCTGACTGCCCAAAAATTTGGGCTATAGATCCAACAGCTAGTCTGTTTTCAGCAAAAAGATTTGATCTATCATAGGATACTTTCCCAGTAACAGAGATATTATCCACTACATCATAGGTCACTTGTGCATAGGTGAAATTTCTATTTCTCTTATCTGTAGTATAGTTCTGATATGCCTGAAAATAAGGATTATTCCAATATGCAGGTGCTCCATTCGCAGCAGATTTTCTGTTCCATGTAACATTCCCATAATTATTGGCCGCACTAGCAATAGTAGGATTAACATTCGTGAAATAGGCTCTTTCCAGCTCAGCCATATCCACGTTAGTTTGCCACCATTGTCTGAAATTACTCATTGTATTGTCATTATAACCTGTTACACTACGTCCTTTCGTCTCCTGTAAAGTCATTGTAGAATAGAAAGAAGTATGTAATTTAGAAGTCAGATCATAATTTACTTTTAATGAAAAAGTATTTTTGTTAATATGAGAGTTCGGCATAAGACCATCCATCATCATATTATCATAAGTAAAACTAATATTCTTTCCTTTCTCGCCTTTTTCTAAGGTTACTGTGTTATTATAAGTTGCTGGATTATTAAAAAAAGTAATTGGTCCATTTTTAGCAGCTACCCAAGGTGTTGCTTTGCCGTAGTTGGGAGAGGTCGGATCAAAAGAATCCCATTGATAAACCAGTAAATTTGGATCAAATTTCGGTCCCCAAGATGCATCTGCTCCAAAATTGGCATTATTTAAACCACCAGGTCCCTGCGTCCCAAATTTTTGAGAATATCCAGCTCCATACCTTGTCTGATACTCTGGAAAGGTTGATTTATCAACAAAACCTACATTTATTGAGGATGATAAAGTAACTCCCCAAGATCCGTCATCTTTTCCTTTTCCATTTTTAGTTGTGATAACAATAACCCCATTTAAGCCTCTTTCTCCGTATAAAGCAGAAGCTGCTGCACCTTTCAGAACGTTAATTGATTCGATGTCCTCCTGATTAATATCAGATAAGGCATTTCCATAATCTACATTTTTTTCTTGGGTATAGGTGTTGTTTACCGGTGATCCATCAATAACGATTAAAGGGTTTCCACCCCCTAACGATTTTACACCTCTTATCAGTAAGTTTGCCGAACCTCCAAAATTGTTGTTCGTTGTAACATTAAGACCAGCCACCTTACCTGACAACTGAGCTCCAATATTACCCGTATTTGTTGTTCCATCAGAAAGAGCACTTGCCTTAATTTCCTGTGATGCGTATCCTAAAGATTTTTTTTCTCTTTTAATTCCGAGTGCAGTTACCACTACCCCCTCAATTTCCTTTGTTTTGATCGTATCGTTTTTTTGCTGGGCATGAACAATAGCAATAGACGAAGACAGTACCAAAGCAAGTAGACTTGTTGTTAGTTTCTTCATATCAAATTTTAATTTTTGTAACTGTACAAATTTGTAAAACTTTCTTAAAAACACAAAACAAAATCGTAAAAAATTATTAAATATTCATTAATTTTCAAAATAACAACACTAAAAAATATTAAATTAAGTTAAAAACAATACAATTAACAAAAACAAAACATTTAATAGATATCTTTTTTCAGAAAAACACAAACGCTTTTAATTGATTATTTCTATATGGAATATTAATAAAAATCGCAATAACAAACTGATAATCAAAGCAATTAATCACATTTAAATGAAAAATGGTAAAAATTACCACCACAATACAATGCTACACATATGATATTTATTCTATTAAAAAGGCGAGGTCTTACCTTATAGACAAAAAAAAACCGCCCTAAGGCGGTAATAAAAATATATTAAAAATTTGTAGCAATTATTTTAACCAGAATGGAGAATAAGCATTGATATTATACATATCATCAATACTTGGATTAGGCACGTTAGCCGTATTTGAGATATATTCTGACTGCGGATACATTAGTCTCTTCGGTCTTGATGTATAATAGGCCCCTTGTGGCATTGGTAACTGAGGGAAACCTGTTTTTGTATAACTGATGTATGTCTCAGTCGGGTTGATATTCGTTAATGCAACCCATTTCTGATACTGGATAGCTTGAATCTTATTAGCGGATGCAGCCCATCCCATTCCTGGTTTTGCAGCTATCGCATTAAGATACGCAGCACTAGCAGCTGCTGTAGAACCAAACGTTGTAAATGACTCAGTAATACCTTGATTAAAACTCGTTTGAGCGTTAAATGCCATAGTAGTAGGATATACAACCGCAGCTTCAGCCTGTAAGAATCTTACTTCTGATAATGTCAGTACAAGTCCTGGATTTGAAGCTAAAGCCGTACTTGTATTAGGTCCAGTAGTACCATTTGTGAAGGCCAAAAATAAACCTAGAGTCGCAAAATCACCTTCTGCTTTCCCTGCTTGTTTAGTTCCTCCCTGAGGTTGTCCTACTATATTACCAGCAGCAGTACTTGGGCTTCCAAGTCCTCTACCAATAAATAATCTGGAAATCCTTCCATCTGACACTCCTGAAGTTTCAGTTGTCAATCCTCTTAGAGAGTTAACGATGTGTTCTGACGCAAATGTCTGTCTAAAACCTGCACCAATATCCCCTGCATCAATATCTATTCTTCCAAAATTTGCATAGAACGGATTTCTCTGATCTAAAGAATTTGGATTAAATCCTGGCTGAATCTTCACATCTGCACTGATAAAATTAGCTGGATTACTAGTAAGTGGAGCCATAGACAGAAGTTCTGCATTTCTCCATGTAATAACTTCAGGATCTGTACAATTAGAAAGCCTAACAAGCATTTTAAGCTTCACTGTATTAGCCATTTGCGTCCAGAAAGTTCTCCACGTAGCAAGATCCTGAGTTGCACCAGATCCTTGGAAGATTGGATCTTCAGTAAAAGCCAAATTATAATTAGATGAACTTGGAGTCTGTGGGATCAATGCAAGTGCTTGGTTCAGTTCAGCTAAAAGTCCCTTATAAACATCCTTAGCCTTATCATATTTAGGATTCTTATTAGCCTGTCCTTTGAATGCCTCAGTATAAGGAACATCATTGTATAGGTCAACGATCATCTGCATATAATAAGCCTTCATCACCTTAGCTACTGCAACATGATGAGGATATTTTGCAGATTCCGGAGCATCTATTACTGCCTGCAGGTTAGATACTCCTAAATAAAGATTATCCCAGATATTGTCATAGAACTGTGAATCTGCTCTCATTCTGAACTCATCCCCGTAAGGAGAAGCATAATAGTAAATATTTCCTGCCCATGCATTCATCATCAGGTTACCGAATCTGTTCATGGTATTACCCTGTGTTCTGAATACTACAGTCTCAGCAGCGCCCAGTCTATCTTTAGGAGTTACCTGATTAGTATAGGCTTCGTTTACATTTTTATTTACATCTAGGAAATCATCACTACACGAGTTGAAAAACAGCAGCGTCGTCATTCCTAAAATAGGTATTAGTATCTTTTTCATTATGATTTATTTAAAAATTAATTGTAGTAGTGAAACCTACTGTTCTCGTTGATGGATATTGATTTGCATTTGTTAGTCCCTGGATATTTCCTGTTGTGAAAGATCCTTCAGGATCTGCATACCCTCTGTTTTCTTTAGCAAACTTATAGAAAGGATTTCTTGCATATACACTGAAACTCAAACCAGTCAATCCAATAGATCTAGCCGCATCTGCACTTAATGCATAAGATACACCTAATTCTCTAACTTTGAATGCAGTACCACTTAAGATAAAGTTTTCACCAACCCTTGAGTATACGCTTCCATAGTAATCCGGCAAGTCTCCATAACTTTCTCCTCCAGATTTTATTGAAGTATTTTCAACATACTGTCCAGCTGAGTTCATATAAACAGAATTTGGAATAACATAACCTCCTTGCGTTCTGTCAAATTCTGCAGACTGCTCCAAGTTTCCACTAAATGCCAGACCTGCCATTGCTCCAGAATAGATTTTACCACCATTTCTGTAATCAAGAACTGCATACAATCCAAAATTTTTATATTTGAAGTTTGTATTAAGTGCCAATGTATAGTTAGGTGTAACACGTCCAAAGCTCACATAATTGTTAGAAATATAAGGATTCCCGTTGTCAGGGTTGATAATTATTCTCCCTTGCCCATCTCTCATATAGGCAGTAGCCTTTAATTGAGGGAAATCTTCTCCTTTCACGGCATAGATACCAGCAATTCCTCCCGTAGAAAGGTTTACTTCATCCTGGCCATCAGCCAATTCAATTACTTTAGTTCTGTTAATAGACCATCCAAGGTTTAAATCCCAAGAAAAGTCAGTCCCTTTTATTGGCGTCAATCCTAAATTAACCTCCATCCCTTTGTTTCGGATATCACCTACGTTAACTGCTGTAAGCTGCAAACCTGATGCTGAAGATGTAGTTTGGTTAGTGATAAGGTCTTTAGTCGTTTGAAGATAAAAACTAGCATCTAATGTAATTCTGTTTTTAAAGAATCCTAACCCTAAGCTTACTTCATCACTGGTTATCTTTTCAGGTCTGATATTAGTATTTGTAGGTCTTTGATTGTTTACAAAACTAAGAGGTCCTGCTGAACCAAACGGGTATCCTTGTCCTAAAACAACAGTCTCTTCGATACCAAAGACACTTACAGGGTCATTTCCTACTCTTGTATGAGATCCTTTAACTACAAATCTGCTTACTACCTCACTTTCAACATTGAATGCTTTCAAAGGCATGAATGACACCCCGCCGGAATAGTAGAAGTAGCTAGGCTTACTTTTCTGAGTTTGATCAGAGTGAAGAAGCTTAGAAGAATTTTCATATCTTCCTGTAGCATTTACAAATAAATAATCTTTATATGAAAGATCCATATTAGCAAAGAATGCATATCTGTTATCAGTGAATCTTCTGTTGTTAAGGTTATATGGAATAGTTAGATTACTAAGGTTCCAATATTGATAAATACCAGGAATTTTAATCCCGCTACCTCCTACTGATGTAGTCTTACTTTCAGTTCTCTGTACATTATAACCTAATGTCAATTTAAAATTAATGTCTTTTGTAAAGTCATAATTAAAATTAGCCATCAAGTCATTATAGAAATATCTGTTAATCGCATTAGACTGAGCCAAAGTTGAAGTAATTGAATTTGGTGCAGGATTACCATCTGGTTTCACAATCGTTGGAACTGATTGTGCTGCGTTATATCCGTTGTTATAGTTTAATATGTCGGTTGAAGTAATCTGAGCAGTTCCGTTATTGTTGATTGAGATATGATCATTGATCTTATAACCTAATGAAATAGTTCCGTTTACGATATCAACCTTAGATGTATTTCTAACATTTTGGATTGTCCAGTAAGGATTTTGATAGAAAACAGTCCAAGCGTAAGGATTCGGGCTAGTTCTGAAATCCACAATAGGAATCTCTGCAGCAGATTGAAGAAGGTTCGTATATAGTGCAGGATCTGTTGAGTTAACAGATCTATTGATATAAGTTACCGATCCATCTAGAGAAAGATTTCCAATTTTGAAACCTCCATTTAACATTACCGAAGTTTTCTTCAACTTATCATCAGCAACGATAAATTCTCTATCTTGACGGTTGATCGTTAGTCCTGCATAAGCACCTTCGCTTCCGGCAGTTATACTTAATGTGTTATTAAGGTTAAGACCAGTTCTGAAGAATTCCTTAGCATTATCTTTTTTTCTAGGCGCAAATGGAGCGAATACAGATCCAGCTGCATCTTCCGTAGGAACATCTCCGTCTGGATTAACTGAGATTACTCCATCTCCGTTAACATCATAAAAAGGAACCCCAATAGCTACATTCTGACCAGCAAAAGCAGGATCAGAATACGCAGGTCCCCAAGAACCGTTTTCTACGTGAATTCTATCTCCGTACCAACCTTGTCCGTATTTTTGCTGTCTTTTTGGTGTAAAAGCAACATTATCAAATTCAACGTTACTGTTGAAGTTAACTCTAGGCTTTCTGCTTCCACTTCCTTTTTTAGTAGTTACGATAAGAGCACCGTTAACCCCTTGAGACCCATAGAGAGCGGCACCTTGTAGACCTAATAGAGTTGTAGTAGATTCTATAGCATCAGATGGTAAAGACTGAAGAATTGTCATTGAAGAGATTACACCGTCAATAACAATCAACGGAGAAGTACTTCCTGTTAATGTTCTAGAACCTCTGATTTTAATATCATAAGTACCATCAACACTGCTGCTTGTTTTATTAATAGTAAGGCCCGGTACTTTACCTGCCAAAGCTGCAATAGCATTCGGAGCACCAGCTTGAACAAGCTTGTCTTTTCCAATAACGGCAGCGGTTGAAGTCTGAGCATCCAACTTCATTTTTCTGTTCATGGCTCCGGTCATGATTACCTCACCAATCTCCGTCGTTTTAACAGTATCTTTCTTCTGACCACTTACTAAAGCAAAAGTCGAAGACAGAACTACCACTAAAACACTTGTAGTTAATTTCTTCATATTTAAATTGATTATTTTTTTTTATGATTGCAAATATGTGAAACTTTCTTAAAATCACCAAATATTTCGTTAAAAATATTTAATTTAACAAATACAACAGCATCAATAAACCAAATACTTGGAAATATTTTAACAAAAAACTAATATTATTTAAAAGAACACAAAACCACCCATATTACACACAACATAACCAATGTGTCAAATAGAAGCAATATATTTATTAAAACTAAATTATATATAAAAAAAACCGCATGAGTTATTAAATGCAATTTTCACTAATTTTACCCATCATTTATAATATGATATAAATAAAATCATGGATTTATTACAAAAGTGGACAGATCACTACATTGAGGCTGGATGCGATGAAGTAGGAAGAGGATGCCTAAGTGGTCCGGTAGTTGCCGCTGCCGTTATTTTAGATGATAGTTTTAAGCAGAATTTAGTCAATGATTCCAAGAAATTAACATTCAAAACAAGGATGGAACTGGATAGTTATATCAAAGACAATGTAAAGAACTATGCGATTGCAGAGCTCCCCCCCGTATTCATTGATGAACATAATATTCTTAATGCCAGTATTCATGCTATGCATCGTGCTTTGGATCAATTAACGATAAGACCTGAGCTGATTTTAGTAGATGGAAATAAATTTCATCCCTATAATTTTATTCCTCATCAATGTATCATTAAGGGAGACTCAAAACTTCTTTCGATTGCGGCGGCTTCTATTCTGGCAAAGAACTACAGGGACAAATTAATGATCGAGCTCCATGAAGAACATCCCGAATACAGCTGGAATACCAATTTTGGCTATGCCACAAAAGCTCACCAGCAGGCCTTAATAAAATACGGGCCCACAAAACATCACAGACAATCGTTCAGACTCAAATATGACTAGATAAAAAGAGCCCTTATCGTCTGATTAGATTTCGATATATAATAAAAAAGAGAAACAGTAATCTGCTTCTCTTTTTTATTATAAAGTATTAATTTATTTCTTTTTTTTCTGTTGCTCCTGGATCTGTTGTTGATTTTGAGCTTTCTCCATCATCTCTCTCATTTTCTTCTGGAACTTGCCTTCTGATTTTGGCTTTTCTTTGTTCGCCTGAATCTGTGCATGAATTTTCTTTTCATCCAGGATCAGGTATTTAATAACAAGAATAATTAAAATGTTAATCGCATTCGATACAAAATAATACCATGAAAGACCAGATGCTGATGTATTCAGGAAGAACAGGAAGGTAATCGGGAAGATATACATTAACACTTTCATGTTTGGCATTCCTTCCTGCTGAGGCTGCTGCATATTCCCTGAAGTCATTACTGTATAAATCAAGATCACGATCGTACATGCCAGAGCAAAAACACTTAAATGATCTCCTAAGAAAGGAATTTTAAAGGGAAGTTTGATCAAGTCATCATAAGCCGTCAAATCTTTTGCAAACCAGAATCCTTGTCCCCTAAGATCAATAAAGTTCGGGAAGAAACGGAATAAAGCATAGAAAATAGGAATCTGAACCAACGCCGGAAGACATCCTGCCATCTGATTAACGCCCGCCTTTCGGTAGATTTCCATCGTAGCCTGTTGCTTTTTCATTGGATCTGCATCCTTAAATTTAGCATTAGCTTCATCAATTTCAGGACGAATCACTTTCATCATCGCACTCAATTTATGTTGTTTATACATAATTGGCGATAAGATCAGCTTCACGATGATGGTCATTAAGAAGATCACCCAACCTGCTGTAAGCCCCCATCCTGCGATGAAATTATACATAGGCATGAAGAAATAACGGTTCATTCCTCCAATGAAAGACCATCCTAACGGTAAAATTTCATCAAAATTTTTGTCATAAGATTTTAACAACGGTAAATCAAGCGGCATAAAGTACCAGGTAAAATCCTGATTAAGCTCGCTTCCTGTCATCTGAACAAAGCCTTCAAAATTTAATTTCTTCAGGTATTCACCTTCTTCAATAGCTTCCTGATTTCCTTTACTATGGGTAAAACCGTTTTTAGCTTCGATGACAGAAGAAAAGAACTGCTGTTTTACACCAATCCAGTTAAGGGTTTCTTTTTCCTCACTCATATCTGTTCTTCCATCATAATCATAATCTTCATAATTATTGAAAGCATATGAGAATTCTGAGTGAGACTGTTCCTGTGCTCTACCTTTTTCCAGGTTTCTTACACTGTAGTCCCAGATAAAGTCTGCTTTATTATCAGACGTCACGGCAGCAAGCCCTTTCGTTCTTACCTTAAAGTCTAGTGTATATTTTGGAAGTAAGGTATAAATAAACTTAATAACAGCACCATTATAGTCCGCTGTCATCGTTACAGCATTTCCATTAACAGCCGGTGTAAAAACTAAGTCTTTAGTATTGATCACTTTTCCGGTTTTATCTTTAAACTGAAAACCGTAGTTGGAGTTCTTTTTATCAATCAGATAAAGAGGAAGATCTGCTCTGTCTGTTTGATGATCATATGCTTTGTATTTCGAAAGCTGTACTTTAGAAACCTGTCCTCCCAAGCTTGAGAATTCCACATTCAGTTCTTTGTTGTTCAAACTGGCTGTCTGAATGGCGCTGGGAGTTACATTTGGATTGATATTGCTTGCCTGAGTCTGTTGTACAGCATTTTTTACCTGCTCCGTTTTCTGTTCCTGAGCTTTTAACTGCTCTTCTTTCGACTGCTTGTTCTGGAAATAGAACATGAATCCGAAAAGAACCAGACATAAAACCGCAAAACTGATCATCTGACTTTTATCGATTCCCTTGTTTTCTTGCATTTTATTTTTATATTAAAATTTTAAAATTTAACCTAAGTATCACAATGTGCTACTTTTTGAGCTGACAAAAATACTGTTTTTTTATCAAAACTCTATGCATTACCATGTTACTATATAATAAACTCAAGCTGAGAATAATCAGCCTGAGTTTATGATAAGACGTTTATGGTATAGTATTACCTTATTTCTTTTCGCAAGCCTTGATAAAAGCTCTGAACAGAGGATGCGGCGTTGCTACGGTACTTTTATATTCAGGGTGATACTGCACTCCTACATAGAATGGATGATCCGGCATTTCAAGCGCCTCTACCAATCCTGTTTCAGGGTTGGTCCCTGTTGCGAGGAAGCCGTTCTTTTCAAACTCCTGAAGATAATCACTGTTGAATTCATAACGGTGACGGTGTCTTTCAGAAATATTTTTAGCTCCGTAGATATCATATAGCTTAGAAGCATTTTTCAATGAACACTTCCATGCTCCAAGACGCATTGTACCTCCTTTGTCTACTACATTTTTCTGCTCTTCCATAATAGAAATGACAGGATCTGGTGTAGACGTATCAAATTCCATTGAGTTGGCTTTTGAATGACCTAGAACATTTCTTGCAAATTCAATCGTCATGATCTGCATTCCCAAACAAATCCCCAACATCGGAACTTTATTTTCTCTTGCATATTGAGCCGTAAGTACTTTTCCTTCAATTCCTCTATCGCCAAAACCTGGAGCGATAAGGATTCCGTCTACACCACTTAAGGTCTCTTTAATATTTTCAGCGGTGATATCTCCACTGTATACCCATCTTACTTTCACTTCAGTTTCAAGACTTGCTCCCGCATGTTTGAAAGCTTCAGCAATAGAAATGTAAGAATCCTGCAGAGAAATATATTTTCCTACCAAGGCAATTTCTACTGTTCTTTTAGGGTTTTTGAATTTTTTAAGGAAGGTTTTCCAGTCTTTCAGGTCAGCTTCTTTATCATTTTTCAGATCAAGTTCTTTTAAAACGACATCATCAAAGTTTTGTTTCTGCAGATACATCGGAACTTCATAGATCGTTTCAAGATCTTTACATTCAATCACATTATCTAAAGAAACATTACAGAACTGAGCCAGTTTTGCTCTCTGATCCTTTGGAATATTGTGCTCTGTTCTGCAAACCAAGACATCCGCCATGATGCCGCTTTCCATCAACTGACGAACGGAATGCTGCGATGGTTTTGTTTTTAATTCGCCGCTTGAAGCCAGATAAGGCAATAGCGTCAGGTGAATCACCATAGAATTTTTCTCACCAAGCTCCCATTTCAACTGGCGTACTGTTTCAATGTAGGGAAGAGATTCAATATCTCCTACAGTTCCTCCGATCTCAGTAATGATAATATCGTAGTTCTGCTTGGAAAGCATTTTGATTCTGCGTTTGATCTCGTTGGTGATATGAGGAATTACCTGTACAGTCTTTCCTAAGAAATCTCCTTTTCTTTCTTTTTCTATAACTGTTTGGTAGATTTTCCCTGTTGTAACGTTGTTGTTTTGGGAAGTAGGAGCATCAAGATAACGCTCATAGTGGCCTAAATCCAGATCCGTTTCTGCGCCATCTTCGGTTACATAGCATTCTCCGTGTTCATATGGATTCAGTGTTCCCGGGTCGATGTTAATATAAGGATCAAGTTTTTGGATCGTTACATTAAAACCGCGTGATTTTAATAAAAGTCCCAGAGAAGCAGACACGATTCCTTTTCCCAAAGATGAAGTTACACCTCCTGTCACAAAGATGTACTTTGTATTCTTTTTACTCATTAGATTAGGTTTGTGCAAAGTTATGGGAAAAAGAGACACAAAGCAATTTTTTAAATTTTGAAATTGGAAAAACACGCCTCTATCAATTATAAATTCTGATTAAAAAATTTATCTATATTTGATAAACACAATGACAAAAAGCGATAGCCATCATGATTTCCGTATATAAATTAAAACCAAAATTCCAGCAGCTGCTTACTCCGGTTTTATTATTCCTGCATAAAAATAAGATCACAGCCAATCAAATTACAATAGCTTCAATAATATTATCCGTTGTTATAGGGATTCTATTCTGGAATGCAGATTTCTCCAAATGGTTCTTTTTAAGCCTGCCAATAGGACTTTTATTAAGAATGGCTCTGAACGCATTAGACGGAATGATGGCCCGGAAATTCAATCAGACCAGCAGACTGGGTGAAGTCTTAAATGAAGTGGGTGATATTGTTTCTGATGTGATCATCTTTTTTCCTTTATTAAAATTTCAGCCTGAAAGTCTATACCTGATCGTTATCTTTATAGTATTAAGCATTATCAACGAATTTGCAGGGTTGATAGGGAAAGTAGTTGGAAAAGAACGTCGTTACGATGGTCCGATGGGGAAAAGTGACCGAGCCCTTATTCTGGGAGTTTATGGTCTGTCTCTTTTTTTCGGAGCGGATATTTCAGGAATTTCATCCTATATTTTCGGGTTTATTTTTGTTTTGTTGACCATAAGCACCGGTATCCGACTAAAGAAATCACTGCATGAAGCCTGAAGAAAATAAATTTTCAGATGTTCCCTTGCGGGTAAAAACATGGATTTATATTATCGTCGTTTTTGCCATGGGAACCTCGCATCCTCTCGCCATGAAGATTTTCGTTTCATGGATCAGCTTCCAGTGTTTCTTTGAATTTTTAAGATTATTCAAAATTAATTCAAATCATATTATTCCTTCTTTATTTCTTGGAGCTGCACAGTTTTTTCTGTTGTATTTTTTCACCATTGAAATCTATTTTATATACAGTTCTATTTTGTCACTCGTTGTTCTGCTCTACTTTTTAATTTTGAAAATATCCTTAAAGCTGCTTTACGGAATATTCATAGCTTTATTCGTCTGCCTTTTCGCTTTTCCACACCTTTCATTCATCAGAGACACCGTTTCCGGATTGAATTCCATTATTTTTATTGTAGTTGTAACGGAGCTCAATGACGTTTTTCAATACCTGATGGGAAAATTTTTCGGAAAGCATAAAATCACGCCTACAATAAGTCCTAATAAAACTTTGGAAGGTTTCATTGGTGGTGTTTTTCTTACGGTGATATTGAGTACTATCTTAGGATTTTACTTACTGAAGACTGATATTTTCGTCAATACAATCATAGGAGTCATTCTTGGTATTTCTGGATTTTCCGGGGATATTTTTATGTCTTATTTAAAAAGAAAAGCCAATATTAAAGATACAGGAACGCTTCTTCCCGGACATGGTGGCTTACTCGACCGTATGGACAGTCTGATCTTTAATGCTCCCATTTTCTTTTGGATCCTATCTCTTATTATAAAAAGTTAAAATCATGAGTGAAAAATTTAAAAGAGCGGTTCTGTTTTCAGGAGGCGGGACCAGACTGATGATTTACCTTGGAATGTTCGCGGCACTTGAAGAATTGGATATGAAGCCCGATATACTGATCGCTTCATGTGGCGGAGCATTTGCAGCAACCGTTATTAATGCTTTTCCTGATCATATTTCCAGAAAGGAATATCTCAAGTCGGAGGAATATTTCAGGTTTGTACGCGGAACGGTATTGACAAAACATAAAAAACTTTCTCAGATCGGAATTTTCTCACTAAAAAAATTATTAGATAAAAAAAGAGCGCCTTTCATTGAAGATGTTTTTAGCAGATATCTTGTTGAAATGCCTCAGGATCTGTCCGAAGTTTTTCCTTCATTAAAAAACCTTCAATTTTCACAAAACATTCCTACAGTCGTTATCGGTTCAGAAATTCTCTTTCATCCAAACGAGAATGGAATGGAAAGAAATGGAAGAAAACTTTATCAAAAAATTATAATCACTGACCCAAAGACAGCAGAAAAAATCAAGCCGGAACAGATCATTATCAGATCTGAAAATTTAATGAATAGCGCTGTAGAAAGGCTTGCGATGATAAGAACTCATATTTCTTTGCTTGAAAGCACCCGGATTTCTATTTCCGATATGTTTTATGTAGAACCCGCTTTTCTGCATGGAAAATATTTTGCAGGCGGAGCTATTGATCTTATTCCTGTAGAATTGGCCAGTCATCTTGCCGACGAAATCATTACCGAAAAAAAACAATCTTACAGTTCTGTCGAAGAAGCTTTTGTCCGGGCTGTGCTTGGTTTCAGTGGTAATGAAAGACTTGCCGAAATTGAAAAATTCCCGGTGAGTTTCAAGGTTGACACCACTACTATTAAGAAGGATTTAAAAGGTCATTATCTTAAAAAGGGAATCCACTGGAGTAAACTGGAGATTGATTTTTCTTTCCCAAAAACATACAACCAGTTTGCAAAAGATATGGAAGTGCAGTGGCTGTACGGTTATGACCAGACGATGAAATCTATTTGCAGCTGATGTTTTATGACCCACTATATTTGTCTAAAATCCAATGGTATGGTCTTCATTTTGTTTAAACGGGTTAAAGCCATTCTTATTAATGCATTGAAAATCTTTGATTTTCTAAACAACTCATGTGATCTTCTATTCTCACACCTTTACACTTAAAATCACTAAAGTGTTTAAAAACTTTTGAACCTTTTGTGGTTGATAAAATCCAACTTTCAGTTTTAAAATCTATTTTTACACAAAATTCAAATCACTACAACCTAATGAATGTTTTTATAGCAGGCGGAACTTCCGGTATCGGCTATGCTCTTGCCCGGCATTATCGTGAAAAAGGAGATGATGTAGGAATCTGCGGGAGAAACCTGGCAAAGATATCTGAAAATAATTTTGAAAATTTAAAAGCATTTCAGGCAGATGTTTGTGATACGGATTCTATTGCCGCTGCGGTACATTCCTTTTTGAACGATCGCGGAAATCTTGACATTTTCATCAACTGTACAGGAAGCTATGCGGAAGATGTAGCCGGAAAAATCTCCTATGAAGAAGCTGAGGAAATGCTTCAAACCAATATTTTAGGGACGATAAACTGTTTTGAAACAGCTCGAAAACTGATGAAAGGACAGAAAAAAGGCAGTATTGCGGTTATTGCTTCCGTTTCCGGAATTTTAGATTATGATAACTCAAGTTTGTATACCAAAACAAAACGCTCCGTCATACAAATTGCTGGTGCCTATCGTCGTGCCCTGAAACCGTTTGGAATCTCTGTAACGACCATTGCTCCGGGATATGTAGACACCGAAAAATTAAGAGAGCTCAATAATAATGATCTTCATAAAAAACCTTTCCTTACCGATGTTGAAACTGCAGTAAGGATCATTTCAGAAGCTATTGAAAACCATGAAAAATTAGTAATTTTTCCGGCAAAAATGAAATGGATGATGAAAGCACTGTCTTTACTTCCTTCTTTTTTATTAAATACAATCATGTTCAGGAAAGCCCGATGGATGAAAGAAGACCAACCCTAAAACAGCAAACCTATGCTTTTGCCCTCTGTGCGTTTGTATTCATGACTGTTTACAATTTTGCGGCATGGTACACTTCAAAGGCTGAAAAAGTTCCGTCGTTCACCTTTAATTTTGAAAAGTATATCCCATTTTTACCCTGGAGCATTATTCCATATATGACGAGTGTGTGTTTTTTCTGTTTGGTATTTTTTGTATGTAAAAATAATGAGCAGCTTAAAGTTTTAACAAAGAGAATGCTTTTTACTACAATAGTTGCAGGCATTTGTTTTATTCTGTTTCCACTGCGGTTTTCTTTGACAAAACCCGCTACAGACAATTCTATTTTAGATTACTCTTTTCAGTTTCTCAAGATATTTGATTCGCCTTTCAACCAGTCTCCGTCTCTGCACATCGCTTATGCGTTGATCTTTTGGACCGTATTCAGAAACTTAAACCGATTCCGGATTTTTCTGATGCTATGGCTTATTGCATTGGGAATTTCTACCCTGACAACTTACCAGCATCATTTCATGGATATTCTTACAGGAACAGTCCTTGCGCATCTAAGTTTTATAGTCTTTCCTTATCGAAAAAATGATTTTCAATAAAGAAATTTTCAGATTGCAAACTTTTATTTTTTGTCCGGATGGATTCTGATCATAGTTTCAGTTCTTCTTGATAAATTTTATGGCCATTTAGGGTTGATTCTTCTTTGGCCGGCCGCAATGGCTATTATTATCGGTTATCATTATCAAAAAAATAACATTCACTTTCTAAAAGATAGAAACGGAAAAATTTCATTATGGAAAAAAATATTTTATGCACCCTATCTGATGGTCTATTGGATTTTCTGGAAATTTTTACGGAAGAACAAAAGACCGCTGGAAATTGCTCCCTGCATTTACATTTCGTCAAGGCCCGGTCGTGATGATGTACATTATTTCGGAACAGGCAGAGATATTTTAGTCTATGATCTTTCAGCAGAAATTGAGGAAATACCGGATTTACAAAAGAAGTGTTCTTACCACTCTGTTTCTTTTCTGGATATCGGAACTTTAGATATTGAAGAAACGAAAAAGTTGGTTAATGAAATCACAGAGAACTATAGAAAACTTCCAGAAGAGGGAAAAATATTCATTCACTGCACCATGGGATTAACAAGAAGCTCTGTTATAGGCATTTTAGTAATGAAAAATATTCTATCTTTACCTCTAGATGAAGCAGTAGAAACCATGAAAGGCATCCATAAAGATGCAGTCATTCATCCTTATCTGAAGGATTTTTTGAAAAAAATTTAAACTATGAACAGCGGACATTTTAAGAGTTTCGACGGCAGTACTATTTTCTATCGGGAATGGAATTATCAGCCACAACAAAAAAGCATCATCATCATCCACCGCGGTCATGAACATTCGGAAAGACTGAATGATATTGCGCAATCTTCACAATTCTCAAAATACAACATTTTCGCATTTGATCTTCGCGGACACGGACACACCGAGACGAAAACATCATCTATCTTTATGGATTACGTGAGAGATCTGGATTCTTTCTCCAAATTTCTGGGATCAAAATACGCTGTGAATATTTCAGATATTTTCCTGTTGGCCAACAGTATCGGAGGGGTTGTCGCTTCAGCCTGGGCTCACGATTTCGCTCCTGATATTGCCGGAATGGCTCTTTTAGCTCCTGCTTTTAAAATCAATCTTATTGTTCCGCTGGCCAATGAAATGATTACGCTTGGAACAAAGTTTAAAAAAGGACTGATCATCAAAAGCTATGTAAAATCTAAAATGCTTACTCATGATCCGGAGCAGCAAAAAGCATACGACACAGATCCACTGATCACAAGATCTATCGACGCTGAACTTCTTATCGACCTTGCCAAAGCGGGAAAACGTCTGGTAGAAGATGCTGAAGCTATTGATACACCAGCATTGATTCTGGCAGCAGAAAAAGATCATGTGGTTTTCAATAAAGAACAGAAAACTTTTTATGACAGGCTTGATACAGATTTAAAGAAATATGAAGTATTATCCGGCTTTTTCCATGGAATCCTGTTTGATACCGGAAAGGAGAAAGTATACGACAAAATAGCTGATTTTGCTGAAAAGTGCTTCAGCAGAACCCACAAAACAGCTTCCCTCCATCCTGACCGCTTTTCTGTAAAGGAATATGAGGATCTTCAGAATAATATCGGAAATAATCTGAATTTCAAGCTTCAGAAATTTTCACTGAATAACATCGGAAAAATAAGCAACGGAATGGCGATCGGTCTGAAATACGGCTTTGATTCCGGTGCTTCCCTGCATTATGTGTATCAGAACCAGCCGAAAGGCAAATTCGGTTTTGGGAAAATGATGGATAAAAATTATCTTAATGCGATTGGCTGGAAAGGAATTCGTATCCGTAAGGAGCATTTGATCCGACTTTTGGAACAGAATATCCAAAGTCTTAAGAAAGAAGGGAGAAAAATTAAAATTCTTGATATTGCCGGTGGGACAGGAAATTATTTATTCGATATTAAAGAAAAATATCCTGATGCCGAGATTGTTATTAATGAATTTGTTAAGGCTAATATTGAGATCGGAGAAAAAGTAATCAAAGAAAAAAACTATCAGAATATCCGTTTTACCAACTTTGACTGCTTTGATTCTGAAACCTATAAAAAGGTAGATTTCCAACCTAACATTACCATTGTTTCAGGGATTCTTGAACTATTTGGAGACAACGAGATGACGGCTAAAGCAATTCAGGGAGCAGCTTCTATTTCTGAAAAAAATTCTTTTATCGTCTACACAGGACAGCCATGGCATCCGCAACTTAAAATGATTGCTTATGTTTTGAATAATCATCAGAACAAAGACTGGATCATGAGGAGACGTTCTCAGAAAGAGCTTGACAGGATCATGAAATACAGCGGAATCCGAAAGGAAAACATGTTGATTGATGACTACGGTATTTTCACAGTTTCTTCCGGGAAGATTAATTCTTAAACTTAAAAAAATATAATCTCCCGCAGATTTAGCAGATGGCACAGATGTTTGCGTTGCAATTAAACCTGCAAGATCTGATAGATCAGCGAGAATCAAATCCCAATAAAAAAAGGTTTTTCAATCACTTGAAAAACCTTTTTTTATACAAATGGTCTATAAAACTATTGTTTTACCAGTTCAAAATATAAACTTACGTCTACATCCTTAGCGACTCCTGCACCAGTCGGGTCATATTTGATTCCATAGTCTAAACGGTTAACCGTAAATTTTGCCTGGAAACCCATTACTTCTTTCCCTTGCTGATTCTTAGTAACGCCTCCAAAGGTTACAGGAATGCTGACATCTTTTACAGTTTCCTTTATTTTCAGAGCTCCTTTCAGAATATAGGTGTTATTTTTATCTTTTGTGATCGATTTACTGCGAAAACTCATGGCCGGATATTGATCAACATCAAAAAAATCCGGACTTTTAAGATGTTTGTCTCTCATATCTGTTCCTGTATTGATTGAGTTGACATCCACGTCAAATGCAAAAGTGGCATTATCTAAATTAGCAGCTTCTGTGCTTACTTTTCCGTCAAATTTATCGAATCTTCCCTGCACAAAATTGATTCCCATATGCTTGATATTGAAATTTACAGAAGAATGCATAGGATCTACAATCCATTCCGTTTGTGCAAACCCAAAAACGCTTAACAGCGTGAATACGAAAGATAAAAATATTTTTTTCATTATAACTTATTTTTAATTGAGTAAAGATAATGCATATTGATTACCCTCATCTTGATGTAGGTTAGTTTTTAATTTTAGATCCCAAAATTTTATGATAAAGGAGATCAACTATACACATCAGAAGGAAAACAATAATTGAATTGATGTACAACATTAAGTCTATAAGATGATTATTTGTTGCCTCAATAAAATAAATAAAAGGATGAACACCAGACAGCAATAGCATCAGAAGATAAAGGATTTCAAATAAAACGGCACTTTTCCATAGGGATTGATAGCTTCTCCTGAATATCACTATAGTTACAGATGCAATCACGGTAATGATCAAAGATCCGAAAAAAACAGCCGTTGGAAGCATTCCCAATTGACCGGCAGACAACTTAAGAATTCTTCCGCTCCAATGGGCAAGCTGAGCATTGAGACAACTCATCACAACAAATATGATCACACTTTTCAGAAGAATATTTTTCATGGTTGAAAATTAATTAAAATTCTGAAAGGAGATTCATTTTTTTTAACTTCGCAGTATGGCAAAACTGAAAACAGCATATTTCTGTCAAAACTGCGGAACCCAGTATTCCCAATGGATGGGGCAATGCAAAAACTGCGGAGAATGGAACACCCTTGTAGAAGAAGTCGTTGAGAAAACCTCATCTAAAACTCCCCCTTTTTCAAAATCAAAACAGCATGTCATCAATATCATTGAAGTGGTGACCAGCGAAGAACCCAGAATAAAAACACCTTCCGAAGAACTGAACCGTGTTCTGGGCGGAGGTATTGTACTGGGTTCAGTAACTTTGATAGGTGGAGAGCCCGGAATCGGAAAATCTACGCTTTTGCTTCAGCTGGCTTTAAAGATGAAGAAGAAAGTATTTTATGTTTCCGGAGAGGAAAGCGCTTCACAAATAAAAATGAGAGCGGACAGGCTGACAGATCTTCAGAATCCTAACTGTTTTCTTTTTACGGAAACTTCACTGGAAAAGATTCTTCACGAAGCCAAAAAACTGGAACCGGATTTTGTGATCATCGATTCCATTCAAACTTTACAATCTCAGTTAATCGAAAGTTCACCTGGAACCGTTTCCCAGATCAGGGAATGCTCCAATGAGATCATCAAATATGCAAAAGAAAACAATACTCCCGTTTTCCTTGTAGGCCATATTACAAAGGATGGCCAGATTGCAGGACCTAAGGTATTGGAACATATGGTAGATGTAGTTTTAAATTTTGATGGCGACAGAAATCATCTTTTCAGATTGCTAAGGGCCAATAAAAACCGTTTCGGATCTACTGCTGAGATTGGAATTTATGAAATGGTTTCCCAAGGTTTAAAAGAGATCAGAAATCCTTCTGAAATCCTCATTACCAAAAAATTCGAAGAACTTTCCGGAAACTCTGTGGCAGTCACTTTGGAAGGAAACCGACCGATGTTGCTTGAAATCCAGGCACTGGTTAGTACAGCTGTTTATGGAACTCCTCAAAGAAGCTCCACCGGATTTGACGCCAAAAGACTGAATATGCTTCTGGCCGTTCTTGAAAAGCGGGCAGGTTTTCAGTTGGGCGCTAAAGATGTCTTTTTAAATATTACCGGAGGAATTAAAACGGATGATCCTGCTTTGGATCTTGCGGTAGTAGCTTCTATCCTGTCTTCCAATGAAGACATTGCGATTTCCGAGCATTTCTGTTTTGCCGGAGAAATCGGGTTAAGTGGAGAGATTCGTCCTATTGCACAGGTTGAACAGAGAATTACAGAAGCTGAAAAATTAGGGTACGAAAAAATATTTGTCTCCAACCTGAACAAAATTCCGAAAAGAAAATTTGGAATTAAGATTGAGGAAGTGAGCAAAATTGAAGATTTCCATGAAAGAATTTTTTAACCCTGTTTTCTAAAAAGGTTGGAATAGTTATTGACAGACAGCTAAAGAATTAATTATCTTCACTAAAGAATTTAAAATAATGAAAAACAGTATTCATGAATACTATGATCATCTTGCAGAAACCTATGAACAAAACCGTTTCGGGAATTCTTACGGAAGGTATATCGACGAGCAGGAGAATGTTTTTCTACATTCTTTTTTCAAAGATAAAAGATATTCAAAAATTCTGGATTTAGGATGTGGAACGGGCAGGCTGCTTAAATTTGCAACGCATGGACTCGATTTCAGTGAAAAAATGCTCCACATTGCGAAAGAAAAAAATCCGGGGAAAATAACAGCTGTTGGGGAGATTTCTAAAATTCCGTTTGATCTAAAATTTGACTGTATATTCTGCTTTCATGTGATCATGCATCAAACGAAAGAGGAAACTGAAAAATTCCTTGATGAATGTTATATGAAATTAGATGATCATGGAATTTTGATTTTTGACTATCCTACAAAAACCAGAAGAAAGGCTGTTTCCCCTCAGCAAGACTGGCATGCAGGGAATACCTTTACGGCTTCAGAGATTTCAGTTTTATCAGATAAACAATGGAATATCAGGAGGACTGCAGGTATTTTATGGTTTCCCGTTCACAGATTTCCCAACAGCATAAGAAAACTTTTTCTACCTTTAGATATTCTGCTCTGCCGTACTTTTCTGAAAAAGTGGGCTTCCTATCATATCGTAGTTCTGGAAAAGAAATGAAAAGGATATTAAAAAAAATGCTTCCCGATTCATTGAAACTGCAAATCAGATTGTGGCAGCGGTATTTTGACGAACAACAATCCCGTTATCGCTATTCAAAGGAATATAATTCAAAAAGAATCGGTAATCATATTCTCGAAATGAAACAGGCCATAAAAAAGGGAGAGTTAAATGAAAATAAGATCCACAACTTAAAAGTAGTCAGTGAGAAAATTCACCATCTGGTCATTCAGCCCGGTGAGGTCTTTTCTTTCTGGAAATTAGTTGGTAAGCCCTCAAAAAACAATTTCAAAGAAGGCCGGAATCTTATTAAAAATCATATATCCAGCGGAACCGGAGGCGGAATCTGTCAGTTTTCATCTATTCTTTATTATACAGCTTTACAGGCAGGCCTTAAGATTATTGAAAGGTATCCCCATTCTATAGACATTTATAAAGATCATGAGCGTTTTACTCCGTTAGGTTCAGACTGCACTGTGGTTTATGGGTATAAAGATCTGCAGATTCAGAATCACTTTCACTACCCTGTACAGTTCACAAGTTTCGTGAACGAGGAGGAGCTTCATCTTCATTTGGTTTCTCCGGAAAAAATCATTTTAAATACTATTGATTTTAAATATACAGAAATTGAAAAGGGAGTTTGGGTGGAGACCTTTGTGGAGGACAGGTTATTGTGTAAAAATTTTTATATTCGTTTATGAATTATTTAGCCCATTCTTTTCTTACTTTTTCGGACGGCCAGATCGTAGGACAATTTCTTGAAGATTTCATCCGGAACAAAGACCGTTATTCTTTTCCGAAAGACATTCAGGATGGAATCACAATGCACAGGGCTGTGGATACATTCACCGATTCTCATCCCGCTATTCATGAGGCCAAAAAAGTATTCTCTCCTCTTGTGAGATTGTATGCCGGTGCTTTTGTAGATGTTGCTATGGATTATTTTGTGGCCAATGATCTCAGCCTGCATTCTTTGGCTGAATGGAAAGCTCATTCCCTAAGGGTTTACAGAGTATTGAACGAACATGAAGAATGGCTTCCTGAAAATTTCAAAAAAATGCTGGTAAAAATGGAGGAAGACGATTGGCTGTATAATTATCGTGAAGACCGGGGCATCAAATTCAGTATGAGAAATGTTCTCAACAAAGCGAAATACCTTGAACCGGACATTCCTGTTTTTGAAGCTTTCCTGAAAAACAAATCTTTTCTCCAGGAATGTTATCATGATTTTTTTCCTGATCTTCTTGCCCACGCAAAAGGCATCAATACATTGATCCAGCTTGACCATAAATAAAAAACACCTACAGGGAACGTAAGTGCTTTTTTAACAATTTGTGTTGTTAGAATCCGCTGCCTTCAATGTCATAAATGGGAATTTTTATGCATTACACCAAAGGTCTTATTTAAAATTATGGGTCAATCCCGTTTTAAATCTTCTCATCTCTACTTTTAAAGAGTTCATCATCATGTCCTACTGATGAGCTTTTTTACTCTTGAATTCATTTAAAAAATACATTAGTACTAATCCCTACTTAATCTCAAGAGCTATTTATCCTATAGAAATGCCAGTAGGATTACCTTGATTCCTGTATGATTTTAGTGATTTCTTATTTTTAAATAAAAGATCGTAAATTCTAATTTATCAATTAATTTCAAATTTTATGAAAAATTTTCTTTAATAAATCATTAATTTAAAAATTAATCATCCTTATTAGACATACACAAATATAATTTATTTCAAACAAATAACAAATATTATAAAGGTTAATTAATTAAATAATATTTACCAATGCATTATTGATAACAAAAATAAGAATTCGCTAAAAAAAACTTATTAAAATTAATTCTAAAAGCGGGACAATTTAAAATTATTAATCATCAACTAGTGATTTAATATTTATTCTAAAATCTAGCGATGAAGAAAAAATTTCAACAAACAAAACAGCGCTAAAACTGGCGGTACAGATAACGGTTAGGATAAGTAAGTTTTTCACTTTGCCGTTGTCCGTTCACAATCATATGAACAATATTGATCTGATCATCAAAAAGATTGTACAAAAAACTTACTGCCGCTTCTAATTTTTTTGGAGGAGAAACCGTTTCTGATTCCAGAAAAATATTGACAGACTCGCTGTCTTCTTCATAACCCACATAATTTATTTTTAAAAACCTGCCGTCTGCTTTCAGTTTAAAATATTCGGCACAGTACTTTTCTAAGGCCTCGTTGAGTTTCGCTTTATATTTTTCATCATTAAAATGAAATGAGCTTCCGTATTTCTTACCCAGTCCGTTTTCCAGATCATCCAGAAAAAAACGTCCGGTAATCTCAAATGATTTGGATTTTGCATTATAATTAATTTCTACAGAACCTACATGATAAGGATGAACATGATCAGGCTTTGTAAAACTCTGAAAAAAAACAGCTATCATAAAAATAAAGGCGTAAAAGAATGTACCCTGCATTGATTTTATTTTTAAACAAATATAAAAAAAGCAGCAGTTATCCAACTGCTGCTTTTTTAAGACATCTGTTTGTATGTTTAACCTCGATTATTCTTTTACTATTTTCTTAGTAATTTTAGTAGTATCATTTAATACAACATTGAACACATATACTCCTTTTACCAATTCTGAAACATCAATTTTATTGGAAGAAGCATCAACATTTACTGTTTTAATGAATTTTCCTGAAGCATCATAGATTGTTACAGTTGCTTTAGTATATTTTCCTAAGATTACATTTACATCATCTCTCGCGGGATTAGGTGTAATATTAACTTCTGAATTTATCTTAACATCTGCTGTTCCCAACACATTGGTGCTCGCCTTAGCAAAATATCCCCCGAAACCTGTCGTCTGAAAACTCACTTCCCAATATTGATAGGTTTCATTCCAGACAATATCATTTACATTAGGATTAATTACACTAGCTGAACTTCCAAAAGAAGCTATGGTACCGGTATTGCTTGCACTGGTTCCTGCATATTTTTCAATCACAAGATTGGATTTGTTTGCATTATCTGTCGCGGACATAGGTAGTTTTACGCTGCTAGTCAGATTATAGGCATCAAAATCAGCCTGCTTGAAGTATAGCGTAACTTTTCCCGTTGAAGTAGTTGCAGACGTTGCAGGATTGATTTCATATCTCCTTGAAACATAATTGGGCTGCGCATTATCAACCCACACTTTTGAAGTAATATCTCCTGAAACGGTACTTGCTGCTTCTTTTTCTACCCTTGCAATCAGCTGACAGGTATTGGTAAAATAATTATATCCTCCGGATACTGTTGCTGTTTTATTCAGATTTGAAGTAGCGAGATTTTTCACTTCGGCAATATTTTCATAAACCGTTGCTCTCATTTTAAGATCAAAGGTTCTCATCATCCAGGTGGTTCCGTTGGTTGAAGTTTTAGTACGTCCGCTGGCCGAAACAGATTCGTTCTTCATAGAAACTCTTCCGCTCAGTCCATTAATTACAATATAAAAATCCTTCCCTGTCACCATCTGCACATTTAATCCGGACAGATCCACATAGTTCCAAGTAAATCTCTGAATATCATTTACCCATGAAGAAACGGTTTTGGTTGCAATGATATCTCCCGGATCACCATTGGCATTTACTTTTCTAATTTGAATATCAACGGCCATATCACTTGGAATTGTGGATGTACCTGTTGAGAATGAAAAGCCTCCTAATTTTCCTGTTAATGTTGGCGTATATCGAACAGCTAAAGCAGCATTATCAAAATAATTGTTGTTTTCTGCACTGACAAGAATGTATGGTTCGTCATAAGTTACAGTCTCAAAATTGGATTTTACACATCCCAGTTCATCCGTTACTGCTTTATAAATATCCAATTTTCCATAGCCCCATCTTGCATTCGGGATATTTCCTGTAGCTCCGTCTTTTCTAGCATTAGCAGTAAGTCGGCTCTTCACCTGTGCTGCGGTCAAAACAGGATTAGCCTGAAGAAGCAAGCCTACAGCTCCAGCCACTCCCGGTGAAGACATGCTGGTTCCTTGATTTTTCACATAGTAAGACGTACCGTTGATAATATCCGTTGCTCCCGGAACAGAATCAACTGATCTCGAAGAAATCACATTCTGACCTGAAGCAGTAATGTCCGGTTTTTGAAAACCATCAACCCTAGGTCCTTGTCCACTGAATGAGGAAATAGATTCTTGTGGAGTAGGTGTTAAATATCCGCCAGCAGCAGTATACCAGCTTCCCCTTCCCATATATGAGGCTACAGTAATAGCGTTAGAAGCATTACCAGGAGTTCCCACAACATATTCATTATCTCCATTTTGGAGAGTAGCATTAATCCCTGTTCCTTTGCTATATAACCAGCCATGAGTGGTGATTGCCTGGGTTCCGTTATTCGTGATTTCTAAAGTATAATTTCCTGCACAATCAGCTGCAGATCCTGTATTTCTACTGATCACCAACTGCACATAACGTTTGTTATTATCTGTACCCCAATAGTTATACATGGATGCTGTAAAACCTCCGCCTAATATACTGTGTGCCGTATTCGTACTTACGTTTTGTATATATTGCTGTCCATCCGGGGTTGTCAGTTTTGCAGTAACAGCAGTATCATTGTTCGCATACATCAAAAATGCAAATACTGAAGAAGCAGAAGTATTACTTCCCACCGTAAAGGTATAAGACTGAGCAGCATTGGGTTCGATATCAACTTTTCTGTGAAGATTGGCACCATAATCATTTCCTGCGGAAATTACGACTACCCTGCCTGGAGCTGCTGTTGTGAAACTATTAACTGCGACTTCATGAGAAGAGGTTCCATCATGAGCACTTCCCTGACCTCCAATACTCATGTTAACGACGATTGGCTTATTTAAAGCTGTGGCCACATTCTGAAAGTAGGTCAAAGCATTGATTGTATTTGTCGTAGGAAAAGAACCGTTTCCTCCTTTTACAAAAACGATGTCTGCTTCGGAAGAAAAACCTTTGTGCCTTTTATCTGCAAAAGCAGCACCATTTCCTGCAGCTGTACCAGATACGTGGGTTCCGTGGCCGTTGGTATCATTTTCACGAACAAAACCTGCCGGGCTACCATCCAATTCATTTTCGATCTGAGCTCTTGTGTACTCTACACCCGTCGCAAATCCCGCGGGCGGTACTTCACCTGCCTGAGCAGTTAATGTCTGATCCCAAATGGAAACAATTCTACTTTTTGTCTGGTCAGCAGCTTTTCTGAAATCGGGATGTTTCCAATCTATTCCCGTATCATAAACCCCCACTAAAATTCCGGTTCCGTTATAGGCGGTATTATTAAAAGCACCCTCCTGGAGCAGGCTTGCTCCGGATTGAGCTCTGCTCACATCGTTATGAAGCTCATCAAAGGTGGGCGCCATTACTGAAGTCACATAGGGAAGCTGCATCAGCTTTTCAATATCATCAATGGTGACCAAGGCGGTCGCAAAATTAGGAAGCTGACTTTGAACCAAAAAACCGTCAGCTTTCAGTTTTTCCGGTGTTTTTGTATAGATAATACATGAATACATGGTTTGAGCACCTTTAGAAGTTACGACAAGATGCTTGTCCAGCTTCATATCGTCACGTTCAAGATCTTTAATAACATTCCCTTTTACCAGGATATCTTTATTTTTCAACAAAATATCAAATCTGGAATCCAATTTCTGTACCTGTCCGTAAAAAGCATACGAGTACAGTCCTAAAAAAGCAGCCGTTGCATTCCTGAGAAACTTCGCTCCTCCAATCGGAATGTTTACTTTTGCAAGAAATAGTTTTTTTAATTGCATATTTTAAGTTTTTTTTAACATCACAAGTATACAATTTTTATTTCACAATAAAATCCAACAAAACACCATCAACATTAACAAAAACAACAATTAAAAAATAAATAATTCACAAAAATATCAAATTAAACAAAAATAAATCACATTCAAACTATTCAATAAATAAAAATTTTAATCTATTATTTAAAAAATAAAAAATTTATAAACCATACTAAAAATGCAAGATTTTCTATTTTACTTAAACCTTGGCTGGGAACATATTATTTCTCTTGACGCGTTGGATCATCAGTTGTTTGTACTGGCTCTGATCGCGGTCTATTCTTATATTGACTGGAAGAAAATTCTTATCCTGGTTACCGCATTCACCATCGGACATTCTGTTACCCTCGCATTAAGTATTCTTGATGTTTTCAGAGTTCCTTCTGCGTGGGTAGAATTCCTGATTCCGCTCACCATCGTTCTGACTTCTCTGGATAATATTCTGATGAAGAATAAGAAGCAGATTCTGATGCGCGCCAATTATTATCTCGCCCTGATCTTCGGACTGATTCACGGAATGGGATTTGCCAATACAGCAAGAGTAATGATTGCCAAAAGCCAGGGCATTACCATTCCTTTATTAGGATTTAATATTGGATTGGAATTAGGGCAAATCGTTATTGTACTGGCTATTCTTATCCTTTTATTTATTCTGCTTAAAATTTTTAAGGTCAATAAAAAAGACTGGATCCTGTTTGTTTCTTCGGGAGTATTTGCACTGGCGCTAAAAATGACGTTAGAGAGAATTCCTTTTTAACTTTGAAACATTTTCAATTTTTCAACTACTTATTATTATCTTTGATAATTATTAAATCTTTTCGGTAATGAAACTAAAAGCAGTCCTATTTTCATTTTCTGTATTGGCCTATACAGGTTTCACCGCACAAAATATCCAGAACAATCCTGGAAGTAATCACGGAAACAGATTCGAGCAGCTGGGGACTATCCTCCCGACTCCCAATATTTACAGAACGGCTTCCGGGTCTCCAGGCCACGGATATTGGCAGAACAGAGCTGATTATGATATTAAGGCTTACCTTGATGAAGATAAAAGAAATCTGAAAGGTTCAGAGACCATTACCTACTACAACAATTCGCCGGATAATCTGGATTACATCTGGCTTCAATTGGACGAAAATGAACAATCTACCGTTAAAAATGCCGGATTCCAGTTCTCTTCTACCCTTCCGGCTTCTTCTAATGATCAGCAACTGAAAGTCACTGATCTTCCGGAAAAAGACAACGGCTATGGCGTTAATCTGGAAAAGGTAACGGACGCTTCAGGAAATCCTCTGAAATATACGGTGAACAAGACGATGATGCGTATCGATCTTCCGAAAGTTTTAAAGAAAGGAGAAAAACTGGTCTTCAAAGTAGACTGGAACTATAATATCCCGAACAGAATCAAAATGGGCGGCCGCGGCGGATATGAAAACTTCGCTGAAGACGGAAATGATCTTTACACAATGACCCAATGGTATCCGAGAATGTGTGTATACAGTGATTTCCACGGATGGCAGAACCATCAGTTCACAGGTCGTGGTGAATTCGCATTGGTATTCGGAAATTTTAAAGTTTCAATGGATGTACCGGCGGATCATATTATTGGCGGAACTGGAGAATGTAAAAACTACGATCAGGTTCTGACTTCTGACCAGATGTCCAGATACAGAAAAGCCGAAAGTGCTTCCGAACCTATTGAAATTGTAACATTAGACGAAGCGAAAAAAGCAGAGAAAAATCATTCCAAGCAGAGAAAAACATGGAATTTTGAAGCTAATGATGTAAGAGATTTTGCATGGACCTCATCCAGAAAATTTGTCTGGGATGGAATGCGTGTTACGATTCCTGAAAACAATAATAAAGTGATGGCGATGAGTTTCTATCCAAAAGAAGCCTATGGTCTGTACAGAAAATATTCAACAAAAGCCGTTGCCCACACTATCAAAACTTACTCTGAATTCACGATTCCTTATCCCTATCCTGTGGCACAGTCTGTAGAGGCGGCCAACGGAATGGAATATCCCATGATCTGTTTCAACTTCGGAAGAACGGAGAAAGACGGGACTTATTCTGAAGGAACCAAAAACGGAATGATTGGAGTAGTGATCCATGAAGTAGGACATAATTTCTTCCCGATGATCATCAACTCTGATGAAAGACAATGGAGCTGGATGGATGAGGGGTTAAATACATTCACAGAGTATCTTACCGAAGAGAAATGGGACAATAAATTCCCTTCAAAAAGAGGTCCGGCATGGACGATCACAGATTATATGAAATTGCCGAAAGATCAGCTGGAACCGATCATGAGTAATTCTGAAAACATTATTCAGTTTGGCCCGAATGCGTATTCAAAACCGGCTACAGGATTGAATATTCTTCGTGAGACCATCATGGGAAGAGAACTTTTTGACAAGGCTTTTAAAACGTATGCTAAAAGATGGGCATTCAAACATCCTGAGCCTGCCGATTTCTTCCGTACGATGGAAGATGCGAGCGGTGAGGATCTTGACTGGTTCTGGAGAGGATGGTTCTACGGAACAGATCCGGTAGATATTGCAATTGACAAAGTAACGGTTGCTGTCCCGGATCTCAACACAACACCTAAAGAAGTCAAAGAAACAAAATATAAAGTGGAAAAACCACTTCAGAATACTTTTGAAGATATTTCAAAAATCAGAAACAGAGAAGATAAGAACATCACATTCTATGTAGATAAGGATAAGGATCTTCAGGATTTCTATTACCGATATGACAGAGGTCAGGAGAAATTAGATGCGGACAAAGAATATACTGTAAAAACAGAAGCCGGTCTTCCGCTGGATGCCAAGGATCAGGAGAAATTCAAAAACCTGACAGGCTACCAGATTGATTTTGTTAATAAAGGCGGACTGGTAATGCCGATCATTCTTGAATTCACATTTGAAGACGGAACTCAACTGTATGACAAATCATCTGCGCAAATATGGAGACAGAATGAGCAGAAGGTTTCCAAGACGTATTATTTTGACAAAAAAATAAAATCGATCCAGCTTGACCCGATGAGAGAAACCGCGGATATCGATACTTCCAATAACGTATGGAGCAGTACCGGAACAGATACTCAGGTTTCCAAATTCCAATTGTTTAAACAGAAACAGGGAGGTGGTCCTGTAAGAGGAGGAGCCAACGGAAAGGTCAATCCGATGCAGGCTGCCGGAAAGAAATCATAAAATTAAAGGTTGTTTCAAATTGAGACAACCTTTTTTCTTGTAATACAACATTTTAATGATTGGGCTAAAGCCTGCCCGTATTGAATTTTTAAATATTAAAATCAAAAAAATCTTCGTAATTTGTGTGATCTGCCGGAAATTTCCAAACGTACATTTTAATTTAAATAAGCCTTTAAAGAATTTTTATACGTTCTCCCAAGCGGAAGCTTCTCCCCGTCTTTAAGATACACATGAGCCGCATCATAGGAGCTGATGTGGGAAGACAGAACAATATATGATTTGTGAATTCTGATAAATCCCAGGTTTTGAAATTTCTCTTCAAAATTGGACATCCGCTCAAGGATCATATACTTTTTAAGAGGAGTCACCAGAATAATATATTCACCGAATCCCTGGACCCAACGTACCTCATCCAGAAGAACTTTATGCATCACGTAATTGGACTTGAACATGATAAAGTCTTCTTTCTTCTGATCCTCCACAGAATTTTTAAACTGCAGGAAATCCTTTGCTTTACTAATCGCTTTTCTGAACGTCTCAAAGTCGACAGGCTTGACAAGATAATGCACCACATCCAGTTCAAAAGCTTTAACTGCATATTGAGTTTCCAGGGTAAGAAATATGCATAACGGCTTATACGGAAGCTGATGTAAAAGTTCAATTCCGTTGATGTAAGGCATATTGATATCCAGAATCACGAGGTCTACCCTATTCTGTTTAAGGTATTCCAATGCTTCTTCCGGATCCTGAAATACCTTCAGCAGATCCACATCTTCCATTTGCCCGCAATACTTCTGAATAAGCTGGAGCGCCGGATATTCATCATCTACACTTACAATCGTCAGATTAGGCATTACAATTTGATTTTTAAAATAGTTTGATAGTGGTTCTCTTCCGCAGGTTCCGATATAAAAGTAAATCTTCCTGCATAATTTTTCTCTAAAATATTCATGACTGCTTCATTTCCCAATCCGCTGTCATTCATATTTCCGACCAAGTTCTTTTTCTTCGATACAGAATTCCTTATCTCAAACAGAAGATGCTGATCCTGTATTGTATAGCTGATCTGGATGTAGCTATCCGTTTCTATTCCAATGGCCGAATGTTTCAGGGCATTTTCAAATAACGTAAGGCATACAGAAGGTGGAATATCTATTAATTCCAGAGTTTCTTCATCCTGAATATCAAAAGTGATGTTCAGCACATTATTATATTTTAACTGATACAGTCCTGCAAGAGATTTTATGGAAGAAAACTCCTGAGCCATACTGATCTTTTCTTTACTCGTATCATAAATCACATACTGAAGCAGTTTACTGAGCTGTAAAATAGATTCTGAGGTATTTTCTGAAGGCTGAAAACTTTTGGAATAAATATTATTAAGGGTATTAAGCAAAAAATGAGGATTCATTTTAGATTTTAAAAGATCCAGATACAGTTGGTCTTTTTCCTCACCCAGATCTTTAAAATCCTGTTCAATGAGAAATTTATCCTTGGTAATTCCTAAAAATGAGGCAACAAGTATCACAATTCCCTGCGCTGTATATACATTGTAGAGAAATTTGGTATTGGAAAGCGTCTCGTTAAAATGCATATTAAAAACTGCCGGTTCGAGTAAAATTCTAAAGAGACTCGAGAACAGAAAGCTGATGAGCGCATAGAGAATGAACTCGGGATATTTATTGGAAAGATAGAATTCAGGAACCAGATAAAAATAGACGAGACTGTAAATTCCGAAATTAAAAATAATCACAGACAAAACACTCCAGACCAGTTCCGGAACATCTAAAAAGTAGTTTTCGGTGAAAAAAGTGATGATAAAGAAGATAAAAAAGAAAAAAATATGCTGAAACTTCAGCAAAAGTCCCCAATGATATTCCATCAGTCTTTTCAAAATCTTTGCATTAAACAAAATCCTGAAAACCAACAATATAAATACAATATTTATAATTAAAAACATCTAAAAAATCCAAATTTCAATCTTTCAAATATACCATCTTTTTTACCCCCTCCTGCAGTTCACTGATAAAATCTGTCATTGGTTGAAAAATAAATCCGCGGCTGGTTCTTATAAATATATTTGAGACATCAGGATGTTAACTCAATATTACATGAAAATTAAATTCAAATTAATCGTCATTTTACTGCTGGCCATGAGCTGGCAGATCGATGCACAAAGCCGGGACAACTACAATATGTGGTTTCAGTATCTCATGTCTGCAAAACTGACCGACAAGAGTACACTGACCGCTCTTTCACAGTACCGTTCTTTTGATCTGGCGTATGACACCAGGCTTTTTCTGGTTTCTGCCTATGTAGATTATGAAGTAGCCAATGAAGTGAAGCCCGCAGCCGGATTTATGTTTCTGGTACTGGATTCTTATAAGTCTGACAATTCAAAAAAAGAAAGGTATGAAAAGAGACCTTTCCAACAGGTGACTTTGGGAGGCAATATCGGAAGAACGTCCGTCTCACACCGTTTCCGTGTGGAAGAACGCTTTATCAGTAATCCCGATGAATTCATTGTCAGGCTGCGGTATCTAATTTCCCTGAGAATTCCTTTTAACAGGGCGGGAGAAAAAGAAAAACTATACGGCATTCTGAAAAATGAATTAAGAATGAACGTAGTGAAAGAAGATCCGTTTGACAGTAACCGATTAACTGCAGGACTGGGAATTAAGGTTGGAAAAAACTCAGCAGTTGAAGTAGCTTTTATCAATCAGCTGGAGACCGGATCTACAAGCAACTACGCCTACATTGGGTACAGAAACAGCTTCGACTGGAGAAAGAAAAACAAAAATAAATAACTATAAATCAAATCCTCTATGCTTACATTCCTTGGATTTCTCATGATTCTGATCTTCATGGTCCTGATCATGAATAAAAAACTGACTCCGCTTACGGCTTTGGTCATCGTACCGGTAACCATCGCTCTTTTGGCGGGTTTTGGTCCTGAACTTGGTGAAATGATGAAGAACGGGGTCAAAGAAATAGCGCTCACCGGAGTCATGCTGATCTTTGCCATCCTTTATTTCAGTTTAATGATCGACACAGGACTTTTTGAGCCTTTAGTCAATATCATTTTAAAAGCGGTTGGAGACAATCCCATTAAAACAACAGTGGGAACCGCTGTTCTTACGGCTTTGGTTTCGCTGGACGGCGATGGCTCTTCCACTTATCTCATTGTGGTTGCCGCTATGCTTCCTCTTTATAAAAAACAAGGTATCAATCCACTGATTCTTACGTGTATTATTATGCTTGCGGGACAGATCATGAATATTCTTCCATGGGGAGGTCCTACGGCAAGGGTAATGAGTTCTTTGAAACTTGGGCACACCGAAATATTCGTTCCTATGATCCCGATTATGGCTATTGGAATCCTTTGGGTGATATTCGTTGCCTATATTTTAGGGAGAAGAGAAAAAATAAGAATTGCCAAACATGGAAAATTCACCAAGTATAACAGCAATGATATCATCGGTGAGGTAGATCTTAAACTCAGACGTCCGAAACTGATCCTGATCAACCTGGCGCTTACGATCGCGCTTCTGGTTGTGATGATTCTGGATGTAGTTCCATTGGGAATTGCCTTTATGATCGCCTTTTGTATCGCTTCCGTTATCAACTATCCCAAATTAAAAGATCAGCAGAAAATTATTTCAAAACATGCTGGTAATGCTTTATCGGTTGCCGGAATGATCTTCGGAGCGGGAATTTTCACCGGAATCCTGAATGGTTCAGGCATTATGCAGGCCATGGGAAACAGTATGATAGAAATCGTTCCGAAAAGCTGGGGTGGCTACATGAATATTGTTACTGCGGTATTCAGTATTCCGCTTACTTTTTTTCTTTCCAATGATGCTTATTATTTCGGGATCTTACCTATTATTGTGGCTACCGGACATCAATTGGGAATTTCTCCGGAAATCCTGGGAAGAGCGAGTCTTATTGGCCAAGGTTCCCATCTTTTGAGTCCGCTGGTTCCCTCAACCTATTTATTAGTATCATTAGCCGGTGTGGAATTTTCAGATCATTTGAAATATACTTTAAAATGGGCATTGGGATCTTCTGTTGTGATGTTGATCGCTGCATTGATTCTTGGAGTCATATAATCTGAATTCGTTAATTATTATTATATTTCGGAGGTATAAAAACCTTTCGTATTTCGTTTAGATCGATACGGACTGTATATTTTTTTCAGATGGACCTTTTTGAAACCAAGAAAACATTCACGGGAAGATATTTAAAAAATCTCACCTTATATGTATTTGCCGCCATTCTCGGCGGAGTACTTACAGGCTATTATGCGCCTGAAGCAAGTATTCAGCTGGGAATGGTGAGCAGATATTTTTTCATGGTGCTTGAAATGCTTATACTTCCCATTATTTTCATGGCGATCATGTATGGAATCTGCCAGCTGTCCGGTATCAGAAATGCAAGTAGCATTGTCTGGAAAACCATTCTTTATTTTCTGATCATCAGTTCTGTGGCTATTATTATAGGTTTCATTTTCGGTTTTGCCGTAAAGCCCGGCGCTGATACAGGAATTAACACTTCGAGAATCAGTACATCGCTTCCGAAAACATTTGAAATCAATGACAGCAGCTTATCCGGTAGTCTGTATCTCAACAGGCACGGAATTTTTCTTATAGTCTCCATTATTGCCGGAATTTGCATGAATCTTTCCGGGGCAAGAGAAAAATTCCTGAATTTATTAGACCGCGGCCTCAAAGTTTTTTATACCGTAATTAAGTATCTCTACATCATTCTCCCGATTATTATTTTCTGTAATATCTCGTATGGCGTTGCGGTATATGGCATCAACACGCTCCTGCCGCTCAGTAAAGTCGTTGCCACGGTTTATCTCGCTGACATTGTTTTTATCTTTGGAATTTTAGGAATCGTTTCTTATATATTCAAAATCCGTCTGTGGAAGTTTTTGCTTGATTTAAAGGAGGAAATTATTCTGGTCATCACCACCTCTTCTTCCAAAACAGCATTTCCACTGATCTTTGAAAAAATGGAATCGGAAGGCTACAGCAGAAAGATTTTAAGATTTGTCATTCCCTTAGGCTATAATTTCAACCTTTCCGGGGCGTGTATTTATATTTCTGTGACCTGCTGCTTTCTCATTCAGTTTTATAATATTTCATTAACGGTCAGTGATTATCTCTGGCTTTTCGTGATTATTTCCGTGACTTCAAAAACGGCTTCAGGCGTTCCCGGATCAGGATTTCTTGCCCTTATTTTTACGTTGAACCGGTTTGGAAAAATTCCCTTAACGGATATTGCCCTTTTGTACAGTGTAGACCGTTTTATGAATGAGGCAAGATCTGTGACCAACTTTATCAGCATTGCAGTTTCCGGGGCGGTGATTTCAAAGATCAATCAGAATCAGAAAAATAAGATGAATTCTGTGTCATATGAAGAAAAGCTGATATCGGATCTGTAACTTTTTGAAAATCAGAAATACTTATTGGTAAAAAAAATCATGAGAACATTTCTTATCTTTTTATTAGTAAGCAGCGCTAATTTATTTTCACAAAAACTGCTCACTCCAGGCAACAGCACCATTGATTCTAAACTGATCAAAGATGAAACCTCAGAAGCAGTATGGTACGCTGAAAATGCAGGAAAAAAAATAGAGATCGGCAGCATTATAACGGAACTTAAAAAATTAAATAAAACCGATCTGCTCATCAAAACGGCTGTAAAGCTGAAACAGGCTCCGGATGCCAAGTGGACGGATTCTACCATCGTAAAAACCGCTAATTTCCAACCCATTTATCATTCGTCTTTTAATATGATGAGAGATATGGTCCTGAAATCCGGTAAGACTAAAGTAACCGGCTATTATCTTGATAAAAAATCCCAGAAAAAAGACCATATAGAAATGGATGCCGCAGATTATTTTGACAGCAGCAGCTATCCTATGCTGGTCCGGTTTTCTCCCCTGAAAGAAAATTATACTGCAGACCTCTCTATTTTCGATTATAATCCGGATGCTAAGAAAGGACTTATTAAAGCCTACATAATGGATGTAAAGGAAACAGATTATAACGGAAAAAAAGTATGGGCTGTAAAAACAACCGATGATATAGGAGATAAAAAAAACATCGTTACTTATTATATTGATCCCGAAACCAGAAAAATTCTGAAACAGGATATAGAGATGAGTGGAAGAAAAATGACAATGGAAACCATTCAATAATGAATATACAAAGTTTACCGTAATGGTAAACTTTTTCTTTTTAATGTATTGCGGCCATCAAAAGCATCGGTTAACTCCATCTCGCAAAATAAAAGTTAAAATAATGACAATCAGAATACAAAATTCATAAATAAATCTACCAACGGTGTATTATTGAATTCTATTTTTATTTATCTTTGACGTACACTTATCAAATCAAATCGTCAAAATCCTGATTGACATTAAATGTTCAGGCACGTACAATAAACAAAATATTACTTATGAAAAACGCTAAATCATTAAGCAGAGACGCCCAAAAATCCATCATGGGAGGCGCAGCAAGAACAGTCTGTTGTGAACGCGACGACCAGGGAAAATGTACTTTATGGATCGGGCCGGGACAGCACTGCCCATAATTCAATGAATCATCAGAGTTCAATACAAAGCCGGAATCTTCCGGCTTTATCTTTTCTATTTTTCTGCCAAATTTTCACACTCGGAATTAAAATTCTGCCATTTCATCCATCAGGGCCTCATGGCATACATTTAGAGAATTATAATGGAGAATTAATTAAAAAATAAAATATATTATGTCAGTAAACTTTAAACCATTAGCAGACAGAGTTCTTATCGAGCCTATCGCTGCAGAAACTAAAACAGCTTCAGGTATTATTATTCCGGACACTGCGAAGGAAAAGCCGCAGGAAGGTACTGTAGTAGCAGTAGGTCCAGGTAAAAAAGATGAGCCTACAACTGTTCAGGTAGGTGACAAAGTTCTTTATGGAAAATATTCAGGTTCTGAATTAAAATTAGACGGAAAAGATTTCTTAATCGTTAAGGAAGGAGATCTTTTAGGAGTTATTGGGTAAAAATCTGTACGTTGTACAATGTAAAATGTACAATGTATTAATGACTGATTAAAAGTAAATATTAAAAAAGTAAATCAAGTACTTTGTACACTGTACATCGTACATTAATACAACAAACAATGGCAAAAGAAATAAAATTCGATATTGAATCTAGAGACGCTTTAAAAAGAGGGGTTGATGCATTGGCTAATGCAGTAAAAGTAACGTTAGGACCAAAAGGTAGAAATGTAGTGATCGAGAAATCTTTCGGTGCACCTCACGTAACGAAGGACGGTGTTTCTGTAGCAAAAGAAATCGAACTTGAAGACAGAGTAGAAAATATGGGAGCGCAGATGGTAAAAGAAGTGGCTTCCAAAACTAATGATATCGCAGGAGACGGTACTACTACCGCTACTGTTTTGGCACAGGCTATCGTAAGAGAAGGTCTTAAGAATGTAGCTGCAGGTGCCAACCCAATGGATTTAAAAAGAGGAATCGACAAAGCAGTAACTGCGGTTGTTGCAAGCCTTAAAGCTCAGTCTAAAGAAGTTGGAGATTCTAAAGAAATGGTGAAGCAGGTAGCTTCCGTTTCTGCTAACAACGACGAAACTATCGGATCTCTGATCGCTGAAGCTTTCGGAAAAGTAGGTAAAGAAGGGGTAATCACTGTAGAAGAAGCTAAAGGTATCGATACAACCGTAGACGTTGTAGAAGGGATGCAGTTCGACAGAGGATACCAGTCTCCTTACTTCGTGACGAACCCTGAGAAAATGGTAGCTGAAGTAGAAAATCCTTACATCCTTTTAGTAGAGAAGAAAATCTCTTCTATGAAAGAATTGCTTCCGGTTCTTGAGCCTATCGCACAAAGCGGAAAATCTCTATTAATTATCTCTGAAGAGGTTGAAGGTGAAGCTTTAGCAACTTTAGTAGTAAACAAATTAAGAGGTTCTCTTAAAATTGCTGCCGTAAAAGCTCCAGGATTCGGGGACAGAAGAAAAGCAATGTTGGAAGATATCGCGATCCTTACAGGTGGACAGGTGATTTCTGAGGAGCAAGGTTTCACAATGGAAAACATCTCTTTAGATATGCTTGGAACTGCTGAGAAAGTAACGATCGATAAAGATAACACGACGATCGTAAACGGTGGTGGTGATGAAGCTAAAATCAAAGGAAGAGTAGCTCAGATCAAAGCTCAGATGGAAACAACTACTTCTGACTACGACAGAGAAAAACTACAGGAGAGATTGGCTAAATTAGCTGGTGGTGTTGCCGTACTTTACGTAGGGGCAGCTTCTGAAGTTGAAATGAAAGAGAAAAAAGACAGAGTGGATGATGCGCTTCACGCTACAAGAGCAGCTGTTGAGGAAGGTATCGTTGCAGGAGGTGGTGTTGCTTTGGTAAGAGCAATCTCAGCTTTGGAAAACCTTACAGGAATCAATTCTGACGAAACTACAGGGATCAAAATCGTTAAAAGAGCGATCGAAGAGCCATTAAGACAAATCGTTGCCAACGCAGGAGGTGAAGGTTCTGTCATCGTTGCTAAAGTAGCAGAAGGTACAGGAGACTTCGGATACAATGCGAAAACTGACGAGTATGTAAACATGCTTGAAGCAGGAATCATTGACCCTACGAAAGTAACAAGAGTTGCCCTTGAAAATGCAGCTTCTGTTTCTGGAATGCTTCTTACCACTGAGTGCGTAATCACTGAAATTAAGAGCGCTGAACCTGCTATGCCAATGGGAGGTGGAATGCCGGGAATGATGTAACGGTCAGCGACCGAGGCAAATTAATATACTAACCGTTCTATTTTATAGGGCGGTTTTTTTGTTTGGAATAAGAAAAGGAAGTTAATAAAAAACAGCAAATCAAAAAAAACTACAAAAGCCATTTCACATAATTACGAATTTTGTGGTGAATTCATCTTTACGTTTCGCAAGAAGCTTTATCTTTAGCCAAAAATAAACTAACAACCTAAAGAATGACTTTCATTAAAACAATTTCCACATTTTTAATTACCCTTTTAACATTAACCACAATTTTTGGACAAAAGTCTAAACACAAAACCAAAATCCTGTTAATCGGGACCATTCACTTCGAAACCCCTCATTTAGATACGTATGAATTAAAGACTGATGATTTTTTAGCTCCGAAAAGACAGAAGGAACTGGAAGAACTGACCGAAATTCTAAAACGGACAAATGCTGATAAAGTGATGATAGAAAAACCATTGAATCAACAAAAGAAAATTGATAGTCTGTATAATGCCTATTCCCAAAACAAGTATACATTAACCGTTTCTGAACGGGAGCAAATCGGTTTTAGATTAGCTAAAAAATTAAATTTAAAACAGATCAATTGTGTAGATAAGTTTTATGGAATGAAGCATGACAGTTTGGTTTCTGTCACGGCTAAAGAAAAAAATCAGGTATATCTGTTAAACGAATTAGGGACTACTGCGAATAACTTAAAACTTGAATTCGATGGTGTAGTAAAACGAAATTCAATCACCGAAGTCCTGAAATATATCAACACAAAAGAACTTTTGCAGAAAAATTTATCATTATACTTAAAATATTATGCAAAAATTGGTGCCGGAGACAATTACATTGGTGCAGAATCCGTTTCTGACTGGTATTTGAGGAATTTAGCGATTTACTCTAATATAATAACGCAAATAAATCCCAATGACAAATATGTTATCCTCATATTTGGACAAGGCCATATTCCTATCTTAAAACACCTGCTACAAAATAATGACGACTTTGAAGTGGTTGAATTAAATACCGTACTAAAATAAACTGCCTCCAACAGATAAAGTTAATATTACAAGACAAAAAAGGAATGCTTCTTACTACTTAACCAATGAATTGAAGAGCACTGAACCTATACCAATGGGAGGTGGAATACCAGAAATGATGTAAAAGCTTGTCAATGAGGACACTATCCCACAAAGTGTGTAAGTTAAAAAGTTAGGCTTGGATTTTATAATCTGAGCCTTTTTTCAAAAATAAGGATAAATTGATTGAGAACAATGCCCCAATTTTGGATAGGCATCGTCCATTTTTTAGTAGCTTCTTTTAATGCCAGATACACTGATTTCATTACGGCATCATCGGT
>NZ_FRCD01000021.1 GCF_900142785.1 Chryseobacterium carnipullorum | reverse complement strand
ATCGTTAAATGGACTTAGTCCTTGGCTGTATGCTAAAGAAGTTTTAGTGTATTAGAGTGTATTTTATATTTATTAACTGTTTGAAAAAGGGAAAGTCTTCACAAGAAACTGGTTTTTATAGTTTTAAATGGAGAAATTATATGCCGGATGTCGGGAGATTCTTTAATTTGGATCCGCTCGCAGAAATATATACTCATAATAGTCCTTACGCATTTTCTGAAAACAGAGTTATTGATGCTAGAGAATTGGAGGGTTTAGAAGCTATAGATACTAATGTTCTTGCTCCTAATTCAACACATAAGAGTATTGATAATGATTTAAGTAAGAGGCTGGTAGATATTGTTAAAAATGAAATTAATGAACGAAAATAAGTTAAAAATGAAAAGGTTAACAAAAATAATTTTAATTATTTCAGTAATTTATACAGCATTATTTTTATACTTTCAATATGATTATTTTTTTAAGTTATCTCCAATAGTAGTTTTTTTACTAATAATTAATTTTTATATGATTTATAAATATGATAGTAAAGTGCTAAATTATATTTATAATGTCTTATTAATTGTTTTTTTAATAATTTGTTTCTCTTTTGGAGCTATCTTAAGACAAGATTGGTAGAGATTTGATATTTAAAAGTTTTTTTGCGTCCTGCTTTTGATATCTAATAAAATAAATAAATCGCTGATTTGCAGTGGTTTATTTATTTTATTAAAGTTTTTTCACTTCAGCCATCATCTCAACCTTTTCCTCCCTCAAACGCTCCCATAGAAAAATTATTGAGCAGTTTGCTGAGCCTTTTTTATCCTTTCCTCAATAACCCTCCAGTCATAAAAATGGAAAACCTTCCCATTACTCATGGCGACAAATAACCCTTTGGGAAACTTAGGTCCTAAGTTGACATTCGTCACCTCTGAACCATCACTCTCACTTGTAGATACCGGGATCTCTGCAATTTTGCCTTTGGCCGGATCTTCTCTCAGATACACATTAAACGTATCTTTCTGTTGATTCGAAACCAGAATATAACCAGTTTGAGGAGATGTAGGGTAGATGGAGATGCCTTCTACGTCAGATTTAAAATCACCCCTTCCGAAAACAAGAATTTTCTCATTTCCTTTGGCCGGATCTGCATAATACTGATGCACTCCAAATTGTTCATCAGAGTAATAAATATAGCCAAGTTCATCGTCTACAGCAATACTTTCAATCTCTTTCAATCCGCTGTATTTTCCGAATTTCCGGACCACTTCACCTGTTATTTCCCCCTCTTTTTCAGACAGTTGATACTGCCACAAATAGCCTTCTGCCGGACCGGATTTTCGTCCCACAACAGCATACATTTCACCGGTTGTCGGATTTTTGTACATCGAAATGCCCATAGGACCACGGTCCGTTTCACCGTCAAACACCGTAAAGGCGCCTACTTCTTTCAGATCAGGGAGACTGTACATTTTGACCGTATTTGTTTCCCTTTCCGTAACAGCGGCAATGTCTGTTGGCTTTCCGTTCAGCATAAAACCGTATTCAAGATCTACATTATTCGGGCGTTTTAATCCCGAAACTTTGCGGATGATCTTTCCGTTCAGGTCAAAGGCATAAAGTCCACCGTCCGTATCTTTATCGGTCCCGATCACAATGCTTTTGGAAGCATCTGCCGGATTGATCCATATCGCAGGATCATCCGTGTCATAGACTACCGTTTCGGTAATCACCGAAGGTGTTATTTTTTTTCCTAATGATTGCGTGCTGCAGCTTACCACAAAAGGTAAAACTGAAACAGCCAGTATAAATGGTGTCTTTTTCATGTTTTTAAAAATCAAATTTCACTCCTAAAGTGAACCGGGGTCTGTAATATTCTACCTGGGCAGTTCTGCTCTGGATTCCCTGGTAATAACGTAACGGTTGATTCGTTAAGTTATTGGCTTCTGCAAAAATCCTCAGTTGGCTGGTAATCTTGTACGATGCATTGGCATCAAGGAAAACCTGTTTGTCATAATAACGGTCTTCAAATGCTTTTCCACCCAATTCATCAATATAATGAGAAGCGTAATTCATAGAAACTCTTGCTGAGAAACGCTTGTCTTCCCATGAAAGCGATCCGTTGAACATATGAGGAGCCGCGCCCGGAAGTCCTACATCCGTTCTTTCTATACCGTCTTCATTCGTAATCCCTTTCGCTTTTGACTTCGTATAAGTATAGTTAATATAGACGCCAAGACCTTTCCAGAAAGCTCCCGGAATAAAGTCCAGCTGTCTCTGAAGAGCCACTTCAAAGCCGTAAATGTCTACATTGTCACCATTACGCTGCTGGTTAAATCTCCAGTTATCTGCTCCCGCAGGAATAGGGTTGGACTGTCCTCCAAAATCATTGGCAAAATCATCAGAAGTATAATTTCTTCTCGAATACGTATAAATAAAATCCTTCAGGTTCTTATAAAAAACACCTCCGGAAAGAATACCCACAGACTTAAAATACTTCTCCGCCATAAAATCAAAATTATAAGCATAAGTTGCCTTTAAATCAGGATTTCCTGCCGCGATGGTTTCATCTGCTGAAATAACGTTAAGATAAGGAACCAGTGAATAGTAATTCGGGCGTGCTAAAGCTGTTGTAAAAGCTGCACGAAGAACAAGATCCTGAACCGGAACATATTTAAACGATAGATTCGGAAGGACATTGGTATACGTATTGGTACGGTTGATCTTTCCTGCCAGATCCTCCTCATCCAACACATAATTTCCCGTATAGTCAATTTTTGTTGTTTCAAAACGCGCTCCCACGATCATCGAGAATTTATCACTGAAATCCTGATCCCATCGTATATAGCCGGCATAAATGTTTTCTTTCGCTGTATAATTGCTCGAAAGGAACTCTTCCGGTTTAGATTCACCTTGAAATAAATTCGGATTAAAAAGATCCAGACCGCCCATGTAAGAAGGATTGACGAAAGTTCCCGGCACATAATTCCCGGGCTGGAAATTGTGCCCGTCGAAATGAACGGTCGGAACAGACAGCAGACTTCCCATATCGTGTAAAGGTTCAAAAGCATAATAATCATTGTTTCGCTCCTTTTGCTTTAACCGTACACGAATTCCTGTACGGAGTCTTCCTTTGTGGTTTTCAATCACAGAAAAAGGAAAACGGACATTTATCTTTCCTCCAAATTCCTTTTCCTGGGTAAAACTGTTTGAATCTGAAAGGTCACTGAGTTGATAAACCCCTAGATTATCTGCCGAAAGGGGAGTGATCATTGGCCTTCCCGGATCACTCAGATCTGAAGAGAAATTCATCTTTCCGTTTTCAAACTCTATAATACGTTCGTGAGGTTTCTTTTCGCTTGCCGTAGCATAGTTCATCGACCAGTCAAGATCGACCTTTGAACCCAGAAGATGCTCCCCGCGTACAGCATAATTCTGCACTTTCTGCCTTTCCAGACGCGTATTGTCATTATCAGAATCTCCACCCTTATTCTGTCTCGTAATGCTTCCTTTCCAGCCCGTGATTGCCGTTTCATCATCATTATAAACAGGTTTTACTTTATATCCCAAAGCAAATCTGTTTTCCTTATCCGTTCTGAAATTGTACATTGCTGAAGCATAGATCTTGTTTTTGGAATTAAATTCGTAATCCATATTCAGGTCAAAACTGTGTCTGATCCGGTGTTCATTATAATAACGAACTCCCATTTTACTGATGTAAGCAGTTTGAGCGGCATCGTTAGCAAGGCTCCAGGTAGGCTCTATATTGTCAGAACCAAAATTATTATTGTTATAGGAAAAGCTGAAAACAGCGCCTAGTTTATTGTTTAAAAAACGATTTCCATATACGAATCCGGCGGTATAATTTCCCTTTTCACGAATCGGATTATAGCCTCCGGCTAATGTTGCAGAAATTCTCTGTCCGTTAGGAGAAGCTCTGGTGATCAGATTCACCGAACCCCCGATGGCATCGGCATCCATATCGGGAGTCAGAGTTTTGTTAACCTCGATCGTCGAAATCATATCAGATGGAATAAGATCCATCTGAACATTCCGGTTATCCCCTTCAGCAGAAGGAATCCGGTCTCCGTTTAAGGTTACAGAATTGAGATTGGGAGCCAGACCACGGATGATAAGATTCCTTGCTTCACCCTGGTCATTTTGTATAGTGATTCCCGGGACACGCTTCAATGCATCACCGATATTGGCATCCGGAAAACGCCCGATCTGATCAGCTGAAATTACATTCGTAATATTGGCGTTGTTTTTCTGTTTGTTCAGTGCTCTTGCCTGATTTTTCAATGCAGACCCTCTTACAACGACTTCAGCAATCGTAGTTTCCTTTCTGGTGAACAGAATATTCTGTTTCGTATTTTTTTCAGCTTCCACCGTGACATTGTATTCACGTGTCCCGTAGCCCATATAATCCACTTTCATCGTATAATTTCCGGGAGGAACATTCAGGAAAACAAAATTCCCGTGATCATCAGAGGTCGTATAGATATTTCCCGGTGCAAGAGAAATCTTGGCACCCGGAAGAGACAATTGAGTATCATCATTAATATTTCCTGAAACAGTACCGGTTTGGGCATAGAAAAATAGAGAGGCACAGAATAAAACGGATGTAAAAATTTTCTTCACTTTATTACTTATATTAAATCTGAGCAAAATTAAACGTCTGTTTGGAACACAAACTGAAATTAAGATTATGATTGTTTTAAGGATTTGTTAACAGTTTGAGTGCACAAGTCCCATAATTCAGCTAAACCCTATTAAGAAATCATACCCTCATTGTAAATTTCAAGCATTGAAAAGATCATGGCGGAACCAACTATTACCATAAAAAAATCTACTAAGAAAAATGAGATCAGCAGTATCTATTGAAAAATCTCATTATCTTATAAATATAATTTCATCAGGTGGATTATTACTTATACCAACTTGGGAATGTGATATATAGATTGATTTGAGGGTTTTTTCTAAAGCTAAATAATCCTATCTTTGTGAATAAACTAAAACCTATGTTGAAATCTATTGTATTTACTTTAGTTCTCTTTTGCTTTTCTCAAGCCAATGCGCAGCTTAATGAAGTAAATAATGTAAAAGTCAAATACATCAACTGGCTCACAGATAATACGATCACTACCTACTCAAATCCAAGCGTAAAAGGACTGTACGACCGCTATATCCAGTTTGGCAATACGGCAGAAACCAATGTGGTGAATAATTACAATTTTTCTTCTCCCGGACCTGTATGGAATATGACCAATGGAACAGATCATGGAGCGATGGTAACCTTGGTCAACAATCATTTATTCTATCTGGTGATGTCTTACCATTTAAAAGGTCCTCTCATCAACGGACAGCCTTCGAATCCAAAATACCACAGCACCGCCCTGAAAGACTTGATTTTAAAGGTTTTCAAATATATAAAAGACAAAGGAATCAACAGTACCACTGATTTTAATTTTAGTTTAAATGCATCACAGGAAACGGTTAATATCAATAATTCCGGTTTCGGTCTGCGATGTTTTACCTACGCTGCCTGCGTGCTTTTAATGAAGGAAGAATTAGGGCAGACCGGAGAATTTTCTCACCATATGGGCGTTCTGGGTAATATTACTTCTTTTTTGGATCCGGATAATCCAAACTTTCATTTTACAAACCCAGGTTTTAATACTGATGTAGTAAGAGCATTGATAGAAACCCGCTTATGCTACGTCCTGGGACAGGAAGATGCAGATCCTGATAAATTGGCAAATATGGAGTTTCTTATTGATTTCACCGATAATGCCCTTTTGATTGGAAACGGATGGGCAGATTTTATAAAACCCGACTTTACCACTTATCACCACAGAGGTGCTTATGCCAACAGCTATGGAGGAGATGCCCTTTTTTCCATGGCGATCATGAACTATATTCTTAAAGGTTCTGCCTACGAATTGAAGCCTGTTTCTCAGACTCATCTGAAAAAAGCTTTAATGGCTTATCAGAAATTCAGTGCAGATTTTGAGATGCCACGAGGGCTGGCCGGACGATTTCCTAATTCAACAACCCCTCTGTTAGACTACCGGTATGCGTTTGCCTTATTATATGCAGCAGATCCTGTAGCTAATGCAGATGCAGGGCAGTTTTTTAAAAGAATCTATACGATGCCTCAGTCAGGATTTAGCCGGAACATAAGTGTTAAAAATCCTTTGATGGCAGGACAGATTGCGGTCAATATCAATACGGCACTTACTCCCGATTTTCCTATTACACAAGGACATTTTGGATTTCCTTACGGAGGACTGAATGTCCATAAGTATAATGGTTATCAGATTTCTGTAAAAGGAACCAGCAAACATATCTGGCATTATGAAAACAGTGCATCAGAGAATCGTTTTGGAAGATATACTTCAGCCGGGGCCATGGAAATTTTATCTGCAGGTTCTCCCAAAACACGCCTTTCCAATGGTTTGGGAGTCGCGAATGCGCAGGGTGGACTGACGGATGACGGCTGGGACTGGACGCATATACCGGGTGTTACTGCTGCATTTGTTCCGATGAACGAGCTTACATCAGGAGCCGGCAGGGAATTTAATGGCAGGAATTTCCTTGCTCACGCTTCTCTGGATGACAATGGCGTTTTTGCGATGGATTATAAGGATGTCAATTCTTTCACAGGAATGTCTGCCTTGAAGACCGTATTTTTCTTCAAAGATAAAGTGTTAAGCTTAGGTTCTGATATTAAAGACACCGGAGGAACACGCCCGGTACACACTACTGTTTTCCAGACCGGACTGCCTGATGTTTCTACTGCGACAGTCATCAATGGTACAACTCAGACGGGCTTAAATGTAAATTTTTCACAAAACACTGGCAGTGTATGGGCTACCGATGCAGTAGGGAATGGCTTTGTTATTCCTGCCGGATCCTACACCGGATCGGTGGTGGTCAAAAGAAGCACCCAGCAATCGCGCAACTATTCCAATACAGCAGATACACAGGGAAACTATGCAACAGCTTATATAGATCATGGAACAGCACCTGCTGCGGGCAGATATCGTTATGGAATTCTTCTTCAGGGAGGGACTGCCGGAACACAGGATTTTGCAGATCATCTGGCAGATTATTTCGAAGTTATCCAGCAGAATAGCCAGGCACATGTTGTTAAATTTGTACAGGATCAGATCTATAATTACGTGATTTTTGATGCGGCATCTGTTTTCCAGTCAGATGTCTTAGTTTCTGTGGATAAACCGTCTGTTGTAATGACTCAGAGTAGCAATGCAGGAAATAAGCTTAAAGTGAGCCTTACCAATCCTAATCTTGGGCTTTTGAATGATAATGAGTCGTATACCTATTCACAGATCACGGGAACAGCTTCCCGTCTCTACCGTGTACCTGAGATAAATCCTGTAAAACTGACGCTGGCAGGAAAGTGGAAGCTGGAAAATCCGATAAATCCGATCACAACTGTAATAACAGGAAATAAAACGGAAGTAACTTTTAATACCATCAATGGAATTACGATCCAGACAAGTCTTATTCCGGAAACATTTTTGAGCATTTCGGACCGGGAATCTATAAAAACCAAAGAGTTGTTTAGCGTTTATCCAAATCCGGCTAAAGACCATGTGCATATTGTGCTGAAAAAGAACAACATCGAAAATATTAAAATAGTGAACAGCGCAGGAAATGATATGACTTCAAGGATTGCCGTCGAAAAGAGAATTGGTTCTTTGGATATTAATCTAGGTCATGTTGAAAAGGGAGTTTATATGATATGCATTGATGGGCAATGTAAGAAAGTCATCAAGGAGTAAACTTATTAAGATTGTGTGCTCATAATCGTTGTCATTTCTGAAACAATATTCTCGATGGTAGTGAAAGATGTATTTGCTATTTTTTGTAGTTTAGATGTTGTCAATAACTTAACTCAATTTCATGAAAAATCAACTACTGTTTCTGCCATTATTGCTAGGGATTTTTTCATGCGGTGGACATAAAAATGATTCACTGAAAAAAGAAGATCAGGAAGCGCTGTCTATTGAAGATATACCGAATAAAGATACTGTCTATGATACCATCAAGACCCAGAATATTGATGATAATACGAAGCTGATCATCTACTTGAATGGAGAACTGAAAAAATCAGGTTTTAGTTTTGAGCCAAGAGAAAAACACAGCATCTCTTACAACAACTGTGAGGAAAACAGCATAAAGATCATCGCAGGAGACGGAATCAGAGAATACTTTGCAAGAAGTAATAAACCGGAAAAGGGAACTAAGGATTTTTATCCGGATTTCGTGATCCGGGTATATGAATTTAATTCTGAGATAGAGGCTGAAAGAAATTTTAAGAAACTCAGCGAAGCACTGTATTCAAAGGGAAAACATTGTAATGGAAAAGCTCCCGGAAATCTTGTAATAAATGGCAGGGAAGTGTACGATCTTTCAACCCGTGCAGAAATGTTCAGATCCTATATTGAAAAGTATAGCAAAATAATAAGAAACTATCATTAAGTCTTATTTTATCTTTCCAGTTTGTGTTTTTTAATGAAATAATCTCATGAAGTCGCCATATTTGAATTTTTTTTGGCAATTTTATGCATTCAAATCTACAGAGAATACAATAATCCTTTGAAAAAGCTATTTAACCATTTAAAATTCAGATTTTACCAGATATTCAGAATCTTTAACCTTGATATGAGGATAAGTTTACCTTTTCTGCTCGTATTTGTGGTTTTAATGACTGTAAAACTACCTTCATATCATTATTATCCGGCTCTTTTTTTTATGGCAGCACTGGTGTTTCATTGCAGCAGAAAAGATATTCCTTTTTTGAAGAAAGTATTTGAAAAAAGCTGGCGAGCAGTTATCGTACTGGAATCGGCACTTATTTATACGGTTCTATTATTGGGAAATATTCATTATAAGGTAGAGGAAGCGGGTCTGTGCTTCTATATTCTCATTGTATTATTTGCATTTTTTTTTCCGAAAACCAAAATTGATCCTGCCCTGAAATGGAATTTCATACCGGATGATTTATTTGAGTGGAAAACTTTTCTGAGAAAGAATACATGGGTTTCAGTAATGGGATATGGTATCGTTCTGATGTCATCGTATCATCCCGGATTTCTGATTGTTGTTGGGCTTTTTCTGATAGACTTTATTTCAGACATCTATGAGCCTTATGAAAGCAAAGAGATGCTTGAAATGTACTTTAAAAAACTAAGTTTGCAGGAAAAGCTCAGAAAAAATGCTTTGTTTTTCAATGCTTTGCTGCTGCCTGTTGATGTTCTATTTCTTATCATCAATCCGTACGATAGTCTTTATTTGCTGTATTATTCTACATTCATGAATCTGTATTTTCTCCTGATCATTACCAGAAAATATAAGCTTTACCATTATAAAGAAAAAAGAAGCTATTACAATATCAGCGTGTATCTTGAGTATATTTTCTATAGCATAACGGTAATTCCTGCCTTGTTTGTTTTAAAAAATCAGTTGAAAAATGCAAAAAAAAATATAAGAACCTATGTTGGAGATTAAAAATTTGCAGGTTGAGTTCAGGAACCAGAAAGTGCTTAATGGCGTGGATCTGTCGTTGAAACAAGGAAGCATCATCGGAATTCTTGGAAAGAACGGGGCCGGAAAAACGACGTTATTCGATACCTTATATCAGAATAATTCATTCTCAGGAAATATTAACTGGCAAGGAAAATCCTTAAAACGAAGCTTGGTTTCTTATCTCGAAACTGAAAATTATTTTTATCCCTACATCACAGGACAGGAGTATTTATCTTATTTTTCAGGTCAAAATGAAAGTGATGTTAAAGAAGTTACGGAGAAATTCAATCTTCCCCTCGAAAAATATGTACAGTATTATTCCAGTGGAATGAAGAAAAAACTGGCCCTGATTGGGATGCTGATGTTGGATAAACCAGTGAATATCCTTGATGAGCCGTTTAACGGAGTAGATTTTGAGGGCGTTCATATTCTCTACGATATTATTAAGCAACTTAAATCAGAAAATAAAGTAGTGATCATCAGTTCACACATCATTGAGACCCTATTTCATACCTGCGATAAAATAGCGGTGCTGAAGAACGGAAGAATTGAAAAAATATATGAAAAGGAGGAATTCAATGGATTGAATACATTAAAGTTCTAATTTTTTCTCATCGTAATTTTTTTGGGTAGTATCAATTATTGAATTTAAAAAGAGATGAACCATACATTTTCAAAAGAATTAATAGAACTGGCCAAAAAAGACCTTTCCGTCAGAGATAGGCTGTTGTCAGAGGGGCTGCTTTCCGGAGGTTATCATCCTGAAATGGAAATGATCCACAGAAAGAATGCGGAACGGCTTCGGGAAATCATTAAGGAAACCGGATTTCCAACAGTTTCAATGGTAGGGGCGGAAGGCAGTAACGCAGCATGGCTCATTATTCAACATTCGATTGGCGAACCTGAATTTATGAAAAAGTGCTATAAGATGATGATTGAATACAGCAATGATATCAATCCCTCAAATATAGCCTATCTGTACGACAGAATCCAGGTTTTCCAGAGCAAACCGCAACGGTATGGAACACAGTTGACATCGGAAGGCATTCCTTATCCTGTAGAAAACAAAACATATCTTAATGAAGAACGCTTAAAAATGAATCTAAAGCCTCTTTCCTGGGAAGACATCAATAGGATTTCCGGTGTGGAAAGTATTTCTGAAATCGATGGGAAAGATGAGGATTATAACGCATGGAGAGTTAAAACAGGATGGTTTTCTGTTTAATCAGGTATGCGACAGGGTAGGAATCATCAATTTTTGTTTTTCAAAAAGATCTTTGTCCGTAGAAAATCATATAACTACTTCAGTGCAGGAAATATCATTAAAAGCAGCCATCCGAATTTTGAATAAAATCAATGAGCATATTTCGAAAAAAGAATTTCATCAACATAAACAGAATGGGAAATGGGAGTAAAGATATTAATGGAAGCTTTCAGGCAGGGAAGGTTGGGAATATTTCTTATGTTTTTTAAGTTTCACGAAAGTAATGATAAAAAATTTGAAAGTTTCTACATCAGTCAGGTATAAAAGCTTTGTCTTCGAATCTTATTCTGTATCAGAATATTGCATGTGCTATTTGTAAAGATGAAATTTAAAAAAATACAGAACCCTGGCTCACCAATTTATTTTTTTTGTATAAAGACTAAAAAATATTTTGTCAGTTTTAAAAAACGTTATATATTTGCACCACTGAAAACAACGGTATAACCGTCATTCAGGAGAGATGGCAGAGTGGTCGATTGCGATAGTCTTGAAAACTATTGACTGTAACAGGTCCGGGGGTTCGAATCCCTCTCTCTCCGCAAAAAGCCTTAGAATATTTATTCTAAGGCTTTCTTATTTCTGAATCATACGTACTTTTCTGGCAGTGTTACAATTATCATCTGGTAATTCGTTTAACGCTCATATGGTCTTAATTACCCTTAATTTCATTTTGAGAGAAAAAGATAGGTAACTAACTTATTTTCCATTTTACCTAAAACTAATATTATTCGGTTTTTTGATTGTCTGTCAATTCGTGTGTTTTTATATTTTTTACTAATAATATTTTATTTTAGTGATTTTTTTTCTTTAAAATGAGGATTTAGTTTATAAATAATTATATTAGCGGCTAATTTAACGAAATATAGATATAGATATTTTTTTACGAAATTCTTATGTATTTAGTTTCGTGAAAAAGAATGATAGACGTCATTTTGTATCATCACAAACCGAAAAATATTAATAAAAACATCCATGAATTCACCCGAAGTAATCAGTAAAACAAAATGGTTTTCTAAATTTTCATTATCTTTTTTAGCAATTGTTGGTGCTATAAATACTGCTCTTTTTATAATTTTACCTCTTTTACCTTATAAAATTTCACAGTTTATATTTCCCATAGGATTTTCCACCTTAGGATTGGCAATACTATTCTCATTTGGTTTTTCTTTTTATTGGCACAAAAAAGAAAATAACGGAACCTTTAATTCTCTAAAATGTATTTCCTGGCTTTCAACACTGTTGCGGTACTGGATTGCATTTTTACTATTGGATTTTGGCTTTCAAAAAATATTTGAAGTTAATTTTAATTATTCATATCATATCAATGATTCTTTAACAAGCGCATTAACGGGTCCGGAATTAACCTGGAAATATTATGGGTTTTCTTACGGACTTGCTGTGATTTTGGCCTTTTTCCAAATCATCGGGAGCGTTCTTTTGTTATTCAAACGTACAACTTTACTAGGTGTTGTAATACTTTTACCCGTAATGCTGAATATTGTTTTGATTAATGTTTTTTATCGTATCGGACCCATTACATTATTGACATCGATCCTGATCATATTAGGCTTAGTTAATCTGTTTTTACAGCAAAAAGTTAATATCATAAGCTTCTTTGATCAACACAAAAATAGACTACCCTCTGTAGGTAATAATTTTTTCCGCTCAATCGCTCGTGTTTTATGTATTCTGATTCCTTTATTGTTTGTTATTTACTATAATTATGACGTTCACCTTTCAAAAAAGTTTTTTGGAAAATGGAAAGTTACATCGATGACACGTAATGGAAAATTGGTTAAAGAAAATCAATGGCAGCAAGATACTTTGGCCTGGAAAACAATTTATATTGAAGAAAGAGGAAAAATGTATTATTGCCCCAATCCATATATGTATGTGGATAGTACTTCACTATTTATGAAATATCATCACGATGATAAAGGGCAGAATTTCAAGGTGATATCTTACGAAAGGAATCCGAGGAAACCTGATACAATTCCTGTTCAGATAAATAATTTTAGAAATAAATCAATGCAATGGAAAATGATTTTATACAAAGACACTATTCAAATGGAATTAAAGAAATAAAATCTTTAATAATACCAAACCTGATCGTCGTTTGATGAGAGCTCCATAGTCTTGAAAAAAGGTCTGGGGATGTAGATCCCTCTCTCCGTCAATACCTGGAATGACTTTTATAAATGTAGAAAAGCTTTTAAAGCCTGCAAATTTAAAAATTTGCAGGCTTTACTTTTTCTCATCTCTATGATTTTCATTCATTTTTTTAGATCACATCTTACACAAAGGGGGTATTGATAATTGAAATAAGACTGAATACATTTGATTCATAAAAGAAAAGAAATATTTTTTGAATCATAAAACTTACTATATATTATTTTCTTTCAAATTAAATTTAAAGACGACAGTTTGTTGTATAAATTATATTAGAGCAAAGTCGATGTTTGGATATAGATCGGAATTTCAACTCCAATCTTCTTATAATCAAATAGATAATAATTATTAACCATAAAAATTTATATCATGTCAGATAATCAATTGATCAAAGGTTTTACAGGGGCATTTACCTGGGAAAATGTCGGACAGCAAATAGCCAACGGGCTGATCTCCGGTGGTGCTAGTTTCGCGATGGGAATTCTGTTAGATGGTCTTTTTGCCAAAAAAGAGAATATGGGGGATATGTTTCAGAAATTTGCAGACCAGATTGTTGAAAGACTTTCAGTAAAAATGCGGGAGATCGTAGATACTGCATTCTTCAAAGACAATATGCAGGAACTTATTAACCGTTCCAGATCATTGGAAACTCAGTATAGGGCATATCTTCTTGTTGAAGAACAAAATTTACTGGATGATATGGAAGAAGATTCATTTGAAATCAATCAAAAAGCAATGTCTTTACAGATGCCCGCCATTGGTATTTTTTGCATTCAAAAGGTTATACAGATTGCCATATTTGAAGAAAAAAAGAAATTCAACTCTAAATATCAGCAGCTGATCGAAGTTGAAATCAATGATGCGGATAAATATATTCAGGATATGCATAGGTTAGCTATTCATAAAATTGATTCCGCATTTGTCTATGACCATAGAACCCAATACGGGATGGATGGTGAGATGGAAGCCAGTTGGGGGAACGTGTATTATGAAGGAAAGCTATTGGGTGTAGTAGACAAATTGGGGAAAAATGGGAATCCATTAGATTCTGATGGCAAAAGTTTAGGCACCTACAAGTTTGAAAAATATCAACAACTTGAAAAAGATATCATAAATCCGGCCAGGCTAATTATTAACAAACTGAAGGAAAATATAGTAAAATAGTCATATTATGATAAACAAAAACCTTAGAATAAATTGTCTAAGGTTCTTTTATTTTCAAATAGAATGGATTGGTATTTTTTAGCTTAATACCTCACATGCGACAATGCAAATCACCCACGGACATCTTTTTATTCCCGGTGGTGGGCAGCATGCTTCGGAGCAACTCAACGCTCCACCATTAATACTCTTCAACTGATCTCTTGAAATTTTCTTATAATTTTTCATAATAAAGTAATTAGGTTAAAATTAAATTTAAGGCTGGTTTCCGCCACCACATCCGTCGTATGGCATGCATTGCCATTTTCCGCTGATCAGGCACAGCTGGCCACCCGGACAGTTGATGCCTCCTTTTATTGCTTTCATTTCCTGTCTTTCGACTTTCTTTAAATTTTTCATATGAATAGGTTTGGTTCTGTTCGAAATTAATAAATTTTTCTCAACTAAAGGAAATAATTCTTAATAAATTTATTTTTAATGATTGGGCTTATGTCATCATAAAAGTTGATAATGCGTTTCAGGAAAGTATTTTGGCTGATTAATTATTCAATAGGAGACCGGTAGAATTATTGATTGAAAAAGTATAAACGACACTCAAAACCATAATCAATTGATTTGTTTTTTTGTGTAATATTGAATGAGATGACCAATTATGTATTTTAATTATCGATTTTCCATATGGTATCATACAGTCTGTTTTACAGTCACTTTATCCACCATAAATTTCATTTCGGTCAGGTGATTTTCTTTGTCAAAGGCCATATCAACTGTTTATTTTTTGTATAAAATTACGTAAAGATTCAATATTGATTTAAAAATACCATTTCGTCTGGTATTTATATAAGAAAGAGGGCTGAAAAATAGCCCTCTTTTATTGTTTAGTAATGAGTATCTGAGAATATAGGTTAGTTCCGTAAAAACTGACCAATATCTGCAGAATCAAAAGTAAAAGCAGATTGGTTTTCAGATTTATCTAGTTTTTTACTGATGGTCAGCGCCCATAAAACCAGTTCTTTACAGAAGTTCTGATCTTCCACGCTTAATTCTGAAGCATTTTCCTCAACCACGGTTACCAATGGGGTAATGCTGTTGAGTTTAGCATAGAATTCTTCATCTGTATCAGAATAGTTCAGTTCCAGATGGTTTTTATTAAACCATTTGATCAAGTCGGTGTACGGTGTTTTTATCCCTTCTTTTTCCAGTTTGGATATCCTTGGGAATATACTTTCAAACTGGATCATAACTGCCTGGTCAATTAATATTTTCGCGACATAATCTGCGCCTTCCTGCTCACCTTCATACACCAATTCAATTTTTCCTGTAATTGATGGGATAATCGACATAAAATCCAGCAGACGAACCGTTGTTTTTTCAGCATCTGACTCTATCAAACGGAGTTTTGCCGCTGCAACAAGATTTTCCATAGCGCTGATGGTAAGACGTGCACTTACGCCACTTTTGGCATCTACATATTCACTGTCACGGGCAGCAAAAGCCACTTCTTCTAAAAGATCCTTTGCCAAACCGGGAATTTGTATCTGTGACAGATCTTCAGATGAGATCATCGCTTCCTGTTCTGTAATCTGTCTTGCCAGAGCAATGGTTGGTGGATAGTGGGTAAAAATTTGTGATCCGATTCTGTCTTTCAGCGGGGTCACAATACTTCCTCTGTTGGTATAATCTTCCGGATTGGCTGTGAACACAAACTGAATGTCAAGAGGCATTCTCAACTGAAATCCGCGAATCTGAATATCACCTTCCTGCAGAATATTGAATAGGGAAACCTGAATTCGGGCCTGTAAATCCGGAAGTTCATTCAGGACAAAGATAGAACGGTTGGCACGCGGAATCATCCCGTAATGTAAAACACGCTCGTCAGAATAAGGAAGTTTTAATGTCGCTGCTTTGATCGGGTCTATATCGCCAATTAAATCCGCAACATTCACATCCGGTGTAGCCAGTTTTTCAAAGAAACGGTTCGAGCGGTGTACCCACGAAATCGGAGTTTCATCACCAATTTCCTCAATAAGATCTCTCGCATATTTTGAAATAGGCTGAAAGGGACTGTCATTAATTTCAGATCCTTTTACAATCGGCATGTATTCATCTAGAAGGTTCACCATACTTCTCGCAATTCTGGTTTTGGCCTGACCGCGTAATCCTAAAAGGTTGATATGATGACCGGCAAGAATCGCTTTTTTTAATTGAGGGATGACCGTGTCTTCATATCCCCAAAGCCCTTCAAATACAGGCTCTTTAGCCTTAATCCGGGCAATCAGGTTCGCCTGGATTTCCTGGTTAATGGTTTTGTCGGTATAGCCGGATTTCTTTAATTCTTTAAATGTAATATCGTTTTTCATTTTCTTTTTAAGTACTAATAATTATCTGATGGACTATTGATAAATCTCAAATTTAAAGTCTGTTATCTATTATCTATTATCTGACGTCTTTTATCTGACATCTGAAATCTATATCCTCTTTATTCTGTTTTTCTCGTAATCTTCAAAAATCATTTGCCCTAAGCCGGAAAGTCCTGTTAAAAAGGCTTTTCCTTTATTCTGAGCCGTAAAAGCTTCCACAAATTTACGCAGATAAGGATCCTGGGCGATCATAAAGGTTGTGATGGGGATTTTAAGTTTTCGGGCTTGTGCTGCTCTGTTGAGACACTGCGAAACGATCATTTCATCCAGGCCATTACTGTTCATGTAAAATTCTCCGGTAGGAAGTTGAATACAGCTTGGTTTTCCATCCGTAATCATAAAGATCTGTTTGTTGGTATTTCTTTTTCTGCGGAGAATATCCATTGCCAGTTCTAATCCGGCAACCGTATTGGTATGATAAGGCCCGACTTTTAAATAGGGGAGATCTTTAATTTTTATCGGCCAGGCTTCATTTCCAAAGACAATAATATCGATAGAATCTTTAGGATATTTCCTGTTAATTAATTCTACCAGCGCCATGGCTACTTTTTTGGCGGGAGTGATCCGGTCTTCGCCATATAAAACCATAGAGTGGCTGATGTCAATCATCAGGACGGTGCTCATTTGGGCTTTATGTTTGGTTTCCTCTACAATAAGGTCATCCTCCGTTAGTCGCAAATCAGAAATTCCATTATTGATCTGTGCATTCTTCAGGCTTTCTGTCATATTTACGGTGGACAGATCATCTCCATACTGAAAAGAACGGTTTTCACCATCACGCTCATCACCAACGCCCGTTTTTGTGGTTCGATGATTTCCCATGCCGCTTTTTTTCAGTTTTCCAAAAATCTGATCCAATGCATATTCACGTAAAGCTGCCTCCAGTTTAGCCGTTAATACATTTTTGCCTTTCCCCGCTCCTGAATTACCTTCTTTAGGATCGTCTTCTTCCTTGATATATCCTCTTTTTTTCAGGTCTTCCTCAAAATCCTGAAGCGAATATTCATCGCTGAAAATATCATATTCTTTATCGAGCATATCAAGCCATTCAAAGGCTTCCTCAATATCACCGGAAGTATGGGTAAGCAAATCTTTGAAAACATCAAAGACCCGGTCAAAATGAGAAATATCTTCCGGAATGTGTTTACTGAACGTAAATCCTTTTTGAATATTAAAATCTTTATTCTTCATAAGATGCTGCTGCTGTTATCAGTTAACCTGATTTACTTTATTTAAGCATACAAGTTAGCGAAATATCACATCAGGACCCGCTCAGGAAAATAGAAAATACTAATGACAGCGATATGAAATGACCTATAGCTTCAACGAGCATTACCAGTGCGGACTTTTCGTAGGGAAGATCATTAAAGACTAGTCAACATAGGCATGGATTTTATTATAAAGAAAACTCCTTGGATTAGTTCTCGTAATCAGTTCCAGCTCATGATCGGTCAGTCTCCCGGCAGTATCTGCCCACATCTGTTTATCACTCTTCTGACTGCGGACTACATAAAAATCGCTGCCATAAAGAATTCTGTCACTGATGCCGCTGTCTTTTTTCAGAAGTGATTTTAGCATCGGAAATATTCGGTCATCATGAAGGATATAGCTGATGTCTGCATAAACATTAGGATATTGTAGCATCATACTGTAGATAATGGCAAACCAGGTGTTATGACGCCACGAATTTTCCAAAGCCGTAGGAATGAAATTGATTCCTTTACCCTGCGGAGTTGTAAAGCCGTTTTCAGAAAGATAACGGTCACGTTCCATATATTTAGCCCATTCATCCTCACCACCGAAATGTCCGAAACAAATTTTCAGTTCGCTGAGATTCTTCTTAAGGGGCTCATCCCGGTTCGTATATCCGAATAGTGAATTCAATGCCTCGTCATTATAATGCTCAAGCAACAGTTTCAGATAATATTCGTCCAGCAGGCACAGGTAATTCAGCGGATGGGTAAAATTAGTAGAGAAATCACTATTGTTAAGTTCATAGAGTCTTAAAGGTTCCCGCTTTGCTTTTTCTCCCGTAGACTGTAAAAATACAGGATGGCTGTTCCATTCTTTCTTTTTATTTCCGCGATAATAGATGGTGCCTTTAATACAGTGATTCAGTACAGGGATTTGGTTTTCACACGCCCATAACATCAGGGGAAGCAGATCTTTGTCAAAAGGATAATAGCCAAGGGCAGGGTAGGTTTTAATTCCTCTGAAATCCTCTTTGATGATACAGTTTTTCATCTCATCAAAATAGGTGCGGTCATCATTGATCCTGCGCGGATCAGCAAAGACAAAGGGAATACAGGTTTTAGATTTGATTCGCTTAAGAGCCTTGAGTTCATTAAGCTGATTCATATAGTTTGATGGAGGTGTACCGGCTTCCATATAATCCATATCCATAGGAAGAACCACGAAACGGCCATCAGAAGGATATTGCTTTTCCAGCATACGGAAGATGGTCATTTGTTTTTTATGAAACGCAAACCTGCCGATACTGATATAACGCTTCAGATAGGCTGAGGTTTCCGATCCCGGTAAAAACCGCAGAAACTGAAACAGACTTCTGGCTATAAAGATCACCAGATTTCGTCCCGATTTACTGAGTACAAAGAGCAGCAGCACAATCAAACACCTTAATATGACCTGTTCAGGCGAAGGCAAAAGAAAAATACGCTGCATAAAAGTATTTAACTCTTCCACATATCCAAACCAGGCATGGTCATTAAACTTATCGGAAAGAGTTCCAAAAAAAAGAATAAGAAGAGTGTCTAAAGTTAAAATCACTCCAATAGGAAAGGTAATATAAGGAACTTTCTGAAGAAACCAGGTGATGCGGAAACGAAGGGATTGCCATTTTTTATAGGGACGCTGATACCTCCATTTGGCCGGAATTTTATAGTACCATCTGAAATACCCTACAATCAGTTTTATAGTCAGTACAAATCCAAGTCCCAGCGGCAAAAGCTTTTTACCAAGAAATGGCGGAATATGTTCCCCGGTAAAGGTGTGGGTATGACAATTAATAAAAGGAGGTCTTTTTTCAGCAGATGAATTTTGCGCATGCAGAGGTGTTTCCGGTAGTGTTGGGATACTCATTATTCAGGGGTGTTCGTTTTGCGCACAATTTACAAACAAATATTCAATCTGAATTCTCTTTTTTATTGTCGTTGTTAAGTCACTGAAAGGGAGTGTTTTTTTTGTCCTAAAATTCGATGGCAGAGGGCTGGCTGTTTTTGAAATGGCGTTTTTCCTGTTTACAAGATCCTGTCATTTATTGATTTTTCTGAGGGCCTGCAGGAATGAAATCAGGAATATAGGCATGCTCATTCCTCAATATCTGAACTATCATTTTGGGTAGCGATAAAATTTTATAAACCTCCTCTTTCCTGAAGTCATCATTTGTTATTTATAAAACCTAACTAAAAGAGGTGATAGGGGTGGAAAGAGGAGGAGGTAAAGTATCCAGAATGTTGTCGATCATCAGATTGGACATGATGCCAATCTGCACCAGTGTTATTGATATTATTTTGCTCTAATTCTATTTCTTACTGGGCTTTATCCTATGAATGTTTTTAAGTTGTTTATATCGGTTGGAAGAAATCTGATCTGGGCAGGCTGTTATTCCATTATTTTTTGCTGCTCCTTGGCTGTCTTAATTCCTGCATTGCCAAAGGAAATTGTGTAATGTGATCAAAAGGATTATTGATATTGTTTTGTTTTCATGCAGTCTGTTTTTTTATCTTTTGTTCCTTAGCGCCAGAGGACAGAACACAAAGAGGAGTCCTTTTTCATACCAAAAAATGCTTTTTCCATTTGGTAATAGTGTTTCTGCTGAGCTTAAAATAAAGAGCGGTTTGAATGTTATTTAAACGGTTAGTCTTCTGATAGTCTAAAATCTGGAGTATCGTAGATTGGTCATAAGAACGGTGTTTCTGATTGGGGATTTTGTCCTTTTCACTGTGGTTTTTGAAAATAATACTGTTGAGTCGGATCACATCCAGTGTGGAGAGGTTTTCCTTTTGCAGTAAAAGGACGCATTCGTTTTTCTTTTCAGGATGCTTGTAGAGAAGGATATCATTGAAAATTCTTTTATAATCCGGGACCGTTATTTTTCGTATTTCTTTATCCATCTGTGTAATGTTGATTTAGGGATCCTGTATTCAGTAATGATCTCCTCTTTAGTCTTTTTTTCAGTACGTACTAATTCTAATATGAATTCGATAATCTCCGGAGTATAAATATTCTTCCGGATGTTGAGCTGAGTCTTATTAACCACTTTACTGGGTGGTGTGGAGGGTGCATATAATATTAAATGCTGCGTATAAATTCTGAAAAAATCATATTCCAGTATTTTACAGAATTGAAGCAAAAGATCGGAGTCTACTGTTTCGGCTTGCAACAGGCTGTTCATATCCTTATCTGTGCAACCCATATCAGCAGAGAGATCAGAAACTTTTATTTGTAATGATTCCATCCGATTTTTTATCAAATCGCCAATATGTATGTTTTTAAAATCCATGAGTATTTTTTATAACCAATTTTCCTCATCTTATTTTAGCAGTATTAATTTTTCATAATCATAGTCATCTCATACTGCCGTGTAGAAAATTTCAGAGAATAGCTGGAAATTGTTGAGATAGAGGGTGCTGCACTTGCTGTATTATGTGAGCAAATTTATAGTATATTTTTTCTGTAACAGTGTTTTTGAGTTACTACAAAATCACTACAAAATGACTACAAGATGGTATTTAGTGTCTGTTTTTACTGTACTTGTGTTTTTTAGACGCTGATACTCTGTATAAATTGATTGATATCTAAATTACTCTGGATTCCCAGTTTCTTTTTCAGCCTGTATTTTTTGGTGTGAACTGTTTTTTCTTCTACATAGGTGTATTTGGCAATCTCTTTGTTGGAGAATCCCAACCTGATCATAGCAGCTAATATGATTTCAGATTTAGAAATGGAAGGATTGATAGTAATGATTCTTTTCGTAAATCCCGGATAGGATTTGTTAAATTCACAGATGAATCTACCTTCACTTTTGAGTAATTCTACGATTTCTGTACTGGTAATACTTTTATATTTTTCCTGGGGAGTATAGCTATTTTGTCGACCTTTTAAATAGTGTGATAATAAAATATCATTGATTAATTTATTATTCAGTGCCATTCTTTTGTATTTTCTGTTAGAAAGGGTTGATTTAAAAAGAAAAAGAATGAGATAGTATAGGATGTATGTTGTTGAAATAGTGATGGATAAGAATAATAATAAATGCGGTTCTTTCATACAGTGTCAAAATTTTCGCGAATTTATAGACTTAGGTAAAAAGAACTTGGTAAATGTGTACTACAAAATCACTACATTTTCATTTCTGGACATTATTCCTCAAAATTTTGAATAAAAATATAAAGATCCTGTTCAGATGGCAGCGATATTTTTTTCCTTAAACGGTACTTCTTCATATAGATCGTTTTTGTTTCCACGAAAATGTATTTTGAAATATCTTTACTGCTCATGTCCAGAAAAATATAGGTTGCTAAATACAAATCCGACTTGGTCAGATTTGGGTATTTCTTCAGTAAATTTGAAGTAAATTTGGGGTAATGATCCTGAAATGTCTTAAAATATAAAGGATTATTCGTTTTTACCATCTCAACCAGGGACTGGTTGATCTCTAGTTTTTTATGAGTCAGGATATGTTGATTTTCTATCAGTTTTTTGTTAATCCTTTCAATTTTATTTTTTTCTGTCCTGTTTTTGTATAAAATGTAGAAAAACGACAGGCCCACCATAAGAAATGAACCCATTACGAAATAGCTGTTTTTAGATATTTTTGTATGTTCATCATTGACTATTGTTTCAATCACCTGATCCATTGTATTTTTAAAATTAGTGTGGATAGAATCATTAATGATCAAATACTTATTAGAATAAAGATGATACTGGGATCGGTCATTGGTATTTCTGTAATTCTGCTTAAGTAATAAATAGGTTTCTCTGATGAAATGTTTCCTTTTTAAAGATTCCCATAACCGTAATGAATAATTGCAGTACGCAATGCTTGAATCATAGTTTTTCTTACAGAATAAAATCTTTGCTTTTTGAAGATAAAGGAATGCTTTGTTATCGGGACTAGGATCGATATCCACCATCTTTTCCGACTCCAGAATATAATGATCTGCTGAATCTGTTTTTTTTAATTTCTCAGCATGAAATGTTCCTATCCTGGCAGAGTTCTGAGGGGTTTTGTGTATGGAATGATTCATTTTGAGGTAATAAATCATTGAGTCATATTCTTTTCGTGCTTCAAAAATATCAATCTTATAGGTATTAATCAGGCTTATTTTTTTTGACCTGAGTTTCTGATTCTTGATTTTTCCGGCAAAGTAGTTTCCCTTATTAAGGTAGTAGATAGACTTCGAATACAGACTGCAGTATCTTAGAATTTCACCGTATTCTGTGTAATAGCCTGATAAAAGATAAGGATCATCTATTGAACCCAAGTAAGTTTCTAAAAATTTTAGTTCTTTAAAACTTTGGTCATATTGATCCAGGTCACAATATAATCCGGCGTTCAGCAAGTGTCCGTTAAAAATTCCTTTTTTGTAATTAATTTTTGATGAAGCCTTAATTAAGATTTCGTTATAATGTATCGCATGTAAGAATTCACCTTTTAATCTATACTCTTTGTTTTTAATGGTGTACAAACTGTCGATTTTTTTTTCAGTAGCTTTTGTAAAAATGAAATAGAATAGGAATAATATTGAAAAAAAAATCTTGTGAGTCACCGCTTTGAGTTTAAGAGTAAAATTATTATAAATTGAGTGAAAAAAAGAATAGTACATTAATGTTTTTATTAATGGATTAATACGATAATTATTTATATTGATTTAGTGAATTATTAGTATATTTATACAGCGAAAATCTACCTATGGTTAATTATTTATTAGTGAAAAATTTGATTGAGTTATCCGAAATTTTTGAAAATCAAAATAAATCAAGGCTCTATGATAATGACATCAATGGTTTTTTAGAATGGACGAATAAAGAATTTAAAACTAAAGTTGCTTCAAAAGTGGAAGAACCGGACTGGGAAGGCAAAGAAGAGGGGAGAACTCCCGAAAGTGTCATTTCCACTTTATTGGTTCATCTTAACAGATATGCCAAAATGTATTCAAAGTCAGCTATTTCCGGTTCAGGTTTTACAACCCAGGAAGACTTTATTTATCTCATCAATCTTAAGGCATTTGGTGCGATGACCAAAACCGAGCTTATCAAAAAGAATATCCATGATAAACCGGTGGGTAACCTTATCATCAACAGGCTGATCAAACAGGGTTGGGTAGAGCAATGCAGCTCCAGCACCGATAAAAGAGCCAAAGTGATAAAAATCACGGAAAAGGGATTGCTTTCACTTGAAAATCAGATGCATAAAATACGCCAGGCTACTCATATCGTAACGGGTGATCTTCACTATTCTGAAAAGATGGAGCTGATTCGAATTTTAGACAAATTAGATAAATTTCACCATCCTATATTTTCCAGAAACATTGATGCCGACCATCTCATCGATAGGGTTTACAGTGAATATCCGGTTGGAAAAAACTGATGACAGGAAATTGTACAGATGCGTCAGTAAAGCACACATAAAAACGTAAAGAACTTAAGAAGTTCTCTAAAAACCGTTATGCCAGCTGGGTTTTGATACTGTAATATTAAAAGTCTGCATGTTATAGGCAGACTTTTAATAATTGTATTTTTGAAGTCATGAGATAATCAGATTATCCATCTTAATCATTGAGTTCCTGTTATTTTTTACTATTCAGCAGCTCAATAAGTTTTTGAGCAACCGCGATTGAGGATCCCGGGTTTTGTCCGGTAATCAAATGTCCATCCTGTAAAACATAGCTGTGCCAGTCATCAGTTTTGCTGTATATTCCTCCCAATTTTTTCAATTCGTCTTCTACCAGATAAGGAACGATGTTGGTCAATTGAACAGCCTCTTCCTCTGTATTTGCAAATCCCGTTACTTGCTTTCCTTTCACCAATGGAGATCCGTCCTCGTTTTTTACGAATCTTAGGACTCCGGGAGCATGACAAACGGCTGCTACCGGCTTACCTTTTCTGTAAAAAGCTTCGATCAGAGCAATAGAATTTTTATCATTGGTAAGGTCCCAAAGTGGTCCATGACCTCCAGGATAAAAAACAGCGTCGTAATCTTCTTCATTTACGTCACTAAGTTTCAACGTGTGTGAAAGTTTTTCCTGCAAAGCTTCGTCTGCATCAAAACGTTTGGTTGCTTCTGTCTGAAATTCCGGAAGTTCACTTTTGGGGTCAAGAGGCGGTCTGCCACCCAGTGGTGAAGCCAGGGTAACTTCTGCACCTCCTTCCGTAAGTGCGTAGTAGGGAGCTGCAAATTCTTCTGACCAGAAACCTGTTTTAAGTCCTGTATCACCTAACTGATCGTGTGACGTAAGTACAATAAGTACTTTAAAAATGGCTGTATTCATTATTTTTAATTTTAAAATTGATAGACTATTTTGTATTGGCAGTTACTTTATTGAAAGCAAAAGATACCTATTACTGATGTAGAGAAAAACGTTCCAACTAAATAATATGAATTTTCGTATCCCTCTATTTTTTCCTGTCTGTAAATAACAATACGAAGTTGAGGCAAAAAGAGGAGATTATGGTGTGACCTACATCACTTTACCGGAAGCATGTGCTTTTTTGTGATATAGATCACTTTTTAGGATTGGTACAGGCGGCTTAAAGTCTCTCTTGAAACTCCCAGATAGGCTGCAATTAACTGTTTGGGAACAAGATGATACAATTCAGGATGTTGCATCATCAATTCTTCATACCGGCTGCGTGCATTATTATTCAAAAGAGAAAGGATTCGTTTTTGTAATCCCACATACCCTCTGTTGGAGCGCCAGCGCAGAAAATGTTCTATTTCATGGATTTCCCTGCAAGCCTTTTCCCTGTCTTCGCTGTAAAGGCACAAGGTATGGGCGTCTGCCACACAATCTACACTGAAAGATGCTTTTTCATCATTGTACAGGGCATTATAATCCGAAGCCCACCACATACGTGTTGCAAACTGGAGAATATGCATTTTCATACTGTCGTTCGTATAAAATGTTTTTAAGCAACCGTCCAGAACAAAATACTCTTGATCTACTTCATCACCTTCCCTGATCAGGGTTTCCCCTTTTTTAAAAGATTGAGGTTTAAACAAAGAAAAGAAATAATCAAACTGCTCATCGGTAAGATCGACGACTTTATTAATATGGGTTCTCAGAATTTCTTTTGCATTCATATGATGATACTATTATACAAATATACTTGATGTTGACATTTGATGGACACATTTCCTGTGATATATGGAAAAATTGTGTTTCGAAATGTAATAAAACTAAGATGGAAATTTCATATCTTTTATCAAAAATCCCTTTACTGAAAGAAATTCTCAGGTTCTATGAATTATGATTAAATAAAGCAAGATAAATTCTCTCTGTTTTATGAGGTATTTGCTATTATAATAAGACAAAAATTACTTTAACTTTGTAATTAAATGATAGAGATCCATTGCTCAGCTTTTGGCAGTGCTGTATGATCATATAAATAAAACTAAGGGCCAACAGACTTAAATAATCAGAAAATTAATTTAGCTGATAAATAGATATGAAAAGTAAATTCTTAAATTTTAAATTGAGGAAGATTGTTCATTACTCATTGATCGCTTGTATTCTATTGATACAGGTTATTATAGCCGTCTTTTTTTATAACGAATTTGTCAATGAAAAGAAACTGAATTTTATCAAAGAGCGACTGGAAGAAAGCAGAGCGTTGGGTGGATTGACGGATGATTCCAGAAAAGATTTCATGGATGCCCAAAATCACCTTCAAAAATACATAATCAGCCAGGATGATAAAGATCTCAAATTATACTTTCAGTCCATGCGAAAGCTTAAAAGCAATTTTGATAAAATAGGCGAATACGAAAGCATAAAACCAAGATTGAAAAGTAAACTGGCTTTACAGGAAAAAGATACGTTGCAGGTTAATAGACTGAAAACATTAATAGATTCTGCTTATCAGTCTTCTCTGAACCCTCCGGCAAAGGTGGATGACAAGCCTTATGAACTTAAAAAATATAAAAATAATTTCGATAATCTGAATATAGAAACCCGTACCTATTCCGATACCATTAAGAAGAAAGGCTTTATGGGACGTTTGAAAGATGCTTTTTCGGGAAAAGTGGAAGTTCAGAAACAAAGTACGGTAATCACCCTGACCAACAATAAAACGGTAGATCTGTCCAACATAAAAACTGAAATGGATAATACCATAAAATCTATGGATAAACATTACTCAGATGAAGTGAGAAAGGTTCAGTCTGATGCTGTGAAACACCAAAGAGATAATGCTCAATTTTACAGTAATTTTAGTAAGTTGTTGGTTTACAGTAATGGACTGATTAATGTCTATGAAAATGCCATCAGAGAATTTAAATCCGAATTGGAGAAAGAATACAACAAGCAAAGTTCAGACAATAATAAATTAAGAAAATATCTGGTCCTGGGATTAATGGTCTTAATGTTCATTGTATCCATTTTGATCATGTATTTTACAAGAATGGCGTTTATTTATGAGTTCAAATTAAATGCAGCCAACGGAGAGATCAAAAAGAGTCTTACTTTTAAGAACAGAATTCTGGGAATGCTGAGCCATGAACTCATGTCGCCGTTGAAAATTATTAATATTTTTATCGATAAGATCAACAGAACGACAACGGATGAGACTACGAAAGACTATTTGAAATCTATCAAATTTACCAATAGCACCTTGCTGATACAATCTAAACAGATTTTAGAATATACGAGAAATCAGGAGACCGAAAATAAATTGATCAATACCGTCTTTAATGTTAAAGATGAAATAAATTCTATTTTTAAAGCCGTTAAGCCTTATATCGAAACCAGAAATAATAAATTTATGGTGACGGACAGAATACCTGAAAACCTGATCGTCAATTCGGATCCTATCAAAATCAACCAGATCTTTATGAACATTCTGGGGAACGCCAACAAGTTTACAGAAAACGGACAAATTGATCTTACCATCGCCACAGAAACGATTGATGATCATAGAATTAAACTGACCGCAACAGTAGCGGATACAGGGGTCGGAATATCAGATTCTGATCTGGAAAAAATCTTTGAGCCTTATTATCAGGGAATGATATCCGAAGAAATTGATAATTTTGGCGCAGGTCTGGGATTAAGTTTGTGTAAAGAAATTATAGAACTTTTCAACGGTGAAATATCGGTTTCCAGTAAATTACACAAAGGAACAAAAGTAACATTCAGTATTAATTTAAATATCAATAATAATGGGAATTCCAATTGAAAATAAGGAGATCGTATTCCTTTTAGCGGATGATCACAGTATTGTACGTCAGGGGATGGAGATCCTGATTGATGAAATTGTTCCCAATTCCAAAGTATATCATACTTCATCTTTGCTGCAGATTGTAGAACTTGTAAAATCAAAAGAAATTGAAATAGCCATCATTGATGCTCACTTTCCGGACGGCAATAGCCTGCATATTTTACCGGAAATGAAAAATGCAAATCCCCATATTAAAATTTTAGTCTTTACCGGACTTGAAGAAGATCTGCATGTGCTAAAATTTATAAAAGCAGGGGCCAACGGATATGTCAGCAAATTAAGTGAAGAGGAGCAGATCAGACAGGCCATCTCAGACATTGTACACAAAGGCGAGTATTTTTCTGCCGTTTCCCGTAATTTAATGGTACAGTTTGTTCACAATCCTGAATTAATTAATCCTCTTAGCCGCCTGACGAACAGAGAACTGCAGATTGCAGAAATGTATGCCGATGGACTGGGGAATCTTGAAATTGCCAATCAGCTGGATATTAAGCAGAATACCGTCAGTACAATTAAAAAAAATATCTTTGATAAATTGAAAATCGAAAACCTCGTTGAGTTGATTGATTTGGTCAAAACCCATCATAAAATATAAGTTTTCTAAAGTTCAACCTTTTCCTTCTTTGCCGGATAAATTATAGTGTCGATAAACTTCTAGGCTTTTATCGATATATATCGATGCTTCATGTGGCGTATTTTATTCTGCAATGTTGTTACTTTGTACCAGAAATAAAAACCAAATGAACACCGCACAGGAATTGAAAATACTTTAGTTTTTTTAATCCCTGCCCAACTGAAAAAAGAAGGTAGCTGTAAAGTAACACAGTATAGCTGCTTAAAAACGAAGTGATGAAATTAAAATAAGTGTATCTGTAACCTTGGCCGGACTTCTTGAAAGCCACTCTTAAAAAAACACAAAATTACAATAGAGAAGTCAAATAGGTGGGTAGGTTATTTAATACAGAAAAAAAAGGGGTTGTCCAAAAGGGGGAACCTCTTTTTTGTTATAAGAGTTTCTTCGTATTTTATTCAATCTTTTTTTCGATAAACATCTAGGCTCTTATCGATATATATCGATGCTATTTGTTCGGCAATTAATCAGGTAAAGTTGTTACTTTGTACCAGAAATAAAAACCAAATGAACACCGCACAGGAATTGAAAATACTTTAGTTTTTTTAATCCCTGGCCAACTGAAAAAAGAGAGTAGCTGTAAAGTAACACAGTATGGCTGCTTGAAAACGAAATGATGAAATTAATATAAGTGTATGCATAACCTTGGCCGGACTTCTCGAAAGCCGCTCTTAAAAAAACACAAAATTACGATAGAGAAGTTAAATAGGTTCATAGGTTATTCAGTACAGAAAAAAAGGGGTTGTCCAAGAAGGGCAGCTTCTTTTTGTTTTTTAAGAGGGTTTGAAAATTTTCGGGAAAGTTTAAACGATAAATGAAATGACAAGGATGTAAAATTCTGGAATCATTTTTATTGTAAAAACCACATTTCAAAAGAACTTCCTTCTTCCTCTGAATGGTAGATTAGATAACCTCCATGGGCTTCCATAATGCTTTTCGAAAGTGTTAAGCCAATTCCCGAACCTCCGTCTCTTGTTGTAAAAAACGGAAGAAATATTTTATTTTTAATTTCATTCGTAATCCCTGAACCATTATCTGTTAATGTGAGAATAACCCGGTTGTTTTGTGACTTTATGGACGTTTTGATCATCTTTTGTTCCTTTTCAGAGACCGCAAAGATAGCGTTGAGATAAAGGTTGATAAGGCTTCGCTCAATCATTTTCACATCTGCAGAAACAAAATGTTCTTCCAGATCCAAAACCAGCTGAATATTATTCTTTTCAAATTCGTGCTTTAAAAAATTCACTGCAGATTCCGTAATTTTTTTAAGAGAGACATTTCTCAAAATTGGTTTTGGCAGTTCTGCCACCTGACGGTAATTATCAACAAAATTGAGGAGCTCTTTGGATTTTGAAGTGATGATCATCAGACTTTCTTTCATTTCTTCCTGATCTTCCTTACTCACCGTATCCTGATTACTGATGTATTCAAGATTCTGGATAAGACTGTTCACGGGAGTTAATGTATTTAAAAGTTCATGAGAAATCACTTTCATGAGGTTGTTCCAGGCCAGTTTTTCTTTTTGTTCAATGATTTTCTGAACAGATTCTAAAGTGATGATATAGAAACTATGCTGAACATTTTTCACCTGTTTCGTTCTCAAGGAAAAAGATTGCTTTGCATTTTGACGGATGGAAATATCAAGAAAGTCCTGTGAACTTTCATAATTTGTCTCCTCAATAATCCGGTAAAATTCAGGGATTTTACTGGCATACAGTTTCCATGAGTTATATTTTGGAATTTCAAGAATATTCAGGAAGGTAGGATTCACATAAAAGACTTTCCACTCCTTATCTGCTTCTGATAAAATCATCAGACCGATATCCATTTGATCTAAGATACTCTCATATAGTAGTTTATAGGAAGATAGGGAAAGGTGCTCGTTTTTACTCTGATAATATAATTGTACACTGCTGTTTATTAATTCAGAACCTTCTTGTTTGGGAAATAATGAAAAATCTTTTTTGATGATGGATTGAACGATCCTCTCTGTTTTTGCAATTTGAGATAAAAATGAAGAATTTACTAAAAGGATTAAAATTAAAGTCAGGGTAGAAAAAAGAAGCACATTAATCCACTTTTCGATCAGGAAAAAATGATAGCATAAAATTCCACTGGCAATAGCAAGTGATAGGTAAATGAAGCGGAGGTAATTATTTTTACTCATTGAAATCTAAAGATACATGAAATTATAATCCGAATTTTTCCATCCTTCTGTATAAAGCAGCTCTCGAAAGTCCCAGATCTTCAGCAGCCAGAGAGATGTTGCCCTGATGCTTTTTCAATGCTTTTTTAATCAGCATTTCTTCCATTTCTTCAATATTAAGATTGGTGATCGTGCTTTCCTGTTCTTCCAGCTGAGGCATTAACAGCTGAAGATTTTTATCATTGGATAAAATAACACTTCTTTCGATACAGTGGTCCAGTTCGCGGATATTTCCCGGCCAGGGATAATTTTTGAGCTGAGATAAAAGGGTTTCTGATAATTCTAAATTCGGCTTATGGTATTTCTGTTTGTAGCGGTCTAAAAAATAGGTCGCAAGTAGATTGATATCTTCCTGTCTTTCTCTCAAAGCCGGAATATTAATTTCCACTGTATTGATTCTGTAGTATAAATCCTGACGAAACCTATTTTCTGCTACCGCTTTTTTCAGATTCTCATTAGTGGCAAAAATAAAACGAACATCCAGCATCCTTTCTTTCGTCTCCCCAATTCTGGAGAGTTTTCTGTTTTGGATCAGGCTCAGCAGTTTAGTCTGGAGCTGAAGCGGCAGATTGCCTATTTCATCCAGAAAAACGGTTCCATTCTGGGTATTTTCTATTTTTCCGGCATAATCCTGATGTGCATCTGTAAATGCTCCCTTTTTATAACCAAATAATTCAGCCTCAAAGAGATTCTCGGAAATACTTCCCAGATCAATATGTACAAAAGGCTCATTTTTCCGGTCGGACTGCTCATGAATAGACTCCGCCAGAACGTATTTTCCCGTCCCGTTTTCACCCAGAAGAAGAATGTTGGCATCTGTAGGAGAGACCTTTTTTATCTGATCAAGGATCTCCTGCATTTTTTGTGAGTGACTGTCCAGCTGATACTGATTGCTTTTTTGATGGATATTTTCCCATTGGCTCAGCTTTTTGTTTTTTCGTGAAATATCCACGGCAAGATTGACAGAAGCATACAGTTTTTCATTATTCCATGGTTTGAGGATAAAATCAGACGCTCCTTTTTTTAACCCCTCAATGGCCAGTTCCACTTCACCGTAAGCCGTCATCAGAATGACAGGAAGCTGCGGTTCGAGTGTTTTTATTTCATTCATCCAGTACAGACCGTCCTGACCATTTTCAAATCCTTTTCGGAAATTCATATCCAAAACAACAGTATCGATCTGGTGTTCAACGATGAATTTCAGAATTTTTGCGGGATGGCTCAGGCAGCTTACCTCCGTGAAAAATTTCTTCAGCCAAACCCTTGCAGAAAATAAAATATCTTCATTATCATCTACAATCAATATATGAGCTTCTTTTTTACGCATATTATTTAAAAAAAAATTAATTAAACAGAGAACTCATCACACAAAATTAAGGCTTAAGTGTTCATTTTCGCACAAAAAGTGTCCGATAATGAACAGTTTTTACAAACCCTCTTAACGCTTTATTTCAGATTGTCAAAGACTTACAGATTTATAATTTACTGGCATCTGGATTGTGTAATTAATTGTAAGCAAACGAGTTATCTTATTATGGATACGAAAATAGTAAAAAAGAAATCTAAATTGAAAATTGTTTTAGTCGGATTGACAATAATAGTGGCAGGATCACTGTTCAGTCTGTATTTTGTCAAACAAAAAAAAACGTATAATGTTTCAGCGGAAGACATTCAGATGGAAGAAGTCACCCGGGGAAAGTTTGAAGATATGCTGATGCTTACCGCGCAGACCCAATCTCTTAATTCCTCTCTGGTGAATGTTTTGGAAGGAGGAGCCATCAAAGAAATATTTGCCGAAGACGGACAGATTCTGACGAAGGGGCAGCCCATTGCGCAAGTCTATAATCCCAACACAGAATTTAATTATCTGAATCAGGAAACAGGAATCATGCAGCAGATCAGTCAGATGAGAAGTACACTTCTTGAACTTAAAAATCAGGAATTCGCTCAGGACAAAGAACTGTTACAGTCTCAGAATGATTACAATACGGCTTTACAGTCGTTTAATCTACAAAAACGTCTTTATGATGCTCAAATCGGAAAAAAGACAGATTATGATATCAGCCTGCAGAATCTAAATTATCAGAAACAAAGAAAATCAATCGTAGAAAATGGAGCTTTTAATGAAAAAAAATCCAGAAGCTCGCAAATGTCTGCGGTGAATTCTTCAATCAGTCAGATGGAGAAGAGTCTTCAGATCCTGCATTCCAATAAAAATAATTTCCTGATCATGGCTCCCGCTTCGGGAAGGCTGTCATCATTTAATGTTTCGATAGGTGAAAACCTGACCACCGGACAGAGTATTGGTAAAATCGATTTGATGGACGGCTATAAATTAGTGGCAAAAGTAGATGAATACTATATCAATAAACTGCAAAACGGAATCAAAGGAAGTCTGGATAACGACAGTAAACAGTATAGCGTGATCATCACTAAAATTTTACCGGAAGTAAAAGACGGACAGTTTTCTGTGGAACTTAACTTTACAGATGTAAAACCACAAAACCTGAAAATAGGGATGACTTTTGGCGTTAAAATGAAACTTTCCGCAGATACCCAAAGTGTCATGGTTCCAAAAGGTAACTTTTATAAAGATACGAACGGCAAATGGATCTTTGTAGTGAAAGGAAATAAAGCAGAAAAAAGAAACATTGTTTTAGGCCGTGAAAATCCTTTATTTTACGAAGTAGTTTCAGGATTAAAAAGCGGGGAAACCGTGATTACATCTGACTATTCAGATATTAAGAAATATGAAATCCTTGAGATTAAAAACAAAAAATAATTAACCCTCACCTTTAAATAAGAATCAAAATGATCAATGTTCAGAATCTTTCTAAAATCTACAAAACTGAAGACGTACAGACCAATGCTTTGAATAACATCAGTCTTCATATCAAAGAAGGGGAATTTGTAGCCATAATGGGCCCTTCAGGCTGTGGAAAATCTACATTTCTTAATATTCTCGGCTTGCTGGATGATGCCTCTGCAGGTTCTTACAAATTTGCAGATGTGGAAACTGTAAAAGCAGGAGAAAAAAAGAAATCCGCTATCCGAAAGAAAAATATAGGCTTCATTTTCCAGAATTTTAATCTGATCGATGAGCTGAGTGTGTATGAAAATATAGAATTACCATTAATCTACAACGGAGTTTCCTCTTCTGAAAGAAAAAAAAGGGTAGAGGAGATTATGGAGCAAATCAATATCGGTCACCGGGCAAAGCATTATCCTCAGCAGCTTTCAGGAGGACAGCAGCAGAGAGCAGCCGTAGCAAGAGCGCTGGTTACGAAACCGCAACTTATTCTTGCCGATGAACCTACCGGAAATCTTGACAGCTCCAATGGAAATGAAGTCATGAATCTTCTCGCAGAACTTCATAGAGAAGGGTCTACCATTATCATGGTAACCCACTCTTCTTATGATGCAGGTTTTGCTTCCAGAATTGTTAATATGAAAGACGGTGAAATATTTAATGAAGAACACGCTTCCCAGAGAAAAGATATTTTTGAAAAAGCGGAAGCTCAGGAAATCCGGTAGTTAGACCATTCTTTAACTCATTATATTGTCAAAAACTAGTAACCGTGGAAGCTCAGCTTCTTTGATGTCAGGTGTATTTTCAACCTGAATACGGTTGGAAATATGCCTTCATCAACTACAAAATTATACGATCATGCTAAATAACTGGCTTAAAATAGCTTTCATCAATTATAAAAAAAACTGGTTGTCTACTGCAATCAATTTATTCGGACTTACGGTAGGTCTTACCGGCTTTATGCTGATTCTGCTGCATTGGAATGATGAAGAATCATTCGAAAAATGGAATCCTAAAAAAGATCAGATTTACTATTTCCAAAGTTACTACAAGACAGATAATTCTTATGGGAATAATATCTCTGTTCCCATGGCAAGACGGGCCAAAGAAGTAATTCCGGGAGTAGAGGATTATGTTTTGTTCAATGGTTCCGGAATAGGACTTAAAATGACGACTAAATACAAAACAGTCTATCAGCAGGAAGGAATGACCGGGACGGAAAGTTTTTTTAACTTCTTTCCTTTCAAATTGGTTTCTGGAACCTATAAAAATGCTTTAAAAGGAGAGGGCGTGATTGCGTTGTCTACTGTTGCGGCTAAAAATCTTTTTGGTACCACCAATGCCGCCGGAGAAAGCGTCAAATTTGACGGAAAAAATTATGTCGTTACGGCAGTTTATGAGCTGCCGAAAGATAACAGCCAGATTAAACCGCAGTTTATCATCAACCCGGTACAGCAGATTAAAGATGATGAAAAGAACTGGGGTAATTTCAATTACGGCTGCTTCTTTATGCTTAAAAAAGGAACTAATATTGACGATTTACAACAAAAATTTTTAAAAGAGATTTTTGAGTACAGAGCGAAGCTGGACAAAGATTCCTCCGGAATGACACCTCAGCAATATCTGGATCTCTATGGCCCTACCGGGAGTGTATTTACTCCCCTTGACGAAATAAAGCTTCATGCAAAAGCATCCTGGTTTGGAAGCCCTGACTTTAAAACCATCATGATATTGTTTACACTTTCTGTCCTGATTGTTGTTTTATCGGCTATTAACTTTATCAATCTGAAAACCGCGCAGGCTTCTCAACGTGCTAAAGAGATCGGCGTAAGAAAAGCCATTGGAAGTACAAGATCCAATCTGATTGTTCAGTTTTTGATGGAAACCTTTGTGATTTGTATCGCTTCTTATTTGCTTTCACTGGCTTTAACGGAACTTCTATTACCAAGTTTCAACAAGTTTTTTGATAAAGAAATGAAGATGAATGACTGGCATATCTATTTCGATTCTTTCGTGATGGTTATTCTGGTGACATTAATCTCCGGATTGATTCCGGCTATGTATCTGTCCAACTTCAAAGCGATAGAAACCCTCAAAGGAAATTTCGCAAGAAGCAAACATGGAATTTGGCTCAGAAACGGAATTCTGACTTTACAGCTGATTATTTCCTCATTCTTCATTATTGGCGGACTGATTGTCAATCAACAGGTGAAATATATGATGAATAAAGACCTTGGGTACAGCGGTAAGCAGATTTTGATAATTAACTTCAGTGAATCTAATCCAAAATCATGGCTGAAGTATGAAAGACTTAGAACAGAGATGAGCAAAATCCCGGGCGTGGCTGAAGTTTCTTATGGTGAAATAGTTCCCGGAAGCAACAGGTCCAGCAGTTCAAATGTGGATTTTATGGATAAAAGTATTCAGGCTCAGCATGGATCTATGGACTACAATTACCTTCAGTTTATGAATGTAAAACTTAAAAAAGGCCGTTGGCTGGATCATAATCTTTCATCTGACACCATCAACAATGTGTTGGTTAATGAAGCTTTTGTAAAGAAATTCGGATGGAATGATGACGAAGTTTTTAAGAATGAAATCCGCCCGGGATTTGACACCAAAAAATATAATATTGTAGGCATTGTAAAAGACTTCAATATCAGAAGTTTGAGAGCCGCAATAGACCCCGTTATATTTTTTCATTACAAGGAAACAGAATGGAAAAGATTAAATGTCTATAATATTCAGCTTAAAATAAAACCTGATGATATTGACGGTACTGTAAAAAGAATTAAAAAATACTGGTCAGGATCAGTAGAACCTGGATATCCTTTCGACTATTTCTTTGTGGATCAGAAATTTGCCAAAACCTTTGAGAAATACAAGAGACAGCAGACCCTTTTCACCATTCTGAATGCGATGGTACTCATGGTGGCATTACTAGGGTTATTTGCATTGTCTTCACTCATGATCGAACAGAAGCTGAAAGATGTAGCGATTAAAAAGACATTAGGAGCTTCCGATGGAATTTTAATTATGGGGCTGACAAAACAATTCCTATGGATTACCTTAGTGGCTGTTCTTATCAGTATTCCGATCAGTTACTACCTCATGAACGAATGGCTGAAAGATTTTGCTTACCGTATTGATATGCCGGTCTGGCCATTCATGATAAGTCTTGTTGTTCTCCTTGTTTTAACATTTGCAGTAGTGAGTATTAAAGCCTATAAAGCGACAAAAGTAAGTCTTGTGAAGTATCTTAAATATGAATGATATTCATTCTGAGTATTTATTTTTCTTTAAAATTCATTTAAATTAATCTTCTGCATGAAAAATTTTATTTTCATATTTTTTGTCGGGCTATTTCCTGCGCAGCAATCATGGAACCTTCAGCAATGTATGGATTATGCTGCGGCCAATCATCCGCTGGTAAAACAGGCAACGGTAAACATTAAAAAAAATGATCATCAGATTGCAGCCTCAAAAGGAATGTTATTACCTTCTGTAGAGGCTGGAGTAGATCATAGTTATAGTTTTGGCTCTTCCATTAATCAGTCCAGTAACCAGAGAGAAGTACTCAATACACAATACGATCAGCTGAAGGCTCAGGCCAATATTGAGCTTTTCAACTGGCGGAATTATGTGACTATTTCTCTTTCAAAACTGAACAAAGAAACCAGTTCTTACAGACTTAAGAAGGCTCAGAATGATGTGAAATTGAATGTCATTCAAAACTTTTTCAGCTACCAGAACAGTAAAAGCTGGCTTAATGTTCTGGAAACTCAGATTTCTGGAATGGAAGAGCAAATTAAACGAACAGAAAAAGAAGTGGAAATTGGAAGCCGCTCAAAAAGTGATATCTATGATATAAAAGCCAATTTAGGAACGTTGGAGGAACAATGGGTAACGGCAAAAAATCAACGCGACCTGGCCAAAATTAATCTTCTTAACGCTTTAGCCGTCACTCAGGACTCTGTAGATTTTGTGATGAATAATGAGTCGGCTTTAGCGGAAGAAGACTTTGATTATTCTGATTTTACCAAAAGATTATTAGAAAATAATCCCGCCTACCAGACCGTTCTTGCAGAAATCAAAGCTCAGGAAAAAACGGTAAATCTTGCAGCCTCAGCCTATTTTCCAACCCTTAACGGAAGCTATAGCTGGTCTACTTTTTATAACAAATCTTTAAATAATAATGCTTCTACCATCAGTTTTTCTGACCAGTTGACCCAAAACAAAAACCAGTCGGTGTTTTTTGGACTTACTATTCCTATTTTTAATAAGCTTCAGGTCAAAAACAATGTAGAAGTTGCAAAATTGAATGTCATCAATTCCACTTATGATAAAGAATTGATTGTCAATAATCTGACCCAGACCATTAATTCCATCAAAGCCCAGTTTTTAAATGCTCAGGAAAAGTACGGCCTTTTAGAATCTAATTTTGAAAACCAGAAACTCTCTTTTCAGAAATCAGAGGAAAAATACAAAGAAGGCCTCATGGATGCGTACACCTTCTTTGTGGTGAGAAACAATTGGCTTCAGGCCAATTATAACCTGATCAGCAGTAAAAATGACGTCATTCAGCAAACGGAATTGCTGAAAATACTGAAAACCGGATTATAAGATCTTGACAAGTTCGATGAGCTGTATAGGTTCACTCATCAGCTCATCCATTTGTACTGCAAAGTTCTTAAAATGAACAGTCTCAATATGGAAGTCAAATGCTGCTTTGTCTCTAAAAGCTTCATGCATATAAAAGGTACCTTCATGATTTTTATCCTCAAAAAGAATATAATAAAGGCATCCCGGTTCGCTTCGTGTAGGATTGATAAGTTCCAGCAAAGCTTCTTTTAATGCCGTTCTTTTTCCTTCTTTAGCTTTTAAAACGGCTGTTGATGTAAATTGTTCGTTGATCATTATATTTTAATTATATTATTAATTGTTTTTTTTGAATCTTCATTTTTTGTAACCACTGCCGGTGAATGCACGAGAATTTCTCTTTCATGGAGGAATCATCGAAGATTTGCCGCGGTGGTTAAAAAAAATTAAAGTACAGGTCTTCTGATTAAAGTTTAATCCTGTAAATAAAATAAGGAGGTTTCCCCTGATCCGGTTGTCCGGAAAATGCCGTTGTCGTATTCAGTTGATTCACGGAAATATATAAATAGCCGTCTTGAGAAACCGCTACATTATCCGGCCATTGCAATCTTCCGTCTTTAACGACTTCACTCAATTGTCCGTTAGCATCCAGCTTACTGATGCTGTGTCCGCCAAGATTGGTAATGTAATGATTACCATACTGATCCGTAGCAGCGCCATCACTTACAGGCTTATCTCCAAACTTTTGAATAGCATTACCGATGATCTTGTCATCAGCATTTCCACGGAAAAGCTTTGCAGGAACCTGATACCAGGAAGTACCGTTCATTGATCCAAAGAACAGGGTTTCCCTGTCATCAGAAAGAGTAATGGGATTAACGGCTACACGGGATGGTTTTCCTCCAAAATCGATTACTTTTCCATCAATGATCATATCTACATCTTCGGATTGTAAAGCTTTGTGACCGCTAAACCTTCTTGCTTTTTTCGTTTTCAGGTTCAAAGCGATAATGCCTGGATTAGCAATATCCGCAAGGTAAGCCCAGCCATTTTTTTCGTCGATAGCTACGTCCTGCACAAAGCTTCCCTTAGGCGCAATGTCAGCAGGCAATTCAATTTTTTCCGTCACCATATTTTTCTTCAGATCAAAACACCACAGGCGGGTTGTTCCAAGTTCAAGACCCATGTCGATCATCCATAGACGGTTTTCTTTATCTACCGCTACCCCAAGAGGAGTATCGAACTTTTGATGATCTGCCTTACCTCCGTTTTTTTGAAGTTTTTCTGAAGGAAACGGAACTGGCTTACCGTTTACAATTTCTACAAGCTGCTGTTTAGGTGATGCTAAAGGATGAATGGTTGCAAAGACACGCCCGTCGCGGCTTACCGCCACATTTCCAGGTCTCACCTCATTGAACTGCGCAACGATTTCAAGGGGATTTCCCTGTTGCTTAAGATAACTGGCCGTTCCGTCTGTCCAGTCCTTACGCACCGGAGTGAAAAAGTCCAGGTCCTCCGTACCGTCTTCCAGGCAGAAAAACTCATGGGTAATTCCTCCAGGGATGATTAGCACACCGCCAGCTTTGACAATATGTTCTTTGTTATTCATCAAAACCCTTACACTGCCTTTCGTAATATAAGTTACCTGCTCATTAGGGTGCTGATGCGGCGGAACGTGCGCCCCTTTGTCCATTTTCCAGAATGCAAAAGTACTTTCCGCTCCCGAAACCCATTTGCGCTGTAAGCCTTTACCTACCTGCTCCCAGGTTCCTTTATTGAAATCCGTCTGCAGGACTTTTTGCTGTGCAGAGATTACACTGAATGAAATCAGAGCCAGTGGTAAAAGAATTGATTTTCTTGTCTTCATTAGATTGAACATTTATTTTTTAATTAATTTAATACTGTGCTTTTGCTTCAGAAGTTGTCCAGGTTCTCTGATAGCCTTTATCGTTGCTGTTCGGAAGTATCACTTCGTAAGCATTTTTCTCGTCGAGCTGAACGGTAATTTTTGTATTGGAAAAATTTCCTTCTACCATATGTCCACCGCTCTTTTTATCATCTGATATAAAATGGAAATGAAACGGTGATAAATCCAGACCACCTGCATATCCGGGATTGTAAAAACCTACAAGAGTTCCCCTGATGTTCTGTTTTTTATACAGCGGTCTTGTTTTCATGAAAGAAGCAATACCTGTCGTATCCTTTTCATCTACTTTGATAGCTCCGCCTAAGGTTATACTTGTGAAAGAAGCTTCAACTTTTACGGCATAAAACCGATTGCGGGAAGGTAAAATCTTTAGTAATTTTTGCTGAAAGTCTGCAAAAGTACTGATGTGTTCCATCACAAAGGCCTGATCTTTTCTGAAGAAAGTAAATGAACCGAATGGGACTTTTCTTTGCTCATCCGCCTTCTCAACGGAACCGTCAGTCGCTATTCGGAATATATTGTCGTCCAGCGCGATCAGCTCGCCATCCAGAAAATTATAAGTTCCCAATCCGAAGTCTCCTTTTTGTCTGAGTTCCTTCACGGTGACATCACCGGTATACACTCCGTTTCTCATGGCATCCATGGAAGAGTAGTGGTAAATTTTATCTTCAGTCTGCTGTGCATGCAGTGAAACTGAGAACATAGATAACAATGTTATCCTTAATAATGTTTTTGTCATAAATCAAAATGTCTATTTGATTAAGCAAAATTATACTGATTTTTAGCAGATTATTGGTATATTGTTTCTATCTTTTTGTATATTTTTGCTCTGTAGATAAAATACCATTTGTATGAACCGCGATGTATTATACCAACCTTACAGCATTCACTTTGAAACCTTAGATGTTTTTCCGGAAAAGGAAAGCAGGAAGAATTTTTTTGAACTTGTTTTTATTTTATCTGGAACAGGGCGCCATTGTATTAATAAGCATAGCTTTTCGTATTCAGCCAATCATATGTTTCTGCTGACGCCTCAGGATTGCAGTCAGTTTTGGATCGATAGTACAACTAGATTTTTCTTTCTGCAGTTCAGCAATATCTATTTAACAGACAATCGTATTTCAAAGGAAAATATCAAGAGGCTTGAATTTATTATGGAAAATGCCAATCACAAACCCGGCTGTATTCTAAAAAATCAAAGTGATAAAACCCTCATCCGTCCGATGGTAGAGGCATTGATAAGAGAAGCGGTTAACAGAGATGTTTACCACAGTGATATCACTGCTCAGCTGGTCAATACCCTGATTGTTCTTGTAGCCCGTAATATTGCCAAATACCTGCCTCAGAAAATAGATGAAACTTCCGAGTCACGCATCATAAACATCTTGAATTATATTCAGAGCAATATTTACGAACCCGAAATGATCCGAACGGAAAGTATCAGCAAAGCTTTTGGGTTTTCAGAAAATTATCTGGGTAAATATTTCAAAAAACACAGCGGCGAAACCCTGCAGTCATACGTTAATAATTATAAAACCACCCTGATAGAGCATCGGCTGAAACACAGCGACAAAAGAATCAACGAAATTGCAGATGAACTGGGGTTTACGGATGAAAGCCACCTGAATAAATTTTTTAAAGCTCAGCGCGGGAAAAGTCCGAAAGCTTTCAGACTGGAATTTGTAGAACAGTAAACCAGACATTTCAATACCCGTTACAGGGCTGTTTCAGTTGCTTTAATAGGTATTGAAATATCTGGAAAGTTAGTGGGACTGAGAGTAGAATATTTTTATGCAATAAACTGTCCTGACGAAAAGTAAGTATTCGGGAAATACCGATGTAAAGGTTTTAAGCATGACATGGATCGTACAACAGTCCCTAAACTCACTGTTTTAGAACTATATTATCTATTTTCTTTATCAACTCAGGTTATTTATTTTAAAAGTGGATAATCAGTATAACCTCTTGCGTCTCCACCGCCAAATAAAGTATGCGGATCTGTAATTGAATTGAGTGCAGCATTTTTTTTCACCCTTTCAGGATAATCCGGGTTGGTTAAAAATTTTCTTCCAAATCCTATAAGATCTGCCCAGTTGTTTTGCAGTAACTCTTCACCTTCTTCTGGCGTTTTATTGCCCGTAGCGATAATTGCATTTTTGAATTTCTGTCGTAAGTTTTGTCTGAATGTAATTGGTATAGCGGGAGCATCATCCCAGTCTGCTTCACAAAGGTGAAGATAAGCTATATCCAGTTCATTTAATCTTTCGGTGGCCAGCATAATAGTATCCAGAATCTCAGGATCATCCATATCTTTGAATTTAATAAAAGGAGAAAGTCTAACACCTGTCTTTTCTTTACCAATAGCACCGGTAACAGCCTGAGTAATTTCAAGCAGGAGTCTGATCCGGTTTTCTTTACTTCCTCCGTATTCATCAGTTCTTTGATTGCTGTTGTTTCGCAGGAACTGATCGATGAGATAACCGTTTGCTCCATGGATCTCCACTCCGTCAAAGCCTGCTTTCATAGCATTGATGGCTCCCTGTTCAAACTCTTTAATCACATTAGCAATATCGGCTTTGCTCATTTCTCTCGGTTCCTCTACGGGGATAAATGTAGCATCACCATTGGGGGCTCCATCAAAAATATACACACTGGTATTGGCCGCAATAATGGGAGAGGGAGCGATGGGCTGTAAACCATTGACTCTGGAAGATGAAACCCTTCCTACATGCCAAAGCTGTAAAAAGATTTTCCCTCCTTTTCTGTGAACTGTTTCGGTAACCTGTTTCCAGCCCTCAATCTGTTCATCGGAATAAATTCCCGGGGTTCTTGAGTATCCCATTCCCTGCATCGAAACTTGTGTAGCTTCGGTGATGATTAATCCTGCTGAAGAACGTTGTCCATAATATTCAGCCATCAGTGTAACAGGAGCGTGACCCTTTACGGAGGCACGGCTTCTTGTCATTGGCGCCATTAAGAATCTGTTTTTAAGTTCAATCGAATTTAACTGATAAGGTTCGAAAATTTTTGTGATCATAAGATTTTGTTGTATACTATTTATTGAACAAAATTGAACATTAAAGGATTAAAGAATGCTGTAAAAAAACATTCTGTTTTTGTAATAATCCATCAATAGATAGATAGATAGATAGATAGATAGATAGATAGATAGATAGATAGATAGATAGATAGATAGATAGATAGATAGATAGATAGATAGATAGATAGATAGATAGATAGATAGATCAATTTACCTGAATTGTTAATGGTGATTATGATCAATTGTTATTTTTTGAATTGAATTGAAGTCTCTTTTTTATTAAGATATATCTATTGCGCTGTCTTTAAAGAGGATAAAAGATTTCGTCTGTTAAAGCACCTTTCAGGCCGATGAACATTAGAAATAAATACATAATTTCGCACGATGAGAATAGTTTTATTTGCATTGTTATGCTTTCCTCTTTCCTTTTTCTCACAGACGGCGGCAAAAGTAGTTGGGATTTCAGACGGAGACACAATCACGGTTTTATTGGATGGGAATGTTCAAAAAAAGCTTCGGCTGGCAGAGGTAGACTGTCCCGAAAAGAAACAGCCTTTTGGAAAAAATGCCAAACAGTTTACATCAGATCAGGTTTTTGCTAAAAAGATCAGATTTACAGAAACGAAGAAGGACCGCTACGGAAGATCTATAGCGAAAGTCTATTATGATAACGGGAAATATCTTTCAGCTGAAATTATAAAAGCAGGATACGGATGGTGGTATTATAGTTACTCCAAAGATGCAGATCTTGGAAAGATGCAGGAAACAGCCAAAGCCAGAAAGCGAGGTTTATGGCAGGATAAAAAAGCAGTTTCACCCTGGGATTTCCGGAAAGAGCAGCGTGGAAAAGCCAAGGCAAAGCGGCTTCAGAAACAGATGGAACAGCTTTCTGTGATAGACCAGAAATAATCTAAAGCTTGGCAGAATCAGCAGATAATTAGTGGAGAATTTCATGCCATCTTAAAATACACCATTTCGGCGATATATAAAAACAGAAACCGCTGCATAAAGAGCAGCGGTTCCCATATAATAAACATAATAATAAACTAAGATTCTGTCTTCAACAGCCCGAAGCCAGACGTTGCAGGTTCTTTTCCGAAAAGGCATGAAAAAATATTCTGGAACTCATGGATGTATTTGCATCTGATGGAGTTGCCGTATATTTTCAGCCCTTCCATTATTTTTTTAGAACTCAGGTCAAAGTCGTATTTTATAAACGTTTCGGGTCTTTCATAACGAATTCTCTGTTCTGAAATATACGTTCTTAAAAATCCAAATTTTTCAAGCCATTCCTCTGTAATCTGGATTGGTTTGATAGAGTCTGCCGGAACTGAAATACTATGAAAATCATTTTCAATTTTTACAAAATAATCATGGTTTGCCCCATGAAATATTTCAGTAATGGTGTACGTTTGATTTTTGTAATCAACTAAGTTTTTAATTTTAAGATCTGCTGCGTTCATAATATTGTGAGTTAAAAAGGTGTGTGGTCATTTATATACTTGCAAATATTATGCCCAGCATTATAGTAACTCCATTCCGCTTTTGAATATTTTGTTAATTTTTTCCATCAATAATGAACTATATGTTAAAATATTGCAGTTTTTTCTTAAAATTAGGATATAATAGAAAATAAGTGTGGTACCTGTGTGGTATTTATTATTTGTTAAATAGTTTTAATATCTTTTAAATCCTGATTTCTGGTGACCAATATAAATGAAACTCCTACAGAAAACAGCAGAACCGTTATAAAAATAGTCCAGGAAAATGCGTGAAGAATATATCCGGTACCCGTTCCAAGAATGCTGGATCCGAAATAATAAAAGAGCCAGTAGATAGAAGTGGCAGAAGATTTTCCCTGTTTGGCATGTAGCGCTGTCATCTGGCTGGCCATCGTATGAGCTGCAAAAAAAGCCAGGGTAAACAGACCCAGTCCGAAAATAACAACATAAATATTCTCTGAAAGCAACAATACCGTTCCGGACATCATAAATAGTACAGAACCTTTCAGGATAAAATGACGACTGAATTTTTTTGTTAATCTGCTGGTAATCATCGTGCCGAATACTCCGAAAATATACATGAGAAATATAAAGGCAATCACAAAATGACTTAATGAAAAAGGCTGATCTTCCAATCTGAACGTCAGGTAATTGTAGACACTCACGAAAGTACCCATCAGCAAGGCTGCAATAAAGTATAAACGAAGCATGTAGGGATCAGTGAAAAAATGCCCCATCTGTTTTATTTTGAGGGAATAATCTATTTTTTGTGGATGGAAGAATTGAGATTGCGGAAAAAATTTCCAGAAAATAATACCCAATATCAGGCTTTCTACTCCAATGATGAGCACAGCATTTCGCCACCCGAATTCTCCAGCTAATATCGTTGCCATTATTCTTCCGCTCATTCCACCAATGGTATTGCCACTGAGGTACATACTGATGGCGAGCGCAACCACAGAAGTATGTACTTCTTCCGTAAGATAAGCAAGCGCAACTGCCGAAACTCCGGATACTACAAACCCTTTTAAAACTCCTGTTGCAATAAGCAGACTGAGACTTGGCATCCATGATGAGATAATGGTAAGTAAAGCAGATGAGATCAGTGAAAAGGTCATCAGATTTTTTCTGGAATAGCTGTCTGCCTTGAACGCAAAAAACAGCAGTCCGGCAGCCATACCAATGGTAGAAGAAGATACCAGCAGGGAACTGTCTCCCGCCGTCGTTTTGAAATACTCTGCCACGGTGGGAAGCAACGGCTGAAAAAGATAAAGCTGCGCAAAAACAGAAAGTCCAGAAAAGAAAATACAAAGTTTTATCAATCGGAAACGTTGGCTTCCTTTTTCCGCTTTTTCAGATAGATTCATGATTGTTTACAATTAAAAACACTCAGGTTTTTATAGAAATTAAAGTCTTGTAAAGTTCATGATATTTTTTTAAACATGAAAACGCTTTGTTCGATAAAGTATATTGGCAAAACCAATCATAGAGACATTCTGCTGATGTATTCCGAAGGAGTGGTGCCTTCAATCTGCTTAAAGACCCGGTTGAAAGTAGACTGATTGGAAAATCCGGCTTCAGTGTAGATATACATCAAAGTTACTCTTTCCAGATCATTTTCATCAAGGAGTTTTTTTACACAGTTGATTCTGTACAGATTGAGATAATTATTAAAATTCGGGTAACCTTTGTATCGGATGGCTTTTGAAATATAGCTGCTGTTGATGTTCATTTCTACCGCTAATTTTGAAATATTGAAGCTCACATCCTTATAAAGATGCTTTTCCTTCATCAGGTTTTCAATTTTTTCAAACAGTTCCTCAGAGAAAGTATCATGCTCCACCAAAGTGGATGCGGTTTTCTCTTCGGTCTGTAATTTTGCTTCTATTTCATTATAGATTTCTACCCGTTTGATCTTATCTTTAAAATAGAGCAGAAGTGCTATTACAGCAACATTGGAGATCACCAGGAAAGTATCACTTATCCTGATATCTTCAGGACTTTGTTTTGGGAAATCAAATGCAAAACTTCTATTGATCAGGTAGCCCATTAAAATATTAAAAAGTACATACAAACTATAAATAAGCACATACTTTCTTGTGAAAAAAACATAAGCTGCCAGTGGAATGGGGATCAGCCATACAAAACTGGCTACCGAATAGTTCCAGAAAGCCAGCATAACATAGAAATTATATAGAGAAGCCAGAATCATATATCCATGCACCAGGATGTCCACAGAATAACTTTTACGGATGATAAGATACGTGTACGTGATAAAAAACATCCCACCGTACAAGTACCACGACATGGTTCTGTAGGGAGTGATAAAGGTAAACTTCAGAGCAAACAAAAAAAGAATGACATTCATTAAGATAATATAATAGTGGATCAGTTCTCTTTTGTACTCTTCAATTCTCTCAGTTTTTATGTTTTTTTTTACTGTCATTTATGTTTGGAGGATCATTATATTTTATTTCTATACCTACATGAGTGGTCAAGTATTAAAAATGACTGGACTAAGTGATTCTTTTTTACTGTTTTCTTGGTATCTATCTTTTGTTTATTATTCTTTACTGATAAAGTTGATTCATTGCGGATCACTTGCGTTACTATTTATTAAAAAAATCAATGACAATTGAGCTGTCCTGATATAAATTAATGTTTTGACCGTATTTTGTGGTATAAACAAAAGACAAATATAATTAAAAATGAAGAAAGTAAAATGATCTCCTGGACCTGTTTTTACAGGGGGTCTGGTTTAATCCGGTATTCATTAATAGTTATCTGGAATTACTTTGAAGATAATTGTACACGCATGTAATGACATCTATTACAGATCTCTTTTGATGTTAAAAAAAATGTCATTCCAACGATAGAAGCTGACAGATAAAATAAGACGTAAGCAGGCGCCAACCATTTCAGCATTAAAACGGGACTGTATCTTGAAAATACAACACACAGTCCCAATTTTTAGAATATAAAAACTGTTGTGGGATGTCTATCTTAATGCATCATCTCATGCACCTTGATAAGCTCTGCAATGTTGGAAACATTGAGCTTTTTAAAAATCCTCTTTTTATAGGTGCTTACAGTAGACATCTGAATCTCCAGTTTATTCCCGATTTCAAGATTTCCCGTGCCGCTGGCCAGAAGTTTAAAAATCTCATATTCACGGGACGACAGCTTCTCAGCAGGATTACTTTTTTTATTCTGGATAATAAGCCCAATGAGTTCAGCAGGATAATAATAGCCCTTTTCTATCACAGATCTTACAGCTTCTTTAATTTCTTCTTCACTGCTCTGTTTATTCAGGTAGCCTTCAGCACCTTCCCTGATATACTGGATGGCGACATCTTTGTCATATCTTGAAAATACAAGAATTTTTAAACTTTCCTGTATGCTTTTAAGTTCGGGTATCATTTTTTTGTACTTGGTTCCCTGCATATCAATATCCAGCAGGAGAAGATCACATGGGTGGTTACTTAGATGGTTTTTTACCTGATCATAATTTTCTGCAAAATCTATTTTAAATTGTGGGTAGGCGGAATCTAACACTAAAGCAGTTCCTGCTCTTACTACATAGTGATCATCAGCAATTAAGATTCTTTCATTCATATAAAATGGTCTTTAATAAGAGTTGTTTCAACGATACTTCCTTTGGGATGGCGGAAGGTAAAATTAATTTTGACAGATGTGAAAACATAGGCAGCATTCGGGCTTTTCCTTTAAAAAAAGGATTTTTAAGCTTTCGATTGTTTAATAGGCTGACGTAGGTATTGATCTGTTCAGAAATAATTTCCGCTCTCGTATCGGTGGTTATTGGGGTTAGTTTTTGTTTGTTTTCGTTGATATAAAGTTTGAACGCTCCATCAGGCATCTTTTGTAGAAAACTGTTGCTTTCGGAAACTTTTTCGGACAAGAAGCCATGACCGTTTTTGACAATGGCCTTTGTGCTGGGGTGCGGTAGTCCGTTGTCAGTAATGGTCCACGTGAAAGGATGACGCTGTATGTAAATGTTTAAAAACAGAATTACAAAAAACAAGGTCCAGGTTTTCATATAGGCATAAATGATCTATGCTTTCCGTTTGATTAGTACGGAGATGTATTAATAATAGTCATTGTACAAGCCGAAGTTCTTTTAAATGTTGGGAATAACTGAATCCATTTCTTTTTCATTAATATTTCTACGTTTTGTGTCTTGTCATTAAACAGATGGGTTCTGAGCTGTAAAAATAGTGATTTTATGCACATAAATTATCATAGTTAAAGATATTTGATATGAATTTTATCTAGTTAAACAAGAGAAATAAACGGAAATTTTTGTAGAAAAAATTCTATATGCTATAAAATTTTAATCTACAGATTTTATTTCATCGTTAGTTGAAAGAATTTTATTTCTGAAACCAGTGATGGCCGTAACCTCAATTAACCGGGATATTCTGAAAACAGAGGTGCAGGGCCGAAGGAACGATGACTGTCTTAGATTTCGGCTTTTCTTTTGAAAATATCATGTATCTGGCCCCAAATCAGGCTCTATAAACAAAAAACCTCCCAAAAAATGGGAGGTGAATAAAAATTGACTGTATATTGAATAAAAATTGAATCGCTATTTATTGTTTTCAAGCCATTTCAGCCTTCGCTGATCAGGAAGATGCTTTACTTTAAAACCTTCAAAAACTGCCGTGAAACCATTTCCGTCCGGACAGGCGGCCATCATACCAACCATCACCGGCGTATTATCCTGCAGATAGGCGTTGCGCATCATAGTATAATTTTTATCATCAAAAGAATAAAAAACCTCCACAGCATCAAGTCTCCGTACTGCTTTTATCCATACTGCGGGAGGTGCTTTATCAAGTGCGATCACACTCCAGTCACTTGTTCCGTGTGTAACCACTGTACTCAGGTTATACTTTCCGTCTACAAATTCAATGCCTGCCTTGATGTAGTTTTTCTCATCTGTTCTCAGCATAAGACCCATCTGGTCAAACCTCGCTTTGTAGTTTCCGGTGATCTTTACTTTTGCCTCAAATTCTCCACCATACGTCGTATAGTAAAAAGGCGCATCATCTACAGTGAATCCATAATGGGAAATTCTCCAGTAATCACTCTGCGGAGTGACTGACATCGATAAACTGTTGTTTTTAATTTCCCATTTCTCAGGTTCATTGAACCAGTTCATTTTTTCCAATGTCTGTGCAAAGGTCTTCTGGACCAGGAAAATAGCACAAAAACTTAAAGCCAATTTCTTCATTTCTCTTTAGCTGGGCGTAAATTGTTATTTTAGCAAAAGTAGTATTAAACCCATGTTTCGCCAATACTGATAAATAACCATTTATGGAAATCATAGAAAAACTGAACAGCCGGCTTCTGCATACAACGGCCGGAAAATGCCAGCTGGATATAGAACTGTATAAAAAGAAAGCACTGATGTATGCGCAGATGGAAGGGGCTGTATCCGTATTAAGCGATATGCAGGCTGACAAAAGCTATGTGTATAAATCAAAGGCTGCTCTTGAATTGGGTTTAAGTACAGAACAAAATCCGGCAGAGATCCATTCTATCTGGGAGGAAGAAATCATTAAAAAAATTCATCCCGATGACCGGCTCAAAAAATACATCCATGAAATGCGTTTTTATGAAATGATGGATTCTCTGGATATCGATATCAGAGCAGAGTACTGTGTTCTCTCCAAAATCAGGATGAAAAATAAAGATGATGACTATATTTTGGTAAAACACCGGATGTTCTATATCTATTCTCCGGATAACGGAAAATTGAGATTCACATTCTGTCTTTATCAGTTGGCTCTTGATCGGGCACTTCCTCTGGTTTCCAATTTTATGATTATTAATACAACACGGGGAGAGGTGGTTGTGAAAGACAAACTGGATTATCAAACTATTTTGTCTCCCAGAGAAATTGAAGTACTAAAATATGTTGGTGAAGGCTATGCCAGTAAACAAATCGCCGAATTTCTTTCTATCAGCATTAATACCGTAAGCAGACATCGTCAAAACATCCTTGAAAAACTGAAAGTGAAAAATTCAGTGCAGGCATTTAAAGACAGTTTCTATTGATCAGATGATATTGGTAAAAGAAGATCAGAGAACTGGGAATGCCGAATTTGAAAGGGAAATTAGCTTTTATTCAATAAGTTATATTGACTACAAGAGATGCTCTGTTTCATTACAGCAATCCGAAAAGTTCACCATGTTTTTATTATTCTTATCTTTAAATTTATAGATTAATATTTTACGATAAACCAATGAGGATCTGGAAATGAAAAGAAGTGAAGAAATTACCATACAATATTTTGATTTTCTCGAGAAACACATTCAGGATGTAATGTCCGGAAGAGCTCCTGAATTTATGGAACTCAATGAAATTGCAGGTGAGCTTGCTGTGTCCCATAAACACCTTACAGATACCATTAAAAAAGAAAAAGGGCAGCATCCGTGTTATTTTTATGATGAAAAAATCATCAGTGAAGCCAAAGCTATGATTGCAAATTCAGATCAGTCCATTGCAGAAATTGCAAGACTGTTGACGTATGACCCGTCCAACTTCTCCAAATTCTTTAAAAAGATCACCGGGATCACACCGGGACAGTTTAGAAAGAACAGTAAATTATAATCATACAAGTCTCGGTAAGTTTTATTTGGAAATAAAAAAAATATGGGCAATAGTCTTTTTGATACCCAGGAATTTTAGTGAGATTTAATCCCTTTCAATAAAACCAGAAAATAAGATTTTAGTAATGAGGCGATTGTGGAAAAAATGGCCTTTTTTTTGTGATTTGTTTACCTGTATTTATTTATTGTTGTGTTTTTTTTGTTAAATTTAGATTCATTAAAAAAAATAACTAACCATAAAAGCTCAGTGTGAATATATTTATGAAGTTAAATAATTTGATTATCAGATTATAAGGTTAAATGTCTTATATGGTGTATAATATTTAATATAATAGATAGATTTTACAAGCTTTAAATAATCATATATTTGTTTCTTCAAACAACTAATACTAACAACTAACACTAACAATTATTAAGGATGAGTATCAATTTTGAAACAGCAACATTTAAAGATTTTGAGAATATTTCAGACTATGATATTGCTCAAAGAGCGAATTACTTTTATGAATTTCTGGACCATATGAAATCTAAAGGTCACATGAATTACAGACTGAAAAATACCTCAGGAACCAATGCAACATTAAATATCAATATTGCAAACCAAAATAATGAATACGTAAGTTTTGTCTCCAGTGATTATCTGGGATTTACACAGCATCCAAAAGTAAAACAGGCTGCTATTGAAGGGATTGAAAAATACGGAACAGGTACAGGAGCATCACCCCTTATTGGTGGATATTTTGATTACCATAGTGATATAGAAAAAAAGATTGCCGGATTTTTTGGAAGAAATGAAGAAGAAGTTGTACTTTTTACTACCGGATATGCTGCTAATAGTGCTACTTTGCAGATTCTGATGCAGAAAGAAGATATAGCAATCTTAGACATGGGTGTACATGCCAGCGTACATGAAGGATGTGCTTTTACAAATAAAAAAACATTTCCTCACAATAATTTGGAAGCTTTGGAACACATTTTGAAGGTATGTGAAAATACGTACCGTACCAAACTTGTTATCGTAGATGGAGTATACTCTCAGGAAGGAGATACTTCACGCGCTAGCGAGATATATGCTCTTGTGAAAAAATACAATGCCTATATGATGGTTGATGATGCACATGGTGTAGGAGTGATGGGGAAAACCGGAAGAGGAGCCCTTGAAGATGATCATTTATTAGATAAGGTAGATTTTATAACAGGAACGTCCAGCAAGACTTTTGGTAACCTGGGAGGATATGTGATTGCTAATAAAAAAATAGCATCATTCCTTAAGTTTCAGTCTAGACAGCATATTTTCTCAGTAACACCACCCCCTTCTTCTTTTGGAATTTTAAAAGCAATTGATTTGATTGATGAAGAACCATTCTGGAAAGACAGATTATGGGATAATATCAATTATTTTAAAAAAGGGCTTAATGATTTAGGTTTAGATACCGGCATTACCTGCTCAGCAATTATTCCGGTGAAAATAGGAGATCAGAATAAAATGTGGGATATTGGCAGAATATTGCTTGAAGAAGGAGTATATACAAATCCGATTATGTATCCTGCTGTAGCTAGAAAAGATGCGCGTATAAGAATGACTGTAACAGCGCGGCACAAAAGAGAGCATCTTGATAAAACACTTAATGTTTTTGATGATATAAATAAAAAATTGCATATTGCAAAAAAATAATAAATTATGCCTAGAAAAGTAGTGCAAGGGCCCATTAGGGACAAAGAAAAGACAAAGCAAAAACTGCTCGCAGCAGTTGGTAAAATTTTGAGAGTAAAAGGATACTCTGGTCTGAAGGTAAGTAAGATTGCAGCAGTAGCTGGTTTCGATAAAAAGCTTATCTATGAGTACTTTGGAAGTACCGATAAGCTTATTGATGAGTATATAAAATCTCAGGATTACTGGAGCAAATTCAGACCGGATATTGAAGAAGAAGTGCAGGTGGGTAAAGGTAAAGAATCTTTAATTCAAGGAATTCTTATGCAGTTTGAAAGCCTGAAGAAAAATAAGGAACTACAAAAAATTATTCTTTGGGAGCTTTCTGAAAGTAAGCCAATACTGAAAAATATATTAAAGCAAAGAGAAGAGGTAGCTGCCAATTTATTTGAAAATGTAACAGATCCTTATTTCGGAGAAAATGCGACAAACGTAAGAGCAATGCTAGCCTTGATAGCAGCGGGAGTCTATTATCTGAACTTGTTTCCTGCATACAACGGAACAGAATTCTGTGGTATTGATATGAGAACAGATGAAGGAAGAGGTGAAGTTGAAAAAGTGATCGTTGAGATTATTGAACATTACTACAAAACAAAAAAAGCAAAAGATTAATTATTAAAAGTTTTCCAATTTTACCTAAATTCAGTTTTTGTTGATATTTGAAAACTTTTAATTTTCAGATTAAAACTATATTTCTTATTTTTGACCAATGGAAAATTTTATCGTATCTGCAAGAAAATATCGCCCCCAACAGTTTGACACTGTCGTAGGGCAATCTTATATTACGGATACGCTTGAACACGCTATTGAAGAAAATCAGCTGGCCCAGGCTTTGCTTTTCTGCGGTCCAAGAGGGGTAGGTAAAACTACCTGTGCAAGAATTCTTGCCAGAAAGATCAATGAAAAAGATGGTTCTGTTTCAGAAGACGGCTTCGCCTACAACATCTATGAACTGGATGCGGCGTCCAACAATTCCGTGGATGACATCAGGGAACTGATAGATCAAGTCCGCTTTGCGCCTCAGGTAGGTAAATATAAAGTCTATATTATCGATGAGGTGCACATGCTGTCTTCTGCAGCCTTCAATGCTTTTCTTAAAACACTGGAAGAGCCGCCTGCGCACGCCATTTTCATTTTGGCGACTACAGAAAAGCATAAAATAATCCCTACGATTCTGTCACGTTGTCAGATCTATGACTTCAAAAGAATTACCATAGAAGATATTCAGGGACATTTAAGAAACATCGCTCAGAAGGAAAATATCCGGTATGAAGACGATGCGCTTTATCTGATTGCTCAGAAAGCTGACGGTGCTTTAAGGGATGCACTTTCCATTTTCGACCGGCTTTCTACTTTTTCCCAGAAAAATATCACACTGGCCAAAGCTGCCGAAGTTCTCAATATTCTGGATTACGACCAGTACCTCAATATCGTGGACCTGGCCAAGGAGAATAAAATTCCCGAAGTCCTTTTTGCTTTTAATGATATTGTCAAGAAAGGCTTTGATCCCCATATTTTCATTGCAGGATTAGGAAATCATTTCAGAGATCTGATGATGGCCCAGAATGCAAGAACAATAGAACTCATTGAAGTCGGGGAGAGGACAAAGGTGAAATTTGTGGAGCAAAGCCAGAAATGGAATGCCCAGCAGCTCATTGACGGCGTTGAAATCTGCAACCATGCGGATATCAATTATAAAAACTCCAAAAACCCAAGACTTACAGTAGAAATTGCTTTGATGCAGCTGTCCTCGCTGACAGCTAATTTAGGCGATACTAAAAAAAAAAGTTCCTAATACTGGCCCCGTTTCTCAGTGAGAAACAGGAAGTGAAGATCATCCAGGAAAAAGCTCCTGAGAAAAAAGAAGTAAAAGCAGAAAAACCTGCTCAGGCTGAAATAGTTCAGGAAACTACGATTAAAACAACCAAGCCGCTGTCAAGACAGGGGATCACTTCAGGCTTTAGCATCAATTCTTTCCTGAACAAGGAAGAGAAAGAAGTGAAAGAGGAAACTGTAGCCGTAAAAACAGAAAGTCTTCCCAAAAACCATTTTACAGAAACAGATCTGCAGATGGAATGGAACCTGATGCTTAAGCAGCTTCAGAAACGAAGTAGTTTTATTTTCAATGCGGTAAAAGCATTTAAACTCGTCAAATCCGGAGAAAATACGATTAAAGTTTTATATCCTTCAGATTCTGCCAAAGTGGAATTTGATAAAATTGCCGGAGAATTCTTTAATCATTTCAAAACAAAGGTTCACAACCATTCCATTGAAGTAGATTACCAGCGCGATTTCGATAGCCTCAAGATTGAAGTCGTTACCAAAAGAAAAATATTCGAAAAATTTATTGAAAAAAATCCGGTTTTAAAGGATCTTGACGATCTGATGAAATTTGATCTGACATAAGTTTTTGTATTTATCTCAATTTTTTTTTGTCAGACTGAGTTTTTTTATATCTTTGTCAAATAATTTTGTGAAAAATAATTTTTTGACAAAAACAAATTAGATTTAAAAAGCTAAATAAACAGAAGTTTCAGAACTCAAGTGGAAAAAGTATTACTCCCATATCTGTCTCATTTTGCACCCGCTAATTACTTTAGCGGTTATTTTAGTTTTTCTGCTTTCTATTATAGAAATTTCAGAACGTATTATCGATTTTATTGGTACTGCTAACTGAATTTCTTTCCAAAAAATACAGGAGGATTAAAGTCCTTTTATTTTCCTGATTCCTTTAAACCATTTTTGAACGGCATTTTTTGAAAAGAATTATAAAGTAAATTTTATAATGAAAGGACTATTGCTGTTAATTTGAAAAATATAAAAAAACAATAAATTTAAAAGTATGAATTTAAACGATGTAAAAAACGAGTGGATCAATGAGCTTTCTCAGCCATTAATGATCGCGGGACCATGCAGTGCGGAAAGTGAAGCTCAGATGCTTGAAACTGCTAAAAGAATAAGAGAAACCAACGCTAATGTCTCTGTTTTTCGTGCAGGAATCTGGAAGCCCCGTACCAAACCAAACGGTTTCGAAGGAGTAGGAGTAATCGGTTTAAACTGGCTGAAAAAAGTAAAAGAAGAATACGGATTTAAGACCGCTACAGAAGTAGCCAATGCTCACCACGTGTTTGCTGCCCTGGAAGCAGATGTAGATGTTCTTTGGATTGGGGCACGTTCCACGGTAAACCCGTTTACCGTTCAGGAAATTGCGATGGCTTTAAGAGGAACAGATAAACCCGTATTTGTGAAAAATCCTGTCAATCCGGATCTTGCTTTATGGATCGGTGCTTTGGAAAGACTTTTAGGACAGGATATTAAAAACCTGGGAGCCATCCACAGAGGATTTTCAACCTACCAGAAAACAAAATACAGAAATAACCCCAACTGGCAGATCGCCCTTGATTTCAAAAGCCAGTTTCCCAATATTCCAATGCTGATCGACCCTTCCCACATCTGTGGAAACAGAACCGGTCTTGCAGACATTACTCAGGAAGCATTAAACGTAGGATACCAGGGAGCCATCATTGAATCGCACTGCAATCCTGATGAAGCATGGAGCGACGCTTCACAGCAGATCACTCCTGAAGTATTGGCAGAACTGATTGGCAACCTGAAAGTAAGGAATTCAGGACTGGCAGGTTTTGATAATGAAATGGGAAGACACAGAACCCTGATCTCTGATCTTGACTTCCAGCTGATCGAACTTCTTTCCCAAAGAATGAAGATCTCTGAAAAGATCGGTAAGCTTAAAAAAGAGAACGATATCGCGATCTTCCAGCCTGAAAGATGGAAAGTGATCACAGAATACGCAAATCAAAAAGCCAAGGAAACCGGAATGTCTCATGAATTTATTGAAAAAGTTTTCAAAGCGATTCATGAAGAATCTATTGAAGTACAGAACAGTATTATGATTGACAGACAATAAGTCTTACTTAATACAATAGTTAATAAGCAACGGGGCTTAGGAAATAGGGAAGAGTTTACTCAGATACCGAAATCCTAAGCCCTAATTGCTTATCTTTGCAGCCAATTATCATATGAAAGGAAAAATCATTAAATCTACAGGCAGCTGGTATCAGGTCATGGAATTCGAAACCAATACAATTTTCGAAGCCAGAATCCGTGGCAAATTCAAACTCATCAAGACAAGGCTTACCAATCCGCTTGCTGTAGGAGATTTTGTGGAATTTCAGTTAGAGCAGGATGACGTAGCCTGGATCACCAAAATAGAACCCCGTACGAATTACCTGATCAGAAAATCTGTCAACCTTTCAAAAGAAGCCCATATCATTGCCTCCAATATAGATCTGGCCTGCTTCATCTTTACCCTCAAACATCCGGAAACTTCACTTGGATTCCTGGACAGATTTCTGGCTTGTTGTGAAGCATATAATATTAAACCTTTGCTCTTATTCAATAAAATTGATGTTCTGAACGAAGAAGAAATAGAGCTTGTTAAGGATATAGAATTCCTTTATCAGGAAATAGGGTATGAAACTTTAGAAACTTCATCCTATTCCAAACTGAACTTCGACCAGCTTCAGGATCTTCTTAAGGATAAAACCTCTGTATTCTTTGGGCATTCAGGATGTGGAAAATCTACATTGGTGAATGCGTTACAGCCCGGATTAAATTTAAAAACGTCTGAAATTTCAGACTCTCACCTGAAAGGAAAACATACGACAACCTTTGCGCAGATGCACTTCTGGGATTTTGGCGGAAATGTTATTGATACACCTGGGGTACGTGAGTTTGCCATGATTGACATTGAAAAAGAAGAAGTACAGCATTATTTCCCTGAGATCTTTAAGAAGAGGGAAGAATGTAAATTTCACAACTGTCTTCATGTCAATGAACCTAAATGTGCCGTTCTTGACGCTCTTGAAACCGGAGAAATTCAGTATTCCCGCTATGCGAACTACATAAAATTGATGGAAGAGGCTGAAGAAGCGACCAGGCAATAGAAATATTCCAAATGTAAAATCGGATTTTAGTAATCTGCCGGATTAAAATGATTAATCTGAGAAATTGTCCTATCCTTATTTAGGGAAAGAACTTTTGTCACATATCCAACCTCTTCCTGTAAGATTTTTGGTCAATCAATTCAAGAGGGATCAGTCGGATCTGAATTCCAATCTTTGAATTTGATTCTGAAAAAATTTTGCTTTTAAAAAAAATCAGGTTTTTTCCTCACAAAAATATTTCCACATCTACAATAACTCCACTTTTTGTCTGCGTTTTTTCTGCCAGATAAGTATTTTTTTGTCATTCCGATTTTTCTCAGAAATTAAAACTGAAAAAATAGTGAAAAAATAAATTTATTTCATTGATTGAAATAGAAGCAATAGTGTATTAATATGATTTTAATAGGTTTTAAAAATTATCAAATTCGCAATTTATTATTCAGATTATTGCAAATAAAAAACCCAGCCGAAGCTGGGTAAAAACTAATAACCATGAAAACTCAAATTAAACATGAGAATCGTAATAGAATTAACAATTTCTGTGCCAAAAATTTTTCTGCCTTTGTTAATAAAAGTTATTTTTATGTTAAAAAAAAATTAAAATAAAAATCAAAGATATTTTTTGTAATTTTGCGCCATTAAAAAAATATACATTTATGTCTAACATTACATTCACTATGATTAAGCCTGATGCAGTAGCAGACGGACATATCGGTGCTATATTAGGTAAGATCGCAGAAGGAGGTTTTAAGATCAAAGCTTTAAAATTAACTCAGCTTACTGTAGCTGACGCTAAAAAATTCTATGAAGTACATGCTGAAAGACCATTTTATGGAGAATTGGTAGAATTCATGAGTTCAGGTCCTATCGTAGCTGCTGTTTTAGAAAAAGACAATGCAGTTGAAGACTTCAGAACATTGATTGGCGCTACCAACCCTGCAGAAGCAGCGGAAGGTACAATCAGAAAAATGTTTGCAAGAAGCATCGGAGAAAATGCGGTTCACGGTTCAGATTCTGACGAGAACGCTCTTATTGAAGCTCAGTTCCATTTTTCAGGAAGAGAGATTTTCTAAGAAAATATCCTTAAAAAATATAAAACCAGAGAATTTTCTCTGGTTTTTTTATGTCAAAATGTCTCGAAATAATATTTTACAGGTTGTTTTCTATAGCCCCAACCTTTTCCCTGTACAATTCTACAGGATCATCAAGCAATATAGCGATTACTGTCATATTTTTGTCAAGCCTTTGCTTTGGAACATCTATATAGATAATTCCAGGCGTGTCACTCCAGTACAGTTTATTATAAATTGAATGACTGATGATAGATCCCTCACCCACAATTCTGATTCTTGAAATATTATTTTTTATTCCTTTTAATGCTATTGGGCCTGTAGGAGTTCCTTCTACAAAAAGATAGAGGGTTTTTCTGTCTTTTGACAATGCACTCATTCCAGGGTAATGTCCTGCTGGCAATCCTTTTCCGGTTTCGTATAAAGCTACCGCATGTTTGCTGATCCATTGCAGGGTTTCAGGATTGGTTTTGGCTGTTTGGGGAATTTTCATGTCCTGTCCGTCGCTGGTAAGACCCGATCCATTCAGAAGATTGTTTCCGCTGTGAAGAAGGTCTGCCATATCATAAGCTGCGATTCTGGTGCTTTTGTTTTCAAGAATAGTCGTGAGAACTTGTCGATCCTTTTTTAAGTTTTCCATCAGGGCAGGAGGATTTTTGAAGACAAGCTCTACTATGGTGACATCCTGATCAAATGAAACCTTAGATAAATCAATGATAACAGTGCCTTCATTGCTAAAACTGAAATTAACTTTAGCATCACGCTCACCAACAATTTTCACCGCATCCGGTTTGTTAGCCAAACCATATACCTTTACGAAATCCTTAGCTTCTTCAAGATACAGGAATATAGATTTTTTGGTTCCTGCGACAGAAGATTTTCCTTTAAAATTCTCAAATGGAAGTCCGCGGGTTGTTCCATAGATGGCTTCTTTGTTTTTTGAGGTCCATCTTCCCAGATTTTTCAAAATTTCAATCTGTTGCTCAGGAAGGGTGCCGTCAGGTTTTGGTCCTATGTCTAGAAGTAAATTTCCTCCCATGCTGATCACATCTGCCAAAGTTCTCACGATCATATTAGGTATTTTATAATGATGATCATCAGGTTGATATCCCCATGAATCATTCATTGTATAGCAGAGTTCCCAATATTGACTTTGTGGACTTAGGACAGGGATTCCCTGTTCAGGAGTGTCATAATCCCCGTGATTGTTAAGCCTGGAGTTAATGATGATCCCGGGATTGTATTTCTTTAGGATGTCTAATGTTTGAGGAGCTTTCCATTCTGTGGAGGAGTGTTCCCAATCCCCGTCGAACCATAACAGGTCCGGATGATATTGTGAAGAAAGCTCACTTAACTGGGTTTGGTAATAATGGATAAACTGTTCCCATCGCTTCGGATCATTTTTGATTTCGTACCGTTTTTTTGTTCTTGTGTGAATGTCATAATAGGGATGGCTCCAGTCGGGAAGAGAAAAGTAAAGTCCGGTTTTCAGCCCTGAGTTTTTAAGACTGCTGACAAAAGGGGTCAAAACGTCTTTTTTTGCCAAAGAATGAGTGGGTATTGTCACTGCTTTTTCGGCTTTTGAGTTCCAGAGTGAAACGCCGTCATGATGTTTGGTTGTTATTACTGCATACTGAGCGCCGGACTTTTTGATCAGCTCAGTCCATTCATCAGGATGATATCGGGAAGCTGAAAATCCGTTCAGCTGTTTCATGTAAATTTCATGGTTAATATAATTATTGAAGAACGACCACGATTCAGAAATTCCATCCACCGAGTAGATGCCCAATGGATAAAGATACCAAGTTTAGCATTTTTAAACCATTCCATTTTGCTGTTGTCAGGTGATTCGGTCTGTGCGTTAATGGTATATGATGATGCTATCAATCCTAAGAAAATGGCTTTGATCAACCTGTTCTTCATGCTCCTTTATAATTTACGTTAAATATAAATAAAGGATATTACATTTTAGGATAATTAGAGTGATTCTGATTTTTCGTATTAAAATATCAGCAAGAACTTTAAATTTTAAAATGTCCTTCCGTAAATTGTTGTATTTTTAGCATAATCATGAATGGAATACTTATTGTAAGTTCCATTAAAAAAAGAATATGAAAATTCCAGCATTAGTAATGGCCAGTTTATTGGCCGTAAGTGTATCGGCACAGACTACAAAACCTGTTAAAAAGGCGAAAAAACCGGCAAGTAAAATAAAGAAAGCAGATTCTCCGAAGTCCATATAGACTGCTGAAACAAGGTTTGTTCCCAAAAAAGATACGATTCTCAGAACTGGTGGCGGCTGTCCTGCCTGTGGAATGGGATAATTTATGAGTAAGCCTTTTTTAGGATTATCAATGATGCCGGAAGCAGATTTTGTTTCCGCGATACTTCCTCTTCTGCAGAATAATTCTGTGGATGTTTTGGAATGGTCTTTTGATACCTTCTATGATGTAAATGAGCCGGAATGGCTTTCGGGATTACTGGATTTTTATGCAGCCAATAACCGGCTTTTGGGACATGGCGTTTATTATTCCCTTTTTGATGCCAGATGGAATGAGAGGCAGGAAATATGGCTTAAAAAATTAAAAAAGGAATGTGCCAATCGAAAATACAATCATATCACCGAACATTTCGGGTTTATGAATACTGAAAATTTTCATCAGGGGGTTCCGTTGCCTGTTCCAATGCATCCCTTAACCCTTCAGATTGGAAAAGACAGGCTTAAAAGACTTCAGGATGCTGTTGAAATTCCGGTTGGAGTCGAAAATCTTGCTTTTTCTTTTTCTATAGACGATGTGAAAGAGCAGGGAGTTTTTCTGGATCAACTCGTAGAAGATATTGAAGGTTTTCTTATTTTGGATCTTCATAATATCTACTGTCAGTCATGCAATTTTGGAGTAAGCATGCAGGAAATTATAAAACTGTATCCACTGGAGAAAGTGAAAGAAATCCATCTTTCCGGAGGAAGCTGGCAGGAAAGTGCTTACGCAAAGAAACCAGTCAGGAGAGATACCCATGATGACCGTATTCCCGACGAAATAGTAGAGATGTTGCCTGAAGTATTATCCCAATGTCAAAACCTTGAATATATTGTTATCGAAAGGCTTGGGCATACCTTAAGTGCTGAGTCTGATAAGCTTTTCTTTTTTGCTGATTTTAATCGGGTCAAAGAAATTATCAGTAAGTCTGAAGATCGGTCTGAAGATAAGAAAGTTTGGAACAGAAGAATTGGAGTGGATTCGAAACCTGTAGAAGATATGGTGCTTTATGATGAACAGACAAAATTGACAAAGATGCTGTTTGATGAGAGTAGTGTCGCAAAAGTTAAGAATGAAGCGTTTCAGTATTTCAAACCCGAGAACTGGGATGAAGAAATGATCATGACCGCACAGCAAATCATCAAAAAATGGAATCCTTACTAGGATTCTTTTGTTTTATATCACAAATCAAAATATATGAAAATGACAACGGTATTTTTACTCATGACTGCCGTACTTACGGCTTTGATCGCCGGGCTTTTCTATGCCTACTCATGTTCGGTTGTACTCGGACTGGGAAAACTTTCTGACACCGAATATCTCAAATCCATGCAGAGTATTAACCGGGAGATTCTTAATCCTGTATTCTTTATGAGTTTTATGGGGAGTGCGGTGTTGCTTCCTGTAACCACTTTTCTGTTCCGTGGTGAGTCATCTGTTTTTATCTTTCTTTTATTGGCTTCTGCTGCTTATCTGATCGGTGTATTTGGGGTGACCATTGTAGGAAATGTTCCTTTAAATGATATGCTGGATAAGTTTGATATCAGCAGTTCGACAGTAGAAGCTATTAAGCAGATGCGTGAAAGTTTTGAAAACAGATGGAATCTTCTGAATACGGTCAGAACGATATTTTCAGTCATAAGTATCGTTTTGGTAATTTGTGCCTGTATCTGGCGCAAAGAATTACCTTAATTATTTCCGGGATTAAGTAGAAATACCTAATGGAGATTCAGTATTTCTACGGATGTGCCGTATGTATTTTTATTTGCAATTTTACGTCAGCAATAACACAAGGAATCTTAAGCATTAAATCTTATAATAAAAAACTAATAACCACATAAGCTCAAATTCCGCAAGAAGAAAGGCAGCCCTCAGGAGCTGCCTTTTTCTCTTTTTTAGTCATTGTATACCATCAAAAATAGGGCAATAACTCATCTTAAAACAGTGTTTTTCCTGATGTTTTATCTCCCGGTTATTTTAATCTTTGTGCCATTAATGATTAAAATTAAAACCAATGAAACATTTAGAAGTTTTTTCTACTTTGAGATCGCTATCTCGTAAAAGTCTTTGTATAGCAATGGCCTTGAATTCAGTATTCTTAATAACAAGCTGCAGTAAGAATGATGATGAATCGATTCCTCAACCTATCGTCTATGCAGAAGAGAATCCATTAGCTAAATATCAGGAAAATGCAGGATTTACAATGACCACTAATTTTATCAATTCAGGAAATTATGAATTTGGTCTCGTGTTTTCACCGAATGTAAAAGGAAAGATCAATGCAATTACACTACGGTTGCCGGATGTAAATCCTGATTTAAAGGTGACAATATGGGATTATACTGCTAAAACGGTGCTGAGGACGGAAATGGTAAATGTGTCAGCTTCAAACACTTTATTCACAAAGGTTATTGCAGAATTAGCTCTGGAGAAAGATAAAAAGTATGTGATTACAATGAATTCCAATGACTGGTATAAAAAGACCAGGCCAGATAATGGTAATGCGGTATATCCAATCACTGCAGGCAATATTAAATTTCTGGAATACCGTTGGTTGAGTACTTCATCACAGATTTTTCCTACTAATATTTCGTTTAATTACAATGGAGGTGATCTGAGTTTTAATTTTCAGCAGGTAGACTAATAACCATTGTTTTACTAATAAATCAAAGGCAGCTTATTGGGCTGCCTTTGGTAGGTAAGTACTTGTTAAGTTTTTAGATTTTCAGCAATTCAATCGTTCTTTCCGGACTCTCTGCAGAGAATACTGCATTTCCTGCCACAAGAACATCTGCTCCTGCTTCGAATAGTTTTGAAGCATTTTCAAGATTGACACCACCATCAATTTCGATCAGTGCCGTTGAATTGTTGCTCAGGATAAGATCTTTAGTCTCTGCAATCTTTTTATACGTGTTTTCAATGAATTTCTGTCCTCCAAATCCTGGGTTTACACTCATTAAAAGTACAAGATCTACATCAGCGATGATGTCCTCAAGCATCAATACCGGAGTGGAAGGATTCAAAACTACCCCAGCTTTTGCCCCTCTGCTCTGGATATGGTGGATCGTTCGGTGAAGGTGAGTGCAAGCTTCATAATGTACAGAAATAAGGTCTGCACCATGATTGATGAATTCATCTACGTATTTATCCGGCTCAACGATCATTAAATGAACATCTACAAATTTTTTAGCATGCTGCTGAACGGTCTTCATTACGGGAAAACCAAATGAAATGTTGGGAACGAACCTCCCATCCATCACATCAATGTGGAACCAGTCTGCCTGGGAGTTGTTCAGCATTTCAATGTCTCTTTGCAGATTCCCGAAGTCTGCGGATAAAAGGGAAGGAGCGATAAGCTTCGTTTTCATTTTTACTTTTATATTAGATATTTAGAATCAGGAACCAAGAGTCAAGAGCCAATACCCAAGAATCAGGACTCTTTAAAGGTAGGAGACATTTGAATAGCTGCCCATTTACATCTTATATCTTGGTTCTTGTGTCTTTTCGTCTCTTAATGATACTTCAGTTTCATCTCCGGTTTGATCTTCAGAAGAGTTTCGTAGATTAGTTTGATCACGTTGCCTACGTCTTCTTTAGATACCATTTCTACCGTTGTATGCATGTAGCGCAAAGGTAACGAAATTAGCGCACTTGGTACTCCACCGTTGGAATGGGCGAAAGCATCAGTATCTGTTCCAGTAGCTCTGCTGGCGGCAGCTCTCTGGAAAGGAATTTTCTTGGATTTTGCAGTATCAATGATGAGTTCTCTGATGGTATGATGAATGCTTGGAGCAAAGAAAACCACAGGTCCGTCACCGCACTTTTGGTCACCTTCTTTTTTCTTCTCAATCATTGGGGTAGTGGTATCGTGGGTAACATCTGTTACGATAGCAATATTGGGTTTAATGGTATCTGCGATCATGTCAGCGCCATACAATCCCACTTCTTCCTGTACAGAATTCGTGATATACAGTCCAAAAGGAATCGATTTTTTGTTCTCCTTTAAAAGTCTGGCCACTTCTGCGATCATAAAACCTCCGATTCTGTTGTCCAGTGCTCTGCAGACAAAATATCTGTCATTCATTTCAAAGAATTCGTCTGGGTACGTGATCATACATCCTACATAAATTCCCATTTCCTCCACTTCTTTCTTGGAAATGGCTCCACAATCGATAAAGATATTTTCAATTTTAGGAGTAGGTTCATTCTGATTGGACCGGGTATGAATGGCGGGCCATCCGAATACGCCTTTTACAATTCCGTTTTCACCATGAATATGTACCACTTTAGAAGGCGCGATGGTCTGATCTGAGCCACCGTTTCGGATAACATAGATCAATCCGTCATCTGTAATGTAATTCACGTACCATGAGATCTCGTCAGCATGCGCTTCAATCACTACTTTAAATTCGGCCTCGGGATTGATTATCCCATAGCATGTTCCGTAATGATCCACTTCGATTGTATCTACATACGGTCTGATGTAGTCCATCCAGATTTCCTGGCCTTTGTGTTCGTAACCTGTTGGAGAAGAGGTATTTAAATATTTTTCTAAAAATTTTAAAGATTTCTTTTCAAATTTCATAAAAAGGAATGATTTTTGCGTTTAATTTTTGTTATTATAAGTGTAAAAATAATGAATTTTAGTAAGATTGTCTGTCTTTTTATCTTCTTTTTTGGAGTCAGTGTTTTTGGTCAGAAGGATTCTATTGTTGCAAAACCTCTCAATCAATATCCTGCGGAATCATTGAAAGTAGATGAGTTCGGTAATAAATATTATTATGACGAACGTCAGAAGATGAAGGTTTATGAAATTAACGGCGAGCCGGTGGTGGTGCTGGAGGAGCTGGTTTTGGTGAATAAACCGAGGTTTAATAACCAACTGGATAAAAATTACTATTATTTCCTTAATAAAAAACTGAACAGAGTCTATCCGCTGTTTGTTACTGCACTCCAGCAGTACAGAGATATCCAGGCTGATATGAATGATATGGACAGTAAAGCCAAAAGGAAATTTGTCAAAGAAAGACAGAATATGCTTGCTGATCAGTATGAAAAGCAACTGAGGGATCTTACCACGACGGAAGGCCAGGTTTTTGCCAAGCTCATGAACAGAGCTACCGGTAAAAATGTATATGAGATCATTAAAGAACTTAGAGGCGGATGGAGCGCTTTCTGGTGGAATGTAAAAGGTAAAATGGCAGATATTGACCTGAAAGACCAATACAATCCTCATAAAAACAGAACAGATGAGTTTATTGAGTCTCTTCTGCAGTCTAACTGGAATTCAGGGTATTTGCAGCCTTATCCGGGAGCTGGAGATTTTAAAGTCAGAAAATAAATATAAAATTCCTGTAAATTATTTACAGGAATTTTTCTTTTAATTTATCGAATACTATTTTATCTACCGGAAGCGGAAATGGATTATCTGGTGTATCGATGTCTATCCATTCTGTTCTCTCAATACATGGATCCAGGATAAGAAAGTCTTCTTCAGTGGTGATTTTTACTATATAATATATGGTAAGCAACTGTTCATTTTCTCTGAAACGGGAAACAAGGAAATCTTCCTGGGTATAAAAATGCTCTACAACTTCTATCTTAACATTAAGTTCTTCATCAAATTCCCTGTGAAGACATTCCAGGAGTCCCTCTCCAAATTCTAAACCGCCTCCCGGAAACTTCATTAGGGGTTCACCAGCATACTCTTCAAAGAGGGTCAGTACTTTTTTATCTTTTATTGCGCACGCATATACTCTAATGTTGACCTTATCAATCATATATAATATTTTGTATCGCTAAAATAAGGAAATAAGTGGAAAAGGCGAAACCCAAAAGATAAATTTGCCATTCCCTGCTTGGTTCTTTAAGATTTAGCTTCTGCCTCTTCTTCGTTGTTTGATTCGTTTTCTTTGATTTCCATCTTTACGGCATTCATCATTTCTCTTTTTCCCGGAGGTCCCTGTTTTTTTTCCACTTTAAAATTAAGATCCTGAAGAATTCTTCGTACACTTCCTTTTGAAGAGTAGGTTGTTAATAAACCGTTAACGGACATTTTGTCGGAAACCATTTCAAAAAGCGGTTTTTCCCACAAGTCAGGCTGTACTCTTGCACCAAAGCAGTCGTAATAAACCAGATTGATTTTAGGTAAGTCTATGTCTTTCAGGGAGAAGAAGTCGCATTCGATCTTTTTAAGATGAAAACCTTTAATGATTTCAACCGATTTTCCCCAGTCTGCCTGATGAATTTTTTGATAAATATTTTTGAATTCCGGGTTATCAAAATGCTCAAAGTAGGCGAGATCATTAATTTCGGATTCATTTATGGGGTATTTTTCCAGAGAAAAATAGTTGATGACATGATTTTTGTCAGTTTTTAAATATTCATTAATTGTCACCAAAACATTCAAACCTGTTCCAAAACCGAGTTCTAAAATATTAATTTCATAATCATTTACTTGATTTAGTCCATTTTTGATAAACACATGTTCTGCTTCCTGGAGCGCTCCATGATGAGAATGGTAGTTTTCATTTAAATCACTGATAAACAATGTTTTACTACCGTCGTTTGTGGTTTTAATCTCTCTTTTCAAGCTATTTTTTTGTCAAATTTACTCCAAAATTTTTATATTTAGAAAATTATGTTAAATTTGTAGAACATCGTAAAAATTTTTAAAAATGATAATTCAAAAAACTGAAAACTCCAGACTTTCGGAATTCGATCCGAACAATTTTTCATTTGGAAGTACTTTTATTGACCATATGGTGATATGTGAGTATGAAAATGGAAAGTGGGGTGATGTAAAATTGGTTCCTTACGGTCCTATACCATTTACACCAGCCATGATGGGTGTAAACTACGGACAAGCTTGTTTTGAAGGTATGAAAGCTTATAAAGACAAAGACGGGCAGGTTTTCCTTTTCAGGCCAGAAAAGAATTTTGAGCGTATCAACAAATCAGCAACTCGTCTGGCAATGCCTGAAGTAACTGAGGAAATGTTTTTGGACGGATTAAAAGCATTGGTGGACGTTGACAGAAACTGGATTCCACAAGGAGAGGGAATGTCATTATATATAAGACCATTGATTTTTGCTACGGAGGAAGCTTTGAAAGCAAGAGTTGCCAATAAATATATGTTTGCTATTGTTGCTACACCAGCGAAAAGTTATTATTCAGAGCCGGTTTCTGTAAAAATTTCAGATCATTATTCAAGAGCAGCCAACGGAGGAGTAGGTTCAGCAAAAGCAGCAGGTAACTATGCCGCTTCTTTCTATCCTACACAGCTGGCTATTGAAGAAGGATACGAGCAGATTATCTGGACGGATGATGCAACTCACGAATATTTTGAAGAAAGTGGTACCATGAACGTATTCGTAAGAATTAACGATACTATCTACACGCCGCCGACTTCTGAAAAAATCCTTGACGGGGTAACAAGAGACAGCTTCATCCAACTTGCTAAGAAAAGAGGAATTGAGGTGAAAATAGAGCCTGTAGCAGTGAAAACGGTTGTAGAAGCTCAGAAAAACGGAACGTTGAAAGAAGTTTGGGGAGTAGGGACAGCGGTTGTAACTACTGTATTCCAGGCTTTAGGATATGAAGGCGTAAAACTTGAACTTCCAAGATTATCAGATGAGGAAAGCTATGCTGCAATCCTTAAAAAGGACCTTACAGATCTTCAGAACAACCTGAGCGAAGACTCTTTCGGATGGAGAGTAGTCGTTGAAAAAGACGTTCTGGAAACGGTTTAATTTTAACATGATTTGATTCAATAATACGACCGGCAGAAATTTATTCTGCCGGTTTTTTTTATTTTCTCGCTAAATATTGGTAATTTTTCAGAAAATTTAGAATACGATGCAATTGATGAAATTCAAATTACTTCTTGGTCTGCTTTCGGTTATCGGCGTTTTAGCTTTTTCCTCATGCAGTACTGATGATGATACAGAGCAGGCGGTAAATGACTCGGCCACAATAACCGTAGAAAATATAATTGATAGTAAAGCACTGACCCAATTCGGAACGTTCAAGAATGCGGGTTCATCCCCTGTTCTTAATCCGGGAGAATCTACTTCTTTTAGCTTTTATGCCGGAAAAGGTCAGACCATAAGTTTTGCGGCGATGTACGGAAATAGCAATGATCTGTTTTTCGCTCCTGCCAATCCTGGAATAAAATTGTATCAGGACAATGGTGATCCGGTAACCGGAAATGTTTCTTCACAGATCAGACTTTGGGACAACGGGACCCGTGTCAATGAAACTCCAGGACCCTCAGTGAATCATCCTGGAACAGTGGAAAATCCGATAAAGAATGTGGCTGAAATTGCATTAAGCGTTCCTGCCTACCAATTGCTGAAAGCTGAGTTGACCCATGACGGAGGAACCAAGTTCACTTTGAAAATCACCAATACCTCAGGCGGGACAGCCAATGAAACACCTATCAGTGCAGGAGTATGGGCCGTATCCCATATTTCAGGGAATACGCTTGTAAAAGAAGATCCAATTTTTACGCCGGGTAAATTATCAGCTAACGGATTGACCGATCTTGCTGAAACCGGAAAAACAACCACTCTTGAACAGTATCTTACAGGTATTACTGGACCTAATTCTCCGTTTTCACCGGTATTGGTCGTAGTATACAGCGGCAATGATAATCCTATCTTTAAAACCGGAGAAAATGACCGCGGACAAGGTCTGAAGGAACTTTCCCAGCAGGGAAATGCAGATGTGCTTGCAGCTTTTCTTAAAACCCAATCCGGCATTAAAGAAGTATATGTTCTTAAAGATCCTGCGACAACTGTTTTGCAGCCCAGAATCAACGGGAACAATGGTGGTAAAGCTTCCCAATCCATATCCGCTAGAAAAGGAGATCGTATCGCACTCGCAACGATGTACGGGCAATCTAATGACTGGTTCGTTGCATCTGTCAATAACGGAGTAGATGGCTCAACGAGAGGAGATATCTCTTCTATCATGGGGCTTTTTGATAGTGGAACACTACAGTGCTCTTTCCCGGGCGCTCATATCGGATCTCAGCCGGCGCAGGCTGAAAGCCAGCCGGTACAGCAATTAGCCAATCCCAATCCGTTTACTACTCTTCCTGCCGTACCACAGATGATTAAAGTGACTATCCAGTAATAGATCAATACCAAAGCATATAATCACCTCTTTGTGGGGTGATTTTGTTTTAAATAACTCATTAATTCAACCACAAAAGAGACAAAAGTTTTTAATGTTAAACACTTCAGAACAGTTTTAAACGTTTTAGCATCGTGAAAACAATAAGATCACAAAAGCAGAAAATCAAAGATTTTCATAAGAACGTAAGTGTTCTTACTATGCGAAATCTATTCAACTTTAAAAATTACTAAAGTGTTTTCTAAGCTTTTGTGACTTTTGTGGTTAAATTTTTTTTAATCTTTAAATCTCCCATAATCTCATCCTCCTGAAATACTTCATCATTTTCTCCAAAATTTTTTAAAACCGATTGAACAATATTTCCCCGAAATGCGTATTTTCGCAAAAGTTTATGAAAAAATTACTCTTCATATCAGCAGTAAGTTTGTTAAGCTGCAACCGGAATGCGCCCACAGCACATCCTCCCGTAGGCGGAGTGTTGAGTCAGAAAGATCTGGATGTTTCCAAGGAAAGGATGAAGAATCTGAATACCATAGAACGAGGCCAGATTCAGGATTGGATCACCGGACAGTCTGTGAAGTATTATCCTACACAGCTTAATTACTGGGTAACTGTTGAAGGTTTTGATCAGAGAACTAGAAGAGCGGATGATACGCCGATCTCTTATTCCTACGATCTGTATGATTTTGACGAAACCAGGATCTACGATAAACCTTTTGAAAGAAGAGATGCCAGATTCGGGCATTTTGATGAACTGAAAGCGGTAGAGAATGCTTTGCGTTTTATGCATGATGGAGAGGAAGTAACGCTTTTGGTCCCTTCTTCACTGGCCTACGGGACTTTTGGAGACGAAAAGAATATAGACAACGATATACCATTGATCATAAAATTAAAAGCTCTATAAATAATGAAATTGTTTAACAAGAATATAATTCTGGCAGCGGCAAGTATCTCGCTGATGAGTTGTACCCCAATCTATAAAAAAATGAACGTAGACAAAGAAACTTACGAAGGTCTTAATGACGGACTTTATGCAAATCTTCAGACTTCTAAAGGAAATCTGATCGTGCAGTTCGAAGACAAAAAAGCACCAGTAACTGTAGCCAATTTTATCGGTCTTGCAGAAGGGAAAATAGACAACAAAGCTAAAGCGAAAGGAGTTCCTTTTTATGATGGAACTATTTTCCACAGAGTGATCAAAGATTTCATGATCCAGGGAGGTGATCCTCAGGGAACAGGAATGGGAGATCCTGGATATAAATTCGAGGACGAGAAAAACGACCTTAAGCATACAGGTAAAGGAATCCTATCTATGGCGAATTCCGGACCTAACACCAACGGTTCTCAGTTCTTCATCACTGAAGTGGCTACTCCTTGGTTAGACGGAAGACACACGATCTTTGGAAAAGTAGTGAAAGGTAACGATGTCATCGATGCAATCGCTAACGTAGAAAAAGGAGCTCAGGACAAGCCTAAAACAGATATCGTTTTAGAGAAAGTTTCTGTTTTCGGAAAAGGGGATGCTTACAAGAACTACGATGCAGCAAAAACTTTCACGGAAGGAAAAGCTAAAATCGCAGAAAACAATAAAGCGTATATTGCTAAAGAAGAAGCTGACAAAAAGAAAAAAGAAGAGGAATTCAAAGCTAACCAGGAGAAAATGGTCGAAGACCTTAAAGCTGGAATGCAGAAAACTGAATCGGGATTATATTACAAGATCACAAAAACAGTGGCAGGGGCAAAAGCTCCCAAATCTGGTGATAATGTATCTGTACACTATGCAGGTAAATTAATCGACGGGACAGAATTCGATTCTTCATTCAAAAGAAACGAGCCTATTGAAATTCCAATCGGAATGGGAAGAGTAATCAAAGGATGGGATGAAGGAATCCTGTTGCTTAAAGAAGGTGAAACGGCTACCTTATTGATCCCACCAGCAATGGCGTACGGAGAAAGAGGAGCAGGAGGGGTTATTCCACCAAACGCCTGGTTGATCTTCGATGTTGAGCTTGTGAAAGTACAGTAATTGAAAATTCAAGATATTGAAAGCTGTCCGTGAGGACGGCTTTTTTTGTGGAAAATTCCGTAGAAATACGGGTAGCCGTAAGATTTAATAAATATAAATTTGTAGGTTTATATTTCTGAAAATTATATTAAATGGATAACAATGCTGCTCACAATTTATTAGGGCTTACTTTAGAAACTGGTTGGAAGGTTGTAGAAAAAATTGAAAAAAAAGATAATCAGACTGGTGCTTTTTTTTCTGTATGTTATTACGTGGAAAAAAATGGTGAAACTTGTTTTTTAAAAGCACTTGATATAATGAAATTTAATTCTATTATGCCAGGACAAAGTATGATGGATGTAATGAATGAAATGACAACTGTTTTTAAATATGAAAGAGATTTATCAAATTATTGTAGAGATAAAAATGTAGATAAAGTTTCTTTTGTAAAAGAGTCTGGTGAAGAGTTTGTTTCAGGATTTACGTTTTCTGTTGTACCGTACTTGATTTTTGATTTAGCAAAAGGTGATATTCGAAAAACATTAAATTTTTCTTCAGATCTGGATTATGCGTGGAGATTTAAATCTTTACATGATATATCAGTTGGATTAAAGCAACTTCATAAGATAGAAGTTTCACACCAAGATCTGAAACCTTCTAATATTTTAGTTTTTAATGAAGAAAGTAAAATTGGAGATTTAGGTAGGTCTATGTGTAAATCAATGGATGGTCCATATAATAACCAAGTATTTACTGGAGACTGGAATTACGCTCCTCCTGAGCTATTGTATAGGTTTTATGAACGAGATTGGTATAAACGAGTATTTGCTACGGATTGTTATCTGTTAGGAAGTTTGATTGTATTTTATTTTTCTGGGATTAGTATGACAGCATTGCTTAGAAAACATATTCCTAATGAGTTTTCTTGGGATTTTTGGAAGGGTGATTTTTATGAAATTAGACCATACTTAGAGAATGCTTATACAAGCTCTCTTATTGAATTTGAAAATAATATTAGACAAGAAGAATATTTGTCAGACTTAAAAACTTTGGTTGAATATTTGTGTAATCCTTTTCCTGATAAAAGAGGACATCCTAAGAATATACTATCGGTAGGTAGTAATTATAATTTAGAGAGATTTGTTTCAAAACTTGATTTATTAAAAAGGAAAGCAGAGTTAAAAATAAAAAAAAAGTAAATGGCTAATTTATTTGAACAGGAGGATAGAAGGGTAATTCCTAATTGGAGAAGTTTTGAAAAAACGATTTCATTGGGAGAGCTTGATGCACTTAATAATTCTAAGATGCTTATTAAAAGAAATATAGATATTAATGAATATATTCTTGATTGGACAAAAAATAAATCATTAATTCATGCTTCAGATCTTATAAGTGCTGCTATTGTTAATAATAGTAGATCTAATGAAGAAGTTATTAATGCAGCACATTTTATAATTGAAAATAAGGTGCAGGCAACATATTCGCAAATTTCAACTTCCAAATTCATTTTAGGTGTTGAAAATTTACCTCAGAATCACAGTTTTTATGATACAATTACTTTAGATAACATATCAAATTTGATTAATCAAGAATTAATATATGAAAAGATTAAAGTTTTAAAGGCAAAGATTAGCGTCTATCATTTAAATCCAATATTGTATGTGGAGCTTTCTAGATATTATTCTATAATAGGCCAAGAAATACAATCTATTAAATCAATGCAGATCGCATTAAACCTAGCTCCTCATAACAGATTTGTGTTAAGATCTGCAATTAGATTATTTTTACATTTTGATAATGAATCAAATGATTTTGTAGATTATATACATGACTTTTTAAGGAAAAGTCCTCTCATATTAAACGATCCTTGGTTGACTTCTGCAGAAATTTCGATCGCAACTTTAAGAGGGAGAAACTCTAAGTTTATCAAGAAAGCCAATGATTTAGTTAATTCCAAAAATATTTCTCCTTTTAATTTATCAGAACTAGCAAGTAGCTTAGGTACTGTTGAGTTATTAAATGGTAATTCTAAAAAGAGTAGAGATCTTTTTAGAAAAGCTTTAATATCACCAAATGATAATTCGTTAGCACAGGTAGAGTGGGCTTCTACAAAAGATAAACAATTGGAAATTGAACAAGATAAATTTAATGTTAAGCTAAATTTTGAAGCATTGGCTCTAGATAATTTTAATAATAATAATTTTAATGAAGCATTAAGTAATTCTGTTAAATGGTTTGCAGATATGCCTTTTTCTAAAAGACCAATTATGTTTGGATCAAGCTTATCAAGTACATTGTTAAAAGATCAAAAAAAGTCAATATCCCTTGTTCGTGCCGGCTTAATAAGTCATCCGAATGATCCCCAACTAATTAATAATTTGGCATATGCACTGGCTTTAGATAATCGACCAATTGAGGCGATGGCTGAATTAAATAAAATTAAAAATTCACTAGTTACTGATGAAGTAACTAACATATGCTTAGCAGCAACTAAAGGTTTAGCACTTTTTAGAAGTGGAAAATATGACGAAGGACGTTCATTCTATATTAAAGCTATTGAACAAACACAAACAAAACAGAATAGAGAATTAAATTGGCTTGCTATTTTAAATTATGCACGTGAAGAAGTTTTAATCAACTCTGAGTACACCGGGCATTTGATTGATGTAGTTTCAAAGATTCCTGATAGTAATAAAGATATTGTTATTAATACTTTGAAAAAAGATGTTTTAAAACTTTATGCCGAAAATAATAATAATGTCTATAAATTGTAATGTATGTATATCTTACAGGGATTCTGAGTCTTAATAATTTTATATTAAAATGATATTTTTAACTATAAATTTATATTTTCGTGTAAAGTTATTTCATGAAAAAAATCCTCTACACCGTTCTTATTCTCTTCACAACCACTTTTTCCGCTCAGGGGAAGAAATTCTTTAAAAGTGGAGAAGTGCAGCTTCAAAATCCTGTAGAAAAGATCAATCTTAGATATGCCAATGATCTGCCTTTTGTACAGGTAAGCATCAACGGTAAATCCTATAATTTTCTGTTTGATACCGGAGCTCCGACCGTTATTTCTACAGCGGTCTATGCTGAACTGGGATTAGAGAAAAAACATAAAAGTACGGTAAAGGATTCTCAGAAAAATAAACACGAACAAATCTTTACCATTTTGCCTGAAATGACTGTTGATCAGGTTGTTTTCAAAGACGTAGGCGCAGTTGTGATGGATTTCAGTGTTTCGGAACTGAGCTGCTTCAAAATCGATGGTATTTTGGGGGCTAATCAAATGGCAAAGCTCTTCTGGAAGATCAATTATTCAGAAAATTCACTGGAAGCTTCAAAACACCTGGCTCATTTTAATCCCGAAGATTATGATATTGTCATTCCTTTTAGTCCGAGAGTGCAGAAAACGCCTGTGGTAGAAACCGATTGGCAGGGCAAAAAGATCGATCTTACTTTTGATACCGGATTTTCCGGAAGACTCAAGGTCACAGACAAGTCCTATGATGCCCAAAAAGCATTGAAGAGCATAGAAGTGTATGGAACGAGTTCTGTTGGGGCATACGGGGCCGGAAAGCCTGCTCCGGGATATATTTTCAGGACTGCAGATCTGTCATTGGGAAATAAGAGCTTTTCCAACGAAATCATCGCTACCGGAAGTACAAGCCTGATTGGAAACGATTTCTTTAAAAATTTTATTTTCATTCTCGATTGGTCCGAAAACAAGATCTACATGAAGCGTATCAAAAACGAACCTGTCAAATTGGAATCTTTCGGCTTCGGATATAGATTTGTTGATGCCAAACCCACAGTTGCCTTCGTTTTTCAGGAAGAAAATTTCCCACTGAAAATAGGAGATACGATCATCAGTATAAACAATATAAATCTTAATCATCTGGACAAGGACGCTGCGTGCCATTATTTCCTTAACAGGGTAGAGAGCGGCCAGAATGCCATTAACGTAAAGGTCATGAGAGAAGGTAAGGAAATGGAGATAAAGCTGGAGAAGAAGGAGTTTTTGGGAGTATAAGGTGGAGTTGGAGAGTGTAAGGGTTTAGACGTTTCTCAGGTTACTCATATTTTATGATGTGGAATATGAAAATTTAAACCACCCCGTCAAAAATTCTCTGAATTTTCGCCACCCCTCCAAGGGATGGGAATTTGAGATTTCTCTGGAAATTGAAGTTGGTGTAACAGATTTTGTTATTTTTTTCTTTTTTATGCTTATCTGATCACAAAACAGATCGAGGTTTTTAAGGTATGGAATGCCTTAATGTACTCTTAATTAGAAATAAAAAGACTTTCATTAGAGCTTAAGTAGATTCCTTGAGCGTTGTACATTTATCTTAAAAACAAGTAGAACGTTTAAAAACTTTTGTAGTTAAAAAATATTTTAAAAATCGATGTTTTGGATAAGTTATAAATATGAGCCAACAAAAAAACCGTTCAACAATAGTGAACGGTTTTCTAGTAAAAATAGAAATTAAAATTATGCGTGTCTTGATTTCTTCCTCATCTGGGAAGAATTCATTTTTCCGGCCAGGGAGCTGATAAATACAAGTCCAAAGCCAAGATATGCCGCAAATGCGGTAAGGTATACTATTAAGCTGTTAAAACTAGGTTTTGAGGCATATACTAGTACGGAAAAAACGGCAAAACTTAACAAGAGCATAAGGCTCCAGATATTCATTTTTGCGGCATCTTCATTTCTCTTAAAAATCATTTCAAAAAAGTCTCTCATCATAATCACTTTTTAAGGGTTATACATCTGTTTTCCGTCCTTTCATAGAACGGTCCGGAATCACTTATTCCGTTATTGATTAAAGGGACATGGATCATGGCTAAAACCTTGCTAAGGTCATGATCAAATGGCCGTTTTATTGTTCAGTATCAGGGCATGCTTTATGCTACCCGGAAAAGTTTAATTAAAAGCAGTGTTGAATCCGGAAAGGGATTCATGAGCTTTATGACACCGTACACAGTACATCGTAAAAAATGGAATTGATAAGAGGATTATCTCTTCCGTTGTATACGGTATCTAAAGAAAAAGGATCATATAAATATGATAAATAGCCTTTATCCGGCCCAGCGGAAACTGAAAATCCCGCGGCAACTTTTAATCATCGTTTGTGTTTGAATAATTTTTTTCAATCATTTAGCTTGCGAATATCATGCCAAAGTGAATTTTTTGATGTAATTTTAGGGTTAAGTTGCTTTAAATTCAAATAAATTATCATTGATGACTCAGGACAGTTTGGAGGAAAATATACGGAATATTGCTGTTAAACTTATACAATGGGCAGAAGACCGATGCTGGAATAAAATTTCAGATCATCTGACTTTTATTGTTTCTGACTGTAATGAATTTGGCGAAAATTTTCGGGAAAGAAGAAAATTGAGGAATAAGATCAATAAATATAAAAGACCACTCCCGTTAGATGCTGCTATTGAAGTATTAAAAAAAGAATACCCGGATCTGTATGATATTAATCTTTACATTTTTAAAGCATTACACAAAGAAACGGTTATTGAAATTCAGTACTACAGAAAATCAAAAGGGGAGCCTGATTATTATGAAAAAATAAAAGATCATCCGCCGATGCTTCACGCTAAGATTACACAGCCGGGGTATTCTTTGGAAGGAGAGAAGTTTGATATCAACTGGGAATCGGGTGGAGGATTAAGGCACTATTGGAAAAGTTTTCTTTATGAATTGAAGTACGGAAGAAAAATAAAGAAGGTAAAAAAAATAGACCACTGTCCCATTTAAAAACACAAAATTCTATTGATGGAATCACATTCCCCTCCTCCGGAGGGGTGGCAAAAATTCAAAGAATTTTTGACGGGGTGGTTTAAAAAATCCAATAAAAAAATCAACAAGTAAACTCGTAAGAATTAACTTGTTGACAAAATATTTAATAAAAATTCTACCAGTTCTTATCAATCATATAAATAATCTGGGTCATGGCTGTAGCGCCCAAAAGAAGCTCTCTTCGGTTCACCTTTTCAAAAGTATCTTCCTCCGTGTGATGGATATCAAAATACCTCTGGGAATCAGGAACCAGCTCAGCAGTAGGAACTCCCATATCATGAAGTGGATAGATATCCGTTCCCGAATATTTTCCTTCAAAATTGTAAACACCATAGGGTAGAAATAACCCCGTCCAGCTTTTGATCTGTTGTCTCTTTTCCTCATCCATTTCCAACGCGATGCCTCTTGGCGCAAAACCTCCCGCATCAGACTCTATCGCAAAAAGATGCTTTTCATTTTTTTCTTTAGCTGTTTTTCCATATTGGATTCCCCCTTTGACGCCATTTTCCTCATTGGCGAAACAAACAACCCGGATCGTATGATTATTTTTAATTCCTAATTTTTTAAACGTTCTCAGGACTTCAATGCTTTGAACAATTCCGGCACCGTCGTCGTGTGCACCTTCCCCTACATCCCATGAATCAAGATGTCCTCCGACAACGATCACGCTCTTATCTTTTTTTCCTGTGATTTCACCAATAACAGAGTGGGAAAGTTTCTCACCTTTCATACCACAGTTGGAATTAAGTTTTGCCGTTACTTTCTGCGTCTTTAATAGAGTTTCCAGTTCGTCTGCTGTCGTAGTGCCGATGGCTATTGCCGGAATCTTTAAAACCTGATCTTCATAACGCATTCCTCCTGTATGAGGAACATCATCAAAAGCGGAAGACAGTGATCGGACAATTGCAAACTTTCCGCCTTTTTTAGCCGTTAATGAAGCTGCAGTTACCCTGTATTTTGCTGCATCGCTGTAGCCTCTGAATGTTTCCACAAAAGACTGACTGAAAGGGTAGTTAAAGAATACGATCTTATCCTTTACTTCATCCTCGGAAAGCTTATCGTATTCCTCCATCGATTTCACGATAATGATCTCGCCTGATACATCTTTTCCGCCTGTACCTTCAGAATTACCAAGCGAGAGCATTTTCAGGCCTTTCCATTTTCCATCTGCTGTTTTGATTTGCAGAGATTCCTTTCCTCTTGTCCATACAGGAACCATTACTTCCTGCAGCCACACCTTATCGGCACCCGCATCACGAAGTTTCTGTTCTGCCCATTTTACAGCTTTTTCGTAAGCTTCTGAACCACTGAGGCGGTGACCAATGTTTTTGCTTAAATCCTTTAGTTCTGTATAGCCTTTTCCATTGTTCAGTATTTCAGTAGAAATCTTGCTGAACTGGATAGAATCTTCTTTAGACTGGCCAAAAACAGCCATTCCCAGGCATAATAATGAAGTTCCAATTATCTTTTTCATAGTTTACCAGTTTTTATCGATCATAAAAATAAGCTGAGTCATTGCTGTGGCCCCCAGCAGAAGCTCTCTTTTATTGACTTTGTCAAAGGTGTCTTCCACAGAATGATGATAGTCAAAATAACGCTGGGTATCTACAACAAGCTCTGCCAGCGGAATATCAAGTTTTTTAAGAGGAGCAATGTCCTGTATCGCGTAGGTTTGATCAAAATCATAAATGCCGTAAGGAAGGAAATAGTTTTTCCACTCAAAAATCTGTCTTCTTCTTTGAGGGGGCATATCCAGTGAAAATCCTCTCGGTGAGTAGCCTCCGGAATCTGTTCCTAAAGCAAAAATATGTTTTTCATCTTTCTTTTTTACATAAGAAGCATACATCTCTCTTCCCTGGCCACCGTTTTCACTATTGGCATACAGGACAACCCTTATGGTATGGTTATTCGCCAATCCAAGCGCCTTGAAGGCTCTTAATACCTCAATACACTGTACAACTCCGGAACCGTCATCGTGAGCTCCTTCTGCAAAGTCCCATGAGTCAAGCTGAGCTCCCAGAACAATGACTTTAGCATCTTTATTGCCGGGAATTTCTCCAATAATATTTTGATTAATTGTTTCTCCTTTGGATTCGGCAGACATATTCAGTTTTGCCGTTACTTTCTGTTTTTTCAGAAGTTTTTCCAATTCATCAGCAGATCTTACCCCAATGGTGACGGCCGGGATTCTTGCTTTGTCGTCCGGCTCATAATAGATCATCTTGGCGTGGGGTGTATCATCCGAAGCCGTGGTGAGTGATCTGATAATAAGGCCTTTGGCTCCTCTTTTTCCGATGACTGAAGCAGACAGCAGTCGGGATTTGGCTGTGACAAGATAAGAGTCAACGGTATTGATCACTTTTGGGTCCAGAGGGGTGTTGACAAAGACGATTTTATCTTTTAACTGTAAAGATGTCAAAGCATTAAGCTCTGTTATGTCATTGATCAGTATAATCTCGGCAGTGAGATCTTTACCGCCTGTTCCTTCCGAGTTTCCAAAAGAGAGCATTCTGATATTCTTCCAGTCGCTGCTACCAGATTTGATCTGAAGAGATTCTTTTCCTCTGATCCATATAGGTACTCTGACGTCTTGTTTCCATATATTTTCTGCACCTGCTTCTTTAAGTTTTTTTTCGGCCCACTCTGTTGCTTTCGCATATCCTGGAGTTGCACTGAAACGGGGACCCACTCCTTTGGTAAGTTCACCAAGATTGTCGTACGCGGTTCCGTTGGTCATGATCTCATCCGAGATCTTCTTGAATTCATCCTGATAGTTGAACTTTGCCGTAGTAACCTTTTTCGCAGGTTTTTTAATTGGCTTTTTTTGAGAAAATAAAAATCCACTCAAAAAGAGTGGAAGTATAATGAAGATTTTTTTCATTTTTTATTTACCTTTCTTTTTCCGATGCTAAAAGTAGGGAAAAATTAGTAATTTATTAAGGTTTCATATCGTACATTAGCAGTGCTGTAACCAATTTAGGTTCAATGAAGGTACATTTTGGAGGCATGCTCAGTTTCAGATCTGAAATTTTGATCATATCGTTGAAACTCACAGGATAAATTCCAAATCCTACTTTTCCTTCTCCGTTGTCTATTTTTTCTTTTAAAGAATTAATTCCCTGAATGTTAGAGGTTCCTTTAGCATACGTAATTTTTTCCGAGCTGTCAGAATTCTCAATTTTGAGAATATTCTTAAAAATATATTTATCCAAAAGATGATGGTCAAGATTATCCAGAGACATTTCCGTTGAACGGAGATCATGCTTTACGTGAAGCGAGTAGAATTTGCCGTCCAGATACATGGAAATATGGAATTTCTGAGAAGGGAAGTAAGATGCTTCACCTTTTTCATGAATCAGGAAATACTGATCCAGTTCCTTTAAAAATTCTTCACTTGAAAGGCCATTCAGATCTGACAGGATTCTATTGTAATCGTGGATCTTAATGGATTGGTTGGATACGATAAAACTGTATACAAAATTATACGCTTCGGTACCGTTATGTCTTTTGTTTTTCTCCTTGTGGTACTTTGCATTCAATGCGGTAGAACCAATTCTGTGGTGCCCGTCCGCAATGTAGAAAGAGTCAATCTGGTCAATGACTTCTTTGAACTGCTGAAGTTTCAGACGGTTGTCTATTCTCCAGATCTTGTGTCTGATCCCGATAGAATCTACATGATTGAAAATAGGAACATTCTTCTCTTCATGATTCATCAGAAGTTCAATCTTGGAATTGGAAGGGTAGGTAAGCAGTACAGGTTCTGCCTGCAGATTTACTTTCTCCAGATAATGAGCCAGTTTTTCCTTTTTCTGAGGAATGGTACTTTCATGTCTTTTGATCTTTCCGTTCCAGAAATCTTCAATACTTGCTAATCCAAGCAAGCCTCTGAAAATCTGTTTATTGGGGTATATTTGCTCATAAAGATAGTAAGCTGAACTGTCCTGGACCAGTTTTTTTTCATCCAGAAGCTCTTCAAACGTTGATCGGATCTTTCTTAAATTCCGGTCAATATCTTTAGATTTACTTACAACATACGGCTTAATCATGTTGATGTAAGTATTTTCAACTTGAGCTTTCTCTGCGATCTCCTCCTGGGTGAAATTGTCCAGCGGATGGGTAGGGAAAGTACTCTCAAAGTCTTTATGAGGTCTTATTCCACGGAAAGGTTTAAAAACAGGCATATTTTATCTTATGGTTTCTTTTTGTAGCTTAATAATTTGTTCTGCAAGTTCTGCGCCGATTTTTTCCTGGGCATCCACTGTATTTCCGCCTACGTGAGGAGAAAGGGATAAAGCAGGGTTCATCAGTAAAGGAAGTTCCGGACTTGGTTCGCTTTCAAACACATCCAGTGCAGCTCCCGCTACTTTTTCGGATTCGATGAAATCAATAAGGGTTACTTCATTGATCACACCTCCTCTTGCCGTATTGACGATGTAGACGCCGTCTTTCATTTTTTCAAACTGAGGCGTGTCTATAATATATTCATTTGTTTTTGGCGTATTGATGCTGATGAAATCTGTGTCTTTAAGAAAAGCATCCATATCGTTGGTAGAAGTGATCTCAAAATTCAAACTCTGTCCGTCGAAAAAGTCCAGGGTAAGAACTCTTGTCTTTGGATTTTTTGTCAGTACTTTGATTTTCATTCCTAATGCTATTCCCATTTTCACGACTTCCTGCCCGATACTTCCAAAGCCGATCACTCCAAGTGTTTTTCCTGAAAGTTCATACGCTTTGCTGAATGACTTTTTCATAGCCTCGAAGTGAGTTTCTCCCTCCAGCGGCATCAGTCGGTTCGATTCGTGAAGGAATCTTGCCAGGGCGAAAAAGTGTCCGAAAACAAGTTCGGCTACTGATTTTGAAGATGCCGTAGGGGTATTGATTACCTTGATCCCCTTGCTTTTGGCATAATCTACATCAATATTGTCCATGCCTATACCACCGCGCCCAATGATTTTCAGGCTAGGGCAGGCATCGATGATGTCCTGTCTTACTTTCGTCGTGCTTCTTACCAAAAGAATATCTACGTTATTTTCATTGATAAAATTGATAACGTGATTCTGAGCCACTCTGTTGGGCAAGACTTCAAATCCTGCTTCTGTAAGGGCCAGTTCTCCTGTTTTCGAGATTCCGTCGTTTGCTAAAACTTTCATGTGTTATGGTCTTAATAGATGGTAGAGATAAGATGTTAGAAACTAGACTTTAAAGTATGATATCCGGCATCTGAAATCCTTAGATCTTTTTAATTTTTTGGGCCGTCTAATATAAGTTATTTTATTGACTTCATAACGTCCACCAGAACCTGCACGCTTTCAATTGGTAAAGCGTTGTATAAGCTTGCTCTGTAACCTCCAAGGCTTCTGTGTCCGTTCAGTCCACTAATCCCTGCAGCCTTCCATGCGTTGTCAAATTCTTCCTTTTTGCTTTCGTCTTTCAATTGGAAAGAGACATTCATTAATGAACGGTCTTCTTTTACACAGAACGTTTCAAAAAGAGGGTTATTGTCAATTTCATCATATAAAAGTTTTGCCTTCGCTTCATTTCTTGCTTCTGCTGCTGCAATTCCTCCGTTCTTTTCAAGATACTGTAGCGTAAGGAGAGAAGCATAAACCGGGAAAACCGGAGGGGTATTGTACATCGATTCTTTTGAAATATGCTGAGAATAATCCAGGATAGACAACATATTTTCTCTACCTGTTTTTCCAAGAATTTCTTTTTTGATCACCACCAATGTTACACCGGCAGGTCCCATGTTTTTCTGGGCTCCCGCATAGATCAGATCAAATTTGGAGAAATCCAGCTGTCTTGAGAAAATATCAGAGCTCATATCACAAACCATCAAAGTATCTACTTCAGGAAAAGATTTAATCTGAGTTCCGTAAATCGTATTGTTTGAGGTGCAGTGGAAATAATCGTATTCTGAACCTACCGTATAATCTTTTGGAATGAAAGAATAATTGTCTTCTTTGGAAGAACCTACTACATCCACAGTTCCTAATTTTTTAGCTTCTTTCACAGCACCGGCTGCCCATGTTCCTGTGTCAAGATAAGCCGCTTTACCGCCTACTTTCAGCAGATTGTAAGGAACCATCGCAAACTGAAGGCTTGCACCGCCTCCTAAATAAAGTACTTCATAGTCATCACCAAGGTTCATCAGTCTTTTCACAATGGCACGCGCTTCGTCCATTACCGCAACGAAATCTTTGCTTCTGTGCGAAATTTCAAGAAGAGACAATCCAATCCCGTTGAAATCCAAAATAGCTTCTGCTGATTTTTCGAATACCTCCTGAGGTAAGATACATGGTCCTGCGCTGAAGTTGTGCTTTTTGCTCATATTTTTACTTTTTAGGTTGTGCAAGGTGGTTGGGCTTGCGGTTTATTATTGTTATTTACTAGATTTTTTGAGATTTAAAGGTAAAAAAACCGTCTCATAGTGGTGAGACGGAGCCTTTATTATTCACCGTGTAAGAACGCTTTTTTCTCAAGCAGCGCTTCTTCAGATTCTACGTGATCTTCATCAGGAACACAACAGTCTACCGGGCAAACTGCTGCACACTGAGGTTCTTCGTGGAATCCTTTACATTCCGTACATTTGTCTGTTACAATGAAATACACATCATCACTCACGGGTTCCTGCGGCGAATCTGCATCAACAGTAAGTCCTGACGTCATGGTCACTGTACCGGCCAGAGCGGTACCTTCAGAAGCTTTCCAATCTACGGCCCCTTCATATATGGCATTATTTGGGCATTCCGGTTCACAGGCACCGCAATTAATGCATTCATCAGTTATTTTAATAGCCATCGCTAATTTTTTTTAAATTTGCACAAAATTACAAAATATTCCCCAATTTAAAAGTAATTATGAATATCGAAAATCAAGTTTTAGGACTTATTAAGTTAAGCGAGTATATAAAAGAGTATTTAACAAAGAATCCGGAGGATGATAATGAGACTGATATAGAGTTTGAATTATTACTCAAAAGGTCTGAAATAGAAAACCCATGGTTTACTATTGATAATCAGAAATTTGCTCTTCAGGAGTGGGCCAATCTGCTTACTCAGGAAAATATAAATAACTGGATCAGAAACTATTCCGTTTCTAAGGTTTCAAAAAGAGTAGGATTGATCCTGGCCGGAAATATTCCTCTGGTGGGATTTCATGATGTGGTTTCCGTTGTTTTGAGCGGGCATATTCCATTGATCAAACTATCTTCAAAAGATAAACTGATGGTTCCGTTTCTTCTTAAAAAATGGAATGAGTTTTCCGGAGATGCCGTTCAGTTTGAATTGGTTGAAAGACTGGAAAATTTTGATGCTGTGATTGCAACAGGAAGTAATAATACGGCAAGATATCTTGAATACTATTTCAAAAATCATTTAAGCATCATCAGAAAAAACAGAACTTCTGCAGCGGTTTTAAAAGGGGATGAAACGCCTGAAGAGCTTCAGCTGCTGGCTGAGGATATTTTCAGATATTTCGGGCTTGGATGCAGAAATGTGACAAGAGTTTTTATTCCGGAGGATTTTGTAATCGACAGACTGTTTGAAAGTTTTGTAGGATTCCAGGATATCATCAACCATCACAAGTATGCCAATAATTATGATTATAACAGGGCGGTTTATCTTCTGAATCAGGATAAATTCTGGGACAATAATTTCGTGATGATGAAAGAAGATGAAAAACTTTTCAGTCCGCTTTCTGTGATCAATTTCAGCAGATATTCATCTTTGGATGAAGTTAAAAGTTTTATTGCTGAAAATGAAGAAAATATTCAGTGTATTGTCGCAAAAGAAGAACTCGGGTTGGACTCCATTCCTTTTGGAGAGGCTCAGCACCCTTCTCTTGATACTTATGCTGATAATGTAGATACGATGAAATTTTTGGAATTGGTCTGATTTTCGTATCTTAACTCACCGATTTACCCAATAACAGATAGATTATGAAAAAAATATTGTTAGGACTTACAATGCTTGCCGCACAGCTGATGTTTGCTCAGAAAGTGACCGGCGTGAAGGTTGAAAAAGTTCAGAAAGAAGTTCCGGCACAATTGAGCAAAGAGAAGATTAGTCTGTACAATGACAACTTTCTCAAGTTTGTCACAGCACTTAAAGCTTCAGACCGACCTGCCGTTGATTTGCTTCTTTCAGAAAAAGTAAAGGAAATCGTGACGGATGATGTCCTTAAAAAAGTAAAGGAAGGTTTTGATGTCAATAAAAAGCTGGAGATTTTAAAAACAGGCTATCATAAACTAATGGACGGGTCCAATTTGCCAAGCATTCATTACAAATATGCAGGAGATTCTTCTTCAAAGGAAGTGATTATGGCTGTGTTTGAAGAGGATGGAAAGATCCTTGGAGTGATGCCGGCGAAAAAAGAAAAATAATTTTATAGTAGAAAAACGAAAAAATAATAACTATGATGACAGATGTCTTGGTTGCCCATTCCTCAGATATGGAAAAAGCAGCTTTTTACAGAAAAACGTATCTGCACGTTGCTTTATCAATTCTCGCGTTTATTGGGGTTGAAACTATTTTATTAAAAACGGTTCCTGTGGAAATCATTGCGATGATGTTCGGACAGAAATACACTTGGTTGCTGATCATTGGTGTTTTCTGGCTTGCTTCGATGTTAGCGTCTAAATGGTCGCTTTCTCAAAGCAGGACTACACAGTATTTCGGGCTTGGATTTTATGTCATTCTGGAGGCTGTTATTTTTATGCCAATGCTTTATATTGCTGCCGGAATGCAGGGTGGAGGGAATATTATTTTCCAGGCTGCCATGCTTACAATTGCTATGTTTGCAGGCCTTTCATTAATAGCATTTACTTCTAAAAGAGACTTTTCATTCTTAAGAAACATCATTATTATCGGAGGTTTTCTTTCGATAGGATTGATTGTGGCAGGAGCTATTTTCGGCTTCAACCTGGGCCTTTGGTTCTCAGTAGGAATGATGGTACTGGCTTCTGCAAGTATTCTGTATGAAACCAGCAAACTTAAGAATACCTACACTACGGGACAGTATGTGGGAGCTTCTTTACAGCTTTTTGCTTCTATTATGCTACTGTTCTGGTACATTCTGAGAATTTTAATGAGCAGAAGAAGCTAGTTTAAATGAAGGATGTAAAGTGATGAATGAAGAGTGGTAAATTCAGATTGAATCTCTTATCAATAATAATCCTGGTGATCGTTTCACCGGGATTTTTTATACTCTTCTGAACTTTATAAACACAAATACCCACTAATTTTTTTTTCACAAATATCACTAATGTTGCGTGTCTGTTTGGTGTTATCAGTGCAAACCATTAGTGTAATTAGTGTTTAATAAACCTTAATAAATTCAACCCAAAAAATCCTGATGACATTTTAGACTGCACCCCAAAGTTTAGACAAAATTAAACAATATTATTATATGAAAGAGTTCGGTACTGTACCGGACTCTTTCCTTTTAGATTAAGTCTT
>NZ_FRCD01000005.1 GCF_900142785.1 Chryseobacterium carnipullorum | reverse complement strand
CCACCAGCGCCGATGGTACTGCGAAAGCGGGAGAGTAGGCCGCCGCCAGTTTTTATTTAAAAGTCTCATACATTTATTTGTATGAGACTTTTTTTGTGATATACCCCAAAGAGAAAAGATAATAGACAAGAGATAATAGACAAGAGATAAGAGATAAGAGATAAGAGATAAGAGAAGGAATAGACCACCGCCACAAATCATTCATCATTTATCTTTGATAAGCAATAAGCGGAAATGGCTTGCCTATCTATCTATCTATCTATCTATCTATCTATCTATCTATCTATCTATCGCGGAACAATTACAAAATATCCGCTTCATTGTAAAAAAATTTTTTATTAAGAACCGGAAATATATTCGGATCAAGGAATCGAATAGGAACCAGAGATTGTTTTGTTAGTGAAAATGACTGATATACATTTTGCTTCTTCTAACACTGATTCCTTTAAGCACCTTTATATTCTGGATAATGCTATTCAGATATGTTGCTTTCAACTAAGTTAAAGACTAAAGGATTATCATAAGGATCAAACATCTAATTTGTAGAGTTGATTTCTTATCCTTACTTTTTATCCAATCTTTTCTAAATTTTTTAGAATCAAGCCTAAATTAATATTCCTGATTATGACTGTATAGAAAATTGAAGATAAAGATAAGTATTAGGACGATATTTTTTTTCAGTATTAATTTTTTTGGTGATAGCAATAGTAGAATATGAAACAAAAAAAGATGGTCTTTCAACCATCTTTATTCTACCTGAAAATTAATTTTATTTTTTAATAACAATCGTTTTATAGATCATAGCCTCCTTATTGAAAAGTCTTATGACATAAGAACCTGCCGAATAGGATGTGAAATTGATACTTCCCGAATATTTCTGTCTTCCGGTAATGTTTCGTCCAGACATATCATATAATTCATAATGGGTAATCTGTTTTTCAGTAATCACTGAAAGTATATCTTTTACTGGATTAGGTACAATTTTAATGTCACTAATATTCTGATATTCCTTTGTTCCTAAGCTTGAAGTAACCGTTAGTATTCTGGAATTTTTACTTTCATTTAGACAGATATTTAAAGCAATAAGCTCACTAGTACTTTTTCCAACAAACGTTGACACATTGGCTGTACTGTTGTAGGAAATACCCTTTACCATATAAGTTCCTGCGGGAAGAGCTGTAAAGTTTGCTGTAGAACTAACTGCCTGAATTTTACCTGTAGAATTGTTAATGGCAACAAATGTAAAACTGTAGCCCGCTGGTGTTGCAGAAGTCTCATATAAACTTCCAGGACCGGCCGCTGTAATGGTGTAGCTGGTCGCATTGGCAGGACTTGAAAAGTTTGAGATCACAAAATAATAATCAACTCCTTCATTTAATACTACTGCTTTTGCAGATCCGGTAGATGTATAACTTGAGCCGTTATAGTATGAATTGGAAGTCAAAAAGTTCGCCAGTGAAGCAGGACTTCCTGAATGTATTGAGGTAATAAGGAATCCTGAAGATTTAGAAAAAACATACGATCCGCTATCTGTAACTCTGAATTTAAATGTATTGGTTACTGCGTTGCTACTGGCAGAAACAGGCGCTGTCATTCCGGAGTTGCTGTATACAATGATGTTATTTGTACTAGTCCCCACATTATATACAAATGTTTTAGAAGTATATGCTGCATTTGCTGAGGGTGGTGGAGTCATATTAAGGTTAGCTGATGGACTACCTGAAATAGCAGTAACAGCAGATTGTGGTGTAATATAAGTGGAATAGGCCGCACAGTCTGATGTAATGGTAAAGTTATTATCAGAGACATCAAAAAATTCTGCATAAGGATTGATCACACCGACCACTTTTACCCTTGCTTTATCTGTAGAAGGAATATATGGAATAGTGGCATTATAGCTACCATTATTAAGAACATTGGATGCTAGAGTATAGGGAAATGATACACCTCCGTCGATCGATAATAATATATCGACATTACTTTTGATCGTATTGGTGTTATTAACATCCCACGTGACATTCACGGTAGTATTTGAAGCGACTGAAATACCTGTAGCATTTGGATATGAAACAGCTAGTGGTCCATTATTGCTTACTGTTACAATAATTTCATCAGAATCCAGCCCTCCGTTCGTTACATTGTTATCTCTTACCGTAAAACGGAATTTCATATTTCTGGCTACCAGCGGTAAAGCTTCGGCATCATTGGTAGGTGGATTGTTTTGATTATTAAGCACAAACTGCATCTTTGGAAAATACCTTTCAGTAGTTGAAATGCTTTGTTCAGAACGGAATAATGGCGCAGTAGTACTGTTGACCGCTGTATAACCGCCTGTACCGGTAATAGTGGATCCAAACGCGCCTTTATCATTAGCTGTAGCTACATCCGCCTGTTCCCAGGTGTAGGACAGGTTATTATCATTAGGATCAGTGGCGATTCCTTTAAGTTTGAATGGTGTATTTTTTGGGATCGTAATATCTACTCCGGCATTAGCTGAAGGAGGCTGATTGGTACTCGCTACAATAGTATAACAATTGGCCGGTGACTGCAAATAAGCAAGAATCTGGTCTAAACTTTTTGCATTAAAATAATTTAAATTATTATTTCCTGTATTGGTCTGATTATTAGGTGTTGAACAATTGGTAGAATATCCCATAATCGTTGATCCACCGCCAGGTTCAATGGCTGCGGCTGCATTCCATCCGCTTGTACAGAATGTCGGACTGCCGCTGCTGCCTCCTACTGCATTATAAGTATGTCCGGCAGAGAATTGATGACCCATTTCATGAGCAATTAATCCGGCAACAATCCCTTTAGGCATTGTAAGAGCCCACTGACTCCATGCTCTGGCCTTGGAAGTATTGTTACAGGGCTGCGGACCGGCCTGGCCCTGAGCTCCACCGCTGCTAAGAATATTGAAGGTGTGCCCTATATCATATTTATTATAGACCAGGGTTGTATTGGTGTTCAAGGTATTAAAACCGGTTTGTGAATTAGCAGCACTGGCAAAAGAAGGATCTACTGTGAACGGATCTGTAGCAGGATCTGTAAATATCAGGGTTTTATTGGTGGTATCTGCGATAAGACCAAATGTTACGGAAGCTTCGGATTCATAAATTTTGTTGATCAGATTGACCATATTGATCGCTTCCGCTAAGGCATCATCTGTATTTCCGGCAAAAGCCTGAGTGAATTCTCCTGTGGTAGCAACTGCCAGTCTGAATTTTCTAATCTGATTTCCAAATGGGAAATTGACAGCCGACTTTGCGCTTAATGATTGTTTAATGGTGGCTAATTCCTTAATGACATCATTCTCGTCAACCCCACAGATAAATCTTTCATCAAATTTTGAAAAAGCATTATATATCCTGTACTGGCCAGGGGATGTTTTGTAAGGTTCTACAATAAAATAGCCATTTTCATTCTTAATAATAGCATTAAGGTGATCTTTGAAGATCGACAGTTTTAAAGAAGAACTGCCATCGTTACTCACTCCATCAAAAGTAAGGATTGAATTTACCCTTTGCTCTGTAAGATTATTTTCGCTTAAATTAAATCTTATAGTTTTTCCATCTTCTGAAGGAAGTGTGATTGAGGCCTTTGATATTTTTTCCTTTTTTAATCGGCTTTCGCGAAATTGATTTTCAAATTTTTGAAAATCGAAAGGAAAAATACTGCCGGGAACCGATGATTCTTTTGAAATATCCTGACCCCAAAAAAGGTTAAAAACGATGAATAGAATGAATGTTAATTTAAGTTTCATGATGTGGTGATTTTTTTATAAAGTTAATCAATAAAAAGCAACGGCAACATGAATGATGTATCATATTGCCGTTTTATTGATATGTATTAAAGAAATAAATATATTATTAGTATAAGGTTAATATTTTCATACCTGAATAACTCCTAAGTTAAATTTTTCCGTAATGGGAGCGTGGTTAGCAGCTTCAATTCCCATAGAAATCCATTTTCTTGTATCCGTAGGATTGATGATGGCATCTGTCCAAAGCCTTGCAGCTGCATAAGTGGCTTCTGTCTGCTTCTGGTATCTTTTCGTAATGGTATCCAGAATTTCATTGTGTTCTTCCTCAGAGATTTCTTTACCCTGCTTTTTTAAAGTGGATTCCTGAATCTGAACTAAAACTTTGGCTGCCTGAGAGCCACCCATTACAGCAAGATCTGCCCAAGGCCACGCTACAATTAATCTCGGATCATAAGCTTTACCACACATCGCATAATTCCCGGCTCCGTAAGAATTTCCTGTAATAATCGTGAATTTTGGAACTACAGAATTAGAAACGGCATTGACCATTTTGGCTCCATCCTTAATAATACCGCCTTGTTCTGACTTTGAACCGACCATGAATCCTGTAACATCCTGAAGGAATACTAAAGGAATCTTTCTCTGGTTACAGTTCGCGATAAATCTGGTTGATTTATCTGCAGAGTCTGAATAGATAACACCACCGAACTGCATTTCCCCTTTTCCGCTTTTTACCAGTTTTCTTTGATTGGCAACAATTCCAACGGACCAGCCGTCAATTCTAGCCGTTGCACAGATAATGCTTTTTCCGTAATCCGGTTTATATTCTTCGTATTCTGAATGATCAACCAGACATTTGATGATTTCATAGGTATCATACTGTTCCGCTCTGGAAACAGGTACAATTCCGAAAATATTCTCAGGATTTTCCTTTGGAGGGAAGCTTTCAATTCTGTCAAAGCCAGCTTTTTCAGTGCTTCCAAGAGATTTCATGATGTTTTTGATTCGGTTTAAAGCATCTTTATCATCTTTAGCCTTATAATCTGTAACTCCTGAAATTGAGCAGTGTGTAGTAGCGCCTCCTAAAGTCTCATTATCCACACTTTCACCGATAGCAGCCTTTACCAGATAACTTCCTGCAAGGAATATAGAACCTGTTTTATCTACAATCATAGCTTCATCACTCATAATAGGAAGATAAGCACCTCCCGCAACGCAGCTTCCCATTACTGCAGAGATCTGAACAATTCCCATGGAGCTCATTTTAGCATTATTTCTAAAAATTCTTCCAAAGTGTTCTTTATCTGGGAAAATTTCATCCTGCATAGGAAGATAAACGCCGGCAGAGTCTACAAGATAGATAATCGGAAGTTTATTTTCCATTGCAATCTCCTGGGCTCTGAGGTTTTTCTTTCCCGTGATAGGAAACCATGCGCCTGCTTTTACAGATGCATCATTCGCAACAACCAGACACTGTCTGCCTGAAACATATCCCATGACAACCACAACTCCTCCGCTTGGACATCCGCCGTGTTCCTGATACATTTCATAACCGGCAAACGCACCAATTTCTATGGAATCTGAACCTTTGTCGAGAAGATATTCAACTCTTTCTCTTGCTGTCATTTTTCCTTCATCACGAAGCTTTTGAAGCCTCTTTTCACCGCCTCCTTTTTTTATTTCAGCGAGCAATTGATTGAGATCGGATAATTTTAATCTATTTTGATCTTCCCGTTTGTTGAATTCAAGGTCCATAAAATTTCAATTTTTTACGGCTAAAGATACTATTTTTAAAATGAATCCGGACTGAAGTAAAACAAGTGTTTAATATATTGGTTCTCAGAAATTTGTGAAACTTTTAACAAAAAAATGTTTTTAAATTATTAATATTTTTTCTAACTTTACTTCAGAGTTATAGGGATAATATTCCTTGTTAAATACTCTAAGTTCCTAGTTTATTTTTTTAATAGTTTATTATTTGAAGGCCCTGAACGTTGAACAAATTTTCAGGGTTTTTTGTGCTCATATTATTAAAAGGAGGAAAAGATTCATGAAAAATTATGCTGAGTAATATTTCCTGTATTCGATAATATGGAGAAAGGATGATTGAGTTTTATATCTCTTATATTTTGTATATGGTCTAAAACCTAATTTTTCCGGTATTTTCCTGCTGGCCGTATTATTCTGATCTACGGGGTACAGGATATATTTAAATGTGAAATTATTTTCTAAAAATTCAATAAGGGCTTTTATGATTTCTGTTCCCAGGCCTATACCTTGTGCGCTCTTTTTTAACCATAGACCCAGTTCTACCGATTCTTCTGTTCTATTATGGATACCACAGCAGCCTAAAAAGTTGTTTTTAGAGTCAATCACAACCATTACCAGGTCGGTATTATCTGAAAGTGATCTTTTTGAATCTTCCACAAACTTTAGAATATCATTTCTGTCTCCTTCCGGGTTGAAAGGCATATATCTTGTAATTTCTGAAGTGAAATAGGTATTGATATCATCCACATACCATTCTTCTACGGGTTGTAACAACAGTCGATCTGTCTTAATTCTAATGTCTTTATTTAACTTCATTACCCAAATCTAACATTTTTATGGTATACATCAACGGCATCATGATATAACTACTTCTTTTATTTGACATAAAGTTTTAATACGATCCTTATTTTCTATTTTCAGCTGATTGTGGAAAATTATTCAGGAAAAGTAAGATGAAAACGGATTAATTATTTTTTTATTAAGGTAAAATTTATATTTTTTATGAGATTTGTAAAAGCCTATTTGTAAATTTGCCTGTTAAAAATTTACAGAAGATAGGATATGCAAAAATTAGCACTTTTCAGACTGCATTTGATTGTTTTTTTATGGGGGTTCACTGCAATCTTGGGAAAGCTGATTCATGCCAATGCCCAGATTCTGGTGTTTTACAGAATGCTGTTTGCTGCCATATTTCTATTTGCATTCATCAGGATTTATAAAAAAGAGAGTATCAAAGTATCCTGGAAAATATTTTTCCAGCTGGCTGCTATTGGTTGTGCTATGGCACTGCACTGGTATTGCTTTTTTTATTCCATTAAAGTCTCCAATGTTTCTATAGCGTTAAGCTGTTTATCCCTTTCCACCTTATTTGCCTCCATTTTAGAACCTGTTATTTTTAAAAGAAAGATTGATCTGTCGGAAGTCGTTATGGGTGTGGTGATTGTGGCCTGTATATTAATGATCTTTAAAACAGAGTTTCATTTTAAGGAAGGAATTATTTATGGGATTCTCTGTGCGGTTTTTGGGACTGTCTTCAGTGTTTTTAATGGTAAGATGTTTGGGAAAACGAGTTCAGGGAATATTATATTCTATGAAATATTCTGTGGCTGGCTGGTTCTGTCTATATTTTATATGGCCACCGGACAGATTTTTCAAATGGATGAAATAAACTACAGAGATCTGGCGTTAATATGCTTGTTGGCAAGTGTTTTTACTGCTTTTCCTATGTTGGAATCAGTGAATCTGATGAAATATATTTCGCCCTTTACGCTAATTTTAACAGTTAATTTAGAACCGGTCTACGGAATTATACTAGCTTTTTTTATCTTTGGGGAATCAGAAGAGATGAGTCCGATATTTTATGTAGCTTCAGGCGTTATGATACTGGCAATCATTGTGAATGGATTAATGAAATCCAGAAAAAATAAAAAACTAAAAAACTTTAACTAAGCATCAAATTTATATGATGAAGAAATATTTTTTACTTGCATTTTCACTGCTGTTTGGGCTTTCTCAATCTCAGATCATAAGAAAATACTCCAATGAATTTTTAAATATCGGAGCTGGAGCCAGAGGTCTCGCTATGGGAGGCGCTGTAGTATCCAACCAGGATGATGTGTATTCCCCGATGTGGAACCCGGCTGGTTTAATGGCGATTGAAAGAGACTGGCAGGGAGCAGCAATGCACGCAGAATATTTCGAATCAATTGCAAAATACGATTATCTCGCCTATGCAAAAGTATTGGAGGAAGGCGTATTTGGAGTTTCCGTAGTAAGATTAGGCGTAGACAATATCCTGAATACTACTCAGATGATCGATGCTGAAGGAAATATAGATTATGATAAAATCACAAAATTTTCCCAGTCTGACTATGCGGCCATTCTTTCCTATGCCTTTCATCCTGCAGGAAATCCTAAACTGGATGTAGGGGTGAATGCTAAAATTGTGTACAGAAATGTAGGAAAATTTGCCAGCGGGTATGGTTTTGGTTTTGATATCGGAGCCATTTATAAAGCTGACAACGGATGGAAATTCGGAGGGATGTTGCGTGATGCCACTACTACGGTCAACTTTTGGAGTATTAACCAGAAGGAACTTTCAACCGTGGTGAACGGTGAGGAGTTTAACCCGGCACCAAAAGATAAAATGGAATTGACGATGCCTAAACTGAATGTGGGGGCAAGTAAAGTATTCAATATTAACAGCAGTCTTTATGTATTACCGGAAGCAGGAATTAATGTTGATTTTGCTAAAACAGCAGCTTTGGTGTCTACGGATTTTGCAAGTTTAACACCTTATGCGGGGGCTGAACTTGGATATCAGAAAATGATCTTTGTAAGACTTGGGGTCAACAGATTCCAGTCGATCACAGATATTGAAGATCTTAAGAGAAAAGTTTCTTTCCAGCCAAGTGCCGGTATAGGAATCAAATACAGAGGACTTACCTTAGATTATGCAATCACCAATTCCGGAATCGGAGGGTCAAATTTCTATTCTAATTTTTTCTCTCTTAAATTGGATATGGGACAATTTAGAAATGACTAATTTTAGAATGTAATTTAAAGCAATGAAAAAGATTTCAGTATTAGCATCATTTTTTTTGGTAACCGCGCTTTTTGGGCAGAAAGTTTCAGACTATAAATATATTTCTGTTCCTGAAAAATTCAAAGATTTTGATAAAGAACCTTATGGACTGGAAGCATTACTGGTAAAGGGACTGACCAATAAAAAATATACAGTGGTGAATGGATCAGTTGATTGGCCTTCAGAAGCTAAGGATAATCCTTGTAGCGTTTTATATGCTAATCTTTTAGATAATAGTAGCTTTTTAAAAAATAAGGTCCTTATAGAAGTTAAGGATTGTAATGAAAAGGTTCTTTTTTCTTCTAAAGGATCTTCTAGCATCAAAGAATATAAAGAAGGGTTTCAGGATGCTTTGAAACAGGCTGTCGTAGCAGTTCCGGTTTCTTATCCTGTAGAAACCGTGCAAACTGTAAAGAAAGAATCTGTATCTAATCAATCTGTAAATAAAACAGATGAACCTTCATCTTCATCTGTTTCAGAAAGTAAATCAGGGAAATATACGAACGGTAAGCTGAACCTTCAGAAAATACAGGTTGATCCCAATCAGTTTATCCTTGCGGACAGTGGTAGTTCTGTGCCATTCGCTGTTTTTAAAACGTCTTCAAAGAAAGAGGTTTTCAGAGTAAAACTGGCAGACGGAACTTATACCATTGGATATTTTGAAAATGGAAATATCGTTATTGATATTCCGCAATCCAACGGAGAGTTTGCTAAAGAAGTATTTTCATCAAAATAAATTGATAGAATCCTATCAGACGATAGACGATCCTTAACCCAAACGAAAGAATGAGTTAAGGATTTTTTATTTCCTAAAGACTATTGAAAAAATCATGAATGACCTTCGCTTTACTTTTTCCAAGAATCTCTTCGAGGGTTTCCAAACTCGATTCCTTGATTCGTTTCACCGATTTTAATTTAGAAAGGAGAAGCTCAATTGTTTTTTCTCCGATACCCGGTATCTCTTCCAGTTCAGATTTTATAGTTGAATTTTTTCTTCTCGTTCTGTGATGTTTCACCCCAAAACGGTGAGCTTCATCCCTTACCCGTTGTAGAATTTTCAATGTTTCCGATTTTTTATCCAGATATAACGGAATGGAGTCTTCAGGAAAGAAAATTTCCTCAAGCCTTTTCGCGATCCCTACAATGGTAATTTTTCCGTAAAGCCCTAAAAGTTTTAAACTTTTTACAGCAGAAGAAAGCTGTCCTTTACCTCCATCGATCAGAATCAGCTGGGGAAGATCCTCTCCTTCGTCCAGTAACCTTTTATAACGCCGGTAGATCACTTCTTCCATCGTAGCAAAATCATTGGCGCCTTCTACCGTTTTTGGGTGAAAAATTCTGTAATCCGCTTTGCTGGGCTTTCCGTCTTTAAAAACAACGCAGGCAGAAACAGGATTCGTACCCTGAATATTCGAGTTATCAAAACCTTCAATATGTCTTGGTTCTATAGGCATTCTAAGCAGTTTCTGCATTTCAGCCATAATTCTGTTCGTATGTCTTTCCGGATCTACGATCTGTACCTGTTTTAATTTTTCTAAACGATATTCTTTGGCATTTTTTTCTGACAGTTCCACAATCCTTTTTTTATCACCCACCTTGGGAACGATCAGTTTTACATCAGGGATTTCTACAGACAAATGGAACGGAAGCAGGACTTCTTTGGAATCAGAGCTGAACTTCTGCCGGATTTCAATCAATGCTTCTTCCATAATATCCTCATCAGTCTCCTCAAGAATTTTTTTAATTTCTGTGGTAAAACTCTGGATAATATTTCCGTTTCTGATTTTAAAGAAATTCACATAAGCAGCCGTTTCATCACTCGTCATTCCAAAAACATCCACATCGTCAATATTAGGGTTGACAACCGTGTTTTTAGCCTGATAATCTTCTAAGATATCCAGTCTTTCCTTGATGATCTGTGCCTCTTCAAACTTAAGATTTTCTGCCTGTTTCATCATCTGATTCACAAGATATTCTTTTGCTTTCCGGAAATCCCCTTTAATAATTCCCCGGATGGCATCTATCTTTTCATCATAATCTTCTTTGCTTTCCAGATCCTCACAAGGTCCTTCACAGTTTTTTATATGATATTCCAGACAGACTTTATATTTTCCTTCCTCTATTTTGTTAGGTGAAAGATTAAGGTTGCAAGTTCTGAGCTTATAAATATGTTTAATAGTATCAAGTAAAATCTTTGCGGGACGCACTTTAGCATAGGGTCCGTAATATTCAGATCCGTCTTTGACCACATTCCGGGTCAGGAAAATTCTTGGAAAGTTTTCGTTTTTAATGCAGATCCAAGGATAGGTTTTATCATCCTTCAACAATACATTGTAAAAAGGGCGGTGTTCCTTGATCAGGTTATTTTCAAGTAAAAGCGCGTCGTATTCACTGTTAACGATCGTTGTTTCCAAGCGTACAATCTTTCCGACCATTATTTTGATACGGTAGCCGGGAAGATTTTTATTGAAGTAGGAGAGAACCCTTTTCTTTAAGTGTTTGGCCTTTCCTACATACAGCAATTGATCGTTTTTATCATAATAACGATAAACGCCTGGCTCTGATGGTAAAGTTTTAAGCTGTAATTCTAAAGAAGGATTCATATAACAAAATTACGGAATCCATCCGGGATTTAAAAGAACAAAAAAATTACAGAATTTTCTGCAGTTGTAGTGATATGATTAAAATATTTTATCCGTTGCTCATCGCAGTGTATTTGTTGATCAGGAAGCTTAAATAATCTCTTTCAACAGCGTTTTTAGGATATTTTTTCATGAATTCAGCATTGTCGACAAAAAGGACATCGTAATGATCGTCAAAGTCATCCTTGTGAAGCCACATGACCTTATCTCCTTTTTTTACATAATAAGATTTGATAACACCACCACCAAGCTGTGGATAGCCCATCATAGAAATAACTCCCGTTTCTTTAGCTCTCAGATTATTGATAATAGTTTTTAATTTTGGCTTTAAGAATAGCAAATGAGTTGGCGTAACGGGATAAAAATAGAAGACTGTGAAATTTAGCTTTTACAATTATTGTTAAATGCGTAATTTTAAGGAAATTTTTAGAAATGATATACGGTGTAGATGTTTTCACTTTCCATGATGTTCTGGAAATCTGTAAAAAGCCAAATAAAGCTAAACTTAATAAAGCAGCCAAAGAACAGATCCTAAAATCTCAGAAAAACGTTCAGAAAATAGTAGAGTCCGATAGATGTGTCTATGGCATCAATACAGGTTTCGGACCACTTTGCGATACTAAAATATCAGCTGACGAAACTGCCCAGCTGCAGTATAACCTTATTATTTCCCATGCAGTAGGTGTTGGAAAGCCTATTAATAAGGAGTTTTCAAAAATCATGATCATTGCTAAAGTTCATGCATTGTCTAAGGGATTTTCAGGAGTTTCCCTGGAAGTGATCGAAAGATTGATTTTGATGCTTGAAAAAGATATCATTCCTGTAGTCCCGGAGCAGGGTTCTGTAGGAGCATCCGGAGATCTGGCACCTCTTGCTCATCTTGTACTTCCATTGCTCGGATTGGGACAGGTTTGGGAAGGTGATGAAATCTTTGAAACGATGGACGTTTTAGAAAAACATGGTCTTGAACCCTTGGTTTTGGGTCCGAAAGAAGGTTTGGGACTGATCAACGGAACCCAGTTTATTCTGGCTCATGCAATCAAAGGTCTTGAGAAATTTGAATACTTACTGAACTTGGCAGATATGACTGCTGCGATGAGTATTGAAGCGTACAGAGGTTCTGAAAGTCCATTCAAAAAAGAGCTTCACGACATCAGACCTTTCGAGGGAAGTAAAAAAGTGGCGGCAAGAATGGTGAAGTTTTTAAAAGGTTCTGAAAACATGAAAGCGCACGAAGAATGTGAAAGAGTTCAGGATCCTTATTCTATGAGATGTGTGCCACAAGTGCACGGGGCCAGCAGAAATGCATTTGAACACCTTAAATTGATGGCTGAAACAGAACTGAATTCCGTAACAGACAACCCTGTCGTATTAAGTGCTGAAGAATCTATTTCCGGAGGAAACTTCCACGGACAGCTGATGGCACTTCCTTTGGATTATGCTACGTTGGCTGCTGCTGAATTAGGAAATATTTCAGACAGAAGAAGTTATTTATTATTGGAAGGTAAATACGGGCTTCCAAGATTATTAACAGAAAGCTCAGGATTGAATTCAGGATTCATGATCCCGCAATATACCTCAGCAGCTCTCGTTACAGAAAATAAAACATTGTGTTTCCCTGCATCGGCAGATTCTATCCCTACAAGTTTAGGTCAGGAAGACCATGTTTCTATGGGAAGTATTTCCGGTAGAAAGTTCAATCAGGTTTTAGGAAATCTCGTCAACATTCTGTCGGTAGAATTAATGTTTGCCGCACAGGGATTAGAATTCAGAAGACCTTCTCAATGCTCGAAGATCATCGAAGAAAATTACGCTGTAATACGTTCTAAAGTTAAAAAACTGGAAGACGACAGATTGATCGGAAAAGATATGCTGGCAATTGCAGAGTTAATCAACGAAAGAAAATTCAACGTTGAAGTTTAGTTGGAGTAAAATGAAAAAACTAATCACTACAGTAAGCCTTTTAGTAGGAACACTTCTTTTCTCCCAGACATCAGAAGCTAAGGTTCGGGAGCTTATTAAAGTCATGGGTGCCGATAAAATGGCCATCTCGGGAATGCAGCAACAGATGCAGGAGATTAAGAAAAACTCTCCCAATATTTCGGATGAATTTTTTAATGAATTTGTAGCAGAAGTGACAACGGATAGAATCACTGAAGTTTATATTCCCATCTATGCTAAGTATTATACCGAATCAGAAATTGATGAACTTATCAAGTTCTATAAGTCTCCTGTTGGGAAAAAGACGATTTCCGTTTTACCGGACATTATGAAAGAAAGCATAGATGCAGGAGGGAAAATGGGAAGGGATATAGCGATTAAAGTGAAAGAAAAGCTCGATAAAAAGGCTGGTTATCAAAATCCACCACCACCGATGCCTGAAAAAAGTAAATAAAAACAAATAAATTCAAAGCTTCCTCTCACCGGGGAAGCTTTTCTATTATTTTAAATGTTTAAATTGTATTAAATTTTTAAATCAATACATAATGACTACAAAGAGAACTGATTCCTCAAACATCGACTTTCAGAATTTAGTCAGGCTCCTGGATGCCGATCTTGCAGTACGTGATGGGGAAGATCATGAATTTTATCACCAGTTCAATTCAATTGATATGCTTAAAAATTGTGTAGTAATTTACTCGGAAGATATTGCGGTGGGTTGCGGTGCTTTCAAACCTTTTTCTGAAGATACGGTAGAAATAAAAAGAATGTATACCCATACAGAAAGCAGGGGGAAAGGATTTGCTTCAAAGATATTGGGTGAACTGGAAATCTGGGCGAAAGAAGAAGGATACAGCCAATGTGTTTTGGAAACAGGAATTAAACAAACGGAAGCCATTGCACTGTATGAAAAATCCGGTTACAAAAGAATTCCCAATTATGGACAGTATATCGGGGTTGACAACAGTGTCTGCTATGAAAAAGAAGTATAAACTTTTTTAAGATCAATACACCAATTGATATTCTTGTAATACTAAATTCATTTTTTCTAAGCTTTCAATTCACATCAAAGTGTTATATTGTGGTTCCAAACCATAAAAATAAAACTATGAAAAAAAGTGTACTGTACCTATTGGCACTCTTTTTTGTTTTGAATTCATGTAACAACAGAGATGACCTTCAAAACGAAAATCTTACCATTGAAAATGTTCAGAATGATCCTTTAACAGGGAAACAGATCAATGCAGAAATCAATAGCACGATCAAGAATACAGGTTCTTTCAACTGGAAAAATGCTTCCGACCACCTGCTCTGGAGTGCTATTTTCAGAGGAAACAGAATGGTATCCATCGGATTCGGATCTTCAAAAGATGATTTTGACCGAAGTCTTTCTCCGGATAATAAAAGCATAGAAGCTGAAGTTTTAGGCGTTATAAAAAAATATGAAGGCGTCGAACAGACGCGATTTCTCACCTCTTCAGATCAATATCTCAATCAGATAGATGTGATCATTGAAAAGCAGGAAACCATCACAGCGCTGAGAAAGATGAAAACCATTCGTTATGTGGAGCCGGGAGATTATCATTATTTTGAAATAGAAAACAGCCTTAATGCCAATGCAAAGTCCAGCGGTTCCTCATCAGGATGCGGATTTGAATCTACGGCTTTAAATGCTGCAGACTACACCACTACAGCTCCCAATGCCAGAGTTCCGTGGGCGTTTACCAAGCACAATATTCCAAATGCATGGAGCTACAGTACCGGAGCAGGCGTGACCATCGGACTTATTGATACCGGCGTTTCACCTGAGCAGACGTTATTGGGAAGCAATTTTAATACAGGAGCTTCTTCCGGAAGAACGATCAATAAATTTGGATCTTATGTGAATGGATCTACCACAGATGGTCCGGCTGACCAGTGTGGACACGGAACAAAAATGGCTTCTGTGATGGCTGCTCCAAAAAATAATGCAGGACTTCCGGTAGGAGTTGCATACAATGCCAATCTGATTACTTACCGTGCTGCCTCCAATGTAGTACTGGAAACAGCAAGCGAGCAAAACGGAGTTAAAACAGCATTTACAGATCTGGCTAATACTACCAGTGTGAAAATTATTTCCATGTCGATGGGGCACATTTTCTCTGTGGGAAAAATTGAAGATGGAGTAAAATATGCCTATTCCAAAGGAAAACTGATCTTTTGTGCAGGAGGAACTTCTACCAGCTTTACCAATTTCGTAGGCGTTATTTTCCCGGCAAGTATGTCTGAAACACAGGCTGTCACCGGAGTAAAAGAAGGAACTTCCAATCAGAAATGTGACGTGTGCCATTCCGGAAGCCAGATCGATTTTACTTTTCAGATGGAAAGAGCCAATGGAAATACAGTTCCGGTGTTAAGTTACTATAATAATCAGGCGGATTATGTAGGAGGTTCATCGGTAGCTACTGCTGCTACTGCGGGTATCGCTGCACTTGTTTGGTCGAAGAACCCATCATGGACAAGAGAACAGGTTCTGAATAAAATGAGACAGTCTGCCACCTATTATCCTACCGTCAATTCAAGCTATGGATACGGGAACATAAATGTTTTGCAAGCAGTACAATAATAAGTTTTAATAAAATCTAAAGGGGAATATCTCAGTCTCCCAGCTGATAATCCAGTGGAAGCATGTTTTCAATTTTGTTTTTTGAAAAATCGCCTTCATTGATGAGCTGGTCCGGATTGGTGATATTCCCTTCTTTTGAAACCTCAAATACCTCACCTTCCGGATGCAGAAAAGAGGTCAGTACGACAGGCATGTTACCTTTAATGAACTCCTTTCCTTTATGCTCGTAGAAATATTTCTGATAATTGACCTGAAGCATATCCTTGAAACTGAAAAGAACCTTCCCGTCTTCTCTGGTTACATAATCTGAATCCGGAATAAGGGTTTTTACGATCGCCAGTGCGTAGGGCTTCTCGCTGTTCTTCCTTTGTGAAATATCACGGATATTGTCAGGAATTTTTACCATCGCTGAACTTCTTACGATTTGTTTAAAATCTTCCAGCAGTTTCAGTTCTTCTCCTGTAGGATATTTTGGGTTGGATACTTTTACCACATGATTGACCACAAATTTATCCTGGGAGATCTTATTGTCATAAATGCTTCTGAAAAAATGCAGCATACTTCCGTCGTAAGCATTCATTCGGTTAAGTTTTGTTCTATCCGTGTTTTTTGTTTCCGTGAAAAAGCTCGTTCCTGTATAATTGACTGAGTTTTTATTTAAATCAAGAGAATAGCTGATAAGATTGTATTGGATCTCATAGCCCAGATTTTTATTTTCGATGATTAAAGTATTGGGCGCTTTTACTTTCAGAAACCTATTCTTTTTGTCGTAGGAAAATTTCAGGGTCTTCTGATTTTTGATCTTTACATGTTCGCGGTCGGCACCTATAAAAGTGTCGAGAAAATAATTAATATAATTCCTGTAGGCTTCTGAAGTATACGGAATAAGCCTGATTTCTTCAATCGCATTGGTTTTATTCAAAACCACTTTCAGATTTTTATTCACAACCTCTGAAACAGCTGTTGCAAAAGTGTCATACTCATCCTTTTGGAAAATCACATTTCCTTGGCTTCCTGAAGAAATACTTAAGCTAAAACTTCCGTCCTCCTTTGAAATGGTTCCTGTTTGGGTGCCATCAATATAAATATTTACACCGGAAATCTTATTTCCGGAATCGTTCACAATATGCCCTTTAATGATCTGAGCCGTTATACTATAAAAAGGGAGTATAAATAAAAATAGTAATATCGCTTTTTTCATGGTAAAACAATATTACTAAATTTCTAGTGATAAAAAAAGAACAGCACCATTATCCGATCCTTACACTGGTCATGCTTAGTGATCCGCCAATCAGCTCATCATTAAATAAAGAAAGGTTTTCAGCCTGATCTTTTAATCCTAAGGTATATATCAGCGGAAGATAATGATCCGGTGTAGGAACTGCATATTGCAGGAATGTGCCTTGATTCTGGTAATCTATTATATTCTGGAAATTTCCATCCAGAAGCCAGTTGTTTGTCTTTTCTCTTGCTTCCACAGCCCAATCCCAGCCGGCGCCAACCGTGTCTATGTTTTTCCAGTCGATCAGGCGAAGATTATGCACAATATTCCCGCTTCCAATGATCAAAATTCCTTTTTCACGGAGTTTATTCAGCCTTTTGGCCAGATCAAAATGATATTGTGGTGGTTTTGTATAATCTATGCTTAACTGAATCACAGGGATGTCAGCTTCCGGATACATATGTTTGATGACCGACCATGCGCCGTGGTCAAGTCCCCAGTTGTGATCTTCCTCCACCAACACAGGAGCTAAAAGTTCAACGGTTTCTTTCGCCAGTTCCGGATTTCCCGGAGCAGGATATTGCACATCGAACAAAGCTTTTGGAAAACCACCGAAATCATGGATTGTTCTAGGCATATCCATTGCAGTGACAAAAGTTCCCTGCGTATACCAGTGTGCAGAAATACAAAGAATAGCATTAGGCTTTGGGATTTCCTGAGCCGCTTTTCTGAATCCCTGGACAAACTGGTTTTCTTCAATAGCATTCATCGGCGAACCGTGCCCAAGAAATAAAACAGGCATTCTTTGGGTATTTCCAAAATTGTTACTGATGTTTTGCAGATCGTTAAGATTCATAAATAAGGGGGAAATTAAAAAAAGGTTCAAGGCTTTTAGAAAAATACCTGAACCTTCTTATGTTGTGAATAGGATAATTTTTGTTTAAATGCTAAGTTGCCAAAAATTGACTCCTTACCGTTACACAAAAATTCCGTTTTATTATGCCTGTTTTACAAACTGTAATTCTCCGGCAATTTTTACTTCTTCGCTTACCATTACGCCCCCTGCTTCAAGAGCAGCGTTCCAGTTCAGTCCGAAATCTTTTCTGTTAATCTTTCCTTCAAAAGAAAAACCTGCCTTTGTATTTCCCCAAGGGTCAACGTTGATCCCACCGAAGTCTACATCTAAAGTGATAGGTTTTGTGATCCCATTAACCGTAAGATTTCCTGTTACTTTATTATTCAAAGCCTGAGATTCAAAGGTAATAGAAGGATGTTCCTCTGTATTGAAAAACTCTGCAGACTTTAAGTGATTATCTCTGTCTGTATTATTCGTGAATACAGAATCAGTCTGGATCGTAGCTGTTGTTTTAGCGTTGCTAAATGTATCATCTTCAGATTCAATTTCAGCAGTGAATGTTCTGAAGTTTCCTTTAATATTTGAAATCATCATGTGTTTTACTTTGAAAGTAATTTCACTATGCGTTGGGTCTAGGTTCCATTTTGTTGCCATTGTATTGTATTTTTTGTTTGTTATTGATACTGCAAATGTAGGGTACATGACCTATACGAGTCATTGATTTAGGATAAGAAATGTTTTTTTGTGTGAATGGTGAATTTTGCTACGCAAGTTAATGGTTGATTATTGGGGCTAGTAAAATTCACAATCAACGAATCACAATTCACTGTAACTTTTATTTTAATGGTCAATTCGCTTCGCAAGTCAATAGTCAATTATTGCTGCTGGTAAAATTCACAATTCCCACTATTGTATAGCCAACTATTTATACCATTAAGTTAAGAATTAATTTTTATCCATCTATTAATCCTATTTTATGAATGTTTTAATTTAACATTTATTAACGGATGGTATTTATTTCTTATTTTTGAGGGATTCAATTTTATACAATGAAATTACATAAATTTTCTTTATTGATGCTGGTTTTGGGCAGTTCTGCATTTGCGCAGACCCAAAAATTCACCATGGCGGAGGCAGTAAACGGACTGAGAACGAATCTTGCTGTGAAAAATATTTCCCAATTTTCATGGGCTCCGGACGGTAAATCTTATATCCAGGCTGTAAAAGGAGGGTATCTGATGACCGATCTTAAGACCAATAAGCAGGATACACTAGTATCTTTGACCCAATTGAACAAATCATTCTCTGATGCTAAACTGAAAGCAGTTCCTCAGATTAAGTTCATTAGTGGTTCAAACGGGTATTTTAGTGCAAATGACAAAATGTTCTGGATCGAAAAATCCGGAAACGACTGGAAAATAAAAACAACTACATCTGTCGATGGAAATGCTTCCAACGTAAAAATGTTCGGAGATAACCAGACTTTTGCCTTTACCGTAAAGAATAATTTGTTTGTCAACAAAAACGGGAAAACAATCGCTGTAACCAACGACTCTAATGAAAATATCATCAATGGAGGGGCGACGGTTCACAGAAACGAATTCGGAATTGATACAGGAATTTTTCCCGCTCCCAACTCTGAGGCGGTAGCATTTTACAGAATGGATCAGACGATGGTAGCAGATTACCCTGTTATTGACTGGTCGGTAACGCCAGCGGTCAACCGCAACATCAAGTATCCGATGGCAGGTCAGAAATCCCACGAGGTAACTTTAGGTGTTTATAATATTAAAAATCAGTCGACCACTTTCCTGAAAATTGAAGGTGAAAAAGATCAGTATTTAACAGCGGTTACCTGGAGTCCGGATTCAAGATATATTTTCGTAGGCGTTCTGAACCGCGGACAGAATCATGTAAAAATGAATCAGTACGATGCAGCGACAGGAAATTTCATAAAAACTTTATTTGAAGAAACCAGTGATAAATATGTGGAGCCTCAGCATCCGCTTACCTTCTTCCCGAATTCCAATACAGATTTTATCTGGCAGAGTCAGAGAACAGGATACAACCATCTGTTCCACTACAGCCTTGAAAAAGGACTGGTCGCTCAGATTACAAAAGGAGACTGGCTGGTAACCGATATTTTAGGCTTTAATGATAAGAAAAAGGAAATTTACTTCACTTCTACGAAAGAAACTCCTTTGGAAAAACATTTATACAAAATCAACTGGACGAACTTTAAAATGCAGCGTTTGGATGATGCAGCGGGAGTGCATACAGGTGTACTGAGCAATGACGGAAATTATTTATACGATATCTACAGCAATGCAGGAACACCAAGGTCAGCCAATATTATTAATACAGGCACGGCAAAGTCAACCAATATTCTTACCGCTGAAAATACATTGAAAAATTATCAGAGACCTGAAATTAAAAATGTAGAATTAAAAGCTGATGACGGTACACCTCTTTATGGAAAGATCATTCTTCCTACAGATTTTGATGCCAGCAAAAAGTATCCGGTGATCGTTTACCTTTATAACGGACCACATTTGCAATTGGTGACCAATACGTTCCCGGCATCCGGAAACCTTTGGTATGAATATATGGCTCAAAACGGTTACATTATTTTCACAATGGACGGAAGAGGTTCTTCGAACCGTGGACTGAAGTTCGAGCAGGCGGTCTTCAGAAATCTGGGAACAACAGAAATGAATGACCAGATGAAAGGAGTAGACTATTTAAAATCACTTCCTTACGTTGATGCTCAGAAAATGGGAATCCACGGATGGAGCTTTGGTGGATTTATGACCACAAGTTTCATGCTTCGTAAGCCGGATGTATTTAAAGTGGGCGTTGCAGGAGGACCGGTGATCGACTGGAAAATGTATGAAATCATGTACGGAGAAAGATATATGGATACACCGGAGGAAAACCCTCAGGGATATGCTACCGCTAATCTTTTGGATAAAGTTCAGAATTTAAAAGGAAAATTACTGATGATCCATGGTGCTCAGGATGATGTCGTGGTATGGCAGCATTCTATTAAGTTTATCAAGTCTGCGGTAGACAACGGAGTTCAGCTTGACTATTTTGTATATCCTGGACATCCGCATAATGTGATCGGAAAAGACAGGGTTCATCTGATGCAGAAAGTAACTGACTACTTTGATCAGTATCTGAAGAAATAACAATGAAATCCAGCTGCAAGGCTGGATTTTTTATTTAACAGAGAATATGTAAAGTGGATTAATCATAAAATTATCTGATAACACATTCCGTTGCTGATTCTTTTCAACTCTTGTAGTATCTGTGCAGGAAACCTGTCTTAAAGACAATGATCCTATCTTAACAAACATCAATGTTTTTCACCTTTTTCATCCGTAATTTTGTTAATCTAAAATCTAAAATCTAAAATCTAAAATATGGAATTAGGAATAGGAATGTTTGGTGACCTGGCTTTTGATCAGGCAACCGGAAAATATAGAGATGCAGGCGTAAAGATCCGTGAGATATTGGATCAGGTAAAATTAATGGATGAGGTAGGTATTGATGTTTTTGCAATGGGAGAACATCACCGTCCGGATTATGCAGTTTCTTCACCGGAAATGGTGCTGGCTGCTGCGGCAAGTATCACCAAAAATATAAAACTGGCAAGTGGAGTGACTGTTTTAAGTTCTTCAGAACCGGTAAAAGTATATGAGGATTTTTCAACCTTAGACCTGATATCAGACGGAAGAGCTGAAATATTCGTCGGAAGGGGAAGTTTTATCGAGTCATTTCCTTTGTACGGATATTCACTGAATGACTACGAAGAACTTTTTGATGAAAAACTGGAATTGCTTTTAAAAATCAATTCAGAAGAAAATGTAACCTGGTCAGGAAAGCTCCGTGCACCCATGCAAGACCAAACGGTTTATCCGAGAGCGAAAAATGATGGGAAACTGTCGATCTGGAGAGCAGTAGGAGGAACTCCGCAGTCTGTTTTAAGTGCTGCGAAATTAGGAATGCCTTTGGTGGTAGCCATTATTGGGGGAATGCCGGTACAGTTTAAAAATCTGGTAGAATTTTATAAACAGGAATATCAGAAAGCGGGGCATGATATGGATAAAATGCAGATCGCTATTCATTCTCACACTTTTGTAAGCGATGATCAGGCCGTTGTAGATGGGTATTTCAATAATTATAAATCCCAGATGGACCGAATCGGGGCAACAAGAGGTTGGGCTCCTTACACGAAAATGCAGTATGACGGTGGAAGAGGAAGGGAAGGCGCATTATTCATCGGAAATGCGACAGAAGTTGCTGATAAAATTGCCTACATGAAGGAGATTTTTGGAATCACAAGATTCATCGGGCATATGGACATTGGAGATCCTGCTCACGACATCATGATGAAATCCATTGAATTATTTGGAGAGAAAGTAAAATCGGTTATTCAAAATCTATAGAAAGAAACCTCTGCTGAATAAAAGCAGAGGTTTTTTTATGAACAAAATCATCCTTCCAAAGGTTGATAATAAGCAATGGCCACTTGCGGATGGAATGCAAACATGAACGTTTCAAAACCAATTTTACCTGTGGCTCCGTGACTCACGAGATCCCTGCCATCAATAATATCAATCAGAAAAAGATCAGGTGTGTAAAAAGTAAGTCCTATTTTGTGTTTGGAAAGATCTTCAACATGAGAACTGATCAGATTCAGCTTAAAACTTTCGTTAAACAACGGTTACTCAAATCTCTAAGAAAATCAGGAGTGCATCTTCACTTAAAGCTTCAAACTCCAGAGTTTCCAGTCCGTTAAGCAGAATAACATCTCTGCTCTCCATCAACCTTTTTTGAAATTCAAAAGCTCCGTTGATGACCATTTTTCTGTTGAACAGCTATCAGCATATACGGGGGAAGATTTCCATATCAACTTATAATATTCTACTTTTACAAAAAAATAGCAATGCACGAACCGTCCAAAGATCCATTACACGGAAAAAGACTCGATGCCATTCTCGAAGAACTGTTAGAATACTATGAAGGCTTTGAGAAACTTGGCGAGCAGATCAATATAAAATGCTTTACAGACAATCCAAGTATAAAGTCTTCACTGAAGTTTCTGAGAAAGACAGATTGGGCAAGAACGAAGGTGGAAAGTCTTTATCTTTATGTACTGAGACAGAAGAAGCGGGATGAATCAAAGAATCAAAAGTAAAAAACGATGATGCTTTAAGATTTTTGTTTTAATGTGATTTTCATAATCAATCATTTCAAAAATACTATCTTTGTGCCGTTAATCGTGAAAAAACATCACGAAAAAAAGAAAAAATATGACAATTGAAAACAACCATGTTGTAGCAGTAAGCTATATACTTCATACGATCGAAGAAGATGGAAGTAAGATTCTTGTGGAAGAAACAACAGCCGAAAATCCACTTACATTTTTATATGGTGTAGGAATGATGATTCCAAAATTTGAGCAAAATATCCTTGGCTTAACAGCTGGTGATAAAGCTGCTTTTATTATTCAGCCGGAAGAAGCTTACGGAGAGAAAGATCCGAATTCAATCACCCAATTGCCTATCGATATGTTTCAGGAAGCTGGAATTCCTCCTGTAGGAGCTATTTTACCATTATCCGATGGTCAGGGAAATAATTTCCAGGCATTCGTAGTAGACGTAACTCCGGAAGCAGTAATTGCAGATCTTAACCATCCAATGGCTGGGAAAGTTTTAGATTTCCAGGTGGAAATTGTAAACACACGTCCTGCGACAGAAGAAGAATTGGCACATGGTCACGCTCACGGTGTTGACGGAACAGATGCTCACTAAAAACGATAATGAATGTCCGAATTTTTTTTCGGACATTTTTTTTATTCTAAAAATTCTCCACTCACATAAAACCAACGGTTTTGAATCATTTTGAATTTTGATAATTCGTGATGAACTTCTTTATCTCCTTCCTCGTTGGTATAAAAGGCTTTAAATTCAACCTTGCTTACGGAAGGGGTTGCTACAATTTCCAGCCTGGTCCACTTATTAATTTCACCCCATTCCTGAAGATCTTCTCTATTGTGAAATTTCCTTTTTGCCGGATAGGTAGTTTCCATCAGGTATTCTCCGTTCGGAATCGCGAATGCAGAAAACCGGGAACGCATCAAAGCTTCTGCCGTAGGAGCATGCCTTTCTCCTGTATGGTAAGGCTTACAGCATTCTTCATAAGATTTTCCTGAACAGCAGGGACATTCCATATTTTTCAATTTTTTTGAACGACAAAAATAAACCTTTTATCAATAGAAATAAGCTTAGCTCTTGTATCCATAAAAAAAGAAGCACTCTTTCGAATGCTTCTCTGTAAAATTTATTTTATAAAACCTCTGTTTCTCAATAAAGGTTTGATATCCGGATCGTGTCCTGTAAAATCTCTGAATGCCTGGTTCAGGTCTACAGAATTTCCTACGGAAAGAATGTATTTTCTGAAACGGTCACCATTTTCTCTTGTCAGACCTCCATTGTTTTTGATCCATTCCCATGCATCATTATCAAGGGTTTCAGACCATAGGTAAGCATAATATCCTGCAGAGTATCCTCCACCCCAGATGTGGGCAAAATAAGGCGTGTGATATCTTGGAGGTACGGTAGCCAAAGTAAATCCGTGGCTGGCTAATGATTGCTTTTCAAAATCCAGAACCGGAATGAGCTGACTTTCGTTGGTTACTGTATGCCAGTCCATATCCAGAGCTGCTGCAGAAACAAGTTCTGTCGTCATATATCCCTGATTGAAAGTGGATGCCTTTTTTATTTTTTCAACGAGAGCCTGAGGAATCGGCTGCTTCGTTTCGTAGTGGATCGCATAATTTTTAAGAACAATAGGATCTAAAGCCCAGTGCTCATTGATCTGCGACGGGAATTCCACAAAGTCTCTCGGAACACTTGTTCCTGAAAGCGATGGGTATTTCTGGCTTGCAAACATACCATGGATAGAATGTCCAAACTCATGGAACATTGTAGAAACATCATCATAGCTGATCAACGATGGTTTTCCCGGAGCCGGTTTCTGATAGTTATAACAGTTGACGATAACAGGTTTTGTTCCTAAAAGATAAGACTGCTCAACAAAGTTACTCATCCAAGCACCACCATTTTTAGAATCTCTGGTATAGAAATCAAGATAATAGATGGCAATAGACTTTCCGTCGTGATCAAAAACCTCGTAGGTTACTACATCAGGGTGATAAACCGGAAGATCAGTTCTCTTTTTAAAAGTAAGTCCGTAGAACTTTTCAGCGGCATAGAAAACACCTTTTTCCAAAACAGTGGTTACTTCAAAATAAGGTTTGATCTGGTTTTCATCAAGATCATATTTTGCTTTTCTTACCTGCTCTGCATAGAAATTCCAGTCCCATGGCTCTACTTTGAAACCACCTTTTTGCTGGTCGATCAGATCCTGAATATCTTTGGCTTCCCGTCTTGCCGTTTCTACTGCCGGGGTAGCAATCTGGTTCATTAGTTTCGTTGCTGCCGCAGGCGTTTTGGCCATCTGATCCTGAAGTTTCCATTCAGCGAAGCTTGCTTTTCCCAAAGTCTGGGCTTTTTTAAGTCTTAGCTTGGCTAATTTTTCAATCGTTTCACGGGTATCGTTTCCGTCTCCTTTTTCAGCTCTAAGCCATGATGCCTTGAACAGTTTTTCTCTGGTAGCTCTGTTTTTCAGATTCTGAAGAAGAGGCTGCTGAGTGGTGTTTTGAAGAGCAAGAAGATATTTTCCCGGCTGGCCTGCCGTTTTAGCATCGGTGGCTGCTGCTTCGATCTCATCAGCAGAAAGTCCATCCAGTTCCTTTGCATCAGAGAAAAATACGCCTCCCTGTTTTCTTGCTTCCAATAGTTTATTGGCATATTGCGTAGAAAGTGATGCCAGTTCCTGATTGATCTGCTTTAGTTTTTCTTTGTCAGCTGATGAAAGATTAGCTCCTGCAATTTCAAAGTTCTGTTTGTAAAATTGGACAAGTTTTTTACCTTCCGCATCAAGACCGTCTTCTTTGATTGATTTGATTCTTTTATATAAATTTTCGTTCAGGTACATTTTATCGGAATGGGCTGCAAAAATAGGAGCATATTCCTCGTCTAAAGCCTGAAGGGTAGGGTTGGTGTTCGCGCTTGTAAGATTAGAAAATACGATAGTGGCTCTTTTGAGAACTTCACCACTTTTTTCCAAAGCAACAATTGTATTTTCAAAAGTGGGAGCTTCCGGATTATTGGCAATTTTCAGGATTTCAGCGTCGTGCTGTTTCAGTCCGAAATCGAAAGCAGGTTTGAAATGTTCATTTTTAATTTTATCGAATTCCGGAGCTTCATATTGAAGCTTGCTTTTCTTCATAAAAGGGTTTGAAGATAGAGATGGATCGGTAACAGGAATCTCCTGTTGAGTATCGGTTTTCTTCATTGTAGTACAAGATTGGTTAAGTGCCAGCGCAGAAATTAACAATACCGATGAAATATTTTTCATAAATTAGTTGTTATTAAAGTATAAAGATATTAAAAACTTAATTTATAAACATAGTAAACATGAAATCAACAACTCTTTTTATGTTGTCAGCCTTCGCGCTGATGGCATCATGTAACGAAAGACATGATAAAAGAAACAACGACAATAATAATGATAATGGCTGGGTTGACAAGGTGATCGATAAGGATAAAGGCCCGGTTAAAGAGAAAACATTTAACGGTGATTTTGACGAAATAGAAGTTTCCCAGGCGATTGATGCTGAGGTCATTAAATCTGACGTAGAGAAAGTGGTTATTTCCGCACCAGAAAATATCATCAACGAAATTCTTGTGGACAACGACGGCGGAAAGCTTCATATCCATTACAAAAAAGGGATCAGAGTGATGAACAGCCATCATGTAAAAGCTAAAATCTACACAAAAGATTTCTCAAAAATTATAGCTAATTCTGCAGCAAGCATTACCATAAAAGATAAATTCACACAGGAAAAAGTTAGCATTGATCTATCCAGTGCAGCCAGCGTGACAGGAGATCTGGAAGCCAATGATTTCGATATCTCTGCGGGAAGCAGCAGCAGTTTCAGTGGTAAAATATGGGCTGTAGATCTTGATATTGAAGCATCTTCGGCGGCAAGTCTTGATATTTCTGGGAAGAGCAAAAATGCTGATATCACTTCTTCATCAGGCAGCAGTGTATCAGCGAAAGATCTCATTGTAGACCATCTGAAAGCGGATGCCTCCAGTGGTGCAAGCCTTCAGGTAAGCGCTGTTGATTCAGTAGATGCCGAAGCTTCTTCCGGTGGAAGTGTGGATGTTTCTAAAAAAGGAGAACTTAAAAACGTAACCAAGCAGGAAAGTAGTGGCGGCAGCGTCAGTATTCAATAAATCAATCTGGAGTTTCCTCGTCATTATCATCATCTACTGACGAGGATCCTTCCCAGTCTCTGTTATCAAAATTAAGATTATCAAAAGCCAATAATTCCTCCTCACGCTGGAGGATTTCTTTTGTGGTAAAAGATAAGATCTCGTCATCACCTTTTGCTTTGGCCAATCTTCGGATGGAAGCTTTGTCTATTGCCATAAATCGTTGACCAAGACGTCTTGCCGCATATTTTCTCATCCCGGTCTCATGAAGAACATCTACCGCCATATCTACGGCAGTTCCTAATGTTTCCCGGTAAATATTTTCAATACCGTTGTTGAGGTAGTCATAGGCGTCGATTCTGTTTTTAGCCCTTACAAAAATTTGCACCTTCGGATAATGTTCCCGGACCAGATCTGCAATGAATTTATTATCATTCCGGTCATCAAGACATAAAACTAAAATTTCAGCATCTTCAATTCCCGCAGCTCTTAAAATAGGAATTCGGGTAGCATCACCGTAATACACTTTAAAACCATGACTTCTCAGAATTTTTACCCGGTCAGAATCTCTGTCCAGAACGGTTGCTGAGATTTTATTTGCTTTTAAAAGACGTCCTACTGTACTTCCGAAATGTCCGAAACCAACAATAATGATCTTCTTTTGGCTTACATCATTGTCCAGAATATTGAAATCATTCTCTTCATCAGGTATTTCTCTTATAAATTTGGGAGTAATGAATTTGTCATTAATAATTAGAAGGATAGGAGTGATACACATCGTTATTGCCGTAACAGCCATCATTTGTGCATTAAGTTCAGGCGTTAAAAGATAAAGATCCGACGCATAATTGATCAGGACAAATGCAAATTCCCCTACCTGAGAAAGAGCAAAAGCATAAAATAAACTTTGTGGCGTATCAATTTTGAAAAACTTTCCGATGGCATAAAGCACCACAAATTTTACTGCAAGTACGGCAAAAACAGTAGAGAAGATAAACAGAGGATCCTGCTGAATGATATTAAAATTAATGGTAGAACCTACACTGACAAAGAATACAGCTAAAAGAAGTCCCTTAAAAGGATTGATCTGTGCTTCAAGTTCATGCCTGAATTCACTGTTGGCAAGCATGACTCCGGCAAGGAAAGCTCCCAAGGCAGGTGAAAGGCCTATGGCAGCCATAAGCTCCGAAACCCCTATGACAAGGAATAAAGAAGAAGCGGTTAGGAGTTCTGTCATTCCCGACTTTGAAACATATCTTAAAAAGGGTACAAATACATATCTTCCCAGCAAAATTAGAATAGCAACGCCTAAAATAACGGTTCCGGCCTGAAGCCACTCCGGAAGTTTCTGAATGATAATCTGAATTTCGTTATCCTGATGACTCGCTTTATAATTGGCAATGATTGGCAGGATAGCAAGAATAGGGATCACCGCAATATCCTGAAACAAAAGGGTAGAGAAAGAAGCTTCTCCAGCCATGGTTTTAAAGTTGTTTTTTTCCTGTAAAGTCTGCAATACAATAGCAGTAGAAGAGAGTGCGAAACACATCGCAATGGCAATCGCTTTATCTATTCTCCATCCTGCACTGATGAAAACCAGAAAAAGGAGTGAAATAGAAAGCAGCATCTGCGTAAGCCCAAGACCCATTATTTTTTTCCGCATTTCCCAGAATTTACGGGGTTCCAGTTCCAGTCCTACCAAAAAAAGAAGCATGATCACTCCAAACTCACTGGCATGCATAATGTCATTGACATCTTTTCCGGTAAGCCGAAGAACATAAGGCCCGATGATGATACCGCCTAAAATATATCCGATCACTGAACTCAGTCCAAATTTTCTCGCCAGCGGAACCATGATAATGGCTACACCTAAGAAAATTAATGTATTCATTGCTAAGCTGGACTCCATAGGCTATTGATTGAGTAGTTGTGTAAATTCTTTTTTATGTAAAATAATATCTTTTTTGCTCAGTTTATGGGCTTCGTAAACGATCTTGATATGTTTGATATCAGCTTTGAAAACCTTTAAAGAGACAATCAGCCCGCTGATCAGCTCTTCCACCGTATATTGATACGTTCCGTTTTTGCTGAAAGATCTTTCTTTTCCTCCTGTTGTAATCAGAATATAAATCTCTTTGCCTTCCAGTGGATTGGTTTCACCTTCCCGCAGCCAGTCCCTGTCAAAAACTTCATCGATCCACAATCTTAATAAGGGAGGCATTCCGAACCAGATGAGCGGAAACTGAAAGATAAAACGGTCATAATTCCTTAATCTTTTTCGCTCCCTGAAGGCCGCAATATGAAAATCCGGATATTCCTCGTAAAGATCTCTGAGGGTAAAATGCTGGTGACGGACATAGAAATTAATGAGCTCTAGATTGGAGTTAGAGTGCTCTAAATAGGGATGTGCAAAAACTACCAGCGTCTTCTTCATAAACCTGTTTTCAGTAAATATAATGAAAAATTATTGGATAAAAGACGGTTTTTAAGTGGTTTTGTTAACTTTTTAATAGGTGAAGTTGAATTTAGTGTTACAATAAACTAAAGAAACGATTAGATTTTAGCATTTTAAATAAAAAAATCGGGCAGTATGCCCGATTATATTAAAAGTCGTTATTTTTTTACCATCCGCCGGAAGCCCCTCCGCCACCGAAGCTTCCTCCGCCGCCGAAACCGCCGAATCCACCTCCGCCACCGGAACTTCCGCCACCAAAGCCACCGCCTCCTCCGAAGCTGCCCGGGAAAGGGAAGAATCCGCCTGGATAATTTCTACGTCCTCTTCTGGTGATGATCACATCATCGTCATCATTATTGCCGCCACCACGTCCTCCGCCTCTACCCCCGAAGAGAAAGGCCAGAATGATAAAGATGACAAAGGCAATCAGAATAATTTTAAATGCACTTCCATTGCCTGAAGGTGCTGAGGTTTCCGTAGGTTTGAATTTCCCCTGAACTGCCTCCATAATGGCTGAGGTGCCCCTGTTGATCCCTTCGTACCATTGTCCCTGTCTGAAATTGGGAGTAACGATATAGTCAAGGATCTGTCCCGCCACAGAAGCGGTAAGATACTGTTCTACGGCCCGTCCCTGCTGGATGGACATGGTCTTGTCTTCTGTAGCAATAAGGAAAACGACCCCGTTATCTACTCCCTTTTTTCCGATTTTCCATTGCTCACCGAACATGGTTGCGAGAAAGTTCACATCTTCCCCTTTTGTGGAACGAATAATGATCACTTCAATTTCCGTGGACGTAGAGTCTGCAAATTTGATCAGCTTATTGTTCAGCTCGTCTTTTTGCTGTTGAGTAAGCAATCCTGCTTCATCAAACACAGGATACAAAACCGCCGGCTTTTGGGGAATCGTATACTGTGCTGATACAAAAGTGTAAAAGCAGAGGAGTAAAAATGAAAATAACAGTTTAAGAGAACGTAATTTCATTAGAGAGCTGATTGGGATTTTTTCCCTGAACAGGAAAATATTTTTTTAATTCGAGACCCGTTTCCAGGATGCCGCTTTTTAAAGCTTTACAATAATTTCCTTTCGCAAATTCAGCAGTAATAAAGTCGTGGAGGTGATCCCAATACGACTGGTGTACCCTTTCATGGATTCCGATGTCACCAATGATGGTAAGATATTTCTGTTCGAAATTCACATGAAAAAGCACCGCATTTCTGTCAACAGTTTTATTCATACAGAGTTCCCTGAAAACTTCAAATGCAGTGTTTGCATTCTTATTTTCCGTGTTCGAGTCAATGTGTATCCTGATCTCGCCTGTAGAATGTTCTTCTGCCGACTGTATCGCTTCCACCAGGGAAGTGATTTGCTGATTTGTCAGAAAACGATTCATTATTTAAATACTTCAGGTGCTTTTTCTGCACCGGCTTCAGCCTTGAAGAAAGGTTTCTCTTTAAAGTTGGTAAAGTTGGCCAGAATATTATTCGGGAACGTTTTGATCGTAGTATTGTAATCTTTGGCAGCGTCATTATAGTAAACCGTTTCGGTTCTGATGCTGTTTTCAATTGCCGTAAACTCTCTCTGGAAATTGATGTACTGCTGGTCCGCTTTTAAATTTGGATAAGATTCCACAACCGCCATTAATCTGCTTAATGCTCCGGATAATTCTCCCTGTGCAGACTGGAATTTCGCCAGATCAGCTTCTGTCATATTCGTAGGGTCGATTTGGATGGAAGTCGCTTTAGAGCGTGCTTCAACAACTTTCGTTAAGGTTTCCTGTTCAAATTTTGAATACGATTTAACCGTTCTTTCAAGGTTTGGAATAAGGTTGGCCCTTTTTTGATAGACCGTTTCGATATTAGACCATTTGGAATTGACGTTCTGTTCTTTTGAAACAAAATTATTATAACCGTTTTTCCCCCAAAAGAATAGTACACCTACAATGATAAGCAGAGCAATACCGATAGTTCCTGCGCTCAGGCAGCCTTTATTTTTCATAGTTTATTTTTTTTAATTTTTTGTGCTGATCAAATATACAAATTATGTGCTAATTTTGTAAAAAATTATTAGAATGACAACAATAGTGGTGGCAATGGGAGAGAAGAATGAGATCGGTTTTGACAACAAACTGCTCTGGCATCTTCCTACAGACCTGAAACACTTTAAAGATCTGACTTCCGGACATCCTATCATCATGGGAAGAAAAACCTATGAAAGCATTGGAAAGGCGTTACCTAACCGTACAAATATTGTTATTTCCAGAAAGAAAAACTGGTTTGAAGAAGGAATTTTAATTGTAGGAAGCATCAAAGAGGCTTTGAAATTTGCCAAAAAGATTGATGAAAATATCTTCATCATCGGGGGCGGAAAAATTTATGAGCAGACGATCGATATGGCTGACAAATTGGAAGTCACTTTGGTAAAAGCCGATCTTGAAGCTGATACTTTCTTCCCTAAGATCGACATGAAGATATGGAAAAAAACGGAAGAGACCTGCCATGAAAAAGATGAAAAAAATCAATACGATTTTTGTTTTCAGACTTTTGAAAGAATCAAGACTCAGTAGTTATGAAAATTCTAACTTCTTACCTCTAGCTTCTAACCTGTAAATTTTCTATCTTTGCACTCTTAAAATTGAATAATGAATAAGTACATAAAAATTGTAATTGCAGCAGTTCTTATACTTCTAGGACTTTATATGATGATTTTCACAAGAAATCTAGGCTGGGGAATTGTAGTATTCCTTCTTGCAGCACTGCCTGTTTTACTTTTCATCAAAAACGAATATATCCTTCTTGCCTTCTGGCAGCTGAGAAAACAAAATATGGAAAAAGCCGCAAAATGGTTAAATGGGATCACCAATTACCAGGCGCAGCTTCATAAATCACAGTATGGATATTTCCACTATTTGTTGGGACTTACCCAGGCTCAGGAACATCCAGCGAAAGTAGAACCTCTGATGAAAAAAGCTTTGGAGTATGGCTTGAATATGAAACATGACCGAGCTATGGCTACATTAAATCTTGCTGCAGTAGCCATTTCCAAAGGAAGAAGACAGGAAGGGCAAAAGCTTCTGGAAGAGGCTAAAAGATTAGACAGTGCAGGAATGATGGCGGATCAGATTAAAATGATGAAAGATCAGCTTAAAATGCCTTCTATGCAGAAGCACATGCACAACCCGAATATGAGACAGAGAGGGAAATCCTTCTAAGAAATTACATACAAACAATGAAAGCACCTGATGGAGTGCTTTTTTTATTTTGTAAACGGTAAATAGAGTGTTTACATTTCAGAATTCTGATCATATCCATAAAACTTAGGCATCTGCCAATGGTATTTTACGGCAAGCGTTCTGATGGCCACAATCAATAAAATCGTAAAGATTTGTATGAAGGTGTACGAAAGTGGAATTAATTTAGTCATTAAAAGAAAGGCAGATCCTCCAACGATACATGCCGTAGCATAGATTTCTTTCCTGAAGATCAGCGGAATTCTGTTCAGGAGAATGTCCCGTATAATCCCTCCAAAGCAGCCTGTGATGGTTCCCAGTGCGATACAGATCAGCGGATGAATATCGGCATGAAGTCCTTTCTGAACTCCGATAATAGTAAACAGTCCCAGTCCGAAACTGTCAAAAATAAACAAAGTCACCTTGAAGTTTTTTTCAATAGACTTGAAAATCATCGCAAAAATACTTGTTCCTAGAATGAGGGCACATGTAAGAAGATCGTGCATCCAGAATACCGGAATATCAAGCAATAAGTCCCTTACCGTTCCTCCTCCTACAGAAGTAACGAACGCAATAATCAGCACCCCGAAAGGATCAAGGCGTTTCTGCATAGCCGCAAAACTCCCGGACATGGCAAAGGAAATCGTTCCGAGTACTTCTATGGCAAAATTGAACTGTTCGTGCATATATTTATGAGTAATAGGTAATGGGCAATGAGTAATAAAAATTATGCCATTTAAAGTTGGGATAATCTAAATTTATATTTAGTCATAACCTCTACAAGTTCTTCACATTCTGATTTTAAATGTATTATTTTTTCAGGACTTAGATATTCCAGTTCTTCAATGATTTCAAGCCAAAGTTGAGTCTCATCAATTTTTTCTACAACAATGCAGAGTTTCGCAAATTTTTCCTTTTCAGATCTTTCTCTTGAAACAGCTCTGTAATTTGCTGCCACTGAAGTGGAAGATCTTATGATTTGCTTTTTTATGACCGAAACATCATCTGAATAAGGTAATGATGAGAGATTTAATCACAAGAATGAAAAAGTTTTTAGTTCTTTCCCAAATTACTCATTACCTATTACTCATTAATTATTTTTTTACCCTAACAGAGTCTGGAACCAGCAGTTCATATTCTCCGTCATGGTTGATGATCTCTCTTACAATGCTGCTGCTGATGAAAGATTTTCCTGATGAAGTTAATAAAAATACAGTTTCCAGCTTTTTGTGGGCCAAAGTCCGGTTGGTATGAGCAATGGCTTTCTCAAATTCAAAATCGGCAGGGTTTCTTAAGCCTCTCAGAATGTACTGAGCATTCTTTTCGAAACAGTAGTCTACCGTTAATCCTTCAAAAAAATCAACTTCCACATTGGGAAATTCTGCTACGGAATTTTGAATAAATTCCATCCTTTTTTCCATCGGAAACATATATTTTTTTTGGGAATTCTGCCCGATGGCAATAATCAGTTTGTCAAAAAGCGGAGCCGCTCTTTCAATAATATCATAATGTCCCAGAGTAATAGGATCAAAAGATCCGGGGAAAACAGCAATTTTCATATCCTAGTTGTTTTCGTTTGATTTTTCGTAGAACAGCTTTAAATTTTCAATATTTAAGCTGCAGTTATTATTTAGAACCTGATTGGAAGAAAGATTTAATATTAAGTCATTTCTTCCTATTATTTTTGAATTTTTATAAAGCTTTTCAATAGGATGCAAATTAATGATGCCTTCAAAATTTCCGCTTTCATTTTTTTTTATAATTACGGAAAATAATATAGTGTTATCCAAAGAAAGAATCTCAAAATAGTTGGGAACCTTTTCATTGTTTATAACTAAATCTCTTTTTTTGATATAGTTAAAGCATTTTTTTTCATCCAAGTAGATGGCGTCATCAGAAAAATTGATATTCTTAGGCTCCAGTCCGCTCTTGGAAATATCTAACTCAAGTGTTTTTGTATACTTCTGAGCAAATGTAACAAGAGGAATTAATAATAAAATAGAAAATAACTTTACCATTACTTATGAATTGCTTTTTCTACTTCGTTTCCACACAGATCCATGATGGAGATTCCATAATGTCTTGCCTGTTGCGGAAGAATGCTGGCAGGGGAGAATCCTGGATTGGTATTCATTTCAAGCATATAAGGAATGCCGTCCATAAGGATAAATTCACTTCTTGAGAAACCGCTCATTCCAAGAGAATTGTAAGCTCTTTTTGAAATTTCTTCCACTCTGATTCTGGTGGCATCGTCAATTCTTGCCGGGGTAATTTCTTCTGATGCTCCTTCATATTTAGCTTCATAATCGAAGAATTCATTCGTAGGGACAATTTCAGTAATCCCTAAAACCAGGGTTTCACCTTTGAAATCAATAACGCCTACGGACACTTCCATTCCGTCCAGAAAGCTCTCAATAAGAATTTCATCATCTTCTTTAAAGGCAATTTCAGTAGCCGCGATCAGTTCCGACTGCTCTTTAACTTTAGAAATCCCAAGAGAGGATCCTGACTGGTTGGGTTTAACGAAGACCGGAAGGCCAAGACTTTCAACGATTTCATCAGCATTAATCTCTTCTCCTTTTCTTAGATAAATACTTTTAGCAGAAGGAATTCCATATTTTGACAATACCGCCAAGGTGTCTTTTTTATTAAAGGTCAAAGCACTTTGATAGAAATCACAACCTGTATATTTTTGTCCTATGGCATCCCAATAGGCCTGAAGAATTCCATTTTCACCCGGTGTTCCGTGGATAATATTGAAACAGACATCAAATTTCAGGGTTTCATTATCATCTAATGTCACTGAAAAATCTCCGCGGTTGATTTCATATTTTTTATCATTATCCCCTAAAAAATACCATTCATCTTTAAGGATGACCACTTTATATACATCATAAAGATTTCTGTCCAGAGAATCGTAGATCAACTGACCGCTTTTTAAGGAAACCACATATTCGTCTGAATAGCCTCCCATGACAACGGCAACACTTTTTTTGCTCATAACCATTATAGTATCAATTAAAGCAAATTTAATCATTTTATGTAATGCAATAAGGGAAATTCAGAAATTTTAAAATTGAAAATGAATTGTGTTAAATAAAAGTACATTTAAAATTATTAGCTATATTTGCCGTTATAATTAAAGTATTTTTAAGTATGCTTAAATCACTTTTCAATTGGAAAGTTTTACTGAATTTAGTAGTCGCCATCGGTGTTTTTGTGGGATTGGTGTGGCTTACTTTCCGTTGGTTGGAGTATCATACCAATCACGGTCAGGAAATTCCCGTGCCCAATGTCATCAATAAATCTGTTTATGATGCCGTGAAAATATTGGAAGATACAGGACTGGAATATGAAGTAGACAGTGCGGAGTACAATCCTAAATATAAGCCTTTTCAGGTTTTAAAGATGCATCCTATATCCAGTTCGAGGGTAAAACCGGGATCGCTGGTAAGAATTGTAGTCAACCCAAGAACCTGGGCTCCTATTACTGTTCCTGATGTGATCAACCGATATTCGGGGCTGGCTTTCCAGAGACTGGATCAGGTGGGCCTTAAGATCGGAGACACTATTTATGAACCAAGTATTCAGAAAGATGCTCTTTTAAGAATATTATATAAAGGTAATGCTGTTAATCCGGGATCACGTCTTCCGAGATTCTCTGTCATTGATGTTGTTGTAGGATCAGGGCCCATGAGGAATATTTCAATTCCTAGTGTCGTAGGACTTACTGTAAAAGAGGCTAGAGCAGTGATCTCGAAAAGTATGTTTGAAATAGGATTGGTAGAACATGAAGATGGAAGTAAAGACGAATCTGATATTATTTATTATCAGGATCCTGCTTCCGGAGATGTAAGAGATCAGGGAATGCAGATCGATCTTTGGGCAAGTAAAAGAACACCTGCTGAGCTTAGAGCAAAAGTAGAACAGCTGAACTCTATTTATCGTATGAAGGTGGATACTTCATTGCCTCCGGTACATTATGATGAAGTTCCCAACCATGTGGAACCCAATTACGATCCACCTGTAGCAGCACCTGTACCTAAAAAAGAAATTCCAAAATCTGAACCGACCAAAACGGAACCGGCCAAAACCAGTACAGCTGCTGGGGCTAAACCTGCCGGAACCGGAGCTGAAAAACCTAAAACTACTGCAACAGGTAGTCAGGGTTCAGGAAATAAGACGGCGACTTCTGGAAATACAGCACAACAGCCAGCTCAAAAACCAAAAGCTAAAAAAGTAGTAGTAGAATAATAACGGTTTATGATATAAAATATAGGCTTCAACTGCAAAATGTTGGGGCCTTTTGCGTAAAAAAATAAAATAATGGCAGAAGATAACGAGGATTTTTTAGATGAAGAATTATTAGATTCCGACAGTATGGAGAATATCGATATTGATGAGGAAAATAAAGGTTTGTACGAGCATCTTAACATCAAAGTTGATAAAAAACAGGAGCCGTTAAGAATCGATAAGTTCCTATTAATATACAGACAAAACTCTTCACGGAATAAAATTTCGCAAACCTGCAGGGCGGGGAACGTGATCGTAAACGGAGCTCCGGTAAAACAGAATTACCGTGTAAAACCGGGAGACCAGATCTCTGTGCTTCTTACCCATCCGCCGAGAGAGAATGTGATCATTCCTCAGGATATCCCTGTGAATATCATTTATGAAGATGATGATTTGGTAGTGGTGGATAAAGAACCCGGCATGGTTGTACATCCCGGCCACGGAAACTGGGATAAAACATTGGTGAATGCATTGGCTTTCCATTTTGAAAAGAATGGCCAGAAATCTGATCTGGACAGGGTAGGTCTTGTGCACAGAATTGATAAAGATACTTCCGGACTCCTGGTGGTCGCAAAAAATGAATATGCATTGAGCTTTTTAGCGAAGCAGTTTTTTAACAGAACCACCAAAAGATTGTACTGGGCTTTTGTCTGGGGAAATCCTTCAGAAGACGAAGGTACTATTAAAGGGCATATAGGAAGACATCCGAAGAATAGAATGCAGATGTCCGTTTATGAGGACGGAAGCCATGGGAAGCATGCTGTTACACACTACAAGGTGCTGGAACGCTTCAAATATATGACGTGGGTGGAATGTAAACTTGAAACAGGAAGAACGCACCAGATCAGGGCCCATTTCAAACATATCGGCCATACTTTGTTTAACGATGAAAGATACGAAGGACATACCCCTCTCAGAGGAGTGAATCTACCTAAGTATAAGCAGTTTATAAAAAATGTTTTTGAAATTCTTCCCAGACATGCACTTCATGCGCATACTTTAGGGTTTATACACCCAACCACAAAAAAGGAATTATATTTTGAGAGCCCAATGCCGGAAGATATGGCGGATGCCGTAAAAAAATGGAGAAATTATTTAGAAAACTAAAAATATATTGAGAATTTTTTTATATTTGTTGAATTGAAATCAAGATTTGTTATGAGAAAACTATATGCTATCGTATGTTTAGCTCTTTTGTCAAATGCATACAAAGCACAAGAATCACTACCATACTATCAGCAATATCTTTTGGATGGTGAATTCCTGTTCAACCCAGCTCAGTACGGTAAGACAGATTACGTACAGCTTAATGCTAATTACCACAAACAATTTGACAAGTTTAGCGATTCTCCAAATACGCAGTCTATAGGAATTAACGGGAACATCTTCGACAGAGTAGGAGCAGGGCTCTCTATTTTTAGAGACAGTAATGGACCTATTTCTGCAGGCGGTATTACAGCGGGAGCTTCATACTTTATTCCACTAAGCAGTGAAGGAGAAAGAAAAGACCAATTCTCTTTCGGTACTAGTGTTTCATTTTATAATATGAACTTTGACTATACTTCAGTGAATGTTGAAGATGGTTACGATCCTTTATTGATCGGAAAAGAAGGGAATATTTTTATGGCTTATGCCAACTTTGGTGCTGCTGCAACGTATAGAAACATTTTTGCAGGGGTTTCGGTAAACGATATTGCGCTAAGTAATGACAAGGCGATCGTTAACGGAATCGAGCCTTCACCAATTAAATTCTTCTTAAACTTAGGATATGACTGGCATTTTGCTGACAATATCTTTGTAACGCCATCAGCGTTGATCAACCTGAATACCAATTCAACAAGAATGATCGACTATAACCTAATGGCTACTTTCTTTAATGACATCAATTCATTCTCTGCCGGTGTAAGCTACAGAACGGTACAGAACAGATTCGACAGCCAGCAGTTACAGGTGGCGCCGGTAGTTAAAGTTAGAATTAATAAATTAATGATCGGAGCAACTTATAACATCGGAATGTCTGATATCCAGACTTATGGTGGAAACAGCTTTATGCTGAGCTTAGGGTATAACTTTGATAACTTTATTAATCATAGAGGATATAGATATTAATCTGATTTAATTTAAATAAATTTGAGCTCTGAAATTTTCAGAGCTTTTTTTATGATATACATTCACATTCCCTTTTGCAAGCAAAAATGCAGCTATTGTAATTTTCACTTTTCTACATCTTTGAACTTTAAAGATGAAATGATCAGTGCCATGAAGACTGAAATCAGGCTCCGGAAAAACGAATTAGAGAACAAAAGTTTACAATCACTATATTTTGGAGGAGGAACTCCTTCCATACTTTCGGCAGACGAAATCACTTCAATGATCGATGAAGTACTGAAGTATTTCAGTTTTGACCGTGATATTGAAGTCACTTTAGAAGCCAATCCTGATGATCTGGACAAAAATTTCTTACAACAGCTTTCGAAATCTCCTGTTAACAGACTGTCGATTGGTACCCAGAGCTTTTTTAATGAGGATTTAAAATTGATGAACCGTGCCCATAATGCTTCCGAAGCAGAAGGTTCCATCAAAAGAGCCCAGGATTTTGGGTTCGAAAACTTAAGTATCGACTTGATTTATGGTTCGCCGACCTCCAATCTGGAGATCTGGAAAGAGAATTTAAACAAAACTATTGCCCTGGAAGTACCTCATATTTCATCTTATGCATTGACTGTTGAACCGAAAACAGCTTTGGAAAGCTGGATCGCGAAAGGTAAAGTGGCCAGTCCCCGTGAAGAAGAACAGAATAAAGAATTCTATTATCTCTCGGATTTTCTGAAAGACAACGGATTTGACCATTATGAAGTCTCCAATTTTGCAAAACCAGGTTTTTATTCAAGACATAATTCTGCGTATTGGAAATATAAAGAGTATCTGGGAATAGGACCTTCCGCCCATTCATACAACGGCTTTGATGTTAGAAGCTGGAATGTTGCGAACAACCAGCAGTATATTAAAAAACTTCATACCGGAATACTTGCCAAAGAAGAAGAGATCCTTTCGCAAAACGATCAGTTCAATGAAATGATTATGATCGGTCTTCGAACGATTTGGGGAGTAGATATTGAAAGTCTGAAGAGTAAATTCGATGTCCGGACCTATGAGCATTTCCAGCATGAAATACAGACGAAAATTGAAGAAGGCATTCTGGTGATTGAAAATAATCATCTTAAAATTCCCGAAAAACATTGGTTCATGGCGGATGGAATTGCTTCTGATTTATTTTTGGTATAACGTTTATTAATGTATATTTGAAAGTATACTTTAAATAAAAAATGATCAACCATGAGAAAAAACTTACTATTATTTTTTCTTTTTTTTAGTGCTTTCTATTTTTCCCAAAAACCGATTTTTACAAAAGCAAAAGTTAATGCTGTGAATGTGTACAGATCTTCTGCTGAACTACAGAATTCGGTGAGCGTTTCACTTCCTTCAGGAACGTCAGAGGTTGTTATAACTAATATTTCAGATGAGATTGTGGAAAAATCGATACAGATTAATACAAATAATAAAGATATTTCTATCCTTTCTGCACAATACAGAAGCAGCTACAATTCGAATTATTTTGAGAATAATAATCCTAATGGGAAAAGAATTAAAGACAGCATTGCTATCTTAGAAAATCTCAGCACGAAAATCAATATTGAGCGACAGACGAATGAAAAGACATTGGAACTGTTAGACAAAAACCAGGGACTGTTGGTGGGGAGCAATACCTCCACCGTAGCCCAACTGATGCAACTTACCGAATATTATAAGATCAAAAGAAACGAAATAAGCATAGCACAGCTTGATATCAATAAAAAATATACACAAACCATTCTGAAACTTGAGACTTTGAGAAGTCGGCTGAAAGCCAACACAGAAGCTGAAGAAACTTTTTCTGATGGCGTTCTTGTTTTGAGAATTGTAAGTGGTGCGGGAGGAAATGCAAAAATGGATCTGGGGTATTTGGCGGAGAATGTTTTTTGGGAACCGTTTTATGAAGTGAAAGGCAATAAATTGACTGAGCCTTTAGATGTGACTTTTAAAGCAAAGGTAAGGCAGGATACCGGACTTGACTGGAAAGGAGTAAAGCTTTCGCTGATCAATGCAAGGTCTTCAAGAAATAATGAGGCTCCAACTATGAACCCGTGGTTTTTGAATTCTTACAAGAATGAAGAAAGAGAAACCTATAGTTATTCCAGCAAAAAAGATACTATGCGATCGCAGAATATTGAGGAAGTTGTCATGGTAGGCTATGGCGTTAAAATCAATGAAAATCAGTTAAATGTAAGTTTTGATACTGATATTCCTTATGATATTTTATCAAACAATGAAGATCATTTTATCAACCTAAAACAAATAAAACTTCCGGCGGAATATAAATATTATACTGTTCCAAAATACAATACTACGACCTATTTGGTCGCAGATATTAAAGATTTTAATAAGTACAATCTGATTTCAGGTGGTGCCAGTGTGATTTTTGAAAATATGTATGTAGGTGAAACAAGAATTAATCCCAATCAGACAAATGATAAAATGAGCATTACCCTTGGTGATGACAAGAAGATTAGTATCCGTAAAGAAATGGTAAATGATAAGGCAAGCGAAAAATTATTCTCTTCCTATCAGGAAAAAACAATTGCTTACGATCTTGTTATCCGAAATAATAAAAAAGAGGCTATCAATATTGAGATCCGGGATCAGATTCCTTTGAGTAAGGATGAATCTGTAAAGATTGAACTTCTTCAAAGTGATAACGCAGACCTGGATAAAGAGAAAGGATTTTTACTGTGGAACGTTAAAATTTCATCATCTGAAACAAAAAAATTCAGGGTAAGCTATAAAGTAAGATACCCGAAAGATTTTTCAATCAGCAATCTTAATTAAATAGACGATTATTCACTATTTTTGTATAAAATTTCAGCTCACTTGAAAACTAAAAAACAAGACTATTCACATCTTTCACCAAGCCAACCTATCGGTATTTTCGATAGTGGGGTGGGAGGACTTACCGTAGCCAAAGAGATCAAAAGACTCCTTCCACACGAAGATCTGATCTATTTCGGTGATACCAAGCACCTTCCTTATGGTGAAAAGTCGAAAGATGCGATTATAGAATATTCCACCAAGATCACCAATTTTCTGCTTCAGCAAAACTGCAAAGCTATTGTTATTGCCTGCAATACGGCTACAGCCAATGCCTTGAACGAGGTGATGCAGTCTGTGGATGGAAAAGTTCCGGTTATCGATGTTATTAATCCCGTTGCTGAGAAAGTAGCTTATGAAATTCACAATAATGTTGGGGTGATTGCGACGAAAGCAACTGTCAATTCAGGGTTGTATAAAAAAAGCATCAGGAAACAAAATAAATGGATCAAAGTAGATGAGCTTGCTACTCCGCTACTGGTTCCTGCTATTGAAGAAGGATTCAAGAACCATCCGATCACGCATGCCATCATTTATAATTATCTAAGCAATAACAAGCTGAAAAACATTGAAACCCTGATCCTGGGATGTACTCATTACCCTTTATTGATTGATGAAATCAAACAATATTATGGAAACAGAGTCCGCGTGATTGATTCCCCCAACATTGTGGCCAATCACCTGAAGATCATTCTGGATAAATATCATCTTCTGAATGATAATAATCCAAAACCCAATTATCATTTTTATCTTTCGGATCTGACGAAAAACTTTGAGAAGATCTCTAAAAAATTCTTCGGAAAGACCATCGATTTAGAATTGAAAGTATTATAATACAAAAGCTGTTTCCAGAGAAACAGCTTTTATTTTACGGCTAAAGAACAGAGCTATTAAGACTCTAAAATCACCATTTCACTTTTCAGTCTTCTTTTGGGAGTGACTTCCGGATGGTTACTGTCGTTGTCAGCTCTTTTTCCGATCGCAACGGCGAAAAGTGTTTCGTAAGAATCGTTTTTCAGAATTGCATCATATTTATCGGTCTCAATTCCTTCCATGGGAGTAGAGTCAATTCCCATTGCAGCACAAGCAGAAAGAAGAACACCCAGCGAAAGATATACCTGATGCCCCATCCATGAACGGATCGCAGCGTCACCATTAGGTTTTACCATGGTTCTGTAATAATTAACGGAACCTTCAGGAAGATTTTCTTCGATCTGTTTTTCAAATTCTTCCGGATTTTTCATGACCTGGAATACAATCACATGGCTGCTTTCCAATACTTTATCCTTATTAAAATAAGATGCTTCTGCCAGTTGCTCTCTGATGTCAGGAGTATTAATGAAAATAAAATTCCATGGCTGGCTGTTAATTGAAGACGGGCTTAAATTAAGGATTTCTTTCAGTTCGGCAATCTGTTCTGCACTGATTTTGCCTTGAGGATTATACTTTTTTACAGTATACCTGTTTTTCATTTGTTGTAAAAAGTTCATAAATTATTGTACTATCATTTTTATAGTTACAAAAGTAATTTAAGTTTATTACCTTTGCAATAACGGTAAAAAATGATAGTATAAAATGTATACAATAGATAACAAAGAATATCCTTGCTGTACCAGCGTAACGATGAAGTTTATAGGAGGAAAGTGGAAGGCAGTTATTTTATTTCACCTGATAGATGGTGCTAAAAGATATAACGAATTAAGAAAACTAATTCCGACGATTACAGAAAGGACCTTAAGCCTTCAGCTGAAACAGCTTGAGGAAGATCATATCGTCAACAGAAAGGTCTATACAGAAAAACCTCCTTTAATGGTAGAATATACCTTAACCGATTTTGGAAAGACTTTACTGCCGGTACTGGAAGCGATTACCAATTGGGGCATTGCTGCACCCGATCTTTCCGTAAAAAAAATAATCAGGAATTAAATTTCCTGATTATCTTCTTTATTCGCTTCGAAAAAACTGAAACTTACATTTCCGTATTTTCGGGTGTCTGTTAAATTCGGGTGCTCAAGTTTCATTCTGCTCTGATGTTCTATAATCAGAACGCCGTTCTGTTTAAGATATTTATTGTTCAGAACTAAAGACAGCAACTCATAATATTTCTTCTCCTCCATTTCGAAAGGAGCATCAGAAAATACAATCTCAAAACTTTTATTGTTTCTGAATTTTTTAAGCCAGTCAAAAACATCGCCTCTCTGAACACTGATCTGTTGTGACATATCCAAATCTGAAGCTGTAGCATTGATGAAGCTTGTGTGTTTGGGGTTCAGTTCAACTGAAGTGACATCCTGACATCCTCTGGAAGCAAATTCAAAGGTGATAGAACCGATGCCCGCAAAAAGGTCAAGTACCGAAATCGACTGCATATCATATTTGTTTTCCAGGATGCTGAATAGCGCTTCCTTGGCAAAATCTGTAGTAGGTCTTACATCAAAGTTTTTAGGAGCGGCTATTTTTTTGGCTTTCCACTTGCCTGAGATTATTCTGAACATATTTATTTAGTTGTTAGATCGCAGATCACAGGCGGCAGGTAGTTGCAATTGGAAACTTATTCCTGCTACCTGCAGCCCGTAACCTAATTAAGTATAAAATTCTTATTGGGAATGTTGTCAAAGACAATCCTCATATTTTTAACGAATTTCTGAAGCTCAGAAATAAAAGTTTCATTTTCTGTCGTTTCACCATAAGCATAAAAGCTGGTTTCATTAATTCCGAAACCTATTTTGCTTAACGTAAACATTACGAAATAAAGGAAATCTACTTCAGAATTCACATCCAGGTTGTTATATAAAATCACCTTCTTGTTATCAATGGCAAAAAACTCACACTGGTTATGATAAAGATTGATATGGATTTCTTTATTGTTTTTATTATTAATAGAATTTAAAAACTTTTCTCCAGAAAAATTAAAATGAACGGGAACGGCCAGTTCTTTTATTTTCTTATAAAAGTTTTTAGGGAACGTGTAATAAAACTGTACACCGAATCTTTTGTTGACAGAAAGCATGAGTTCTTCTTTTTCTCTGTCTGCCGGAGCATTAAAAGCAATCAGTTCAAATCCTGCATCATGTTCTGAAAATCCTTCAGGCATCAGCGTAAAATGATTCAGCGCAGAAATCACATGGATCTCTTCAAACCTTTGTTTCAGTAAAATTTCATCAAGTTTATCCTCAATTAAATTTTCTGGTGTTTCTTCGGTAACGAAATAAGACTTTTCCTCCAGAATGCTTTTGTTTTTTGCGATCTGGTAGATTAATCCGTCTTTGGTAAAAAGTAAATTAAGTACGTTCATATTTCAATTGAGGCAAATTTAGTGAAATTCTATCATAACGGCACCTGATTGATGATGAAGTATTTCTTTATTGTAAAAATCGATATCTGACTGGCTTTCCAAAACATCCATAACCATCCTCTGCAATATACCGTCACCAATCCCGTGAACGATCTCCAGCCTTTTCAAATGATGTTTTCTGCAGAAGTTCAGAACTTCCATCAGTTTTGCCTTTTGCATAAAGAGTCTTTCGAAACTGTCATAATCGCTTGGGTTTTTAACCAGATGATGAAAATGCAGATCCAGGACCATGTGATTTTTCTGGTGCTTTTTGGAAACCACTTTTTGGGGTTCCGCTTTTTTAATGATCCGAATATTTTCATAGAGATCAGCATCTTTAGGAACCAGCTTCTCTTTCGGGTACTGATGCGTAAACCCATACTCATCTTTGAAAACAACAATATTGCCTTTCACAGAAGTAATGACTCCGCTTAAATCCTCATCTACTACAGAAACTTTGTCTCCGATTTTCATGTACTTGCTGTTTCTTTTATTGTTTTCAAAATTAACTTTTCGGCCCCAGTTCAATGATCTCAAGATCCTTGATCTCTTCTCCTTCCACCACGAAACGCATCATGGTTCTCATTGTATGCCATCCCTGCTTGCCGCAAGCGCCCGGATTCAGATGCAGAAGATTATTTTTTTTGTCAAACATAGCCTTCAGAATATGAGAATGTCCTGAAATAAATAGTTTGGGTGTCTTTTCAGAAATCTCTTTGTTGGTGATTGGGGTATATTTTCCGGGATATCCACCAATATGAATCATCAAAACTTCCAGATCTTCACAGAAAAAACGGTTTACCTCAGGAAACTCAGCCCTGATTTTGGCGTTGTCTATATTTCCGTAAACGCCTTTTAACGGTTTTATTTTTTCCAGTTCTTCAATCACCTCAATACTTCCGAAATCTCCGCAATGCCATATTTCATCAGCTTGCGACGCATATTCTAAAATGCGGTCATCTATATAAGAATGGGAATCGGAAAGAAGAAGGATTTTTGTCATGAAGCTCTGAAAATTTTTGCAAAGTTAGGAAAGATTTATTTTTTATTAAGTTTTAGTTTTCTTTTAAATAAACAAAGTTGTAGAACGGAGACAGGCATCCCCTAATATTTATTAAATTTGAGAAAATTATAAAAAATGAAGCAGAAATTTTCTTTTTTACTTTTTCTTGCCGCAGTAGGGCTCTTCAATGCTCAGGTTGAAGAGAAAAAATTGGATGATTTGATCCAGAATACTTTAAAAACATTTGACGTACCGGGTATGTCAGTCGGGATCATAAAAGATGGAAAAGTGATCTATTCCAAAGGTTTCGGACAACGTTCTTTAACCACAAAACAGCCGATGGATGATAATACATTGGTGGGAATTGCTTCAAACTCAAAAGGTTTTACATGTACCGCTTTGGCTATTTTAGCTGATGAAGGAAAGCTGAACTGGGACGATAAAGTTTCAAAATATATTCCTGAATTTCAGATGTACGATCCGTACGTTTCTCAAAATGTGACCATCAAAGATCTTATCACGCACAGAGCAGGATTAGGTTTAGGACAGGGGGATCTGATGTTTTTCCCTGAAGGCGGAAGTCTTACAGTTAATGATATTGTACACAATGTGAGATTTCTGAAGCCTGAAAATCCTTTCAGAACGACCTTAGACTACAATAATGTAATGTTCATTGTAGCCGGAGAAGTAATCCACAGAATTTCCGGATTGAGCTGGGCAGAATTTATTGAGCAGAGAATTATGAAGCCTGTGGGGATGAATTCAAGCTTTGGAAGCTACAGTAGAGCCAAAGCGGTATCCAACAAGATTGATGCCCATGCTCCTGTAGATGGTAAAGCCATTGCGGTTCCTCACGACTGGAGCGAAACAGGTAATGCAGCAGGAGGAATTATGAGTAATATTAAAGACATGACTGTTTGGGCTGAATTTCTTTTAAATAATTTCACGACGAAAGACGGTAAAAAACTGGTGTCAGATCGAAATGTACAGCAATTATGGAGCTTACAGATTCCAGATAGAGTCGCTATGAAAAACCCTTATGATACAAGTTTTTATGGTTACGGATTAGGTTGGTTTCTGAGTGATGTAAAAGGACACAAGCAAATTCAGCATACCGGAGGACTGATTGGTACCGTTACTCAGTTTACCCTGATTCCGGATATGAAATTAGGAATTGTAGTCCTTACCAACCAGCAGTCCGGAGCAGCGTTCAATACCATTACGAACACCGTTAAAGATTCTTATCTGGGAGTAGCAGACAGAAACTGGCTGAAAATATATGGCGAAAGAATGTCAAAAGTAAATGCCGAATATGACCAACAGAAAAAAGAAGCTTTTGCAAAATCTGAAGCCTTTAAAAAGGAGAAAAATATTCAGCCGAAAGCAGAACAATTTGTAGGGAAGTACCGTGACCAATGGTTTGGTGATGTAGAAATTGCCCAGCAGGGAAGTACCTACAGGATCTCCTGCAAAAATTCACCAAGACTGAAAGGAGAGTTGCTTCCTTATTCCAATAATTCATTTATTATTAAATGGGACGACAGAAGTTATGATGCCGATGCCTATATTATTTTTAATTATGATGAAACCGGAAAAGCAGAATCTGCCCAATTAAAACCTATCTCTGACGTTACAGATTTTAGTTTTGATTTTGACGATTTGGATCTGAGAAAGGTAAAAAGCTAATAAAGAATTTAATAATATTCAATAGAAAAGAGCTCCGGTATTCCTTGGAGCTCTTTTGCTTTATAGATGACAGAAGTGATTACTCTTTAATGAACTTCTTAATAACATCTCCGATTTGAATAATGTAGACTCTTTTTGTCAATCCGCTTACATGAATTGAATCTCTTTCCAATGAACCTGAAAGGATAAGATTTCCTACCATGCTGAAAATTTTATACTCCTTTGAAGGTGCATTTTGAATCGTCAGTGCTTCTTTTACAGGATCAGGATAAACCGATGTTTTACGTTCATACTTTTTCTGATCTGAAACTGAATAGTAAAATTCATGAAGGTCTGACAAAATTCGTGAGTGGAGGAAAAGTGACCTACTTTAACAAATTAAGATCTTGCTCTGTGCGGGAAAGCTCAGCATTTAAATGTTGTTTTTCAAAGAAATGCTTAAGAGCAGTCAGGCGTTTCTTTTGATCATACCGAAGGGTTGAATTCAATTTTTGCTGGCAGAGTGAGCAGGCTCTGGCAAAATGAAAGTCGGTTTCAGAAAGCGAATTGGTTCCGTTCATCACGCAGTTTGCATTCAGGCAGTGGCTGATTCCGAACATATGCCCGATTTCATGTGAGCTTATCTTGATCAGCCTCTCAAGACTTTCATTAAAATTGGATTCAGAAAGATTGCCGTTAGAAAACCTGTACATGGATGTGACGCCCACCCCGTCTTTGTAAGAGGCCTGCCCGAAAACGTAATTCCATTCAGGTCTCGGAAAAAGATCTTTTTCTGTGATTCCCATTAAAACAACACCATCTTTAGGCTTTCTTTTGATCAGTATATTCTCCAGAACATAACCTGCCAAAATCTGCTCCTGACCATCTTTAAAAATTCGCCTTGCCATTTTGGGAAAAATAGTATTGGGTAAAACCGGAAGGACTTTTGTACTGAGCTGAAAATACGTACTCAAATAGTCTCTGGTACGTTCTATTTCTTTCTTCTGAAGATCATTGAATTCTCCTATGGGCTGAAGGTAAATCGTGTTTTTTCCAGGTTCTGGTTTTATTTTGTCCAGCTTTTGAAAATCTTCAAAAGTCTGAAAGGGCTCATCACGGGAATATCTCCAGTCACCGGGTTTGGCTTTGGTGAGCTGAACATCATTGAGCGCAACAGTTTCAATATAGGTTTTCTCCTTTTTTTGACATGAAAAAAAGAGTAGGAGAGGAATCAGATACAAAAAGATAAAATTATATTTTACCGGGCTCATAAAAGAACAGGAGTTTCTTTTTGGCACCGTCAAATTCAGACCACGAATTGCAGTCGATCTCAAAACCGGCAACTCCGCAGGTAGGGAAATGAAAAATATCTTCAGAGATAGAATTCGCAAAATTGGAAATTCCGTTGTTATGAGAGAAAAGGGCTACAGAACCCACGCTGTCATCCAGGTCGTAGATCACCGATTCAAAATTTCTTTCCGAGGGATTATAAAGCTTATCTTCCGTAGAGACATTAAGCTGATAGGTCTGGTTAAAAATTTTGCACGTATTCAGTGCACGGACCGCCGGGCTGGAAACAAAATGATCAATGGAAATATCATTGCTTTTCATGAATCTGGACATGTTCATCGCGTCTTTTAATCCTTTGTCTGCCAACGGTCTGTCGAAATCCTCTGTTTCTTCCGGCCAGTCGCTTTTCGCATGTCTTACGAGGATGAGTTTCTTCATATTTTCGTTTTTTGGAAGATTAAAATTATAAAAAAAATAATGGAATAAAACATGATTTTTATAAAAAAACTGCGTTATGAATAAAATCATTAAATTTTACTAAATTTGCACACTTATGGGACAGATCCTTGCAATAGACTACGGAAAGGCACGCTGCGGTATCGCTGCTACAGACGATATGCAGATTATTGCAAGTGGCCTGGATACCGTTGAAACCCGGTTTTTGATGGAATTTCTGAAAAAATATTTCACCGAAAACAAAGTGGATGATGTGGTAGTAGGTCTTCCTACAGATCTGAAAGGAAATGTTTCTGCAGTGGAGACGGATATTTTAAAATTCATTGAAGAATTTCAGAAAGAATTTTCCGGTATTCCGGTCCACCGCCTGGATGAAAGATTTACCTCCAAAATGGCTTCTTTTTTTATTTCCCAAAGTGGAAAAAGCAAGAAAAAGAGACAGGAAAAGGGGTTGATAGATAAAGTAAGTGCAACTATTATACTGCAGAATTTTTTAGAACAAAGAATAAGATGATTTTACCGATAAGAGCTTTTGGGGATCCTGTTTTGAGAAAAGTAGGGAAAGATATAGAAAAAGATTATCCCGGTTTACAGGAACTTATAGATAATATGTTCGAAACAATGTACAGTGCAAACGGGATTGGTCTGGCTGCACCGCAGATCGGACTGGACCTGCGTTTGTTTGTCATTGATGTTACTCCTCTTGCAGAAGACGAAGATTACGAAGATATCAAAGACGAGCTGGCCAACTTTAAAAAAGTTTTCATTAATGCTACGATTCTTGAAGAATCAGGCGAAGAATGGAAATTCAATGAAGGCTGTCTTTCTATTCCGGATGTAAGAGAAGATGTGAAAAGAAAGGGAACGATCGTCATTGAATATTATGACGAAAATTTTGTGAAACATACAGAAACTTTTTCCGATATTAGAGCCCGCGTAATTCAGCATGAATATGATCATATTGAAGGGGTTTTGTTCACAGACCATTTAAGCGTATTGAAGAAAAAATTAGTAAAAGGTAAGCTGACGAAAATCTCCAATGGAGAAGTAAGCATCAGTTACAAAATGAGATTTCCAAAGTAATTTAAACAAGGATTAAAAAACAAAATAATAAACAGCAAAAAGCCCAGTGCCGATTGCAGAATTTACAAAAAATAAAATTATGCTGTTAGAAAAAATAATTTCAATTTCTGGAAAGCCAGGACTTTTCAAATTAGTTTCTCAATTAAGAAACGGTTTTATCATTGAAGATGTTACGACTAAGAAAAAAGTAAGCATTGGAAACTCCAGCCAGGTGAGTTTGTTAGATAATATTGCCATGTTTACATTTGATAAAGAAGTTCCTTTATTCGAGGTTTTTGAAAATATTGCTAAAAATTATGATTATAAAGAAGCTATTTCCCACAAATCTTCTGATGATGATCTTAAAGTTTTTATGACGGCTTCTCTTCCTGATTATGATACAGACAGAGTATATGCTTCTGATATCAAGAAATTGGCTCAGTGGTACAATATTCTTCAGAAAGCCGGATACATCACTCCTGAAAGCTTCGTAAAAGCAGAATCTGAAACATTGGATGGTGAACAAGGGGAAGTAAGCATTGATAAAGATGCTCCTAAAAAAGCAGCTCCAAAAGCAGAAAAGCCTGCTCCTGCAAAAGTAAAAGCAACTTCCGCAGCGAAAGCAGCTCCAAAAAGTACACACACTAAGAAAGGATAATCAATCCCGAATGGTACAATATAAATCCCTGGCAGAACTTCTGCCAGGGATTTTTTTGTTTTTTATTTGACCAAACCAGATCTGCGATTTCAGGACAAAAGAACTTTATTCATAAAGATTTACCCTAAATTTGCAATACTTGAATTTTCAAAGACCTATGAATACCAGACAAGAAAAATTAGAAGCTTTCGGAAGATTATTAGACATCATGGATGATTTGCGTGAAAAATGTCCATGGGATCAGAAGCAGACCCTGCAATCACTTCGTCATTTGACGCTTGAAGAGACCTATGAACTTTCAGATGCAATTTTGCAGGAAGATTTACAGGAAATCAAAAAAGAACTTGGTGATGTTTTACTTCATTTGGTGTTTTATTCTAAAATAGGATCTGAAAAAGGAAGTTTCGATATCGCTGATGTCATCAATTCTTTAAATGAGAAACTGATTTTCCGGCATCCTCATATTTACGGTGATACGGAGGTTAAAGATGAAGAAGAGGTGAAGCAGAACTGGGAAAAGCTGAAACTGAAAGAAGGCAATACCTCTATTTTGGGTGGCGTTCCGAAAAGTCTTCCAAGTTTGGTAAAAGCCTACAGGATTCAGGATAAAGTAAAAGGAATCGGATTTGAATTCCACGATGCAGAAGATGCCTGGAAAAAAGTAGATGAAGAGATTCAGGAATTCCATGAAGAAACCGATTTAGATAAAAAAGAACTGGAACTTGGCGATGTCTTTTTCTCACTCATTAATTATGCAAGAATTTCAGGATTGAATCCGGATTCTGCATTGGAAAGGACGAATTTAAAATTCATCTCAAGATTTCAGACAATGGAAAAGCTGGCTGAAGAATCCAAGATCAGTCTGGTTGATCTGTCTTTAGAGGAAATGGATGTTTTGTGGGAGAAAGCAAAACTGATGTCATAAAATGAAGGTTCAGCGTCCCGCACATCATCGGTTTCAGTATCTGTTGGAATTCAAGAAAACAGAAAGGAAATGGCATTTTCCGTTTCTTGCGGCACTTTGTATCGGAAGCTGTCTTTTTATAGGCTATTTTTTAGGAAAACCCAATTATGGCAGCTTGTCCAGTTTGGGAGCTCTGACTATTTTATACTTCACTTCAGCGCCTATCACTCAAAGGATGATTCATCTGGCGGTCTGTGCTTTCGGGATGATTTTTTCTTTTACCATCAGCCTGTTTTTTAGTTTTAATGTTTATGCAGCAGGACTGTCTTTGGGAATTATTTCTTTTTTGGCTCATTTTATTACCTCCTATTTTAAAATTCCCCCGCCCGGAAATTTTTTCTTTATCATGCTGGCAGCCATGGCGAGCACTTATCAGTTCGATCTTGAAATGATCCCCATAAGAGTAGGTCTCGTAGCCATGGGAGCTATATTGTCATGTACACTGGCTTTTCTGTACTCTGTTTTTATAGAAAAAGAAGAGGTCTTATCGCTTCCAAGAAGGAGAAGTTTTAATAAAAGACGGTATACCAAATTTGTAGAAAGCAGTATTATCGGTTTTTTTATGATGCTGACGCTGATCACAGGGCATCTTCTGAAATTTGAAAATACCTATTGGATCTCCATTGCGGCAATAGCCATCATACAGGGACGGAATTTTGAACATGTCCGACAACGTAATATGCACAGAATTCTCGGTACTTTTATTGGAATAGGTTTTGCATGGCTGATCCTGTTGGTGAATCCTGCCAAGATAGAAATGATCATCATGATCACGGTCCTGCAATTTATTATAGAACTTCTGATTGTAAGGAATTATGGTTTTGCGGTGATATTTATAACGCCTTTAACGATTCTTTTAACGGAAACCGGAAGTCTGGTACATCATAACGTTGAAAATCTGATGCATGCAAGACTTCTGGACACGATTATCGGAAGTTTAATAGGGCTTGCGACAGGTTTTTTTCTTTACCATCAGCAGATTATTAATAACTTAGAGAAAAATATACGGTACTCGTATTTTCAGTTTAAAAAATTAAAAAAATAGCTATGTTGCGCATTCTTACCCTATCGGCCTTTTTATTGTGGAGCTGTAATCCAAAAGCTCAGGATTCCCCTAGAACTGAAGATTTGAAAGTAGAGTTTTCTTTGCCTAAAAAGCTGAAAGAAGTTTCCGGGATCGTATTGTCTCAGGATAAAAATACCATTTGGGCTATAGAAGATCAGGGAAATAAAAATGTAGTGTATGGTTTGGATATGCAGGGTAAACTGGTAACCGATGTTCTGGTTGATAATGCTGAAAATCACGATTGGGAGGATATCACGAAAGATGGGCAGGGAAATATTTACATTGGTGATTTTGGAAATAATGACAATAACAGGCAGAATCTGGCTATTTTGAAATTAGACTTAAAAGATACTTCCCAAAAGACAACAAGAGCCATCCAAACTACAAAATTTCATTATGAAGGACAAACAGAGTTTCCACCGAAAAAGTCGAACTGGCTGTACGACTGTGAAGCTTTCGTAGAGATGAACGGGAATTTCTATCTTTTTACTAAGAATAGAAGCAAAGGTTTTGACGGAACTTTCCTGGTATTCCAGGTTCCGAATAAAGAAGGTGATTTTGAAGCTAAGCTCATCGGAAAATTAAAGCTTGAAGGTAAATACAGTGATGCGGCCATTACTTCAGCAGCAGTGAGCAGTACAAATGATACAATCGTTTTGCTGACCCATAAAAATATCCATGTACTTTCAGGATTTACAGCAGATAATTTCAATACTTCCAAAATTGAAAAAATACCGTTAAATCATAACTCTCAGAAAGAAGCAGTTGTTTTCCTTGATGATAAAACCCTTTTGATTGCTGATGAAAAAGATAAAGAGACAGGAGGTAATGTATATAGATTTGAATTTAACCCTCAGGCTAAATAATAGCAAAAGGGTTAAACTCAAAAATATCTTTACGGAGTAAGATAAGAAATGTGAATGTTTCCAGCAGATAATCTGAAACTTTGGGTATAAACACATCGTATCCTGAAGGTATCATCCTTATTAAAATACGTAATAGAAGACAGGTTGTGGTTCACAGCCAGGGTTCGTTCGCCATGCCCTGTAGAAATGGAGGCCAGTGTTTCCGTTGCAGGAGAAACCTTCTGAATAGACGACTTTGCTGTTCCTGCTGTATATCCATCACCATTCAGGCTAAGATCATACGTAATATAGGGAACAATGTTGTAATATCCTGGTTTAACCACGGTGAATAATCCCGTGCTGGTATTATACTGCAGATACGTATTGTCTATTTTGTTGCTTACATTATAAACATAGCTCTTCGCGTAGCTGTCATGAGTGCTTACCGGATTGCTTCCTGTACCGGTATAACTTCCTGAACTTGGATTTGTATCGGTTTTATTGCCTACAAATACTACTTTTAAAAAATTCTGAGATTCAATAGTTCCCCATGTAGGAGCAGCTCCGGCTCCGTTGGACATCAAAACCTCACCCCGGTTTCCCGAATTTCCTTTGGTTTTGGCATTTCCGCCTACATTAAGGTCTTTAACGACCTGAAGGCTTCCGTTGACATGTAATGTGTTTTGTGGAGTTGGAGTCTCTATACCCACCTGTGCGTGCGCATGTGAAGACATGACAAATAATGCCATGTATAATAGCGTTTTTTTCATCCTATAGTTTTGTTTTTGTTGAAATAATTTAAAACAAATATATATTCTTTTTAAAACATTGAATTTTTAAAAGATGTACAAACATATAGTTCTATGGATGTGTTTATTGAAAGTTGTGGAAAATATGAGTTCGTTTTATAAATCGTATTTGCTTTATTTGTAGTGATTTACGAATGAAATGTATGAATTTTTAAATTTCTTTTATATTGATATTTAATGTATAGGGTGAATCTTTCTCCACAGTTACGTGTAAAATTTAAAGTATAAACGATAAAACAGATCAATTTAGAAAGTCATCCCAACGCCTGCAGAAATTCTGCCTCCATCTGAACCATAGAAGTAATTCAGCCTGGCAGAGAACATATCGACGACGCTCATCCAGAAGCCTGCTCCTACAGATTGATGCCACTTTTGGGAATCTTCATTGTCATTCCATACGCGACCCAGATCATAGCCTATCAAAACCCCCATATTGGCAGGAATGATATTGTTTTTTACCCTTCCGAAATCCCATCGGATCTCAGAATTGTTGGTGAAATAAGATTTCCCTGAAAACCTTTCATTTCTGAAAGCCCTCATTCCATTATTTCCACCAATACTTGCTGCCTGGTAAAATTCAAAATTGTTATTGCTGATCCACATCGCATGACTGGAATTGGCAAAAACAAAATTGCCTCTTTTGTCAATTCTGTGATCTATACCCAGCGTTCCGTTCAGGGTAAAATAATTTCTTTCGGTATTGGCAAGATTCGTTTTCCAGTCTGCTTTTACAAGGAGTTCCAGACCTAAGGTAGGGAAAGCCTTATTATCTAAGTTTTTGAAGCTGAAAGTATAATTGGCTCCTGCAAACTGCTGGCTTTTGAAAACCTCAGGTCTCACATCCGGCGACTGGTCTACAAAACGGTCATCATTACGCTGAACCTTATTATCCTCAAACGTAAGCTGGAACTGATGCTGAAGGTTCATCCAGCTTTTTTTAGAAATAGAAGGTGCAAAATTAAACTTGGAGATTCTTGCTCTGTTGTATTCTCTTTCTGTATTTTCTTTATCATATAAACTTTCGTTGGATAATCCGAAGAAATTTTCGGCAAATCTTGGCGTAGTAAAAGCGGCATCAAGATTGAAATCCCATCCCGATATTGCTTTTTTGAAAATTCCTTTATAGGCCACATTGAATCCTCCAGTAGCCGTATAAAAATTAGCCTTAAGACTATGTTTCTGAGTATAAGGATCACGGATGAAATTATTCACTGTGTAATTAGCCAGAACCCCTAAGATTACCCCATCATCCGGATTGTAATCTGCATTCGGATAACCGGCAAAGAAATTATACTTCGGATGCTTATAATTGTAGGTATTGACATCATAATCATCAGAAATATTTTTCGTGGCAGAACCATTGTAAGTATTTTTCTGAGATTTAAAATCATAAATTTTTACGCTTTTTCCATCAGCGATATTATAAACATCATGATTATATCCTCCAATGAGCCTGATGTTCATTTTCGGTCTTCCTTCACCCGAAACTTCATACATATCGTGATCTTCAAGACCGTAGATCCAGAGCTCTTTCGTTTTTGAATCTTCGTAGGTCTTTTCGAAAACCAATTCAGGATTTTCTTTGTTCTTATCCAGTTTATATTGTTTTACATTAACGGAATGTCCGTCTTTGGTAATCACGAATTTATCTGGATTTACAGTTCCTGCCAGAGGAACTTTTTTCTGCAGTACATCATAATACTGTGCTGCATAGTCCTGAAGTTTTGTTTTTCTGATTTTTAGTTTTCTCTGGATATCAGCGATCGTTTCATCTTTTACTTCTTTTGGAAGATTGGTAAATGCTTCATCAATATCTGCATCCGTAAGATGTTCCTGAATATATCTGGCCTGCGCAGCCCATTCCTCCGGAGTTGCTCCTTTTAAAAAGATAAGATCCAATGGATACGGTTCCATATTCATCCACTTTACGTTTTTGATCTCTTCCTTAAAAGTTTTCATGTGGCGGATGGCCGGAACATTCATAATAATTTTAAAAGCAGCCCCATCATATTTACTGAACGCCTGATCTCTGTCTTTCGGGATCGGTTTATAAATGACTTTATCACCGTCCTGATATTCTGCCCATTTCCACTGGTCGGAATGTCTGTCCCAGTCACCAATCAGCATATCAAAGATTCTTGCCCGGATATAGGATTCCCGGTCTACAGAATATTTGTAATTTTTGGTGAAATTTTTCAGAACATCATCTGTGGAAAGGATGTCTTTGGCATTGTCAAGTGAAGCGAGTGTTTTAGGATCGGAAGAAAAACGTTCTTCGATCATATACATTTCGTCACCGTAATTTTTGTTGTACTCTCCCAAAGCATATTGCTTCGGAATATAATATAATTTCGGATTGCTGTGGAAGATATTCAGCTTATCTGCCATATTTCCTACTGAAAAAGGAGTAAACGGATGATTGGTCGTATAAAAATCAAGCAGGAACTTTTCAGGGAATGTATTGTTCAGTTCATTTCCGAAAGTGCTTTTTTTGAACGCCATATTATTAAGGAAACGTACCGCGCTCTTCTTCACGCCACGCATGACAAATTCCTGGCCGTCTGCTGCTTTTAGTCTTAAACTGTTGGATTGGTTTCCTCCGCCTTCTCTGAAAGGTTTAAACCCGCCATTCAATGAAGCCAGATCAGCGGTAGGAGCATCAACCGGGATTCCATAATATTTTCTGTAGTGTTCTCCCCAAAGCCAACGGTAGACTTTGCCTTTTTGGGTAAGTTCTACAGGATAAACGCTGGATTGAACGGTGGCGGGAAAGGACTTTGGGTAATTATTGACAAATACATCCGGTTTTGAAATCACCGAAATATGCGTAAGTTTTTTAAGCTGGTTATCTTTTGTAGAGAAGTATTCAACGTCGGTGCTCTGGTCTTTTCTGATATTCAGAACGGCAAAACCACTGCCTCCGTAAGAGAAATCGGTCTTTTCAGCAATGGTGGAAGGGTCTGTTTTAGAACCTGCACCGCTGATAATCTGTCTGATGTTTCTTTCTTCATGATACTGTAGATTGTGATCATGTCCTGAAACAAAAATAATATTTTCTTTATCCTGAACGATGCTTTTCAACCTGTTGGCCAGGTCTGCGTAATGTTGATTATTAATGTCTTCAAGACTTGCTCCGGAAGAACTTCTCAGAACATTGATGACACTGGCAACCACCGGAACGGGAACCTTGCTTTTCAACGGATAAAGATGTGATTTTGCAGAATTGAAGCCTGCATGAGTTCCGCTACTGATAATGGGGTGGTGCAAAGCAACAATGATTCTTTTATCCTGATTTTTAGTCACGAGATCTTTAAATTCTGTGAAGAAATCTTCGCGGGTCTTGATCGGACAGTTTTTGTTCACGCCAGGATACTGATCCCAATTTACAAGAGCCCATTCGGTGTCAATGACAATAAGTTTGATGTCTTTAGACAGATTAATATCATCAATACCACATGAGTTTTTAGGCAGGAAAGATTTTTTATCATTGAAATAATTCCTGACAAGATCTTCCTGTGCTTTTAATCCTTCCAGGTCATTATTCCAGTCATGATTCCCTGGAATGACTAATGTTTTTCCTTTGAAATTTTTGGTGATGGACAATTGATTCTCCAGCTTCTGTTTCGCTGATGCGTAATCTTTATCTGATTCTTTAGGTAAACCGTTGGGATAGATATTATCGCCCAGGAAGATCAGCATAGATTTGCTGTCTGCGGAATCCAGTTTGTTTTTGAGTAAATTTAAGGTGTGCTGCGCCTGAGGTTCGTTCGCATTTCCGGCATCCCCGATCAGGAAAATTTTAAAATCATTTTCAGATTTTATATCAGAATTTTCCACTTCAAATAAGTTTTTACCCTTTTTTACGTTATATGTTGCGCAGGAATAAAGAACTCCTGCAGACAATACTGCTCTAAAAGCAATAGAAGTATTTTTTAAATGAGTTTTAAAGGATAAATTCATAAATTTACATTAACAAAAAATCAGGAATGAGCATTTTACACAAAGCTAAAGATTATGTCGAAATCTTATTCAAAGATAAGTTATCTTCTGTATACTTTTACCATAATTTTATTCATACGACCTATACTGTCAATAAGGCTGAGGAGATCATGCGAAATACTTCTGTATCCGAAGAAGATCAGGAAAAAGTTCTCCTGGCGCTGTGGTTTCATGATACCGGATATGTAGAATGTGCCCAGAACCATGAAGAAAAAGGGGTGACCATTCTTGCCGATTTTCTGAAACAGGAAAATTATCCCGAAAGCTATATCGAAGATGTTTCGCGATTGATTCTGGCGACAAAAATCACCTACGAACCACAGAACCTTCTCGAGAAGATTGTGAAAGATGCAGATTGCAGTCACTTCGCGAGCCACGATTATAATGATATCTCCGATGCCCTGAGAAAAGAATGGGAGCTTACCAACGTAAGATGCTTCTCCAATGAAGAATGGAATGCCGGAAACCTTGATATGCTTAAAAACAGGCACCATTATTACACCGACTATGCAAAGGAGAACTGGGAGCCGTTAAAAAAGAAAAATATCAAAAAGATAGAAAAGAAGCTGGAAAAAGAGGAGGATAAAAAAGAAGATAAAAAAGAATCGTCCGATAATAAGAAAGAACCTAAAGAAGCAAAATCTGACCGTAGCGTTGATACCCTGTTCAGAGTTACTCTGAATAATCATACGAGACTGAGTGATATTGCAGACAGCAAAGCGAATATTCTTCTTTCCGTTAATGCCATTATTATTTCAGTTTGTCTTTCTGTACTGGTTCCTAAACTGGATACTCCTAAGAATGCCCACCTGATCATTCCAAGTTTTGTGTTGCTGCTTTCAAGTGTTTTGACGATTATATTTGCCATACTGTCTACAAAACCGAATGTAACTAAAACTAATTTTACAGCTCAGGACGTTACAGACCGGAAAGTAAATCTTCTGTTCTTCGGAAATTTTCACCAAATGATATTCAATGACTATCACACGGCGATGAAAGATCTTATCAAGGACAGGGATTACATTTACGATTCTATGGTAAAGGATCTTTATTTTCTGGGAAAAGTTCTTGACAGAAAATACAAGCTTTTATCAATTACGTATAAGATTTTTATGGCCGGAATCATTATTTCCGTGCTTTCTTTTGCCTATGCTTTTCTTACTCTTTAATTAAAAAAAAATACAGATGATTGTCAGACAGCGGACCAATTGGCTGAAAATGTTGTTTATATGGAGAGGTTCCGTACTGAAGAAAATTATAGTCCAGCTGAGTGTTATTTTGTTATTTTCACTCTCCATCTATTTTTTTAAAGGAAAGATCTTTGATTATAAAGTACATCTTAATCCTACCATTTTTACTTTGCTGGGTCTCGCGCTGGCTATTTTCATGGGGTTCTGTAATTCCGCAAGTTATGACCGTTTCTGGGAAGGCCGTAAACTCTGGGGATCACTGGTGATTGAAACCAGATCGCTGACAAGACAGATTCTTTCCCTGGTCAATGATCCATCAACAGGATCAAAAGAGGAAAAGGAAAAGATGATTAAATTGATATCGGCATTCGGCTGGTCTCTGAATTACCAGCTAAGAGACAAATCGGGGACCGAGCATTTAACCAGGCTTCTTTCTCCGGAGCATGCAGAACAGCTGAAGGACAAAAAATTTATTCCGAGCATTATTCTGGGGTTTATTGCAGACTGGCTGAATGAGCAACAGCGAAAAGGAAATATCGACACCATCGTAATGACTTCTATGGATCATCAGCTGAACCAGTTTTCCAATATTTTGGGAGGGTGTGAAAGAATCCATAATACACCACTGCCATTTGCTTACAGCGTTTTGCTTCACCGGACGGTGTATCTGTACTGCTTCTGGCTGCCTTTTGGATTGGTGGATTCACTGGGGTGGATGATGCCTTTGATTGTTCTTCTCATCAGTTATACCTTCATTGCACTGGATGCCATTATTCAGGAAATAGGAGAACCGTTTGGAGAAGAGGAAAATGATCTGGCGCTGAACAGTATATGCAGAACCATTGAATATTCTATTTTTGAACAGGCGGGAATACCACAGGATGAGCTTAAAAAGCCGGATTCTTACTGTATCGATTGATGGTTTTTTATTTTTGTTGAAAAGATGACATTATGAAAATTCACAATACTAAAAAAATATAAGCAATAATAATCTCTAATGTGCTCTAAGAATTTCTTCTTTTGATTTGGTGTTTCTTTCGGGCTTATGATTCATCAGCTAATGAAATCCTCAATGCTAATAGTCCGGTAATTCCCTGTAGATCTTCAACTTTTAAAAATTCCACATCATTCTGCAAAATTCCTTTTTTCTGGAGCTTGTTGATATATTCCAGATATTCTCTCTGATTTTCCATACCGAAATAAACAATGGTGATCTTTCCGGGACAGGTGATTCTTTCTGAAGAGTCTTTAACATGGGCTTTATCCAGACGTTTTTTTATAATTTCGTAATAGGAATTATAGGCACCGTCTACATCGAAGCGCTTTTCATCCATTCTGAAGCGGATGTCTATTTTTTCATTATAAACAAAGATCAGTGAAGCAATATCTAACTGGATGGGAAGATCTCTTTTAAAGTTTTGAAATTCACGTTCCATATTGCACATCGTCTTAAGCTGCCAGTATCTTAATTTGTGGACTTCTTTTGAAGTATAATTAAGATCCGGTGCAATATTGTGTCCAATGTACAGATTGTGTTCTACACCGTCAGATTTAAATCTTTCATAATAATGTGGGAAGATCTGCTGTGCTTTAACCTGACTTTCATCCAGCATATCGGCCAGTTTTCTGTTAACCAGTGTTATAGAATCATCCAGACTTTTTCTGTTGGCGTAAAATAAATCGGTTTGTGTAAAGACCTGTACAAAATAATTTTTGATCCTGGTCTTGATATTTTTGTCCGTCTTCATTTCCAGTTTTCCCTGCAGATAAGGATGGATTTCCTCTCTTAAAAGTCTTTGGAGACGCTGTTCCGTATCAGCTTTGATCTCGTTGTTCAGTTCATTTTCAAAAACATCCAGTGCCAGGAGATATTTTTCTGAGTCAGAATTGATCAAGGTAAATAAATCCTGAAGCGTTTCAATTTGCTGGTTGAGGTCTTCAAGCATCAGATTAAAACGTTTTTCTGAAGAAGAACGGATATCGGAGAACCCAAACAATGGAGTCAGGTTTTTAAAAGAGATCTGTTTCAGCGTATACATTTTCTTTCCCAGTGAAGCATTGAAATATTTCTCGGCTTCGTTTCTGAACTTCCACACCACACTGTCGTGGATGGAGGTATATTCGCGCTGGATAATAGCTTCTATCTGGTAGTTTTTTTCAAAGCTGAATCTGTTCAGGGAGAAAAGAATCATATCGGTGAAAAACTCCATTTTTTTCAGCTTTAATCCGTTGAAGCTGTTGGCTTGTGGAGAGGTGAATTCCATGATGGCCAGAAGATCATTGTCTTTCATGATAGGAATCACCATGAAGCTGTTGATATTATTATCTCTTAAAATACTGAAGGAAGGAAGAGCTTTGATACTTTCATCCAGATTGTTGACATTCGAGATGACAATCGGTTTGGAATTATGGTTTAAATTGGTAAATGTACTCTTTCGGGTTTCTTCATCAAATGCATTGATCCAGAAATCCAGAACATGATGGGTGAAAATATTTTCATAGATCGGAAGTCTTCCCAGTTTCTGATCTTTTTTATCGAAAAGCATCAGTCCGAAATTAAGCTCCGGTACATCAAAATAAGATTTAAAAATTTCAACAAGATTTTCATTCGGGCTGAGATCTTCGGGATCGATTTCTATCATACTCGACTTCAGGTCAGAGAGTGCGACTTCTGAAGTACAGTCTACCAGAGAAATAATAGCAAAACCTTTAAGCACCCACGATTGCGATGGGAAGTATTTTTTCCAAAGCTGGAAATCATCGAGATTTTCCAACAGCATATCCAGTACATCATCAGAAGGAATCTTTGCCGTTTCAGTAGGATAAAGATCCGTAAAATCTGAATTGATTGTGATCTTATAATGTTTCATGATTCCCAGCCTGTTCGGGATATCATAATAAAGAGGCATGCTACTTTTGATGTCTCTTTTGAAATAAGTTTGTACGATGAGGCAGCAACAGAATACATAAAATTCATCGTCATCGATATTTCTCAGCTCTATTTCAAAATCTTTTCCTGCATCTTTAAGGATATTTTTAAAACGTTCCGTATAGTTAAAAGTGACATTGGAAAGCGGAATACTGGCTGCCTTAATCTCATTATTGGTCAATCCCGTCGGGAAAAGATCGGCAAGCAACAGTCTGATGAGGTCTTTATGTTTTTCGAGAAGGGAAACATCCTGAAAGCCGTCTTTCAGTTCCTGAAAGTTTTTGGTACTGTCAATCAATGATTCAGCATAGTTGGCACGGTATTCCAAACGATCGTTATAACGGATATGTTCCAGCACATCCAAATATTTTTCGAATGAGATAAGAACCTGAAAGGGAGCGTCTTTTTTATAAAGATTGGCCAAAAGCTGAAATTTAAAGTAAAGTTATGAAAAAAAGAACACTTCCGGATTGGGTATAAATTAGTGAAAAACTATCTTTTATTGCAGCTTTACTTCTTATTATCAAACAAAATCCTGAAATCGGTAGAGCATTATCTGTAGTGGCTTTTCTTTTTAAAATAATCTACAGTTTTATGAAAAAGATTAGGATAGAATTCTGATGTTCCAATCTTTAACTCTTTGGTTACCGGAAACAAAAATTTCATTAATGGTACGCTAAATATAATAGCAACTGCCGCTACAAGCATTCCGTAATTGCCCACATCTGTTTTGTCTTTGCTTACATAAAAAACAACTGCTGCAATGATTGAAGATGTCAATAGAGTGATAAGATTTTTTTTCATGGTGGTCAATGTTATTCAAATTTAACTGTTTTCCGGCATATTTAAAATAAAAACTCAGTGTTTCTGGTATACAGGTTTATAATTTTTTATAATTCTATTGTGATGATAGTAACTTTCACGTTCGTTGTTAGTTGTGTAAAATAGTATTTCTTTGATTGGTTTTATCTGAAAGTCTTCATCGAATAACTGTTCATCACAAAAAAAGCACAACTGAAAAGTTGTGCTTTGTATATTTTTATGTTAGATCTTACAATCCGAATTGTCTTGCGAAAATATCCGGGAAAATACCCAACAGAATAATAGATGCAATGACAAATACCGCTACGATATTGTAGGTAAGGGTTACTTTTTCTGAAGATTTAAATGTAGAATCTTTAAAGAAGAACATAGAAATGATCAGTCTTAAATAATAGGCAATAGACACTGCAGAACCTAATACCGCTACCAATACTAAGAAAACGCCATGCTTGGAATTCATCGCCTGAGAGAATAAAGCAAATTTTCCCATGAAACCTGCAGTTAAAGGAACTCCTGCCATTGATAGCATTGAGATCGCTGCAACAGTTGCCAGTAGGGGTTCAGATTTTGCCAATCCTTTGAAGGCTCCGAAAGACGTTTCTCTCTTTAGCTTTTCTACATAGATCAGACACATGAAAACGCCTACCGTAGATAATGAGTAAGCAAATAAATAGAATGCCAGGTTATAGGTAGAAAGGCTGGTCATTCCGAAGAATACCAATCCTATGTATCCCGCGTGAGATACAGAAGAATAGGCCAACATTCTCTTTGCATTGGTCTGGGCAAGACCCATAACGTTGGCTAAAAGCAATGTGATGATTAAGAATACTCCAAAAACATTAATCCACTGTTCCGTCACGCCTCCAAATCCGATGGTCATTAATCTGAACAAAGCAAAGAATCCTGAGATCTTTACCACACTCGCCATGAATGCCGTGATCAGTGAAGGGGCTCCGGCATATACATCCGGACTCCACATATGGAAAGGGGCTAATGCTACTTTGAATGCCAGTGCACACAAAATAAGCAGAACACCTAAAATGAACATGGCATCTTTTGGATTTTTAACTCCAAAATCCTGGATTTTATACAGGTCAAAGCTTCCGCTGCTTCCGTAGATAAATGCAATCCCGAACAGTAAGAAACCTGTTGCGAAAGCACCCATCAGGAAATATTTGATCGAAGCTTCGTTTGATCTTAAATCAGTTTTGTTGGCACCCGCCATTACATACAACGGGATGGAAAGAATTTCTACCCCTAAGAAAAGAGTAACCAGATTCTGGTATCCGAAAAGGACGATTCCTCCGCATAATGCAAAAAGCATCAGTGCATATAATTCTGACTGGTGGCTTCTGTGATTGCTGAATGCAAAACCTCCCAGGAAGAATAACAATAAGGTTGTTACAATAGATATTTTGGTGAATAACGCCGTATTTGCAGTGTATTCATACATGTGTCTATACTTTTCAAAGAAAGCACATTCCGGTAAGAAACTTACATATAAAGCGATGATCAATCCTAAAATCCCAATGTATCTTGCGAATTTTCCTTGTTCAAAAACTCCTGAAAATAACGCAATAACTGCCGTTAGGAAAACAATAATTAAAACACTCATAATATAGATTTGAGATGTGAGACGGGGGAGATGAGATAAAATTTCTGATTCCTCATTTCTTAATCTCTTAATTTTTTAATTTTTAAATCTTTTAATCTTCTAATTAGCCATTGCTGTGTAGATAAACGTCAGCGAACTATTCACCATATCGATTACCGGCTGTGGGAATATACCCAGCAAGATCACGAAAACCGCTAAACTTGCCAATACAGAAAATTCCACAGCGGATAAATCTTTTGCTGTACTTAAAACGGCTTCGTTTCCTTCACCAAACATTGCTTTTCCGTAGAATCTCAACAGGTAAACAGCACAAAGAATGACCGTAAGACCGGCGATAACTGCTGCCAATCCGTTAAAGTCATAGACCGATTTCAACAAAATAAATTCTCCGATGAATCCATTGGTTAATGGAACTCCCATTGAACCTAATATAATGATCAGGAACAACACGGCAAATTTAGGAGCCACTTTCGCTAAACCTCCCATTTGTCTGATGTCTCTTGATTTAAATCTCTTGTATAAAATATCACAACAGTAGAACAGTCCCACTACGTTGATACCATGTGCAAAAGTCTGTACTAAAGCTCCTTCAGCTCCTTCAATATTGAATGTTCCTCTTAAAGTGATCACTGCAGAAGAGAAGATCCCTGCGACCATCAATCCTACGTGAGAGAAAGAAGAATAGGCAATGATTCTCTTCATATCGGTCTGGATGATCGCAATCAGTGCTCCGTGAACAATTCCTACGATAGCAAGTATAATCACGATCTGTCCTGAAATTCCCGCAATAGGAAGAGGAGTGATCGGAAGAAGATAACGGATAACCCCATAGATCGCCATCTTCAGCATGATCCCTGATAAAAGCATGGATCCCTGAGTAGGAGAGTAGGTGTATGTATCCGGCTGCCATGTATGGAAAGGAAATACCGGTAATTTCACTGCGAATGCAAAGAAGATAAACCAAAAGACCACCGTTTGTTGTGTTTCTTTAAGCTGGGCGTTGTATAAATCTGTTAAAGCAAATGATGCAGAGTGGTTGTACACATAGATCAATCCAGCTAACATGAATAATGACCCAACGAATGTATAAACGAAGAATTTCGTGGTGAATTCAAATCTTTTATTTTCCTGTCCCCAAAGCCCGGCAATGAACCAGATCGGAATCAAGGTTACTTCCCAGAAAATGTAGAACAACAGTCCGTCTAAAGAAGTGAACACCCCTACAAGACCGAACTGCATCAGCAAAATCAGACCGTAGAATGTATTTCTATAGTTTACATTTTCATTAAAAGAAGATAAAATAATGATGGGCGTTAAAATATTGGTCAGCAATAATAGAAGCAGACTCATTCCATCAATTCCGAAATGAAGAGAGCTTTTAATAAATTGTGACCATGGATAATTGATCTCATGCTGCAATACACTGTCTACGGTCGGATTAAAATCAAAATCCGCTGCGATGTAGAAAGTAATAAGCATTTGAATCAATGCAATTCCTAGCGCCAAATATTTGCTGGATTTATTTTTCCAGGCAAAAACTAATCCCGAACCTACTAGAGGTAATAGTAATAATGTTAATAATAAACCAGACATTATTGTAATATAAAGTTAACAATCAGTATAATTCCCACAGCTAAAGACATGATAAGAATATAAGTCTCTACATTTCCGTTTTGGATGCGCTTCATCGCTTTTCCGCTGTCTTCAGCGCCTTCGCCTACAAAGTCTACAAAACGGTCTAAGATACCTTTATCAAACATCTTTCCTCCGCGTCCTAATCCTTCAACAGTTTTTACAATCAATGCATTGTAAAGTTCATCTACATATAATTTCTTAGCAGAAAGCTTTTCCCATCCGGTATAGCTTTCTTCTGCCAGTGCCATCTTTTTCTTTTTCACGTAGGTATTTTTTACAATAAACCATACAGAGAAGAACATCAGCACTGTGGCTGCTAATAATATCATTTCAGTGCCAAACGGAACTCCCGAAAGAGTAGCTTCCATCTGGTTATAGCTTTGTTCAGTAAGAACCGGTTTGAGCCATTCCATCAGCTTGGCATAATGACCGTGTCCGATAAAGTGAGGAAGGTTAATGAAACCTCCAAGCACAGAAAGGATAGCCAGAACGATCAACGGAAGCGTCATATTAGACGGGCTTTCGTGTAAGTGATGTTTCTGCTCTTCCGTCCCTCTGAATTCTCCATGGAAGGTCAGGTAGTACAGTCTGAACATATACGTGGCAGTCATTGCCGCTAAAACAAATAAGATCACCCAGTAAACAGGGTTTTTAGCGAATGCTGCTACTAAAATTTCGTCTTTTGAGATCATCCCCGATAATAGAGGGAAACCTGAGATTGCCAGTGTTCCGATAAGGAAAGTAGCGTGGGTGATAGGAATGTATTTTTTCAGACCTCCCATGAAACGCATATCCTGCTCGTTGCTCATCGCGTGGATGACAGAACCTGCTCCCAAGAATAGTAGTGCTTTGAAGAATGCGTGCGTCATTACGTGGAACATCGCAGTCGTATAAGCTCCCAATCCTAAAGCAATGAACATAAATCCAAGCTGAGAAACGGTAGAGTAAGCCAATACTTTTTTGATGTCGTTCTGACGAAGTGCATAGAATCCAGCCAAAGCAGCTGTTAAGAATCCGATGAATAAAATTCCTCCCTGAACCGTAGGAGCCAAGGTAAATAAGAAGTTTGATCTTACTACCAAATAGATCCCGGCTGTTACCATCGTTGCCGCGTGGATCAATGCTGAAACCGGAGTAGGACCTGCCATTGCATCCGGTAACCAGGTATATAAAGGAACCTGAGCCGATTTACCGGTAGCCCCGATAAATAAACTGGCCGTAATAAAGATAATTACTGTTCCGTCTAATTCAAATTTTGAAGAGTTCTGTGCTACGGTAAGGTAATCCACTGCATTGGTCTGAGCCGCGATCATGAAGATCCCGATCAGTAAAGCAAGGTCACCAATTCTGTTCATGATGAAAGCTTTTCTTGCTGCTTTACCATATTCTTCATTGGTATACCAGAATCCGATCAGTAAGTAAGAACAAAGACCTACCCCTTCCCATCCGATAAACAGGATCAGGTAGTTGCTTCCCATTACCAGAAGTAACATAGAGAAGATGAAAAGATTCAGATAAGTAAAAAACTTATAGAAACCTTTGTCATGACTCATATATCCGATAGAATATAAATGGATCAGAGAACCGATCCCTGTAATGATCATCACCATCATTAACGAAAGCTGATCAATCTGAAATCCGACATTAATCTGGATCCCGTTTACTGTAAACCACTCAAAAGCCTTTACGATGACAGGCTGACTTTCAGAATCAAATTTCATAAAAAGACTTACTGCAATACAGAATGATCCGAAAACCATTGCTGTAGCCAGAGAGCCTACGAATATTTTTGGAAGATTTTTTCCGAATAAACCGTTAATAAGAAACCCTAAAAGTGGTAAAAGTACTATTGCATACACTAAATTTTCCATTCCTTATCCTCTTAATTTATTAAATATACTTACATCCACAGAACGGGTATTTCTATACAGCATAGCAATAATTGCCAGACCTACCGCTACTTCAGCGGCGGCTACCACCATAATGAAGAAAACTAAAAGCTGTCCGTCTCCGTTGCCTTTATATGCTGAAAAAGCAGCCAATAAAAGGTTTACAGAATTCAGCATAAGCTCTACACAGCCCAAAATAACAATAGCGTTTTTTCTCAACAGTACTCCCAATACTCCCAAACAGAACAATACTGAAGAAAGAATGATGAAATAGTTAAGAGGGACGCTTTGTATAAATGTATTTACTTCTCCCATAATTTTATAAATCTTTTTTACCGATTAATACCGCACCTACGATACCTGCCAAAATTAGAATGGATGCAAGCTCAAACGGTAAAACATATTGATTAAACAAAAGTCTGCCCAGATTTTTAGTAAGACCCACTCCTTTGTCTACATCTTCCAATACAATGTGGTTATCGGTTACTCCTCTGAATACGCCTAAAACTCCAATTAATAAAAGACCGGCTGTAAAGACTCCAACAAATTTTAAAGTATTGTTCTTCTTACTTTCGTCTTGTTTATTAAGGTTAAGCATCATCAGGATATAAAGGAATAATACCATGATGGCTCCTGCGTATACTATAATCTGAATGATTGCAAGGAACTGTGCATTCAGAAGAATGTACATTCCGGCAATTGAAAACATCGTAACAATTAATGACAAAATAGCATAGAGAGGATTTCTTGCAAATACAAAATATACTGCACTAGCTACTGCTAAAAACGCCACCAAGAAAAATAAAAACTGATCCATTATTTTACCGCATTTTTTTGTTTCTCGGATTGTCTTGTCGTAATATCAATCCTTTCATTTATTTTTTCAACCAATTTATCTTTTCCATAGATGAAAGATCCTCTGTTGGTTTCTACATCTACCAATCTGTCTGTAAGATAAATGGCAGATTTAGGACAAGCTTCTTCACACATCCCGCAGAAAATACATCTCAGCATATTGATTTCATATACCGATGCATATTTTTCTTCTCTGTAAAGACCTTTTTCCTCTTTGGTTCTTTCCGCAGCAGTCATTGTAATAGCTTCTGCAGGACAGGCCACGGCACAAAGTCCACAGGCTGTACATCTTTCTCTGCCTTCTTCGTCTCTTTTCAGAACGTGATGGCCTCTCCAGATGGAAGCTCTTGGTTTCTGTACTTCCGGATATGAATATACTGCCGGAGCACCTTTTATCACGGTTCTTACAGCATGCTTAAATGTAATCCCCATCCCGGTAAAAATAGCAGGAAGATAGATTTTTTCAGCAAGGGTCATTTCTTTGTTGGAAACAACTTTTGATCTGTTGGTAAGTTTCATTTAATTATGGATGTTAGATGTTAGACGTTAGATGTTAGAAGATGGAAGTGGGTTTTTATTTCCCGCATCACCATATTATCACATCATCACATCATCTCATTTTTAAATTATTCTAGTTTGCAAATGCTAAAATCACAGCACCTGTAATCAATAGATTGACTAATGCCATTGGGATCAGAGTTTTCCATCCTAAGTGCATCAATTGGTCATATCTAAATCTTGGAAGCGTCCATCTGATCCACATAAAGATCAGAATTCCGATTACCGTTTTCGTTAAGAATGCTACGATACTCAAGATTCCTGCAGCATTTTCACCCCAGTTCTGAGTTACCCATTCAATTCCAGGATAGTTGTACCCACCGAAGAAAAGAACGACCATGAAAGCATTGGAGATAAACATGTTCACATATTCACCAAACATATACAGTCCTAATTTCATGGAGGAATATTCCGTAGAATATCCTGTTACCAATTCAGATTCACATTCTGGTAAATCGAAAGGGTGTCTGTTGGTCTCTGCCAAAGCAGCTACGAAGAATACAAGGAAAGCAATGGGCTGGTAGAAAATATTCCAGTTCATACCGGAAACCCAAGGAATCACTCCCCATAGTTTTCCACCTGTTTGGCTTTCTGTAATTTCTTTTAAATCTAAACTTCCCGTCATCATAATGATAGAAAGTAATGCTAATCCCATCGCTAATTCGTAAGAGATCATCTGTGAAGAAGCACGGATAGCCCCTAATAATGAATATTTATTGTTGGAAGCCCAACCTCCGATCATGATTCCGTATACACCAATGGAAGCCATTCCGATGATGAAAAGTACCCCAACGTCAATGTTGGCTACCTGTAAATCAAAAGAAGTACCTGCAATATTTAAACTTTTACCCCAAGGAATAACTGCTCCTGTGATCAATGAAATAAACATGACCAATGCCGGTCCTAATACGAAAAGAAACTTTTCGGCATTGGCTGGAGTAAAATCTTCCTTAAAGAAAAACTTTCCACCGTCGGCAAGTGGCTGCAGTAATCCGAAAGGTCCGGCTCTGTTGGGACCAATTCTATCCTGCATGATAGAGGCAACTTTTCTTTCTGCCCAGGTAGAGTAGGCCGCTATCGTAAGAGACAGCAGGAAAAGTGCTAGTACAAGTATAAGTTTAAATGTTAGTAAATCCATTTTATTTTTATAGATGTTAGATAGTAGAGGTTAGAAATTAGCAAGTCTGTTGTCTAATGTCTGAAATCTGATATCTTATTAATTATTTTTCGTCTTTTTCACTGATTTCTTTCGCCATAGGATTGTCTAAAACTCTTAGCTCATCCTTTGGTTTTTCGTAGTGGTTCAATGAAATTACTGAGTGTCTGTCGATATGTCTAGGACCTTCAATATTCCAGTCGGACAATTCTTTTCTTTCGAAACGGCATGTATCGCAAATGAATTCTTCCACTTCACCCCACTGATCTTTTCTGGCCGTCACTCTTACAATCTCGTCACCTTTCATCCAAACTACGGCTTTTCCTGAACATTTATCACATTTGCAGGTTGCATTCATTGGTTTTGTGAACCAAACTCTGCTTGCAAAACGGGAAGTTCTGTCTGTTAATGCACCTACCGGGCAAACATCAATGATGTTTCCGATGAAGTCATTATCCAGAGCTTTGTTTAAATAGGTAGAAATTTCAGCGTGATCTCCTCTGAAAAGAATTCCGTGTTCTCTTTCACCTGTTAACTGATTGGCAGCCAATACACATCTTGCACAAAGAATACAACGGTTCATATTCAACTTGATATTCGGACCAAGATCATCTGCTTCGTAAGTATTTCTTTCAAATTCAGTTCTGGTTTCAAGGTTTCCGTGCTCATATCCAAGATCCTGAAGGTGACATTCACCAGCCTGGTCGCACACTGGGCAGTCCAGAGGGTGATTAACCAATAGGAATTCGGTCACCGCTTTTCTACCTTCCTGAGCTTTTTCAGACGAAAGGTTTTTCACTTCCATACCGTCCATTACGTTAGTTCTGCAACTAGCAACTAATTTGGGCATAGGGCGAGGATCTGCTTCGGATCCTTTCGAAACTTCGACCAAGCAAGTTCTACATCTCCCTCCACTGGTTTCCAATTTGCTGTAGTAGCACATTGCAGGAGGTACAGATTTTCCACCGATTTGTCTGGCAGCTTCCAAAATAGAAGTCCCAGGCAAAACTTCAGTAGTCTGTCCGTCTATAGTTATTTTGAATTTTTTAACCTCTTCGCTCATATTCTATGCTTTCGCTTATGCTTTTAAGGCGTTAAGCTATATTTTAATTATACTTCTTCGTGTTAAATGTATACCCGATTCCAGCAAGGACCTGTCCGAAAACAAAATCCTGACGCGCTTTATCCGGTTTATTATTCAATGTAGTCTTAATATCCCACATATTGATGTATCCGGCTTTAGCTTCTGCTCTGATCATCCAGTTTTTCCAGAAAACCAGGTTAAGGCTCGTTCTGAGGTCGGTTCCCATTCCAGCAACGTGAAAACGGTCACTTCTTTCATTTCCAAAAAGTTTGATATTACTTTTAGGAAACATTACCCCGATTCCTGCTCCATAAGACCATACTAAATCTATATTTTTTTTATGAATAAGATTTTTATATTTCTCAAGACCTAAATTTTCATAGTTAAGACCGTCCGTATGTTCAAAAGTTAAGAACTGGGTATCGGCTAAATTAACCTGTCCGTTCTGCACCATTCCTGCATATTTAGGATCTGAAATGGTTCCTGAAAAGTCAGCCGTCTGGTCCTGTTTCATCACATATTTCATGTGATCGATTCCTAAAACAAGGGCTAAATTATCTTTTATAAAATATCCTATTCTGAAGTTATACTGCGTTACGGTAAACCAGCTTGGATCTATATAAACGATTCCGAACTTGGTAGGTTTATCTCTTGCCTGTACATTATTCAACTGAAAATCGTATCCGTTTCCTGTGAAATGGATGTCAGAATTGCTGAAAGCGCCTCTGTTCCATCCGTAAAAAACAAACACCTGACCTTTTTTGCTTAGTGGTAAAGGTTTTTCTTTCTTTTCAGCTTTATATGGAGTTACCTCCAGTTTATATTCTTTGCCTAATGTATCTTTTTTCACTTGACCGAAAGCAAAACCTGACACCATTAATCCAACAACCAATAACTTCTTCATTTTAGCTATGCATTTTTTTCAACAGCAGGAATAGGATCTGCGTAATTGGCTAATCCATAATTTTGTGTCTGAGATAATTCAGGGTTTTTCACGTGCCATTCGAATTCGTCTCTAAAGTGACGGATTGCTGCTGCAACAGGCCAAGCCGCTGCATCACCCAATGGACAGATGGTATTTCCTTCAATTTTTCTCTGTATATCCCAAAGAAGGTCGATGTCTTCCATTTTTCCTTCTCCTTTTTCTATCTTCTTAAGGATCTTATGCATCCATCCCGTTCCTTCACGGCAAGGCGTACACTGTCCACAACTTTCGTGATGATAAAATCTCGCTAAAGTCATGGTATGTTCCACGATACACTGGTCTTCATCTAAAACAATGAAACCTCCTGAACCCATCATCGTTCCGGTAGCAAAACCACCGTCAGCCAATGATTCATAGTTCATATATCTAGGTTCTCCGTTTACGGTTCTCAATAATAAATTAGCGGGAACAATAGGAACTGAGCTTCCTCCCGGAATACAGGCTTTCAGCTTCTTTCCGTTAGCAATACCACCGCAGTACTCATCAGAATAGATGAATTCTTCAACAGTAATGGTCATATCAATTTCGTAAACTCCGGGTTTGTTGATGTTTCCACAAGCCGAAATTAATTTCGTTCCTGTAGATCTTCCAACCCCGATTTTAGCATATTCAGCTCCGGTGATATCAATGATCGGTACGATAGCTGCGATAGATTCCACGTTATTAACTACCGTTGGTCTTTCCCAAAGTCCTTTTACAGCCGGGAATGGCGGTTTTAATCTTGGATTTCCTCTTTTACCTTCAAGGGATTCAAGCAATGCTGTTTCTTCCCCACAGATATAAGCTCCTCCTCCTCTCTGAACATAAATTTCACAGTCGAAACCGGTTCCTAAAATGTTTTTACCTAAAAATCCTGCTGCTTTAGCTTCTTCAATGGCTTCTTCTAAAATATCAGGAATCCAAGAGTATTCTCCACGGATGTAGATGTAAGAAACATTTGAACCTAGAGTAAAAGATGAAATAAGCATTCCTTCAATCAGTAAATGAGGAAGAAATTCCATCAGATATCTGTCTTTGAATGTTCCGGGCTCTGATTCATCGGCATTCACGACCAGGTGTCTTGGCACGCCTTCCGGTTTTGCCAGAAAGCTCCATTTCATCCCTGTAGGGAATCCTGCTCCACCACGTCCACGAAGTCCGGAAGTTTTTACTTCTTCCAGGATTTCCTCGGGTGTCATTTTCAAGGCTTTTTCAGCTGCGGTGTAACCTCCCTGTTTACGGTAGGTTTCAAAGTAGCGAATACCTTCTATATGTGCGTCTTTAAGTAAAAGTTTTTTACTCATTTTTTTTTATTCTTTTAGCGTTCGGCTTTAGCTTACGGCTATTTTAATTTTATTACAATTTATTAGTCTAAAGCGATTTGTCCTTCTCTACAAAGATCCAGGATTTCGTCTACTTTTTCTATTGTTAAATTTTCATGAAAGAATTTTCCAAGCTGCAACATGGGTGCGTATCCGCATGCGCCAAGACATTCAGCAGGCTTTAAAGTAAACATACCGTCTTCTGTAGTTTCTCCATCCTTAATGTTGAGTTTAGTTCTGATATGATCAAGGATTTTTTCGCTTCCGCAAACCATACAAGGTCCCGTTCTGCAAACTTCCAAAACATATTTACCAACCGGCTTCATATTGAACATAGTATAAAAAGTAGCTACTTCATATACTTCAATTGGCTTAATACTTAATAATTCAGCAACATAATCCATTACAGGAACGTCTAACCATCCTCCGAATTCTTTCTGTGCTATGTGTAGAACAGGAAGAAGAGCAGATTTTTGTCTACCTTCAGGATATCTCGCCATAATTTTATGTACCTGTGCTAAACTTTCCGGTTTAAAAGCTATTGTTTCGCTCATTTTTTATCTAAGATTAAAGAGTAAAGAACAAAGAAAAAAGATTCTGAAGTCCGTTATTCTAAATTCGTATTATATTGGGTTGAAGAAAGTCTTTTACCTTTCTTCTTTTATCTTTTTGTCTATTATATTATGCGTCTAATTCTCCCGCAATAATATTCATACTACACATCGTTACAATGGCATCTGAAATCACAGAACCTGTGATCATTTCAGGATAGGCCTGGTAATAGATGAAGCATGGTCTTCTGAAGTGAAGTCTGTAAGGACTTCTTCCTCCGTCGCTCACCAAATAGAATCCTAATTCTCCGTTTCCACCTTCTACAGCATGATACACTTCTCCTTTAGGAACATCGGTTTCTCCCATAACGATTTTGAAATGGTAGATCAGAGCTTCCATTTTCTTGTAAACATCTGCCTTTTCAGGAAGATAGAAATCAGGAACATCCGCGTGGAATGGTCCTTCAGGAAGGTTGTCGTAGGCTTGGTTGATAATTTTAAGGGATTCCCAGATTTCCTGCTGACGGACCATAAAGCGGTCATAGGTATCACCGGCAGTTCCTACAGGAATAATAAAGTCGAAATCTTCATAAGAAGAATAAGGTTGTGCAACTCTTACATCATAATCTACTCCTGATGCACGTAAATTTGGACCGGTGAAACCATAGCTTAATGCTCTTTCAGCACTGATTGCTCCTGCACCAATGGTTCTGTCCATAAAAATTCTGTTCCTTTCCAGTAAAGTACCGAATTCTTTGAATCTTGCCGGGAACGTTTTTAAGAAGTCCTGTAATAACTCATGGAATTTAGGAGTGAAATCTCTTTCAAAACCTCCGATTCTTCCCATATTGGTCGTCATTCTTGCCCCGCAAATCTGCTCGTACATATCGTAAATACGTTCTCTTTCGATAAACATATAGGTAAGACCTGTAATCGCTCCTGCATCCATTCCGGTTACCCCGTTACAGATCAGGTGGTCGCCGATTCTGGCTAATTCCATTAAAATAACACGCATATAATCTACACGCTTCGGAACTTGTATGCCGATCAGCTTTTCTACTGTCATGTGCCAACCAAGGTTGTTGATGGGTGCAGAACAGTAATTCATACGGTCGGTAAGGGTCGTGATCTGAGAATAATTTCTTCTTTCAGAAATTTTTTCAAAGGCTCTGTGGATGTATCCTACTGTCTGTTCCGCATGAAGAATCCTTTCTCCGTCCATCGTTAAGATATTCTGGAAGATCCCGTGGGTTGCAGGGTGGGTAGGTCCTAAATTGAGGGTATACAACTGCCCGTCAATCTGCTCCTTACTTTCGTATTGGTTAAGTATATTAGATAATGAGTTATCTTTCATAATTTAAATGCTTTAGGCTCTAGGCTTTAGGCTTTAAGCTTATTGCTTATTGCTTACTGCTTATTGCATTATTTTTATCTTCCGAACATATTATCGTCCTTATCTGTTCTTGTTCCATCTTCCAAGCGGTATTCTTTCAGCATCGGATGGTATCCCAGATCTTCCATATTCAGGATTGGTCTCAGATCAGGATGTCCTTTAAATTTAATACCATAGAAGTCAAAGGTTTCTCTTTCCATCCAGTTCGCTCCTGCAAATAATTCTACAAGAGAATCCACTTCAATATTTTCTCTGGACATAAAGATTTTCAGACGTAATCTGAAATTGGCCATCATATTGTGAAGGTGATAAATGACCCCGATTTCCTTATCAGGAAATTCTGGATAATGGATTCCGCAGATATCGGTAAGGAAATTAAATTCCAGTGAGGAATCTCTCAAATAATGAATGATCTTTTTGATATCTTCTTTCTTCACTTCAATCGTCAACATTCCATAAGGTTCTGAACTTGAAATAACAGAATCCGGAAATTCTCTTGTGATGGCTTCTAGTACAAATTCGTTTGTCATTCCGTTAGTTGCTTATGTTGTAAGAATCTAGTAATTTCTGGTATTCAGGCATATCTCTTCTTCTGATGCTTTCACTTTCCGAAAGAGCCTGAACCTGCATTACGCCTTCAATGATTTGCTCCGGTCTAGGAGGACATCCAGGAACGTAAACGTCCACCGGAATAATTTTATCAATTCCCTGCAATACAGAGTAAGTGTCAAAAATACCACCGCTGGAAGCACAAGCTCCAACAGCAACCACCCATTTCGGCTCTGCCATCTGAGTGTAAACTTCTTTTAGGACTGGTCCTAATTTTTTAGATATCGTTCCGCAAACCATCAACATATCTGCCTGTCTTGGTGAGAAAGAGTTTCTCTCCATACCAAATCTAGAAGCATCATACGTAGGGTTCAGGGTAGCCATAAACTCGATACCACAACAAGAAGTAGCAAATGGTAAAGGCCAAAGAGAAAACTTTCTAGCCATTCCGATCACACTGCTCAGTTTTGTTGCGAAAAACCCTTCTCCTTCAAATCCTTCGGGAGCAGGTGCATCTGTTCTTATTACTGGTTTTTTATCTGACATTTTTATTAAATATTTAAAGACTGAAGTATTGAAGGATTCAAAAAAATTGAGCATTACTCATTTTTAAATTATTCAAATACATTAAATCTTTTAATGTTAAAATTTATTTATCCCAATCTAATGCACCACGTTTCCAAACATAGAAAAACGCCATGAAGAAGATTGCGACGAACGTAAGTACGGCCAGGAATCCTTCTACTCCGAATTCTCTGAAATTAACCGCATATGGGTAAAAAAATACGATTTCAATATCGAATAGTACGAACAATACCGCAGTCAGGAAGTATTTAATAGAAAACGGTGTTCTCGCATTTCCCTCTACAGGAACTCCACATTCCCAGCTTTGGTTCTTGACAGAATTTCCTTTCTTCTGTTTCGGTCCCAGAAAATGTGCTCCAAGCAAAGAAACGGCTACAAACGCCATGGCTACACCTGCTTGGATAAGGATTGGAATATAACTTTCAGGTAAATTCATTTTTGCATTATTATCTCAATTTGCAAATTTAGCGAATAAACAAGAAAGCATGAAATTAATAAGCTTAAAAGTGGGATTAAAATGGGGAAAAGCGGTAATTTAGAATCAATAAAAATAGTACTTATTTCTTCATTTTTTTGAGGAGAGAGTAGGCCATGAATGAAATATATCCGAAAAGGATACTGGCTAATATTATGTTAACTACCGTATTCATTCGATCATCTTCGATCTTAAAAAAGAAGTTGTAAGCGATAAATGCTGCGATGAGAGCAGCGAAAACAATAAGATGTGGTTTCATGGATGATGGGATACGGGTTTAAAGATACGGGTTTCGGGTTATCAAATGCCGGGGTTGGGGTTTCAAGGGGTAAAGTATGAGTTATTTGTTACCGGTTTAAAATAAGTCACGAATAACTCATATTTTATTAATCATTAATGATCAGTCATTATTGACCATTAACGAATACGTTCTTCTTCGCTTGTGATTCACCGGATTGTAGTCCTGCCAGAGAACCTGGACACTCTTGTTTTCTTCAAGCTCCGGATTTGTTTCAGCAAAATCGATTCCCATACTGGTAAAACGCACGAAAATTTCTTTGAATATAATGGCTGTTACGCCGCGTCTCTGATATTCCGGATGAATTCCGATCAGGTAAAAATTCGCGCGGTCATTTTTCTTTCCTGCCTGCAAGAAGTGCCACCATCCGAAAGGAAATAGTTTTCCCTTTGATTTCTGTAAAGCCTTTGAATATGAAGGCATCGTGATGGCAAAAGAAACCAGTTCGTTATTTTCATCTACCACGCAGATGACGTAGTTTTTGTCTATAAAAGGGAAGTATTTTTCTCTGTAGGTCTGTATCTGTTCGTCTGAAATAGGCGTGTAGGTAGAAAGATGTTTATAAGTCTCGTCAAGCAATTTAAACATCGGTTCTACGAAGGGGAGAATCTCCTGTTTAGATTTGAAATTAAGCACTTTAAGTTTGTATTTCTGCGCAATTAATCCACTGAATTTTTCTACTTTTTCAGGTAAGATTTTAGGGAAGTTCATTTCATATTCCACCCATTCTTTTTCTTTGGTAAGTCCCAGCTCTTCCAGATGTTTAGGGTAGTATTCGTGATTATAGATCCCGATCATGGTGGCCAGTTTATCAAATCCCATGGTAAGCATTCCTGCTTTGTCTAAGTTGGTGAATCCCATCGGGCCTTCAATCTTGTCTATGTTGTTTTCTTTGGCGTAATCTATAGCTTTCTGGATTAAAGCTTTAGAAACCTCCTTATCGTCAATAAAATCAATCCATCCGAAACGTACTTTTCTGATGCCCAATTCCTGTTCTTCTTTGTGATTGATGATCACAGCGATTCGTCCAACCACTTTATTGTCTTTGAATGCCAGAAACTGTCGGGATTTTGAATAATTTAAAGCAGGATTTTCTTTTGCATCCCAAAGTTTAAATTCGTCTTTGATAAAAGAAGGAACATAATAAGGGTTGTTTTTATAAAGATCCATCGGAAACCTTACGAATTGTTTTAATTCGCTTTGGTTTTTAACTTCAATAACTGAAACTTTAGACATAATTAGAAGGGAATTTGAGGACAAATATAAATAATAAAATGTAATACTTTGGCACAGTTTTTACATCATTATCATTAAAATTTAAACACAAAAATCTATATAAAATGATGGGTTATTATATCATTATCGGTATTTCAATGCTGGTGAGCTGGTGGGTTTCATCCAGATTGAAATCGAAATTTGAATATTATTCCAATGTACATCTCAGAAATGGTCTATCGGGAAAGGAAGTAGCAGAAAAAATGCTTAGAGATAACGGGATCAATGATGTACAGGTAATTTCAGTTCCCGGCCAACTGACGGATCACTATAATCCGGCAGACAAAACAGTCAATCTTTCAGAAGGAGTCTATATGCAAAGAAATGCGGCGGCAGCAGCTGTTGCAGCTCACGAATGCGGACATGCTGTACAACATGCAGTAGGGTATTCAATGCTTAATCTGCGTTCAAAATTGGTTCCTGTTGTTAATATAACTTCTAATTTAATGCAGTTTGTGCTGCTTGCCGGTATCGGAATCATGGCAGCGACAAGATCTATTGAAGATCCCAATGGAAATACAGCCGTTTTGGCGATAGGAGTAGCGATGTTTGCCATGACCACGCTTTTTGCTTTTGTAACACTTCCTGTAGAATATGATGCGAGTAACAGGGCAATGAAGTGGCTTAAAGATACAGGTACAGTTACTCAGGAAGAATTTGTAGGAGTACAGGATAGTTTGAAGTGGGCAGCAAGAACCTATGTAGTAGCGGCTATCGGATCTTTGGCTCAGCTTCTTTATTGGGGTTCTTTGCTTTTAGGAGGAAGAAGAAATTAATCTTTAAATTCAAATGAAACATACTGCATCTCGGATAATTTGTCTGAGATGCTTTCTTTTTGGGCTAGTTTTAAAGAAGCTGTGAGAATGCAGTTTTCATTGGCGTCAAAATGTAAAACCTTTGCATCAAATTTAGAAAGTAATGTGAAAATGGTATTCTGTTGATTGAAGTTGAACTGAATTTCAATTTCGGCTTCAAGTTCTCTGGTAATGATATTCGCTTCTTCCAGGGTAATTTTGGCACATTCTTTATAAGCTTTAACCAGACCTGAAACCCCCAGTTTTGTACCGCCATAATAACGTACGGAAATAACAAGAACATTGGTGATCTCATGAGCCAAAAGCTGGTTGTAAATAGGAAGCCCTGCACTTCCGGAAGGTTCTCCATCGTCGTTCGCCCGATAGTTTTCCCCTTCCAGACCCATTCTGAAAGCATAGCAGTGGTGGGTTGCCTTTGGATGTTCCGTTCTCACCTTTTCAAGGGCATCTTTCAGTTCTTTATCATTGTTGACAGGAAATGCAAATCCAATGAATTTGCTTCCTTTTTCTTTCAATAAAGTATTTTCTATGGGTTTTTCTATGGTCTTATATTCGAACATACCGTTCAGTAACTTTTGAACTGCAAATTTACGGTTTATATATTGATAAAAAAAAGAGCGTTTCCGCTCCTTTCTATTTTAAATACATATCGTACCATTAGGTTTACAGACTTCACTGGCATCTGTAGGAACGCATCTGAAGTAACCTGGTCTGCAAGGACAAAAATAGGTGCCATTTGCTAAATAATAGCATCCCTGGATTCCACCCTGAATAGACTTTAATTCTCTGCTTGATAATTTTCTTAAGTTTTTCATGTTGATATTGAATTTAATGGTTAGTTTGATAAAAGGTAAGCAATTAAATCCAATAAAAGTGAAAATAGATAGAAAGTTTCCGGGGTAAGTTTTTGACTGATATGTTTTTATGGGTAATTTCCTTTGTTTTTTATAGTGTTTATCTGAAAAAATAGTATATTCTGAAATTAAAGTTCAATAGAGAAGCCATCAATATTTTGACGGCTTCCTTGTATCTTTTTTGATTTTCTAACTTAATATTATATCCCTGCTCCACAAAGATCCATTGGAATCAGGCACATATAGCTTGTAGGGCCGCAAAAATCCTGCGGACATTTATCTCTGCATCTGGTTGGTTGTCCATTGGGTAGAGTACAGGTTACGAAGGCACCACCGGTGATGCTTTTTAATCCGATTCTTGAGATTTTTTTTAGATTTTTCATATTAATTTTTTTTGGTTAAAGACTAATTTAACTATTTAATTAATATAATTCTCTATTTTGAGATAAATTAACATATTTACTTATGCAGTTGTCTCGAAAATTTTTGTGGTCAGTAGTATCATGCTTGAATTCAGGAGCTTTTGTTCCATTTTCAAGCTTCAGAGCATCATTTTTAATGACTATTGCTTCATCCCAAAGTCCGGCATTGATAAATTGTTGTAAGGTATAACTTCCGCCTTCTATAATAATGGACTGTATCTGCTCTTTATAAAGTGCATGCATCAGATCCTGTAAGAAATTCTTCTTTTCAACTTTAATAAATGTGATGTTGTTTTCTATTCCTTCTTTAGAGGTATTGATAACCAGAGTTGGAGCTTCATTATTGTAGATCTTAAAATGGTTCGGAACTTTTAAATCAAAGTCTATAAGAACCCGTATGGGATTTGTTCCCTCCGCATTTCTAACTGTTAAACTTGGATTGTCATTTAAAGCAGTCTGGGTTCCGACCAGAATTGCATGTTCGTTTGCTCTTAACTGATGGACAAACTGGTTGACAAGTGAATTGGAAATGGCGGTAGGTGTAAAGTCTTTATCTAGAAATCCATCTCCTGATTCTGCCCATTTAAGGATGATGTATGGTCTTTTCTTTTCGTGGTAGGTAAAAAATCTTTTATTGAGTTCAACAGATTCTTTTTCTAATACTCCGGAAACGACTTCTATTCCTGCGTCCAGGAGGATTTTCTTTCCTTTGCCATTCACTTTATCATGGGAATCCATAGCCCCGATTACTACTTTCTTGAATCCAAGTTCTTTTATTTTTAAGGCACAAGGCGGCGTTTTCCCGTAATGGGCACAAGGCTCCAGAGAAACATAAATCGTAGATTCAGGAATGAGTTCTTTATGTTCTACAGAGTTGATTGCGTTGATCTCAGCATGGTTTTCCCCGGCCTTACGATGATAGCCTTCTCCGATAATGTTTCCGTCATGGACGATTACACTTCCTACCAGAGGATTGGGATAGGTATTGCCTAATGCTTTTTCGGCAAGCTCAATGCATCTTTTTATATATTGTTCGTGGTTGTTCATAAGTTGAAAAGAAAAAGCGAAGACAAATTTCTTTGCTTCGCCTTTATAATATTGTTTAATTGATTACTCTCCTGCAATAATATTGTGAAGATTTTGTCTTAAAGTTTCAAGATGCGCTTTCTTCTCATCGATGGTATTGAAGGTATCTCTTAGAAGTGGATTATCTTTTGACGGATTTTTGAAGAATGACAGGTTGTTTTCCAGTTTTACAATTTCACCTTCAAGATCAGAGATCTGGCTCTTGATTTTTCTTGCTTTATCGGTAAGCTGGTTCTCTGTGAGTCCTTCTTCTTTTAATTCAAGTTCGTTGATTTTATTTAATTTCAACTTTTCTCTTAATGTTCTGTTGAACTCGGTATTGATAACAATCTTGTCTCTCGGTACTTTTCCAATGTTATTCCAGGCTGTTTTTATGGCTTCTATTTTTTCAATACTGCCTTCGTCATTGGAAACCGTTTTCAGGTCTTCAAGAATTTCTTTTTTATGCTTGTAATTTTCCTTCCAGTTGTCATTGGAAGCGTTGTTTTTCTCTCTGTAATTATTAAAAAATGTGTTACATGCATCACGGAACTCATCCCAGATTTTATTGGTCATGCTTTTTGGAACGTGACCGACCTTTTTCCAGTCTTCCTGAAGTTTTTTGAATAAAGGAACAGTAATATCCCATTCTTCATTATTCATATTGTCCTGAGCCGTCTGGATAAGTTTTAGTTTTTCTTCGAGATTAGCCTGTTGCGAACCTTTCAGAGATTTATAGTAATTATTTTTTGTTGTGTTGAAGCTTCTGAGGATTGTTTTAAAGTCATTCCAGTTCTGGTTGGACAATTTTCTTGGAACACTTCCTGTTTTTAAGAATTCTGTTCGTAAATCTTCAACTCTTTTGATAGAATTCTGCCAGTAGTTGTGGTTAGGAGTTTCAGAAGGCTCAGATAGTTTTTTGATCTCTGCAATAATCTGGTTTTTCTTTTCAAGATTATCATTCTGCTCTCCTTCGATGGCTGCCGATAGTTCAGATTTTCTTTCGTGAATTTTATTGGAAATTTCTTTGAATTCTTCCCATGTTTTTTCACGGAATTCTTCAGCAACCGGTTCAGCTTCTTCTTTCCAAAGCTTATGAAGGTACTGAAGCTCATTTAATGCTTTCTGAATGACAGGCTCACTTTCGAGTTCTTTGGCTCGTGCAATGATGTGTTGTCTTTTTTCCAGATTGTGACTGAATTCCTGCTCAAGAAATTCTTTATTCAGATCCAGCATCTGGTAAAACTGATTCAGATGGTGAAAATAGTTATTGTTAAGAATCTTGAATTCAGATTTTGCCACCTGACCTGCTTTTGACCACTCTTCTTTGATTTCACGAATGGATTTGAAAAGATTGGTTCCGGGTTCAGAATTGGTATAAAGATTTTTAAGTCGTTCTATAATGTTCTGGCGGTGATCAAGGTTTTTCTTCTGCTCTTCATCCTGTGATTTCTGGTAAGTGTCATGCTTTTCTCTGAAAATATTGATCAAAGCAGACAATTTAGACTGTAAAGGATGCTCGTAGCTGAAGTTTTCAGGAGCATTTCCTCCCTCTTCATACTCATGCTTTTTGTCTTCCACTTCATCATGAATGTAATGACTTGCTTTTTCTTTTAACTGATTGAATCTTTTGAAATTTTCACCAGCATTGGCTGTGTTGATGATGGTTTCCATTTCTTTCAAAGCATCAGCGAGAGAAATCTCTTCAGTATGGTCCTCTTCCAAATGTTCTGCATCATCAGCGGGAGCCGTTTCAGCATGAGATGCCGGTACTTCTGATGTTTCCTGTTGAGATACTTCGTTAGAATTTTTATTTTCTTCGTTTTCAGAAAGATTGTTTTCTGTAGTCATAGCAAATCTTTTATGTGAGTGGCGTTAATATCCTTTTATATATAGCTGTAAAGCCAATTAAGGTACTAATTTAGGTTATTTTTTTTGAAAATTCCAAATTTCCCAAGCTTTTTCTGCTTGCTGTTCAAGCATGTAATATCCGTTCACTGTTTTAGCCCCTTTTTCTGATGCTTTAATGATGAACTGAGTATAGTTCGGGTTGTAGATAAGATCGATGATCAGGTGCTCAGAAGTGATTCCGTCAAAAGGGAATTCAAGACAGTCTTCAATATTGGGAAACGTTCCGACGGGAGTACACTGGATAATAATTCTATGATTGCGAACGGTTTCGTTGTCAAGGTTTTTAAAGTTGATATCAGAATTCCTGGAAATGGTAACCGATGGAATTCCATGTTTATCCATTACATATTTCACTGCTTTTGCAGCGCCTCCGTTTCCTAGTATTAAAGCTTTGTCCTGATAGGTTTTCTTATGAAGCAGAAGTGTTTTCTCAAAGCCAAAAGCATCAGTGTTATAACCGGTCTTTTTTCCGTCTCTGATCAAAACACAGTTTACTGCACCTATCTTTTCAGCTTCGTCACTAAGCCCGTCAAGGTAATCAATAATCTTTTCCTTGTAAGGGATCGTCACATTGAATCCTAAAAGTTCCGGATCGGTCAGGAGGTTTTCCACTTCATTGATTTCATTCAGATCAAAAATATCGTAGGTGAAGTCTTTCAGCATAAGCTTCTGAAACTTGTCTTCAAAGAATTTTTTGGAAAAGGAATAGGAAATATTCTTTCCTATGAGTCCTAGTTTTTTATTGGAATCCATAGATCAAAAATAAAAAAAAGACCGAATAAATCGGTCTTTGTTCTCAAATATTTTTTACGGTTTATTCTACGATGAATTTTGTAGAGAAACGGTCTGTTTTTAGGATATAATTTCCTTTGGTGATTCCTTTAAGGTTGATCTTATTGGAATTTTTGAAAGGGTTTGCGATTACTTCAATAAGTTTTCCTGAAAGATCATAGATTTCAGCTTTTACAATTGTGCTTAAGTTTTCACCTTTAACAAATAATTCATTGTTTTTTACAGGGTTAGGGTAGATCGCAAATTGAGATTTATCTTTTTTCACGTCTGAAGTTCCTAATGAATTGAAGCATGTCCAGCTTAGGTCATCGATAGCCACTCTGTTTGTTGTGATTGGGTTGACTATTTTAATGATGATATCACCACTTACGTTAATATTATCAATCATAATTGCAGCTGTGGGAGCGGTTGAAGAGTAGGCTATTGTTCCTACGGTTACTCCATTGATCTGAACGTTCAGATTCCCTGAACTTCCACCAAATTTTAGTTGTGCTTTTACAGATAAGCTTTTAACTCCTCCAGAGATTGTAGAGCTCGTAAGGCTTCCGTCTCTGATTGTAATGGCTTTTCCTGAAATAGTCTGGTCAGTTCTTGCGTCTGTTGCAGTCCATGTGATGTTATTATTTGTCCACGTTCTGGTTGTATAGCCTGAGTCAGAAGCTGGGATGCTATCAAAGTTTTCAGTTCCACAGCTTGTGTTTCCGCCAGGTTGTCCTGCAAGAGTAGTTCCGTCTGCAGAATTACTTTGTGGAGAAGCGTTTCCTGAAGCATCTTTAGCAATCACATAGAATGTATAGGTCGTAGAAGGCGTCAGTCCCTGCACCGTTGCCGTAGTTCCTGAAACTGTTGTTTTTAATACTCCGTTTGCATATACATCATAAGCGATAACACCAATGTTATCTGTAGCAGCTGTCCAGCTTAAAGATATTGTATTGGAAGTTGGATTTTGAGTAATAAGGTTAGTCGCAGCAGTTGGAGCCTGAGTATCTACAACCTGTGTTCCCCAGATGAGCTCAACGAATTCCGGATGATCTATGAAAGGATTTTTGTTTTTCTGATATTCGTAAGTTGCGTTGTTTCTTGAAATTTCAGCAGGCGATACCGGATCTGCAGCATGCCACGCTCTTAATTGATTAAGCTCCCACGTTTGTAGTCCCGGGAATGCTGTTGTTCCCAGCATATCTCCTGTTCCATTGGCATTTGTAAAACTCGCAAGCTGAGATTGATATCTTGTTACAAAATAAAAAATCATTCTTGCCACATCACCTTTGAATTCATCAATGGGTTCAAATACAGTTCCTCCGTATCCTGCAGATGCCGAAGTTCCTAATTTTGATCCGTTTTGAGATGTGAATGACGGGCTAAGACCTACTTTTCCAAAAGGGTAATTAGATCTCATTCCATTTACTTTTCCGTCCGTTGCTCTGATGAAGTTGACATCCGCTACCATGGGCGAAGCCTCATTAAAGAGACTTTGAGGTACAATATGCTCTCTGTTATAACAGTTACCTTCAGCAGAATATTGTCCACATTGATTAGTGCCAATGGTATAAGTATAAGGATCCGAACCGGTTGGGTTTTCAGAATAAATATCTAGAACAGAGCCATCATTTTCGTAGAAGTAGTCACGATCGGTTGTTTGGTAGGCAGTCCATAAACCGTTATAGGCTTTAGCCTGATGGCCGTCGGTGATAATTTGGCTTAACTTGTTTTTTAAAGCTATGCTTGTCAAACCTGCCGTCCCGTCATAATAGGTTGGAGGTGCCTGTGCTGAAGTAAGAATAATTGCAGAACTCAGCAAAAAAAAGGATAAAATTCGTTTCATTTAAAAAAAATTGGGCCGTAAAGGTACAAAAAATCAAAAATGAAGTAGATTTTTTTTCAGAGTAAGTGTATTAACTTTTAGTAATATAGTCTTTGTTGATTTTGGAAAAGAACCATGAAATCATAATTCCGAAAAGGGAAGCGGTAAGTGCTACAATAACATAGTTTTTACCAACAATTTTTACAGGGAATGGTAACAATTCATTGGCTCTGAAGAATTCAGTGTAAAGTTGGAAATAGCAAAGGATGGTTCCGGCAATTAAACCGGCAATTACACCTGAAATTACAATAAGAATTCCAGTATAAAAATAAGTCATTCTTAAATGGCTTAGGGGAAAACCTAATGAAATAAGGGATCTGGATTGCTCTTTTTTATCAATTTGAAGGATAATAATGGCTCCGGCTAGGTTGAAGGTAGTAATGAAGATTACCAATGCAAAGATCAGGTAGATGAACATTTTTTCTGTATTGATCATCTTCCAGAAAGCCGCATTTTCTTCTTCCTTGGTTTTTATTTCTACGTTTTTACCCAAAGATGTAAGAAGGTTTTGCTTTACAGCATCTGCATTTTCAGGATTTTTTAATTTGATGACAATCTGATATGCGGATTTCTTTGGTAAGCTTAGAAGCTCCTCTGTAAGTTCTATAGGCGCAATAATATAACTGTCCAGTTGCTCTTTCCCTGGAAACACTCCAGTGACCAGAAAATCTCTTTTGTTATAAATATCTTCTTCCTTATTGATAATACCGGTTCCAGGCTTAGGCATGAAAACCGTAGCATAATTGCTTGTGGAATCTATCGGAATGGACAGCCTGTTGTGCAGATTGGTTTCCATCAATACTTCATTGGAGTATTTGAAACTTGGATACGTTCCGTAAAATACATCCTCGTTGATAGGGTTGACCTTTATATAAGCGGAGTCTACCCCTCTTATATAGGCAATATCGCCCTTCCCTTTATAGTTGACATACACTTTTTCCTCAATCACACGGGAAAAATTGCTGATGGCCTTATTGTTTTTTAGAATACCTATTACCTTGTCCAGATCTTTAACTGTTTTTCCTGAAGCACTTTTAAGGGTCAGGTCTGCGTGAAGATTTGAAATAAGGTCTTTGTTGAGAGTTTCCAGTCCTGAGAATACTGATATGATGACGAACATTGCAGTCACAGCAACCATCATAGCACCTGCCGAAAGCCACGTAATGAACGTCACGGCGGTACTGCCTTTTTTAGCCAAAAGGTATCTGGATGCTATGTAAAATGCAATATTCTTCAAGATCTTATAAAACCGGGTTGTCGCCTTCTCCTCTTAGTTCTTTCTCTAATTTTTCAACATCATCAAGAGCGGTGTCCAGGTAAAAATTAAGTTGAGGAATAATACGTACCTGTTTTCCCATTTTCTGACCAATAAAATTTCTGTATTGTGCTTTATTTTCTTCGATTTCCTTCATGACCGCAGTACGGAATTCCTGAGGGAAAATGCTCAGATAAATCTTGGCAACCCCAAGGTCTGCCGATACTTTTACGTCTGAAACGGATACTAATATACTCTGCTTGCTTTCTGAAGCCTGTTTGCGGAAAAGCTCTGCGAAGTCTTCCTGGATGATCTGTGCTACTTTTCTTTGTCTGTTACTTTCCATAAGTTATGCAAATTTAGTACTTTTGTTTGAATTGATACCTTTGAAATTCAGCTCGGGTATCAAATTTACGATTTAATTATATTTATTAGTATTTATGAAGCTAGAACATATTGGTATCGCGGTGAAATCTTTGGGAGTCTCTGATGAACTTTTTGCCAGATTATTAGGAAAAGAATCCTATAAAAAAGAACGTGTGGAAAGGGAAGGAGTAGTCACTTCTTTTTATGAGACAGGAGAAAGTAAAATAGAGCTTTTAGAAGCAAGTAATCCTGAAAGCCCGATCTCAAAGTTTATCGATAAAAAGGGCGAAGGCATCCATCATCTGGCATTTGGCGTAGAAAATATCCTTGAAGAGATTGAAAGATTAAAAAAAGAAGGATTTCAGTTTATCTCCGAAGAACCGAAAGAAGGTGCTGATAACAAATTAGTTGCCTTCTTGCACCCGAAATCCACCAATGGGGTACTGGTAGAACTTTGTCAAGAAAAGCAATAAAAAGTTTTGTAGTGAAAGAAATTTTACTATTTTTGCAATCACAAAATTTAACCAAGTTTTGAGGTCCTATAGCTCAGTTGGTTAGAGCACCTGACTCATAATCAGGTGGTCCCTGGTTCGAGCCCAGGTGGGACCACGATAAAAAACCGTAATTCTTTGTTTTTAAAAGTATTACGGTTTTTTTACTTTTTGTTTTTCCCAATATTTTCCCAACCATGAAATAAAATGCTCAAAATGTTTTGTGTTTGATTACATAAATTAACAATGAAAAAATAAATCGAAACCCACTCTTATTTAATTTTGTCTACATTTTCCAATTTTTCTTAAATGAGTTTAAATAAAAATACCTCATCACAATCTGATGAGGTAGAAATTATTGCTTAATTAATTGAGGTGATAATATTTTTTATAAACTATTATCTGTAAACCATAATGTCTTTTACTATTTTATTTCCGTAAAAAGCACGTTCTTCATCTGTAAAATAAAAATTATTATTTTTTTCATAATATTCAACTTGAGAAAATGGAATATCATTTCCCCAAGTAATGTTCATTGTTATTACATTTTTAAAGCTGTAATCCATTTCACAGAATTTGAATCTTGATCTTTTGGTAATTGTTTTATTTTCTATATTATAATCTGCCCAAATTGTTTTCGGCTGTATTTGAGTCATAGCTTGTAACAGCTTAGAAAAAGGCTGTCCTATATACTGTGCTTTATTAGCCTCAAATTGTTTCAGATAATTTAAGGTGTCTAATTGTGCATTTACTTTATAACTCAACAGCGTTAAAATAAACAGGGGAATTATTTTGAATATTTTTTTCATACGCTCTTTTTTAAATTGCAGTTATTAGTCTGTTCATAAGTTGTTTTATCAGGATCAAGAGGTTTTTTTTGAGATTATTTCGAGTAGCTTAATAGAGTTTCAAAGGTTTATTTTATATAGTTTTTCATTACGTTTCTCCCCATAATCTCGTAATTCATCCCTAGTTGGGGTCAGCTCACGAAAAGTAAAAAAACCGGGTTAAATATATAATCTATTGAAAATTTAACTTTCTATAGATTACATTGATAATATATCTAATTTTTAAATTTCTTCCAACTTTAAATATCTGAAAGTAAAAATTCCTACTATTTTGCAGGAGTTAAAAAATATAATAGGTAAGTCTTTAATCATCTTTATCACCAGCGATAAACCTTAATATCTTTTACAATCTTACTCCCGTAAAATAAACGTTCTTCATCTGTAAAATAAAATTGATTTTTATTTTGGTAATATTGTATCTGAGAATATGGAATTTCATTATACCATACTATTCTTAATATTATAGAGTTTTTAAAACTATGTTCTTTTTTGCAAAATTTAAACATAGATTCCTCTACATTTTTTTTATTATTGAATTCAAAAGTTGGCCATACCGTTTTAGGTGTTATTTGATTCATATCACTCACCAATTTAGAAAAAGGCTGTCCTATATACTGCGCTTTATTTGCTTCAAATTGTTTTAAATAATTTAATGTATCTAATTGTGCATAAGCTCTATTACTCACTATGATTAAAATAAATAGAGGAATTATTTTTAATATTTTTTTCATAAGCTCTTTTTTAAATTACAGTTATCAGTCTGTTCATAAGTTGTTTTAGCAGGGTCAAGAGGGGGGGGTGAGATTATTTCGAGTAGCTTAATAGAGTTTCAAAGGTTTATTTTATATAGTTCTTCATTACGTTTCTCCCAATAATCTCGTAATTCATCCGTAGTTGGGGTCAGCTCACGAAAAGTAAAAAAAACCGGGTTAAGGACAAAATCTATTGAAAATGTTAATCCAATAGATTGTATTGATAGTTGTTATATTTCTCAAATTAGAGATGAAATAAAAAAGCTCCTACAAAAAATTAGGAGCTAAAAAATATATAAGTAATTTAAATAATCTTATATCACCTGTAAACCATAATATCCTTTATGATTTTATTCCCATAGAAAGAACGTTCTTCATCTGTAAAATAAAAATGGTTTTTCTTTTCATAGTATTCTACCTGAGTATAGGGAATATCATTATCCCAAGTGATGTTTACCGTTATAACATTTTTAAAACTGTACTCTTTCTCACAAAAGTTAAATAATGATCTTTTAGTTTTAGTTTTATTTTCAATATTATAATCAGCCCATACCGTTTTCGGCTGTATCTGGGTCATATCTTGTAATAATTTAGAAAAAGGTTGTCCTATATACTGCATTTTATTTGCTTCAAATTGTTTCAGATAGTTCAAGGTATCTAATTGCGCATTTACTTTATAACTCAACAGCGTTAAAATAAACAGGGGAATTATTTTGAATATTTTTTTCATACGCTCTTTTTTAAATTGCAGTTATTAGTCTGTTCATAAGTTGTTTTATCAGGATCAAGAGGTTTTTTTTTGAGATTATTTCGAGTAGCTTAATAGAGTTTCAAAGGTTTATTTTATATAGTTCTTCATTACGTTTCTCCCCATAATCTCGTAATTCATCCCTAGTTGGGGGTCAGCTCACGAAAAGTAAAAAAAAACCGGGTTAAGGATAAAATCTATTGAAAATATTAATCCAATAGATTGTATTGATAGTAATTATATTTATCAAATTTAGATATGAAATAAAAAAAACTCCTACTATTTTGCAGGAGTTACAAAATATAATGTGTCTTTAATCATCTTTATCACCAGCGATAAACCTTAATGTCTTTTACTATTTTACTTCCGTAAAATAAGCGTTCTTCATCTGTAAAATAAAATTGATTTTTATTTTGGTAATATTTTATTTCAGAAAATGGAATTTCATTATGCCATATAATTTCTAAAATAACTGCGTTATTAAAACTATGTTCTTTTTTACAAAATTTAAATCGGGATTCATTAATAATAGTTATATTATTAAAAACAGGAATTCCCCATACTGTTTTAGGCTGTATTTGGGTCATATCTTGTAATAATTTAGAAAAAGGCTGTCCTATATACTGTGCTTTATTAGCCTCAAATTGTTTTAGATAATTCAGGGTATCTATCTGAGCATTTATCTTGTTACTCAACAGCATTAAAATAAACAGGGAAATTATTTTGAATATTTTTTTCATAAACTCTTTTTTAAATTACAGTTATTAGTTTGTTCATAAGTTGTTTTATCAGGATCAAGAGGATTTTTCTTTTCTTCTACAAATAAGGTTTTAAAATTTCCATCAGGCTGTTTCTTTGCTATAGCCAGTCCTATATTATATTTATTTAGGATAAAAGCGTGGGCTAAAGCGTAAGCTTCATTAGGCTCTTTTCCTTGCCCCATTAAATTGTCTATTATTTTCTTCACATCATTTCTTATTGATGTGTCGTTTTTCCAATCTCCATTTTGAGTATTAAGGTATTCTGTTTTAGGATAGCTATTCAGAAACTCCTGAAACTTTAGAGCGTCAGTAATTGACAGATTATACACTGCCCCGGTTGCACCAAATACAAATATAGTGCTGAAATTTGCATTCACACTATTTGCAGTATGAAATGCATACAGATCTGCTGGGGAGAAAGAATCAAAACCGATCGAATTATGGGTATGTACACTCCCTGTCACTGTAAAATCAGGATCAGTAGGAGGTAACTGAATATTCGAATTATTAGTCCCTGTTTTTACATTTCCTGCCGTATAGGCTCCGGCAGCGTCGGTTCCAAAGTTGAATCCTTTTTCTACCGTATCTGTTGACAAAGTTGCGGTGGCTTCGGTAGTTTTATTTTTAATTTTAGTTTGTTCAAGAATAATTTTAGCCTTCGCATTAGCCTGACTGGCTTTTACACAAGGGTTATATAGAGCCTGCACTTCATCATAGCTAAGGACACAATCATTATTTGTATCTCCTGGAAGATTACAGTTTGAACAGTCAATACCCTGTACACAATCTGATGGAGTAAAGTTATGTTTAGGGGTTCCACCACCCCCTACAGGAGAAGTTCCCCCACCCCTGGGACCTCCCGGATTTGTAATTGGATCTCCACCACCTCCACCGCCGGGAGAAGGTGTTTCTCCACAGGAAGTATTAACCGTAAAGAGTGTAGGTGGGGTTCCTGCTGAAAGATTATGCCAGAATTCACACTGGCCTGCATTTCCTGACGCATAACTATGCTGGCCTGAGCTGCAGCTAACATAAATAGTCTCTGTACATGCATCTCCGCCCTTTGCCGTAACAGATGATTTATTTAGACTTCCCAGTACAATTTCTTTACCATCATCGCCTATTTTAACTTCTTTTAAAAGCTCATTTTTAAGATTAGTAATGTAGAAAAGTTTGTAATTGGAAGGATCAGGATAAGTAAGGAGATAAGCCTGTGAGGTCTGATTTCGGCTTATAGATAGTAAAGATCTTTTATAGGTTCCAAAAACTCTTACCGGGACATGAAGTATTTCTTTACCTTCAAATGAAGAAATGTGGGCTTTTTCCAGATCAAGTCTTTCTGAAAGTTCTTCTGCAGAAAGACCGCTCGTTGATCCTTTAGCATTATTTATTTTTCCTGAATTGAGGATTGTACTAAATTTCGATTCTAAGAAAACTTGTTTAGATATTCCGTACCGTATGTTCCCTGTTTCTCTCTTTTGGGTATTCAGTTCATCTTCTGTTCGGCAGGAATTGAATAATGCCAATATAAACACTATCAGGGAATACCTGAATAATATTTTTTTTCTCATCGTTTGCTTGTTTTTTTAGGCGTTAAATATAATTAAATTTTGAGTATCACGCTGAGGTGATGTTAAATAAAGCTCAAGAAATTTATCCTATGGGCTTTGATTTTACAGGTAACTTTTACCCGGAGCGGTTAGATGTTTTCATAATAATTTGTTTAAAGTTGTTCCTATTTCTTTGTCACACAAAAGTATCATGCAGTAGCGACAGAACCTGTCGTATTACATAATATCTAACCAGTATCTTTAGTGAATTTTATCAACAAAATTGAAAGAGATTGTTTGAGCTGATAGAATGAAACCTGTAAAATAAGGTTGCCAAACTTACTTGATAAGAAGGAAACTAAAGCAAATACCATACGAGATAAGATGTTGTTGTAAACACCAATACACTGGTCATATTTTTGTATAGTATTGCTTAAAAGAACAAAAAATGACAAATCTTGAAATTGTAAAAAGTACTTACGAAGGGAAAACTTCAGAAGAAAACGGTGCCAATCTAGCCCAATATGCAGATGATCATATTTCATGGACGGAGGCAAAGGGTTTTCCTTATGCAGGAACATATATTGGTTTGGAAAGTGTGGTGAAACATGTATTCAGCCGATTGGGAAGTGAGTGGATCGATTATAAATTTACTCCGGAAGATTATGTATCTGGTGACGATAAAGTCGTAGCCTACGGAACTTACACAGGTATACATAAAATGACCGGGAAACAGCTTGAAGCGAGAGTAGCACACATCTGGAAATTAAAAGATGGCAAGATTGTTAGTTTTGAACAGTTTGTAGACAGCCAGACCGTCAATGATTCAATGAAGTAAAGCTACTTGAAAAATAAAGGCACCCAGATGAAAACGCATACAATGAAAATCAAGCAGATAAGGATTTTAAAGGCTTTGTAACGAAAAAGCCTCTGATTGCTCAGAAGCTTGAATTTTAAATCAATACGTCAGATTATTTTCTGCTTATTGACAGTAAGCGGAATCTATAGGTCGGCAGACTCCGTCAGCACAGCAAAATTTTATATTGCAATACCGTTGTTCATTACAATAGGAGAGGCCGCCTTTGATTGTTTTTAAATGGTCTCTTGAAACTTTCTTTAAATTTTTCATAATATTTTAGTTTGTAATTAATCACTAATGTATGAATAATTTAAATATGATGCATATTTTTATTAAAGTCTTCGATTGATATCTGTCATTTACTAATTTTTCCCCAGTCTTCAGATCCGTCGTCTCCTGAACTGTTTTTTCAGGATTGACCAAAGTTAAATCGTTATTTTATTTCCCGCCGCCACTGTTTTTCTCAACATCGGTCTTCGTATTCCCTTTTACCTTCTGGTTTCCAAAACGCTTCACGAAAGAAAGTGAAAATCCATACCAGTCGGATCTTGTTGCGGTTCTAGAGGTTCCTTCCTGGCTGTAACTTGTGGAGTCAAAATTAGGTCTGCTGAAAATATTCATCAGCTGAAGGCTCACTTCCATCTGTGTTTTAGGGAATATTTTGGTCGCAGAAATATTATGGAAAATATTCGTTTTATTGGCGTATGAATTTCCGCTATTCTGGTTAGAAAGCTCTGCCCAGACACTCAGGTTGATGTTTTTATTAAACAGATTTGTGTAGGATAAATTAGCTGAAGCCCCCAGATAATTGATGTATTTTTGACCTTTCAAATTGTTGATCTCATTAAAATCATGATTGTCAATATAGTACCATCCAATTCCGACATTCACATTCAGCTTGTTTTTCAGGAAAGTCTGATTGGTATTCGCAAAAAGATAATATTTCTGAACTTTTCCGTTGAAATTAGCCGGAAGGGTTACCAGTCTGCCATCTTCCTCAGCTAAAGAGGTCCAGTAATCCTTGTCCGTATACATATACCTAGCGGAAAGGAAATACTTTTTAAGAATTCCCAGTTTCATATAAACCCTGTGACTCGGGTTCGGTTCCAGGTCCATGTTTCCACGGGAGAATGTTCCGTCATTCGTAGGAACAAGAAAAGGATTGAACTCCGAATACCACGGACGCCAGAGATTACGGTTGTACGTTAGGGTCAGGTCATATTTATCGGAAAAAGAATATTTCAATAATAAATTGGGAAGTAACGTACTGTAGGAATCCTTTCTGCTTGTCCCGGATACATCTTCCCTCATTTTATAGTCGATATATTCGTAACGTACTCCGACTCTTGTTTCAAGTTTCTCGAAAAACGTTTTGCTGTAGTTTGCATACAGGGAATTGATATTATCCTCATAATGAAAAACATCATTCGTACGGAGATGATCTGCGTTATTTCCTGAAAGAGTATTTGGGATCACATTGTTATTGAAATCCATTTTTCCACCCACTTCAAAGCTTCCGCCTTTTCCCAGAGGCTGGGTATAATCTACTTTGATGTAATAGTTTCTCGTCTGCTCATGAGAATTAATTCCCAGCTGACTTACTTTTGAAATATCGTTGTATGTTTTTAAAAATTCATTGAGATTTTCCTGAGAATTATAATTGGAACCTAGGTTGATATCCAGAATCCTGTTTTTCTCCTTATCATAGTATTTATAAAAAACATTCGTTCCCAGCGTTCGGTAACGCCCCGTTACATCCTGATCCTGATGATAAGATTCGGGTTGAGCATTATCCCTGGTTCTCAGAAAATCTGCATCAGAAGTGGAAGAACTTTTACTTTGGTAATATTCCAGAATAACGCCTATATTGTTTTTGTCATTCAACTCATATTCTGAAGTAGAAGAAAGGGATGGGCTTTTGCTTCGTCCCAAAGTTTCGTTGCTGCTCTGGGTAGTGTCATTATCCTTATACAGCATATTAAGGCTGGTGTTTCTCTGGAAATAGCTATTGTCACTGTAACTGCCGATCAGGGTCTGCGTGAAATTTTTCTTATGGTAATTCAGGTTAAGGTTCGTGTACTGAGAGTTTTTGGCATTTTGCCTGTTATTAAAAGTTACGCTTCCTTTCATCCCCTCATCATCCCTTTTTTTCAGTACAATATTAATGACTGATCCTGCTGTTTCATAGCGCGAGGACGGACTTGTGATCACTTCAATTTTCATCAGGTTATCCGCCGGAATGGTTTTCAGATATTCCTTTAATTCCTTACCCGTAAACACAGATTTTCTGTCGTTGATATAAACCGTCACCGATTCACCTTCTGCTTTTACTGCATCATTATTATCAATGCTGACCAAAGGCGTCATCCTTAATACATCCCAGGTGGTATTTCCTGCAAGGATAGAGCTGTTCGATACATTAAACACCGTTCTGTCTGCTTTAGATTCTACAGTAGGTTTTCTTGCCGTTAACATAACACCTTCAATCTGATTTTCCTTTTGCTTGATGGTGTCATTTTTTACCTGTGCAAAGACCATAGTGCCCACTAATAAAGCAGCCGAACATATAATTATTTTCATCTAAAGTGATATTTCACCAATAAGACACTTATTGTAGGAGGTTTGTTACATCAAAATTGGAAAAATAAATAAAAAGTTAACAAAGAAAGGGGTGAATTAACATCTTTGTACTTTAAATGTAAAGAAGAATTAGGATTGTAGATTGTTCATATCGTTAAAGCAAATCCTGTGGGTAAATCTGTATTTATCAGGGAAAATAAAGTAAAGAATCCCCTTTATTCGTTGATCTGTTTAAGTAAAGAATCTAATCCTTATATTTATTTTTCTGATTTAATCCTTAATGGCAAAGTTTCAGAACAAAAACAACAACGGAATGAATTTAAAGAAACAAATGGGACAGTTTCCCAATGAAAAAAGAAAAACCTATTTCAGCACGCTGCCCAATTATACGAACGGAAAATTTCAGAATATCCTTCCTACGCCGGCATTGCTGGAAGGGGAAAGCATGACGAAATTACTTCTACAGACTTTATGCAAAATAGAAAACGTAACCCCGAAATCCCCGATTCCATTTGTCACTACAGACCTGAAGAATCTGAAACCCGAAGACGATGTCCTCGTGTGGTTTGGTCACAGTTCCTATTTCCTACAAATTGATGGCAAAAAATTTCTGGTAGATCCGGTTTTCAGCGGAAACGCTTCTCCTATGCCTGGATCTGTAAAAGCATTTCAGGGATCAGACCATTATAAGCCGGAAGATATGCCCGACATTGATTACCTGTTAATTTCTCACGACCATTGGGATCACCTGGATTATTCAACCGTTCAGACCCTGAAAGATAAAGTAGGTAAAGTCATCTGCGGACTGGGAACAGGACAGCATTTTGAGTACTGGGGATGGGAAACGGAAAAAGTAATTGAAAAAAACTGGTGGGAAAGTATCGATCTGGCTGACGGTTTTACAGTCACCCTCACTCCCGCAAGACATTTCTCAGGAAGACTATTGAACAGAAATATCTCACTGTGGACTTCATTTGTTTTGAAAACTCCATCTAAAAAACTTTTTCTGGGCGGTGACAGTGGCTACGGAAACCACTTTACAGAGATAGGAGAAAAGTACGGACCATTTGACCTTGCAGTGATGGAATGCGGACAATACAATGAAAAATGGCCTTATATCCACAGTCTGCCCGAGCAGATTATTCAGGAAGTACAGGAACTGAAAGCCAAAAACTTCATTCCGGTTCACAACTCAAAATTCAAGTTGGCCCAACATCCATGGTTTGAACCTTTGGAACTTGTTTCAAAATATGCAGAAGAAAACAGTATCCCGGTTACCCATCCTATCATCGGAGAAAAAGTTAACCTCAATGAATTGGGAGCAATAACATGGAAAAAATGGTGGAAAGAATTAATGTAATGAAACATTTTAAATCATACTGCAGTTATTTTAATTGATATCATAAGCCTGTTAAAAATATCTAGGGTTCCTTATGATCTGCTCCGTCATCATTTTATCATCATTAGAACATGACCAAAAGCAGAAAACACAAAAATTGCCGTAAGGAGGGAACATAATTTTTTCAATGTATTCATAATCTATATTTTTTATTCACTGCAAACACATATTCCTTATGAAAATCAAAACGTTGTATGAAATGTCTCTTTTGTTGTAAAATGTATAACTCAACGTTTAAGATGTTGATAAATAACAGATAACAGACGTTCAGAAACAGATTCCTGTAATTATATCCGCTTAAAAAACTATTTTTGAGTATGAATAACAGAAACCGCGGAAAAAATACAGGAGATGATGGACTTTTCGGTTTGCAAAAACAGATCGATAAGTTGAAAATGGGTGTTCAGGACATGATGTATTTACTAAGCAGAGATTATGCAGAGAAAGCTTCCTCCGAACTCGTGGGAAATCGATACAAACTGAAAACACGACAGATTCAGGCATTACGTGGTGCTTCTGCATCGGAACAGCAGATAGTCAACAGAAAATATAAACAACTTAAAGTCTCGGATTTGAAAGATAAAATCCTTTATCTGGATGGTTTCAACATATTGATTTTAATGGAAAGCTTACTCTCCGGTGCTTATATTTTTGAAGGAGCAGACGGATGTTTTCGCGATCTTTCAGGTGTTCATGGAACCTATAAAAGAGTCAGCCAAACACAAAAAGCGATTGAATTGGTTGGTTCATTTTTCCAAAAAGCAGAACTGCAGAAACTGGTCTGGATTTTTGATAAACCGGTGTCTAATAGTGGACGTATTAAAGAGATTGTCCTTGATTTTGCACAGGAAAATAACTTCAATTGGGAAGGTGTTCTGGAGTTCAATCCGGATAAATGGATAGCAGAAAACGCGGAAATAGCAGTATCCTCAGATGCATGGATTCTGGATCACTGTCAACAATGGTTCAATCTCATTGCCCATTTGATTACAGAGGAAAAACTGGAGGTTAATCTCATCAAAATGGTTTAAAATGAATGTGTTTACACCTTATATCCCATTAATTTCAGATTCCTGGACAGAAAAATACAAGGCTGTTCTTGCTGATGAACATCTGGCGACTATGGAAAGCAATATCTGCAAATTTCAGGAAAACATTCTTGAATCAGAGCTCCCGTATTTTAATGAAGAAATTAAAACAGACAGAAAAGAAAGCTTTGAACTGTTTATCAATATATTTCAAAGCAATAATTCCGATGAGGTTAAAGCATTACATTTAGAAAAAATTCCTTTTGAACACTGGCTTACTATTCTGGGACAACGACTTACTTCTGCCAGCATCAGGGATGAAAATGCTGTTCCGCCTTTAAACCAGATATTGCTTGAAGCCTGCATGAAAAGTTTTAACAGTGAAATTACCATGGCACAAAGAGCCTGGGAGAAACATATCGGAAGAATGGACGATCAGTTCTGGGGCGAAATCAAAGGAAATAATCTGCAGAAACAGGAAAAAGTGATGGAGAAAATCAGCTATATTCTGGACAACAGAACCTGGTGGAATGTTTTCTATCATTATAAACATGAGCTTGTTTTTGAAGTCAGGGAAAAAGAAGGTCACGGAATCCGGTGGAGCCACGGCGGTAAAAAGCTCATCGGTTTTCTTGAAAAATTTATCAACGAATAACGGATAAATCTTCAGTGCGTAAAAAGATTGCGTACTGCGCAGATAATTTTGCAGATATAAACTGAAGCTATGAATTTTTCAGATCAAAAATTTTCGCAAAACGAATGGGAAATATGTCTCAAGGTTCTGAATGCCTTGAAAGATGATCCGTTCCTCAATCCTGACAATCAGACATTTTCAGGACTGATCACGAAAATTCATAAGAATGCTAAAAAACAGATCCGCCAGGAAAATTATTCCAGAATGAAATCTCATGATCTCTCTGTTAGTTCTGATGCTGTCCTGATGAAAAAGGCATTGGCAGGAGCTTCAGCTTTCTATGATGATGAAAAAGAGGAGACGAAACTCACTCCGCTTCAGATCCCGAAAAACTGCTACTGCTGTAACCAGAGCTATCAGTATGCCCATTCTTTTTACACAAGACTTTGCCCGAAATGTGCCGCAGAAAACTATGAAAGACGTTTTGAAACGGCAGATCTAAAAGGACGAAATGTTATCCTGACAGGAGGAAGAGTGAAAGTAGGATGGGCCACCGCATTGAAATTGTTGAGAAACGGAGCCAATTTGGTTTTGACAACCCGTTTTCCGGCACTGGCGCTGGAAATGATGCAGCAGGAAGCAGATTACGAAGACTGGAAAGAAAAACTCTGGGTGTATGGTTTGGATCTGAGAAATCTGAAAGCAATCCAGAATTTTATAGATTTTTATAAAACCCGTTTTGATACGTTGGATCTTCTGATCAACAATGCAGCACAAACCATAAAATATCCTGATGAATATTATCTTCCGATCATCAAATGTGAAAAGGAAAAGTTAGTTGAATTCAAAAATATTCCAAATCTTTTTCCGAACCAGACAGAGATTTCAAGCGAAATCGCAAAACTTGAATATGCACAGAACGACGAAACTCCGGTGGCGCTTACCCGTTTCGGACAGCCTGTCGACAACAGAGAAAAAACAAGCTGGAATTCTACACTGGAAGAAGTTTCCCTATATGAACTGGTTGGGGTGAATCTGATCAATCACATCGCACCTTATTTTCTGATCAAAGAACTGAAACCTTTGATGAAAAACTCAGCGTTTCCGGAGAAATTTATCATCAATGTGACCTCTTCAGAAGGTATTTTCAGCTACGATAATAAAACAGTATTTCATCCGCACACGAATATGACAAAGGCGGCTCTGAATATGATGACGCTTACCTCTGCAAAAGAATTTGAAAACGATCAGATTTACATGAGTGCAGTAGATGTAGGATGGATTTCTACAGGAGCCAAAGAAAGCCTTCGAAAGAAGCAGTTTGAGCAGGGATATATTCCGCCGCTGGATTCTGTAGACGGAGCGGCGCGAATTTTACATCCGGTCGTTGAGGGAATAAAAGGACATTATTACAGCGGAGTACTGCTGAAAAATTATAAAATAAATGCCTGGTAAAAGGAGAAACGTTAGCTCAATGGAAGAGCGCTGAGTCTACAAGTCAGAGGCGCAGGTTCGAATCCTGCCGTTTCACAGAGAATAATAAGGAAAGAAATAGTTTAACCCGGAGAAAACCAGCTTCTAAGAAGCGAATTATCGGTTCGAATCCGATTTTCTTTCTGTTTTTTATCATCAAAAAATAAAAGCCATGTTGAAAAAGATATTTGATTTTTTTAGAGAAAACGGTCCTGTTGAAAAAATAACAGTTGTTCCTGTCACGCAGGAAAGTACCCTTCATTTTGTAGAAAACAGGAATATTCCCGAATCATCTGACATTAAGCCATACCTAAGAAAAAGTTCAGAAGCAAGAGAAAAAATCAACAACTTGGAAGAACACACTGAAACCTATAAAGAATACTGTCTGGAAAAGACAAGCAACCAGCATACCTTGAAAGCGCCCGGATATAAGATTATTGAAAAAGACGGTAGTACGGAAACTTTCAGAATCTATGGCGATGGCTTTATTTTTCACGGTGAACATAAAATCCTTCGTATAGAAAGTGACTATTTTGTAAAATACATCCAGCAGGAATACAATCCCATAACCCAACTGACAGAAAATGCATACGACTGATCCCATCGCAAGATATAAAGTATTCTCCGCGGAAGACCTTCCGGAGAAGGCTTTTGATGACCATGTAACTGTAGAAATATATGGCAAAAATATCACATGGGACATTGAAGAACTGAACGGAACCCTGCTTCTGCGTGGAGAAGGATGTCACTTTCCAAACCTGAAAACAGTCAAAGGGTCTTTGTCTGTAGATGCAGCAGACTGCTCTCTTCCCCATCTTAAAACGGTAGAAGAAAATTTTACCCTTCATTGTTTTGCCCAAATCCGGGAGTTGGAAACAGTAAAAGGTCATTTCAAATGCATCATTGATTTTGATTTTAAAAACCTGGCAACGATAGGAGGAAATATTTCCCTTAAAAAAGCCAATGTCATTGCAAGAGGTAAAAAGCTTGTGCAGTCCAGAATTGTTATCCCGATCAATCATCAGTATGAAGTGGAATTTCTTCCGAAAGAAGGTGTTTTCAATGTCGATATTTTCGGGAACGATATTATTATTCCACACTATGAAATCCGTGGAAGGATTAATGTTTACGGTAAAAATGTATCTTTTCCCTACCTTGAATTTCTTCAGGGACAGATCAATATGGAATGCCGTGACAAAACCGGGCATTATTTTACACACGATTTTCCGGAACTGAAAAAAATAGTCGGATACCTCAGATTTGAAAAGACAAAAGCTTCTTTTCCGGTGCTTCAAGAAATCACGGGAAATATTCTATTGGAACAGGGTTGTTATGCAGATTTTCCATTGCTGGAAATTTCAGGCAGCATTTCTGTTAACCGTAATTCAGGCGTAAGGTTTCCATTATTGAGAAATGTGAACGGAAATATTCAGAATCAGGGCGAAACCTGTCATTTTATATCTTTGGAAAAAGTAAAAGGAACGTATAAAACCCACCAGACGATTGCCCCTAAAATTCAGGAAGTCGGGGATCTGGAGATGCATACTTCTTTGGAATTTGAAAATCTTAAGAGAATCAACGGAAGGCTGATCAATGCATTCAAAGTTAATTTTAAATCTCTTGAGTATATTAATTTTTTCGGTGATGAAAGACAGAACGGGTCGCAACTTCCGGCAGTGAAACAGATCAATTTTTATCTGTACCAGAAAGACGATCATTTTGAACATCTGGCTAAAAATATTTTTTTTAAGATCAATGACAGAATGTATATTTCCAAAGATAAACTGATCCTTTCCGGAGCGTCTTTCAACTATGCAGTTCATCAGCAGAATTACACCATCCGGAAACTGGTTTCTATCCTGAAGCTGCGTCACAGCAGTTTTCAGAACTTTATGACGAGAGAATATGAACGCCAGTGGACGAGGTTTGAAACGCCGTTTTTTACCAAAATTCTGGAAAAAATAGAAAAACTCTGGAATGGGGTGGAAACCATACAATTTGAAGAATTCTTCGAATCTACAGACAGAAATCTGCGTCTCTTCTGTTTTAATTATATAGGGGTAGGAAATTTGATGAAGCGTCTGGAAGCAGAAAAGATCAATGAAGAAGAAGCAGAGCTGAATTACAACGAATATGATCAAAACGGAAATAAAACTCAGATCCGAAGAATCAACCGTTATGAAGTGTATAAAATTGAAAATAAAAAATTAGGAATTTATACTTGGCGTGAAACAGATCAGTATTCCTACGCCGTAAAATGCTGGTGCCCTTCCACAGAAAAGGAACACTGGCTTTGGATAGAACAGGAATATAAAGGAAATGCGCTCACCGCCATCGCATCTACGTTCAGAATACATGAAAACATTATTCCACACATCAAGTGTCTGAAAAGACAGGGCGATCTTCTGATCTGTGAACTGGAAAGGGAAATTACGCCACGCGGCTTTCCCAGAGCGCTCACCGCTTCAGAATATTTCAGCCTGCTGGAAGTGGAAGCATAACTAAAGAAACAGTAGTTTAACTGGAAAAACATTCCCTTCACCGGAAGGTTGCAGGTTCGGGCCCTGTCTGTTTCTATTTTAAAACTAAAACAATGAAAACATAGTAAACTCTTAAATTTTCAAATAAACGGAGGCAATAGTTTAACGGAAAAACGCACACTGCTAATGTGATACGCGGGTTCGAATCCTGCTTGCCTCCCTTTTTAATGCGAATAAAAGATGAGAAATACTTATAATAAAGGAGATTTCAGAGCCGGAGAAGCCGGAAAAATCTCTCAGGAACTGAGAAAATATGGTAATAAAAAATGGCGAAGGACAGCAAAAACAGTCATCAACGATCAGTTAAGCGAAACTTTTACATTGAAAAAAGCCAGACAAGCCAGACACAAAATAATCTGGGTAAAAATAACGAAAGAATTCAACGGAGTAAAGCGTTCGGATGTCAGAGGATTTTATTCTGAAAAAGAATTCAAAAACGTTTTGAAAGGACCCAACATTGTTAGATATTTTATAAACAAAAAAAAACAAAACAAATGAATACCTACATTGATATTGGCATTAACCTGACCAATAAACAGTTCTATAACGAACACGAAGAAATGATCAACCGCGCCCTGGACAATGGCGTAGAACAAATGATCCTTACCGGAACAAGCATCCGGGGAAGTAAAGAATCTGCTGAAATCGCAGAAGAATATCCCGAAATTCTATTTTCTACAGCAGGGATTCATCCTCATGACGCCAAATCTTTTAATCAGGAAAGCATCATGGAACTTCGGAATCTTTTGAAATTGAATTATGTAGTCTCGGTAGGAGAATGCGGATTGGATTTTGACCGGGATTTCTCGCCCAGACCCATTCAGGAAAAATGCTACAGAGCCCAGTTGGAATTAGCCGTTGAGGTTAATAAGCCCCTTTTCCTTCATGAAAGATCAGCGTTTAAAAGATTTAATGAAATTACAGATGAATACCTTTCCAGATTACCCGAAGCAGTTGTTCATTGCTTTACAGGAACTTTGGAGGAAGCTAAAATTTATCTTGATAAAGGATTTTATTTAGGATTTACAGGTGCGATAAGTGATGATAAAAGATTTAGACAGCTGGAAGAAGTGATCAGATACACGCCGCTCGACCGGATGATGATCGAAACAGATGCCCCGTTCATGCTTCCGAAAAATATGCCGAGAATGCAGAACCGCAGGAATGAACCATCTTTCCTTCCCTATGTGGCACAGACGATCGCTCACTGGAAGAAAATCAGTATTTCCGAAGTTGCAGAGGAAACCACGGAAACCGCCAGGAATTTTTTCAAACTATAAAAAAGAGCTCTACTGATGAAGTAAAGCTCTTTTTTATGGCGAAACTGCAAAATTGCAGCTTAACTTTTTGTTTTATTAAAGACTTTTTATTGCTGATTCCAAAGCCAGTTCCATCATCGGTTTAAGGGCTTTTTCTCTTTCGTCAGCAGAAATTTTTTCGTGGGTAGGAATAATATCAGTTACCGTAAGAATCGTCGCTGCGTTTTTCCCTAAATGTTGTGCATTTGCGAATAATCCGAAAGCTTCCATTTCTACAGCCGGACAGTTGTATTTCGTAGCAATCGCAGGAATATTCTGATCTTTTCTGTAGAAAATATCGCTGCTGTGTACATTGATCGATTTTGTTGCTAAAGAAAGTTCCTGAGCGGTTTCATTGATGGTTCCAAAGATATTTCCCTGGTGAGGAAGGATCTCATCTTCAATTTCCCATGCATATTTGGCATACGTACTTTCGCTGGCCGCATTTTCAATATTTAAAATATCAAAAAGCTTAAGGTCCGTCGTGTAAGCTCCGCAGGTTCCGATTCTGATGATCGTATCTACTTCATACTCCGTAAATAATTCAAAAGAATAGATCCCGATACTCGGAAAGCCCATTCCGCTGGCACCTACAGTGATCTCTTTTCCTTTATAAAGACCTGTATAATAAAAGATTCCTCTTGTTTTGCTTACCAGTTTAGCATTTTCCAAATAATTTTCAGCAATATATTGTGCACGAAGCGGATCCCCCGGCTGCAATACTACTTTAGCAATTTCTCCTTTTTTTGCACTGATGTGAATACTCATAATGTTATTTTGAAGGAACAAAGATAGCAACTTTTAGATTGAAATTTATAAAGATTTGTAGCTCAATATCCTAAGTTTTCTAAGCATAAATTCCCCAAACCAACCTCATAGGTTTCCAAAACCTATGAGGTTTAAATTAAACCAACGCAATGATCTCCATCATCTGCCCAATCCGCGAGAGCTGAAAAACAGAAAAAAGACTTTTATCATTAATTGAATCAATATATTTATAAATAATTCACCCCAAATATTATTTAACTGTCAATCATTCATATAAAAATTTTATTCTCTGCGAAATAGTTTTATTTTTGTTAGATGATGGAAACCAGATCCCCATTTCTAGACACTATTTTTCTGCTGCGAAACAGCGGGTCCATTACTGTATTTTCAAACCTGCAGGAAATTTCTAAAAAAGAAGAGCAGGAAGCAGGAGATTATTTCGAAGCAGAGTTCGAAAAAGAGAGACTGGAATTTTTATCCACAGCTATACATTGTGATAAAGAAGCTGCAGTTTGGGGAGCAAAAGTCCTGTACCACAGTGCTCAGCTCTATCTTATCCGGGAAAATACATCAAAAGATCTGGATAAACTGATCCCGAGAATGAAAATAACCGCTGATGTTTCTACCATCTTATCTGCAGATTTATCCCTGAGGTTTCTGCCACAGATTACTTCCGTTTTACAGACTGCAGATCCTTATGATCCGTTGGTTAAAATTTTAGAAGAAATACTTACTCAATTTCATTATTCCGGCATTGGATATCCGCTAAAGCTGGAGAAAGTCAACTGGGAAAAGGAACTTCAGGACAAAACATACCGAAAATTATATCTGGAAAGGATCGTTGAAAAGAAAGCCTATACTCTGGCAGAAATTCCCTATATTAATAAATTGCTTGTGGCAGATTTTGGACTTCATAAGGATGTTTACTGGCGGGATTTAAAAATAGTTGCCCATGGAGATTAATACTGCAGTTGCATTAGGAGGAATAGTTGCTTCCTACTTTTTTGTGTTCTGTATTTTGGCATATTATGCCAATATTTTGATGTTTAAAACGAAAGTGAATGAGATTTGGATGTTCATGTCCTTTTCAAAACCCTTGTATGCCTACACCATAAAAAATGATCTCAGAATTAAGTTTGGTTATATTCCCCTTTCCAGCCTTGTGAAAACCGATTCAGGAGGGGATGTGGGGCCTAATGATGATGAACTGAAGAAATATGATAAGCGGACTATGAAAAATGCCTTTATTTTTCATGGAATAATGGGAACTATGCTCACCGTTTTAATTGTTGCTGTCAGTTGGATTTCAGGGTATGATCCCCTTGTGGTTTTTAAAGATTTCGGAACCCATATCTGGCTGCTGTTTTCAGGAAAGACTGACTTTTCTGGGTTTGTAAATTTTATTCACAGCCAATACACCGCATACGGGAAGCATTTTTTTATTTTTTTAAGTGTGGGAATATATTTTATTTTTATCTCACTGGTCATGATGATTTCCTCACTGTATTCCTTCCTATCGGCGCTTATGGGCCTTGTGATAATAGTTGGATACTTTGTTGTAGGCTTTAAATTTCTAGAACTTCCATTTACTTTTTATATTGATCTTATTCTTTCACTCATTGTAATTGGATTTATATACTTTTTACTGTTAAGATTTTTCATTAAATAAATACTAATGACTCAAAATATCACAAAACTCAATACCGTTCTCAACTACGTAAAAGACACCTTCGTAGGAAAAAATGATGTCGTAGACCTGCTGGGAATATGTCTTCTGGCCAAAGAAAACGCGTTTTTATACGGACCACCAGGAACCGCAAAATCTGCGATTGTAAGAACGCTGTCCAAAACAGTGAAAGATGGCAAAAACTTTGAATATTTGCTGACCCGTTTCACAGAGCCCAACGAAATTTTCGGGCCTTTTGACATCAGAAAATTAAAGGAGGGTGAACTTCTTACCAATACGGAAGGCATGATGCCGGAAGCTTCATTGGTTTTTCTGGACGAAATCTTCAATGCCAACTCGGCCATCCTGAATTCACTTCTGACTGCCCTCAACGAAAAAATATTCAAAAGAGGAAAAGAAACGAAACAACTCCCAGCCCTTATGTTTGTGGGAGCCAGTAATGTTCTTCCAGAAGATGAATCTTTAAATGCATTGTTTGACCGTTTTCTGGTGAGGATTAATGTCGATTATGTAAATCCTGAGTTGCTGCAGCAAGTTCTTATTGCCGGAAGAAAATTAGAAAATGAAACCGAGACGGAAATTCCCGAAATTCTTGCAGATGAAATCAGGGAACTGCAAAACCTGTGTAAAACCATAGACCTCAGACCCATCTATGAAGTGTATTTAAATACCATCATCAGCCTGAGAAATACCGGAATTGCGATTTCGGACCGTAGAGCCGTAAAACTTCAGAACCTGATTGCGGCCAGTGCCCTGATCTGCGGAAGAAATGAAGCCGTACTTTCAGACCTGTGGGTCCTGAAACATATCTGGGATACTGAAGAACAAATCGAGATTCTTGAAGGCATTATCAACAGAACCATTGAAAAAGATGATCATCCAAACTCCCATCCACAAGCCATGCAGAATAAAACTCCCAATCCGGAGGAAGTCATGAAGGATGTAAAAATCCTGGTGGAAAAATGGAACAGCGGAATGCTGAGTTTTGAAGAACAGAATGTGATCAAAGATAAATTAAGATACCTGCAGACCCGATGCGACTGGATCAGAAATCCTGAGCAGAAGCAATATATTCAGCAAGAAATTGAAAGCTTATGGCAGAAGATCCTTCAAAGTGTGTAAAAGAATTCTGGGCAGAACTTCCGCGGGCCAATGAAGATTTTCTGGGCGCTATTCGGGACTGGAAAAATGTACAGATTGCAGTAGACGACGATACGGTTTGGCTGAAGGATTTTACCGAAGAACAGGCTGTATCCGCAGATATCCGGCAGCTACCAAACTTTATGCTGTACGAACTGCGCAACGGACTTTTGTTTAAAAAAGAAGCACTGGTACCCAGCAAAAAGATGAGAACAGCTTTGCTTTGGTCACCTATAGATAAAGCATTACGACTTACGTTTCCTGCTTCCAACAACAATTATTTTGGGATCAGCGAAAAAGTGGAAGTCAGATTGAAACCGGGGAATGAAGAATATCCTGCTGTATCACTCTTAAGCTCAATAACAGAAATTAAAGACAGTATTCCTGCACAGCCGAATTTCAAACTGGATAAAATAGAATGGACAGTGATTGACGATAAAGCATTGTTTCTCGGAACACCGCTGTTGAGTCTGCCCGGAAAAACCTACTGGACCAGAGACGGTCATCTTTTGCCTTCAGGTTTTGATTTCGAATTTAAAAATCTGAGTTCACTCTTGCAGCAGCAATATAACAAAATGTCGGACAAATGGCTGTTATGGAACGAAGACGGAACCTATCTTCCCATTAAGAAAGAAAATTTCCGGAAACTTTCTGTAAGCTCATTCCGTCTTACTGAAAAAACAAAAGAATGGATCTGAACGAATATTTCCAATCATACGAAAACTACTTTTGGGAGTGGGAAACCGACGAGGATATCGCCGGAGATTCCGGATACCATGACTACAATCTTATCTCGATTCCCGGGGTTGGGGCTATAGCCTACAGGCCTTACATCATGGAAATCCTGAAAGAACTTCAGCCGCAGGGATGGCCTCCTTTTGGAGCATTACTCATGGTTTTATATGCCATGCAGGATGGATACACAGATTTCGCAGGCCCAATGAAACATACCGCTACTTTTCACAGCATTGGAAATTTTGATTTCACCGCTGACAAGAGTATTGAGTTCCTTGAAAAGATCAAATCATTAAATAAAGTCTATAAGTACGGACAGAACAGAATCATATTGCTTCAGACGCTTTTTCAGGATGCCCACAACAGAATAGCTCCCGGCAAAGCAGAAATGATTCTCAACATCTACTACAAAAGACCTCATATGCTGGCCGCAAGTGCCGAAAAAAAATATGCAGGACCATCGGCGATCAACAGAGACCTGAGTGCATTACAGCTGTTAAATGAAAAATTCCCTACCGTCCAGTCTATCATTGATGCTATGCGGGATCATATTGATGAACCTGAACTGGATGACGAAGTCGTAGAGGAAGAAACCACCGTAGAAACCGATAAGGATTTTATCCAGCAGCTGATAGAAGAACCAAAAACATTCCAGGTAGGAAGCCTCATAAAGAGGATCTGGAGCGGACTTAGAATACCTATGCGTCATTTATCCCCGGGAGAACAGCCCATCGGGGGAATTTCCGATATGGCCAATAAAGGCGATCTTCACAGAATGCTGCTTTCCGAATTTGCGAATGAAGATGAGGTGTTCATGAATCGTATTGCCAATAACGAAGCACTATACATCCAGAGAGAAATACCGCCGGAAGAAAATATTTTTGAACGCGTCATTCTAGTTGATACCTCCCTGAGGAACTGGGGTACTCCAAAAGTATTGGCTTTTGCGTCGGCTATTGCTGTGATCCGTCATCCAAAAGCCCATTCAGAATGTAAGGTTTTTGCTATGGGGCAGGCTGGATTACCTATATCTCTCGACAAAACGGAAGATGTTATTGAAAATCTGAATCAGGTGAGTCCGGTTCTCGAAGTGTCAGAAGCATTGGGCAAGTTTTTCAATGAAGAACATACCGAAAAAGATCTTGAAGTTTTCTTTATTACCCATCAGGAAAATTTAGCTGACGAAAAGATCAGAAAAGTAATCCACGAAAACAGAGACCGACTTAAATTCCTGATCACGACCTCATCAGAAGGAGAACTGAATTTTTATAAACATCATAAAGGAGCCCGGAAGCATATCCAGAAGATAAAACTTCCGCTCCAGGAATTGTGGGCGAACCCACCTCAGCGTAAACTTAAAGCGACTACCGTTAATGGTAAGAAAACAGATCTTCCACAGAATTATCCGATCCTGTTTCCAACGCCTTCCAATAAAATAGCCCAGTTTTTATATGAAGGGGAATTTTATATTTTAAGTTCCAAAAAGCAGTTGCTGAAAACGTATCTTTCCGATAATTATTATGACCGGAACTCCTATGATTATTACAAAACATACCATGGATGTGAAGTGCTGATCGAAGATATTTCGGTAAAACCAAGAGGACAGTTTGCTCTGGCAAAAAACAGACAGCAACAATTCATTCTCTGCCAGTATCAGCCTGATAAAAAACTGATTTCAAAACTAAACCTGAATACAAAAGAATATTCCGAAATAAATACGACTGGACTGAATATTCCGAACTCATACCATCTGACGTATTTCGGAAGAAGCTTTTATCTGCATCAGCCCATGAATTCCTCTCTTTATAAGATCAATTTGGAAGGAAATATATCTGTAGAATCTGTATTTAATGATGATCGCGAAATAGATAAGAATATTGCAAAAGCTGAAACCGAAGTCGCCAAGCTGGACCGCAGCGGAATGAAGATTATCAGCAACTTTAACAGACTGGGAATCAATGAAAATAATAATCTTGTGATTTCCGGAAATGAGCTCTCCAGATTGTATGACAACTCATTAAATCTTTATAAAAACAGATGTACTATTAAGATTCTTGCAGAACAGAACAAAAATAAATTTACATTTCAGGACGGAAGTGAAATCATCACAGATGCCCGTGGAATGCTTACCTTTAAAAGCAGCAATACCGGAATTCCTACTTTTTATATTCCCTCTACAGAATATGGTTTCCTGGCAGTGTCTACCCATACAGAATACGGAGGTTCAGAATATTATCTTCCACAACAGACCTTGTTGAAAGTAAAAACCCTGGAAGAAATGTATTCACAGTATTTAACAGCATTTATTGATCAGATCTTGGATTATGGAGCTTAGAATAAAACCTTTTCCGAAAAATAGCTATCCCAAAAAGGGTCTTTTGATCAAAGATTCTTCCCCTGGAGTATGGCTTCATGAGCTGGAAGTTTTGGGAGTAGATCTCAATACAGTAAAATCCTATGCTATCCCGTCAGATCAGCCCAATGTTCTCTACGGATGTTTGATTGTTTTTTATCATGAAGCTCCTCAGGAAATTGGAAAAAATGCCTATTTCCAGTGTGTAGACGATCAGCTTTTTATCCCTGAAAATACTGTATTTTATCCTAAAGTCAATCCGGAAGACTGGAAATCTGCAGGAGCAAAATTGATGATCATGCACCCTGAATTTGGATTGGTTAAACTCTCGGAAGAAATAAACTGGATTTCCTTGCTGCAGGAACCTGGAATAGGAAAAGGTAAAGTAAGAAAACCTTCCAATGGAGTGAAAACACCTCAGCATATCGAAAGCTTTACGGTGGAGATGGATGATGAAAAAATTCTGGCGGCCCTTCAACAACCCAAGAATGAAGAAGAATGGATGAAAAACCTGCCTTTTGACCTTAAAAAAGTAATGGCCAGAAATAAAAAAGAGATTGAAAAATACTTAAAATATATAGAACAATATCCTGACAGAGCTGTAGAGCTGGGAGTTCCACTGGATATTATGGGAACTTCCCGGGGAGACGGCTTTGGAAAATTCACTTTTGGAGACCGCTGGCTAAGTGCTTTATTCGGAGGTTCCGGAGATCAAAAAGAAACGGCAGGAACCCGGAGTTTCCGTAAAATATTTTGGGCAGTGGTCATCATCGCGATACTTTTCAGGATTTTTATGCCTTCAGATCAAAACAAAACAATCAAAGAAGATTTTCTTGTTTCATCGGGTAAAATTATGAACGGTGCTGATAAAACCCGCGCTGATATGATTGCCTACCAATCCGGAGTGACGGATATTGATATGAAAATTGATTCTATTTACGGAAAAACAAGAAAAAAACTCTCCAGTGAATATTCTGCAGCAGGCGCTGCCATGTCAAAAGATAAAAACGAAAGAGAGCAGTATAAAAAATCAGGAGGAAGAAACCTTGGAGAAGTTGGAAATGATATCGAAAAACTCAATGCCAGAGAACAGAACAGCAGAGATTCCCTGAAAATTGTTTACTCAAAAAAAATAACGAAACATCTGGTGCAGCAAGAAGCAACCATGAAACGTCGCATTTCAGATTCCCTGAAACAATACAGCAAGGGAAAACCTGTCAATGATGAAGTGGTGAAATTTGTTTTAAAGAAAAAACAGGTACTCATGGCAGATTCGCTGGGACGACTCTATGGAACGCTTGACATGATGCAAGCTCCTCCAACTCCCGTTAAAGATTCAAAAATAGGAAAGCTCGAGTCCGGCGATAGCAATTCTCCTGAAAAAACAGAGGTTTCAGATATCCTCTATCTTGTAATTTTTATGTTTGGAGCTGTAGGAATTTACTCTTTCATCTTCAAAAGGAAATCATTAAACCTTGGTGGAGACAGTGTCCCGTTGTGGGTGAAGATCATTTTGTCGGTATTCCTTGTTGCTATGCTGGTATATTTGTTTTATCCATTGATAAAAATGTTTGGATACAACTGGTTTGTATGGCTTCTGGTAATTTGTGTGATTCTTCTCCTTTACCGCCTGTTCAGCGAGGACAAAACTATTTTAAACCCTGACGACGATGAATAAACAGAAATTTATAGACAAATTCCTGATTGCATTTATGATCCTGGCCGTGTTTAAGATCATAGGAATTGGAGCACAGCTATTTCACGAAAGCTTTTGGAGTGTTGTAGGAACGCTGGCGATTTTCCTTGTGGTAGCCTTTATTATCATGATCATCATTACTGCTTTAAAAGATAAGGAACAGAACAGGAAAAATTCTGGCAAGCGAGGTTCCGGCGGAGGAAATTTCTATCTCGAAGCTTCATTGTTTGACAGAATTCGAAGCAAATATGAAGAGCTTGCTGAAAAATACATTGCCGATAAGGATTATAAAAAAGCAGCAAAAGTGTATATGAATTTGCTTCAGGATAATTTTCGCGGGGCAAAAACCCTGGAAGAAGGTGGTTTCTACAATGAAGCTGCAGCAGTGTATCTTAAAAAACTAAACAATAAAGCAGAAGCGGCATCCTGTTACGAAAAGGCAAAACAATACAAAAAAGCCATCGACCTGTATAAAGAAATGCAGCAGAAAGAAAAAGTAGGGGATTTGTATAAGGAACTTAACGATATCCATAATGCCCACAGCTATTACCAAATGGTGGTAGACGATTATACTGCCAACAATCAAATGGTAAAAGCTTCTCTGATCTACAGTAAAAAAATGGAACAGCCGGAGAAAGCTCAGAAAATACTGCTCAAGGGATGGAATGAAGATAAAGATTCATTCAACTGTCTGAATAATTATTTCGCCAATGTTTTTGATATCATAAAACTGGAAAAAGAAATCCATAAGCTTTATCAGAAGACCCCTTCCTATAAAAAGACGATCTACCTGGAAGCAATGAAGCATGAGTTTAAAAAGGATCCGAAACTACAGCCTGTAACACGAAGTATCGCCTATGAAATTATTGCAGAAAAAGTAGGTACCCGTTCTGAGATCATCAATGAACTGAAATATTTTAATCCCGATGACAGTGTGATCCTGAAAGATATTTCAAGGTTTAAAACGGGAAGGAATAAGATGTTGAGAAATTAATAAATTTAAAGATTTAAAAATTTAAGGATTCAAGCATTAAAAAAATAGAAGAAATTTCTTATACCGGCAAATACAAGGTGGCTGAGGTACTCGAAGCCACCGTCTCAAAAGCCCTTAATTGAATAATTTTCACAGGCAAACTATCCCCTTGTTTAGTGAACCAAAGTATTATTTTCATTGCTGAAAAACAATTTTTCCTATCTTTGCGCCAGAAAATTATGACACTACAAAGAGCACATATCAATGTAAATCTATGCGATAGCCCTTCAATAAAAGGATTATTCGGATACGAATGGATGATATGGAATGAGGCGAAATGTGCTTGCTTTGAAAATTATTTACAATAAACCCGTAAGAATTTAAACAAAATACCGCAGAAACGCCTCGATAACTCGAGGCGTTTCTTGTGTTTTAGGCCATAAATTATTTAGAATGAAAAAAAATAACCATACAAACAAAAAATTTTTAATTAACAATGTCAATTTAATACGATAAATAAGAGTGATAAGTAACCCGATGAGAGACAGTCATTTAGGTATTTAAGAGATCCGCAGGATATTGCGGACGGTTATTCTTTATGCTAAAAATACATTTTAACTTATTGATTGTCAAATATTTAATTGAAAAATAAATTTGCAGATTAAAAAATTTCATACTTACTTTGCAACCGAAAATTGAAAGCAACAGGTTTTCAGGATTCAAAAACTTTTTAAATAACAGGAATATAATGAAACAATTACATAACATATCTAATCAGTATTCAAGACTACACGGACAGGAGCCGAAAGGATATCCATGTATTCTGGATAGTGAATTTATACATAAAAGGTGCTTATATACGTAGGTCTCAGTGATCTGACACGTCAAAATATATACAGCACCTCCCGAAAAGAGGTGCTTTTTTTATGGTTTCTTTAGCTTATATGGTAAAGCGTCGGTCTGTGGAACCGGAGAACAGGGTTCGATCCCCGAAGATACCCAAAGTGAATAGGAATAATGAATTTTGGTAAGAATGAATGGTCAATAGTGAATAATGAATTTAAAATTGGCAAGCAAAGCAAATTGACAATTAACCATTCACATAGAAAAACAATCTCATAGCTCAATTGGTCAAAGCACCGGTCTTTTAAACCGGGGGTTGAAGGTTCAATTCCTTCTGGGATTACAAAACAATTCTGTAGCTCAATTGGATAGAGCGTTGGTTTTCTAAACTGAAGGTTAGAGGTTCGATCCCTCTCAGAATTACAAAAAAGGTCTATTGAGGTAAAGGCTAACCTGCCCGACTGTCTCTTGGGCACTGCGGGTTCGATTCCCGCATAGACCGCAAGGTTCACGGAAAATTTTAGCTCCGGCTGTCTCCCGGCAAAAAAATTGGAAACCGAACCTGAAAAACTGGAAAGATAACGGTGGTTGTTTACCCGTCTTGGACGCGGGAGGTTGCAAGTTCGAATCTTGCTTTCCAGACAAGTTTTGCTTGGTGTAAAAGTGAATGGTGAATAGTGAATTTTGCTTCGCAAGTGAATTTTTAAAAATTGAAAGTACAACGAATTGACAATTGACCATTCACAAACAAAAAACAATTTCGTAGCTCAAGTGGTTAGAGTGTCGGTCTGATACGCCGAAGGTTGAAGGTTCGAGTCCTTCCGGAATTACAAAAGATGCAAAAGTGAATGGTAAATAGTGAATTTTGCTTCGCAAGTGAATTTTTAAAAATTGACAGTAAAACGGATTGACCATTGACCATTCACAAAAAAAAATGATTTCGTAGCTCAATGGTAGAGCGCCGGTCTGTTAAACTGGAAGTTGAAAGTTCGAATCTTTCGGGAATCGCAAAAAACTAAATGTTAATTGTTTCAAAAGAGAAGAAATAAGGTGGGTCAAGAGCAGAAGATCTTTACGCCAAATATGGAAAATACCGACAGCCTTTTTCTTTTTTTATTAGAAGCTAGATTTTAGAAGTTAATAGGGGTGTAAATTCACTATTAATCATCAATTATCATTTATAATCCTATCTGATGGTTCGCCGAAGGGGAAGAGTCGGGGCGGTCTGCAAAACCGTTGCGTAAGCTGAGTGGGTTTAAAATGTGAAATATTCGTGAATTCAATAACAAAAATAAAATGGTTATGAACAATCCCATAACCATCTCAAATAACTAAAATGAGATTAGTTCCGGAGAAAAAGTAAAAGTTTGTCGAGCGAAGAAGTTCTTATATCAAACTAAAAATTAAGACAGGCTTTGTTTTTCTTCACAAAGGGATTAGAGATTAGAAATTAGAAGTAAGAGGGAATTATAAGATTACATATCACTTATCATTATAAAATTTAGTTAGTTCAGAAGAAAAAGTAAAAGTTTGTCGGGCGAAGAAGTTCTTATATCAAACAAAAAATTAAGACAGACTTTATTTTTCTTCAAATAGAAATTAGAGGTTAGAAGTTAGAAAATTGCTCATTACTAATTATCTATTACTCATTATACTGGGAAGCGCGCCGGAGTTGGAGAGTCGGGGCAGACTGTAAATCTGTTGCTTTATTGCTGAGTAGGTTCGAATCCTACTGCTTCCACAAAAACCGCTGATAATGTAACGGCAGCATGCAGGAAAAGTACTCTTGTTGTTCAGGTTCGATTCCTGGTTAGTTGGTTTACACGCTCCATTCGTCTAACGGCTAGGACGCCTGCCTTTCGAGCAGATGATAAGGGTTCGATTCCCTTATGGAGTACAATGTGAATGGTCAAAAATCAATTGTGAATAATAATACCATGAAAGTTCAGATCGAGGAGATAAAATTGATCCGATCATTCACAAATTTATAAGTAACGAGTAATAAGCAATGAGTAATCAATGGTGAATGGTCAATAAGTCAATTTTTTAAAATTACTCATTACTTATAAAACCTGCAGAAATGGCGGAACTGGCAGACGCGCTTGATTTAGGATCAAGATATTGAGGGTTCGAATCCCTTTTTCTGTACAAAACATGAATGATGAAAGATGATTGATAAATACCCATAGGACTATGTCGGGATTACTCATTACCAATTACTCATTATATATAAACAGGGATCAGTGGTGTAGAAGGTCTGCACATTTGTCTGAAAAGCAAAAGGGAACCGTTCAATTCGGTTTTGATCCACAAAAAATGATTCATAGTGTAATGGTTTAGCACACAAGACTCTGACTCTTGTTGTTCAGGTTCGAGTCCTGATGAATCAACAAAAAACTACTCTGATAGTGTAATGGCAGCATCTCAGTCTCCAAAACTGATGGTATTGGTTCGAGTCCGGTTCGGAGTGCAAAAAATGAAGGTCAATAGTGAATCGTCAATGGTGAATTTTATAAAATTGACTGTGAAACGAATTGACAATAGACAAATTAATATAAAGCAGAATTTAAAACATGTAAAAAAAATGGAAACGCAACAAGAAGTATGGCAGAATATGAAAGGAAATTTTTTCCAGAAATCTATCACCCAGCTGGTAGAAGAAGCCATCATCCGCGAACAGGCTAACGGTCACCGCCTGAAAGTATGTGTGGGCTCAGATTCCCACGTTTACGGCGAAGCGATCAGCTATGCTACGGCAGTAGTATTTGTACGGGAGGGAAAAGGAGCGTTTACCTTTATCAGAAAAGAAAGACAAATACAGAAGATCAGTATCAAAGAAAGAATGCTGAACGAGGTCAACAGATCCGTAGAAATTGCTTACGCTATCTGTGCCATTCTGGATGCTTATGGAGTGGAAATGGAGGTACACGCAGACATTAATACCGACCCTGATTTTAAATCAAACACAGCATTGAAAGATGCTATGGGATATATTCTGGGAATGGGATATGTGTTTAAGGCAAAACCTTATGCATTCGCAAGCTCCAATTGTGCTGATATGATGGTTTAAAAAAAATGTTAAGACAAGCTTTCGGGCTAAAAAAATAAAAACAATGGAAATGACAAAAAGACTATTATTTCTGGACGATATAAGATATCCGATTGAAGCGTATCATTATACCAAACAGGATATTTTCCTCAGAAAAGACTGGCATATTGTTCGTAATTATGAGCAGTTTGTCAACAGAATGGTGGAAAAAGGACTTCCCGAAATGATTTCTTTTGACCATGACCTGGCAGACCAACACTATCTGAAACCGGATTCTCAGGAATATACTGGAAAAACTGGCTATGACTGTGCCAAATGGCTGGTAGAATACTGCATGGATAATTATTTGGATCTGCCAAAATTCTATTGTCATTCAATGAATCCGGTGGGAAAGAAGAATGTTCTAAGCCTTTTGGAAAATTTTAAACAACTGTAATCAACATTTTCAGATCAGCGCAAAAAGATTGCGTTCTTACTTTTTTACTTTGCATAATCAAAATATCAAAGATTACTGAAAAAAAGGAAATGAAGATGATTGATCGAAAGGCAGGAAAATATTCCAGGCCTTTTGGAAAACGATAAAAAAACTAAAAACTAAAAAAATGATTTTCAAAACATATAACTCTATAGAAAATGCTTACCAAGCCCGCGTGATCGATCAGATCAGGTTGCAGGGATTTGGGGATGAGGTTTTCATCGTGCAGGAAAAGGTTCATGGTGCTAATTTCTCTTTCTTTACCGACGGGAAGGAAATTAAAATCGCGAAGAGAACCGCTTTCATTGAAAAGGATGAAAAATTCTACAACGCACACCACATTTTAGAAAGGTACAGAACAAATGTAATCGATGTGTTTCAAAAGGTTAAAACCATTCATCCGGAATTGGAAACGGTCGTGATCTACGGTGAACTGTTCGGAGGTGGCTACAAACATCCAGAAGTAGAACCCGTAAAAGAGGCCATCAAAGTACAAAAAGGTATTGAATACGCACCTCATAACGAATTCTATGGATTCGATATTAAATTGAACGGTACTACTTATTTGGACACCGATGTGGTGAATCAGATTTTTGAGGAAACCGGATTTTTCTACGCAAAGGTTTTATTCCAGGGCAGCTTGGAAGATGCTTTGAGGTTCCCGAATGTATTTGACTCTAAAATTCCGGCTTGGCTTGGCCTACCCGAAATGGAGAACAATAGGTGCGAAGGAACGATTGTCAAAACTTTGAAAACCAGATATTTTGGAAACGGCGCCAGAGTTATTCTTAAAAATAAGAATGACAAGTGGGTAGAAAGATCTAAAATGGTGAAAAAAGACCATAAAGAAACTCATAAACCGGCAGATTTTTCAGAAAATGCTCAGAATATCTGGGAAGAAATTCAGAGGTACGCTACAGCCAACAGATTGAATAATGTGGTGAGTAAAATTGGAGAATTTGAACCCAAAATGACAGGTAAGATCATAGGTCTTTTTGCTCAGGACATTCTGGAAGATTTTGAAAAAGATTTTCCTGATGCTTTCAATTCTATAGAAAAGGATGAACAGAAAAGAATCAACAAAAAGTTGAATACTTTAGTGATTGATCTTATTAAAGAAGAGTTGATGACTCTTAAAGTTTAGTTTCGGTATATTTTTACCGGAACTTTTTTATGTTTAAAAACGAATACAATGATACAGGCAGAGATAAAAAGTCTTCTGAGAGAAGACATCAGCATATTAATAAAAATTGCAAATTCAGGAAAACACTATTTGTGTGACTGCGGTGAAGCCAGCCAGCTGACGGTAAAAGAAATACAGTCGGTTTCAGCAGTGTTCATCAGTCATACACACATTGATCATTTTTCGAATTTTGACGGAATTTTTAGACATCAGATTGGTAGTGGAGAAAGAGTGGTGATCTGCGGACCGAAAAATATTCATCATCAGATTGAAGCGCGGTTAAAATCTTACACATGGAATCTGATTGATGAAAAAGCCATTGAATATGAGATCCGGGAGATCATTTCTCCTGAAGAAATTAATGTTTATATCCTCCGTCCACCACACTGGAATCTGGAACTGGTGAAGACACAGAACTTTCTTTTTGAAGATGATCAGGTAAAAATAGACTTTGCCATTCTTGATCATAAAACAGATTCCATTGCGTATCTGTTTAAAGAAAAAGATTCAGTCACCTTTCATGAAGAGGCTTCCGGCTTTAAAAAAGGAAAGTGGATCAGCGAACTGAAAACGGCTTTTGAAAATAATGATCAGGATCTGGAAATTCAGATTGAAGGAGCAGCTTACAAAGCATCTGATCTTTTTCATTTATTGACCCTTAATCCCGGTCACAAGCTTGGGGTCATCATGGACCATGCAGCAGATGAAGAAAATTATACAAAGATAAAGACTGTTTTCAACGAAGCCAATCTGATGTATATTGAGAGCTTCTATAAAGATTCTGACCGGGAATTTGCCCAACTTAACCATCATAGTTTTGCATCTGCATCAGGGAAGATTATGAGAGAATGTAAGGTAAAAGAAGCCATTCCTATTCACTTTTCAAGAAGATATACAGAAACTGATGTTATTGAAATTGAAACTGCTTTTTATAAAGCATTTCGCGAAAATTAAATAAAAATTTGAACTACAAAAGAATTGATTTTCTTAAACACAAATACCACGAATTATTTATACAAATCAACAGAATATCTGTGTATTCTGTGTAATCCGTGGGAAAAAACGTAGTAAAGATTAAACAACCCAATTATTAAAAAAATGAAACCTAATATATTTTTTACAGCGGACCACCATTTCGGTCACGCCAATATTATAAAATTTTCAGAAAGACCATTCGAATCTTTAGACCATATGAATGAGGAACTGATTAAAAGATGGAATGAAAGAATCGGTACCAATGATACCGTCTACCATCTTGGCGATATCAGTTTGGGAAAACCGGATTTCACCAAGGAAATTCTTGACAGATTAAACGGCAATATCCATTTGATCAGAGGAAACCATGAAGGTGCCGCGCTCACATACCCCAAACGATTTGAATCCGTGAGAGATTATCATGAACTGAAAATTGATGAGCCGGAAAACAGCAATGGCAAACAAAAGATTATCCTCCTTCATTACGCTATGCGTATCTGGAACGGCTCTCATCGCGGGGTTTGGCAGCTCTACGGCCATTCACACGGAACTTTACCCGATGATGAGATGGCTTTAAGCTTCGACGTGGGAGTAGACTGCCACGATTTTTATCCGGTTTCCTACGAAGAGGTTAAGGAAATTATGAAACGAAAGAAATGGTCACCTCCGTTTGGAGACAGAGGACTATAAATAATGAGAAATGAGTAATGAGTAATGAGTAATGAGTAATGAGTAATGAGTAATGAGTGGCGGCCATTATAATACATTGGACTAACACAATCATGAATATATTTTACTTTTTACATTATACATTTTACAAAAAAATGAACACAACCAACGAAATACTTATCATCGATTTAGAAGCTACCTGCTGGGAGAACGACAGGATTCCCATTGGAGAGAAAGTCGATATTATAGAAATAGGGATCTGCAAACTTGATTTAAAATCAAAAGCCATTTCCCAAAAACAAAGCATTTATGTCATTCCCGAAAGATCAGAGATCAATGATTTTTGCACAAAACTAACAGGAATTACACCACAGATGATCGAAGAAAAAGGAATCTATTTTGAAGAAGCCTGTGAAAAGATCATACATGAATATCATCCGTCAACACTTAACTGGGCGGGTTTTGGAAACTTCGACAAGGAGCAGATTTTTGAACAGTGTGACTGGCTCGGAATAGACATTCCTTTTGACGGAGAATATCTGAACATCATGGAAGAATTCAGAGATCATTTCAGACTCCATAAAATGATAGGCCTGAAAAGAGCCCTTGACTACCTGAAAATGGATTTTGAAGGAAACCATCACAGTGGAGCAGATGATGCTTACAATGCGGCCAAAATTTTACAGAAGATTTTGGAATAAGAATGAAGCCAGAAGCTGGAAAAAGAATGTCCATTCTTCACTTCTATCTTCTTAAACATTAAATTTTAAACAAATGAAAACAACAGAAAATATACTTATTATAGATCTGGAAGCCACCTGCTGGGACGACAGACCGCCCAGAGGCCAGGAAAGCGAGATCATCGAAATAGGAGTATGCATCATGAATGCAGCAACCGGCAAAGTCTCAAAAAGCGAAGGCATTTTAGTAAAGCCACAGTACTCAAAGGTCAGTCCTTTCTGTACAGAACTGACTTCCATAACGCAGAATATGTTGGATGATGAAGGAATCATGCTAGAAGACGCTCTGGATATCCTCAGAGCAGAATACGATTCTGAAGATCTTACCTGGGCAAGCTACGGTAATTATGACTTGAATATGCTCCAGAACCAGGCCAGAAGATTCAATGTGGATTATCCGTTGAGCGATGACCATATCAATGTAAAAACATTATTCGGACAGCTGCATCCTACCGTCAGAAAAAGTGTAGGAATGAGCAGAGCTTTAGGAGAGTTGAATCTCAAGCTGGAAGGGACTCACCACAGAGGAGTAGACGATGCGAAGAATATTGCGAAAATTTTGCATTGGTGCATTCAAAAGGCATAATTAGAGATGAACAATTCGGCATTAAATCGTATATTTAAATTTATTTCGAACTTAAATTATGATCGAAAAACTCAATATTTTAGAGCATATCAGAAAACGTCCGGGAATGTATATCGGTGCTTTAAATCACTATGGTTATCAGGAATTACTAAGTTATCTGATTGAAGATTTTATAAAAGCAGGTATTTATGAGATGACTTTCTTACTGAAAAAGAATAATCAATTAATAATAGAAGGTTCTTGTACCAAAACTTTTCTACCTGTTTTAAATGCTTTGAAACATCTTCATGATTATAAAAACGAAAAATTTTATTTATCACTGGCAGGAATTGTTGCTTTATCTAAATACACAAGGATTGAAATTAATGGTGTACATGCTTTTAGATCTGAAAAAGGAAATCCCGAATTTTTAGAAGATGTTCAGAATGCTGACTCCAATATAATAAAAATTGAATTTATACCAGATAAAGAAATTTTTCAAGATGTAATTTTAAATTATGATTTACTCAATAATTTATTGAGACGATTTTCATTTTTAGACAGTCAATTAAAAATTAAATGTATCGATCAGTCCAAAACTGAAAAACAAATTAATATTTTCCATTACCCAAAAGGTTTGTCCGAAATAATTGATTACGAATTGGAGAAAAGTTTTTCTTACTATTCATCAGTTTTTAAACTGAACTTTGAAAAAAAGACAGAGTTTTCCTATTCACTGGCGCTGGCATTTGTAAGTAGTTATTGGGTAAAACCTAAATTAAAAATATATGCGAACTATAAAGAAACAGTTTTGGGGGGCTCATTACTGGATGGAATTCTTCAGGGTCTTAAGAAATTTTTAAATGAAGAATCTTCAAAAAGAAACCTGAAATTAAGTATTAGAACTGTAAAACTTCAAAAACATCTTTGTCTTTATGCTTCAGTAAGAGGTGAGTTAGCCTACTTAGGCGCAACAAGATGGAAGTTAGGAACTCCAAAAGTTCAAACTGAAATTAAAGAATTTGTTTATCAGGAATTGAAATTATATTTCGCAGATAAAGAATCTCAGGTTTTCGGAATTTTGGATATTTTAATGGAGGACATATAAGAGGGATCTCTTTTTTAGGGAAGTTTTATTATAAACTTTATCAGACAACGCAAGGCGGTTTCATATTTTGAAGCTGTCTTTTTTTATTTTTTATCAAATTTTATTTCCTACGCAGAATGATTGCGCAATACAGTTTTTACTTTGCATTATCAAAATGAAACAGCACTGAAATTTTGAAAAACAGATTTCAGTTAAAATATCAGGCAAGTCAGGTTGTGTGTTTCTGTATAGCACCATTGCAGAAGAATTTGTTGAAAAACATTGTTTTCGCTCTGTTCAGCTTGGCCCGAAGGTTTGAGGAGTTAACCAAAAAACTTCTACCATTAGCTATTGTACGAAGGTTCGAATCCTTCTGTTTCCTTAAGGGAAATATAACTCAAGAGGATAGAGTAAATAGTTTTTTTGCGAAGGTTCGAATCCTTCTCTCAATTAAGATTGAGATAGCTCAAGTGGTTAGAGCACTACACTTTACATGTAGTTAAAGATAGACTGAAAATCTATTTTTTACAAAGTTTTCAATGTTTTTCTTTAAAAACATCTTGATAGAGAAAATCTGAGTTTTTTCAGTTGTTGAATCAACATTTTTGAAAAAGCCAGTAAGAAAGATTTTTTCTGAAAGTGAAATTCAGTTGATGAATACCACAATTGAACGGAGTTTTCTGATAAGGACGGGTTTTCCGCGTGAGCGATGGTAACGGATATCCTTTTTTGTACGCAAAAAAGATAGCAGTGAACGTAGCGACCCGGGTTGCTGCTTTCAGCGGTGGCCAAGGGACACGCCCAAGATTTTACCAATTGGAAAAATAAGTTTAAGAACAGTATTTTGAAATGATTTGAGCTTTTTGAAACTCCTTTGCTTCCGCCATTTTTTGGAAGAAAGAAATTCGGTTTTCTCTTTTTAATTGAAATAATACAATTTAAAAATATAATAAAATGATAAAAAATGTACACATTAAAGCATACCAAATGGGTTTGGTCTTCAAAAACCGAAACTTAATTGAAGTTCTCAAAGAAGGTAATCATTATGTCTTCGGAAATAAATCGGTAGAAATCTATGAGATGAAATCCCGTTTTGAAGCCGGTGAAGATTTACCGATTCTGTTGAAAAATGAAACATTGAAAAATCTCTTGGAAACCGTAGAGGTAAAAGATGGAGAAATCATTTTAGTTCATGAAAACGGAACTTTTAAAGATGTTTTGACTGTTGGACACTATGCATTCTGGATGGGAATGGTCAACAGAGAATTTCAGAAAATAGATTTAACAAATATTGAAATCCCGGAAGGAATCTCTAAGACAATTTTAGAAAATATAAAGGTGAAAAGCTTTGTAAGAAAGTTTCTTGTTCCTCATCACCACAAAGGTTTATTGTTAATTGACGGTAAATTAACTCAAATATTGGAAAGCGGTATTTACTCCTTCTGGAACAATGATGTTTCAGTTGAGGTTAAATTAATTGATCCCAATTATGAAGTAAAATCTCAGTTTGGAACGCATGAAAATGGAGCTGCTTTATTAAAAAATGAAACCCTGAAAAGCCTTTTAAAAATTGTAGAGGTAAAAGATGGTGAGATCATTTTGCTATATGAAAACGGGACTTTAAAAGATGTTCTTAACGTTGGACAATATGCATTCTGGATGGATATTACTGAAAGAACTTTTCAAAAAGTGGATTTAACGAAAGTTGAAATCACAGAGGATATCCCGAATACCATTCTGGAAAATTCAAGGCTTAGACATTACGTAAGAAAATTTATTGTACCGAATCAGTATAAAGGATTGCTGATCATTGGCGGTAAATTGGTAAACACTCTGGAAGCGGGAACTTACAGTTTTTGGAATAATGAAATTTCCATCGATGTCAATACGATTGATATGCGAATACAGCAGATGGAAATTGCAGGTCAGGAGCTTTTGACTAAGGATAAAGCGATGCTAAGAATCAATTTTTACGTGAGTTTTCAGGTACAGAGTATCGAAAAAGCACTGATGGAAAATAAAGAATATGATAAGCAATTGTATATTCTGATGCAGCTGGCATTGCGTGAGTTTGTAGGAGCTTTGACACTGGATGAACTGTTGCTGAAAAAAGATTCCGTAGGAAAAGAAATTCTTGAAAATCTGGGTGAAAAAGCCGGTGATTTAGGAATCAGAGCTTTTGATGCGGGTATCCGTGACGTGATCTTAACCGGTGAAATGAAGGAAATTATGAACCAGGTTTTGATCGCTGAGAAAAAAGCTCAGGCCAACAGCATCATGCGCCGTGAAGAAACGGCTTCCACAAGAAGCTTGCTGAACACTGCGAAGCTAATGGAAGAAAATGAAGTTTTATGGAAGCTGAAAGAAATGGAGTATATGGAAAAAATCGCAGAAAAGATTGGTGATATTACCGTTTCAGGAAACAGTAACATCGTTTCTCAGCTGAAAGAAATTTTTACAAAATAAAAACTAATAACTGTTACTATAGGGTAGGCTTGTGTAAAACGGTCTGCCCTTTTTAAATCCTAATGGTGAAAAGAGGAGAAAAGATCGAAATACACCTAAAGAAAAGAGATAAATCCATATTTTTAGCACGGGCTGAAGAGATGGATTTTATCATTTTGAAAAGATCATAAACAACCGTTACGATATCCCGCATACGGATTCCAAAGAAAAATTGATGACTAAAAATTCAGAAACAAATTCTTTTTTTCCTAGATTAATACAAGAATCTGGAGAGCCTGGTTCCCGAAAATCCTGCGTTCCCATTGATGAATTTTACAGTTAGAAAATTAAAATTTGGAGATGAAATAGCATCAGAAAGCGAAATGGCGGTTTTGAAAGGTGGTTCAGGAATTAATATCGCTGTTAATAAATTTGACACGTACTATTTCTTAGGTAATCATCAATGCTTAAATGATTATCTCAAATTTTTTCCTGATGGATTTTTTAACATATATTGTCATAATATAGAGAAAGAAGAACATGCACTGGAATCAGACTTTTTTGTATTTGGAATCAATACCCATTTTTCAATTGACCTCAGAGATAAAGAAATCAATTGTCAAATTCACGACTATCACGGAGATCATTTGAGCTTCAGAAAAACAACTTCCAAAGAAAAGACAGATATCTACCGTTTTTTCAAAGATGAAAGAAGAATTCCTTTTAACTTTTATTCGGAAATGCTTGCAGAACTCCTGTTGAAAGCATAATTTTTTGTTAAAAAAATCACTTTAAAGGGATATTTCAATGTCTGTCAGTCATTTTTTATTATTTTAGTCCCCTAGATTGGAATTATGCTTATTGGAGATGAATTGAAGACGATTTATTTAAATTTTAGAATCAAGGAAATTATTCCTTTTCTTATCAAGCTGACCCCAAAAGAAAAGAAAGAAACTGCAGTCATTTTAAAGAAATTTTTAAATAAAGACTGGGGTCATAATCACATTTCCATGCTGGCCACATTGGCTTGCAGCAGTACTCAGGAAGAATACGAAAAATTGGCTTCTGCCTATTATGCATTACCGGTCGATCTCATTGATGAATTATTTGAATCTTATGTTCCGGAATGGGTGGGAAACTGTTACCCGTTTCTAAGAAATATTGATTATCTCAAAGTTCTTGAATGGCAAAAGAAAGGATATCTTCAGCTGACTGATGAAGTTTCTGCCAATCTCCTTTCAGAATCACTCGCTTCCAATCATACTTCAGAAGAAATTCTTTTTACTTATCCGATCACAATAAATTCCCATATCTGGCTGCTTTTTCAATATGAGACAAGCATCAACTGTCATTATCAAAACGGAAGAAACTGGAAAGTCCTTTTGCGTGAACTTCTCAGTGACAATAAACTGGACCGTTCAAAAGTTTTACAGAGATGTTGGGATGCCATCAATCTTAATGTATCAAAAGATCATAATAGCTGGTTTCTCGAATTGTTTTCTCATCTTGAACCTTCCGACAAAGAAATTTTAGCTCTACAGGACAATCTCTTTTCAGTCCTTCATTCCTCACAGCAATCACTTTTTGTTCCGGTACTGAAAATTATAAATCAGGTAACCACGGAAGATGAATTCAAAACTGAGGAATTTCTTAAGGCTGCACTGGTTTTACCGGCTCTTCAGGGTAAAAATATTTTGAATACACTCCTGCAGATCCTTGAGAAAATAGCGAAGAAGGATAAAAGGTACAGAGAAGAAATCTGTCTTTTTTTACTTCCTGTCTTCATGAATAAAGATGCTGCGATACAGATCAAAGCAGCAAAGATTATAGCGAAATATGGGGATCCGGATTCAGAAAATATAAAAAACGAAATCCTTTCGTATGGAGAATCTCTTCTTTCAGACACTAAAGTATTACTAGAGAAATTTCTTTCCATTAAAGAAAATAATGAATTTCATACATTGGTTGAAAATGAAGAATTGGCTGTCTGGCATATCAGTCAAACGGTTTCTCCGATTCAGTCAGCCAGCGATTTTATATTCTTTGCCCCACAAGTGTTCAGCAACAACAATCCTGGTGATTTTGATCTCTTTTTAGATGCGTTAATGAGATTCAATACTGAGATCAATGAAGAAGAACTTAACCAATTGGAACCAGCGTTTAAAGCAGCTTTGAAAGTAAAAGGAAGTGTTGGATTGCATCATTTACATGCGACATTTTTTATTCAATACGGTCTTTTAAAACATAAGAACGGATCTCCAATACTTAATGAGGCCAGAAAAGAATTTCCGGAGCTTGAAAACTGGGTAGGAAAACGGACACCTTTGATTTTTAAAGCCTATCATCAGTTTCTTTCCGGCATATTTGAGCTTTTAAAACAAGGGAAAAATATTCCGTTGCTTTCAGTTCCGGACCATACTCCATGCTGGATAGACATTCGTAAGCTTGTGGATAAAATAAAAATATATCAGGACCTGAAAATAATTCCCATTCCTTTCGATCTTCAGCGGGCCATCCTCAGGGTGAAAAAAGAGCATTTTGCAGAATCAAAAAAGTATGCACAGATACAACTTGGCAAAGAGTATTTTAAATATTTAGAACCTGTTTTTGATCCCGAATATTTCAAAGCCAGGTATGAAAGCGCCTATCTGGAAGGCAGCTTCAATAGAAAATTGGGGATTAGAAAAATATACAAAGCATACGTTGCAGAAGAAGTTCCGGAGATTACGGTAACGATTGAAAATAAAGAAATCCCGGCAGAAGCACCGCTTTTGGATCACTTATTTAACTCATATCATGGAGTTTATGATCATGATCTGATTCGCATTTTATATACCGCTCCCTATTTTTCGGCATCGGTTTTTGCGAAAAAATGTAATGAAACCCTGTCCAATGCTGTTTATCAGTATGACAGCAAGACCAATACCGAATTATTAGACGCGTGGATGAAGCTGGATCTTCCATTCCAATCCATGCATTATTTATTCCTGTCCGCTGCCATGTTCAGCAAGGATAAAACCTTCTCTGGTACGGCTTTTGAAGCGATTATTCACAAGATAGCTTCAGATGATTTTGACATTGGGACATTAGGAATAATGATCGGCGAAAAAATCAACTTCGGACTAGTTCCGGTTAAAAGACTGAGAGATGGAATTGATCGCTTTATTGGATTGAATTCCAGTCTTAACCGGGCTTTCGAAAAACTATTGATATCCATTCTTAAAACAATAGATCACCCAGTTTTTAATCTTAAAAAGATTTTGGAGATTTATGACGAGCTGTTACATCTCAATCAGTCGAAAACTGATGCTGATGTGGCTGTGAGGTTAAAAGAATGGGAAAACGAAAATAACCTGAAAAAAATGATTATCAAATTAAAAACAAATGAAAGAAAGATTGTATGAGATCCTTAATGAGGAAAAAGCACATGAGATTATTCCGTTTCTGAAGCAGCTTACCGCAGAAGAAAGAAAATCCCTGGTACCTACCATAAAAAAACTGGACAGGGAGATCAGTAAGATTGTAATGACGAAAAACTCCTACCATACTGCCGGTTCTGCAGACCAGCATTCTATTATAGACATCGCTTCGTTTGTCTGCATGGATCAAAAGCATTATGGAAAAAACTATTGGAGTCTTTTCAGAAACAAAGAACAGACCAGCACCATATTGGAATGGGGTTGCCCACACTGGTTTTCAGATTTTATCAATGATTCTATTGAGGCGGAATTTACGGCATTTGATTACCAGGATATTCTGGGTTGGGCAGAGAAAGGATATGTACAGCCAAGACCAGAGCTGCTGGGCTACCATTTAAGCCTTCAGCCCTATGATCTGGATAAATCTCCCGAAACACTGGAAACCCACTTTTGGTATCTGTGCGAATTTCCTTCAAAATCACTTCCTTTTAAAAGAGAGTGGCTTCCACTAGTTCAAAAACTCATCGCCGAAAATAAAATTGACAGAAAAAGATTTCTCAAAGAATGCCTTCTGGCAGCCAACAGAAATTTTAATAAAAATGTCACTGGATGGTTCATGGAGGCATTCAATGCACTAAAACCTTCTGATGAGGAACTGATCTTGCTGCAGGACGAACTGATGGCTGGTCTGGCTTCTGTACAGTCGAAGGCCGTCAATACCATGCTGGTCCATCTGAAAAAAATAGTGCCAACCGTTGAGTTTAAGACCAGCGAGTTTTCCCATTTTCTTCCGAATCTGTTGAGTTCAGAGGTAAAAACCGTCGTGGCCGCCAGTCTGACCGTAACAGAAAAGATATTTCAAAAAAAGAAACTGGACACCGAAAATCTGGAAATGGCTTTAAGTGCAGCTTTTGTAAGCAAAGACGAAAGCATTCAGAGCAAGGCCGCAAAGATTATTCGGAGGTACATTCCCGTTTCAGATAACATGAAAGAAGCCCTGTCTCATTATGCCGATAATATTTTAGCTAATGTACGGCCTGGTTTGGTTCAATATATCGAAAATACACAACTAGAGCTCGATATTGCTATTCCTGAAAAACTAGAACTGATCAGTGAAGACAGTAAGATTCAGGAACCGGAAAGCTTTGAAGATCTCATGTTTTTTCTGCCACAGGCCATAGAAAATCCCGGAACATGCTACTATGATCTTGCATTGGCAGGACTTATTCGTTTTGCCGATAAAGAAAATGAAGAATCTGTAAAGCTTTTTGAACCCGTATTTCAGAAAGCCTGTAAAACCATTGCCAAATGGGAAGTACATCATTTTAATGTGTTGCTGGGAAATCTGATCATCAATTACGGACTTTCATTATTAGAAAAATATCCTGTTCAGCTTAAGAATCTGGACAAAATATATAAAAGAACCTGCGAGGATGAAGCCACAAGAGAAGCCTATTCCAGTTATCATAAAAAACTTGGACCTATCAAAGATATCAAAGTGGGTGGACTGGCGATGAAGCCTTTCAAAAATATAGCAGTACATGTTTATAATAAGATAACAACAGGAGATAAAATACCGTTGCTGTCTACGGTTACGCATGAGCCGTGCTGGGTAAGTCCTGAAGCATTGATCGAAAGATTTGAAACCTATCAGAATGAAAATATTCAACCTGATGATCTTGATGTACAGCTTGCGTTACAACGATGTTCAATGGAAAAAACGTCAGACCGGATTAAACTTGTTGAACAAAAGTTAAAAGGAGAATACAAAGAACTTCTTCTGTTCTTTTTTGATAAAAACAGGACTCCAAAAGGTAAATTTGAGCATCCTTCATGGTGGATGACCGCAGGAATTACAAGATCTCCGGGAAGAATTTTTGAAGAATTCAACAACTTCGGATATGATGATATTCCTAAAGAATTTATTACAGGTTCTTATAACTGGAAAACAATTGACAGCAAAAAGAATTCCTATTATCCTGTAGAATTGAACATCAGTGTTCCGAAATACCACCTGAACAAAAGAGACCACCCTCTCTTTTTAGAATACTTTATTGCAGAACAGAAGCATTTTTCTGAAACCCCTTCCTTTATGTGGAGTTTCCCGAATACCCCTGGAAATGTTTTCGCTAAGATCATTAAAGACTGCCTGTTTTATTCAGGAATCGCAGAGGTTTATGAAAGAGGACTGGTTCTGAATACAGCACAGGCCCTTCATCAAATGAAAAAGCCTCTGGATGAAATGGGATACCTGTTTCTGGGAACTATATTCCTCGACGGAGACAAAGTCATCCGCGGAACCGCTGCTGAGATCTGGCTGGAACATGTTTCCCATAAAGTAATGGATAATGTGCAATTAGGACGTATAATAGGACTACATGAAAAGCTGGAATGGGCACCGGTAAAGAGATTCACCGATCTTGTTCAGCACCAGATGCTCAATGTCAGCAAAGACCATAATCTCGCACTGGAAGAGCTTTTTACCCATATTTTGATGCAGATGGAAACACCTGTTACCAACCTTAAAAAAATATTGGATATTTATCATGAAGTTCTGGCCTTAAATCAATCACAGGCCGATAAAAACTTAAAAGAAAAACTGAATAGCTGGAAAGACAATTCCAGTCTGAAAAAAATCTGCAATCTTCTTCTAAAAAAATAGATATGGAAGATACGCTTGTTTACAATTATCAGAGACCATCGTCTCTGATAAAAAAAGATGCATCTGAAGAATTATTTCTGTCCAAGTACAGCGAGATTCAGAAGAATACAGATGCTCCCTGCTTTTTCTGGGGAAATGTCAGTCAGCCGTTTATATTGGCAAGATGCCTTATTACACTTTCGAATATTGTGAAATCCAGCTTTAATCTGTCGCCGTTTCAGATGGCCTTGCTTAAAGATCCAATCGTTACAGCCGGAAACAGCCGGTTGCGATTTGAAGGGTTTTCACACTGTGCAGGTGTTTATGCCAGGGTAGATGTGCTGCCTGACGGCCTTGATGGCGAATTTCTTGAGAACGGAACCACCAATGTGGATTTCAACCAGCCGATGATTACCGCTTTGGGAAGCATTCGTCCCAATGAGAAGATCGTCCTCTCTGTAGGTGAAAAAGAAGTAGGGCTTTACAAAGAAGAAAAAAAAGTAGTGGAAAGAAAAGTTCCGCTGCCTGTAAAATGGATCAAAGGACTCAGCACGGTTCAGATCTATCTGTCTGAGTCAGAAAAGCTTTATACTTTCAATAAAATCCAGACCCAACAGCTGTTCAGAGGAATACCAAAAGGTCCTGTGAAATCAGATTACTATTTGATCATCAGAGGGAATAAACCGATGTTCTCTCCTGTGAAATCAGCAGATGCTGTATGTATCGGAGGACTCAACAGGCTTCGTCTGCTGGAACCACTTCTTCCTTACATCGATCAGATGCAGGTATTTCCGCATGCAGATATGCAGTCTACCACATGGCAATTGTATATGGGGAATATCAGATTCAGTTTTTCATTGTCAAGAGAAAGCTGGAGAGGGTTTTCTGGTGAAGGCGCTGTTTTAGACAGTCTGATTGATGATATATCTGATGAGTGGATTGATGCACTGGATAAGTATGCTTACGCCAACCAGTCTTTTAATCCCACTTCTTTTGCTTTAAATGAAAATATAGGTCTGAAGAAAACAGATAACCTCACCGGAAGACTGGCTGCCATGGGACTATTGGGCTATGACCTTGATGACAATGAATTTTTCTATCGGAGATTGCCGTTTAAGCTCAATAGAATTATCGGGTTAAATCCAAGGGTGAAAAATGCAGAAAAATTAATTGCTGAAGGAAAAGTACAGATTTTAAATAAAAATCTGGCCAGAACTGAAGCTAGGGTAGAAGGTACAGGTGTTCATCATACCGTTATTATAGATAATGGCAAAGAACGTTGTACCTGTGAATGGTTTAGTAAATACCAAGGCGAAAGAGGGGCATGCAAACATGTACTTGCGGTAAAAAAATTAGTACAAATGTAAATACAAAGGACAGCTTATCACATAAGTCTGTCCTTTTTTATTATTGATGGTTCATCCATTCTTCATAAGAAATCACTCCCAATTCAGGTTTTCCTTCCCCTTCAAGAATGGAGATAAATTCAAGCTGGTTACCATCCGGATCATTGAAATAAATGGCTAATGCAGGCATCCAGGCAAAAACCATAGGTTCATCAATGCCATCTTTCAGGAAGTTATATGGTTTCAGATGTTTATTTTTCAGAAAATCTACGGAATAATTTAAAATATCTTCTTGACTGCTCGAAAAAGCAAAATGTCTTGGCTGCAGATTTTCTTTCTGCTCCCACAATCCCAGCATAAATTCTTTGCCTTCTCCAATCCACAAAAATGCAATAGGACGCGTCTCATCCCTATGGGCCAGCTTCAGACCCAGTACCTCAGTGTAAAATCGGATAGAATCTTCTAAACTGCTTACCTGCACATGGGTCTCATATAATCCTTTAATCATAGCTTCAATGTTAATGTATACAAATCTAGACAATGCTATTTGGAAAAGCAGAGAATGGCGATTCCTTTATTGGAAATGAATGATAGACATTTTGTATGTGGGAAAAATTAGATAAAAGATAAAAGATAAAAGATAAAAGATAAAAGATATTTTCAGTAAGCATCTGAATTCAAAACACGGATATCACCAATCCTTTACACAAATAAAACAATGATATGCATGGATCTGAGAAATCTGCGGGAGATAAAACATACATACCGTTTCAAAATTCACCAATTTAATTAAGTTAAAAAATAATATAAATATTTACTACGCAAAAAGACTGCGTAATACTGTTTTTACTTTGCAACAGATATCAGAGAGGATGAGGTGATCCTCACAACAATGTTTAACAAAAAACAGTAACTCATGAAATTTAATTTTTAAAAAAAAAAGAAAAATACCGTATTCAATTACGAAGGTGCAAAGGCTTTTTCTATGACACCTGCCGAAGAATTGTATAGTGCTGTTGTTACAACAGGATTATCCAACACCTCATATGAAAAAGGGAATGACCGATGGAAAAGAATTCAGTCTCTGATCAAAAAAAATGATCCGGAATTTGTAGCTCAACTGGCAGTCTATGCCAGAAAGGATATGTATCTCCGTTCGATTCCGATGGTTTTGACTGCGGAACTTGCAAAGCAGATCTCCGGGACAGACCTTGTCAGCAGAACTGTTGACGGTATTGTTCAGAGAGCAGATGAAATCACCGAACTTTTAGCCTACTATCAGACTGCTAATGAAAGAACAGAAACCAAAAAGCTGAACAAACTTTCAAAGCAGATCCAGAAAGGTCTTGCCAAATCTTTCAATAAATTTGATGAATACCAGTTCGCAAAATACAACAGAAAAGCAGAAGTCACCCTTAAAGATGCCTTATTTTTGGTTCACCCGAAAGCAAAGGATGAAAATCAACAGGCAATTTTCAACAAAATTGTGAGAGATACTTTGGAAACTCCGTACACCTGGGAGGTTGAACTTTCAGTTTTAGGTCAGACTAAATTTGCAGATGAAGCAGAAAAAAAGATGGCTTTTAAAACAAAATGGGAAGAATTGATTTTCAGCAACAAGCTTGGATATATGGCAACGTTGAGAAACCTGAGAAATATTTTGGAATCAGGGGTTTCCTCTGATGCCATCTATAAGATCTGTACCTATTTATCCAATGAAAAAGCAGTCATCAACTCGAAGCAGCTTCCGTTTAGATTTTTAGCCGCCTATAGAGAATTGAAGACTATTGATTCACCTTATTTGTCATCCATTTTGGAAGCATTGGAAGATGCGGTGATGGTAAGTGCAAAAAATATAAAAGGTTTTGGCTTTGATACTTCGGTGATCATTGCGGCAGATGTTTCAGGTTCTATGCAACAGCCTGTTTCTCCTAAAAGTAAGGTATTGCTTTACGATATCGGATTATTGATGTCTATGATTTTGCAGTCACAGTGTAAAAATGTGATCACCGGTATGTTCGGTGACCGCTGGAAAAGAGTTCCGATGCCTAAAAGTGGTATTTTGAGAAATGTTAATGAATGGTACAAAAGAGAAGGGGAGGTAGGTTATTCTACCAACGGCTATCTGGTGATTGAAGATCTGATTTCCAGAAAAGAAAAAGCAGATAAAGTAATGTTGTTTACAGACATCCAATTGTGGAACAGCAACTGGACTAAAAATTCTTTTGAAGATTCCTGGAATCGTTATAAAAAAATAGCTCCGGATGCGAAATTATATATCTTTGATCTGGCAGGTTATGGAAAACCACCATTAGATGTCAAAAAAAATGATGTCTACCTTATTGCTGGCTGGTCAGATAAGATTTTCGATGTACTGAATGCTTTGGAAGACAGAAAATCTGCAATTCAGATCATTAAAAAAGTGGTGCTGTAAAAGGCATTGCTTTTATAAATTATAAATGATGATCGAATCTTCATGACAAATTGATCGAATAAATTTCAATAAACACAACTTGAATTCTTCAGAGTATGAAACTAATTAATGTAATTGAAATCTACCCATTAAAATATTCAAGAGAAGAATCTGAATTACCAGATAGTTCTGATTTTCCAGATTCTGACATCTGGTATACGGAATGGGAAAAAGCCGTCTCTAGGCTAAATTTTAATTTTAGTCCAATAGATAAAGATACCTATTTTGTTGATATTGAAATGATTGATGATGAAAATTTAGAAATTATTTTAGAAGTGAATCTTAAAGAGATAAATCCGGAAGAAACTGAAGATATGATGACGGCTTTTGATGGAGGAATAGTTTTGATAGAAGAGGATAAAACATGGGTTTTACCTACATGTTGTGGAGATATTGGTAATATCAAAGAGTGGAAAAAAATTCTTGAAGATAAAACTGAAGAATGGAACGAGCTGTGGATCGGTCACCCATGGATTTTTTATAAAAAGGTAAAAGGAAAAATTCAGTTGTCCGGTTATTCTGATATAAGTATTAAAGATTCAAAAAATATACAAACCCTTATTGAAGTTGATGAATTGAAATTGAAAACTGAATTGGAGAAAGCAGAAAAACAACAAATTAATTTCAAAAACAGAATTTCAAAAATTCTGGAAAACCTGGAGATCAAAAATTTTGATAGGATCTCAGAAATATTGATCGGTATGAACAAAGCAACTTAGGAAACGGAGGCTTTAAAAAAATAAACCATTTTAACATTAAAAAACATCTACTGTCTGATTGTGAGATCAATTTTGAATAAAAACAACAAGATATAATTCTCGCGAGTTTTGGAATTTTTAGAGAGCCTAGATTATATTTAACCGGAGTTTTCAAATCTTTAATTTTTGGTTTTTTTGCTTCAAGGCAAAACGAACAAATAGGATTAATGAGATTGTTTCGTCACTTCGTTCCTCGCAATGAAAAAAAAATAATACCATGTCCGAAAATTATCAACACCAGGAAGCTCCTATTATCAGAGAAGATCTCACGCATCTTTGTTTGTGCCCTTGTTGCGGAGCACCTGATTGCGGTGAAGAATATATGCTTGTTACGAAATCAGAGGGCAGACTTGAAGCTGTACTTTTTGGTGGGGCAAGTTTCAGAATGTATTTAAACTACTGGTTTTATGAAGGTATTACTCCGGAAGAATACAACAGGTTACCGGAATTTGTGAGACAAAATAATGAATGTATAGGTTGGCAGGATATCAGTGTTGAGCGTACAGAAATCAATACAGATGATTTTCTTTTCACTTTGGAATCCATAAAAAATAACAGCCGTTCGGAATATCAGGACAAAGATTTTGAAAACTATTATTATCCCGTTTTTAAGAGTTTTACACAGGAGGTTATAAGAAAAGGGCAGAAGCTCTATATCAGTATTTAAAAAACAATAAAAATAAAATAAGCTGCGTAAAAAGAATGCGCACTTCTGAAATAACTTTGCAGTGTTACTCATCCGGTGACGTAAGGAAAGAACTTCTTCGACTTCGACTTGAAACAAAGTCTTTCCACCAAATGCCCGGTAAAATACAGGAAACCCCGTTGGAAAAATATAAAGCAGGTGCCGTAAAACAGAATTGCTTCGTTGGGTGGCAGCAATACAGGTTCGAATCCTGTTCTGGAAACAGATGGCGTAATGGTATCGCTCTGTCGTGAGTTTCTGTTTGATAGAATGCCCTGCTTAAAAAAAATCAAGTGTCGTTTTAGGATCATACTTCGGGATTTAGAAACATTGGGTCGCAGGTTCAATTCCTGCTCTTTCCCTCGAAAAGGAGAGGTAGCTCAGCAGGGTAGAGCAAATGCACGGAAGATCCTTACATCATTACCTTGATTTCACTAAAAGAGTGCCGTTAGAGAAAACTTACTTCGGTTACTATTGGTTCGATTCCAGAATAAGCCTGATGGTTTATGTATAAAAGTTTTTTCGCCTTTAGCCTCTTTTTAATTTAAAAAAAACTTAGCAGATAAGTGTCGTAGAGAAGAGTTCCTTCGAATTAACGGTCCTAAGGTAGCGTCATTCGGGCGACCGAACTAGCGACGCTGGATTGAAACCCAGCCTGGCAAAAGTTTTCTCCCGCGAAAATGTAAGTCTCAAGCAGATGTAGAATTGCCGGTTCACTGCCCGATAGGGTAAGAACGACGCTCTGAAAAGAGCAAACTTTTTTCGCCTGTTTCCTTATCTGTTACAAAAATAAACAAGTGCCGTAGAACAGTGTTACTTCGCTCATTACGACGGGGTCACGGGTTCGAGTCCCGTCTCTTCCACAAAAAAACACAATCTATCAATAGGAAGAGTAGCTCAGTTGGTTAGAGCACGACTACACTTTCGGTTGTTGCCTTGTTTTACAATATAAAAGTGTCGTAAAGGAAAAAATCCATCGTCACACCTTTTGGGGAGGAATAGCCAAGTCGGTCATTCCGGCAAGGCTATCCGGTTCGAATCCGGCAAAGCGACACCCCATTTTTCCTGACCATTACCTTTTACAAAAAATGCCGGTGAATTAATTTTCGCCGGCATTAATTACTTTTTCTATCTCTTCTTCGAACGTTTTTTTCCAGTTGATGATGGTCGTTCTGCTGATCTTATATTTCCTGGACATATAGCTGGTAGAAAAACCATGCTTGCTTTGATACTGCAAAAGCTTGAACATCGTTTTTTTATCATACGTTTTAAGCTTCTGGTTGTTGATCTGGCTTTCTTTAGACTGGGCAAAAATCTTTTCGTTAAAATTTAAGACATCCTCAGTGGTATTCAATTTATCCAGAAGTTCTTTGATCTTTGGATCCTTTAGCTTTTCCGGATGTTCCAGCCTCAGCATATCATAATATATCTTCTTGTAGTTGGGACGCATACTCAGTTCTGTTTATCCGTTAGTATTATCATTGTTTTTCTGAAGCCATCGGTGAAGTGTACTTTTTGGAATAGAATATTCTTTGATCACTTCGCCATAGGTCATTTCACCCGATAAGATTCTCTTCATGATAAAATCTTTGATTTCCTGGGTGTAAATATTCTTTCTGAAATAAGGAATTTTATCAGATTTCTTTTGATTTTTATTAACGGCAGAGGGAGGTGCATATAAAATAAGATGCGAACTGTAAAGTCTGAAAAAATCATATTCCAGAAGCTTGCTCCATCTCAGCAGTAATTCCACATCGATGGATTTGCTGTTGTATACATTTTCAATAAATTGCTCATCCTTATTGAGAAAATTACAGATCCTCTCCATGGGTATCTCATTTTCATCAACCATCTCCTTGATAAACTTTCCTATATGAATTTCTTTATATAACATGTATAAGTAAATTTCTTATTAAATTTATGAATTAAAAAAAATAGATAATATATTACATTTTATACCGAATACATTAGACGGTCTGAAAAATAAAATTACGCCAAGAAAATCTAAGCGGCAGCAAAAAGGAATAATAAGCTCAGTCCTATACTTGGTTAGGGTGCAGTGGCAGAGTATGGGATCATCTGCTTGTAATTTAGTTTTCAGGTTATAATATCTTAAGAATATTCTAGACTTCCCATTTCCTTCTGGTATATTTTATTCAATAGACTTAGGTAAGACCTCTTTCATACATCAGACTTCTTTTCTGTAAGAATAATATATAACCTATTAACGCTCTTTCATGCAGTTTTATTCGTAATATTTTTAACTATTGTCCTTAGTATAAACAGATCATGGTTTTATTAATACTAATTAATCTGTTTGTCCGTTTCCAAATTTAAATAAAAAATAGAATCTAATTCTCAAAAATGCATAAAAAATATCCTTTAAAACGAAATTTAATTAAAATTAACAAATTAAATAAATCTATATGTGAATTATTTTAAGTCAGTCAGAATCATATTTGAAAAAAGATAAAAAATACTAATTGTATTCCATCTTGCAAGTATATACCTTTGCAGTTCAATGAAAAATACCATAAGCTTATTCGATTTTTCGAAAAAAATAAATTATAAGAACGAACTTTTGGCCGGCTTTACAGTAGCGATGACTATGATCCCTGAATCACTTTCTTTTGCAATACTGGCCGGACTTTCTCCGCTTACAGGGCTTTATGCAGCCTTTATGATGGGAATTGTGACAGCTGTTTTGGGAGGTCGTCCCGGAATGGTCTCCGGTGGAGCAGGAGCTACTATTGTTGTATTGATTGCTTTGATAAAATCTCATGGCATCGAATATCTTTTTGCCGCCGTAGCCCTTGCCGGAATGTTCCAGATACTGGTAGGCGTTTTTAAGTTGGGTAAATTTGTCAGGCTTATTCCGCAGCCTGTGATGTATGGTTTTCTGAACGGCCTGGCCATTATTATTTTTATGGCTCAGGTGGAGCAGTTTAAAATCACAGACAGTACCGGAGTGTCCGCTTGGCTCCAGGGAACTCCTTTATATAGTATGGCCGGATTAACTGCTCTCACAATTGCCATTGTTTACTTTTTCCCAAAGATCACAAAAGCAGTCCCTGCATCGTTAGTAGCGATCATGATCGTTTTTGCGGTGGTTGTGGGTTTTAACATACCTACAAAAACAGTCGCAGATATTGCCCATATCAGCGGAAATCTTCCCAGTTTCCATATTCCTCAGATTCCTTTTACTTTGGAAACGCTGCAGATCATTTTTCCCTATGCTTTGGTGATGGCCGGAGTCGGTCTTATTGAATCTCTTTTGACCTTATCAATGGTGGATGAAATTACCAATTCAAAAGGAAATGCCAACAGGGAATCAGTGGCTCAGGGAATCGCTAATATCACCAACGGATTTTTTGGCGGAATGGGAGGCTGCGCGATGGTAGCCCAGACACTGGTCAATCTCAATGCGGGTTCAAGAGCCAGGCTGTCAGGAATTATCGGTTCAGTCATGATTCTTATGATCATTCTGTTTGGAGCTCCTTTTATTGAAAGAATACCGATGGCAGCGCTGGTGGGAGTGATGATGATGGTTGCGATAAGTACTTTTCAGTGGGTATCTATCCGGATTGCCAATAAAATGCCGAAATCTGATATATTTGTTGGGGTTACCGTAGCCCTCATCACTGTGATCCTTCATAATCTTGCATTGGCCGTTTTGGTCGGGGTTGTGATTGCTGCTCTGGTGTTCGCCTGGGATAATGCAAAAAGGATCCGTGCAAAAAAATCCATTGATAAAAATGGGGTTAAACATTATGAAATATACGGTCCCTTGTTTTTTGGATCTGTTACCGCATTCATGGATAAATTTGATCTCATGGATGATCCGGAAGAAGTAGTCGTGGATTTCAAAGAAAGTCGGATCGTAGATATGAGTGCCATTGACGCTTTGGATAAACTCTCTAAACGCTACAACCAGCAGAATAAAAAACTCTACCTGCGCCATCTCAGTGAAGACTGCCGTACAATGCTGAAAAATGCAGAAGCAGTCATTGAAGTAAATATTCAGGAAGATCCTACGTATAAGGTGATGCCGGAGAAATAGGGGATTTGAAAATTGAAAGATTTAAAAATTTAATCATTAAAAGATTTAAAGATCTGTGCTATCTGAGAAATCTGCGGGATGTAAACATTCACTATTCACATTTCACGACTCTAATAACCAAACAAGGACTGTAAAATTACTTTACAGCCCTTGTTTTTTAGGTTACTAATGTATTCGCAATGAAATCAGGCACCAAAGCATAGTGCGATAATTTCATGCTGATTGAAGCTCTTCCGCTCGTCAAAGTCCTCAGGTCGGAAATATATCCGAACGTAGAAGCCAACGGAACTTCTGCCGTGAAAATCTTTCTTCCTGACCGTTCATCGATGGATGAAATAATTCCCCTTCTCCGGTTGATGTCAGCAGTTACAGCACCTGTGTACTCTTCAATACTCTGAATTTCCACCTGCATGATCGGTTCCAGAAGTTTAGGACTGCATGATGAAGCAGCAGATCTGAATCCGTCTCTCGCGGCATTTTCAAAATCAAATGCACCAGAATCCTGATCATGGAAAGAACCATCCAGAAGTCTGATCTTCATGCTTTCCAAAGGATAGCCTTTCAGAGGTCCGTTTTCCATGGCTTCCCTGAAACCTTTTTCTACGGAAGGAATAAATTCACCGGGAATCACACCTCCTTTGATCAGGTTAATGAATTCCAATCCGGGTTCATTATTTTCTCTTGGCCCGATTTCAAAGGTGATATCGGCAAACTGTCCGCTTCCGCCATTCTGCTTCGAAAGCTTTTCCCTGTGAGTTCTGGTTTCCGTTAAAATCTCACGGTAAGACACTTTAGGCTTCCCCTGATTGACTTCTATCCCATGATTCAGACGGATTTTTTCCAAAGTCACCTCAAGATGAAGCTCGCCCAAACCGCTCAACAAAGTTTCACCAGTCTGACGGTCTCTTTCAACCACTAAAGAAGGATCTTCTTCCTGGATCTTGGCCAGAACCAAACCGAAAGTTTTCTCATCACTGTTCGTTTTAGGCTCTATCGAAACCCTGATCACAGGAGCAGGAATGGTAATCGCTTCCAGAAGGACAGGCTTCTCTACCGCAGATAAAGAATCTCCGGTTTTCGCATCCTTTATGCCTGTTAAGGCTACAATATCACCCGCTTTTCCTTCTTCAATTGATAAGGTTTTGTCTGACTGCATCTTCAGAATTCTCGATATCCTGAAACTTTCCCCTGTTCTCACATTCAGAACCGTATCTCCTGATTGTATGGTACCGGAATACAGGCGGAGCATAGCAAGTCTTCCCATATGTTTATCAATTACCACCTTAAATACAAGTCCTGAAAAAGTTTCCGTTTCATTTCTTACGAGTTCTACAGCTTCTTCCGTATCAGGATCTTTCCCCTGAACGGCTGGAAGCTGATCCGGCGCCGGAAAATAAGTGACTACCGCGTCCAAAAGAGGTTGTACTCCTTTATTTTTAAAGGCAGAACCGCAGAGAACCGGAACCGCAGCTCCTGATCTGCAGACTTTTTGTAAGGCTTCAGTAATCATTTCTTCCGTTAGCTTTTCTTCAGGATCCATGAAAATCTCAAAGAACGTTTCATCATATCCGGCGAGCGTTTCCATCAATTTCATTCTGTATTCATCGGCATCTGCTTTGTGATCCTCAGGAATTTCCTTCTCAATAATGGTTTCTCCGTTTTCATCCGTCCAGTACAAAGCCTTCTGTCTGATTAAATCAATCACTCCCTCAAATTGGTCCTCAGCTCCGATCGGGATTTGAAGTGCCATAGGAACAGCATTAAGTTTGGTTTCTATTTCCTTAAGAACCGCAAAGAAATCTGCTCCGATCCTGTCCATTTTATTGATGAAACAAATCTTTGAAATTCCATGCTTTTCAGCCTGGAACCATACATTTTCGGTTTGAGGCTGAACCCCTGAGGAAGCACAGAAAACGGCAACGACGCTATCCAGAACTCTTAAGGAACGTTCAACTTCTACTGCGAAATCGATGTGTCCGGGAGTATCAATGATGTTGATATTATATACTGTTTCTCCTTTTTTCCATTGGGTAGAAACGGCCGCGGATGAAATGGTGATTCCTCTGTTTTTCTCCTGGATATCTTTGTCCATCGTCGTATTTCCATCGTCTACGTTTCCAATTTTATGAATGAGGCCCGTGTAATAGAGAAGCCTTTCGGATAAAGTGGTTTTTCCTGCGTCTACATGCGCTATAATTCCTATATTTCTTGTGTTATATTTCATTTTGCTGAATTTAAATTGTTGATTTTGAGAATACAGGTAGGTATTCTCCTCGTTTTGAGGTCTGAAAATAAGGCAGCAAAAAAGACCCATCTGAATAGATAGGTCTTCAATATATTTTTAGTAATAAAAGATCTAAGGAACTATTCAGATAAATATCGATTGCTGCCAGAGTACACAGCTCTCACAGGATTACTTAAAGTGATTATATTTATCATTGTTGTTGACATTGTTGATTGTTAATCGGTTGCGAAATTAGATAAATTTTTTAATTGCCCAAAATTTTTTAGATAAATTTTTTGATCATCGAATTTAAACAAAGGGTTAACTCCAACTGCTAACCCCAGAAAAGGAAGTGAAAATTCATAAAAATTTCTTAAAACAGAGAAGTACGTAATGCTTTTCTAAGAAAAATTTTATCTTTGGAAAGAATACCCAAAGAAACACTTGTTGATGATTAAACAATTTTAAATCTTTTTCAAGAAAGCTAAATAAAACTTTTAACTTAAAACTATTGAAAACGGATATCGACATTCACAACCACTGTCATTTTTCTTTTGACCTGTGGCTCACCCTAATCAAATCTCACCCTGAATTTAAAACAAAAAGAGTTGAGCTGTTCACCTCGTTTTTTACTATTGATAAACCTGTTGCTGACGTTGCGAAAACGGTAAAATATTACGACGATCTCTGCAATACAATCAATGAGGTCACAGGTGGGAATATTGATACTTTTGAAATGTATTTACTGATTCTGGGCTCACTGGATGTAGATATAAAACAATTAGATAAAGAAAAATTAGAAGAATTTTACCTGAAAAGCGAAGAACTGTTTTTAGAATATAAACCTGTTGTTATTTTCGAAAACATAAAGGAATTCTTTGATCAGATCAAAAATGAAGGAAAAACAGTTAATATTTTAAGCAATACAGGATTTATCAAGGGAAGAACCATGAGAAAATTTCTGATTCAGGAGGAACTGGATCAGTATATAGATTTCCATATTTATTCTGATGAGATTAATATTTCCAAACCGAATCCTCTTATTTTTCAGGAGGTAAAAAATAACCTTAAAGATCAGGATCTTCCGATGCATCGTATCCTACATATCGGAGATAATCCGGTGGCAGATTATAAAGGCGCAAAAGATTTTGGTTTCAGTGCCCACTTACTTAAACACTAAATTGTATGAATAAAAGATACAGCTTACACCCCATTCATTCCGCAGATGAATTCACTTTTTCACCCGCAGAATACAGCTATTTCAAATATGGCGATAAGTCGTATGCTGAAAAGTTTGCTAAAGAATTATTCAACGGATTTATCGCAGAACACGCCGAACTTTTAAATACAGAAAAAGAGATCGTCGTTCTTCCAAGTCCGTATATGGCCATTCCTACGGCTTCTAATTTTTTATGTTTTTTCTTTAAAAAGCATCTGGATCTGTACCTGTTTCAGAAAGGGAGAAGATCCAGTATAATATCGAAAATCAACCGTAATCACACCTATATCACAGATTATGGGAATCTTAATTTTGAAGACCGTAAAAATCTGATCGCTAATGATACTTATTATATTGATAAGGATTTTTTAAGAGGAAAACTTTGTATTTTTATAGACGATATAAAAATCACGGGAAGTCACGAATTTACGGTGAACAGAATTTTGAACGAATACGAAGTAGAGGCAGATTTTATGTTCCTCTATTATGCGGAACTGATGAATTTTGACCTTGATCCGAAAATTGAAAACTTCTTTAACTATTACGCGGTAAAAAATATCAAACATGTCGCAGAAGTAATGGCGAAGCCAAGTTTTGAATTCAATACAAGGATCGTGAAATATATTTTAGGCCTGGATTCAAGTAATTTTGACTATCTTACGTCTAAAGTAAAAAAGGAGCAGATGGACCTGCTTCTGGAGCTGGCCATCAGCAACAATTATCATTTAATAAAAGAATACGAAAATAACATCAATACTTTAACACAAACGGAACTCTATTATGGCTATTAACTTACAAAAAGGACAAAGAGAAAACATTAACGCACCTAAATTCACTGTAGGTTTAGGATGGGATATCAATAATACTTCTACAGGAACAGGTTTTGACCTTGATGCTTCTTTATTCCTTTTAGGGGAAGACAAAAAATTAGTGTCAGACAATCATTTTATTTTCTATAATAATCTGGAATCTCCGGACAAATCTGTGATCCACACAGGAGACAACCTTACAGGAGAAGGTTCGGGAGATGATGAGCAGATCAAGATCGATCTTACAAAAATAGATTCAGCGATTCAGGAAATTACAGTAGTGGTAACCATCCACGATGCTGATGCAAGAAAGCAGAACTTCGGACAGGTGAGAAATTCTTTCATCAGAATTTTCAATACAGATACGAACGAAGAAATTCTGAAATATGAATTAGACGAAGATTTCTCTATTGAAACTGCTGTAGAATTCGGAAGAATCTACAACAGAAACGGAGAATGGAAATTTGAAGCTGTTGGGGCAGGACAGAGAGACGGCCTTGACAAATTCGTATCAATTTATCAAAAATAATTATGGACAACCAAGACAATCAACCAATAGATCCAATGGGGTCAATTGAACCTCTTAAAACATTTGAGCCCGCTCCGATGACTCCTCAAAGTCAGCCCGTACAAAATACGACACCGGCGGTTCTTGTGGACAGAGAGGGGAATGTTAATCTGACTCAGCTGCAGGTAGAAGAGCGTAAGAAATATGAAGTTCTTGCCAACTCGATCGATGAGACCAATCCGGGTTCCATCGTTAATTATGGAGCAGAACTTCAGAAAACGTTATCCAACCAGAGTGACAGCTTTTTGGGAAATGTAAGAAGATCCAACTCAGGAGAAGTAGGAGTGCTTATCAATGATCTATTGGTGGAACTTAACTACGTAGACGTTGAAGAACTTCAGCAAAATAAAGTGAAAAGCTTTCTGAGCAAGATTCCGTTCATGAAAAAGGTCATGACCCAGGTGGAAAATCTGTTCACGAAATATGATAAGATCATCAATAATATCGAACAGATCGCTCATAAGGTAAATGCAGGGATCATCACTTCTACCAAAGATAATGCAGTTCTTCAGACTATTTTTGAAAGCAATGTGAATTCCATTAAGGCTATTGAAGAATTGGTCATCGCGGGAAATGTAAGAATGGAAAGAGCGGCGGGAGAATTAGCGCAAATGGAAGCTGATCCGCAGACCTATCAGGATTATCAGATTGCTGACAAAAGGGATTTCATCGCAAGATTAGATAGAAGAATGGCTGACCTTAAAGTGGTCCGTATCATCATGATGCAGTCCCTTCCACAGATCAGACTCGTACAGAATAACAATGTTTCTATTGCTGAAAAAGCACAGACGATCCTTACCACCACATTACCGGTTTGGAAAAATCAGCTTTCACTGGCGGTTGCCATGTACAGACAGCAGCAAAATATAGAAATTCAGCAAAAGGTATCTTCTACGACAGAAGCCATTCTGAAGAAAAATGCAGAACGTCTGGGTCAGAACTCTGTGAATGTTGCCAGAGCGAACGAGCAAACGATCGTATCGGTAGAAACATTGAGAGAAACAACTTCAATGTTGATCAATACATTGAATGAAGTGAAGCAGATCCAGAAACAGGGTGCTGAAGGAAGAAGAAAACTGGATCAGGATCTTCAGACACTGGAGCATGAATTAAAAGCTAACGTCAGAGGTTAATTAACAGAATATCAAGGTGGGAGATGATGCGGCAGCCATAATGTCTCAGAGCAGAAGAAGATTAACAAAGCTTAAACTTCTGGCTAATTTTTTTGAACATATTGACATCATATCTATTTACATCAAAACGGATATCATTCATAATTTGTTTCAGGAAAACACTGCTCTGGACTATAATAAGCTGGAGCTTTTTCATCTGCAGTATACCGACAGTCTCATAGAACTTCTTACCAAAATAAAGCGGCAGAAGGAAAATGATATGCTCACTGTCATTAATGAAATTGACGTTAACACTAAATATATTGAAGGTTTTGAAGAAAGGCGGATAGACAGCTTTCAGACCGACCGGAAGATGTACAGCGGTATATTTTCCCAGCATCTGAAAATGCTCTATAAAGATCTTACCCAGGATATTTTTACGGCAGACTGGAACAACGTCCTGTATTTTCATAAAAAATACGGACAGGAATTCTACAGAACCAGCGCAGATGAAGAACAGCTGAAATCAAAGCCTTTTCCTGCCTATCAGTACAGAGATTATGCGATAGAAAGGAAGCTTTTGGGAAGATTGAATATCCAGAGTTTTAAAGTACGCTTTGTCTGTGGTTATCTGATCGGGACCAATGAGTACGAACTCTTTAAGATATTTCAGTCAGATGATCATTTCGTTTTTGGCATCGATGATAAAAAACTTTATTTGTTTGACGGTGATCTTGAAAAATTAGATATTTCCGAGAACCAATCCAACCAGAGTTCAATCATCAATCAGCTGAAAAGAAAAAATGAGCTGCTGGAAAATTCCATCAACGAAAGGAAAAGAACGATTCCTGCAGAAGTGGAAAATGTACTGAAAGACTATCTGAAAAACCTTGAGAACATAGATATTATGAGCAAAATATTTGACTTCGACGAAGAAACCAATATTCTGCGCGCAATGCTTAATTTAAATTTGAATAATAATTAATACGAAATTTGATTTGCAAATAGGTTCATAAGCCCATTTGCCAAAAATAAATAACAACAATAAATATAAAAAGATGGCTATTAACTTACAAAAAGGTCAAAGAATCAACCTGAAAAAGGAAAACGGTGCCGAACTTACCCAAGCTTGTGTAGGGATCAACTGGGGGGCAATCGAGAAAAAAGGACTTTTCGGAACTAAAAAAGAAGCAGTAGACTTAGATGGAAGCTGTATTTTATTTGATTCAAATAAAACGCTGACAGAAGTTATTTATTTCGGAAATCTGAAATCAAGAAACGGTTCTGTAAAACATAGCGGTGATGACCTTACCGGAGACGTAAACGGAGATGACGGACTGGACAATGAAGTCATTACAATAGATTTCAGCCAGCTGGAACCCAACGTGGAGCACGTTGCATTGGTACTGAACAGCTACCAGGGACAGGATTTCGGAACGATTCCTTTTGCTTCTATCCGTATCTACGAAGGAACGCCTACCAATGTAAGAGAGGTTTTCGCTAAATATGATATCGCCAATGATGCTTCTTTCAAAGGACACGTTGCCATGGTAATGGGAGTGTTCTACAAAAAAAACGGAGAATGGAAGTTCAATGCGATCGGAGATCCTACTTCAGACAGAAAACTGGAACAGACGATTCAGACGGTTCAGGCCAATTATTTATAACCAATAGATAATCAGTAAGAATGAACCTTGTCTCATTCGGAAAAAATGAATAGTTTTACAGGCTTGAGGCCAGAAATTATTGATCTGTTGATATCAAATAAAAAACATTAAAAATTAGCAATATTTGTGCATACTGTACATCTATTGCTTTTATCATATAATAACATAAACTGAAGTGGAACATCAAAGTATTTTAGAATTGCACCCGGGCTTGGTGTGGGGATTTGCGGTAACAGTCGTTATCATGCTGCTCCTGGATTTAGGAGTATTCAACAAAAAAAGCCATGAAGTATCATCCAAAGAAGCAACCATCTGGTCTATCGTATGGATTTCACTATCCATGGTATTCTCAGGAGTAGTCTATTGGGTTTTCAATACAGACGGAAGTCCTGAGAGCCACGCGGTGGCCGTAGAGAAATTTACGCAGTATCAGGCCGCCTACTGGATCGAAAAAGCCCTCTCTGTGGATAACTTATTCGTATTTATTCTTGTTTTCGGGTTCTTTAAAGTTCCGAAATACCTTCATCACAAAGTTCTTTTCTGGGGAATTATTGGAGCACTGATCTTCAGAGCGATATTTATTTTCGCAGGAGTAGGATTGATCAACCTGACGTATCTTCCTGAAATGACTATTTTTGGAAAAGCAGTACAGATCAACGTGGTAATGGCTCTGTTCGGTCTCTTCCTTGTTTATGCCGGGATAAAATCCTGGGGCGACGGAGGTGATGATGATGACGAAGATTACAGCAATACAGCTGGGGCAAGACTGATTAAAAGTTTCTGGAAAGTTTCCGATAATTATGATGGTGATAAGTTCTTCACCGTTCAAAACGGAATCAAGATGGCAACACCGCTTTTAGTAGTGGTTGGGGTTATTGAATTTACCGACGTTCTTTTTGCAGTAGATTCTATTCCGGCGATCTTTGCGATCTCTAATGACCCGTTCATCCTGTATACATCCAATATTTTCGCGATCTTAGGATTAAGATCTTTATATTTCCTATTGGCGAACTTTATCCACATGTTCAGCAAGCTTCCTTACGGACTGGCGATTATCCTGTCATTTATCGGGGTAAAAATGTTGATCGCGCCTTGGATTCATATTCCGTCTCCGGTTTCATTGGGAATTGTAGGAGGAGTATTGGTACTTTCTGTTCTGGTATCTATTATTTTCCCTGAAAAAGAAGATGATGCAAAAGAAAAATCAGACAAATAAGAATCGCAAAACCTGATCATATAAAAAGGCTTTACCATCTGTAAAGCCTTTTTTATTTTAAAAAATTAATTGAATTAACAAATATTCACATTTTGTAATTCACTATTCAGAACTGACCACTCACTTCACTCCGTGTAACAGCTTATTAATCTTTTTCCTGGTCTGCATAGAAACCTTATAGGCTTCATCACGAAGTTTCTGTATCTTTCCCACAGGCTGGAAAAAAATCTTGCTTTCAAATGGATTGAATGATAACAGTTCATTGCTGCAATTGCGCGGATCCAAAAGATCGCCTTTATTTATTCTTACTTCTCCAATCTTTAGATAAGACGAATTTTTCCATTCCACATTCAGTCTATTGACAGGCTGGTCTTTCAGATCGTAACAAAACTGGATCAGAACATCTGCCGTATAGTCATGATCTTGGAAAAAGTTTTTCACAGCTTCTTTCATCTTTGATTTTTTACCAAAATGTTTATCTACAGATTGGGGAACCAGTTTTATTTTAATCATATATTCACCAAGACGGTAAGCTCCTACAGAATGATAATCAAAAGACAGAATAAAATCATTCCTTTTGCTCAACAATTTAAAAACATTCCTGGCGAATGATAGCGTGAAAACAGAAGGTACAACTTTTAAAGACTGAGCTGCCAGTGAAAAAAAACTGCTCCATTTTTTAATATAAAATCTGTTCACCGCAGTAAACAGTTTCAGGAAATGAGAAACCGAATTCGTTGGGAAGAGAGGGAAATTAACGAGAGGGAAATTAGCGATTAAGCCCCCTTTTTCATCCTTTACTTTTACAGCAAATCCATAGGCTGGAATATCGTTTCCTTTGTTTTTAATTTTCAGATTCGCATTGGAAAGCCTTATAGTAAGGTCAAATTTTTCGCTATCAAAAAACGGGAGAAGTTCTTCCGGAATATTTTTATCGATGAAGAATGTCCCCTCTGCTGTAGCATAAGTTTTGGCATGAGCATTTCTGGTAGCGTAGTTGACATCACTTATGGAAGAAGACTGTTCAACGAAATCTGCAATCGTTTTTTTATTGATTTCCAGAAGTTCTCTTTCCTCTTCAGTAAGCTCATCAAATTTCCTGTTATATTTTAGTGGTGTTGGCATTTAGTTTTTAAATTCAATTATAACGCCAAGTTTTGGAATCTGCGTTAACATAATATTAAAATTACTTGAATTTTGTAGCAGGCAATAGGGTTGGAAGGGAACGTTTTGCTAATCTGTGGTTTAGCAGAAGTGATGGAAGAGGAAAAGGAGGAAAAACTTCCGATGCACCCATCAGCTAGCTGTGATGCAAATTTATTTCGTCATTATATTCTAAACCGACAACCAGCAACATCTTAACTATTATTCCTTCCATCTACCTCCATAACTTCCATCCTCCGGCTTCCTTCTTCCATTCTCTCCAAAACTCCTATCTTTGTAAAAAATATCAACAATGGGAGTAGCAGATATGTTATTTAAAAAGAAAAAAGAACTGGCAGAAAAGAACCTTAACGATGGTAAGGAATATATGATGGAATATGGTAAGAGAGAAAGCGTTGTGCAATTACCAAGCGGTTTACAATACGAAATCATTACTGAAGGCGACGGCCCAAAACCAGGTCCTAAATCCACGGTAAAATGCCACTACCACGGAACGACCATTTCCGGCAAAGTATTCGACAGCTCTGTAAAAAGAGGAACACCCGCTTCTTTCCCTTTAAACAAAGTGATTAAGGGATGGACAGAAGCACTCCAGTTAATGCCTGTTGGAAGCAAATGGAGACTGATTCTTCCTCCGCATTTAGCGTATGGAGATCAGCAGATCAGCAAAGAAATCGGACCCAATTCTACACTGGTTTTTGAAGTAGAGCTGCTGGATATAAAATAATCCTGCTTAAAAATAGATTAAAAAATTACCCGAATTCGGGTAATTTTTTTTATTTGTATTATATTCGTATCAATCAATTTCAAAGGATAGAACGGATTGGAATAATTTTTAGAATTATCGTTACAACTTTTCCATAAAATAGGTGTATTTAAATTGTATAAAAGATAAAATCATTACACCTTAAAAAGACAAACAGCTGAATCTCTTCGAGCCTTTGCAATTAACGAACTACATGACACAAAGAAAAATATAGACTGAATGAAAAAACTCTTTTACCTTTTGGCAGTATTCAGCTTGCTGACTTCCTGTATTTCCAAAAAGAATCAGGTGATCAGACAGAATATTCTTACTTTAAAAGACAGCTACTGTAAAGCACCTTTTAAATATAACTACAGCACCAGAGTACCATCATACAATTCTGATTCTATTTTAGCGGCCAATAAAGAATTGCAGGGAATGTTCTCCGATCAGAGTATTTTGATTTTGAATGCTTTGGATAATCTGGACGAAGTTCATAAAATTGTTGATCTGAAAAAGGATTCATCCATTACAGCCCAGGTAAAAGTATTACAGCTTAAAAGTAAAATCAACAGTAAAATTACCATTGCCCTTACCGAATTGGATGCGGTTGCCGCAGAATTTGATTGTGAAGGGGAGAGGGTAGCACAGATCGGAAATTATGTGGATAACCTTAATGATTCCAGAAATAACAAAATGATTCTCTACTCCATTGTGACGGGAGCGGCTGCCTCTATAGCAGGAGGTATCGTTTCAGACGGTGGATGGAGCAATGCGATTGATATCAGTGGGGGAGTCGTGGGAGCAGGTTTCGGTTTGGCAACCCTGAATCCAAAAGGAAAAAAAGTAGAATTTATCCATCAGAGAAATCTATTGAGAGATATATGGAAAGAAAAGCTGGAGTCTCCGAATTTTCCACCATTCATCTGGTACATGTATACCGAGAAAAAATTCTCCAATAAAGAAAAACATTCTATCATCAGCAGTATGAAGGAAAGATGGCTTCATTACCAGTTTGATGACAGTAAAGAAGAGGCTGATCAGTCGGTGATCTTCAGCGACGGAGGTTTTTACAGAGCTGATGATCTTCATAACCGTGCTGCGATGCTCAATCAGATGCAGTCCGCAACGAGAACGATTAACCAGAATATTAATTATCTGCTGCTGGATCTGGACAAATTAATTCTTTAAGAAAAATTTAACTGTAATAAATTTTGTTACATTTAAAAAATGTTTATCTTTGCCCTGTAATTATAATGAACAATACAAGATTTGCTACGGCGATACACATGATGACCTTGTTGGCGAAAAGTCCTCAGGAGTGGCTCACTTCTGAATGGATTGCAGGCAGCGTGAATGTCAATGCAGTGATCGTAAGGAAAGAATTAAGTGTATTGAGAGAAGCAGGCCTGATTGCCAGCAGACAGGGAAAAGATGGCGGAAGCCAGCTTGCGAAGGGCGCAGATCAGATCAGTATTTCTGAAATCTACAGAGCGGTAAAGAATACCGAAGTTTTAGGAAAAAAAAATCAGAATCCTAATCCGGAATGCAGTGTAGGGAAGGAGATCAATAACCATTTAATGACCTTGTTTGAAGAAACAGATCAGTTGGTTACTCAATTTTTAGGTAATAAATCATTGCAGGAATTCAGCGATCAGTTTGATTAAAATTTTTTATCTATAAATGTAACAAAAGTTATTACAATTTAATTTTAAAATAAAATATTATGAAAAAAGTATCAGTAATCGGTGCAACCGGTTTTGTGGGAAAAAATGTGGTGAACGAATTGGCAGAAAGAGGATATGCTGTGGAAGCTTTGGTAAGAGATGCTTCTAAGGTAGAATCTAAAGAAAACGTGACGGCAAAAAGTGTTGATGTAAACAATACAGAAGAACTGGCAGAAGCTTTAAAAGGAAGTGATGCGGTCATCAGTGCATTCAACGCTGGCTGGACAAATCCAAATCTTTACAATGATTTTCTGAATGGTTCTGTTAATATTGAAAAAGCAGTAGAAAAATCAGGCGTAAAAAGGCTGATCGTGGTAGGAGGAGCAGGAAGTCTTTATACTCCGGATCATGTACAGATCGTAGATACACCAGATTTCCCTGAGGCTTACAAACCAGGTGCAACGGCAGCAAGAGATTATTTAAACAAAATTAAAGAAAACACTACACTGGACTGGACTTTCTTCAGCCCTGCCATTGAAATGAACCAGGCGAATGTAGGGGAAAGAACAGGGAAATACAGAACCTCTTTAGAAACTCCGGTTTTTGATGAGAACGGAAGAAGCCGTCTTTCTGTAGAAGATGTAGCAGCCGTTTTGGTCGACGAACTGGAGCAAAATAACCATATCCGTGAACGTTTTACAGCAGCTTACTAATTCCTTAAAAAAAAGACAATGTTAAAAAAGAAATTATTATCACTATTGACACTGCTGGGTTTTGTAAGCATTATGTTTGCAGGGAATTTAAAGATTAAAGTGTACAATCCCGGCCCCAAGGCTATTTTTCCTATTACATCCACCATTATTTATGGCGATAAAGATGCGGTGCTTATCGATGCTCAGTTTCAGAAGCAGTATGCAGAACAATTGGTAAAAGAGATTAAGGCCACGGGAAAAAATCTGAAAACGGTTTTTATTTCCCACAGCGATCCCGATTTTTACTTTGGTTTAGAGGTGATCAAAAAAGCATTTCCAAATGCAAAGATTATTTCTACAGCGCAGACTGCTTACTTGATATCTGCCTCAAAAGATGATAAAATGGCCGTGTGGAAACCGCAGCTTAAAGAAGATGCTCCCTCAGAGATCATTATTCCTGAAGCAGTAAACACCATTCCTGATCTGGAGGGAAATAAGATTGAAATCAAAATGAATGCTGAAGATTCTGCTCACAGTTTTGTCTGGATTCCATCTCTAAAAACTGTAGTCGGTGGTATTTCTGTATCAGTAGATTCCCATATCTGGATGGCGGATACTCAGAATATCAAAGCAATTGATCAGTGGATCGCACAGATTGATGCCATGAAAGCACTACAACCTGAACAGGTCGTTCCTTCCCATTTTGCAAAGCTTTCGGTGTCTACTCAGTCACTTGATTTTGTTAAAAACTATCTTGAAAACTATAAAAGGGCCGTCACTGAAAACAAAACATCCTCAGATGTTGTAGATTTTATGGTAAAAAAATACCCTGATCTTCACGGAAAAGATGAACTGGAAATGGGAGCGAAAGTTTTCTTCGGAGAGATCAACTGGGATTTGAGATCACCTTATCCGGCCATAGGAAACAAAGTAGAAGCTGATTTCGGAACTTTTAAATTCATTCTTGATTTCAAAAACAATAAAGAAATGTCCTTCACCGGAGTTTCCGGAAACGTAAAGGGAAATACCGATACGGTCCGGTACACTGCTGTAGAAGTAGCAAAGAATATCTTTATGGTCTACTGGCATGAACCTAAATTAGGCTCTAATGTGACCCATATTCAGGATTATAATCAAAATATAATATATACCAATATAGCAGAACCTAACGGATCATTCACTCATCTGAAAGGAACTCTTAAAATTCTGAAATAATATGTAAAACTGCTGTCATTAGATGGCAGTTTTTTATTGATAATACAGTATATTTTCCGAGAACAAGATCATTGATGACAAATATTTCTGGGAGACTGAGTTTCTCAAAGCCCTCACGCGCTTAAATTATTTAAACCACAAAAGTCACAAAATTTATAGTTTTAAACACTTTAGATCACTTTAGTTTCAAAAGTTTATCATCCTGATACATAATAAGACCACATAAGCAGAAAATCAAAGATTTTCATAAAACTTTAGTGCACTTTATCGGTTTAATGTATTTAACTTAAAAATAAGTTGTGTTTTAAAAGCTTTTGTGACTTTTGTGGTTGATGTTTTTCGTTTCCCAAGGATTTCTCAGAATACACAGATTTTCTTTTGATAATATTACATAAAAAATGGCTGTCCGTTGGACAGCCATTTTTTTATAAATTCATAAACAGTTTCGGATTTACCGGCGTGTTGTTTTTATGTACTTCGTAATGCAGGTGAGGCCCTGTAGAACGTCCGGAATTTCCAGACTTCGCGATAACCTGTCCTACTTTTACTTTCTCGTTCACTTTAGAGACCAATTGAGACAAGTGGCCATATAATGTAGCCAGTCCGTTTCCGTGAGAAACGATAACACAGTTTCCATAACCACCCTTCTGACCGGAGAAAATAACAGTTCCGGCAGCAGCAGCTCTCACATCTGAACCGAACGCCACCGCAATGTCAAGCCCCTTATGGAACTGCATCTGGTCAGCTTCAGCAGGTGGATTATTCTTTTCTATAGACGCTTTAGCTGGAGAATTGCTGGCCACAGCTTTTGTTGAAGTGGCAGTTGCAGACGATGGGGCCGGAGCAGTAGGTGCTGCTTTAGGCGTTACCATAACTTTTACTTCTCTTTTGTTACCATAGCTGTCCGTTAATTCAATGATTTTCTCAACGGGTTCTACTTTTACTTCCGGTTTAGGAGCGGCAGCGGCTATTGGCTTAGACTCTGCGGCACTTGATTTTACAGAAGCAAATACGGTTTTAAAAGGAATTGGATTTTTTCTGATACCAAAATTAGAGGAGATATATCCGTCCGTAGGCATTCCCAGAGGAACTTCCATCAGCTTTTTTTGAAGATTCATGAGATACTGACTGTAGCGGTTGGCTTGCTTGGCCAGATATACGGAATTTGAAATACTGTCTTTACTGAGGATCATCACTTTTTCATTGGAGATGTCTTTGGATTTCAGGAAAGAATTAAGTTCAGATACCGTTTGATCTACCAAAGTAAGATCTGTTTTCATTTTTAAATAATCTACACTGTCTTTTTCAGTGTTGATCTTGACAAGGTTCACTTCATACATCTTGTCATCCTTTTCAGAAAATAACCTGGCGATAAAGATGGCCTGTGCAAAAACTACCAGCAAAAGTCCTCCCAGGAGAATATTCACATTCTTCTTGCTGTTTAGAAATTTCTTCATATTTCTTTTCTTAAGTATATTACAAAACGGTTTTAAGCGTGCAAATTTAATTAAAAATACTCTTTGATGTATATTTTTAAAGAAAACTTAGTTTTTTCTGTATTTAACGTCTAATTAGATATTTAATTGTGTTTAAGTGTTAATTTTTTCAGAAAATGGCTTTTATCATAAGCCTAAAGTCCTTCTTCCGCCTTTGTTTTAATATATTTGTAGTTCATATTTCAATTATGGCTAAAAAGAAAATAATTTCCGAATCTTCGAATCCAAAAAAGAATAAAAACGAAGTTTCTGTAGGGGTAGTAGGCAGTGGAAGTTTTGCAACTGCTATCGTAAAAATGCTTGTTGAAAACTGTAAAGTGGTCCACTGGTGTGTAAGAAGCGAATTCGTAAAAGGGGCTATAGAGCTTCGCGGACACAACCCATCTTACCTGACAGCAGTTAATTTTAATCTTAAAAGTCTAAAACTGACAACCGATATTAATGAATTGGTAAGTGCCTGTGATGTCATCGTATTGGCAACACCTTCCATTTACCTTTCTGATACGATGGATAAAATGACCTGTGAATATGGTGACAAGATCTTTGTTTCAGCGATTAAAGGAATTATTCCCAAAGTCAATGATGTGGTAGCGCATTATTTAAGGGATGAATTTAAAATAGGTTTCAGAAATCAGGCGGTTATTGCAGGGCCATGTCACGCGGAAGAAGTAGCTATGGAAAGGCTTTCTTACCTCACCGTTGCCGCAGTAGAAGATGAAACAGCAAATAAACTGACCGGAATTTTCAGTTCAGATTTTATCAAAGTACATTCCAGTAAAGATATTTTAGGAAACGAATACAGTGCCATTCTTAAAAATATTTTCGCCATCGGAGCCGGAATAGCAAGCGGATTGGGCTATGGAGATAACTTCACGGCCGTTTTTGTTTCCAATGCGATCCGTGAAATGGAAATTTTCCTGGAAGCAGTATATGAAGCTCCAAGAGACGTTAATGAAAGTGCGTATCTGGGTGATCTTTTGGTAACGGCATACTCTCTTTTCTCAAGAAACCGAAGTTTAGGAAATCTCATCGGAAAAGGATACACTGTAAAATCTGCAATCCAATCGATGAATATGGTGGCAGAAGGATATTATGCTGCTGACTCTATTTATAAGACTGCAAAGCAGAAAAATCTTAAGCTTCCGATTATTGATACCGTGTATGCCATCCTTTACGAAGGAAAGAATGCTGAAAAGCAATTTAAAAAACTGACCGCTAAATTAAATTGAAAAAACAAGGCTTGAAAGATTAAAACCTTGTTCAGATATACTATTAAACTAAAGCCTTTTTTCAAGGCTTTAGTTTTTTTTATAAGCTCATTTTGGTGATCAAAAGTGTAAAGGAAGCTCTTACATTAAGATTACTTGCCGTAAATCCATTGCCTGTATCAAATTCAAACTTCTGTCTGATCGTTGTTGGAGCAGCCAGCGTTAAAAAATAAGTTCCCTGAAAAAAAGTAAATGAACTGGATAGCTGGCACATTTTGTTCATTTCAGTAATCGTAGCACTTGTGGCCCCATTAATTAAATAAGAACGCGTGCAGGTAAAGTTTTGTGAAAGATACTGTGTATTCGCCGGACCCGAATTATTATTGGCATTACTCGTATCTACAGAATAACGGACGATGTAAGTTCCGGCTGGCAATGTAATGGTAGAAGTATCAGCACCAAGTGATGCACCTGTGATCTTATTGGCAGCAACGGTAAATCCTGTAAGTGTATTATTCGTACTGTTAGCAGGGATTAGAGCAGAAGGGTTAATAAGAAGAGACATAATCTGGGGTTCAGATCCTGCAAGAATAGCACGTTGCCACTGGTCTCTTATCCATATATAGTACCCTTTTGGATAGACAGAACTGCCTCCTTTGTTAAATATCATTAGTCCGTCTGCAGGGTTTGAAACCGGAGTAGAAGTACTGTTCAGTACCGTGAGATCATATTGTGGAAAAAGAACACCTTTATTTGCTGAATTGATATCCAGAACACTACTTGCGTTGGGTGTATTGGTATTAATACCCACCTGTGCTTTTATGAACATGCTTGACAGGAAAGCTGCCATACAGAATATATAAATAAGTTTTTTCATTTTTTTACTGTTATTGATTAAGAGCAGAACGCTGGATGTCAATTTTTGCATTGGTAATGATGATTTCTCCGTTATTTGGAGTGGTACCTCCAGCGCCCGCCTGATAGGTTCCTCCAGCGTCATGAGCAATAGAAGGAAGAAGTGTAATAGGCGTTGTAGAAGTTGTTACAAAAGAGAAACTCAAATTAAGAGTATGCGTTTTGTTGGTGGCGATCGACTGGGCGTTTAAGCTGATAGTTTTTCCATACTGTGTCCCGCTTACAGGGTCGATAAGCTTTACAAGATACTGATGTAAGTGAACTGCGGTGCCTCCAATACCCAATGTCGTGCTTTCAAGAGCTGTACGGATGTTCAGACATACATTCACCAGATATCCACTGTTGCCAGGGAGTGTGATAAGCCCGGAGCCAGTATTGTAAGACGCTCCGATATCGTTCGAGATGACTGTAAGGGCGGCATCATTGAAGTTTTTAAAAGTGCCGTTTGCAGAAGCTCCCAGTATAGTATAATCAGTAGTTCTCTGAAGGATCATATAGCTCACGAGATTGTAAGTGTCTGAAATCTGGTTCCAGCGGTTGTTTTTCCATAAGTAGAGACCTGGGCTCATAGAATTCCCTTTATTATATACTAAAAGCCCATTTGCAGGATTGTTTACAGGACTTGTATTGCTTAATATATCTACAATATCTACTCTGGGAAGAAGAACTCCTTTATTGGAAGATTCTGAAATTTCCAGCACTGCAGAGCTGTTAACGGTGTTTTTCCCTATAGCAACTTGTGCATATATCAGGTGGACTATTGATAAAAATAGTAGAATATAACTTTTTTTCATATTTTGTATTTAAAGCTTAGAGATTTTAATATAAGATCCTGTTGGGATCACATTCACCAGATCATAGAATGTACTGTTCTGCATTCTTCCAAGGCTAAGCCTTAGTCCCCCGATGATGTTGGCATTGGCATTATTAGGTACACTATAATAATACGACCAGGTTGCAAGGTGATTGGTGTTCACTTTCGAAACAATCGGGACTTCCTTTCTGGAATTGGCTCCCGCTGTAAAGGTGTTGGTAGAGTTATTAAAGGTTTCGCTAAAGAAATCGATGAAATATCCCATCAGATAATAAGTACTACCTGTAAGAGGAGCAGTGCCTCCCTGTCCTGCAGGGCTTTCCTGTGGTGAGTTGAGGTTAAGGTTTACTTCAACGAGGTAATTTCCCTGTGGAAGGACTAAAGAATAGCCTCCGGATACTGTATTCAGCACTACTTTAAAACCATTAATATTGGAAACACCGGAAATTGCCGGCGGATTTACGACTAATAGCGCACTAGCTCCTGCAACAGCATTGTCCAGTAAAGACAGAGAACCTGTGAAATCCAGATAAGCTACTTTAGGGGTTTCTTCAGCATCTATCGCACTTTGCCACTGGTTTGAAGTACCATTGAAAAAATGAAGTGCCTTATTGTTACTGTTCGTTCCTCCATTAAAACCAATAAGCCCATTGGCTGGCGATGCTACGGGAGAAGTTGTACTGCTCAGGTTAGCGATATTAAGGTTGGGGAAAAGAAGACCCTTGTTACCTCCGGAGATCGTAACAGTAGGAGGACTGGTATAACCCGTTCCACCATTATTAATCGTAATTCCTGTCACTGTACCTCCTGAAATAGAAGCTGTTGCCCTGGCTTTTGTTCCTCCGTTGACGATAGATCCTCCTGCATAGAAGTTAACTGTAGGAGCGGTAGTGTATCCGCTTCCGCCGTTGGTTAAGGTAATCCCTGTGACAGCACCTCCTGAAATTGTTGCCGTAGCAATAGCTGGAGTTCCTTTAAAGTTTTCGATGTGTAAAATTGCACTGGGATCAGGTGTGGACGTGTCAATCCCTACATTTCCGCTTTGGGCTAGTGCCGCTGTTGCAAAAAATGTACTCATGAAATGGATGATTTTCATCTGTTTTATGTTTTAATGAATATTTTTAATTAAATACTAATAAAATAAACAATATTAAGGGTGCAAATTACATAAAATAAATAACTTAATTGAATTCTTATTATAAATTTACTTTACTCATTTGTGTATTTTATTCAATTAAAAGTGAATAATATTATATTTTATCTATTATTTTTCATAATGTATTGGTAATTATTTACCTCTAAGATGTCTATTATTGAATCGTTCTACATGACAGACTTAAGTGAACTTAAGTGAACTTAAATTATTTTTTAGAAAATTTTAAACCATTTCATTTGATATTTATTAAAAAAATTCTCAATAAAATAGATTCTATTACGACTATTCACCAGCATTTTTAAAAAATACAAATTGTAATTTCATTACGAATTTCAATGCAAGGCTATTGACAGTATCCATGAAATATTTTTGGCCGTTAAAAAACTTTTTTGGCTGTAAAAATTAACGTGTTAAAATCGTTAAACCCATCCTTACTTATCAAACTTTTCCCGAAATTTGATGTAAAATTTAGAAATATGCCACAATCGCTTATAAGCAGAACACCGAAACCAAAATATGACGTTGTACTGATAGGCGGCGGAATCATGAGCGCCACTTTAGCAACATTGCTTCACGAATTTGATCCCAATCTTGAAATTGCCATCTTCGAAATGCTTGGCAGGTTTGCGAAAGAAAGTACCGCAGCATGGAATAATGCTGGTACGGGGCATTCAGCTTTTTGTGAACTTAATTATACGCATGAAAGACCGGATGGAACCGTTGATATTACTAAAGCCGAGAGTATTGCAGAGCAGTTTGAAATGTCAAAACAGTTCTGGGCTTATCTGGTGACTAAAGGATATGTGGAGAATCCAAAGGATTTTATCAATTCATGTCCGCATATGAGCCTTGTATTCGGCGAAAAAGAAGCTGAATACCTTAGAAAACGTCATCAGACGATGTCGGAATCGGTTCTTTTTTCAGGGATGGAATATTCTACCGATCATGATAAGCTTAGAGAATGGATTCCCCTGGTGATGAGCAAAAGAAATGATTCTGAAGTGATGGCGGCTACCAAGATGGATATGGGGACGGATGTCAACTTCGGAACTTTAACCAGAAAGATGGGAAGACATCTGCTGGAGGATTCTAATGTTGAGGTATTTCTTTACCATGAAGTGAAAGATGTGGATCCCAGAGAAGACGGAAAGTGGGAAATGAAAGTCAAAGACAGAATCCACAATCACAAACAGGAAGTTGTTGCTGATTTTGTATTCATTGGTGCTGGTGGCTATGCGCTTCCTCTATTGGACAGTTCAGATATCAAAGAAAGTGAAGGGTACGGTGGTTTCCCTGTTTCCGGACAATGGCTGGTAAGTCATAACCAGGAATTGGTTGAAAAACATCACGCCAAAGTATATACCCAGGCAACAGTAGATGCTCCGCCTATGTCTGTTCCTCACTTGGATCTTAGAATTATTGATGGTAAAAAAGCGCTTCTTTTCGGACCTTTTGCCGGGTTCTCTACAAAATTTCTGAAAGAAGGAAGTTATCTGGACTTACCTGAAAGCGTTAATACTAAAAATTTAAGATCACTATTTGGTGCGTGGTGGCACAATCTTCCGCTGACTAAATACCTTATTCAGCAGGTAGCGATGACGAAATCACAAAGAATGCAGCATCTGAGAGAATTCATCAAAGATGCCAATGAAGAAGACTGGGAACTGAAAGTAGCCGGACAGAGAGTACAGATCATTAAAAAAGATGAAAAAGACGGTGGAAAACTGGAGTTCGGAACTGAAGTGGTCGTGAATAAAAGCGGAACCATTGCGTCCTTGCTTGGCGCTTCTCCGGGTGCTTCCACAGCGGTATATGCTATGCTGAATGTTCTTGAAAAATGTTTCCCTGAAAAATTGCAGGGTGAATGGAAAGACAAATTATTGGAAATAGTTCCTTCTTACGGTCAGAAATTAGCTCACAATCCAGAGCTTACAGAGAAAGTAAGAAATTATACCAAAGATAAATTAGAATTAGAATATTAAAAAAGTAATGGGTGAACAGTCAATTTATAGCATTCACATTGATGATTCACCCATTCACAATTGACATTGACATACAATAAAAGTTGGAAGAAATACTCGTAAAGCCCATTATCGCCAAAGAACTCCTGGAATCTCTTCAGACCAAAATTGAAGAGGAGAAGCAGGTTATTGTCCATTGCTGTTTTCCCGCGTCACCATTTTTGGGAAATCTGATCAGGATATGGAATTCTACCTACCTAATTGACAATCAGTCTGATCATAAAAGTAAGCTTATTCATGCTGAGAATATTACAATCTACCCCAATTGGACAGCCGTTCCGTTCATGCAGGATTTCTGGTTTACGTTAGTATTTTCTGGTTTGCCAAAAGACTGTAAAAGTTTTAACCTTAAAGAAGTTATACCAGAAGAAGGAGGGTTTTTTGTGGAATCTATCAAAAGAAACTCTCTGGATGTCTACCGGGTGAAAATTTCAGAATCTTATTAATAATGAAAGCGCGGGAGGAAAAACTGAAGCATATTATCAGCTGGGCAGACAACAATCCTGACATTCACGCTGTACTGCTGACCAGTTCGTTGGTGAATCCTTATGCACCTGTAGATGATTTCAGCGACCTTGATATAGAACTGGTCTTTGAAAATTTAAAAGAGTATGAGACCGATAAGAAATGGATTTATATTTTTGGTGATCCTGTTTCCATGGTAGAAGAAGATGATTCTTATTTTGATGGGAAACACGCCATGAAAATGGTACTGTACGCTGATCATGTGAAGGTTGATTTTAAACTTTATCAAAAATCAGAATTTTTAAAAGAGGTTCAGGAAGAAAAGCTTCCAGATGATTGGGATGTTGGTTACAAGGTTTTGATTGATAAAGATCAGCTGACCAAAGATTTAAAGCCGCCAACCTATCAGTCTGTCATGATCCGGAAACCTACAGAACAAAAGTTTCAGCAATTGATGAACGACTTCTGGTGGGATACGACCTATGTGGCCAAATGCCTGAAACGTGAAGATCTGTTTTATGCTAAATTCATGTCAGAAGATGTGATCCGGACAGATTATCTCGTGCCTCTGATTGAATGGTCTATTGCCAGTTTTCACGACTGGAAAAATATCACCACCAATAAACATGGCCGTCTTTTCAAAAAACACCTGTCTGCAGAACTCTGGGAAAGAGCAGAAGCCACCTTCTCAGGAAGCAGTATTGACGATAACTGGCGTGCTTTATACGCTTCAGCAGATTTGGTGCATGACCTTGGGACAGCTTTGGCTGAGAATCTTAATTTTGAGTACCCTCATCAACAGGAAGAGGATATCAGAAAATATTTAGATGAAGTACAATCCATGTAGTGAGATCTTAATCCTATGCAAATTCATTCTGCCTGATTAGATTTTCAATGCAATATTCTGCAATAGCAGTAATGGTCACAAAAGGATTAACCCCGATTGTTCCCGGAATCAAAGATCCATCTAACACATAAAGATTGTCGTGATCTTTTAGTTTTCCATAGTCATTGGTTGCCTTACCCAATACACAGCCTCCCAGCGGATGATAGCAGACATCTGCTCCGAAACCGTTATTAAATAAGAAATGGCTTCTCGTTCCGCCATTCGCCCGGTTCATCTTTTTGATAAAATAATTTGCATTCTCCTTCATTTTAACCGTATGGCTCGGATCCCAGTTTAAACTCAGTTTTTTGGTGTTAACATCATAGGAAACTTCCCCTTTTTTATCAACTCTATTAATTAAAAGATATAACGCTGTAGCTACATCCATTCCCATCGGAAGCGGAGCGATTTCCGTGAAAAAAGGATGTTCTTTGTCTTCCCAGTTATCAATACCTCCCACAGGAATCGTAGATTGTTTGGCCCCTGTTCCGCCGGACAATGGTTTTACCCAGTTTCTGCCCGTCATGAAATTGCCGTTGTTCCCCCAGTTTTTCCCGATCTCTTCGTGAATCGGAAATTTATTAACGGCATTGGACTGTAAAAGAATTTTCAAAGTTCCCATCGTTCCCGCAGCGAGAATCAGTTTTTTACAGTTGAATACCTTATCAGAAACAACAGCCCCTGAAGTATCAATTTGCTGCACATTTAAAGTATAGGTTTTATCGTCATTAAGCTTAATGTTTTCGACACAATGAAGATCCAGAATTTCGAGATTTCCGGTTTCGAGTGCCTTTTTGAGGTAGGTTTTATCCAGACTGTTCTTGCCGTGGTTATTTCCGTAAATCACTTCTGTATTCAAAGCAGAACGGGGAACTTCATTCTTATATTCTTTTTCCATGTATTGGAAATCATAAACATTCGGAACCCGTATGGTTTTGAAACCTGCTTTATGAGCCTCCTCTTCACCTACCCGTGTAAACTGATAATAAGGGCAGTCTTTTAAAAATTGCTCATCAATAACATTCACTTTCAGTTCTTTATGAACCATTGGGAAATAGGTGCTGTAAAACTTTTCAGCATCCAGATCAGGAAAAACTTCTTTAAAGTAGCTTTCCTTAGGGGTAACGGCCATTCCGCCATTTACCAGAGAACCGCCGCCTACACCCCGTCCGACCCAGATATTGATATGCTCAAAATCCATTCTGTCCAGCGTTCCCGTGAAAGGAGTTAACGAAAAAATATTCATAAACGGTGCAATGGTCTTCTTTTTCAGCCACGCTGCACTTTTGCCTGGTTTCAACATACTGGAAAATGGAATTCCTGATTTTTCCCAATTCAGACCCATTTCAAGCATGACCACTTTTTTTCCGGCTTCACAAAGACGTAAAGCCGACACAGCTCCTCCATATCCGCTGCCTACAATAAGTATAGGAGCGTCTATGACATTTCCTTCTAAGCTGTCCGTTTTCGGCTGCATGGCCTGAAACAGATCAGCATTAAGGAAATAAAAACCTGATACTGCGAGAAGGCCCGTCTTGATGAATTTCTTTCTGTCCATAAGCTTTACAGGTCAAAAAATATGCTAAAGAAAATGGAATACGGATTATTTAAAACAGATTGTACCTTTTTATTACAATTTTAACTTTTCATGCCATGAAAAATTCATAGTTTTACTTATAATTTGAAGCGTTCATGAAAAAAATATTAATCATTCTTCTGTTATCTCCACTCTTCATTTTAGCTCAAAAAGGAGCTTCAAAAGAAAGCAAGGAGATCAGAAAATTTCAGAAAGAACTCGATGCAGAATATCTTAATCCAAAGGAAACGCCCTTACGTGGAGACAATTTTACGAATTTTAAAAAGCATCCTTTCTTTCCGGTTAATTTAAAATACAGGGTTACTGCAAAACTCAGTAAAACTGAAAATCCCCAACCTTTTGAGCTGCCTACGTCTTCCGGTAAGACAAAGCCGTATCGTGAATATGGAAAAGCAACCTTTGAACTCGATGGAAAACCTTATACCGTGACTTTGTATCAGAGTCTTGATCTTATTAAGCAGGACAAATATAAAGACCATCTTTTTCTTCCTTTTCGCGATGCTACCAATGAAAAAGAAACCTATGGAGGCGGAAAATATATGGACCTGAAAATTCCGAAAGGAAATACGATTGTTCTGGATTTTAATCAATCGTATCAGCCTTACTGTGCCTATAATGCTTACGATTACAATTGTCCCGTAGTTCCTGAAGAAAACAAGCTTCCGGTAGAAATCAGGGCAGGTGTCATGTATCAGGATATTTATCATCATTAAGAATATGGTCAGCTTAGATTTTTATAAACAGGAAGATTTCGCAGGGCTTAATTATGCCCTGGATGAACATCAGCAAAGGTATACTTCAACTGTAGAGCAGGCCTTGAAAAGACTCAGCGAGATCAATGATCCTAAAGCGTATGCTATAACAGTCTTTGAAAACAGGCAGCCGTCCGGATTTTTCGTGCTGGATTTTGGAGAAGATAAATTTGACTTGACCGATAATGAACAATCTGTTTTGCTGAGATCTTTATCTATCAATCCTGACTTACAGGGAAAAGGAATCGGAAAAGCTGCCATGCAGATTGCTGATGAATTTGTGAGGGGGAATTTTCCCGATTGCGAGGAAATTGTTCTGGCAGTTAATCAGAAAAATCTTTCAGCCTATCATATTTATCTGAAAACAGGATATCTGTACGATGGTAAAAGCAGAATAGGGAGGAGTGGTCCACAATATCTGATGTATAAAAAACTTTAATAAATTCAGTTAATGCAGTTCCGTCATTGATCAGCGATTCGATAGCCATTCCAGAAATAGGGTGGCCTTTTCTCTGGGCACAAAAACTTTCTCAGAGGTTTCCACATCCAGTTGTATCAAAAGTTTTCTATGGAAATAATGCTGTACTTCTCTGATGCTTTTGAAAGCTACAAGATATTGTCGGTTGACCCTAAAAAAATCTTCCGGACTTACCTGCCGCTGGAGTTCCTCTAATGTTTCTTTCATTGGATATACCTTATGGTCAGTTGTGGATAAAAAGGTGCCTTCAGTTCTTTTACAGAAATAGGAAATTTCACCGGTAGGAACATTGATATATCTGTTTTGTGAAAAGATCAGAAAATTAGTTTTTGTTTTTTCAGAGGGAATCACCGATTTTATGATCTGTAAAAGTTCAGCTGGTGAGTTTTGTTTTTGAAAGAAATTGCGGAACTGTTCCAGTTTTTGAAGGGATAACTCAATTTCGTTTGTTGTAAAAGGTTTCAGGATATAATCGATCCCGTTATTTCGGAAAGCCTCGAACGTATGGTCACTGTAAGCAGTACAGAATATAACGGGGATATGGATATCAACCGATTCGAAAATTTCAAAACATTGACCGTCTGCCAATTGGATATCCATGAATATCAGATCCGGCAGTGTTTCGTTCTGTAACCAGTCTATTGCAGATTCCACGCTTTGTAAAATACTCAGAATCTGACTTTCCGGCCTTACTTTCTTAAGATTATCTGCCAGTGCCTTGGCAGCTTTTATTTCATCTTCAATAATGAGAATATTCATAGACAAGCGGTAATTTAACAATGAAAAAATCTTTATTATGGATCACTTTTACAGGTTGATCTGTTAAGTGTGCATATCTGCCTTTTATATTATCCAGTCCTATTCCGGACGATTGCTCTACATTTCTTTTGGGCTGTATATTATTTTGAATCACCAGTTGACGATCCTCTTCAAAGATGGTTATACGGATGGGTTTCTCCAATGATACAATATTATGCTTAATACTGTTTTCAATAAGAAGTTGCAGCGTAAAAGGAGGAATTAAAGATGGTCTGGTCTTGTCTGAAATTGAAATTTCAATTTGGAAACCCTCTTCAAACCTTGATTTCAGCAGAAATGTATAAGCTTCCAAAATAGCAATTTCTTTATCAAGCGGGACAACATTCTCCCTTCTGCTTTCAAGCGAAAAACGATAAAAATTGGATAATTTCACAACAAAATCCGACGCCTGACTATCCTGTACATCAATCATTGATTTCAGCGTATTGAGGCTATTGAATAAAAAATGAGGATTGACCTGTTGTTTTAATAGTTCGTATTGAGCATTCAGATTATCGGTCTTTATTTTCTCAAGCTGTAATTTTACCTGTTGGGTGTCATAGCTTTGGTAAATGAAGTGAATCAGTAAAAAGACCGTAAGATTAATTAAAATTCCTCTAAACTGGTACATAAGAAACATCGGCAGAAACTGATAATGAGAAAAAATCAGATGGTACAAAGCGACTAAAATAGCCATGAATACCGTTCCTGAAATCAAACTGATCACAAGTTTCTTAGTCAGTTGATTCCGGCTGTTTCCGGGTACTGAAAATCTTGGTAGGCTGTAGAGATTATAGTACCATATAAATAAAGTGTAGATGAAAGCCATTCCTGCATCCACAGCCAATTCTGATGTTGTAATATTAATCTGAAGAACCTTTGGAATAGAGGCCAGAATAGCCATAAACACAGAGCTCAGCCATATTATTTTCGGAGAAACGTTAAAAGTATTTCTATTCGGCTGCATGTGATGAGTTACAAAATTAAAACTGGCTTCAACAAGGTACAAAAATTCAATGTTAATTACTGAAACGATAGATCGCTTTTTAAAACCTTCAACTATATTTTTCTTTTTTTAAGGCATGACGGCTGGCTGCAATGCCAGAATAGCTTTGATCCGCTTGCCCTTATCCGATGCTGGGATATCTTTTTCTGAGTGAGCACCAGGCAAAAATTCATAGGTGATATTTTGTAGATCTTTAAAGTTGGTATTTGTTTTTAAAGTCTCAATACTCACCAGCGAGCCAGGGATTTTTGCACCAAACCAGTTAGGATCATCTTGTTGTTTCCATGTGATCAGCACTAAATTTTTACTGCTGTTACTAGGGGTGGAATCTGACTGTAGCAGTGCATTATAGGCGTTCTCATTACCATATAATGTACTTGTTGTATGGTTTTTCGGATGGATAAAAGTGGTAATGGTTTTAAGCTTCATCTCTTTAAAATTGAATTTTTCAGGAAGAGATGCTTGCTGATTTCTGTTTTCCGGGAATGCTTTATTACATGAACAGAGCAAAAAAGAAAAGGTAATGGTAAGGATAAGGTATTTCATATTAGTGTTGCATTGGTAAGGTGAAAACATAATCGGTATTGGCTACAGGAGTATGACAATTGACACACTCTTTCGTAAAACTTTCATCATTTCCGTAGGGCTTCAGGTCAGTAGTCAAAAATCTTGCCCATCCCCATCCCTTGGTAGAAGCATATTTTTTACGGTCTTTAATCATATATTCCACAGCCCTGAAAGCACCGGGAGAAATATTTCCATCGGGAGTCGTCAAAGATTCCCAGTTGACTTTGGCAATAATGCTTCCATCTGGCCAGGGGTTTGTATGATGTTCTTTGATGGCCTGTATGGCAATGTTATTTCCGAAAATAATACGCAATGTTCCATTATCAATTCTTTGGGTCGTGCTTATTGGAGTCCAGTTTTTATATTCCGGGATATAAGCGATTCCATTTACGGCAACAGGTGACTTTTGGGGCGTTTTCATCTCTTTGTCACGCCATGCAGCATATTGTAAATTGAGCTTATGATCTTTTGCTGTGTCCTTTTTTTGTTCAGGAGCCAGCGTAAGGGCGTACTTTTTAAGTTTTTCCAGGTCAGCGTTTGACACTTTGGCTTCAGGGTGTAATGTTAAATAACTCTTTAACGGCATTGCACCCAGCATGATTTTATTAACAGCTCCCCATATTTTGGTATTTTGATCGGATTTTTGAAGCTGATCAAATTCTGAAAAATTTAAAACACTTTTTGCCCTGTTAACATGGTCTGCAACGATCCAGTTGGCAGGTGCGATCTGATCAAACCATTTTAAATTTTGCTGGTTGGAATGACAGTCGTAACATGAGTTTTTAAGAATCACCTGCACATCGTGAGGAAATACTTTTTTTTGACTTTCATGATGTCCTTTATCTATTTTTGGACGGTACAGTTGCATGAGTGCAAAAATACCTGTGATGACAAGTCCGGTTGTAATCATCTTGTTTTTCATAAATAGGCTTGAATTGAATACAAAGTAAAAGATGTTTTTCCTTTCAAAATTATAAAATGAGTTGAAACGTTCATTTTTATTCTTTAAACGTTCATAAGGCTTCGTCTGAAAAACTTTAATAAAATTTTAAATTTAAAAATTCCATCCGGCTGATTTCTTTCCATAACTTTGAGTAAGATCAAATAATAAAATATGGAAATATCACTTCGTAATCAGGTAGCTGTCGTTACTGGAGGCTCAAGCGGAATAGGTTCAGGAATTGCAAAATCACTTGCATCTGCGGGGGCAACTGTTATTGTGAATCACTCTTCGGAAAGATCAACCGATGATGCGCAGGCTGTCTTAAAAGAAATTACAGATGCCGGAGGAAAAGGAATGACCTATCAGTGTGATGTTTCTAAAGAAGACCAGGTGGTTAAGATGTTTGAAGATACCGTTTCACAATTCGGAACCGTAGATATCCTTATTAATAATGCCGGAATTCAAAAAGACTCAAAGTTTACTGAAATGACCCTTGATCAGTGGAATGCCGTGATTGGTGTAAATCTTACCGGACAATTTCTCTGCGCCCGCGAAGCTATTAAGGAATTTCTTCGTAGAGGGATAGATCGGTCCCGTTCCGTTGCCTGTGGGAAAATCATTCATATCAGTTCTGTTCACGAAATTATTCCATGGGCAGGACATGCCAATTATGCTTCCAGCAAAGGGGCCATCAGAATGCTTATGCAAACTCTTGCACAGGAATATGGTGCCAATAAAATCCGTGTGAATTCTATCTGTCCCGGTGCCATTCAAACCCCAATCAATAAAGAGGCATGGGGTACACCTGAGGCTTTGAATTCCCTGCTTCATCTTATTCCGTATGATAGAATAGGGCAGCCAGAGGATATCGGGAATTTAGCCGCTTTTCTGGCAAGTGATCTGGCAGATTATATCACAGGAACAAGCATTTTCGTAGACGGAGGTATGACCACATTTGAAAGCTTTTCTACAGGAGGATAGGTCGTTTTAAGTTTTCAATAGTATTAATGTTTGAGAGTGTTCTAGTGCCTGCAGAAGCCTCTTATTTAATCGTCTGAAATCCCACGTCTTAAGTCTTTTTTCTTTATTCTTTTCTCCACTGATCGATATATTTTAAAAAAAAATCAACACATGTCCGAAAAACAAAGACTTTCAGAAATCTCATGGAAAAAATGGGGACCCTATGTCAGCAATCGCGAATGGGGGCTTGTCCGCGAAGATTATAGCGGAAACGGAGATGCATGGAACTATACCAGCTATGATACCGCAGAAGCCAAAACCTACCGCTGGGGTGAAGAGGGGATTTGTGGAATCTGTGATGATCTTCAGAAGCTGGTCTTTTCCATCGGATTCTGGAATAAAAAGGATAAAATGGTCAAAGAACGTTTTTTCGGTCTTACCAACGGGCAGGGAAATCACGGGGAAGATGTCAAGGAATATTTTTATTATCTGGATTCTACCCCAACGCATTCCTATATGAAGATGTTGTACAAATATCCTCAGAATGCTTTTCCTTATGAAGATCTTTTAGAAACGAATGCCAAAAAAGGTAAAAATGAGCCTGAATATGAGTTGATCGATACCGGAGTCTTTGATCAAAATGAGTATTTTGACCTGTTTATTGAATATGCTAAAGAAAGTGAGCACGATATCTTAGTTAAGCTTACAGTCGTCAATAAGTCTGAAAAAGAGGCACCGCTTGTCATACTACCTACAATATGGTTCAGAAATACATGGAACTGGGGATACGATGATTACAGACCGAAGCTGAATAGCGAAGATCCGCAACATATTGCGATTGATCATAAGGATCTTGAGATTAAAAATATCTATGCAAAAGAGTCATTAAAAACACTGTTCTGTAATAATGAAACCAATACTGAAAGACTGTATCAATCTCCCAGTGAAGTAAAATACTGCAAAGACGGAATTAATGATTTTGTCATTAATGGAAATTCTCAGGCCGTTAATCCTCAAAGTAACGGAACTAAAGCTGCTTTTTTTATTGATGACGTACTGAAAGCAGGAACGTCTAAAATTTTTGAATTCAGAATAACAGATAAAGAACTAAAAGAACCTTTTGCCGATTTTGAAGAAGTCTTTGAGTTAAGGAAAAAAGAAGCAGATGAGTTTTATGCTGAAATTCAGAGGGGAATAGAGTCGGACGACGAAAAATTGGTTCAGAGACAGGCTTTTGCAGGAATGCTCTGGAACAAAATGTACTATCATTATAATGTGGAAAAGTGGCTGAAAGGAGATCCGGCAGAAATACCACCTCCCAAATCCCGTGAGAAGATCCGGAATTACCAATGGAAGCATCTGAATAACGAACATATTATTTCCATGCCGGATAAATGGGAATATCCGTGGTATGCGACCTGGGATCTTGCGTTTCATACCATTAGTTTTTCATTGATAGATCCGGATTTTGCAAAATATCAGCTGAAACTTTTTCTGTTTGAATGGTATATGCATCCCAATGGCCAGCTTCCTGCTTATGAATGGAATTTAAGCGATGTGAATCCGCCGGTTCATGCATGGGCTGTTTTCAGAGTGTTTAAAATAGATGAATACATCAAAGGAAAACCGGATATTGAATTTTTGGAGAGTGCTTTTCAGAAACTCCTCATGAATTTTACATGGTGGGTGAATAAGAAAGACAACAACGGAAATAATATTTTTGAAGGAGGCTTTTTAGGACTGGATAATATTGGGGTTTTTGACCGCAATACAACCCTTCCCAATGGAGAACAGCTGGAACAGTCGGACGGAACAAGCTGGATGGCCATGTTTGCGTTGAATATGATGAGAATTGCACTCGAACTGGCTTTATACAACATTGTTTATGAAGAAATGGCGATGAAGTTTTTTGAACACTTCCTTGCCATTGCCAATTCACTCGATAATATGGGCGAAGAAGAGTTCAGCCTCTGGGATCAGGAAGATGAATTTTTCTATGATGCCATTGCTTCCAGTGATGGTAATCATATGTACTTAAAGTTGCGCACGATTGTAGGGCTGATTCCCATGTTTGCCGTTGAGGTGATCGATGATGAAATGATTGAAAAACTGCCCAATTTCAAAAAAAGAATGAAATGGGTACTTGAAAATAAACCCGAACTGGCCTCCCTCGTATCCAGATGGGAAGTGAAAGGACAGGATTCCAAACACCTTCTCTCACTGCTCCGTGGTCATCGTTTAAAGAGACTTTTAAGCAGAATGCTGAATCCGGAAGAGTTTCTGAGCGATTATGGAGTGCGTGCATTGTCTAAAGAATATGAAAAAAATCCCTATACCTTAAATTTAAACGGAACCGATTACTGTGTGAAATATATGCCTGCAGAAAGTGATAGCGGACTTTTCGGAGGAAACAGCAATTGGCGTGGGCCGGTATGGTTTCCAATCAATTTTCTCATTATTGAGAGCCTTCAGCGGTTTTTCTTTTATTACAGTCCGGATTTTATAGTAGAATATCCTACGGGAAGCGGAAATTACTCCAATCTGGATGAGATTGCAGATTCTCTAAGCAAAAGGCTTTCTAAGATATTTTTAAAAGATGAAAACGGAAAACGTCCGGTGAATGGGCAGTATGAAAGGTTTCAGACGGATCCGGATTTTAAAGATTATATCTTATTCTACGAATATTTTCATGGTGATAATGGAAGGGGAGTGGGAGCTTCCCACCAGACAGGATGGACAGGACTTATTGCAAAAATCCTACAACCAAGATTCTCTAAAAAAGAAATAGCTGAATCTGAAACGGAAATGCCGGGAGAAACGAAGCGTTAAGAGTTGAGGGACGATACAAGGTGATTTTTTATAATTTCCATCTTCCATCCTCAAGCTTTATTAAAAACAAAAAATCTTATATCATTCAAATATCTGCTGGATCACCTCCAGTGATGCCGGGACCTTAAAATCTGTCATATGATAATGATAGTAGACCAGAAGACTGTCCAGGAAATCTTTTCTTAAAGACGAATGTATTTTTGTTGTATAAAGGTTTTCTGAGCAGAGTGCTGTTTTCCAGATATTTGATATTTCTTCATTGAAGAGTTGGTGAGCAGGGGCTGCAGAGAATGTTCCGGTTTCCGGATCCAAATAAGTTCCGCTATTAATCAAAGGGGCAACTCCCTGAATTTTTAATATCCTAATTAAAAATAACAGATGACACTGATAGTTTTTGCTGGTCAGTTCAGTGACAAATTCATCAATACCAAAGAATAAGCCCGGGTTTTTGTTTTCGTGTCTTAAAATCTGATTAAGGAAGTCCGAAATGAAAAATATGACCGTATTGGCTTTGATATCCATATACATATCTGGATTCTTCACCAGTTCAAATCTAGACACTGATGGTATTCCATTACCTCTCGTGGGATGAATGGTAAAACTGAGCATACTCAGAGGCTGAAGCAAGGCTTTCTTTTTATTTCGTTTAGCATAGATCCCTTTTACGAAATAGGTCTGAAAGCCATCCTCTTCTGTAAAACAATGCAGAACAGCATCATTTTCGCCATATTTTATGAATGATAATAAAAATCCGTTTTGTGAATTCATTAATTGACCACAGCTATTTTTGCGGTAGCTTTATCTGATGCGTCTTCGTTGGTCATCAGTACAAAATATATTCCGGAAGCTACTCTGTTCCCCTTCATATTATTAAGATCCCATTCATAATAACCTCCTCTGGCCACTGCAGAATGTATTACATTTCCAGCGGCATCTGTGATTCTGATATTGGTTTTTTCAGCAAGACCTTTAATGGTAACCTTTCCTTTAAAATTTGAATACACTACAGGGTTAGGATAGACTACCACATTTCCAAAATTGGCCGTCAAATCAGCTACATCTCCCTGGTAGGCAACAATACCGTTAAAAGTTACAAAATATACTTTTCCTGTTTTTTTGTCGACCTTAATATCGGTAACTGAATTGGTAGGAAGAGGCGAATTTTCTTTTGTAAAATGCTTAATGGTTTGCTGTCCGTCGGAAGAAAGATAATATACCCCACCTCCGTCTACAGAGATCCATTTATAATCTCCTGCATCTACTTCTATCTGCAGTATCTGACCATCTCTGAAAAGTTCTTCTCCAAGCCCGCCTTGCTCTATGATAATAGGTTCTACTTTAGGATCCGGATTTTTTATTTCTGTTACTGCATTGGACATTATTCTTAAACCACTGTCAGTGCCTATCCAGGCATCTCCGGACTTACTGAATGCAACAGATAATGTTCCCTTTGAATTTCCGGCGAACCCATTAGAATCTTTTAAGATATAATCTACATCATCAGAAAGATTCGTTGGATTTTTATAATCGTATACGATAAAATTATTACTTCTGGGAATAGGAATCCACAGTTGATTTTCATGGAATATCGGTTTTTGCATTCCTTCACTTGATATTCCGAATTTTTTTATGATAAAATCATCCGCTGCCTTGTCATAGATTCCTATCGAAGGTGAGCCGTCATGGAAACCTACAGAAACGAAAATATTGTTCTGATTGTCAAATGCGAAACCTACGGGACGACGGTAATAGATACTGGGTGCACCCATGTCATAATATTTTGATAGATCAAAATCTTTATTACCGGGATTATACTTCATTTTATAAACACCCTGCGCACCTACCGTATAGTTCGTAAAAAAAACTTCACTGTTGTCAGCGGGGTTCATTACAGCATCAAGAACATTGATGGGAAAAGTCTTGCCTATGAAATAAGACGGGTAGATCCATTCCGATCCATTAAAGTAGTAAAATCCAGGTTTTTTAGGATTTTCTCCAGGCTGATTATACCTGTTCAGTCTTGAACCTGACGACACCAGCATCTGGTTGTTATCATACAGATTAATTTTATATGAAGAGTTGGAATAAGGACCTGATGGTTTATAAGTGATACCGCCTTCGTCTTTTATTCCTGAAAGTATCGTTCCTCCATATACTTTTCCGTTGACAGTTAAAGCTGTATTACAGTCTTCTCCCATACTTACAGCGTTTAATAAGACTCCGTTTAATCCAAATGTATAAATTCTACTGTCCGTTACTACAATATTATTTGAACTTAATGTAATGTCTTTGATACCTCCAAAAGTTCCGGGAAGAGGAGTTCCGGTTCCGCTATTGTAGATAAATGCAGCAGTTGCTGATGAAAAAATAAGTGAGGAAGACTCTCCGTCAATATGCTTAAAGGATCCGGGTATTTCCGTAGTCCATGTAGAAAATACGGGAAATGTTGTATTCAGTTCGTGACTTTTCAAACCTGTATTGGTAACAGAATATAATTTGTTTCCAAAAATAGTGGCTTCATTACTGGCTTCATAGACACCGCCGCTTACAAAAAATGCAGAATCTCCGAATTCCTTCTTATTAATATTAAATATAGAAACTCCATAACCCACAGAAATTACCGCCTGATCTCCTGTAATCGAAATATGATTGATTCTTTTGCTTCCATTATAACCGGTTGCAATGGGTATATCAACAATATATTTGATTTCCTGAGGAGTGATAACGTCCATTGAGCCGTTGGCATATCCCACCACAGCGATCTTAGTCTGCGGATTATAGTCAAAAGCAGATATATTAACATCATGGAGACCTGTGGCTTTTGACAGCTTAGTAATTTCTCCTGTTGCTATGGTATAATAAAATATCCCATTTTCTGTCGCGGCTACTATTTTTCCATTGTCTTCCTTCATAGCCAAGACATTGTTGTAGGAAAAATGATCCGTCCATTTTTTTGATGAAATGACCTGCGCATTGATGAATTGCAGGGAGGCTAAAGTAGCGAGAGAGAGTAATGAGAGTTTTTTCATATTATACGGTTATACTGCTGTCTATTGTCTGGTTGTTCCAGGAAATATGCTTTACGTTTTTATTTGCATCAAAGTAAAAATCTATTCTGCCAAGAAGAAGACCTGCCCATCCTACCTGATTGACCAGAACGTTTTTCCCTTGTCGGTTGGTAAAGGTTTGTGGTTCAGATAAAAAAGTATGGGTATGTCCGCCCAGAATAATATCAATATTCTCTGTTTTGGCAGCAAGAATTTTGTCACTTATTTTATTAGGTTCATCTTCATAATCATAACCTATGTGCGAAAGGCAGATCACAAGATCACATTTTTGTTCATTTTTAAGAAAGTTGGAATAGTGCTGGGCTACATCTACAGGATCCGAATATACGGTTTCACCATACTGTTTTTTACCCACAAGTCCGTCCAGTTGAATACCTACTCCGAAAATACCTACTTTTATTCCGTTTTTATTAAAGATCTTATACGGTGAAGTCTTTCCATCCAGAACGGTATTCTTAAAATCATAGTTTGAACAGATAAAAGGGAATTTTGCATTAGGAAGAACTTTTAAAAATCCATCTAAACTATTGTCAAAATCATGGTTTCCCATTGTTGAAGCATCATACTTCATCATAGACATCAGCTTAAACTCCAGCTCACCTCCGAAGAAATTGAAATAAGGAGTTCCCTGAAAAATATCACCTGAATCCAGAAGCAAAACATTGCTTTCCTGATTTCTTATTTGCTGTATTAAACTAGCCCTTCTTGCAAAACCACCCTGATTGGGATTTTTGGTATAGCTTGCATCAAAAGGTTCTATTCTGCTGTGCTGGTCATTGGTATGAAGAATGGTCAGTTTATTTGTGGAATTTAAATTAAGAATTTTTAATTCTTCCGCCATCATCATTTGGGGAGCTAAAGACATTGCTAAAGTTCCACCACCTAGTACTTTTAAAAAACTTTTTCTATCCATTATTTCTTACCGATAAAATTTAAACGAATATCTGTATTGGGAACTACTTCAGACGTTTTCTTGAAATATTCAATGAAAAGATCCCTCAATTTGATTCCGGTAGAAATAGCTTCTCCTTTGGAAAAGAATTTCATATTGTCACCCCCTAAAGCCAGATAATCTGAAGTTGCGATATGATAATCCTGCGTAGGAACTATAGGTTTTCCATTGATCAACGATTGGGTAAGCTGCCCATTTTTGGTTTCTATGTACAAATGAGAAACAGGATTGTTTACCTGAGTTTTTGCATAATAATCAAAAAGTCCCTGCAGATCTGTCCCTTTCATTTTTACAATGATCACTTCATTTTCGAAAGGCATGACTTCAAAAACGCTTTTCAGAAGAATATCTCCTTTTCCAATCGTAGTACGGATACCACCGATATTGATCAGGGCAGCGTCTACATTTTTTTTAAGATTGGTTTTCGTCCAGGCATCAGCGCCTTCGAACGTGTAATCGGCCAAAAGATTACCCAGATTGCTGTTATCCCCTTGTTTGGTAAGATCTACACTGGTATGAGAGATTTTCTGATTCATCTCTTTGTCCAGTTTTTGCTTATAAGGTTCGATAACTTTTACAAACTCCCCATCATTCTTTAGCTCATTATTAATAGAAATGTTTTTCTGGATCTTTACATCCGCCATCTGCAGCGTAGAAGCTGTTTTGCAGGCAGTAAGCGAAGCCAGAGCAATTCCTAGTAACAAGAATTTATTTTTCATAATATCTTTTAGTATATGCAAATATAATTATATGTAGAATAAAACATTATTATTTATTACAAATTCTTCTGGTAAATTATTAAATTTGACGAAAATAATTCTAACAGATGAGCATTTTAAAAGGAGTAGGTGTTGCATTGGTAACGCCCTTTAATGAAGATTTATCCGTTGATTTCGACAGTTTAACAAAACTTGTTGAGTATAATATCGAAAACGGAACCAATTATTTAGTTGTTTTGGGAACTACAGCAGAAGCTGCAACGCTTTCTGATGAGGAGAAGAAACAGGTGATTGAGCATATCATTAAGGTTAATAACAAACGTCTTCCTTTGGTTTTAGGAATTGGCGGGAACAATACTCTTGAAGTAAAGAAACAGATAGAAGAAACAGATCTTTCAGCATTTGATGCAGTACTTTCTGTATCTCCATACTATAACAAACCGAATCAGGAAGGACTTTACCAACATTATAAAATGTTGGCTTCTACCGGTAAAAATATCATTATTTATAATGTTCCATCGAGAACAGGACAGAATCTTGAAGCTGACACGACGATCCGTCTGGCAAAAGAATTCCCTAATCTGTTGATGATCAAAGAAGCGGCACCGAATATTCTTCAGTACTTCGATATTTTAAGAAAGAAGCCGGAAGGTTTTTTATTGGTATCAGGAGATGATGAATATACATTGCCTGTAACTTTAGCCGGTGGAAACGGAGTGATTTCCGTGATCGGGCAGGGGTATCCAAAAGAATTCTCTACAATGGTTCAGTTGGCTTTTGAAGGAAAAGTAAAAGAAGCATACGAGATTCACAATAAGTTGGTTGAAATGACAAGATTGATCTTTGCAGAAGGAAATCCATGTGGAATTAAAGTGATTTTAACGGAAAAAGGAATCATCAAAAATTATCTGAGACTTCCTTTAGTTCCTGCTTCAGAAGGTCTTTATGCGAAGATCAAAGCTGAAATGGAGAAAATTTAATAAGCCGTCAATGGTGAATTTTGCTTCGCAAGTGAATTGTCAATATTTAAAGTTAAGTGTTGACACCTCACCATTGACATCAAAAATACCAAAGGTGAAAAGTTCCGGCTTTTCACTTTTTTTAATCATAAAAAGTATGAAATTAATAAAGGCGACAGAAAAAGATATTCCCCTTATTCAGGATCTGGCGAAAAGATCATGGGAAAATGCTTATGCGGATATTCTCTCCGGTGAGCAGATGGACTATATGCTTTCGGAAATGTATTCCGAAGCAGAAATCAGTAGTCATCTCAACAATGCAGATTATCATTATTATATGATTCAGGATGATAATAATGGTTCGTATGAGGGCTTTATAGGATACCAGCATCATTATGAAGAGGGAACCACAAAACTTCACCGGATCTATTTAGTTCCGGAAAGCAAAGGGAAAGGTTTCGGAAAAGCTGCCCTGCAGTTTCTTAACGGTAAAGTAGCTGAGAACAGAGATAAAAGGATTATATTGAATGTCAACAAATACAATGCTGCCAGAAATTTCTACGAATCCCAGGGATACAAGGTGTACGGAGAGGGAGTTTTTGATATAGGAAATGGTTTTGTGATGGATGATTATCTGATGGAATTCTTAATTCACGAATGAATGACTTAAAATTGTGTAACATTTAATTTTAATTCTATAACATGTGATGTTTCTTTTTGGTCCATCTTTGTATCAGAACCAAATCACTTTCAATAATACATTCATATGCTTGGTTTTGAGCTTTTGCAGCTTTTTATCAGTATATTTTTTTCATCCTTAGTGTTTAAATTCCTGTATTCTATATGCAGGAGTTTTTTGTTTTTATACATTATGTTAAAAAAATTCACTGCTATTTCACTTTTAAATGAAATAAATTATTATATTTACTTCGAAATTTGACACACTTATATTAGGATGAAAATGTATGTAAAATTTGATTTCAATGCTCTCTGTAAGAAAGTGTTGGATGAAAAGCTAAAAGAGCATGGGCTGAAATACCGCCTGCTGAACTTTGGTGAAGTGGAGTTCTATGAACCGATTACCAAAGAGCAGCATAATCTATTTAAGAAGAATCTTGGAGATTACGGTATAGAGATTATTGAAAGCCAGAAAACGGCTTTAATACAGAAGATAAAAGATGTCATCGTAGAGCTCGTTTTTGCCGAAAACGCTATTCCCGTAAAAGCATCTATTTATATTGCTGAAAAACTGAACCATAGCTATGGTTATCTTTCCAATCTTTTTTCTGAAGTAGCCTATACTTCAATAGAGAATTTTATTATCCATCAGAAAATTGAGTATGCAAAAGAGCTGATTTTAAATAATAAACTGAGTCTGACAGAAATTGCCCATAAACTGAACTATTCCAGCGTAGCCCACCTGAGTACCCAGTTCAAAAATACAACGGGCATTACGCCTTCTCAGTTTCATAAGATCATTACCAAGAGAAGAAAGATCCAAAGCATGGCCACAAATTCTAAAATGATGTATGAATAAAGAATATTTAAATGTAATAGCAGCAGATAATGACGAGGGTAATATAATATTTTTTAAAAATATTTTCAAGGATTTAAGGATCGGAGTAAAGTCCCAATGTTTCTCGAGCGGAGAGGATCTTATGGAGTATCTTACAAGTGAAGGAACCATTATTCCTGAAGTTGTTTTCATTAAATATGACATTCCCGGAAAAAATTCTATGGAATGTCTGGATGAAATAAAAACAGATTCCAGATTAAGCAATATCATCATTGTAATATACAGTGATCAAATTTCTGAAAGTGAAATAGAAGAAATATTTGTTAATGGAGGCAATATTGTTATGAGAAAGCCAGACACCTATGACGGTCTTAAAAAATCACTCACAGAAATAATTACAATAAACTGGCAGTACCATACTTCCGGACTTAATAAAGATAATTTCATCATGAAAGTATGATGGATAAAGTAATTTTTAGTTTTTATTTATGAAGGTGTAATTGGTATTTAATACATACTATTCACATAAAGGTGAGAATTGTATAACTAATAATGAAAATGATATAAGACAAAATCGGCGTAATATCACCAATTTTGTAAATGTAAACATTGCAACACAAATTAACATATAAAAAGCAATGGATGATAGAGAATAGATTATTTCATTTAGAAATCAAGATATAAGTCACAATGTTAGTTTTAACAAAATGAATTATGTTCATTTCCAGCTATAAAGCATAGAAGATCTTTAAACAAAACGGTACAATCATGAAAACTTAAAAAAGTTGAAGGGTATTTATTCGTTTCATTCCCACTTCCTTCAACTTGAAACAGTTAGTTTTTATAATAAGCAAGCTGGAAAAATAATTCATTTTGTTTTTTTAATTTATTTTAATAGTCAGGACTGAAAATTCAAATAATATATAAATATTTTCACACCAAATCACAAGATATTAAGTTCTGACTACTAGAATAAATTCTTTACACAGACCAAAAGTAATTTCTTCTAAATAACAGTTTTATAAGGGGGCCGCGGAAAGATTTTCTTTTCGCGGTTTTTTTATGAAATTTTACTCCACTTATTCTTTCCTTTGTAGTACCTCAGGTAGTAGTTTTTGATGATCAGGTTGTCCGGATTAGCCAGATGGGGATCTGCTTCCAGAATCTTATCAACTGTATTTTTTGTGGTTTTGATAATGGCAGAATCATTCACAAGATCCAGTCTTTTAAAATCTACCACTCCGCTTTGTTGCGTTCCCAAAATATCTCCGGGGCCTCTGAGCTGCATATCCACCTCTGAAATTTTAAACCCGTCATTGGTCTCTGTCATCGTTTTGATACGGGTTCTGCTCTCCTTAGATAATTTATCGGAAGTCATAAGGATGCAGTAACTCTGTTCTGCCCCTCTTCCTACACGGCCTCTCAGCTGGTGAAGCTGTGAAAGTCCAAATCTTTCTGAACTTTCTATAACCATTACAGATGCATTAGGCACATTCACACCTACCTCAATCACAGTAGTTGCGACCATGATTTCTGCTTTACCTGAAGCGAAATAATTCATAGCGGCATCCTTTTCAGCAGGTTTCATTTTTCCGTGAAGCATTGTAGTATTATAGTCCGAAAATGCGGTCATTACATGGTCAAGGCCTTCCATCAGATTTTTATAATCCAGAGTTTCTGATTCTTCGATCAGTGGATATACAAAATAAACCTGTCTTCCTTTTTTAATCTCATCCCTGCAGAAATTATACACATACGTTCTGTCTTTTTCTCTTCTGTGCGCAGTGATAATAGGTTTTCTTCCTACCGGCATCTCATCAATCACGGAAACGTCAAGATCAGAATAAAAACTCATGGCCAGCGTTCTTGGGATAGGCGTTGCTGTCATGACTAAAATATGTGGAGGAATTTTATTTTTAGCCCATAATTTAGCTCTCTGTGCCACACCAAATCTGTGCTGTTCATCGATAATAGCCAGACCAAGATTTTTAAACTTCACCTTATCTTCAAGAACGGCGTGTGTTCCTACCAATATAGACAACGTTCCATTTTCAAGTTCTTCGTGGATGATCTTTCTTTCTGAGGTTTTGGAAGAGCCGGTCAGTAGACGCACATTGATGTCCGTCGCCTCCAAAAACTCTTTGATGCCATTATAATGCTGTTGTGCCAAAATTTCAGTAGGCGCCATCAGACAGCTCTGAAAGCCATTGTCCATTGCAATCAGCATGGTGAGTAAAGCAACCATTGTTTTTCCTGATCCTACATCACCTTGTAAAAGCCTGTTCATCTGAACAGGTCTTTTCATATCCAGGCGAATTTCTTTTAAAACCCGTTTCTGTGCCCCCGTAAGGTCAAAAGGGATATGATGATTATAAAAATCATTAAAATGATCACCAACAATAGGAAATGGATTTCCGGGTGAATGGCTTTTGTGATGTAGTTTTTTAAGGGCATAACCCAGCTGGAAAAAGAAGGATTCTTCAAACTTCAGTCTGTTATCGGCTTTTTCGTAATGCTCCATGTCCTTTGGGAAATGGATATTTAAATAGGTATGTTGTCTTGATAAAAACTTAAAGGCTTTTGTAAGATAGTCCGGAAAATTTTCTTCAACCAGATTCGGAATTTCTTTGCAGATATTTCTTAATATAACCTGAAAAAATCTTTGATTCAATCCTCTTTTAGTCAACTTTTCGGAGCTGGGATAGATCGGCTTCAAACGGTTTTCACCTTCTTTTTTTTCTTCCACTTCTATTTCAGGATGTGGCATGGAAAACTGGCGGTTGAAAACATTGATCTTTCCGAAAATATAAACTTCACGGTTAATCGGAAGCTGTTCCTTCAGCCATTTCGAATATTGAAACCATACCAGATCCATTGTTCCCGTATCATCATTGAATTTTGCCGAAAGCCTTTTCGTTTTTCCGGTTTGAACCTCCTGTACCTGTGTGATTCTCCCCTTAAGCTGTATTTCAATACTGCTTTCCTCAAGCTGGGAAATTTTAAATACTTTACTTTTATCCAGATAGCGGATAGGGTAGAAGTTCAGAAGATCATCAACGGTTGAAAGACCCAACACACTTTTGATGAGTTTGGCTCTGTCTGGACCGATTCCTTTTACGTATTCTATGGAAGTTTCTGGGGTCATTTTTAAAAATGAGGCCTAATTTCGGGAAAATAGCCTGAAGATTAAAATTTTTTACTGGAAATATTGCTCATCAATATCAAAAAAGCGGCTTCCAATGTATGAAAGCCGCTGTATGATTTTAATCCTTGATGCCGGATTTGAATTTTTTCTGATAATCTTCCCACTGATCCCTGGTACGGATCTTTTTAAAAAGATCTTTTGAGATAAATTCTAAATAAGGTTCCAGTTCTTTGGCAGACAATTCTCCCTGAAGAATGGTGATAGGTCCTCCTTTTTCGTCCAGAAACACCGTGCTGGGAACAGCACCTACATTCATGTATTGAGTGAACTCGTGGAGGGAGTTTTTTCCTTTCTTATGTTCTGTATTATTATTGGAAAATGTTCTTTCGAAGACCTCAATAGATTTTTTCTCTTCTGCATTGAACTTAACCGGATAGTAGTTTTCATTTAAAATCCGGGCAATTACATCGTGACCGTATGTTTTTTTGTCCATTATCTTGCATGGTCCACACCAGTCTGCATAAAAATCGATCAGAATTTTTTTTGGATTTTCTTTTTGAGCTTTTAAAGCTTCTTCGATGGTCATCCATTGTACCTGAGCGAAACTAAAATTGACTAAAAGAAGAAGGATTATGCTTATAATTTTTTTCATAATTTGATATTTAAGTAAAAATAAGCATAATCTGCTTACTTTATTTTACCTCCTGCATTAATTTTTTCACGAACGGAGATATCAAAATTAATACCACCCCGGCAATTACCGCGTATAATCCCAATTGTTTATATCCATCAGTATAAGTGATTAAAACATCATAGTTGGTAGAACCTTCTTTGGCGGTGGCAAGTCCGGCACCAATAATTCCGGCTACATACTGTCCGTAAGCCGAAGCCAGGAACCACATTCCCATCATCATTCCCTGAAGATTCTTCGTAGAAAGTTTCGTCATAATGGATAATCCGATTGGTGACAGACAAAGTTCTCCAAGCGTGATGATCAATAATGCCAGCGTGAAAAAGTTCAGTGAAGTGATCCCCTGAAGATCTGCGAAAAGTCGGGTTGCAAATAAAACATAGTACCCAATACCCAGGAAGATAAATCCTAGACCGAATTTAACGATGGTGTTAGGTTCAATCTTTCTCTTGTTCAGCCATATCCATAAAAGTCCGATAAGCGGAGCAAGGAAAATAATGAAGAATGCGCCTCCTGAATTATTCACTCCATTCGGATCTAATCCTAAAAGATCTTTATTAAGGTTTTTAGCGGCGAAAATACTTAGAGAACCACCACTTTGTTCATAGATTCCCCAGAATATAATAGAGAAGATAATGAAAACTAAGGCTGCCCAAAGTTTTTTACGCTCTGATGCGGTTACTTTTGACATTTCATAAAAAAGATAGATCAGGGTCAATGGCCCGATAGTCCACATAAAATAATCAGTATATTCCGTTTTGGCTACCATTTTCATGATAATTGGAACGAAGATAAGAGACAATACGTACACTCCGTATTCTTTCCATTTGGGAATCGGGGCAGATTTAATTTCAGCTAAAGGATGTCCCGGCTGAAGTCCTATGGTACCCATTCTTCTTTGAGTAAAAATAAAATTGATAAGACTGATGACCATGACCACTGAAGCAAGTCCGAAGGCTACATTCCATCTCATAGCTTCCGAGATCATACCGCCTAAAATTTCACCTTTACCGATGGCAATACAAAGATAACCACCCAGTAGAGCGCCCAGGTTGATACCTGCATAAAAAAGAGAGAAACCGGCATCTGCTCTTGAATCGTTTGGCTTATAAAGCTGTCCTACCATGGATGAGATATTAGGTTTGAAGAAACCTGTTCCCACTACGGTAAATGCTATTCCCAGGAAAAAGAATTGATGGGGGTCGGCTGCCAGAATCAAACTTCCTACAATCATCAGAAGTCCGCCCCAAAAGAGTGATTTTCTGAATCCAAGGATTTTATCAGCGAAAAGACCGCCAACAAATGTGAAGGCATACACGAATGCCTGGGTAGCGCCATATTGAAGGTTAGCTTCTTTTTCATGGAAATTCAGCTGTGAGATCATAAAGAAAACCAGCATTCCACGCATTCCGTAGAAACAGAAACGCTCCCACATTTCAGAGAAAAACAGGCTCCAAATCTGTCTGGGATATTTTCCTTTGAAATTTTGTATTTCATCTAGAGTTAAGCTCATAATTGTATATGATTGATTTTATTAGGGTTGTTTATTGTTGTTTTGGTTCAGTTCAAAGCGAATTTTGTCCTGGTTAATGATTTCTTTTAATTCCTCTTCTTTGGGAAGGTAGAGAAGGTATTTGTTGACAATTCCATTTATTTTGAATAGACTCATTGATATAATAATTCCTTTTGTCAATAGGGCCAAGCCTTATCAGTAATCTGTAATGAGTCCAGCTCAATTCGTGACGCAGTGCGTCACATTTTGGAAATGCCTGGTAAAAGGAGCGCATATTCCTTAATTTACTTTCGTCAAAACCTTTTCCAAACTCCAGAGAAAGTTTCTTAGAAAGATTTTTTAAGGTTTGCTTTCCGTATTCAGCGCGTTCTTTTCCCTGTTGTTCATCTTCTACAATCAGATTTCCGATCTGCCAGTAAGTAAGCAGTAAAGTAGAATTCGCGATCCGAAACACTTTTTCTCGCGACTGCCTAATAATTTCCTTTACGGATTGAAATAAAGAATCTTCGGAAATTTCCATCATACGAAAATAAAAAAAACCTCCGACTTAGCAGAGGTTTTTATTGTATTTTGTTGATGCGGTTATTTTACACCGTGCATCATTTTCTTTAAGACTGGAGATAGTAACGCCAAAATTACAGCTGCGATACCACAAAGTACTACGAATACCATAAAGAATTCAAATAGATTGTGGATCTCAAATCCTGCAAATGTAGGATTGTGTAGTGGCAACTGAGCTTTTTCAAATGCTACCGCCTGATCAGCCGTTAATGTCACTTTTTTATCTAAAACATCCTGAAGATCAACGCCTATTTCCTTTGCTTTAGTGAATTTGTCACCTGTAGCCGGGATAAGAGCGCCCAATGAACCTGCCAAAGCATACCCTGCAGCATTGGAAATAAAGAATACACCATATAATAAAGAGGCAAATCGTTTAGGAGCAAGTTTACCTACCAGTGATAGACCAATTGGAGATAAACAAAGCTCACCACAAGTCTGGATGAAATAAAGAAGCATCAACCATTTGATGGCCAATAATCCTGAATTTCCAAGATCTTTTACATTGTGTGCAATGATGAAATAAGAAAGAGCGATCAATGCTAATCCCATTGCCTGCTTGAAAGGAGACACGGGTTCTCTTCCTTTTGTTCTTAATTTATCCCATGTTAAACTGAATGGAACTGCTAATAAAACAACGAAAATACCGTTGAAGATCTGAACCATTGAAGGAGGCATATTCCATCCGAAAATGTTTCTGTCTGTTTGGTTATCTGCAATAAAGGTTAATGAAGATCCTGCCTGCTCGAAAGCTGCCCAGAAGAATATGATAAAGAAGGATACGATATAAATTACCCAGATTCTTTGTCTTTCAATCTTGTTTTCTGCAGAACTCATGATAAGGAAGGCTAAGGAAATACCAGCTGCATAAATGAAAGGATAAATAATTCCTTTGATCATTTGACCCATTTCAACCGCGTTAAACCCGAATTCTCCTACCAAAAGATATCTGAAGGCAAAGAATAAAACAACAAATAAAAATCCGGTAATCCCTAATGATGTTCCTGAGAATTTGGCTGTCTGAGTTTCGCCTTCTTCAAAGTCTGCACTTGTATTGTTCTTTGGTAATCCACCGATAGGTCTTCCTTCCGGGGTTACTACATACTTATTTTTAAGGATGAAGAATGTCACTGTTCCAATGACCATGGCAATGGAAGCCGCTAAGAATCCCCATTTGAAAGCAAAAATATCTCTTACTCCTGTCGTTGCATCTTTCACGTCTCCTACGTACGGGCAGATAAACTGTCCAAGGAATGCTCCGATGTTGATCCCCATATAGAAAATGGTGAATGCTGAGTCTAATTTGGATTTCTCCTGTTTAGGATAAAGACTTCCTACCATTGAGGAAATATTAGGCTTGAAAAATCCATTACCGAAAATGATAACGAATAAAGCCAGCCACATAATCATTTTTGAACTGCCAAGATCGGCAGAGAAAGTAGAGGCACTGATAAATAGTAGAAACTGGCCGATAGCCATTAAAGATCCACCGATTAAGATGGCATTTCTGTTTCCGATATACTTATCTGCAATGAATCCTCCCAAAAGAGGCGTTAAATAACATAAAGCTAAAAATCCACCGTAAATGATTGCCGCATCAGCCTCTTTTATTAATAAGGAATTTACCATAAAGAGCGTCAAAAGGGCTCTCATCCCATAAAAGTTGAAACGCTCCCACATTTCTGTTCCGAAAAGAACCCACAATCCCTTTGGATGCCTTGAATTCTTATTCTCTACAAATTCATCCGGTTTCGGACTTAATGCTTCAATATTATCCATTCTATTGTTAATTTTTGTTAAGACTGACAAATATAGTTTTTTTTGAGTTTTTGGCAAGGTTTTAATTTTATATTTAAATAAAAAAGCTGCAGAGTGATTCTGCAGCTTGATATTCTTTATGATAATGGCGCATTAGTGCCCTTTTTCCTTCATGATCTTGTTTAATCTTTTTAACATGGATAACCCTAAAAGTGTTGCAAATATTAACAGAGCGAAGTTCACCAGGAAGTAATTCATTTTGTTGTCGTAATTGTACCAGGTACTTGCCAGAATTCCTGAAAGTTTATTTCCTACTGAATTGGCCAGGAAGAAACCTCCCATCATCAATGCCGTAATTCTTGCCGGGGAAAGCTTGGAAACAAAAGAAAGCCCCATCGGAGAAAGGCATAATTCCCCGACAGTAATGACTCCGTAACCGGCAACCAGCCAAAGTGGCGATACTTTTACGGCGCCGTTGTCTCCGGCCATCACAGCAAGAACCATGACCAGACAGGATAATCCGGAGATAAATAGTCCCAATACAATTTTTGTAGGAGTTAAAGGTTCTTTTCCTTTCCTTCTCAATAAAGCCCAGAATCCTACAACCACCGGAGTCAAAGCAATTACCCAGAATGGATTGATAGACTGGAATAATTCCGTGTTATATAAATAGACTTTAGATTCAGGATTTCTTTCCAGGGCTGCACGCTGCTCAGGAGAAATATTTCTGAAGTAGATATCTTTTCCTGTTTCCTTAATGCTTTTTCCATCCTTGTCTTTTTGAGATTGGAACTGGTTATCGTAGACAGGAACTTCTTTGTCTTCGTAGCTCTTTCCTTCTACCATATAAATGTCTTCAAGAGGTTTTTCTAAAGAGGCAGGAACACTTCTGTCCGTATAATAATTGGCCCATCTCGTAAGTGCTGTCCCATTTTGTTTAAAGACTGCCCAAAAGAACATACTGATCAGGAATACTGAAAGCAGTGCTCCAATAGAAGGTTTTTCTTCCGGTTTGGCTTTAAAGTAAAGCGAAGCATAAAAGTAAATAACAGGAACACAGGCAAAAATAAAGGCATCCGTACTGTCGCTTCCGAAAATATTGCCTGGAATAAACCATCCTATAGCTCCCACTGCAATGGCAGGGACAAAAACTTTAATTAAAATTTCAGAAAGTTTAGTGTCTCCTTCTTCTACAGGTTTCATTTGTGCAGCGTGGATATAGTGTTTTCTTCCGATGGTAAAAATTACCATTCCGATGAGCATACCAACTCCTGCAGTAATGAATGCTTCACCCCACCCGAATTTATTACGCATGAAAGCAGCAATAATATTACAGATAAAGGCTCCGATATTGATTCCCATATAGAAAATGTTGTATCCGGAATCTTTATTGGCTTTATAAGGTTCTTCAGAATAGAGATTTCCTAATAACGTAGAAATAGTAGGTTTGAAGAATCCGTTTCCAATGATGATCAGGGCTAAAGAACCGTAGAAAAGGGGAAGTTCTTTGAAGACGCCCATTCCTATATATCCAGCGGCCATTAAAATTCCACCCAGATAAATAGATTTGATATATCCTAAAACCCTGTCAGCCAAAAATCCTCCAAGGAATGGCGTTAAGTAGGTCAAAGCGATGTAGGTTCCGAAAATATCATCGGCTGTTTTGTCCGGAAGCCCAAGTCCTCCTTTTAGTCCGGTGGGCTCAATGACATAAAGAACAAAGATTCCAAGAATCAGATAGTACCCAAAACGCTCCCACATTTCTGTGAAAAAGAGAAAGGGCAGGCCTTTAGGATGTTTAGTCTTCATATATTCAATTTTCAAATTTCCCAAAAATAAGTTTTTAATTTCAATTGATAAAATAAATAATACTCTGAGAAATGATTAATGAAATAAATAAAAATCCCTTTCAGAATTTGAAAGGGATGATCTATTCATTTACTTGTAAATCTGAGGCGGGGGCACGGGTGCCTGTTCATTTCTTACCAGCTTCTCGGCTTTTGAAAGGCCGTTGATCAGTTTTTCAAGATCTTCTTTATTTTTTGCAAAGAGATGACTGTAGGTATATGCAGAAAGATGGCAGTAGCCGTAAGTCGTCTGAAAATAATTATCCATAAAATCAAAAGGTCCATCATCCAGTTTTTTTGAATAATTGATGTGGAACATAGGTAAACCATTCACTGTTCTATATTCAGTCTTCTTTAAAGTTAAAATATTGGGCGTATTCAAAACAGATCCGATCGCCTCATTTTTAATTGCTTCAATATTTTCTTTTTTGGAATTGATACAATAGAAATAGCCGTACAGTTTTGAATCGTCTGAGCTCACAAAATGATATTCAGAAAATCGGATATTGTCACTTTCGTAAGCGTCCCATTTTTTCTTATCAAAATAAACACCACCGTCAGCACGTTCACTGCTTACCAATGAATCTGCAGAGGGTGATTTTGTAAGGAGTTGCTTATTGACAGGAATATTTTTAAATGCTTCACGATCTTTACTGTTGGCGTAGGTCCAGGTTTTATCTTTATACAGAATAAGTTGTGCACCATTTTCAGTTATTGCGGTTGTTTGAGCAAGGTGAAATTCAGCATTGATTTTTCTGATTTCCCAATTTCCTTCTGAAAAAACAGCAACCTCCATTTTCTCCTTTGTCATTGCCAATGCCTGCGAATCTGCAAAAGAATAACATATGAGCATTGGCAAAACAAATAGATATTTCATATTACAGATTCTCAATAATAAAATCTGTCATTTTCTGATACAGTTGTGGTCTTGTCTGGCCACCGTGAATCCCGTGGTTTTTATCAGGATACGCCATGAAATCAAACTGTTTTTTGTTCTGGATCAATGCTTCAGAGAATTCCATGGAATTTTGGAAATGTACGTTGTCATCGGCTGTTCCGTGGATCAACAGGAACTTGCCTTTCAGTAGATTAGCATATTCCGTTGGAGAGTTTTTATCATATCCATCAGGGTTTTCCTGTGGTGTTCTCATGAATCTTTCTGTGTATACGGAATCATAATATCTCCAGTTGGTCACCGGTGCTACAGCAATTCCTGCCTTGAAAACATCGGCTCCTTTGGTCATTGCCAGACTGGTCATATACCCACCGAAACTCCATCCGAACATTCCGATTCTTGTTTTATCGATATAAGACTGACTTCCGAACCATTTTGCGGCAGTGATCTGATCTTCAATCTCGTATTTCCCTAAATTCATATAAGTCACTTTTTTGAATTTAGTTCCTTTGTAACCCGTTCCACGACCATCTACACAGGCAACAATATAGCCTTTCTGTGCCAAATGATTAAACCATAAAGTATTTCCATTGTCCCAAGAGTTCGCCACCTGCTGTGATCCCGGTCCGGAGTATTGGAACATAAATAAGGGATATTTCTTTTTGGGATCAAAGTTCTTAGGCTTTATGATCCATGCATTCATCTGATCACCTGCGCCATTTGGAATGGTGATGAATTCTTTCTCTGAAAAGTTATCAGCCTTTAATTTCTGAAGCTGATCGTTATTGTTCTGAAGTTCTTTTACCGTTTTCCCATTTCCGTCTTTTAATACGTACGTGTATGGTTTTGAAGCCGTGGAGGATGTTTCGATGAAATAATTGTAATTTTTGCTGAAGTTGGCAGAATTGTTTCCTTCTGTATTAGAGATCAGCTGAGATTTTCCGCTTTCAATATTCACTTTGGAAACGACTTTATTAATGCTGCCTTTTTCAGTGGTCTGAACGTAAATTTCCTTAGATTTTGGATTAAATCCATAAAAATCGGTTACTTCCCAGTTTCCTTTTGTAATCTGTTTTTTAAGCTTTCCATCTTTGTCATACCAATATAAATGACGGTTTCCATCTCTCTCCGAAGCCCAAAGGAAAGAATCATCCTCAAGGAATTCCAGAGTAGGGCTGTCGGTGTCAATCCATTTATCATCCGTTTCAGTAAACAGTTTCTGAACTGTACCGGTTTTAGTATTGACCTTTAAAATATCAGAAGCATTCTGAATTCTTTCAGAAGTAACCAAAACCATCTCGTCCGGCTTTGCGGTTTGAATAACATTGGGAATATAATAGTTTTTAAAAGAGCTCAAGTTGAGCGGTATCGTTTTTCCGGAATCAAGACGGTATAACTGTGCAGAAACGATAGAGTTTTTTTCTCCCGCTTTGGGATATTTGTAACGCATTTCAGCAGGATACAGATTTTTTCCATAGATGGGAATGTAGATCTCCGGAACCTGGCTTTCATTAGATTTTACAAATACCACTGCATCCGAGTTTTTAGTCCACTCAAATTGTCTGGCATGTCCGAATTCCTCTTCATATACCCAGTCTGCAAGTCCGTTGATAATTGAATTTTTCTTACCATCATTCGTAATCTGAGTAATTTTTCCTGAGCTCAGATCCTGATAGAATAAATTGTTGTCTGCGATAAATGCTACTTTAGTGGCATCTGGAGAAAATCTTGGCTCCTGAACTGTTTTGCCATCATTTAAGCTGATCGTTTTTCCTGATTTCAAATCTTTTACCTCAAATTTTCCCAGGAAAGAATGTCTGTAAATCGGCTGGCTTTCTTTTAAAAGAAGAATTTTTGACTCATCATCAGAGAACTCATAGCTTTCAAAATTACCGTCAACAATATTTCCTTCTTTTTGTGAAGTTTTGTAAGAATACTTTGCAATTCCTGTTGGTTCAATGACCAGATAATTCTCTCCATTCTTCATGGAAGCAATACCGGCAATGCCTTTTCCGCGATAATATCCTGAATATATTTTATCTAATGTGATTTCCTGTGCAGCCACATTATAGAATGCTACAGCCACAGTAAGAGTTAAGAGTATTTTTTTCATTTCTAATTTTAATGGATCTCAAAGATAATAATTTTATTAAATGCATAAAAAAGCTTTTTTAATACAGGTTTTGGCAATAAAATTGAATGTATCATTATACAATCAAATTAAATAATAATTATGGAAACGAATGCATATAACCAGAAACTGAATCGATACGTTTTAGCCGATCAGATTGTTTATACTGGATTTTCAAGTTTTAAGGATGCAGAAGAATGTGCAGGAAAAAAAGGAGGAACTTTAGTAGAGGTAAGTTTTAAAGATGGAAATGATAATCCACAAATTACCAGTGAAGCCGGATTAATTGAAAAAAAACTTCATTACTATGTTTATGCCGGCGATGAATATAAATTTATTCACTCATCAGATCCCGGATTTAGAAAATATGCTGATGAACTGCAGAAAATAAAAGCCAATAGAGATAAAACCAGTCCGGATGAACGATATTTTGCCAGCTTTGAAATCGAAAATATAGAAGACCCGATCATTGTGATCAAAAATGACCATTTTGAATCGGTAACTTCCAGAGAACGCTCAAAATATTTGAAGCACGCAGAAGTTTATGAACTTGGGGTATCCCTGCCAAAATCTTAAAAAATTTTATCATGAGCAAAACCAAATATTCAGACAAAGCTCAGGACAAGGTAGGAGAGGTCATGCACGAATTCAAAGAAGGAAAACTAAAGTCCTCTTCAGGAGAAAAAGTCACCAACAGAAAACAGGCTATCGCTATTGGAATTTCAGAAGCCAAAGAAAAAGGCTTAAAAGTACCCAAGAAGAAAAAAGATTAATTTCTAGTAATAAAAAATTCCGTGAATCGATTCACGGAATTTTTTATTGTTGCCAGATACCCAACATTTGTCTATTGATACAATATTTTATAATATTCATCTGCCATACGGTCACTATTAAAGTGCTCCTGAACGTCATTCATCGCATTGTATTGAATCTTTCGCCATTGATCTGGCTGATCATAATAGGTTGGAAGAATTTCATTTTCAAGAATATCATACAATGTGTTAAGATCATAAGTATCCTGTTCGTAAATGCTCATATTCGCATAATCAGCTTGTGGAACTACAAAAGAGTTTTCTCCGGGTTTAGCAAATTCCGGAATCCATCCATCATCGGTAGACAGATTTACAGATCCGTTCATCGCCGCCGTCATTCCGGAGGTTCCCGAAGCTTCTCTTGGCACCCTTGGATTGTTGAGCCATAGGTCTGAACCCTGTTTCATAGACTTACTTAAAGCAAGTTCGTAGCCTGTAAGAACAGCCATGTTTTTATGATTCTTACTTTCCTCGACGAGTGTGTTAAACGTAGAAATTGCAGAATAGTCCATCGGATAAGGTTTCCCCGACCAAATGATCTGTACCGGATATCTTGGATTATTTAATAATCTGTAGAACCTTTCTTTGTCATGCAGCAATAAGTCTGCACGTTTATAACCGGCAAACCTTCTCGCCCATACGATGGTGAAAATATTGGGATTAAACAGATTTCCCGTCTGATCTGCAACAATAGTGAAAAGCCTTTTCTTTAAATGTTTTTTGCGGTAATCAAAAACAGTTTCGTCGTTTTCATCTTTTGCGTTGTAAAGAGGCTTGTCTGCCCAGTATTTAAATTCCTGAGCATTTGTAATGGAGGTGATTTCACATATTCCGGGATATTTACTCCACATCGCTCTGGAAACTACCCCATGAAGTTGGGAAACGCCATTTGCTATTCTTGCCATTTTCAAAGCACATAAAGAATGGTTGAAACGGTCATCATCTGCTCCTTCAATGCTTTTTACGTCCTGCATACTGAATCCCGAGAAATAAGACATATCGTAACACAATTTCAGATTATGTTTCTCATTTCCTGCTTCTTCAGGAGTATGGGTGGTGAAAACCAGTTTTTCTTTTACCCTGTTCAGATCTCCGTTGTACTTTTTCAAAAGATAGAATGCTGCGGGAAGTCCGTGGGCCTCATTAAGATGATAAACATCTCTTTCCGTATTCATTTCATCCAGTAGTTTTGCTCCACCTTTCCCTAGCAGAATATATTGTGCCAGCTTTGTAGATTCATTGGCATCATATAGTTTATGACAGATCGTTTTGGATACATGATCATTTTCAGGAACATCTGTAGAAAGGAAAAACATGGGTGCTGTATTGAAAATTTCGGGATCAAGGTACCAGACTTTTACCCATACCGGGGCGCTGTGGATCTCGATCTGGAATTTTATTCCGGTGTCTTCAAGAAAACTATACATTTTTCTTGTCCATACCGGCTGAAGGGTCTGGTCATGGTTTCTGGCCTGGTCATAATAGCCAAACTTCCAAAGAATTCCGATCCCTATAAGGTCCTGTTTCAGGTTATACGCACTTCTCATATGAGAACCGGCAAGAAATCCCAGTCCTCCTGAATATATTTTTAAAACCTGTTCGATCGCAAATTCCATCGAAAAATACACGACTTTTTTAGAATATTGTGGATTGACGCTGTAAGGTATTTTAAAATTTTTAAAATCCATAAATCACAGTTTTATTGTTAAAGCTCTAAAGGTATCGATTATGAAAATAAACTTTGTATTAATTATTTGATAAATTAATTTAAAAGTATCTGATGAATAGTTTTTTTACCTACCTTTAATAGGTAAATTTTTGAAAATCAAAAACTTCTAACGGTGAGAACCAATACGACATATGTTCTTTGGTCACATAAAAAAATCACCCATGAAAAAGACATTTTCTGATGAAGATTTAATAAAGAATCTAAGCCTATACTATATGAACCGGCATTTGAAAAAAAAGCCGATGGAAAAGTATCACCGTAAAATAGACGAATCTCCGCTTCATGACCGCGAAAAATACAGAAAAAAGTCAGAGATTCTGCTGCTTAATTCCTTTATGCATCATTTTCCTGATGTCAAATTTGAAGATCTTACCTGCGAAAGTCCAGACTTTATCGCCAAGCTCAACGACAAAAAGATCGGAATAGAGCTCACCGAAGTAATTAATCATCTGGAAATGAAAAAGGTAGAAAGTACTTTGAACAAAATGTTTCGTCAGGCGGAAATATTATTAGAACAGGAAGACACCGCGAAATACCGTGGTGTTTATTTTTTGGAATTTTACCCGAACATCAGGTTTGATAACATAGAAGAACAGGAGGAAAATATCATCAGCATTTATAAAAGCATTAAAAAAAATAAGGCTTTAGGTTGTGTCAAAGGAATGAGGAAATCTTTTCACCGCAGAAATGTTTTTATTACCCATGAATACAGTATGAATCTGTTTGATGAGCTGTGTTCGGAAAAAATTCTGGATCTTATCGATAAGAAAAATGAAAAGTTTCCCTATTACGATACTTCTGTTGATGAATGTTGGCTGGTCATCGTTTCTGATATGAACTCTATTGCCTCCAGATATACATTTATACAGGACAAAGAACATCTTCAGGAAGTAAAAAGTCCGTTTCATAAGATCTTTCATCTCGAAAATCTATGCGGAAATATTACAAGTATAAAATAGTTGTATTTTCTTAGTGGATATCGTAGTTTTTTGCTCTATCTATTTGAAATAATTTAAGATTTTTAAAAATCCATTGTTTGTGATTAAAATATAGGTATATTTGATGTATCTGTTGTAAATCAATACAAATTATATGTTTTTCACATTATATTCAACAAAAACTAGATATCTATGAAAAAACTTTTACTACTTATTTTTTTCGGCATATCCCAGATTTTCTTTGCCCAGGCAGATTGTGCGACCGCTCTTGCCGTCTGTGGAAACTCGAATATTACTTACAGTCCTACGGGATACGGTGACATCCGTGAATTGGTAAATTCCGGAAGTTGTATCGATGCAACCGGTGAGCACAATTCAATTTGGTACAAAATTACTATTGCCACAGGAGGAACTCTTACCTTTGATCTGGTTCCGAATAATCCGGATGCCGACTATGACTGGGCGATTTTTGGTCCCAATGTTACCTGTGGAAGTTTGGGATCACCTGTACGTTGTAATGCTGCAACAGTTATTGGAGTAGGGCCATCTACAGGATTAAATATGACCAGTACGATTACCAATGCACTTGGAGGGTCACTGACCCCTTATTGCAAGTATATGGATGTTCTGCCGGGACAAACTTATTATTTATTTATTGATAATTGGGTCAGCAGCACTAGCAGTACGACCGCTCCATTTTCTTTAACATGGGGTGGAACTGCAACATTGGCCTCTCCGTTTACGGATCCTGCTACACAGCCACATCCATTTAATCCTCCCGGAGTTCCAGCTGCTAATCCGGCGGATCCAAGAGAAGTGATCATTTGTGTTAATCCTGCGGTATTCGATTTTTCTACTTTATCTGCAGGGATTCTAAACGGAAATCCTAATTTTAATGTCAGCTATCATACCAGTCAGAATGATGCATTAACGGGAAGTAATGCCATTACTGTTCCTACGACTGTCAATACTACTTCAATTTATTATTACAGCATAGGCTATACAGATCCGTCTAATCCAAACAGTCCGCTCAATCAATGCAAGCAGATCGGAACCTTTAAATTTAAAGATGGTAAAATCACAGCAAAGAATGCAACACTTACACAGTGCAACAATAATAATGCAGGAACAGCAATTTATGATCTGACTACAGCAGATGTCATTGGAGATCCTACTGCGACTAAGAAATATTACAATACGCTTTCTGATCTCAATGCAGGAATTAATGAAATTACCAATCCGTCAGCGTTTACTTCTGCGGAAGCAACAATTTATGTGAAAGTGACCTCGTCATTCGGATGTACTTCCGTAGCGCAGATCATGTTGAAATTCCATCCTGTAGTCATCGTAAATGATGCTACAATAAGATCATGTTCTATTGAGAGTAGTCCGTCTACAGCATCTTTCAATCTTGCGGGAGCCATCGTAACCTCACAGAATGGTACAGTGAAAAAATATTATCCTTCAGCAACGGATGCTGCGAATCAGACCAATGAAATTTTAACCACTGCAGCATACATTGCACCTAGCGGAGTCGTTTATGTTAGGGTTTCCAATGCGCAAGGCTGTTTTAATATCGCTAAAATTACTTTAGTTGTTATTCCACCAGTTTATTCAAACATTCTTAAGGATAAAACGATTTGCGTAGAAGACAAAACGACGCTGGACGCTGGCCCGGGTTTCAATAGCTACGAATGGAGCACAGGAGCAACTACCCAGACCATTACCAATGTAGGAGTGGGGACTTACTGGGTAAAACTTAAAACTGGCGATTGTACCGTCGTACAAAATGTAAAAGTCTATCCTTCCGAACAACCTGTCGTTTCAAGTATAGAAATTTCAAGCACGACCGTTACGGTATTTGTGACAGGAGGTACTCCAGCTTACAAATACTCTATGGATAATGTAAACTGGCAGGACTCCAACGTATTTAATAATGTCAAGAGAGGAGATGCTACTGTATTTGTCAAAGATTCTTATGACTGTGATCCTATAGATATTAGCATAGTGGTTCCTAATCTTGTGAACGTTATCACACCAAACGGTGATGGTTATAATGACGTTATTGATTATTCTGCACTGGCCAATAAGAAAAACTTAGTGATGAATATTTACGACCGTTACGGAAATATGATCTTCCAGGTAGATAAATCTACCGGCTATAAATGGGATGGAACGAGCAAAAATGGAGTAAAAGTACCTACAGGGAACTACTGGTATTCTGTAGGCTGGAATGAAAATGACAAAATGAGTACGCCCATCAAATATTCAGGCTGGATTGTAGTCAAAAACAGAGATTAAGCTTTTTAATAATAAACTATTGAGATAAAACCATTTCGAAAGAAGTGGTTTTGTTTTGAATGGTAATCAAAGGCGGATTCGCTAGTTAAAAACTTTTGTATCTTTAAAATAATCAGAAAGATAAATAATTTTTCCCTCCTCAGAAAAATGAACTACCGTACAGATGTTATTTTCATAAACCCCTTTATTAATCATTGTTCCATAAGATGTAGTCTGATAAAAATACTTTTGATCACCTAGAGGGAAAATTTCAAAAACCCGCCATTCAATAGCATCATACCGTCTGAATATTGCTCTGAACAAAGCTAAAATTCTGTTCTTACCGGAAATTTCTTTTGAAGGTGGAATCCAGATCGTACTTTCATCGGTAAACCATTTTTCAAGATGTTCAATATTTAACGAATTAAGATCTTTCATAAAAGCATTTATCTTACACAACATAGGAGAGTTTGTGTATATATACGCGAAAATTCTTAACTTGGTTTTTATTTTGAACATCATGAAAGATCTTTTTATAAAACGCTTTAAGTACTATAAATCTCTCGGAGATAAATCATTCGGACAACTTTCTGATGAACAAATCTTCTGGCAGTATAATGATGAAAGTAATTCGATTGCTATTCTTGTGAAGCATATCGCCGGAAATATGCTTTCAAGATGGACTAATTTTCTTACCGAAGATGGGGAAAAGCCCTGGAGGAATCGTGACGATGAATTTGTCAACACCTTCAAAACAAAACAGGAAGTTATCGAGTATTGGGAAACAGGCTGGAAATGTCTTTTCGAAGGTCTTGATCAGATTAATGATGAGAATCTGTACCATACGGTTTATTTGAGAGGCGAAGCACATTCAGTTATTGATGCAGTCTGCCGTCAGCTGGCCCATTATCCTTATCATATAGGACAGATCGTTTATATTGCGAAAATGATGAAGAATGATTACTGGAAAACACTTTCCATTGAAAGAAATAAGTCTCAGGAATTTAATAATGAAATGAAACAGAGGTTTCCTAATGAAGATGTAGATTCCAATTCATCGCCGGTATGCTTTCAAAACAGCCCTGAAATAAGGGATGAATATAAATAATAGACTGAATCGATTTAGAATTATTATTAAAATTACTATCTTTGCCCCCAGAAAATTCAGGAGTAATAAAATGTCTACTTTTCACGGAACTGCCGCATTTCATACACTTGGCTGCAAATTAAATTTTGCGGAAACATCTACTATTGCCCGTCAATTGACAGATGCAGGTTATGATAAAGTAAGTTTTGATGATAAAGCAGACGTTTATGTAATCAATACCTGTTCAGTCACTGAAAACGCTGACCGTGAGTGTAAACTCCACGTGAAGAGAGCAATGAAGGCTAATCCTGAAGGACTGGTGGTTATTGTAGGATGTTACGCACAGCTTAAACCTGAAGAAATTTCACAGATTGATGGGGTAGACCTTGTTCTGGGAGCCAAAGAAAAATTCAATATCTTAAGCTACCTGGATGACCTGGAAAAGAGTGAAAATGAAGGGATTGTTCATTCATGTGAAATTGAGGAAACCGATTTCTTTATCGGAAGTTATTCAATAGGAGACAGAACAAGAGCGTTCCTGAAAGTACAGGACGGATGTGACTATAAATGTACCTACTGTACCATTCCATTGGCGAGAGGTATTTCCCGTTCAGATACCATTGAAAACGTTCTTAAAAATGCCAGAGAAATTGCCGGGAGAGACATCAAAGAAATTGTTCTTACAGGCGTTAATATCGGTGATTATGGTAAAGGAGAATTCGGAAATAAAAGACACGAACATACTTTCCTGGATTTAATTTCAGAGCTTGATCAGGTGGATGGCATTGAAAGAATACGTATTTCTTCCATTGAACCCAATCTTTTGAAAGACGAAAGTATTGATCTCGTTTCCAAAAGCAAAAGCTTTGTTCCCCATTTTCACATTCCGCTACAGTCGGGATGCGATGATCTGTTGAAAAAAATGAAGCGCCGTTACCTTACGAAACTTTATAATGACAGAGTCAATAAAATCCGCGAAGTAATGCCTGATGCCGCTATTGGCGTAGATGTTATCGTAGGGTTTCCCGGTGAAACAGAAGAAAAATTCATGGAGACTTATAATTTCCTGAATGCACTTCCCATCACCTACCTTCATGTATTTACCTATTCTGAAAGAGAAAATACAGAAGCTGCCGATATGGATGGTGTTGTTCCTATCCCGGAAAGAAAAAAACGAAATAAAATGCTGAGAATACTTTCTGAAAAGAAGAAAATGGCATTTTACCAGACCCAGCTTGGGAAAACGCTTCCTGTACTTTGGGAACATGAAAATAAAGACGGCAAAATGTATGGCTTCACGGAAAACTATGTGAGAGTCCAGAAAGATTTTGATCCCGCATTCGTTAATCAGATTGAATTTCTAAATTTAGAAAAAATCCTGTCAGATGGCACGGTTTCTGTGCAGTCATCATTCGAAACTTTTTTAGCAAAAGCATAGTCTCTTTGCAAAATTTCTACTAAATTTATTTTAACTTTAAATAACTACATTCATGAGAGATAAGTTTTTATCTTGGGGAATTGTATTAGTAACTGCTACATGGATCGTCGCATTACTGATCAGAGCGCATTATTGGATACCCATCCTGTTATCCGCCATCTATGCATTGGGTGTTTACAATGCTTACCAGTCGAAACACGCTATTTTGAGGAACTTCCCTGTATTGGGATACTTCAGGTACTTTTTCGAAAGTATTTCACCCGAAATGCAGCAGTATTTCATCGAAAGGGAGACCGATGGGAAACCATTTCCCAGAAACCAGCGTTCCGCAGTATACAGACGTGCTAAAAACTTAAGTGATACAGTCGCTTTTGGAACACAGTTAGAAGTTAATCATAGAAAATATGAAGGGATTAAGCATTCCATTTATGCAAAATCACCTGTAGAAGAACTTCCAAGAGTATGGGTAGGAGGAGAGCAGTGTACGCAGCCTTATCATGCTTCTTTATTCAATATTTCAGCAATGAGTTTTGGAGCATTGAGCGACAGGGCACAGATTTCATTAAACAGAGGGGCTAAAAAAGGAAATTTCTATCATAATACAGGAGAAGGAGGTATTTCTCCCTATCATATGGAAGGAGGAGATCTGTGCTGGCAGATCGGAACCGGATATTTCGGGTGCCGTAATGAAGAAGGGAAATTTAACCCGGAACTTTTTGAAAAGTACGCGACGCTTCCAAATGTAAAGATGATCGAAATTAAGCTGTCTCAGGGAGCAAAGCCAGGACATGGAGGTGTTCTTCCAGGGGTGAAAAATACACCGGAGATCGCAAAAATCCGTCACGTCACTCCAGGTATGACGGTAATCTCACCACCATCTCACAGTTCATTTTCTGATGCATCAGGATTGCTTAGATTTGTACAGCAACTTAGAGAACTTTCAGGTGGTAAGCCTGTAGGTTTTAAGCTTTGTATAGGCGATACCAAAGAATTTGAAGATATTTGTGTACAGATGAATGTGATGAAAATCTATCCGGATTTCATTACGATAGACGGAGCAGAAGGAGGGACTGGAGCAGCACCACCTGAATTTTCGGATGGAGTAGGAATGCCTTTGGAACCTGCTCTTATTTTTGTGAACAGAACGCTTAATAATTATAATTTAAGAAGCAAATTAAGGGTTATTGCCAGCGGAAAAGTACTGACAAGCTTGGATATTCTTAGAGCCATAGCAATGGGAGCGGATATGTGTAATAACGCGAGAGGATTTATGTTCTCACTAGGATGTATTCAGGCTTTAAGATGCAACAATAACAATTGCCCTACAGGAGTTGCTACTCAGGACAAAATGCTGGTCAAAGGACTGGATGTTACTGATAAAAGCGAAAGAGTATACCATTTCCACAAAAATACTCTCCATACCTGCAATGAACTGATTGCCGCCGCGGGAAGAAGCTCTTATGAAGAAGTTGATGCGACTATGTTCATGAGAGGTGACGAGTTTGATCATCTGGCAGATCTTTATTTTCCGGATATTTTAGGCAATGTAAAGCAGAAAGCAAAGTATTAGTAAAGGGTAAAAAATATACAACCGCCTTCAGATGAAGGCGGTTGTATATTTTTTATAATGGTATGAAACTATTGTCCGACAGGTCGGTCTGCTCTTCCATATACCTGAAAATTAAATACAAAAGAACAATTTCTAAGAGAATAAGATGTATTGTAAGGGAAATGAGGATCTCTTGCGAAAGCTGCTCTTGATGGTACTAAAATAACACCTTGAAGATTATAGGGGTTTCCATTTGGAAGATTATTAAAAGCCTTGAATTTTCTTATAGCTTCCTGGAAGCCTTCAATTTCGTAATAGCTTGGTTGCTTGGCAGCATCTGTAGTTGCAGCGGCTAATACAGATTGTTTTACATAATAATACATAGGATCCACTAGTGGAAGCCCATTACCATTAATAGTGTTGTTGATTGCTAAAGTTGAAATAAAAGAAACGTTGCCGTCAGTATTAGCTGCTAAATGAGCCGTAGCTCTCATCATCACCGTAAGGATATCTTTTGGATTAATGGTTTTCTCATCAATTGCAGGAGGCTGTGCTCCGTCTCTCATAATATAGATGGTTCCGGAAGGAAGCGTTTCATACGGAAGGCTTGATAATTTTTTTTCATTATCATCACTGGCATCCGTTGTGCTGAAAGCTTTTATATTCCCTTGGGCATCCAGATAATTTTCGTCCATAAACTTCTTAATGGCCTGATCGTCATAGTTGTTTTGAACGGTAATGTCTTCCGGTTCTTTATAAGTTTCAACTTCATCATCTTTTTTACACGCTGTAAAAGATAGAGACCCCGCAAGGATATATAAAAATATTTTTTTCATTTCAAAAAACTTTAATTACTTTACAAATAATATAACGGCAAAAGTATAAAAAATTATGAGAATAGATAAATTTTTATGGTGCATTCGTTTTTATAAGACGAGAAGTGTTGCAACAGAGGAAATTAAAAAGAACAGAGTGTCAATAGGAACCTCTGCCGTAAAGTCGTCTAAGGAGGTTAAAGAAGGGGATGTAATCAAGATTCGCAAAAATCAGATCGACTATAAAATAAAAGTGATCCAGATTCCAAAAAGCAGATTGGGAGCGAAGCTGGTTCCCCTCTATATACAGGATGTGACAGATAAGGAGCAATATGAATTATTAAAACTCCGCAAAATGTCACAGGATTATTACAGAATTAAAGGAGAAGGCAGACCTACCAAAAGAGACAGAAGAGATATGGATGAATATGTAGGAAATGATATTGCCTCAGACTTTACAGACTGGGATGATTTCTTTGGCGAAACGGCAGACATTACTGAAAATGAAGATTAAAACTAAAAAAAGCTCTAGAGATAGAGCTTTTCTATTATTTCTTTGACAATATCTTCAGGATCTCTGGCATCGGTATTGACGCTGAACTGAGCTTTGCTGTAAAATGCATTTCTTTCAAATAAATGTTTGGCTATAAACTCAGGAAGATTTTCATCTGAAATATTGGCAATCAACGGTCTTTTTTCTTTCTGTTTTGATATTCTTTCGTATAAAGTGCCTACAGAAGCTTTTAAAAATATGCTTTTTGAACCGTGATTGATGATCTCCATATTATTGTAATAAACAGGAGTGCCTCCACCAAGGCTTAAAACCGTATTTTCTTCCGAAGCAAGTATTTCTTCCAATGCCTCTCTTTCCAGCTTTCTAAAGTGGATTTCTCCCTTTTTTTCGAAAATCTCAGGAATGGTTAATTTATTTCGTCTAGAAATCTCTTTATCGAGGTCAATTAGCCTGAAATTTATTTTGTCGCTTAATATTTTGGAAATGTGAGATTTGCCAGATCCCATGTATCCGATCAGTGAAATAACCATGAATTTTTTTTAAACAAATTTGCAAAAAAGTTTTGAGATAAAGAAAAAACTTATATCTTTGCACCACTGAAAACGAGGGACATTATTCAAATGCAAATCGTTGACAAAGTGACCGACTCGGTAGCTCAGCTGGTAGAGCAATACACTTTTAATGTATGGGTCCTGGGTTCGAATCCCAGCCGGGTCACAAGCGAAAAAAATTACTAGATTTTTGTGATTTTATAGCCTGCGTGGTGGAATTGGTAGACACGCCATCTTGAGGGGGTGGTTTCCTAAGGATGTGCTGGTTCGAGTCCAGTCGCAGGCACTGCAAAGAAAATTGAATAATTATTAATGAATTGATTTCATTTTTAATTGTGGCCGACTCGGTAGCTCAGCTGGTAGAGCAATACACTTTTAATGTATGGGTCCTGGGTTCGAATCCCAGCCGGGTCACAAGTTTACTGAAAAGTAAATTTTTTTCATATTAATATTTTGTGATTTGGTGTTTCAAAGGTCTCCGCAAGAGACCTTTGATTTTTTAAAAAAATAAACACTTTAAATTTTTTAATAAAAAATATTGCAGGGATAAAAAAAAATCATATCTTTGCACCTCTTAAAAACGACATCTATTATACAAAGAAAAGTCGTTAACAAGTGACCGACTCGGTAGCTCAGCTGGTAGAGCAATACACTTTTAATGTATGGGTCCTGGGTTCGAATCCCAGCCGGGTCACAAGTTTACTGAAAAGTAAATTTTTTTCATATTAATATTTTGTGATTTGGTGTATCAAAGGTTTCCTCAAGAGACCTTTGATTTTTTTTATATAAATGACGCATAAAATAAAGAAACTCTGATCGTGTAATCAGAGTTTTTTTGTTTTTATATGAAGTTTACAGAGGTGTTTTTGTTGAACGCCTGTTTAATAATTAATCCAGATGAAGGTTGTCGATAAGCCTTACCCCGTCTACTATCACTACGATGAATGCTCTGTAGCTTTTGTCTTTGTAAAAGAAATCGGTTTCTTTCAGTGTGTTTTCATCAGCGATCAGGAAATATTCCAATTTCATTCCTTGCTCATGATCAAAAATATCAGTCACTCTTTCTTTTATTTCAGCAATAGTAACCGTCCTGAACCAGTCATTTACTTTGTTTAAAGTATGATAAATAACTTTTGATGCCTCTTTTCGGTCTTCATGAAGTCTTTGGTTTCTGGAGCTTAAGGCCAGGCCGTTTTCAGCCCTGTAAATGGAAACACCGGTGATTTTTACAGGAAGGTGCTTTTTTTCAACCATTTTTTTGATAATGGCCAGTTGCTGGAAATCTTTTTCACCAAAATAAGCGCTATCCGGCTGGATTTGTCTGAAAAGCTCTTCTACTACAGTTCCTACGCCATCAAAATGTCCCGGCCTTGATTTTCCTTCCATTTCATTTTCCAGTCCATCGAAATCATAATGCTGACTTTCTGTTTTTTCAGGATAAATATCAGCAACTTCAGGGATGTAAACAGCATCTACCAGCCCTGAATTTTTCAGGATAAGAATGTCTCTGTTGATATCTCTGGGATACTTTTCAAGGTCTTCAGGATTGTTGAATTGAGTAGGATTTACAAAAATTGAAGAAATGACCAGGTCATTATCTTTTCTGGCTTCTTCATACAGGGAAAGATGGCCCTGATGAAGGGCTCCCATAGTAGGAGCAAAGCCTATCTTTTTACCCATTTCTTTCTGTCTTTCAATGAAATCCTGAAGGGGTTTCTTATTCTTTATAACTTCCATAGTTTATTTTAATACTAATTCAAAAATACTAAAAATATCACATAATTATATGTGTTTTTAGTAATTTGGAAATAGGAATTATCGTAAAATAATGTTAATTAAAATAATGTTGGATGTTTTTTTGTAATTTTGCACATTAAAGCATTTTTACAAAAATATAGATAGAAATTTATGCCGAATCAAAAAATACTGTACATTACTACAGAGATGTATCCATATCAGGAAGACACTAATATGGCTGCAGTGGTAAACAAAATGGCACTTAAGATGCACAATGAAGGCAATGATGTAAGAGTTTTTATGCCAAGATTTGGACAAATAAGTGAAAGAAAATTCCAACTTCATGAGGTGATCCGTCTTTCGGGAATGAACATTATTATCAACGACCTGGATCAGCCGTTAATCATTAAAGTAGCATCTCTTCCTGGGGAAAGACTTCAGGTTTACTTTATCGACAACGAAGAATACTTCAAAAGAAAGCAGTACTATGTAGATGATGAAGGAAATCCTTTTGATGACAATGACGAAAGAGCTATTTTCTTTGCAAGAGGGGTTATCGAAACCATCAAAAAACTAAACTGGGTTCCGGATGTAATCCACTTGAACGGATGGATGTCTTCTTTTGTTCCAATTTACCTTAAAACATATTACGAATCTGATACGTATTTCAAAGATGCCAAAATCGTTCTTTCCCTGTACAATGAGAAAGATGCTGATCTTGACAAGAATATTGCTGAAAAATTGACATTCGATAATATTTCAGGATTAAAAGCGTTAGATAATCCGACAATCAAAAATTTTGTTATTGAAAGTATGAATTACGTTGACATGGTCGTAAAAGGAGATGAGTTTCTGGATGAGGATCTTGACAAAGGGTTCAATGAAACAACTACTCCGAAGTCAGAATACGTTGACGTAGATTCTATAAACCAACTTTATTAAACACATTTTTAATGACTCATACTGTTAAAAGAACTTTAGCCATACTTTTTGTGGCGGTTTTTGGGAGTTCCCTTCTTTATAATTGCGAACCGGAAGCGGATTCGCTGGGTGAACAGCTTTTTGTAGATGGTGCTGCCGAAGGTAATGTAACTTCTTATCCTCTTATTGCTTATAATGTTAATAATAATGATTCGATCAGAAGTGATGCTGGGAGACTTGTTAATATGATTAATACCTCAGGCATATCTCCGTCCTATGCTGTTCTTGGAGCTTTTTCTGAGGGACAGTTCGGTATGCAGAAAGCATCTTATCTTACCCAGTTAAGAATGAGCACTGATAATTTTAACTTCGGAACGACTCCAAAAGTGGATTCTGTAGTTTTAGTATTAAGACCCAATTCTGTTGCTGATTCAGTAGTTACCCGTCCTCTTAAAGACGAAAGTTTATTGGTAGGAACTGAAACGGTACCTGTTTCTACAGAAATAAAGTCGTACCCTACAAATTTCATTAATAAATATGGTAAGACAAAACTAGGTCCGGGTGGCTCACATACTTTAATGCATATTAATGTAGATGAAATCACCACATTCTTAGATAGTAATACGGATGCTTTTAAATATTCCAACGTGGTTGTGAATACAGGAGAATCATTAGGATCTGCTGTATTTGATGGGAATGTAACTTCTAAAACAATTACCAAAAAGTCGGATAATTCTGCTTTGTTTACTTCAGATGCGGGACTTAGAATCCGTTTGAATAAAGATTTTTTCCAAACAAAAATTCTTGATAAAAGTGGAAAGCCTGAGCTTATGGATGCGGCAAACTTTACAAGATATTTCAAAGGGATAAAGTTGTCTGTAACTGATACAGATGGTTATCTTTTACAGATTCCTACAGAAACAATGGAGCTGATCATGTATTATACCAATGAGAAAAATGACAATGGTACAATCACAAGACCACAGTCTACCTTCAAATTACTTCTTACAGGAGGTATCGGTAATGCACGTATAGGACAGTATGAATATGACAGAACAAACTCTGCATGGGCAACGGCCAGGCAGTCTATCAACACGACTGACGGGGATGATAAACTTTATTTACAGGGAATGGGAGGACCTTCTGTACGTGTGAAAATTCCTGACGAAACGATTAACAAGCTTAAAACATTATATAATAATGATAAGGCAGCTATCATGAGTGCTAGTATCAGAATCTTTACAGATGCTGCAACATGGAGTAATAATTATAAAAGGAAAGCAAATAATTTCAATCTTGTTCCTTTGGCAAAAAATGAAAAAACGGGATTACTTGAACCAACAGGTTTTACTTCAGATCTTACCGCTGGTTTCGGTCTGATGAGATCATATGACCTGGATAAGAATCCATCCTATTATGATTTCATTGTTACAAAAACAGTAAAAGATATTGTGGAAGGGGGGAAAGATAATAATATTTTGCTTATTAATATGGGAGATTTTGTGCTCACTACAGCAGGTGCTTATGGTGGATATAAATTCACCTCAAGATCATTCGCAACAGAAAGAGCGGTTTTTGTAGGATCGGATAAAAATAATGCCAACAGAATTCAGTTAAAAGTTACTTACGGTACAAAAAAATAATAAAAAAACACTAGAAAAAATATGTGCGGAATTGTAGGATATACAGGATTTCAGGATGCGTATGATATTGTGATCAACGGTCTTAGAAGATTAGAATATAGAGGGTATGACAGTGCAGGAATTGTTTTGGAAGGCTCAAATAAGAAATTTGAAGTAGAAAAAACAAAAGGCAAGGTAGATGATTTGGTTAGTATTTCAGAACAATTGAAAGGAACAGCCAAAATAGGAATGGGGCATACCAGATGGGCTACACACGGAGTTCCAAGTGACCGAAATTCACACCCACATTTATCAAATAACGGAAAAATAGCAGTGGTACATAATGGTATTATAGAGAACTATGATACTATTAAAACAATGCTTACGGAAAAAGGATTTACATTTAAGTCCGAAACAGATACAGAAGTACTGGTGAACCTTATTCAGTATTTTATGGATTTAAAATCCGACACAGATTTCCCTACAGCAGTAAGATATGCTTTGAATGAAGTGTATGGAGCTTATGCTATTACAGTACTTCACGAAGATTATCCTGGAGTATTGGTTGTTGCAAGATTAGGTTCTCCGCTGGCTATAGGAATCGGTGATAAAGAGTACTTTATTGCTTCTGATGCCTCTCCTTTTGTGGAATTTACAAAAGAGGCAATCTATCTTGAAGAGGGACACATGGCTACTATATCATTAGAAAATGGAGTAGACATCAGAACTATTAATGAAAATTCTAAGATTGAGCCTGAGATCCAAGAGCTTAAATTAAGCTTAGAACAGATTGAAAAAGGTGGGTATGAGCATTTTATGCTTAAAGAAATCTTTGAACAGCCTAAGTCTATACATGACACTATGAGAGGAAGACTTCTTCTGGATGAGGGGATTATAAAAATGGCAGGGATCTGGGATCATTTAGAAAGATTCAAGAATGCCAACAGAATCATTATTATTGCCTGTGGTACTTCATGGCATGCAGGCCTTATCGGAGAATACCTTATTGAAGAATATGCAAGAATACCTGTAGAGGTAGAATATGCATCAGAATTCAGATACAGAAATCCAATTATTACCGATAAAGACGTTGTTATTGCCATCTCCCAATCCGGAGAGACAGCAGATACTATGGCTGCGTTGAAATTAGCAAAAGAAAGAGGAGCATTTATATATGGTATATGTAATGTAGTAGATTCCTCTATTGCAAGAATTACAGATGCAGGTTCATATACACACGCTGGTCCAGAGATAGGAGTAGCTTCTACCAAGGCATTTACTGCTCAACTTACCATTCTTACTTTAATTGCATTTAAATTAGGAAAACATAACGGTAACTTAGGGAATGCTGAATTCATGAGCTTAATTGCTGAGTTGGATGCACTTCCTAAAAAGATCGAAGAAGTCTTAAGTACGACTCACGAGTTGACTCAAAATATTGCAAAAGACTTTATAAACACCACTAATTTCCTTTATTTAGGAAGAGGATACAATTATCCTGCAGCCTTGGAAGGTGCATTAAAACTAAAGGAGATCTCTTATATTCACGCAGAAGGATATCCGGCAGCAGAAATGAAGCACGGACCTATTGCCCTTATTGATGAAAATATGCCGATCGTTATCATTGCTCCTAAGAAAGGACACTATGATAAAATTGTGAGTAATGTTCAGGAAATTAAGGCAAGAAAAGGGAAGGTTATTGCAGTCGTTAATAAAGGAGATAAGCAGGTAAGTGCAATGGCAGATTATGTTATTGAAATTCCTGAGACTTCAGAATGCTTCTCTCCAATTGTTGCCTCTGTACCTTTGCAATTATTGGCCTACTACATTGCTGTATACCGAGGAGCGAATGTAGATCAGCCAAGAAACCTGGCAAAATCCGTAACTGTAGAGTAAAAAGTAGTTGTAAATAAAATAAATTTAGATTTCTTCCGTTATTTCAAAAAAAATCTTAAAAGTTTCTTAAAAAAATTATATATTTACGGCTTAATTATAAAAATTAACATGAAAAGGATATTTCTTTTATTATTGTCTGCGTCGGTAGCATCAGTATCTTGTTCAGGTGGTGGCAGTTCTTCTGTAGGGAAGCCTGGAACGAAAGGAGAATTGATACCAAGAGAAAAAACGAAATCATTTGTTGCGGAAAGACCATTCGGAATGGTGGCTATTCCAGCGGGTTCATTTGTTGCTGGTCTGGCAGATCAGGACCCAACAAATACTCCTGAAAAAGCATCATTGAAAACGGTTACGGTCTCTTCTTTCTTCATGGATGAAGCTGAAACTACCAACGCTGAGTACAGGGTATTTATCAATTATGTAAGAGATTCCATTGCGAGAACTCTATTAGCTGAAGCCGCTGGGGAAGGCGGTGAAGAAGGTGGACGTAAAGGAGCAAGCATCGGTGATTATGCATACCTTGCTAAAAAAGAAGAAAACTTAACACCTTATCAGGAATATTTGGAAGGCCAGGGAGGAAGAGAAGACGGAGCCTATGATGCAACTAAAAAATTAGACTGGAAAATCCCTTTACATTGGAGTACTGGAAAGTATCCTGATGTAGAATATGCGGAAGTTCTGGAATCTATGTATCTGCCTGCTTCTTCTAGAATCGGAAACGAAAGAATTTTAGACGTTAGTAAATTAAAATACAACTATCAGTGGGGAGATATGGATGCCGCATTAGCTGACAACGAAAGAGGTGCTAATTACCTTAAGAGTTCAAGCATTGCCATCTATCCTGATACTACGGTATGGGTAAATGATTTCCACTTTACTTACAACGAGCCGTTGTTTGAACAGTATTTCTGGCACAAAGCCTACAAAGATTATCCTGTAGTAGGGGTAACGTGGGATCAGGCAAGAGCTTACTGTAACTTCAGATCTAAACTGAAAACAGACTACAACGAAAGCTTAAAAAGAAAAAAACAAAGACCATTAATATTCCGTTTACCTACAGAAATTGAGTGGGAATATGCAGCAAAAGGCGGAATGCAAAATGCTACTTACCCTTGGGGTGGTCCATATTTAATGGATGACAGAGGTTGCTACTTAGCCAACTTCAAACCGAAGAGAGGTAATTACATGGAAGACGAGAAAAAAGGTACTTATACATATACAGCTCCAGTAAAGAAATTTAAGAAAAATGGATTTGGGTTATTTGATATGGCTGGAAACGTTTCTGAATGGACAGAATCTGCGTATAACAACTCTTCTTATGGATTCTCATCTACGTTAAATCCTTCTACTAAAGATAAAAAGGATACAAAGAGATCAGTAAGAGGTGGTTCTTGGAAAGATATAGGATATGCACTTATGACTGGTGCTAGAGATTGGGAAAGAAAAGATTCTGCAAGAAGCTATATCGGATTCAGAACTGTACAGGATATTCCTGAAGCAGCTGTTAAACCAAGAAGAGTTAACAGATAATTAACCAGACAATTATTTTCAATAACAATTTTATTTAACATTAAAAAAACTAACTTAATATGTTTAAGACTAAAGATGCTTGGATGAATTTCTTTTATTCATTCGGTGCTGCAATTGTAATTCTTGGAGCTTGGCTTAAAATTACTCACATTACCTTGGGACCTATTAATGGTAATATCGCTCTTACTGTGGGACTTATTACGGAGGCTATTATCTTTATCATTTTCGCATTTGACCCTCCAAAATCAGAAGAATCTTATGCATGGGAGAATGTTTATCCTGAATTATTAGATAAACATGCACACCCAAACCCTTTACATTCTAATGTGTCATCTAAAAACAGTGCACAGCAGTTTGCAGAATTAGAAAATTCTCTTTCAAATAAATTAGACAAAATGCTTCAGGATGCAAAACTGGATGTTCAGTTGTTTGACAGACTAAGAACTGGTATCGACAAGTTCTCTAACTCTGTTGATCAGATCAACCAAACAGTGGACGTATCAGCTTCTACTCACAAATATAATGACCAGCTTAACAAAGCAGCTCAGCATATGGAAAGTATGAATGCTTTATATGCAATGCAGCTTGAAAGCGGTAAAAGACAATCTGAATTTGCTAACAAATATGTAGCAGATATGCAGAAGTCTGCAGAGCAGTCTGAAAAATTCAATCAAGAGTTACAAGGTTTAACAACTAATCTTAACAGCTTAAATAGAGTTTATGGTGGTATGCTTACTGCTATGAAGTCTTAATTTCCTTACCATTTCTAAATTTAACTACTTAATCAAAAACTAAAAGAAAAGAGAATGGCACAAGGAAAACAGACACCTCGTCAGAAGATGATCAACCTAATGTATCTGGTGTTCATCGCTATGATGGCCCTAAACATTGATGCAGAAATCATCAGATCATACTACGACTCTACCAGAGCATTGAATGAAACAAGAACATTAACAGAGAATAAAAACGAGAAAATTTTCGAAAAAACGCTTGAGGCTAAAGCACAGCAGGTTCCAGATACCTATGCGCAGCCTTGGGGACAGTATAAAGTTTTAAAAGGTAAAATTGATGTTTTGGTAGCTTCTGCTCAGGGTATCAAAGATAACCTTAAAAAACAGTCGGATTTTCATGATAAAGATCCTAAAACTGGGAAAGATATTGATGTAAGCGAGAATTTTGCAGCGCTTAACAATAATGAAGCGACTACTGAGTATTTCTTTAAAGAAGGAGAAGAAAATACACCTTCTAAAGGAGCATTAGACTTAAAAGCTAAAATTGACGATGTAAGAAATTATATCAATGCCACTTTTGGTAATAATCCTCAGTTAAAAGATTTAGTAGACAGAGCTAATAAGTCTTTGATCGCGGAATATCCGAAGGGAAAATCTCCGAACGACAAGACTTGGTTCCAGAATAAATTCTACCATCAGCCGTTAATCGCGGCGATCTCAAATCTTGAGATCATTCAAAATGATGCGAGAAACGTACAATCTGATGCATTGGCATTATTACTTCAGGAGAAAGTGGATGCGAATATCAAATTCTCAAGTTACGAGCCTATCGTTTCTGGTCCGGTAGATATCCAGGCAGGAAAACAGGCTGAAGTAAAAGTAATGTTAGGTACTTATTCTACAAGCAACAAAATTGGTATTTCTGGTGTAGGAAGAGTAGAAAATGGAAAAGGGATTATCTCTATTTCAGGTTCAGGTATCGGAGAACATAAACTTGGAGGAACAATTACGTTAACGGACGCTTCAGGAAAACCTCAAAGTTTCCCATGGACGCATACCTATAACGTCATTGCAGGACCAAGAGAAGTAAAACTTGAAAAAGGATTGTTACTTTCTGCGGATAAGATGAATGTAATGTATAGAGGACTTGAGAACCCTGTTTCAGGATCAATCTTAGGTGCTGATAATTCTAAACTTTCATTATCTGCTCCTGGAGCTTCTGTGAAGAGCCTGGGTGGTGGTAAGTGGAGCGTGAAACCTACTTCAGGAAATACGGTTAAACTTACATTATCAGGAATAGATCCTTACGGAAAATCTGTATCTCAGGTATTTGAATATAGAATTAAGAATGTACCGCCGCCACAAGGTCAGATCAGAGGACAAAGTATGGTGTCGATGCCGGCAACATCTATCCAGAATCAGACAGTACAGGCTGCGATACCTGATTTTGACTTCCCGGTTTCGTTTACTGTAACTCAGTTTATGGTAAGAGTACCAGGAAGAGCAGCACTACTAGTTCATGGAAGTTCATTAAATGATGCCGCTGGATTGGTGAAAAATCTTAGATCCGGAGATGTAGTTTCTATCTTTGATATCAAAGTTACTGCTCAGGGTCTTGACGGTCAGGTAATTAAAAACATTACTCCTATAATCATTAATATTCCATAGGACTAAAATTGTAATTTATTATGAAAAAATATATTAGCACCCTTTTAGTATTAGTTTCGGGATTTGCTTTATCCCAAACTATTCTGAACGCAACTTCTCCGGAAGAGTTCAGACAGATGAGAGAGGAAAACAAACAAAAAGTTGGTGATACTATTATTGATAAAACAGTAAAGCCTCTTGAATATGGTTTTGTAGAAGATAAAGATATCTTTAAGAGTATGTTTGTTTGGGAGATCATCGATATGAATGACAAGATCAACCAGCCTTTCTATTATGACAATCCGGATGGACTTCTTGCAACGCCTACAAGATCTCTGTATCAGTTATTATTGGATGCTGCGTTAAGCGGAAAAATAGAGCAGGTATATGATGACGAAAACTTTACGGTAAAATTGACACCGGAAGGAATCCAAAAGAGATTGGAAAAAGTAATTATCAATGATGCTGCGATTGATATCCTTAACTCTGGTAGACAATTAACAGATCAGGAGAAAAAAGAATATACCGACGTTTTCAAGACCACTACTGATAAAGTAAAAGTTCTTAAAATTATGGGGATGTGGTTTATCGATAAGAGAGACGGACAGATGAAATACAGACCTCTGGGTATTGCAGCAATGGGACCAGATCCTGCTGTACAGGGAGTTATTGGACCAGATGGTAAGCCGATTGCCAGTAATGACGAGCTTATCGACTTGTTCTGGATTTTCTATCCGAATGCAAGAGACGTGTTGGCAAACAATTTTGTTTACAACAGGAAAAATTCTTCTGCAGACTTGTCTTTCGATGATATCATCAATGCAAGAAGATTCTCTTCAGTTATTTATAAATCATCAGGCGGTTTAGGAGACGGTACAATCAAAGATTATATCCCTAAAGATGCTGACGATCAACTAGCTGAAAGCGAAAGAATCAAAAATCAGATCCTTAACATGGAAAATGATATGTGGAATTACTAAAATTTCACTTGATATTTATACAAAACCTGAGTACTTTTACTCAGGTTTTTTTTATTATGAAACATACAGACTATATCATCGTTGGAGATGGATATGCGGCGCTATTTTTCGCACATCAGCTCCTTAAACATAACAAATCTTTTGTCCTGTTTTCAGAAGGAAAGAAAAGTGCTTCCCAGGTTTCAGCGGGAATTATCAATCCTGTGGTCCTTAAAAAATTTACCACTTTCTGGAAAGCACATGAACAAATCAACTTCCTTAAAGACACCTTATCTGAAATAGAATCCTACACCGGAAAAAATTATCTTATCGATTCACCGATCCACAGAATTTTTCATGACGGGAATGAACAAAATTTATGGGTAAAGAAATCCAAAACTGAAGAGCTTTCCAGCTTCCTCGATGAAAATTTCGATCATTTAGAGGTAGTAAAAAACAACTTTAACACCGGAAAGGTCAATCAGTCTGCCAGGCTGAAAGTAAGCGCGTTTTTCAGTGATCTATTAGATTTTTTAGGAAAAAAAGAACTTTTAGTAAAAGAAAAATTTAATTACGAAAAATTAGACGCTCCCGGAGGTTCCTATAAAGATATCGGTTTTAAAAATATCATTTTCTGTGAAGGGATGGGAGTGAAAGAAAATCCTTTCTTTTCAGATATTGCGGTTATTCCCAATAAAGGACACCATATAAAAGTAAAGCTTTCTGAAGCCATTCCGAAGGATATTACCATTAAAAAGAAACATTTCCTGTTTCCTACAGATAACGGACTCCATTTCTATGGCGGAACGTATGACAGAGAACAGCTTCATCATCAAATCGATGAATCAGCAGTAGCACAACTTGTCAATGGATTGTCCGAAATTTATCCTCATGATTTTGAAGTAAAAGAAGTCAATTTTGGTTTCAGACCCACAGTAAAAGACCGTAGACCTATCATTGGAAGACATGAATCATTCAAAAACCTTTATGTTTTCAATGGTCTTGGAGCAAGAGGAATTTTAAATGGATGCTACTTTTCAAGAAGTCTGTACCAGTTCATTGAAGAAGAGACTCCATTGCATGATGAAGTTTCCTCCGACCGATTTAAATTATGTCAGGATCATTAAAGAATAACGCAGAAATTCATATCTTCAGACGAGAATTTAAACTATGAATGAAAATATTTTGGGTATAATAGCTGGTGTTTTAACCTCTGTTTCAATGATCCCTCAATTGATCAAGGTAATCAAAGATAAGAATGTGGATGATATTTCTCTGGTTATGCTGCTTGTTCTTATATCAGGACTTTCACTTTGGGTTTGGTATGGTTTTATGAAAGATGAACTGCCCATAATTTTGTCCAATGCATTTGCCGTTTTAGTTAATATAAGTCTTTTGATCTGCTATATGATCTATAAGAAATAAGATGGAATTTCAATAAGTAAAAAAGACGCTTTTACCATTGGTGAAGCGTCTTTTAATATGGTGAAATTTTACATTGAATAATTAAGGCTGAAGAACAAATTTAGCCAAAGGAGCCATTCTTGCTTTATTTAATGTCAGCGTATTACCGTTTACCGAATAATTATCTGCAGCAAGCAGAGCTTTTGTAAATAGCTGTTCAGTTTCAAGATCTTCACAGGCCATCATGGTAGACATTCCCTGATTGAACTTGATTCTCATGATATCAGGCTTGATCTCAAAAGTACCTCCAACCCCGTTGCAGCCTGCATTACCTTCATATCTCATGCCTTCTGTATTAAGCTTGAAATAAGGATTGTTTTTTTTGTTTTTTAGTTGGATAGGCTGTCCGTTAAGTTCCGTAAGCTTCCATGTTTTGCCCATAATATCAGCTGTCTTTTGCACAGGAGGAGTTGTACATGCGGTAAGAAATACCAGAAAAAAAAGAGCGGATAAATAGTAGTATAAGTTTTTCATAATTATTGATTTTTCAGATTGATGTGGTGTTTTGACTCTTAAATTAGTACGAGGCCATTTTTGCAGATCCTGATCCTTTTGTTTCACGCTTGGCATGGAACAGAACCATATCAACATTTTTCTTCAGTAAAGTAATATTTCCTTTGATATCAGAATATTGATATTCTGCATTACTTGCTGTATATTCAGGAAGAGCGTCGCTTTTCTTAAGGTCATAGGTTTTACCTTCCAGATGAACAGTAGCTGTGTTTTTCGTGTGGTTGATGATGACTTCAATTTTTTCCCCATAACTGTCTGTGAAAACGTCTTTAGAGATTTCATCTTTGTTTTCGGGTGCTACTTCAGTAAGCGTTTCGGATTCTTTACCAGGATGCTTACACGCTGTTGAGGAAAGGACTGCCAGCCCCATAAGAACCGATGTGAATAATTTTTTCATAGTGATAAGTGATTTGAATAGGTGTCATGAAATAGTGATATTAATACTATATAAATTTACAAATATTTTTAATAAATATATGTTAATTTTACATAAATTAATCTGATGTTTCTATCTTTTAAGCATTATCCCACCTTTAGAGTGGATTCTTCTGAATTAATTGTAATTCCGTTTCAATGAAGATTTGCTCAGCTGATAACCGTTGAAATGCTGTGTCAAACAGCCGGTTCTAAGAATAAAAAAGTACAGTTTTTTTTCATGTTACATTTGTTGTTTTACTTTGGTGCAAAAGTATTGAAAATTATATAATGTTGATACCCAGTGAAAAATGATTTAAATCATACGGATGAGATTTTATTTTGAGCACGTTATTTTACCATATCAAAAAGAAAATGAATGTAATTTTTTCAGATTTAACGAGCAGCCAGCAATTATTAAAACAATAATTGACGATAATTGATTGCGAAGGCCAACTCAATGCAATTGTTTTGCTGATTTTTTAAATACGATTTATCTTTTATCCTGTGATTTTAATTCATTATGAAGTCACAATTGGTGTATATTTTCTTTTTCTTTTCAAATCAGCAGATACTGAAACGCTTATTATTCGCAGGATCAATGTATACTTTCCTTATTCAGCTAATTTAAAGGAGAGTTAAATTTTGTTAATCTATTATGACAGTATACCTTTCTAAGTGTACATTTGCCACTTCAAAATGAGAAACCTATTAGTATATTTTTTGACCGGTCTTTTTCTGCTATTCGTAGTAGAAAGCAGACTTGATGTCAAAACACTTAGAAATGACTATTCCGGTCATGTTTCTCATCATATGCCCAAAAAAGCCAACCGCCTGAACCAGACTTTCGAGAAACTGTCGGTACAGCAAATGGCGGACAATATTGATAATACGACTCTGGAGCTTGCAGAAGATAATTTTCAGTTATCTGATACCCTGCAGATTATTGCGGTATTCGCTACTGTATTCAGTCTTGTTTATATTTTTGGACTTCGTTCTTTTAAAAGCAGAAAACCTGGTTTCCATGGTCTTCTTTCGCTGTATTCTCATGTTAAAACATTCATTCTGATTCGTTCTATCAGAATTTAAAAATCTTTTTTTCCTCATTTGTTTTCTGTCCAGAGTCCGGACAGGACATCTACTGCGTTGCCTATGTCGGTAATCATCACGGCGCAGGATTCTATTACCGTCTTATTCTATTCAAAACATTAACGATTTATATTAAACTCTAGAATTATGATCAAAAGAGTTGCCTCAGGCATTGCGATAAGCACCCTTTTATTGACTGTTGGCTGCAGTCAGAAGAAAGAAGAAAAAGAAGAAGCCACTGTATATCCCGTCACCAGCCCTGTGAAAATGGACACGGTGATCAACAAAGAATATGTAGCCCAGATCCAGTCTGTAAAAAACATTGAGCTTCGTGCACAGGAAAAAGGATTTCTTGAAAAAATTTATGTAGACGAAGGTCAGTATGTACATGCCGGTCAGACTTTGTTCAGAATTATGCCGCAGCTGTATCAGGCAGAAGTGCTTAAAGCAAAGGCAGAAGTAGAACAGGCTACCATAGAACTGAAGAATGCAAGTACTTTGGCAAGTAACAACATTGTTTCCAAAAATGAGAGAGCAATGGCTAAAGCTAAACTCGATGCAGCCAACGCTGAAATGAAACTGGCGCAGATTCATTTGTCCTTTACGGATATTAAAGCGCCATTCTCAGGCGTAATCAACAGGATTCCTTTAAAACTGGGAAGTCTTGTAGATGAAGGAGATCTGTTGACCTCTTTATCAGACAATACCAATGTTTACAGTTATTTTAACGTGTCAGAACCTGAATATCTTACTTATCAGACTCATGCTGCAGACAGAGGGAGTAATCAGGTATCTTTAATTATGGCCAACGGAGAAATGCTTCCTCAAAAAGGTGAGATTCAGACGATAGAAGGGGAATTTGACAATGAAACAGGAAATATTGCCTTCAGAGCAAAATTTCCGAACCCGGATAAACTGCTTAGAAATGGCGAAACAGGAAAAGTTCAGATGACTTTGCCTGTTCACAATGCACTTATTATTCCACAGAAAGCCACTTATGAAATTCAGGACCAGAAATATGTATTTATTATCGATAAAAATGGAACTGCGAAATCCAGAAATATAAAAGTGGCTTACGAACTTCCCGATCTCTATGTTGTAGGTTCAGGACTTGCAGCAGGAGATAAGATTCTTTTAGAAGGGGTACAGAAGGTAAAAGATGACCAGAAAATCAAGACCAAATTTCAGGATCCCAAGAAAGTTCTACAGTCATTGAAACTAAAAGCAGAGTAGTTTACTCGTAAAACGAAGCAGTATGTTTAAGAAATTCATCCGCAGACCTGTTCTGTCTATCGTGATCTCACTGATCATCGTATTTATGGGGGTTCTGTCGCTGGTAAAACTTCCAGTGACCCAGTTTCCCTCCATTTCACCCCCTAAAGTAAATATCACCGCAGAATATCCTGGAGCCAACAACGAACTATTGATCAAATCAGTAGTGATTCCCCTCGAAAGAGGTCTGAATGGAGTTCCGGGTATGAAATATATGACCTCCGATGCCGGTAACGACGGGGAAGCTTCCATTCAGATTGTATTTGATCTTGGAACAGATCCCAATGTAGCCGCAGTAAACGTTCAAAACCGTGTATCTTCCGTAGTGAACAAGCTGCCACCTCTGGTAGTGCGTGAAGGGGTAAAAATTACCCGTGAAGAACCCAATATGTTGATGTACATTAACCTGTACAGTGACGATCCTAAAGCTGACCAGAAATTCCTTTTCAACTATGCTGACATCAATGTGATGTCTGAATTGAGGAGGGTAAGTGGAGTAGGTTTCGCAGACATCCTGGGAACCCGTGAATATGCCATGCGTATCTGGCTTAAACCGGACAGGTTGACTGCTTATAATATTTCAGCAGACGAAGTAATGGAATCCCTGAACCAGCAGAGTTTAGAAGCTTCTCCCGGGAAAACAGGGGAAAGTTCAGGAAAACGTTCCCAGTCATTTGAATACATTCTGAAATATTCCGGACGTTTCAACACTGAAAAAGATTACGGAAACATTATCTTAAAAGCTAAGCCGGGAGGTGAATTTGTAAGATTAAAAGATGTTGCTGATATAGAATTCGGTTCCTCAATGTATGACATTTATTCTACATTGAATGGAAAACCGTCGGCAGCAATTACCGTAAAACAGTCTTACGGTTCCAATGCAAGTGACGTTATCAAAAATGTTAAAGCGTTGATGAAAGATCTTGAGAAAAATAACTTCCCGAAAGGAATGCACTATGACATCAGTTATGACGTTTCCAGATTCCTGGATGCATCCATGGAAAAGGTGATTCATACTTTGTTTGAGGCCTTTGTTTTGGTGGCTATCGTGGTATTCTTGTTCCTTGGTGACTGGCGTTCAACCTTAATTCCTGCTTTGGCAGTTCCGGTTTCGCTGGTGGGTACATTTGCAGTCATGTCTGCCTTTGGAATTACCCTGAACATGATCTCGCTTTTTGCATTGGTAATGGCCATCGGGGTCGTCGTCGATGATGCGATTGTCGTGATTGAAGCCGTTCATGCCAAGATGGAAGAAAAAGGACTTTCCCCATTAAAAGCGACGGAAGAAGCAATGCACGAAATCAGTGGGGCCATTATCGCGATCACTTTGGTAATGGCATCCGTATTTATTCCGATTGCATTCATGTCCGGTCCGGTTGGAGTATTTTACCGTCAGTTCTCCATTACAATGGCTTCTGCGATCATTCTTTCAGGAGTGGTAGCTTTGACACTGACGCCAGCTTTATGTGCTTTGATCTTAAGAAATCATCACGGAAAAGCTAAAAAGAGAACGCCAATTACTATTTTCCTGGATAAATTCAATAATTTATTCACGAAAGGAGCTGGGAAATATGAAAAAATGCTTAACAAAACAGTTAAGAAAAAATCTATTACTCTTCCATTATTGCTGGCATTCTGTGCCTGTACCTTCTTCTTAAGTAATTCCCTTCCTTCAGGATTTATTCCGGCGGAAGACCAGGGAATGATCTATGCCATTATCCAGACTCCTCCGGGATCTACTCTGGAAAGAACAAATCAGATCGCTAAAGAATTATTAAGAGAATCTGAAGATATTGATGGAGTACAGTCCGTTTCTTCACTGGCAGGTTATGAAATCCTGACAGAAGGTACGGGATCCAACTCGGGAACCTGTCTGATCAACCTTAAAAGCTGGGAAGAACGTACAGAATCTGCCGCCGAGATCATTGAAAAACTCGAAGAAAAAGCCAAAAATATTCCCGGTGCCAATATAGAATTCTTCCAGCCGCCTTCCATTCCGGGCTACGGTGCTGCCGGAGGTTTTGAACTCCGTCTGCTGGATAAAGCAGGAAGTGGCGATTACCATAAAATGGAGCAGGTAAGTAACGATTTTGTGAAAGAATTAAAGAAGCGTCCGGAACTTGGGTCTGCATTTACCTTCTATTCTGCCAGTTTCCCTCAGTACATGCTGAAGGTAGACAATGATCTTGCCGAACAGAAAGGAGTAACAATACAAAGTGCGATGGATAATCTGTCTACCTTGATCGGTTCCAACTATGAGACCAGTTTCATCCGTTTCGACAGACCCTATAAAGTGATTGTACAGGCTGGTCCGCAATACCGTGCACTGCCCACTGATCTGCTGAAACTATATGTGAAAAACGATAAAGAACAGATGGTTCCATATTCTGATTTTATGAAAATGCAGAAAGTATATGGATTATCAGAGATTACAAGACATAATATGTATAACTCCGCGGAGGTAAGTGGTACTCCTGCACCGGGATACAGTAGTGGACAGGCGATTAAAGCAATTCAGGAAGTTGCGGATAAAACCCTTCCGAGAGGTTTTGGGATCGACTGGGCGGGTATCTCTAAAGACGAGGTAAGCCGAGGTAACGAAGCCGTGTTTATTTTCTTGGTCTGTCTGGGATTTGTATACCTGATCCTTGCAGCACAGTATGAAAGTTTTATTTTGCCGTTGCCGGTGATTTTATCTCTTCCTACAGGTATTTTCGGAGCATTCTTATGCCTGAAATTATTAGGACTGGAAAATAACATTTATGCTCAGGTAGCCATGGTCATGTTGATTGGTCTGTTGGGTAAAAATGCAGTATTGATTGTAGAATTTGCCGTTCAGAAGAAAGCAGAAGAAGGAATTCCTGTAGCGCAGGCAGCTATTGAAGGAGCGGCGATCCGTTTCCGTCCGATCCTGATGACTTCATTTGCATTCATTGCCGGTCTTATTCCGTTGGTGATAGCCACAGGCCCTGGTGCAGTAGGAAACAGAACCATTGGTACTGCAGCAGCAGGAGGAATGCTGATAGGAACTATTTTCGGGCTGATGATTATTCCGGGACTGTATTATATTTTCGGAACGATCGCCGAGAAATCGAGACTGGCAAGATATGAAGAGGAGAATCCTTTAACAGAACAAACTGAACCTTATCAACACGATGACAAACATGAAGATTTATAATAAATATATAGCAGCCATTGCTTTATCGCTTGTACTCACAGGCTGTAGAGCTCCCATGGCTACGGTCATAAAAGATGAAGTAAAAGAGAACCTGCCTCAGAATTTCAATCAGGAAGAGCAGCAGGACGCTAATGCAAACAGTGGAACAACGCCATGGAGACAGTTTTTTACAGATCCCAATTTGGTTAGCTTAATTGAAACTTCTTTAAAAAACAATCAGGAATTACTGATTACCCTGCAGGAAATTGAAATTGCGAAAAGCGGTGTCTTAGCTAAAAAAGGAAAACTGACGCCTACTGTTTCGGCAGGAATAGGAGCAGGCCTGAAAAAAGCAGGCCGATATACAAGTGAGGGAGCGGGTGATGCTACTACCGAAATAGAACCGGGAAGAGAAATGCCGGATCCGCTGGGTAATTTTGAAGGCGGACTGATGGCCAACTGGGAGATTGATATCTGGAAGAAACTCAGAACTGAAAAGGAAGCAGCTGTTGCTCACTACCTTTCTACAGTGGAAGGGAAAAACTTCGTCCTTTCTAATCTTATTGAAGAAGTAGCAGATAATTATTATGAATTGCTGGCGCTTGATAACCAATTGGACATCATTCAGCAATACATAAAGTTGCAGCAAAGAGCATTGGAGATTTCTAAAATTCAAAAAGAAGCTGCTGCTGCTACGGAATTGGCTGTGAAGAAATTTGAGGCAGAACTGGCAAAGTCCAAAGCTGCGGAATATACGATCCGTCAGGACATTACAGAGAAAGAAAATCAGATCAATGCACTTCTGGGAAGATATCCGCAACCGATCGTAAGAACGAAAGAAAGTTTTATGTCTACGATGCCACAAACGGTTTATACCGGAATACCCTCTCAGTTATTGGCCAACCGTCCTGATATCAAACAGGCGGAATTGGAATTAAAAGCAGCAAAACTTGACGTACAGGCGGCGAGAAAAGAATTTTATCCGTCCCTGGAAATTTCGGCTACTTTAGGATTGGAAGCATTCAAACCTTCTTATCTGGTTAAATTGCCGGAATCTATTGCTTATAATTTAGCAGGAGAACTGGCTGGTCCGCTGATCAATAAAAGTGCGATTAAAGCCAACTTCCAGACTGCTGATGCGAAACAGATACAGTCGCTGTACGAATATGACAAAACGATTTTACATGCTTATCTGGATGTAGCGAATCTCATGTCAAGGGTCAAAAATATAGACCAGTACTATCAGATGAAGTCTCAGGAAACAAAAGCCTTGGATCAGTCTATTGATATAGCGAACCAACTATTCCGAAATTCAAGAGCTGATTACCTGGAAGTCCTTCTGAACCAAAGAGATGCTCTGGATGCCAAAATGGAGCTGATTGAAGCCAAACAGAAACAGCTGAGCACGGTTGTAGATATTTACAAAAGTTTAGGCGGTGGCTGGAAATAAGAAATCATAATTCTATCAATATAAACAGTTAATGTTTTGGGCTGATCCTTTCGGGGGTCGGCTCTTTTTATTTTTATGCGACGCGTTTTGTCATATCATGGGGTTAATTTTGTTTATCAATTAATGGCAAAGTGCTAATAATATATTACTTAATTAAAATTTACATTAAATCTCAATTGAAGGACTTGAAATGTGTTAAGAAATTGTTAAATTTGCCGCAAAATTATAAAAGCTAATCTTAAAGTAAAACACACAAACGGATGAAGAAATTCTACTTTGGTGCATGTATTCTATGCACTGTCCTGGGGCTTTCTGGTCAGGAAATATTATGGCAGAAAGATATCAAATCCTCTACTCAGGACTTTCTAAGCCAGATTACCACAACTATTGATCAGCAATATCTTATTTCGGGAAGCAGTATTCAAAGCGATAAGCTTCAGGCTGGAGGCAATAAACAAAATAATGGGTATGATTTTCACTTCATTAAACTCAATCAGCAAGGCGAACAGGTTTGGGAGAAATATTTCTCCGGAGCTAATCATGATTATTTATCAGCATCGGTTGCTACGCAGGACGGAGGTTTTTTAGTTTCAGGTACTTCGTATTCCGGAAAAGGTCTTGATAAAAAAGAAGAATCAAAAGGTGGATCAGACATTTGGTTAATCAGATTAAATGAATTCGGAGACGAACTTTGGCAAAAAACACTGGGGTCAACATCTGATGAAGAAGCAAGATCAGTCATTCAGACTACAGATTTAGGATTTTTTGTGGCTGGAAATAGACAGAGTTCCCTTCGAGAACCTCAGGGAACCATCGATTATGGTTCAAAGGATGTTTTGATTGTAAAACTTGATAAGAATGGAAAAGAGTTATCTCAATCTATTTTAGGGGGAAAAGGATTGGATGAAGTAGAAAAAATGATTCCTACGAAAAATGGAGGTGCATTGCTGGGAATCTATTCAAGAAGTAACATTGGAGGTTCCAAGAAAACTGAAAACTTTGGCGAGGGAGATTATTGGGTTATAAAACTTTCAAAAGATGGAAAAGTAGAATGGGAAAAGAACTTTGGAGGAAAGGGTGATGATCATATCAGAACATTGGCTTTGACTTCAACGGGATTTTTGATCGGTGGTGAATCAAGATCTGAAAGATCAGGGAATAAAACCGTAGGAATTGAAGAAGGAACTGATCTATGGCTTATTTCTTTAAACGAAAGAGGTGAAGAGATCTGGCAGAAGTCTTTCAATTTCAAAAACAGAGACATCCTCATGGGAATGAGTGTACTACATTCAGCAGATGACAAATCTTCAAAAGGAATCCTCTTAGGAGGTTATACACAGGCAGAAGGAAGAATAGAATCGGATGACGAGACTTTCTGGATGTTGTATTTGAACCAAGACGGAAATGAGCAGTGGAGGAAATATGTAAATGGAGACAAGAGACAAAGAGAGGAGAGACTTTCAGACTTAAAGCTCAACCGGGACGGTTCCATCATTCTGGCAGGAACCAGTGCAGAAGAATTGGGAAAAGAAAACTGGAAAATTGTGAAGCTTGGCGACAAACAAATCGATCAGTTAATCGAGAAACAAAACATTAAGATCTATCCGAATCCAGTTTCAGATTATGCTTATGTAGAAATAGGTTTTGACTTTAAAGAAGCTGATATTGTATTGTATGATATGGGTGGAAGACAGCTTCAGACGGTGAAAACCAAAAACAAGGTGACCAAAATTAATACTCAGAATTTGATTCAGGGGGCTTATCTGGTGACGATAAAAACGGATACAAATAAAACGGCTAACGCTAAATTGATAAAAAAATAAGTGATGAAGAATAAGATTATTTTATTGATGATCGTTCATTTTGTAACGACTATATCTGCCCAAATCAATGTAAAATCGCCCAACCTGGATGCGTCGTCTGTATTTAAATTTACAGAAACGCCGGTTTCACTTAATAACGGCTTGGTAAATATCAATTTACCGATATATACCATAAAAACAAAAGATCTTTCAATTCCTATTCAGCTGGATTACCATTCAAGAGGAGTAAGGGTTGAAGATATCGCCTCCACGGTTGGAATGGGGTGGAGTTTGAGTTACGGAGGAATGATTAGCAGGCAGGCCAGAGACGGGGCAGATGAGTTATCAAATGGGTACCTTATTACAGATAGTTATACTAACTTTTTTACTAATATTCAGAAAAGAGCAGCGGTGTATGAGCAAACGATATATTCTCCAGCAAGGGATCTGATTCCTGACCAGTTTTATTTTTCTACTCCCGGGTATTCAGGGAAATTTATTTTTGACCAGTTGGACAAAAAAATTGTTCAGCAGCCTTATAGCGATTATAAAATATCTTCAATCGCAACGCAAAGTTCATTACTCAATAGCTGGGTGGTAACAGATGATAAAGGAAATAAATTTTACTATGGAAATTTAGGTTCAAAATCCTTTAAAAGTTCACTTCAGGTAGTCAGTTACGTTCAGAATGGTACACCGGCTATGGCATATGATGCAAATGGAAACGCACCCGATAGTTCACATATTGATACCTGGTACCTGATTCAGATTGAGACGGTTAGCGGAGATCTTATAAAATACAATTATACATTGGATGAATCCGCTTATTACAAAAAAGATTACGATAAGATTGTTTATCCTTGTATTTCAACACCTTGTGACCAGCCTTCCAATCCGGGGGTCTATACTTATTTTTCCAAAATCAATGAAAATAAATATATTCTGGAATCTATTGATTTTCCTGAGGGCAAGGTTAAATTTATACCTTCTTCTTCCAGTCGGTCAGATGTTTTAGGTGGAAAATCATTGGATAAAATTCAGATTTATGACAGTAAAGATCATTTGATTGAATATTTTCAGCTCAATTATAATATTCAGGAATCTATCCAGAACCCTAATACCAATCCTTTATTGGCTTCATTAGACGCCTCCTCCAATAAAAGGATGTTTCTCAATGAAGCAATCCGTTATTCAAAGTATAATACCGTTATTGAAAAATACACTTACACTTACAATTCCACTTTGCTTCCCAACAGGTTTTCAACATCTCAGGATATTTGGGGATATTATAACAATGCTTCTAATGGCAGTTATTTGCATTTTTTTGATTACAACGGGCATTTATCAAGCAACCGGGAGAGTAGCGATGAGAGATCAAAAGCAGGGATTTTAGAATCAATAAGCTATTCTACAGGCTTAAAGACTGAATTTATTTATGAAAATAATCTTCTGAAGCCTACTTTTAGTATGGGCGAAGTACTTGGAAGTGTAAACTCACCTTATCATACTCAATCAGAGATTCTTTTAAAGGCGGGAGACCAACTTCCCAACTATAATGTAGCGACCAATTCATATTACAAAGATATTACGATAGATCCTCAAATGTATGATTCCGAAATAGAAATAACTTTTGATTATCATTCATTTACAGATCCTAATATACCTACAGCATGTAGTTATTATACGGGATGGGTTGAGAAAAACGGTGTACGGGTTACTCTTTTCCCTAATATAGGAGCTAGTAAGACCATTGTAAGGGGGACGTCCAGAACAAGAGCACTGACAGCAGGTTCATCTTACAGAATAGGCATCACAGCATTTGGTTGTTCCTTGGAAGATGTTGCTTCTAACCCTTCTGAAAGTGTCTCATTGATGTTGGATTATAAAGTAGCCAATACGGGTACTAATGAAACCCTATACTATGGACCCGGAAACAGGATCAAACAGATTAAATATTGGGATAAAGACCAGTTAAAAATAAAAAAAACATTTGAGTATAAAGGCCCTGCCGGTGAAAACAGCGGAGATTTATTCGGGATGAAAGAATACGTGGGTATAGTCGGGATGAATGCGAACAATATTCCAATTTTAGATCCAAAAGGAGTTGTGGCCGGCTCCATCAATTCTTCTCTGGAATCCAACAGTATGGGATACAGATATGTAAAGGAATATGTAGGTGATGCTGCTGAAAGTAAAGGACGTACGGACTATGAATTTACAAATTTTTCTGATGGAAGCAACTTTTTAAAATATCCTTTTACGCTGTCAACAGACAACCAGTGGACCAGAGGATTATTAGTCTCAAAAAAATATTTTGAGAATAGCAATAATTCTTACAGACTTTTAAGAGAAGAGTCCCACAAATATAAGTTTGGTGGTTTTGATACTCCCTATGAGATCAGTCCGGGAATGGGATTTGAATCGGCAGATGGAATGATTAGCAACTACACCAAAAACAGAGATTATTATGTTGTCCCGCTGGCTCATATCTATATGAATCTTTCTCATGTGGTTAACAAACCTCTGCCACACCCTAATTTTTTAGTGGCAGACTATACCAATAATTTCAGAATATATTATAAGCCCTACTATTTTAACAGCGGTAAAATAGAAAAATATAAAACAACAAGCTTTGATTATCTGAATGATAAGATCTTAACTTCCGATAATACCTTTTTATATAACAGCAATGATCATTATCAACCGATTTCACAAATAACAACCGATACGGATAAAAAAATAATGGAAACCACCTATAAATATGCTCAGGAAAAAGGAAATCAATACCTGATTGATAAAAATATTGTTGGGGTTCCTCTAGAAACTGTTGTTATTAATAAAAAGGATACTCAGGATACAGGAAAAAGAGTTTCAAAAACTGAAACCGTATATCCGGCATCTCAATCAGAAGCAGATACTAAAACTGCAGGATTAGCCCTACCTTATGAAATACAGTCTACAGATTTACTTAATATAATCAATAAAGAAATTGAATACCAAAAATATGATTCCAAGGGTAATATCCAGCAGTACACCACTAAAAATGGCATTTCAACAACCATCATCTGGGGATATAATCAGACCCAGCCTATTGCTAAAATAGAAGGAGCCAAGCTTTCAGACATTCCTCAGGCACTCATTGATGCCATTGTGAATGCCTCTATTAATGATGGTCAGCTCAGTACAGAGGCGTCAGAACAATCATTGATATCTGCTTTAGATGTATTTAGAAACAACGCTGCATTGTCAGCTTATCAAATCAGCACGTACAGCTATGATCCGTTAATCGGAGTAAAGAGTATCACCCCGCCATCCGGGATTAGAGAGTTTTATATTTATGATACCGCCAACCGACTGAAAGAAGTAAGGGAAAACAGCCCGACGGGTAAGATCCTGAAGGAATTCAAATACAATTACAAACAATAAAACTCAAATTATGAAAAAAGCAATATTCATTATTGGCATTTTAGCTACTCAATTTACTTCAGCACAGTTATATACTTCCGGTGGTGGTGTGAATCCAACATCTACTACATCCAGTAATGTGGGAATCGGGGTTCATGATCCTCATTCCAATTTAGAAGTTGGTGACCAGAATGGAGGTAAGATAACAATTTCTACCGGTGGATGGAGCGCTTCGTCTGCCAATCCAAAATATCCTACTTTGGAATTCGCAGGATACTTAAATAATCCTAAAGCAAGAATAACGGCTACTGAAGAATCAGGAAATACGAGTGGGTCAAAATTTTCTATTTTACTTCAAGATAATACAAATACTCCAAGCTTGGTTGAAAGATTTTCAATCCTCGAGAATGGAAATATAGGAATAGGGAAAACACAACCCAAAGAAAAACTGGATGTTTCCGGTAACATTTTAGCAGGATCTACTCATGCTACAGAGGGAATTAATGCGCTTGCAATAAGATATGAGAATGGGTCATTAAACAACTGGGGTTCTTTAAGAAGTTCGGCAGCTACCTATATGAGTTTTGGTGTTAAGGCAGACTCTAATACAGCAAACGGATGGTTGTCTTCCAACGAAACCTTGAATTTCTCTAAGGTTGCTATGGTAATGGATAATGACGGGATGAGGCTTTTGAGTTCTCCATCACAAACTATTGCTTTAAACTCTCCAGTGGCAATGAATGAAATACTAAAGATTTCCTCCAATGGAAATGCTCTGCTAAATGGTAAACTTGAAACCAAAGAAATTAAAGTGACCCTGACTCCGACAGCCGATTTCGTATTTGAAGAAAACTACGATCTGCCAAAGCTGGAAGAAGTGGCCAAACATATTAAAGAGAAAAAACATTTACCGGAAATAGCTTCAGCTAAAGTCATGGAAAAAGAAGGGGTCAATGTTGGTGAATTTCAGATTAAACTTTTGCAAAAGATCGAAGAACTTACTTTGTATGTGATTGAACAAAACAGACAGTTAAAAGATCAGCAGGCAAAAATTCAGAAATTAGAAACAGAAAATACGGATTTAGGAAAAGCCGTTTTAGAGATTAAGCAGCTGAAAGAAGAGCTTGTTAAGATGAAATCCACCAACCATTAATTAAAAATTATGTATAAAAAATTATATATAAGCATTGGATTGCTATGGGGGATGCATCATTACGGACAGGTGGTGTTAACTTCTCCTCCTGCTCCGAATACCGAAGTGGCAGATCCCCAAAGTATACGGATGCTTCCGGGATTCAAATTTAATTCTGTCAATGGAACATTTCGGGCGTATATAGGAGGGTCCAATCCCAATAATCCCGGAAATACCTATACCCCCATTACCGTTGATTATTCAGCTAATATTTCAAATACTGAAAATTATATTTATACCAGACAGTATTTAGTACCGACTGAAGTTTCGGATGCATCTTTGCAGCAGATACAGAGTGTTCAGTTTTTCGACGGTCTCGGAAGACCTAAGCAGTCGGTGAGCATCAAATCTACTCCTACAGGAAAAGATCTGGTAACGCATATTCCTTATGATGGATTTGGACGACAGGTAGACAGCTGGCTTCCGGTTCCTATGGCATCACAGAGTGGAAATATTCAAACCGGAGTGGAAGGGGCTGTCAATGCCTATTATCAGTCTAACGGGATTAATGATTCTTTTCCTTTCAGCCATAAAAATTTAGAAAACTCTCCGCTTGACAGAATTTTAAGCCAGAAAAATCCTGGAGCGGACTGGCAGAACAAACCCGTTGTTTTCGGCTATGAAGCCAATACAACAGGCGAAGTGACAAAATATACCACCGCCACCAGTTGGGTTGATGGAGCTACTTCTTCGGTATTAAGTCTATCCGGAACATACGGAGAAGCTCAACTGTATAAAAATACCGTCACGGATGAAGACAACAATAAGACCATAGAATTCAAGAACGGTAAGGGACAAACGCTATTGGTCAGAAAAGTCATCAGTGCCTCCGAAAATGCAGATACTTATTATGTGTATAATGAATATGACCAGCTGGCATTTGTAATTCCGCCATTGGCTTCTGCTTCTGCATCAGTATCTGCTGCCGCTTTGGAACATCTTTGTTATCAGTATAAATATGATGGCAGAAGCAGACTGGTAGAAAAGAAACTTCCCGGAAAAGGCTGGGAACAGATGGTTTATAATAAAAAAGATCAGTTGATTCTGTATCGCGATACCGTTCTGAAAAACGGAATCACCAACTTTACAGCCGACCAGTCATGGAATTTTACCAAATATGACCAGTTTGGAAGAGTTGTGTACACAGGAATTTCAAGAGACGGAACTGCAAGACAAAGTATACAGACTTCTATTGATAATCAGGCCTCGAATGTTTCTTACGAAACCCGTGGAGGAAGTTTTGCCTTGAATGGAATGAATGTAGAATACGGAAACGTTTCATATCCTACAAGTATCGAAAAGATTCTTACCGTCAGCTATTATGATACCTATCCTCAGGGAGCTCCGGCGGCGACCGGTTCTATATTAGGTCAGGAAGTATTGCCTCAGCCAACCCAGGGTTCGAATATCAGTACAAAAAGTCTGCCCACAGCTTCTTATGTGAAAAACATTGACAATGACAGTTGGACAAAAGCATATACTTACTATGATAAGAAAGGACGGGCAATATCCACTCATTCTGTAAATCATCTTGGAGGATACACCAAAACTGAAAGTTTACTGAAGTTTTCAGGGGTTCCGGAATATACGTTTACTGAGCATAAAAGAGCTGCAGATGCCACTAAAGTCAACCTCAAAGAAACTTTTGAGTATGATCATCAGGAAAGACTGGTAAGACATTGGAATGAGGTCAATGGTGGAGTGAAGGAACTTCTTGCTGAGAATCTGTACAATGATCTGGGACAGGTACAGACCAAAAATGTAGGAAATACAACAGGCAGTCCTTTGCAGAGCGTCAAATATGCCTACAATATCAGAGGATGGCTTACAAAACTTAATGAACCTTCCAATCTGCAGAATAAACTCTTTGCTTACGAGCTGAGGTACAGCAAACCGGACAGCCAGTTTTCAGGTTCTGCAAGGTACAACGGAAACATTTCGCAGATGTCTTGGATTACCCAAAGTGATGCGGTTCTGAGAAATTACTCTTATGAATATGATGGTCTTAACCGTCTTAAAGAAGGACGTTTCTGGGATGCCATGAATTTAGACAGAGGAGAATACCATGAGAAGCTTACCTACGACCTGAACGGAAATATTAAATCCCTGCTCAGAAGAGGAAGACAGCTTCCCGGCTATACCGCTCCTGAAGTGATGGATGATCTGGTATACCACTATGAAAATGGTGAACAGAGTAATAAGTTAGCCTACCTTAAAGAGATGGGAACGGGTAATGCCTTAAGTGGTTATCCGCTTTCATCAGGAAGTACCGGAAGTACGATCAGCTATGACCTGAACGGAAATATGACAGTTCAGCAGGATAAAGGGATCTCTATTCAATATAATTATTTAAATTTACCGGGAAAGGTTACCCAGAATGCCAAAGTAACAGATTACACGTATAGAGCAGATGGAGTAAAAGTAAGAAAGCTCTTTGGTACGGACACTACAGATTATCTAGACGGTTTCCAGTATGAAAATGGCACATTGAAATTCTTCCCTACCGCAGAAGGTTATTTTAATTTTGAAACCGGGAAGTATGTGTATAACTATACCGATCATCTTGGAAATACAAGATTGAGCTACTTTAAAAATGGCTCAGGAGCAGAGATCATTGAGGAGAGTAATTATTATCCGTTTGGATTGAAGCATGAAGGATATAATGTTTTATCGGGAAATCCTGCGTATAAATATAAGTACAATGGAAAGGAGCTTCAGGAGAGTGGGATGTATGATTATGGAGCGAGGTTCTATATGCCTGAGATTGGAAGATGGGGTGTCGTAGACCCATTGGCAGAGAAATATTTCAATATATCTCCCCTCAATTATACAGCTAATAACCCTATTCTTTATATAGATCCTGATGGAATGCAACTGGATTTAAGTGATATTATGAAGAAAGGCAATGAAGAGCAGTACAAAGCATTTGTTTTTTTTGCTAAAACAAAAGAAGGTCAAGCTTTCTTATCAAAATACATGGAGAAAGGACAGACCATTACTTATGGTGGGAAAACTATTTTTGAAGCAAAATCAAATGGTGAGTATCACAATAAAGGCGTAGATTTATCATATGGAGTTAAAACAGATTCATCTGTAGGAGGTTCAACGACAGGTAAAATTAAGGGAGATGAAAAGAATGTCTCAATCTTGATTTCGAGTAAAGCATATGGTGATTCTGGTAGTCAGTTTTTTAATACCTTGAGACAAATAGTTCACGAATCTTTTGTTCACGCTGATTTGGAAGCTAATGATCTTCAAGATGATGGTTACCTTAATTCAAGCAGTATCTCAAAAGAATACAGAAAATATGACACTAGGGAATCTCAACATGGACAACATTATTATATCCAGAATGAGTATTTAAAAGATCCTACAAACAGTAAAGTAAATACATACACTAAGGAAGGATTGCAAATTCTCAAGCAAGCTAATGAAGCTCTAAAATTAAAGTTAGGTAATACTCAGATAAAAACTGAAATGTGGAATTTTAGAGGATCTATGATAAAGGTAGATAAAAGTGGGAACCTAAAACATAAAGATCAATAATTGTATGAAGTTAATTAGGATTATAATGATTAGTATGTTATTGCTTTCGTGTCATAAAGAGAAGCAAGAATATATTGAAGTATCATTGGGGTTTAGCATGAATCCCAATGAACCAAGGATTGCAGTCCTTATAAATGACAAAGATTCTTTGTATGTATGTAAGGAAAATTTAACATCAACTGATAAAGGAGTAAAATATAAATATTTTAAATCAACTCAAAAGATTAATTTCGTTTATTATAAAGAAAGAATATTGACATCTTTTTATGATTCAATTCAATTTAAAAGTACTCCCGATGCTCAGCCAAGACAAATAAATTATTATTTAAATGGGAAGAATCTTAAATTTAGATTTTATTCACATGAGTTATCAAATAGACAAGAGGAAATTATTGAAGACTTGATTTTATTAAAAGATAAAAGATTTATAGAAATTCCTTATTATAGGTTTTCTAAGGATTTATTATATGAATCAATGCCAAAGGCACCCAAATAAACTAAAAACTCTTAAACCTTTTGCTCTCTGCTGCTCAAAGTTTCCCGACTTTGAGCAGAAAAAAATCGCTCGTGCTCCCTCAATAAAAATAAGCCATTGTTTTTTACAGTGGTTTTCTTATTTTAGCTTGAAATAAAATAAGAAAGCTCTTTGGTACAGACACCACAGATTATTTAGACGGTTTTCAGTATGAAAACGGCGCTTTGAAATTCTTCCCTACGGCAGAAGGTTATTTTAATTTTGAAACCGGGAAGTATGTATGCAACTATACGGATCATCTTGGAAATACACGTTTGAGCTACTTTAAAAATGGCTCAGGAGCAGAGATCATAGAAGAGAGTAATTATTATCCTCTTGGGTTAAAGCATGAAGGGTATAATGTTTTGTCGGGAAATCCTGCGTATAAATACAAGTACAACGGAAAAGAATTACAAGAGACGGGAATGTATGATTACGGAGCAAGATTTTATATGCCGGATATTGGAAGATGGGGGGTGCATGATCCTCTGTCTGAAACGACGTTACAACCATATAGTTATGCAGATAATAATTCTATTTTTTATAAGGACCCGACAGGTATGATTGCGCAACAACCCGAAGCTATTGCAACAATTTATAAGAATAAAAGAACAGGAGAAGAGGTAAATGTTAACGACGGAGTCAATGAAACTGTTTTGGTCAATGGATATGACTTTGTAAAAGCAAAAACATATGCTAAATATTATAATTCTGATACTGCTGGTTTAAATGATAAGAATATCAATTATGAAGTAAATCAGGGTTATATAGATTTTTATTACAGTACAAGATATGGTGATGGATTTAGCTTTGCTTCTTTATTAGATTCAGGACCAGACAAACGTAGAATGCCTACGAGCGATAGTGATAACATGATATTGCTTGAAATGCCTGATATGGGTAGAAAGGGTTCTGCAAAAAGTTTATTAAAAACTCTAAAGACCATTAAACCAGCTAATCTTCCGGCTTGGAAGACTATTGCCGTAGATATTGAGCATATTGCCTCTGGATATATGAAAGGAGGTTAACGTGTTAGTTCTATAAAGACTGTTTTTCCAGATAATCTATCAGAAGGACAAGTTGAAAATTTAGTTAGAAGTGCGTATAAGAATAGTAAAAAAGTTAAAAAACAGGGAGATAGAGTATTGTTAAGAGGAAATGATATAGAAATGTGGGTAAATACTAAGACTAAAACAATTGAAACGGCATATCCAATAATAAGAGAGTAGTTATGAATAAATTTATAATCTATATTGATAAAAATTCTATCTTTAAACATAAAAATAATATTACCGGAAATATATATATTAATTTTGATGGTTCTTTTTTCCCGGAAAGAAACTGGAATGACTTTATTATTATTATTATTATAAATAATTGGATAAATTCTTCTTATAATATTCTAAGTGGATATACCAAGTACGAAGAATTTTACTTTATGGATGGACCATTCCTTATGAAAGTGAGAAAGATTGATTCAGAAGTTTGTGTGATTGAACTTGTTGAAAATCATACTAATATATTGTTGAGTTACAGAATTAGTGCAAGAGATTTCTTTGAAGAGATTTTAAGAAATGTTAATTTATTGAGTAAGTACTGCACGGAGCAAGATTGGGAAACCGATGAGATTAGGAAGCTTCAATATTTGAATACTAAATTTTCTACTATATTTTAATTAGTCTGAATTTACTTGGTATTTAGCTCCCTCGTTGTTTAGAATTCCGGTAGTATCAATCAATAAAATAAACCACTGTTTTTTGTAGTGGTTTTATTATTTTAGCCTCAATTAAAGTAAGAAAGATTTTTGGTAAAGACACCAGAGATTATTTAGACGGTTTCCAGTATGAAAACGGCACATTGAAATTCTTCCCTACCGCAGAAGGCTATTTTAATTTTGAAACCGGGAAGTATGTCTATAATTACACCGACCATCTTGGAAATACCCGTTTGAGCTACTTTAAAAATGGTTCAGGAGCAGAAATCATCGAAGAGAGTAATTATTATCCATTTGGATTGAAGCATGAAGGATATAATGTGTTGTCTGGAAATCCTGCGTATAAATATAAGTACAACGGAAAGGAACTTCAGGAGACAGGTATGTATGATTATGGAGCAAGAATTTATATGCCGGATATTGGAAGATGGGGTGTGGTGGATCCGCTGGCGGAGAAATCGCGTCGTTGGTCTACTTACAACTATGCATATAACAACCCAATAATGTTTATAGATCCAGATGGAAGGCTCGCAACACCTCCAGGAGATTTCTACGATCAACAAGGTAATAATGTTGGAAGCGATGGAAAGAAAGATGGCAAAATATATGTTTTGACTAATAGTAGTGAAGTTAGTGCTGCAAAAAAAGCAACTTCTAATGGTCTTTTGTTTAGTAAGTCCGATGTTAAATCTGAAGTAGAATTACCTTCTGCACGCGTAAGAGAAAGAATGGGCGATGCTGTAGAAAGGTCAAATAGTCCAAATGAATCTGTTGGTGATGATAAAGGAGGATTGCACGAAGAAGGAGGGTATTATGGAAAAAATGCTAACGGAAATGAAGTTGTTATTGATTCAGCACCAGGTAAAGGGTATGAAAAAGGAGAAGCTGGCGCAGGAGTTAACCCACTAAAACCAGCGGATTCTTATTCTAGTAAATCTGATTGGCGCAAGCAAGATAAAATAGAAGGAACTTTTCACGTGCATCCTGTAGGTGATAATACAGTAAAATTTGTTCAGTCTCCATCTGGTGCAGATTTAAGGAATAGTGGCACTAGATTTAACAATGGTATAAAAGGCAATAATTATATACTTGGTGCTGGAAATAACTCCGTTACTGTTTATAAGAACGGTGCTGTTTTGGCAACATTTCCTTTAAATAAATTTATAAATGTCAAATAATGAAATTTTTTTTAGCACTTATTTCGATTATATTTTTTAGCAGTACATCTTGTAACAAAACAAAAATTAATAAGATAAATAGTAACCATAACTTTTTTATTCCTATTAAGTATGTAATAGATGGCAAAATGGTGAAATTAGATGATGATTTTGACTTTTTAATCATTGAAAATTCGGACACAATTAAAATAAAACATACAAATAATATCCTTGAAATTCCCGAATTTTTTAAAAAGGAAGATTATAAAGTTTTATTCCGATGTAAAGAAGACAATATTGTTTTTGATAAATTATCCAATAAAATGCTTAATCCAAATCAAAAGACAAATTGGATAATTGGTGTTGATAATAAACCTTTTGATAAATTATTAGGTTTGATGGATGTAAAGGAGTACGATAAATCTAATTATAAAAAGATAGAATATCTTCAATTTGATCCACAAGAATACGGAGACGGTATACAATTGGTTAACAAATACTAAATATTTGATGTCATATATTATTTATAATCCGTGACTTAACAAAAAAACCTCGCAAAATTGCGAGGTTTTTTTTTGTTATAACTGTCTAGTCCTGAAATATCGATACACAAAAAAAGCATCGTTATGGAAGAACATTTAGAAACCCAGTACGTCAAGCGTACGCAGCGAGATTACAAT
>NZ_FRCD01000004.1 GCF_900142785.1 Chryseobacterium carnipullorum | reverse complement strand
TTTAATACATTCTAATTTGAAAGCAACGCTAAATTTTTCTTTTCTATACATAAAAAATGCCCCTAAAAAGTGTCTAACTTTTTGGGGGCAGTCCATTTTCACCGGGATTTTTTGAACATTCTTTAACGGAAATAAACAAAGGCAACCGCATCAGCAATGGCATATTACAGAAGCTTTGAAGCGCGTGTTGTGAATAATATAATTAAAGAATGGAGAAAATAGAGTATTGAGGAAAGCCTCAGTAGTATTGTTTTGAATCTTTTAATTATTATATCTTTAAATAATTAAATTTGAAAAACTATTTATCAATAGATCCTAAGACCTTCTGTGCAAAAGAATTTAGAGCATCTTTTTCGCTCATTCCGTTCTGAACGCTGGCGTGTACTTCCAAGGCACCGCAGATATTGGTGATCAGTTCCCCTGCAACATTTAAATCCTCTTCACTGGTTCCTCTGAATTCGCAAAAGCTTTCCAGTACTTCTAATGTTTTTTCAAGATTTTCAGGGGTCTGATTCTGATAAAACTGTCTGATTACGGGTAATTTCATTAGTGTAATTCGTTAAAAAGGTTAATTAAACTTTCAGCCTGGTTGCTCTGTACCTGGTTCACCAATTCACCGTTTTTAAATATTGCGAAAGTGGGAAGGTTGTCAACGGTTGCTAATTTTCTACTTTCAGGAAGTTTTTCAGCATCTACATACAAGAATGGAATTTCTTCGTTTTCTGCTGCTAATTTTTTAAATTTAGGCTTCATGATTCTGCAGTTTCCGCACCATGTTGCACCATATTGAACAACTACTTTTTCGTTGTCGTTCACGATATTCTGTAAAGTATCTTCTGTTAATTCTGTATACATAAGTTAAATTTTATGAAATTTAACAATGTAGCAATTGGATAATTTACCAGTGTAACAATTATAAAATATTGAAATTTCAGATATTGGTACATTGTTACACTGATATATTGTTACATTAGAACAATTACTACATTGTTATAGTGTTTTGATTAGTTCTTAGCTAAGTATTCTGCTGTAGAAGTTCTGTCAGCTTTCATAGCATCTTTTCCTTCTTCCCAGTTAGCAGGGCATACTTCACCATGTTTTTGAACGTGGGTATAAGCGTCAATTAATCTTAAATATTCTTTCACGTTTCTTCCAAGAGGCATATCGTTGACAGACTCGTGGAAAATTTTTCCGGTTTCGTCAATCAGGTAAGTGGCTCTGTAGGTTACGTTAGAACCTGTGAAAGTTTCCTCTCCATCTTCATTATATTCGAAATCCTGATCTACGATTCCTAAGATGTTGGCCAGTTGTCTGTGCGTATCAGCTAAAAGCGGGTAAGTTACTCCTTCGATACCTCCGTTATCTTTTGAAACGTTCAACCATGCGAAATGTACCTCATTGGTGTCACAAGAAGCACCGATTACTTTAGTGTTTCTTTTTGCGAATTCACCTAAAGCATCCTGAAAAGCGTGAAGCTCTGTAGGGCATACGAAAGTGAAATCTTTCGGATACCAGAATAAGATTACTTTTTGTTGGTTTGAAGTAGCTTCTTCAAGGATGTTGATTCTAAGATCGTCACCCATTTCAGACATAGCATCGATCGTTACATTTGGGAATTTTTTTCCTACTAAAGACATAATTTTCTGTTTTTATATTAAATTTTCTCCTGCAAAGATATCAATATTTCATCTATCGAACAAATCAATATCGATAAATAAAATCTATAATTGTTTTTAATGGAACTATAGAAAAAAAGCCCTGAAATCAGAGCTTTTTGTTTACTTTATATTAATTTTTGTTGAGTCTGATTTTAATCTGTTAATTGAAAGGAGCCAGCACATCTTTGATGCGTTTCATCGCTTCTCTCAGATCTTCTTCGGATGCTGCGTAAGAGAACCTGATGCACTCAGGACTTCCAAAAGAAACACCTCCTACACATCCTACATGGGCATTTTCCAAAAGGAACATGGCAAAATCATCAGAATCTTTAATTTCTGTACCATTCAGTTTTTTTCCGATATAGTGCGAAATATCCGGGAAGAAGTAAAAGGCAGCTTTGGGCAGCAGTACTTTAAATCCTGGAATCTCTTTCATCAGGTCGTACACAAGATCTCTTCTTTTCTGGAAAGCATCGATCATGTATTTGTATTCAGAAGGATCTGTTTTTAAAGCAGTAATAGAAGCTCTCTGGGCTACTGTATTCGCTCCACTCGTCATTTGTCCCTGAATCTTTTCACAAGCTTTTGCCAGCCATTCCGGACACGCAGAATATCCTATTCTCCATCCGGTCATCGCAAAAGCTTTAGACATTCCGTTGATAACGGCAGTTTGCTCATAGATTTCCGGAAATTGAGAAATGGAAGTCGTTTTTGTTTCGTAGTTGATGTATTCGTAGATTTCGTCGGAAATAACGGTCACATGAGGATATTTGGCAATCACTTTCGCCATAGACTTAAGTTCGTCGTAGGTATAATATCCACCGGACGGATTACATGGAGAACTGAAAAGAATTGCCTTTGTTTTATCGGTAATGGCTTCTTCAAGTTGTTCAGCTGTTATTTTAAAATCAGTAACATAAGAGGTAGGAAGCATGACTGAATTTCCCCCCATCATCTTTACCATTTCATCGTAACTCACCCAATAAGGAGCAGGAAGAAGAACTTCGTCACCGTCGTTGATCACAGAAGCAAGAACATTTAAAATAGCTTGTTTGGCACCATTTGAAACGCAGATCTGTGATGGTTTATAATCTAAATTGTTGTCTCTTTTTAATTTATGAGCTACTGCTTCACGAAGTTCAAGAAACCCCGGAACAGGAGAGTAGTGGCTGTAATTTTGGTTGATGGCATCAAAAGCGGACTGTTTGATATTATCCGGCACGTCAAAATCCGGTTCGCCAAGAGTAAGACTGATCACATCAATGCCGGCGGCCTTCATTTCTCTTGCTTTATTGGACATTACGAAAGTCTGTGAGTAACCTAATCTCTTTACTCTGTCTGAAAGTTTATCCATATGGTGTTTTTGAATTTTAACAAATATATAATAAAAACGTTGTGCCCAGAAATAAAAGTGGTACCAGAAAAAAGATTTTTGTCAGGTTTTAATTTAATCATTAGAATTGGAAATAGTATGCTTCTGAATGCTTCAACCGTATTTTCTTCCGGAAAAAGATGGGGCGGTGATGAATGGAGATTCCAAAGCAGGGAAAATGGAAATGCATCTTAAAGACGGTTATGTTGCCCAGCTGGATTACAATGAGCTTAAAAAAAGCGGAGCCAGCATGCTTTGCTTGCCAGAAAGCTTCGGTTCTCCGACAATCCCATTGAAAAAGAATAAATAAAGAAATGAAGACTGCCGAAAGCGGTCTTTTTTTATCTCAAACGATATATTTACAAGTCTTTTGTCTCCTGTTAAATCGTATTCTAAAACGTAATCTTTGCAAAATATGGATTGAAAAAAGGTTCTTAAGGCCTATGTTTTGTATCTTTAATTCATCTTAGATTAATCCTATGAAATATACTCTTCTTGCCCTGTTGATTCCTTTTGTCGGATTTTCACAAACCCGCTCAAAAGATGATGAAATAAAGAAATATGTCTCTGAAGTGCGTTCAGATTCTTTAAAATCTTATATCAATACCCTTGTAGGTTTTCATACCAGACATACTTTAAGCTCTGTTGATGGTAAAGATCAGGGAATAGGAGCAGCAAGAAATTGGGTGCTGGGAAAATTTAGAGACTATGCAAAAAATTCCGGAGGAAGAATGGAGGTATACATCCAGCAGGAAGATATTCAGCCGGATGGAAAGAGAATAGATAAGGCTGTCAACCTCGGAAATCCTGTAGCATTTCTAAAGGGAACAGATCCGAATGATCAAAGAATTTTTCTGATTTCTGCCCATTTGGATTCGCGGGTAACAGATGTGATGAACAGGGTTTCATTTGCTCCGGGTGCAAATGATGATGGCAGTGGCGTAAGTGCAGTCATAGAATCTGCAAGAATTTTAAGCAGGTCTTCATTTCCTGCATCGGTCATTTTTGTTGCTTTTTCAGGTGAAGAACAGTCGTTGCTGGGGTCAAAACTTTTTGCGGATAAAGCCAAAAAAGAAAATTGGCAGATAGAGGCCGTCCTGAACAACGATATGATCGGAAATCCTGAAGCAGGAGAAACGGGTGAAGTCAATACCCGTACGCTCCGGGTTTTCAGTGAAGGGCTGTCATACGCCGAACTGGATAAAAAAGCAATGAATATCAGGAATCTGGGACTTGAAAATGACAGCGAATCCAGACAGTTAGCGCGGTATATTAAAGAAATTGCAGAGAAATATGTGAAAGGACTTGATATAAAAATGATTTACAGAAACGACAGATTTCTTCGTGGAGGAGATCATTCCAGCTTTGTCAATCAGGGATTTCCCTCTGTGAGGCTCACCGAATATTATGAAAATTATGATCATCAGCATCAGGATATAAGAGTGGAAAATAATAAGCAGTACGGAGATCTTCCTGAGTTTATAGATTACAATTATCTGAAAAAAAATGTAGCGGCCAATATTGCCGTACTGGCAAGCCTTGCCAAAGCTCCCTCAAAACCTGAACGGGTAGAAATGAAAGTTAAGGAACTTACCAATTCTACCAGTTTACAATGGGAGAAGCCCAAGTCAGGAATGCCTGCAGGATATTTTGTCCTCGCCCGGGAGACCGATAGTCCTGTATGGCAGAAAAAGATATTTACCAAAGAACGTTCTATTAAAATTCCCCTGTCAAAGGACAACTATATTTTTGCTGTTCAGGCAGTAGATAAGAGCGGGAATTTAAGTGTTGCCGTTATTCCCGGTATTGCCAAATGATCGGGTGTTATTGCAAGAGTGAATAAAGCCAGAACTGAACACTCGATTTGAATACAATAGAAATAAAACTTATTTTTGCAGATTATAATAATTCATATGGCAATATCGTTACTATTAAAATACTTTCCGGATCTTACAGAGAAGCAGATCAAGCAGTTTACCCAGTTGGAGAAACTGTACAATGAATGGAATGAAAAAATCAATGTGATTTCCAGAAAAGATATGGAATCGCTGTATGAAAAACACGTTCTGCATTCTTTGGGAATTGCGAAAATAATGGAATTTGCACCCGGCACAAAAGTTCTGGACATCGGAACAGGCGGCGGTTTTCCCGGAATTCCACTGGCCATCCTTTTTCCGGAGACCCAATTTACTCTGGTCGACTCTATTGGAAAAAAGATTACTGTAGTGAATGCAGTCGCAGAAGGAGTAGGACTGACGAACTTAACGGCGATCCACGGAAGAGCCGAAAAGGTAAAAGAAAAGTTCCATTTTGTGGTAAGCCGTGCGGTAACGCAGATGCCGGAATTCCTCAGATGGCTGAAAGGAAAATTTGAGAAAGAACAGATTAATCCCAAGCATAACGGAGTTTTATATTTAAAAGGCGGTGATCTTGCTGAAGAACTGGCTGGAATTAAATGTGAAATCTTCAACCTTAAAAACTATTTTGATGAAGAATTTTTCGATACTAAAAAAGTGATTTATGTATCAAAAGGTAATTTTAATTCTTAATTTTAAGTAAATTAAGGGTAAATTTTACTGAATTTTTATTAATAATCAGTAAATTAGAGGGTATGAAAAATCTTTTAAATATTGGATTGTCTGTATTGTTTTCAGGATTGGTGTTCATCTCCTGTGAGGATGATGATTACCAGACCGTACAGTCCATCGGTAAAATTAAGATCGACAGTGTGAAGATCATGCAGGATACAATGGATGTCAATTCAATACAGAGCATTAAAACGTATTCTACTTATCTGTCCGAATGTGAAGGGTTCTACGGATATGATTATATTCCTTCCAGTAGTCTGGAAAGGTCTGTTACCGCTTATAAATACTCTATTGAAGGTCAATGTGTACAGAAAGCTCATGTGGGAACAAGCCAGATCAATTTCAGCCCGCGCCAGAAAGGATCGTATACTTTTAAGTTCTGGAATGGTGGCAACAACTGGATCACCAAAACAATTGTAGTTGAATAATTAATAATGAAACTGATTTCACTTTTCTGTCTGCTTGCATTGAATGTCTTATCTGGACAGAAGATCATCTGGCAGGAAGACCGGAAGCTTGTCTGGGATAATTTTAAAAGCCCGGTCAACCGGAAAGGTAATCCCGATGTGGTCGCCTATACCCATTGCGGCTGGGAATACTCTGTAGTAAAATCCAGTAATCCGAAGTCTCCGGTTAAAATTGTAATCACCACTATTTTTAACGAAGACAAATCGTGGAAAGATACGAAAAGAATCAACGATTATATTCTGCTGCACGAGCAAAAACATTTCGATATCGCGGAGCTATTTGCCAGAAAATTCAGAAAAGAAGTAGAAGAGAAGATCAAAACCTCCGGTGATTACGATAAAAATTTTAAAGCAATTTACAGTACAATCACAAAAGATTATAAAAACTTTCAGATGTCCTATGACAAAATTACAGAACATGGGATGAATAAAGAAAAGCAGGCAGAATACAATGCCCTCATCACTGAAGAAATAGACCACTTAAAAAGTTACAAAACCTCTTGAAATTCCTCAATAAGATCATCCACGAGCTCCTCGCTCAAAATCCGGACCTCTCGGACTTTAATATTGTTCTGCCCGGAAAGCGTCCCATCGTATTCATCAGGCAGATTCTGGAAGAGAATAATTATTCAGGATTTCTTCCCAATTTTTTTACCGTAGAAGAACTGATTGACAGGATTGCAGATAAACAGCCGGTTCAGGGGATCTCTTTATGGCTTTTTGCCTATGATGTCTACCGTAACCTGGGTCTTATCCCGAAGGATGATTTTGCCGACTTTTTAAAGTGGTTTCCGACCCTTCAGAAGGACTGGGATGATATCCTGAAATTCTCTGATAGTGATGAAGCGGTGCTGCAATATATGTTTGATGAAGAACGTATCAAGGAATGGGCTCAGGATTTGGGAGAAGATGATGATGTTCCCAGGAAAAAATTCCTGAACTTCTGGCAGAACATGAATATTTTTCTTCCCGTTTTAAAGAAGAAATTACAGGAGAAAAACTGGGCAACTTCCGGAATGATCCACGAAACTGCTAAAGCAAAGATTGTAGATTTTGCCAAAAATACTTCAGAACATTTTGTCTTTTGTGGCTTCAATGCCTTTACGCCTGTGGAAGAAAAGCTGGTTAGAAGCCTGCTACAGTGGAATAAGGCGCAGTGCTTCTTTCAGGCAGACCGCTATTATTTTGATGACGAAAGACAGGAAGCAGGAAAATTCCTCAGAAATCATAAAACATGGAAAGAATTTGACGATACAAGGGCTTTTCATTGGATAGAAGACGATTTTAACCAGCCAAAAAATATAAAAGTATACGAAGTTTCGGGAAATGTGACGCAGACTAAAGTGTTGCCCGAAATTTTTAAGGAAATTGAAAATAAAACCTATTCCAATACGGCGGTAGTATTACTGGATGAAAATCTTCTTCCTGCCAGTTTGGATGTAATGTACGGTGTTGATAACCTGAATATTACCATGGGTTTCCCTCTGAAAAATCTTTCTTTTTCCAATGCCGTAAAACAGCTTTTCTATCTTCAGAAGCAGCTGGAGAAAAACAAATCTTCTTATTACTACCGAGATATTTTTCCGATCCTTGAAGAGCTTCCGAAATCAGCTGAGGATGAATTGATTATCAGTAATTTCAGGACAAAAATAGAAGAAAGGAATATTGTTTATATCTCAAGAAAGCTTTTAGAAGAACTTCTGAGCGGGCTTTCCTATTATAATCTTCTTAAAAAAGCTGACCACACGGGTGTGTATCTGGATATGCTGATCAGCTTCTGTCGTGATATCAAATGGCTTAAAATAGACGATATCCAGTACGAAAATGTTTCTCACTTTGAGAATGCATTCAGGATTATTAAAAACCAGCTGAGTCCTTATCACTTTGAAATTAAAATGGAAACCCTGGAAATCCTGATCAATCAGCATGTCAATTCTGAAAGTATTGATTTTCAGGGAGAACCCCTCCGAGGTCTTCAGATCATGGGACTTCTGGAAACCCGTCTTTTGAATTTTGAAAATGTTATTATGCTGTCTGTGAATGAAGGGAAACTGCCTTTGGGAAATTCACAGAATACCTATATCCCATTTGATATCCGAAGGTATTTTGATCTGCATACGTTTCTGGAAAATGATAGTATTTATGCCTATCACTTTTACAGGCTGATTCAGGATTCTCAGAATGTTCATCTGCTGTACAATGCACTCAGTTCAGGAGTGAATACCGGAGAAAAGAGCCGTTTCATTACTCAGATCGAAATGGAGAGCTCACATCCGATTGAACACCTCATTATTGAAAATTCTTCCGAGCCGATCGCTTCAATGCCGATAGAAATACCGAAGACGGAAATTGTCATGGAAAGGCTTCAGAAATGGAAAGAGAAAGTATCCGCTTCACACCTTACCAGCTACCTTTATAACCCGATCGATTTTTATCTTTCCAAGATATTAAAAACCTCTGAAACGGATGAAATAGAAGAAGAATTGTCGGTGAAAAACTACGGAAATTTAGTTCATTATTCACTTCAAGAAGTATATGAGATACTTAAAGGTAAAATTTTAAAGGAAAAGGATTTACAGAATTCAATTAAAGATATAGATCAATATATTAATGTAGCTATCGAAAAGCTAAAGCATCAGCCTGAGTTCTATGAAAAAGGAATGAATTTCATCCACAGAGCGATTGCTAAAAAAGTAATTGAAAATGTGTTGAGGCATGATCTTGAATTGGTGAGAAGTGGCAATACACTTGAGGTTTTAGACATAGAGAAGAGATTTGAAAATGTAGACTTTTATCTCGATGGGAATGACAAAATTTCGTTTTTAGGATTTATTGACAGGATAGACCGCCTGAACGGGACTTTAAGAATCATTGATTATAAAACGGCAAAAATTAAAAATCTTACGGTAAAAATTGATGAGAACAACGTGACGGATTATTTTCATAACAGTGAAAGAAAGCAGGCGCTTCAGTTGTGTATTTACCATTATGTGGTACAGAATCTTCCCGAGTTCTGGGGACTTCCCATTGAAACAGGAATATGGAGTTTTGCAGAGGCTAAAAAGGGAGTGGTTTCGCTTCAGTTTGATAAAGGAACTATTGATGATGCGATGATGTCTGTAAAAAATCTTATCCTTGAAATCCTGAATCCCGATCTTAGCTTTATTGAGAATATTAAATCGTATTCCAATTAAAAATGCACCCCATTGCTGGGATGCACTCAATTTGAAATGAAGAATATACTAGTGTTATCGTATTATAGTTTTACTTTTTTGTTGACTGTTTTTCCGTCAGTATCCATCATCTGAACGATATAAATTCCTGATTCCAGACTATTAGATTCAAATTCAGGTTGATTAACTTCCTGCTGAAGGATCAATGCTCCGGAAATACTGTAAATGCTGATGTTTTTAATACCATGATCTGTTCTGGCTACAATCTGACGATTTTTAGTGAATATCTCATTTTTATTGGCTAATGATCGGTCGTCTTGTGATTTTTTAAACTGTAGATTGTAATATTGAGTTACGATTTCAAAGGTATTGTTTTGATTGTCAATGTCTTTTGTCTCGATTCCTCCATGAGCTGCATACTGTTCCTGAGAAACTGTTTTAAGCAAATTTTTATTGGCATCAAAAATATTGACAGCGATCAATTCTTCCTGAGGAAGTTTCAGTTTTAAAATCCCGTTATTTTCGGATTGTATGATCTCATTTTCAGGAACTTCTATCGGGGTGTTCTTAACATAAGGAATTAATTTCTGATTATTATTTTCCTGTACTTTTAAAAGATAAACACCATCTTTTAATGTCGATAGACTGCTTTCTGTCCCTGATTTATTAGCTGCTTTCTCCTGATTGAAATCTGTAATTCCAACCAGCTGCATATTTCCAAGATCCGGTTTCAGCTGGGAAGAATAGAGTGAAACAGTTTCTGCCGGCTTATTTTCCTGTTGTTTTGAAGACAATATAGCCCATTGATTCAAAAGACCACCGCTTCTAAGGGTATTGAATTTCGCATTGGATGCCAGAGTAAAAGGAACAATGCCTCCCACATGGCCTAAAGGTCCCCAGTAAAAAGAATCCAGTTTATATTTGTTCAGATTCCACCAGGCGTAATAGCCACGCTGTACATCAATTGTTTTAGAGGTGTTTTCCGGTGGAATAGCTAAGTCTACCGTAGAATGTCCCAATGTCATAGGCGTTTTGTTGTACCAGTCATAAACATCCTTTGGTTTCATGCATCGTCTGAGATTATTGTTCGGATTATTGGTGACATCGTTGACGAAACTCTGGGTGAAAAGATTCCGCCAGATCACCGGACCCCAAAGAAGACCTCCGTTATCCTGAACGACGTGGTAATTGTATTTATCAAGATATTCCGGTGAAATGACCTCTGAAATGCTTGTGTTATAGGTTTTATAGCCTGTATTGTTACAGGTATGGAGTACATTGGCAAGGAAAGAGGTGAACGGATAGAAATCTTTTTCCAAAACGCCTTTGTTTAAAGTAACCCCTGAAAAATCATAAGGTCCGTCTCCCATATAAGCATACTTGAATTTCAAATTGGCGGGATTGGAAACATTCAGCATTTTTAAAGTGGACATGGCCGCGTGCGCGCCTTGAGAATAGCCTGCCAGAAAGTATTCATCGTACCGTTTTATTCCTTGTTGGGCAAGAACCTTATTGGCAGCTGTGACGAAATCTATTGTTGCTCCGGCTTCAGTAGCGTAATCTACATAGGGATGAACTCCATCTCCAGTCCCCATTCCTACATAATCAGGAGCCATCAGAATATAGCCATTGAGTACATAAGAAAGTTCGACGACAAATCCGGCTGTTAAAGCTCCTTTAAAGTTAGAAGGGACATTATCCCTGCTGTCTGTAGTTCCGTGATCAGATACGACTGTAGAGAGCTTAAAATTCACGTTAGGGTACATCAGGAGTCCTGTTGCTTTTACCAAAACATTTTTTTCATTCTTAGTATAGTAAGTAATTTTGTATCCTTTAAGACCTACATTGAACCCATTGAGATAACTAACGAAGTCCGGAGCGTTCTGCTCCCCGAGACTGTTAGCTATGAAATTAGCAACGCCCTGTGGGGTTAAATCCAGTTTCTGTTCAACGTTTACAAGATCTCCTGCCTGTTGGGCTAAAAAGAACGGTGCTGTTAAACCAAATAAAAGCATCGAGATTTTTTTCATATCAATATTTTTTAGTGATATTAAAGTAGATGTTTTTAATAAAACTATAATAATATTAATGGATCAATAATTATTCATTGAATATAAGTTCCCCGGAAAGTGAGTAAAAGAAGGAGTCCGGCCATTCGGCCGGACTCCTGTTCTGTATATTTTGGGCTTTTAATTAGAAAGCGTTGATTCCTGTAATATCTAAACCGGTAATCAATAAGTGTACGTCATGTGTTCCTTCGTAAGTGATCACGGATTCAAGGTTGGCGGCGTGTCTCATCATCGGGAATTCTCCCATGATTCCCATACCACCCAGAATTTGTCTGGATTCTCTTGCGATATCGATAGCCATTTTTACGTTGTTACGCTTAGCCATAGAAATTTGTGCAGGACTTGCTTTGTGGTCATTTTTAAGATTTCCCAACTGAAGACATAACAATTGTGCTTTTGTGATCTCTGTTAAGAATTCTGCCAGTTTTTTCTGCTGAAGCTGGAAAGAACCGATTGGTTTTCCAAACTGTCTTCTTTCCTTAGAATACTGAACCGCTGTACAGTAACAGTCAATCGCGGCGCCAATGACACCCCATGAGATTCCATATCTTGCAGAATTCAGACAAGATAAAGGTCCTTTCAACCCGGTTACTCCCGGAAGTAAGTTTTCTTTAGGAACTTTTACATCATTGAATACCAGTTCTCCGGTTTTCGATGCTCTTAAGCTCCATTTATTATGCGTTTCAGGGGTAGTAAAACCTTCCATTCCTCTTTCAACGATCAGTCCCTGTACTTTTCCTTCTTCATTTTTTGCCCACACTACCGCAATGTCGCATACCGGAGAATTGGTGATCCACATTTTGGCGCCGTTCAGAAGATAGTGGTCACCCATATCTTTGAAATACGTTTCCATTGAACTTGGATCAGAACCGTGGTTAGGCTCCGTTAATCCAAATGAACCGATCATTTCTCCTGCAGCAAGCTGAGGAAGATACTTTTTCTTTTGCTCCTCAGAACCAAATTCATTGATAGGGAACATTACCAGCGAGCTCTGTACTGAAGCAGCAGAACGTACTGCAGAATCACCTCTTTCCAGTTCCTGCATAATCAGACCGTAAGAAATCTGATCTAACCCTGAACCACCGTATTCAACAGGAATATATGGACCTAAAGCCCCGATTTTCCCCAATTCTTTCATTAAGCCCGGAATATCAGTATGATTTTGCGCGGCCTGGTCAATTTGCGGCATTACAAAACTCTCCACCCAATCTCTTACCGATTGACGGATCAGTTTGTGTTCTTCAGTAAGTAAAGCATCAATTCCGTAGTAGTCTGGAATGCTTGTAAGAGGATAATATGACATGATTTTTTGATTTGCCTAAAAGTAAGACTTTTCGTGTGGTTTGAAAAATTTTTTTGAAAATCTTTATTGTCTTTGATTTTCAACAAGATAAAACTGTATCATAAGTGTTTCAGCAAAAATATTGCTTCCTAAGATTCCTCATCATTGGAGATAGGATACTGATTCGCAGCATTGTGTACCTTGCTTTTGAACTTATACAGATAAGGAGCCTTGTTGGCAGATCCGTCATACAATTTCTCTAACCTGTCCAGTATGTTTAAACTTAATATCTTGCGCTGAAAATTATTTCTTCTGAATTTCTGACCCAGAATAGTTTCATACAGAGACTGAAGATCTTTCATGGTGAACTTCTCAGGAAGAAGATTGCTGGCTGCCACCTCTGTATTGATATTCATACGAAGATATTCCAGCCCTGTTTCTATGACTCTGTCATGATCAAAAGCCATTTTCGGAAGATTATCTACCTCAAACCATTCACAACTTTCGTTGAAAGCATCCGGAAAAGTATTGGCAATAGAGAAGTCGATAAGGCTGCAGTAGCCTACCGTAATAAACCGCTGGAAAATCCAGTGGTCTTTAGGAACCTCAATTCCTTTATTATTGAGAAGAATCTGATGGACGTTATTCTCTGTACGGTCTATTCTCCCAAACGTATGGAACTGTTTTAAGAAAAGATCCTGAAGATGGGTTCTTTCATACAACACTCTCGCAGCAGCTTCGCGAAGATCTTCATCATTGAAAACAAAACCTCCCGGAAGCGACCACAGATCCAGATCGTGATACTTTAAAAGCAAAACCTTCAAAATATTATTGTGAAAACCAAATATCGTGCAGTCAACAGATACGTGTGCTACAAAATCTTTTGTATCAATAAGTTCCTGAAGGGTTTCTTTATTTTTTGTGTCTTTGATTTTCATGGGAGTAAAAATAAAATTATTTTCTATAATTTCTTTCCTGCGAACCTAAAATATATTAAACTCACCGTAAAAAGCACAGAGACAGCAAGTAATATATACAGCGGATAATAGTTTAACAGCTGTTTTCCGAACAGGACAGACATAATAATAGAACTGACAGAGCTGCCCAGTGATGAAAAAATCACAATCAGGGAAGTAAAAAGGTTGATTTTCTCTTTGTCAACTTTTGCAATCATTTTTGAATTGATAACAGGGTAGAGGGGTGACAGAAAAAGACCAATGACAGGAAATAAAAACAAAATGATACTTGAATTGACAGAATCAAAATACTGGATTCCCAAGATAGCCAGAAGCACGGCTATAATTAAAGAAACACACAAAACATAATATCTTGATAATGAGAATCTCTGGATAATATTAGCGGTGACTGTTCTACCTGCATACGAAAAAAGAGCAAGGAAAGAAGTGGCCTGCAAAGCAAAGAATGAATTGACGTTCAGATGGTTTTTATAAAAGGAGGGAAGCCATGAATTGAACCCCTGCTCTACAAACACAATAAAGAAAACTACCGAAAGAAATGCAATTGTTGCCGGCTTTGCAAATACCGAAAGTTCAGAAATGAGACTCTTATTCTCTGTTTTTTTAGCTTCTGAAATAGTTAATCTTGAAAATAAAAATATCGTCACTGCGCAAAGCACTGCTATAGAAAGGAATCCAAATTTCCAGAATTCAGAATAGCGACTCGAAATCAGCCAGCCAAAACCTGTATTGACTACAAAAATTCCCGCCATAAATGTAGCTTCCACACTGTTCATCATTTTGGCCAGAGACTTTTCATCCGAAATATTATTCCGGATAATTCCGAAGACACAGATTTTTCCAACGGCGAAACAGGTGCCTATAATCGCAAACCAAACCTTATAAAACCAAAAATCTTCTACAAAAGGAAGCAGACAAGAGCAGATTCCAACGATAACAAGAGCAGAAATAAGGGCGCTTTTAGTCCCTGTTTTACTGATGAAATTTACTGCAAAAAGTGAAATAAATGCAATGGGAAGATCTTTGAATGATTCCAGAAAGCCTAACTTTTCGTAGGTGATTTTTGCTTCCGAAAGTTGAAGAATCACAATGCCCATGCAGTTCAGGACCATAGAGAAAATAAGAAAGGTCAGTTTTAAGGGAAGAGAGATTCGGGAAAGCTTGGCTGTCATTTTGGGGATTTTTTTATTCGTTTTTTAGGATAATTTTATGAATTATGAAGCGGATGTATGCCTTTGAACTCCCAAAAATAAACGAAAAATTAAAATAATTATGAATACAATGTTAATTAATTAAAAAAAAATATATTTTTATTGTCTCAATTTGAGAATTAAAAACTAACTGTATATGAATCTAAGAATATCAAGAAGCCTCGGGGTGGTTGCTGTGCTGTATTTTACAGCGAATTTCAGTGCGCAGACCAAGGTGAAAGATTCCGTTCCGAAAGAAAATAAGATTGATGAGATCGTCATGATCGGTTACGGAGGTGTAAAAAAGCAGAATTTAACAAGTGCAGTCTCATCGGTAAAATCTGATGCTTTTGATGATCGCCCTTTGTATAATGTAGGACAGGCACTTCAGGGCCAGGCAGCGGGGGTGAATGTTATTCAGGCTTCAGGAAAACCAGGAGCAGGACTTGATGTTAAAATCAGAGGAAATAACTCAATTTCTTCATCAGTAAGCCCACTCTATGTAGTGGATGGTATTCAGACCAATGATATCACCGGAATCAATACAGATGATATTCTGGACATGACCGTTCTTAAAGACGCCTCTTCCACAGCTATCTACGGAGTTAATGGCTCTTCTGGGGTTGTTATTATTACCACTAAAAGGGGAAAGCAGGGAAAACCACAGCTTAATTTTAACGCTTACTGGGGTGTTTCCAAAGCCATAAAAAATATAGATGTTCTTAATCTGGACCAATACAAATCATTGCTGGCTGATATAAAGGCTAATGGTGGATCTGATTATCTTTCCACTGTTAATGATGCCAGATACAAGAGGATCAATACAGATTGGGGGAAAGAAGTTTTCCAGACAGGATTTGATCAGAATTATAATGTAAACTATGCTTTTGGAAATGAAAAAGTAAAAGCGTACACAGCTTTGGGGTATCAGGATATTGCGGGAATCATCAGTCCTTCGAAATTTCAGCGTACTTCAGCCAAAGTTAATTTGGATGCCGTACTTGCTCCGTGGTTGAAGCTTAACTCTTCAGTCAATTACTTCTTTACCTCATTAACTAATACGAATGATAATTTGAGTACTGCAAGAGGTGGAGTCGTTCTAAGTGCTTTCAATACCCCTAGATTTTTACCGGTGTACGGAACACAAGTCAATCTTGATCCTTCAGATCCAATTGTTTATAATCAGACTACGGGACAGATTAATGACGGGTATAAACCTGGACAGTTTGCTCCCAATCCTTATCAGTCGTCATGGGAAAATCCGGTAGCTTATCAATCCAGAAAAGATAAAACACAAACCCAGCGGTTTTTGAGCAATCTGGGCTTGGATGTAAAGCTTTTAAAAAACCTTGTCTGGAAACCTAGTATATCATTCGATATGACAGATTCCAGAAATATTAAATTTACAGATGGATATCAAACCAGTTACGGGAGATCAAAAATGGGGATAGGTTCTGAAGAATATTATCTGTCTCAGGAATATAATTTTGAAAACACGTTGACTTATACTTTAAAAAAGTCAGCTCATGACTTGTCATTATTAGGGGGTGTTCAGATCAATCAGAAAAGTTTTGAAAACCGTTACTTTGCGGGTGAGAAATTTGTTGAAGGAACAACATTGTTTAATTATGATCTTGCAGAAACGAAAGGATATGATAATCATAAAGAAGTTTTAAGAAATGCTTCCTTTTTTGGGCGTGCATTGTACACTTATGATGGGAAATATACTTTAATGGGAGTTTTCAGGTACAATGGCTTTTCCGGTTTAGCTCCGGAAAGGAAATGGGGGTTCTTCCCTGGAGTATCCGCTTCATGGCTGGTATCTAAAGAAGATTTCCTCGCAGACAGTAAAATCATCAGCGAACTAAAGCTTAGAGGAGGATGGGGACAGACTGGAAATGTTTCCGGAGTACCGGCATATTCGCATTTTAATATATTTGATCCGTACTTTACCAATGGAGATGCCGTGTACAGCGTTAAGCAGTATGACAGCAGTGATCTCACCTGGGAAACCACAACTGATGCTAACGTAGGTGTTGATTTTGGTTTTTTCAGTAACCGGATCAGGTTAGCAGTTGATGCATACAAAAGAACCACAAAAGATCTTGTGTTTCCGTTTACCCTCGGTTCCACTACTGCTCCCATCTACAGAAACTTTGGAAGTATGGAAAATAAAGGTCTTGAATTTTCTTTAAATACAGTCAATATTAAAAAAGAAAATTTCACATGGAACAGTTCATTTAATATTTCATTTGCTGAAAATAAAATTACCGAACTTAGCTCTCAGTATCTTAAATCACTACCAGTTGCGAATATAGACGGATATGGTCAAATTATCCGTTTACAGCCAGGGCAGTCCATAAGTGCATTTTATGGATATAAAGTAGACAAAGTAGACCCTAATACGGGAGATCTGATTTATAAAGATTTAAATGGTAACGGATATTTAGATGTAGATGACAGGACGACTATTGGAAACCCAAATCCAAAATATACATTCGGTTTCAGCAATAATTTTACATTCAAAAACTGGTATCTCGATATGTTAATCACCGGATCTGTAGGAAATGATGTTTTCAATGCAACAAGATTTGACTTGGAAATGATGAATGATTATAAAAATCAGTCAACCGCAGTATTGAATCGTTGGACAACCGTTGGACAAATCACAGATGTGCCGAGAGCGAATTCTACTTCTGCACAGGCAATTTCTGACAGATTTGTGGAAGACGGTTCATATGTAAAGTTAAAAGCTGTGACTTTAGGGTATAATTTTAATCAACCTTTTAAAGGAGTAAATAAGCTTAATATTTATGTAACCGGACAGAATATTTTCACCATTACAGATTATTCAGGGATGGATCCCGAAGTGAATGCCTTCAGTCCCAACAGAAATACGACAGGAGCAGAGAAATCCGCTTTTGGGATAGATTACGGAACTTATCCACAGGTAAGAACCTTTATTATAGGATTAAAAGCTAATTTCTAAATTATTTACAATGAAAATTAATAAAGCAATATATTATCTATTCGGAGCGTCAGTTCTTGTGACAGCCGTTTCATGTAATGACTTTCTTGATACAGAGCCAATAACAGAGCAGGGGATTTCAATTGATAATCCTTTGAAAACAGCCGGAGATGCAGAAAACAGGATGAATACTATTTATTCAGCATTTGGTAATGAATACTGGCAGCTTGATTATGCAATGAATGGTGATGCACAGACCGATAATGCTTACGCGGGAGCGGATAACGTACAAAGCTTTCAACAGGATGAATACCGCATCATTGCGACCAATTCCAACGTAGAAAGAGACTGGAAATACTTATACGGTTTTATCAATGATTGTAATATGATCCTGAATTATGTAGATCAAATCAATGATCCGGCACTCACAACGGCAAGAAAAACCGAAATGAAATCCGAAGCTGCGATAATGAGAGCATTATATTATTTCCATGCCGTACAGCTATGGGGAGATATTCCTTTGGTGACAAAAGCTGTAATAGGAGTGAATTCCGGCAATTTTGATGAAGTGTACAGCCAGGTTTATCCGGCAAGAAAAACAGTTCAGGAAGCCTATGATATGATTATTGCAGATCTTGAAGGTGCCCTTGCCAATGCTCCGGCAGGAAGTGAAAAATACAGAGCCAATAAAAACCTTGCTTACGGATTGTTGGCCAAAGCTAATGCATCTAAACCAAATCCGGACTGGGCAAAAGTAAAACAGTATGCATCCAATATTTCAGGGGTAAACCTACTTCCGGTCTATGATCAGCTTTTTGACGGTCTGCATGAAGGAAATTCAGAATCTATTTTCGAAGCCAACGGGAATGCTGGGAGTGTATGGGCCTGGGGTTCTTCCATGTTCTTAGGAACCGACTGGAAAAAATTCAACATTCCTTCCAACGATCTGGTTAAAACTTTTTCAGATGCAGGAGATACTCAAAGGATGAATAGCTCGATTAAATTTTCTCCGGTAGCATGGTCAGATAAATACTGGCCAAGCACCAGCTATCCTTTCATGTACAAAATGAGGAAGATGGATGGGACACAGAATTTCTACATCATGAGGTATGCAGATATTCTTCTGTTAAAGGCAGAGGCAGCTGTAAGAACGGCAGATTTTACGGCAGCAGCAGGATACATCAATCAGGTAAGAACCAGAGCAGGTTTGTCTTCTGTAGCGGTAACTTCTGAAACGGACGGAATTGCTAAAGTAATGGCGGAAAGAAAACTTGAACTGGCTTTTGAAGGACAGCGATGGTTTGACCTGAAAAGAACAGGAACAGCGGTTGCTATTCTTTCCCAGCAGAGAGATGGAAACGGAAATATACTTCCGTATGCCGCAAGCATCAATCAAAACAGGCTGCTTTGGCCTATTCCGCAAGGACAGAGAGATAACAATCAGAATTTAACCCAAAACCCAGGTTATTAAAATATGAAGTTTCACAACTTATATAGTTTCTTTTTTAAAGGTACCGCGCTGCTTTGCGGCGTGGTACTTTTTCCTTTATCCTGTGCATCCGTTGGATCAGGTAAAGAAAGTGAAGTTCAGTCATGGCTTACAATGGGCGATGAAAGTATTAAATTAAAGCAGCAGACTCCGGTCAGATTTGTGAAAAATGCCAACAACTGGCAGAATATTGAAATTGATGATACTCAAAAGTTTCAATATGTTGACGGTTTTGGATATACATTAACAGGAGGAAGTGTTGAAGTAATCAACCGTCTTTCTCCCTCAAAAAGAAAAGCTTTGCTTCATGAACTTTTCGGGAATGATAAAAATTCTATTTCAATTAGTTATCTGCGGTTAAGCATCGGGGCTTCTGATCTGGACGGAAGGGTTTTCTCTTATGATGATCTTCCGGAAGGACAGACAGATCCTTCACTTTCAAAATTCAGCCTGGCTAATGATAAAGATCTGATCGCGATGCTGAAAGAGATTCTGGCGATTAACCCCAAAATAAAAATCATCGCAGCGCCGTGGTCACCTCCGGTTTGGATGAAAGACAATGGAAAATCAAAAGGAGGAAGCCTCAAACGTGATTTTTACAGAGTTTATGCAGATTATTTTGCAAAATATATTCTTGGAATGAAAAAAGAGGGAATTACCATTGATGCCGTAACACCCCAAAACGAACCGCTTCATCCGGGAAATAATCCTAGCCTTTTTATGCCCTCTGATCAGCAGAGAGATTTTATCAAAGGTCACTTAGGTCCTGTTTTTAAATCCCATAATATCAAAACAAAAATTGTAGTCTACGATCACAATTGTAATAAACCGGAATATGCCCTTGATATTCTGAAAGATCCGGAAGCCTATCAATATATAGACGGTTCAGCCTTCCATTTATATGAAGGTGATATTTCCGCTTTAAGCACGGTGCACAACGCGTTTCCCGATAAAAATTTGTATTTTACAGAGCAGTGGACGGGATCGAAAGGGACTTTTAACGAAGATCTGAACTGGCACGTCAAAAACGTAGTGATCGGTTCAATGAGAAACTGGAGCCGTATCGCTTTGGAATGGAATGTAGCGAATGATCCTCAGTATCAACCTCACACAGACGGAGGATGTACGGAATGTAAAGGAGCCATAACAGTTTCTGACAGTGAAAATTTCACCAGAAACGTTTCCTATTACATCATTGCGCACGCTTCCAAATTTGTTCCTGCAGGTTCTCAGCGTATTGCTTCCACACAGACAGAAACACTTTCTACGGCGGCATTTAAAACTCCGGCCGGAAAAACAGTATTGATTATCCAGAACGGAAACAGTACGGATGAAAGTTTTAATATCAAATATAACGGAAAGACTGCTCCCGTTATCCTTTCAGGAAATTCGGCAGCGACTTATGTTTTTTAATTTAATATCATGAAAAGAGTTTATTTCTTACTGGCATTTTCAGCATTGGGAATGAATGCTTACGGGCAGAAAACGGTTGATCAGAAGGTAGCAGAACTGCTGTCTAAAATGACCCTGGAAGAAAAGGTAGGGCAAATGGTCCAATACAGCGGATTTGAATATGCCACAGGACCTCAGCAGTCTAATTCCGCAGCAGTTTTGGAAGAAATAAAGAAAGGCAAAGTAGGCTCTATGCTGAATGTGGCGGGAGCAGAAGAAACGAGATCTTTTCAGAAGTTAGCCCAGCAATCAAGGTTAAAAATACCTTTGCTGTTCGGGCAGGATGTTATTCACGGTTATCGTACAACTTTTCCTGTCAACTTAGGTCAGGCGGCAAGCTGGGATCTTGGGATGATAGAAAAGTCAGAAAGAATTGCGGCTACTGAAGCTGCGGCTTATGGGATTCACTGGACTTTTGCGCCTATGGTAGATATTGCCAGGGATCCGAGATGGGGAAGAGTGATGGAAGGTTCAGGGGAAGATACGTACCTGGGAACACAGATTGGTTTGGCAAGAATCAAAGGATTTCAGGGAAGAGGTTTAGGAAGTCTTGATGCGGTAATGGCTTGTGCCAAACATTTTGCTGCGTACGGTGCGGCAGTCGGCGGAAGAGATTACAACGCTGTCGATATGAGTTTAAGACAACTTCATGAAATCTATTTACCGCCATTCAAAGCAGCAGCAAATGCCGGAGTAGCGACATTTATGAATTGTTTTAATGATATCAACGGAATTCCAGCCACAGCCAACCAATACATTCAGCGAGAATTGTTAAAAGGAAAGTGGAATTATAAAGGTTTTGTGGTTTCAGACTGGGGAAGCATCGGAGAAATGATTCCTCACGGTTATGCTAAAGATGCCAATGAAGCTGCTGAAAGAGCCATTCTTGGCGGGAGTGACATGGATATGGAAAGCCGCGTTTATATGACGGAGCTTCCAAAACTGGTTAAAGAGGGAAAAGTAGATATAAAATTTGTAGATGATGCGGCGGGAAGAATTTTAGCCAAAAAATTCGAGATGGGGCTCTTCGATGATCCCTACAGGTTCAGCAATGAAAAGAGACAGAAAGAGCAGACCAATAATCCTGAAAATAGAAAGTTTGGAAGAGAATTTGGTTCCAAAAGTATTGTTCTTCTTAAAAACCAGGGAAATATTCTACCGCTTTCTAAGACCGTGAAGACCGTTGCCTTGATCGGACCTTTCGGAAAAGAAACAGTGGCAAATCACGGTTTTTGGTCTATTGCATTTAAAGATGACAACCAAAGAATTGTTTCGCCGTTTGACGGCATTAAAAACCAGCTTGATAAAAACTCAACCTTATTATATGCAAAAGGCTGTAATGTAGATGATCAGGATAAATCTATGTTTGCAGAAGCAGTGGAAACGGCAAAAAAGGCAGATGTAGTGATCATGACATTAGGGGAAGGTCATGCGATGAGCGGAGAAGCAAAAAGCCGAAGCAGCATTGGTTTTACCGGAGTTCAGGAAGACTTGCTTAAAGAAATTGCCAAGACCGGAAAACCAATCGTTTTAATGATCAATGCCGGAAGACCTCTAATCTTCAACTGGGCTGCTGATCATATTCCGGCCATCACTTATAACTGGTGGCTGGGAACCGAAGCAGGTAACTCTATTGCTGATGTTCTTTTCGGAGCTGTGAATCCCGGCGGGAAACTTCCGATGAGCTTCCCGAGAGCAGAAGGTCAGATTCCTGTTTATTACAATCATTACAATACCGGAAGACCTGCAAAAAACAATACAGACAGAAATTACGTTTCAGCGTATATTGATCTTGATAATGATCCTAAGTTTCCTTTTGGTTACGGATTAAGTTATACAGATTTTAAATATGATGATATGGTTTTAAGTTCAGTGAACCTTAAAGGAAATCAGACATTGACGGTTAGTGTGACGGTTTCCAATACAGGAAAATATGATGGAGAAGAAGTAGTACAGTTGTATATCAGAGATCTTTTTGGGAAAGTAGTAAGACCAGTGAAAGAACTGAAAGGTTTCCAGAAGGTATTCATTAAAAAAGGAGAAAGCAGAAAAGTAGATTTTAAGCTGACTCCGGAAGATCTGAAGTTTTTTGATGATGAACTGAATTTTGACTGGGAAAGTGGAGAATTCGATATTATGGTCGGAACCAGTTCTCAAAATGGACAAACGAAAAGAATTAACTGGACGAAATAGAAATTCTGCAGAAAAGAGTTTTAGCAAAATTTATTAAAAATAGTACAGGTTTAGCAAATCCTGATGTATGAAAATCAAATTCAGAAATATTATTCAGCTTTGTACAACAGGACTATTCGTATTTTCCTTTGTCAGTTGTGTTTCAAACAAGACAGATGCCCGGAAAAAACTGGTATGGAGTGATGAATTTAATGGAAAAGGGCTTCCAGACTCATTAAAATGGAACTACGATGTAGGAGGAGACGGCTATGGAAACAATGAAGATCAGTTTTATACCAAAAACAGGCTGGAGAATGCCAGAATGGAAGGCGGCAAACTGGTGATTGAAGCCAGAAAAGAAACCTGGGGAAAGAATGCATATACTTCCGCAAGGCTTTTAACCAAAGGAAAATTCTCATTCCAGTATGGAACAGTAGAAGTGAGGGCAAAACTTCCCAAAGGCCGGGGAACATGGCCCGCCATCTGGATGATGAGCGAAAATATGAAAGAATGGCCGGACGATGGTGAACTGGATATTATGGAACATGTGGGCTTTCATCAGGGGTATGTTCATGCTTCGGTGCATACCAAAAAATACAATCATATTCAGGGGACGCAGAAAACGGATACTCTGATGATGAAGGATGTGAGTGAAAAATTTCATGTGTATAAAGCAAACTGGACTCCGGAAAAAATAGAGGTATTTATCGATGGGCAGAAGTTCTTTACCTACGAAAATAAGGAAAAAACCTATGAAGCCTGGCCTTTCGATCAACCGTATTTTCTTATTTTAAATCTGGCGGTAGGCGGTTTCTGGGGTGGAAAAGAAGGAATCGATGATCGTATTTTTCCACAGAAGTATTATATAGATTATGTAAGAGTTTATCAAAATAAATAATGAAGCGAGGGCAGGTGAGTCCAAAAACAGAAAGAAAAAGATTATGAAAAAACTAATTGTGAGCTGTCTTACAGTGGGAGCATTATTAAATATCAATGCACAGAACTACTGGAAGAAGAATGCAGGTAAAACGGCAAAAGTCATTTTAACCAATTCTAAAACCAACGAAAAGATGGCGGATAAAGGAGTGGTTAAATTTGAAAAATTTGGTCAGCCTAAAGAAACAGATGCCTGTATATTTGTGGATCCGGATTTCAAATACCAGAAACTGATTGGAATAGGCGGTGCCATCACGGATGCATCTGCTGAAACCTTTTATAAAATGCCAAAGAATAAGCAGAAAGAAATTCTGGAGGCTTACTTCGGAAAAAACGGACTGGGTTACACGGTAGTCCGTACCAATATGAATTCATGCGACTTCTCCAGTGATTCTTATACTTATGTGGAAGACAATGATATGGCTTTAAAGACCTTCAATGTTGCCCATGACGAAAAGTATAAGATCCCGATGATCAAAGAGGCTCAGAAAGCGATAGGAAAAGATTTCACTTTTTACTTCTCTCCTTGGAGTCCACCAGCATGGATGAAATCCAATAAAAGCCTGTACAAAGGAGGAAGACTGGAGAATCAGTATTACCAGACCTGGGCAGATTATTATATTAAATTCATTAAAGAATACGAAAAAAGAGGAATCAATATCTGGGGATTGACGGTACAAAATGAGCCGATGGCGACACAAAGCTGGGAGTCATGTATCTATTCTGCGGAAGAAGAAGGTGAATTTCTTAAAAATAATTTAGGGCCAACACTTTGGAAAAACGGTTATAAAGACAAAAAAGTAATGATCTGGGATCACAACAGAGACCTGATTTACCAGAGAGCAACAACGACTTTAAGCGATCCTGAAACTTCGAAATATGCCCACGGAATCGGGTACCACTGGTATGAAACGTGGAACAACAAAACACAGCTTTTCGATAATTTAGCAGAAACACAAAGAGCTTTTCCTGATAAATTCCTGGCGTTTACAGAAGGATGTAAAGAACAGTTCAAGATGTCCGGAATTTATGATGTAAGTCTGGGAGAATTGTATGGAAAAAATATGCTTAATGATTTCAACAAAGGAACCGCTTTATGGACAGACTGGAATGTCCTTCTGGATCAAACCGGAGGCCCCAACCATGTCGGAAACTTCTGTTTTGCCCCTATCATTGCAGATACCTCAACAGGAGAAGTTCATTACACGTACGAATATTACTATGTAGGTCACATTTCAAAATATATTAAGCCCAATGCTCAGAGAATCGGAAGTTCTTCTAACAGAGCAGCTCTTACCTCCACTACTTTCATGAATGAAAATGGTCAGTTGGTGACGGTTATCATGAATGATTCCGAAAATGATATTGAAACGAATCTGTGGATTGAAGGAATGTCTGCCAAGCTATCGGCACCTGCCCATTCTATACAGACCGTTATTTTATAGCTTCATATTGATTATTTTTTATAGAACCGGCGGCCTCGTAGAGGCCGCCGGTTTATATTTGATATCAATACATCAGAATGATTATTTACTTTCAGCGTCATATTTGTCTACAACTTTCTGAGATACCCCTGTATTGCTGAAACCTCCGTCATGGAAAAGATTCTGCATCGTTACTTTTTGAGTAAGATCAGAGAACATACTCACACAATAGTTGGCACAGTCAAGAGCAGTAGCATTTCCTAGCGGAGACATATCATCGGCATATCCTAAGAAACCTCCGAAACCTTTCACGCCACTTCCTGCCGTAGTAGGAGTAGGAGATTGAGAGATGGTGTTGACACGTACTTTTCTTGCGCCCCAATAATTTCCGAAAGATCTTGTGATGCTCTCCAGATATGCTTTGTTGTCTGCCATATCATTATAATCCGGGAACGTTCTCTGAGCTGCGATATAAGTAAGGGCAAGGATGCTTCCCCACTCATTCATACAGTCTTTTTCCCATGCAACACGCATTACTTTGTGGAAAGAAACAGCGGAAATATCCCAGCCTTTTTCCAACCAGTCGTAATTCATTTCAGTATAATGCTTTCCTTTTCTTACATTTACGGACATGCCTATTGAATGAAGGATAAAATCTATTTTACCATATTTTGCAATAGCGGCATCAAAAAGTTTTTCAAGATCTTCCACAGAAGTAGCATCTGCACCTATCACCTCAGAACCTGTTTTTTCTGCTAAACCATTAAGTTCTCCCATTCTTAATGCAATAGGAGCGTTTGATAAGATAAATTCAGCACCTTCTTCATGACATCTTTCTGCAACTTTCCACGCGATAGATTGCTCATTAAGGGCTCCAAAAATAATTCCCTTTTTGCCTTTAAGTAGACCGTATGACATAATTTTTTAATGTTTATTAAATACAAATGTAGCAATAATTTGTGTTTGCGTCATAATAAAAAAGGAGCCTAATTGATTTAAGGCTCCTTTTTTTTGAAAATATTTATATGACTGAAATTTTAATTCGTTTTCTTATTCCATTCTGCTTTTACATCTTCTGCTGCATCCTTTGTTTTTTCCCATGCATCATTAGCTTTATCTTTAATGTCATCCCATGCATCAGAAGCATTGTTTTTTACTTTATCAAACCAATCTTCCTGACTTGCCTCCTGATCATTATCTCTTTTTTCATTGATATAATCTTTAGCTTTGTCTGCAAGATCTTCTATTTTCCACTTTGCATTTTCTGCTGCATTCTTTAAAGAATTCTCTGTGTTGTTTACTGCATCTTCCGCTTTGTTGTATTCTGAATTGTTCATAATAATAATATTTTATTGTTTGTATACCAGTAAATAAACAAGAACCATTCCTAAAATAAAAGCCTACTGTTAAATTTTTCTTAATATTTTGTTATAATTTTCTAAATCACAATTTCATTGTACATAAGTATAGTATGATCAGGAAATAAGACAGAGATGATCAGGAAGTGAAGAATTGTACAGAAGGATTAGTAAAAACAGTTCAGGAATTAGATATTATAAATAAACTATTTTGAAGTAAAAGGGTCCTGAAAGGCTCAATACAAATAGTTCACATGCTTTATCATATAGATATGGAATTTTTTTTTTGATTCATGCCATCTGCCATAATTTTACTCATCTCTGCTAGCCTTTATAATAGCTAATGATCATGTCAAAACCTTTTTCGCCAGATCCTTTATAAATTATTTTTTATTCAATTTTAAGTGATGTTTTTTAAAAATAGTGTAATTGTAACTTACGACTTACTCATTTGAATACGCGCAATACCGCTATGGGAGGGACTTAATATTTAGTTAATAGAGGAAAAATGTTTCATTTAATAGTGACTAAAGGCTTGTTTAATCACTATTAAGTGTATTTATTTATGGATATGATAAAAAAATAGGGTGTTTTGTTAAAAATTCGTATATTTGCACCCTCTAAAAATAGACTATCAACAATACCATGTTATTAAGACAAATTAAAGCTCAACTCATTCTTCTTCTTTCAGGATTTACTATTTTAATTCACGCACAGGTTGGGATTGGTACTCCTAACCCCGATCCATCGGCTATGTTACAAATCAATTCAAAAAATAAAGGAATGCTTCTTCCCAGTGTTGCCTTAGTATCATCCACAGATCAGATAACTGTTCAAAATCCGGCGGAAGGATTGATTGTTTGGAACAATGGATCGGGAACTTTAGCAGAAACGGGTTTTTACTACTGGAGCAAATCAAAATGGAATATGATTTCTACTACTGCATCCAATAGTGGTAACGGAACCAATGGGGGAGTAAGTCCAATGTCGGTTTGGAATAGTTCAGCCACCAATAGCGGAAATTCCGGAGGAGTGAATACCAATCTGTCTTTGGGAACCAACACGTCTGATGACCTTGTTTTTAAAGTTAACTCTACATCGGTAGGAAGATTAGGGGTAAATAATTCTATAAGCTTTGGAACAGCAGCGAATGCGGCACAGAATGGTATTGCTTTAGGGAATTCGAGCAGTGCTTATCAGGGAATTGCGATCGGGACCAATACTTCGGTTACCGCCAATGAATCAGTAGCGCTGGGAGCTAATTCTAAAATTTCAGGATACCAGTCAACAGCAGTAGGTTATAATGCGAAAGTAACGGTGAATGAAGCCACAGCTGTAGGAAATAATGCAGATGCCTCTGGATTCCAGTCTCTGGCATTGGGATATAATGCTAAGACAACGACCAATGACGCCACTTCTATAGGGAAAAACTCAACAGCATCAGGATTTCAGTCCACAGCCGTAGGATATAATGCAAAGACGAATACAAACAGTGAAACAGCCGTAGGATATAATACAGTAACGAACAACCAGAATTCAACGGCAGTAGGATCGGGAGCGAATGCTCTGGGCCAGTTTTCGACAGCAGTAGGGTACGGAGCTGTCACTTCACAGGCCAATGCAATTGTTATTGGAAATAATAATGCCAACGTGGGAATTGGGACCGCAATACCTAATACTTCAGCAAAAATAGATGTCAACGGACAATATAAACTGGGTGAAAAGGGGAGTGTACAAAAAAACCAGATCAGCTTTGAAGCATGGCCGTCGGTTTCTGTAAACAACTTAGCTGCTGGAAAATCTGTAACCCTGGAGATTGCTATTCCGGCTAATCTGCAGCCTGGTTCTGCAAGAGCTGCGATCGTGGTTTCTCCGGCAGGAGATTTTGCAGGAAATACTTCTTTTTCGATATCCAATCCAAGGATGACGTCTACTTCAAGTGTGACCATCAATCTTACCAATATCTCTGGAAATACGGAAAGCCTGTACTCGGGACATTTTTATGTGATGATTAATGAGTTCTAGCAGAAAAATATGAGATTTACACAATCCATTGAAATGGATGAATGTGCATGATGAATTTTTCCTTTGAGATTCATTGATGCGTTTTAATTTTCCCACAGATTTTATTAATAAGATACGTTTTGATATCTACAGTTGACAGGTGAAAACAATGAATGTATAAAAATTAAGGTCCTATCTTGTCAAAGATGGGACCTGCTTTTAATCTTACCTATTTAAATTTTTTTAAGAAGAGTAGTTGAGTGCTTCATCTCCCAGGATATTTCTTATGGTTACCGCTTTGTTTACGGTTTCGTCTGAGATTTCAATTTTCTCCCCTAAATCTATTAATATTCCTTTATCATAATTAATACTATTGACGCTATCAGGAAGATGAATTTTTATATTTTTATCTTGAAAATAGGTCAGGTAACCAATCCATAAATTTTGTCCGCTTGTCTTAACTTTTCTTCTGAATTCGTTTGAAATAACGACGGCGTAGACTAAATCTACAGACTTTTCTAAAGATTCTATTAGTTTTATAGAAAAATCTTTTGTGAGCGTTTTAAGAAATTCATCAGAAAATTCAATATTAATTAATGCCGTTTTATTTTTTTCAGATGCTCCTTGAGTGATGTTGATAGAAAGATCACTTGTTTCACTTTTATCTTTACTCAGGTAGAGTAGCGTGTTAAATCCTATCCAACTTTTTGAATTTTCATATAAATTTTTATCCTGTTCATTATCATTCTGAAAAACGTCCTCTTCCGGGTTATATATTAATATTTTATCAAGATTTTGGACACTGAAGTTAGCGAGGTTATTTTCAAAATAAAATTTGGAATTGGTGCTGTCATCCCATATTGAAACCATTTTCAGATCACTGAATATGTTTTTTAGGTTGACAACAATGTTTTTGCAATATTTGATAAAGTCATGGGCAGACATTTCTCTATTGGTCAAACGGGTAATTACTTTGATTTTTTCCATATTTAATTTATTTAGGTACAACAATAACATCAATATCTATATTAGCATCATCAAATAAATCTGCTAGTTCATCTGCTTTTGCTTGGGTATAGACATAGGTCATTCCAGTGTTGAGCCTTCAGGATGATTGTCTGTGTATGTCAAAATTAAAAGGTCTCAATCTGAAACCTTTTGATGTAAATAGTATGGTAAATCTCATCGATATTCCTTTATTCGGTCATCTAAAGATAAAAGTTTATTGATATTTTCATTATTGACTAATATGCTAACATAACTGTCGCTGTCAATATCTAAGTTTAAAAGCTGATAACCGGATTTTTCTATTTTTTCATTAAGAAGGGGGAAAAAGGATCCGGCTTCCAAATGGTAGAGATCCTGATCTTTTTCAATGTCTATGGATACACTTTTATTTTTTAATAGTATTTCTGTCTGGTTTTTAGCTGTGCTGTAATCCTCTTTCCAATCGATCTCAAATGCATATCCGCTTTCAATAAGTATATCTACCATTGCCAGCCACGTTATATCTTGACTATCATCCGGCATTCTGAAGAAAGTATCTTCATACAATGAAGGGTTACTTTTAATTTCAATAAGCCCATCAATAATAGAATTCATTTCGTCTCTGTTTGAAACAAGGAGTTTAATAATTTCTACATATTTTTCCATATATTATCATTTCCAATGAACCAGATCGTACGGGTAATAGTGCTGTTCTTTCAAAGATGAATCATCCAATCCTAAGATTTTCACAAAAGCTCCACTTTCAAAGCTCCAGTATCCAAAGAAAACATCGTTTTTGTTTTTATCATTATCATACCAATAGGTAGATTTCATTTTTTTGTACCAGCTATCATCTAAATAATCTTTTAATATGGCAATATTTTTTTCTTTATAAAGATTTTTTAAAAAACCAAATTCGTCAGGATAATACATATTTGAATCTATATTTCTGTCGGATATTTTGGACGAAATCATTATATCATATATATAATCTCTGTGATTACTATTATCCAGAACCATTATTATTTTTTTGTAGTCATCTTCCGAAATGTCCAGTAAAATACCTAATGAAAGCATCCAAAGCATTAATATATAATCATCAAACTGAATAGTAGGAGTATCACTCTGCCACCCGGTTTTTAAATTATCAATAACTTTTAAGAAGTCATTCTGCATTTCCTGAATAGGAGCTCCGGCAGAATATTTTGCAATGATAGTATGAATACTTGTCGTAAAGATTTGTCTGTCTACAGCGAGGACTCTATCTGCTTTAGTGGCTCCGGATTTTAATCCATCTTCATAAAATTCAATATCTTCATTATTTAATGTGATATAGTTTTCAAAATACTCAGTGCTCTTAAATCTAGTTCTCATATTTTTTTATTGGTTTATGGCCATTTTTCTCCATATAATGCTGTTCCCAAACAGAAGCTTCATAGGGATCCCAATTTCCGGAATGGATTTCCCAAATGTCATAATGTTTAAATTTTTTAAAGAAGTATAATTTGCAGTGAGGTTTTTACTACCTTTTTTGTTTAGGCTTCCAGTAATTATTTGCTAAACTTAAAAGGGTTTCAATTTGAAACCTTTTTTCTTTTGATAATTTTACTACTTCATCATGATGCTCCTGATCCCAGATAAATTCCATATTGAATTTGCCTTGAGCATTTAAATTAAAAATGGCTTTATTCTATTTATTACTATCTCCTTCTGTTGTAATATCATGTAATTCTCTAATCCAATTTCGAATCTCTCTGGAAATATTTCTTACGGATATGTTTTTTGTTTCATTATTATCCGTAAAATATTCTCCATTGTAGCTTACAACACCTTTTCCTACACCTTCAATATTTAATTTCTATTTTATCAATAATATTGTTCCCGGACAGGTGTTTCATAATGTTTCCAATATCTACTTACAGCCTCTCAGGCTTTGTATCTCTTTCTTCATTCTAAATGTTATTTAAACCGTTCTTAAACACTGCATCTTTTGATATTTCCAATAAAACCCTTAATGAAAGCACCCAAAGCATTAATCATCCTACTGAATAATGGATCCCAGTTTTAAATTACCAGTTAAGACGTTATTTTGGTTTGAGTATAATCTCATACTAGCTCCCTTGCTGTAAAAAATATAACGGAGTGTCAGGATAATTGGGGTTTTCTCCCGTCCATAACTCTAATCCTTCAAAAAATTGATGGTCGTCATCTTTCAATTTTTCATGGACCTGATTATGAATTTTAAACAAGAGTTCAGCAGTTGTGAAAAATTGTCCGTTATCTGCATTTAAAAGAAAATCAGGTTCTACGATATCTTCAATACTTTGGTCCCAATATTCGTATTGTATCGCAACTTTATTGGCTTTAAGAATTGGTAAATCTAAATCTTCAGAAAAAAATTCTCCTCTTATTTCCTCATTGTAATTTTTTAAAGCTAATCTGAAATTTTCAATTGTTAAGAATTTTTGCTTACCAAAATTCCAAAGTATATTTTGTGAAATTTTGTTTTGATATTCCATAAATTACTTATAAAAACGTTTTAAATCAAAGCCATACTTTAATGCTAATTCATAATAAGATACATCTGGATTTTCATCAATTGTCTGATAAATTTCTTTCTGTAACAGCGGTAAACTTCTAATATCTGAGAATTTGAAATAATTATCCATTATATCATCTTTATCTGATATTAAATCTTTTCTGTTAGAAATGTCTAAGGTTGCTATTTCTAAATAGTAAATTTTCCCCAAAGTTGGAAAAATTTTAATTTTATCGTAAGCATATTCTGTAGATAAGTTGGTTTTAATAGCTAATTCCCCAACTGTGAAAAAACAAGTACTTTCAAAGTTTTTTAAAGTCTCCGGAAAAGAGACTTTTTCAGGGTTAACCAAAATATTATCAATAATTTGTATATCTTGTTTTAACAAATCTCTTTTTGAAATAAAGGTTGAACGTATTGCGGTTTCATAATTATTGATAACTAATTCACTAGAAATATATTTGTATGTTTCTATCAATACACTTTCCTTGTGCCAATCTAAATAATTATGCATTTGTCCACTTCCATTATACTGGTTTTTTACGTCAAATAATACTCTTCCAAAATAATACTCGGTTGAATTTTCAATTTTAATAGCGAAAATATCGCCTACTTTAATGTCTTTTTTCATTGTTTAACAAGGATTATGTAAATTTTTATATTTATCAAATTTGGCTTTTGTAATCTCATTTCGCCCATTTTCTAAGTTAGGTTTACCACCGTTTTTCTCCATATAATGCTGTTCCCAAACAGAAGCTTCATAGGGATCCCAATTTCCGGAATGGACTTCCCGAATATCATAATGTTTGTTCCACTCTGCTCTATCTATTTTTTTGGTATTTTCAGATTTTAAATGTTCATCAAATCTATCTCTAACATCAGTTTTCTCCGTTTGTCCCACAGATTTTATTAATAATGTATGTTGTGCTATCTACAGTTGACAGGTGAAAACAATGAATGTATAAAAATTAAGGTCCTATCTTGTCAAAGATGGGACCTGCTTTTAATCTTACCTATTTAAAATTTTTTAAGAAGAGTAGTTGAGTGCTTCATCTCCCAGGATATTTCTTATGGTCACCGCTTTGTTTACGGCCTCGTCTGAGATTTCAATTTTCTCCCCTAAATCTATTAATATTCCTTTATCATAATTAATACTATTGACGCTATCAGGAAGATGAATTTTTATATTTTTATCTTGAAAATAGGTCAGGTAACCAATCCATAAATTTTGTCCGCTTGTCTTAACTTTTCTTCTGAACTCGTTTGAAATAACGACCGCGTAGACTAAATCTCCAGACTTTTCTAAAGATTCTATTAGTTTTATAGAAAAATCTTTTGTGAGCGTTTTAAGAAATTCATCAGAAAATTCAATATTAATTAATGCCGTTTTATTTTTTTCAGATGCTCCTTGAGTGATGTTGATAGAAAGATCACTTGCTTCACTTTTATCTTTACTCAGGTAGAGTAGCGTGTTAAATCCTATCCAACTTTTTGAATTTTCATATAAATTTTCATCCTGTTCATTATCATTCTGAAAAACGTCCTCTTCCGGGTTATATATTAATATTTTATCAAGATTTTGGACACTGAAGTTAGCGAGGTTATTTTCAAAATAAAATTTGGAATTGGTGCTGTCATCCCATATTGAAACCATTTTCAGATCACTGAATATGTTTTTTAGGTTGACAACAATGTTTTTGCAATAATTGATAAAGTCATGAGCAGACATTTCTCTATTGGTCAAACGGGTAATTACTTTGATTTTTTCCATATTTAATTTATTTTGGTACAACAATAACATCAATATCTATATTAGCATCGTCAAATAAGTCTGCTAGTTCATCTGCTTTTGCTTGGGTAGGAACATGCCATTCAAGTTTTGAGCCTGCTTCTTGAGCAATTTCAGCATCTTTTCTGGCAGAATCTAACATTTGCTGTCTTCTCCTTCTGGCCCAGTCGCTATCTCCTTTAGGTGGCCATTTATCCCAATCTTTAGAATCTTGAAGAGTATTTGTTTCAGGATCATATCCGTCAAATTTTTTCTCTCCACTTTTCATTTTGTCGGTTTTGACTACATATTCTGTATTATCTGGTGCTCCAGTAGTTTTTTTCTGATAGTCTGCTCCCTTTTGGGGGGAGTGTCTATTTTCCCACGTTCCAGGACCACCATCACTTTCTCCAATTCTATATGTAGGTTTTTTTACTACTTGTTCAGCTATTTCATCTATACTTCCATCTGTAACCTTAGCAATATTTCCCCCCTCTTTTTTGGCGAGCTGTTCCATGGTCTCTGCAATCCCTCTTTTGGCTCCTGCTTCTGCCACATCATCTGCACCTTTTTTCACACCTTGTTCTACAGCTTCCCCTACAGTTTCTTTAACTGTTTTTTCTACCACTGCCTCAGCTCCTTCTTTTAAAACGGTCTTTCCGGCTGTAGCAGCCAATGAGGTTCCCCCGGTATAAACAGCAGCAGCGGCATCAGGAATAAATTCCCCAACAGTAGTACCTATGGTTCTGGGGTTTTCAGCAACCCAGCTTGCAGCATCTTTGGTTCCTTCCCAGGCGGCGCTTCCGGCATCTGCCCAGTTTTGTCCGTCACTGGCCCAGTTCCAGGCTCCTTCTGCCGCATTGCTCCAGTTGTCTCCCTTGCTGGCCCAGTCCCAGGCATTTCCAACACCTTCGGTAGCTGCATTCCATCCATCACTTACCATTCCACCCAATGCTTCAGCAGTACCCACGGGGTCCTGACCCACCTGATAAAGTGTTTCGCCTAGCCCCACGACACCGTTTACAGCTCCTTCTACCAGCCCAGCCCCCAGGTCATTGAACCAATCTCCTACACCTGTTACCGGTTTCATCCAGTCCGGAAGCATCTGATCACGCATGTCACGGTTTTTTTTGTTTTGCTCGGCAATCCAGTCAAATCCTTCCTTGATATAGTCGGAAGGCATTTTTCCTTCTCCAACGCCATAGGATACAGCAGCAGCTCTGTCAAAGAAGATATTGATCTTTCCACCAAATATACAATTACAAAAAGAATCTTCCAACAGCATGCGGCTGCCATTGATCTTTACTCCATCTTTTGGTTCCTGCCATCCGGTAACAATGGTTGGTAGGCAGGAAGCGCCTGTTGCCCATTTCAAAGGATTGGTGCAAAGTCCCATCGGTTTAATATTGAAAAAGGGAAGAAAATCCAGTTCCGATGCCATAGGAACACTGTATATGGTCGTGTTTTTATTGTTGCTTACCCTCAAGGTAGAGGGGCTTGTTCCTTTGTCGCAAGCTAAAAAGGCACCTTCGGGTACGTATTTTTTTGCCATAATGCGATGGTTTAGAGGTTAATTTTATCTGAGCTTAGCATTACATTTTTCAATCTTCTGAAACTATTTTCCAGTTGATTAAGGTTTTCCCGGGTTTCCAGAAAAATCTTACCCGGAACTTTCAATAGTTCCGAAACTTTACAATTATCGATAGAGCATACGTAGTTTCCGTCCGCATACAGGTACCATTCTTTGGAAACCGAAGTCTCCAGAATCCTCTCGTCATCAAAAAGAAGGTAATACCGGTCGTTCTGGAATACAATATCAAGCAAGGGAATGGTCATGAGCTATCGCTTTTAAGATGTTTTTTTCCTCACGATACAATGTGCCGGGAATCTGCGCCAGGCTCATACACATGCTTTGTTCAGACCAGGGCCATTCTTCCAGAAGATAACGTTCTATGTAATTAAGCTGCAGGAGAGTTGGAACCCGGGGACGATTCTTTAAAATACGGATCATCGCCGTTACTTTATCCTGTGCAAAATTGTTTTCATCAATACTTCCTTTCACATCGATCTGGTATCTTCCGTCTTCCAATTTTGAAATTCTCTCTTCTGTAGTAATAGGAACACTTTTAGCGGCAATAAAGTTGGGAAGTTCACGATATCCTTTAGTGATCTCATTCTTTTTAAACTCCCTGAAATGAATGCCGGGGAAAAGCAGCTGGTAAGGCATTGCAAAGCGTAAGGCTTGCGCAAGGCGTTCACCATCTTCCAAAAGTTCTTCTACACCCTTAATAAAAATCTCACGATAGTGTTCATTCCTGTGTCTTAGAATTATTTTGGGCTTTAATTCTTTCCATTGGTTCCGGATATCATCCAGGTTGATAATCGTTCCAAGCTGTCCGTTTTCATCCAGAGTGCAGACAATCTTTTCTCTAAGCTGATGCAGGTCTCCGATCCATTTGTACATTCCCTCTTTATTGGATTGTTTATAAAATGGCATTTCAACTGTAAAAACAGGCTTTTCATAATCTAGAGAAGTTAGGGTGACCTTGAGTTCAGCTTCAATAAAGTTCTCATTTCTGAGCCCCTGAAACTGATACCTTTCTTCTCTGAGAAAAGTATATTTTCGATGTTCTCCTCTGTTTTCTTTAGTAGTCTGCATCATTATCCTTTATTGATTTCTACATCTGCCCCTTTGATATTGGTAGGTCCTGAAGATGAAGTATTAATTTTTGCTGCATTGATATTAATATCACTATCGATCTTAATTCCGGGATTGGCAGCGGCTTTTCCAAGTTCGGTTGTCGTTTTACCAACAACTTTCACATTCAGTCCTTCTATTGTAATATCTCCTCCTGTGGTCATGGTGATGGAACTGCTCCCTGTTTTAATGGTGATGGTAGTGTCACATTCCAGCGTGATGTTTCCGGAACTGTCCATTTTAAGCATAGAATTAGCCCCTCCACCTTCTTTTCCGCCTACGTTAATGGCACTTACGCTGCCCACATTGACCGTGTTATTATTTCCTACTGTGACTGTTTTATTATTATTGGCGTTGGTTGTTGCATTTCCTGCTCCGTCAAACTTCATATTCGCTCCTCCCTGATCGGTCAGGAATACAGATCCTGCACCGTCATCTAATTCCAGTTTATTACCGCTTCGGCTGCTTAAACTTTTAACGTTATTGTTTTGTCCGCCGCCACCGCCAACTCCACCATGAAACATTCCTCCCATTACAAAGGGCCGGTCCGGATGCTGGTGTACAAAATTGACAACTACCTGATCTCCAATTTCAGGAATAGCCATAAAACCACGGTTTTTACTTACTTTATCGCTTCCGCCTGCATCAGGAGTCATGACCCGGATAAATTCTGTAGTATCCGGTCCGTTTTGCCAGTCAAACTGAACCTGTACACGCCCCTGATTTAAAGGATCGGTATTTGAAATAACTTTAGCAAACTGAGGATCTGCTTTTGGCATTTCAAATTCAGGACGGGGCATAAATCCTGTATCTGCGGCGATGGCTTCAAAGTTCCCGGTATAATAGCCTCTTCCATCCACCTCGTGACTCACCTCCGTAATCATAAGCTTGGTGAAATAAGCCGTCTGATTGGTTTCAGACTTTCGCATTTCTACATCTGCGGTACATCCCGGGTATAAGAATGGAACGCTGGTTGTTCCCGAAGTGATAAATACATTCACCGCCTTACTTCCTGCTGTCCCTTTCTGTGAGGCATCGATATCCATAAAGGTGGATGCCTTGATTGGGGCAATCCTTAAAGAAGGTGTGGTAAATGTCTTTTGGGATATTTCATAAGCCCTTTTCGCAATATCTGATGAATGGTTTATTTTTGAACTTCCTGTCGTGAGTTTTTCATTTTTACTGCTGTTGTAGCCGTAAAAGCTTGGATTGACATGCTGCGCTTTCATTTTAATTTTAATATCATGAACGCTGCTTCCATACACCAGCTGTACAGGTTTTTCCTGTGGTGGCAATTTTCCGAAATGAAGAACTTCGCCATCATAATAAAACTGTTCGCCATAGGCTTCTGCAATTCTTGCGAGATAGTTGTAATGGGTTTCTTCATACTGCGAGCTGTAGGAAACATTGCCATGCTGGGAATCTACTCTGAAATCGAATTTATTGGAACCAAGGCCTTCTTTGATGACCCAGTCTGCAATACTGTTCAGGCTGATCTCCTGTTTGCCTCCAAAACTCTGGATATGCGGTGCTGCATCCAGGAGCAAAGTAGGGCTGTTTCCCGTAAGGACAATATTTCCAAGACTGCCTTTGTCCTGACTGAATCCTACTTCTGTAATGACCCCTACAAAGTTTCTTTCCGGACTTTCTTCTACATCTTTATATTTAAAGACTACAGTCAATCTCTTCCCTAGAAAATTCTGGGCCTGCTCAAGATTGTGATTTTCTGCGTCTCCCAGAGTATCATGGGCAAGCGTTAAATTGAATTCATGATGCTTAACAGCACTCTGAGTCAGTTTAAAATGCTTGAAATGCTTGATGATTTTGCCTTCAATAATGATTTCCAGCTTGACAACACGATTGATGCCTAAAAGTTCGCTTGTGGGAATAGAGCTTGCATTGTGGATTTTGGAGGTAGGTTGTTCCGTCCAGATTCTATTTTCTGAAACCAGTGCTGTATTATTCTGGGCAACTTTATTCATGAAATTGTCAGCATAGGAAGCTGTCTGTCCGACGGTCTGTGCTGTTTTTTTTATTGTATCAGCCTTTTTTACAGTTTCCCTGGCCAGGTCTGTAGGGTCTATACTTTCCAGATTTTTTTTAGATTTTGAAATCTGGTTTTTGGATGATTGATTGTCCTGAAACATAACATATTTTTTTCTGATTAGTGTAGGTAAACATTCGCCTTATTAACCGGTCTGTATCCTTTTTTTATCACTCACTTCAGATGGAAATACTTTCTGTTTGAAGTCAGTATTGAATCTCTTTTGTAAGTAATTTAACCTTCTTTTTTTTGCATTATTTATCGGTAAATCCCTTTCTGTATATATTTTAAGATATAATTAACATTTTGTTTTTGTGAATTTAACATCCTGACATACAGTTGGTAATATTGGTGTTAAAATCACATCGATGTGAAACAAATATAAGAAGCTGTGATCCTAATCAGAAAAAATTGAAAGACTATTTTACTTTTTGTCGTACTTCTACTACTAACAATTGTTAGGTTTAAAATGAGACAGAAAATAATGTATTCATTCATCTTCGTGTATAGAAAGTGTATGATAGTTTAAACTTTAATCGGGCTGAAAGATTAAAATGAGGAAGCTGATTCGGGAGAAAGGTTATTGTCATAAGAAATATTAGCCAGATTTTTATTCCTGTATCTTCCAATTCTTGATCTTAATTTAATAAAAATGAAGGTCAGAAAAATAAAATTATTGTGACCCCTGTAAATTCATTTAATTTTGTTAACAATTTACTTTGGTTCTCAAGATCAATAGTAGAAGGAAAATTAGAACATACAATTGAAATTTATGAAGAGAATTGGAATTATAGGTTTCGGCTGGCTGGGATCCAGGATCGCCGCTTCGATGTCGGGACAATATCAAATATATACTACTGCAACTACAAAAGATAAAGTGGAGGATCTTTCTGCAAAAGGATTCAATGCCTCCCTGGCAAGTTTTCCTGATTTTCAGTTAGAAGAAAAAATCGCGCAATGGAAAGAGATTAAGGATATAGATGTTCTGATCATTACCATTCCACTTTCAGGAAAAAACTGCTGCGCAAGTTCATTGTACAATAGAGTACAGCATTTATTTTCGTTTATCGGTGATTTTGATGGACAAATATTTGTGATGAGCTCTACAGGTGTTTATCCGGATATGGCCGGAGAATACAGTGAAGAAAGTCTTTCTTCTGATGAGGTTCCGGGGGAGAGAATGATCAGAAACAGATATCCGCAGGTTAATATTTTGAGGTTGTCCGGGCTGATGGGAGATAACAGGCTTCTTAAAAATTACAGCATTTCAAATCTGCAGGCTCCGGTAAATCATATTCATTATGAAGATATTTCGGGCGTCATTGAAAAAATGATCGAAACAGGATCAGAAGGGAAACTCTATAATGTGACTGCTCCACAGCATCCGTCGAAAGCCCAGGTGATCAACGCTCAGAAAAATCTGCCGTCTCCTGATGAATCAGTAGGTGAGGGCAAAATAATACTGCCCACAAAATTAATTTCAGAATTAAATTTTGTATTTAAACATCCGGATCCGCGGGAATTTCATTCATGAAAATCGATGGGGTGAATCAATTTTCAGGAATCATCTATCGTCTCTTTTTTTAAACCCCAACCTTATAAATTTTTAAAAGCTGTAAGGTTGGGGTTAAATTTTTATTTAATGATTCTGTCCAATACCCAATCGATCAGGTTTTTCTCGGAAGCATGATGGTCTGCGGAGAATTCTCCTCGTCTTCTGTTCGCAATAACGTTGTTTACCGTAATAGCTTTATGTCCCAACAGTTTTGAAAGTGCGTAGATCGCTGAGGTTTCCATCTCAAAATTAGTTACCCCAAGATCATTCAATGTTTCCAGAAACTTATCATCAAATGCTTTTAAACGAAGTTCTCTTCCCTGAGGAGCATAGAATCCCGGGAAAGTAGCTGTATTTCCGTGGTATTTGGCATCTTTATAGTATTCTCCCATTTCTTCTGCCCAGTCTGAGAAGTAAAGCATCGGCTTGATCTTTGCGTAAGGGAATTTCTCCATGAAGTTTTTTGAAAATTCGTTTTCAAAGCTATAGTCCTGATAGAAATGCATCAGTCCGTCAAGACCCACAACATTCTGGGTGACCAGCATATTATCAACCTGAACGTCAGGGTTAACACTTCCACAGGTTCCCATACGGAACAATTCAAGTGCCTTATGTTCTGTTTTAAATTCTTTATTTTTAAGATCGATATTGACCAAAGCATCAAGCTCGTTCATGACAATGTCGATGTTTTCGGTTCCGATACCTGTAGACATTACGGTAATTCTTTCTCCACGCAATGTTCCGGTGTGGGTATAGAATTCTCTTTTATTTTTTTTGATGTCTACTTTATCAAAATATTTTGAAACTTTTGCCACTCTGTCCGGATCTCCCACAAGGATGATCTTATCAGCAATATCTTCAGGCAGAAGATTTAAATGGTATACACTTCCGTCATCATTCAGAACCAGTTCTGAGGCAGCAAGTTTATTTAGCATAACTTATATTTTTTTTTGTTTAATTAATGAAAATAGCGTCTTTATAAGGTGACCCGGCCAATTCATAGATGGTGTCATATTCCTCTACAATTCTTTTTTGTCCCTGAAATATTTCATAGACCGTAATCATCGTCTTTTCGAAATTTTTAGGATCTTTCCTCTGGGTGGTGATTTCGTAAAACTTGTCTCCTTTTTTAAGGACAGAAACCATTTCTTCTTTCGTGGAATTGTTGGAATCCATCATACCCGGAAAGTCCATTACAACGTCTTTCAGATCTGTATATTTTTTATAGGGTTTTGTCACTCCGTTGGAATAGACGTAAACGTTGGGGATTGGTTGATCCTGTTCAAGCCGTATCAGGTAATAATCATTACCTTTCTTTTCTGCATATACAGCCATTTCTTTTTTCTGCGAATAGGCACAGATGGAAAGAAAACCTGCCGCAAAAGCAAATAATACTTTTGTTTTCATATTAATATTTTGTTTTAATCTGCTGAAATTGATGTTAAAAAAAATCCTCTCCCAATATCTTTCGTCATCATTTTTTTAACCGGCATGAAGAAGTCAGTCCTCTTTAGGTATAATGAATTTGATTTCGGGGTTTAAAATTAATAAAAATATTTCTAATTGTTATGGATGACAGCATGAAGATCGTCGTTGAAAATGATGGAAGCCAAAAGCAGAGCGGGTCACGGAATTTTTTCTTCTTTCAGTGCTCGTTTTATCAAATTTTACGTTGACTTCAATAAATTCCCGTCTAAAATAAGTTCCAGCCTCTATTTTACTGTAAAATATAAACATTTTTTAATCTGGCCTTAAACTTAACATAACATGGGAACGCTACTTTTGCCGCTAAAAATTCATGAGATTGTATCCGTTGCTAGCTGTGATTGTGTTGATAGGTTTTGCTGTCATGTCTTTTAACCCCATTGATAAAGGAGGAGAAAATGAAAATACTTTTGTCAATAAAGGGTTGTCCGATTTTAAAAACAGGCTTGAACAGCTGAAATCAGACGTCTATCAATTCTCAGAAGATAAGATTACTGTTGAAGAACTCAGAAATTCCCTAAGCACTACGAGAAATTCATTTAAAGAAGTCGAATTCTATATTGCTTACCATTATCCGGAATTTACAAAAACCCATCTTAATGCGGCTCCGCTTTTTCATATAGAAGCAGCAGGAACGTCCTCTTACACTTTGCCACCGGAGGGACTTCAGGTTTTAGATGAACTGATATTTTCAGATGAGGCCGGAGACGAAAAAGAAAAGATCAAGACTATTACAGACTTTCTGTACAATTCTTATTCAAGTTTTTACCTGAGTGCTGTAAAGAATGGTTTAAGCCGCGGAAATAACAAGACACTGCCTCTAAGAGTCGAGTTAATAAGAATCTACACTCTTGGAGTAACAGGTTTTGACACACCCGGTTCCCTGAATAGTTCTGAGGAAGCCGGACATGCGTTTACAGGAATTAAAAAATACCTCAATAGCGATTCCTATTTTAAAAACTATAATGTGCAGAAAGCCAATCAGATTCTTACTGAAGGGATCAGTTATCTTGCAACCAATAAAGATTTTGCAACTTTTGACAGAATTGAATTTTATAAAAAATATATTCAGCCTTTGTATGAAGAATTCGGAAAGTGGGACGGAAGAGAAGATGATCTTAAAGAGTTTTCCGGCTGGAATATAAAGAGTAAGAATCTATTCAGCAGTGATTTTCTAGATCCTTATTTTTATACTCTGCTCAAATCTCCGGAAGATAATGAAGATCTCCGGAATCTCGGAAAATCTATTTTCTATGATCAGAATTTAAGTCAAAACGGTAAAGTGAGTTGTGCAGCCTGCCATCTTCAGGAAAATGCTTTTACGGATCTTAAAGCAAAATCGCCGAGCAATGTGGAGGGAAAAACAGTACTAAGGAATTCACCCTCTCTTTATAATGCAGTCTTTGCCAAAAGATTTTTCTATGACCTTCGTGCTTTTTACCTGGAACAGCAGGCTGAACATGTGATCTACAATAATGATGAGTTCAATACCAGCTATGAAGACATCATCAAAAAATTAAAAACAAAACCTGAGTATAAAAAAGCCTTTCGTACAGCTTTTGGAGATGGCAAAATAAACAAAGAAAATTTTTCCAAAGCCCTTAGCTCTTATGTAGCTTCCCTGTATTCTTTTGATAGTGATTTTGACCGTTTTATGAGAAATGAGAAAGATGTTTCAGATGATGTTAAGAAAGGCTATAATTTATTTATGGGCAAAGCCAACTGTGCCACATGCCATTTTGCCCCTCATTTCTCAGGTTTGGTACCTCCGTTTTTTAATGAAAATGAATCTGAAGTTTTAGGAATAACGAAGAAACCTGTCAGCCAGCTTCCTGTGGAGTTAGATTCCGATCTGGGAAGAGCCAACAGTCCTGTGAAAAAAGAAAAATCATGGATCTATGATTACTCCTTCAAAACGGTTACGGTAAGAAATATTGCCCTTACAAAGCCTTATTTCCATAACGGAGCTTTCAACACGCTGGAAGAAGTAATGGATTTTTACAATGAAGGTGGAGGAGAAGGTCTGGGGCTAAAGGTGAAAAACCAAACCTTGCCACCGGATAAACTGGAATTGACAAAAACGGAGATCAAACAGGTTATCGCATTCCTGAATTCACTGACGGACATTAGCAAAGCGAAGTAAGAAGCGTTAAGGGTTTCGAATTTTTGAATGTAAAAATAGTTTTTAAGATGACAGGTTCAAGGCAATGTTTTGCTGAAATGGTGAATCGTATAGTACGATCTATCTATCTATCTATCTATCTATCTATCTATCTATCTATCTATCTATCTATCTATCTATCTATCATTGATGGTATCATTCATTATTTAACAATTATTTAATTCCCTTAACATTAGGTTTCAGATTAATTAATATTCCCGGATCTATATTTAAAGTCCTATTAACAGAGGTTCAGCGTCAAAAAAATAGTTTTGCAGGGTCTAATAAATCAATAAAAAATGAAGAAAAAATTACTTACAATTGCGGCGCTGGCAATGGCCGCTGGGTTTAGTGTGAAAGCGCAGACCTTTTTATTCAACAAAAACTCGTCGTGGAGATATAAAGACAACAATCAGGCCCTGGCAGATCCATGGAAAGGTCAGACATTTGATATTTCAACATGGGCAGTTGGAAACGGGCCTCTGGGATATGGAGACCCTGTCACCACTACCATCAGCTCAGGTCTTACCGCAGCATATTTTGCTAAAGATTTTACGGTAGACTTATCAACCCTTTCAGATAATATGGAACTGGGAGTGATGAGAGATGACGGAATTGTTGTTTACCTTAACGGAATTGAGGTGGTGAGAGATAATATGCCTGCGGGAACTATTGCTTTCAATACACCTTCCAGTACAACGATTGATGGTGCTGCGGAAAGTGTTTATAATATTTTCTCTATTCCCAAGTCTCAATTTGTAAACGGAACGAACAGGATTTCTGTAGAACTTCACAACAGAACCGGAACCAGCTCAGACCTCAGAATCGATGCTTATTTAAAGACAACAACTACTGTTACGCCTCCTGCAGCATGTACAGGAACACACATCAGTTGTTTTACTTCCATTGTTCCTACTGCCCAAACCAATAAACTGATCATTCCGGCAGAGCATAAATATCAGCTTATTTTAAAAGAAGGCGACAACTACACCGAAGGAGGTGGAATGGTAGGAGGTCAGAATGATTTTACAGCCTATGTTCCCAAAACAGGTAGCAGTACCAACGGATATCTTTCGGTAAACCATGAAACCAATCCCGGAGGTGTTACAATGGCTGAGGTTACTTACAATTCTTCTACAAAACTATGGCAGCTGACAAGATCGAGAGCAGTAAGTTTCTCAGATCCAAGTTTGGTTCAAACGATCAGAAACTGTTCGGGTGGAGTTACGCCTTGGGGAACTGTTGTGACAGCGGAAGAATCTGTTACCTCCAATGATGTCAACAGTGATGGTTATAAAGATTACGGATGGCTGGTAGAGATTGATCCAGCGACTGCGCAGGTCGTTTCCAAAAATACAGACGGATCCAAAGGAAAGCTTTGGCAGATGGGAATCATGAATCACGAAAATGTGGTGGTAAATAATGCAGGAACCACAGCCTATTACGGAGAAGATGGTGGAACTCACATGGTATATAAATATGTAATGGATACACCGAACAACTTGGCTTCAGGAAATCTTTATGTGCTAAAACTTGATCAGGGATTAAGTACTTCCGGGGATCCTGTAGGAACCACCGCAACCTGGATTCAGGTTCCGAACAAAGTAAAGGCAGACCAGAATAATACAACCGCTCTTGCCCAGTCATTAGGAGGAACAAGATTTAATGGAGTAGAAGACGTAGACATCAGTCCTTTGGACGGAAAGATCTACTTTACCGCAAAAGGATTAGACAAAGTATACCGTCTTCAGGATAACGGAACAACAGCTTCTCAGGTAGAAACTTTTGTAGGAGGGGCTTCTACTTCTTATTCTTTCAATACCCCACAGGGAATGAAAACTGAAGCTTGGGGTGATGGAAATGACAACCTTACGTTTGATGAACTTGGAAACCTTTGGGTTCTTCAGGATGGTGGAAAAAATTACATCTGGGTAATTGCTCCGGATCATACGCAGGCTAATCCTAAAGTGAGACTTTTCGCTTCTATGCCGGCAGGATCAGAACCTACGGGACTGACATTTACCCCGGATCATAAATTTGGTTTCTTCTCTATTCAGCATCCTGATTCTACGATTTCCACGGATATTGATGCTACAGGAAACACAATCGACTACAGAGGAAAATCAGCTACGATTGTTATTGCTTTAAAGCAAAACTTAGGAACAGCCGGAGCCTTGGGAACTGTTGACAGTCACAATGCAGAAAATACCGTTGAGGTCGCTCCGAATCCTACTTCAGGAATGGTTAAAATCAATTCGCCAAAAGGATTGAAAGATATTTCAGTAACCGCCTACAGCATGGATGGAAAGATTGTTTATACGAAAAGATTCAGCGGTGTGAACAGGTCATTGGATCTTGATTTCACTCACCAGCTGGAAACATCGCGTATTCTGGTTCTGAATATCGAAGCAGAAGGTGGTTTCCAGAAGACTGTGAAATTATTAAAAAAGTAAATTATTAATATCCAATTTCGGGCGGCGGCTTTGCCGCCGCCCGAAATTTATCACTATGAAAAAACTTGTCCTATTGATTTCTATTTTGTCGATCTGTCACGCGAAAGCACAGATCGATCCCGTAAAATATCCTACGTTTACCAATATAGACGAAGCATTGAGCAGTAAGAAGACTGTTTACAGCATGAGTTTCAGGGAAAAAGGGCTTTTTAATCTGCCACCACAAATCTCGAAACTGAATGCTCTGTTTTTTCTGAACATTATGGGAAATAAACTTGAAAAAATGGACCAGGAGATTTTTACCCTTACTGAACTGGAGATTTTAAATGTTAATGAAAACAGTATAAAATACATTCCTGATGAAATAGGAAATCTGAAAAAGCTGCACACATTTTCAATAAACCTTAACGGACTCACGAGCATCAATCCGAATGTTGCTCTGCTTCAACATTTAAAAGCAGTTCATTTGGATGCCAACAACCTGAATGTGTTTCCGGAAGCATTAATGGAAATTCCTGCTTTGGAAGAAATTAACCTTCAGGGAAACCAGATCAGCATCATTGCGGACCGGTTAGACAGAATCAAAAATTTAAAATTCCTCAATTTATCTGAAAATCAGATCAGTGATCTGGGAAATCTATCTTTCCCTAAACAATTGAAATATCTGGAATTGCAGCAGAATACTATTGTAAAACTTCCTGAAAACTTGTTTAAAGCTAAAAATCTTGAATTTTTAAACGCAAGCGACAATCACATTACAGAAATATCGTCCGGAATAAAAGGGCTCAAAAATATCGTCAGTATGAATCTTGCGAACAATGACCTAAAAGATCTTCCTGCAGAAATAGCACAGCTTAAAAACCTGAAAACCCTTATTCTTACAGGAAATCCAATTGAAAAAACTAAGATTGAACGATTAAAAAACCTGATGCCGGACACCCAGATCTATTTCTAGATTTATCCGCCGACTCTTTTGGTTTTATATCCCATTTCTTTAAGGATATTCATTATTTTATCACGATTATCGCCCTGAATAATGATCGTTCCATCTTTCTCTGAACCGCCTATTCCTAAGGTGGTTTTTATTTTTTTTGAAATTTTCTTTAAATCATCTTCACTTCCTTCCCAGCCTTCCACAATCGTTACAGGCTTTCCGTTTCTGCCCTTCTTTTCAAATTTGCACACCAACGGTTCCTGCTGCTTAAATTCTTCCTTAGGCATTTCAAAATCCTTTTCCTCATGTTCAGGAAAAAGGTTCTTTAACTGATCTCGTAAATCCATAAAGCAAAATTAAATGTTTAAACACAAATATCACAAATAATTTTTCACAAATAGCACCAATCATTCACATCAACAATCTAAATCATCCGTGAAAATCTCTGCAATCTGTGGCAAAAAAAACAAAACTTAGTTACAGCGTACAAATAATTTCCACCAATAACCAGAATCATTCGAACCGAATAAAATTTAAAAATCTGCCCCATCAGCGAAATCCGCGCGAGAACAGAAAAGCAAATCATTCGTAGATTCTATACTAATAATATGTACTATTTTTACCAGAATGTTTTTAAAATAAACCTTTCAAATTCTTCTATTCATCGGAAATTAGGTAAATTTGTGTAACAAAAAGTTATAGAAATGTCAAAAAAAGCAATATTAGCAATCCTTGACGGATGGGGACTGGGAACAAATCCAGAGGTATCTGCCCTGGAAAAAGCAAACACTCCATTTATAGACAGCTGTTATCAAAAATTTCCACATACAACACTTGAAGCCAGTGGTCTGGCTGTAGGACTTCCTGTAGGACAAATGGGGAATTCTGAAGTTGGGCACATGAATTTAGGCGCTGGAAGAGTGGTCTATCAGAATCTTGTGAAACTGAATATGGCCGTTGAGAACGGAACTTTGGGACAGCAGCAGATCATCCAGGATGCCTTCGATTATGCTAAAAGAGAAAATAAAAAACTACACTTCATCGGATTGGTTTCCAATGGAGGAGTACACTCACATATCAATCATTTAAAAGGTTTATTAACTGCCGCTCAGGAGTTCGGACTTCATGAAAATGTTTTTGTTCATGCCTTTACAGACGGAAGAGACTGTGATCCGCATTCAGGACTTGGATTTATAGAGGAGCTTCAGGGTCACATGGAAACTACAGTAGGTAAGCTTGCAACGGTAATTGGAAGATATTATGCAATGGACCGTGACAAAAGATGGGAGCGTGTAAAACTGGCATACGATGCTATGGTAGAAGGAGTAGGACTGCAAACAACAGATGCTCTGGCTGCTATTAAATCTTCTTATGATAATAACGTAACCGATGAGTTCTTAAAGCCCGTTATTCTGGTGAAGACCACTGAAACAGGAAATGTAGTACCGGTAGCCAAAATTATAGACGGTGATGTGGTCATTTGTTTCAACTTCCGTACCGACAGAGGACGTGAGATCACAGAAGTTCTTACCCAGAAAGATTTTCCTGAGTTCTTTATGCGTAAACTTAACCTTCACTACATCACGTTAACCAATTATGATAAGACCTATCAGAATGTACAGGTTGTATTTGATGAAGAAGTACTGAAGGAAACCATGGGAGAAATTCTTGAAAGAAATGGTAAGACGCAGATAAGAATTGCTGAAACAGAAAAATACCCTCACGTCACTTTCTTCTTTTCCGGAGGTAGAGAAGAGGAGTTCAATGGTGAACGAAGACTTCTTTGTCCAAGTCCGAAAGATGTTCCTACTTATGATCTTAAGCCCGAAATGTCTGCCTATGACATCACGAATGTCATCGTACCGGAATTGGAAAACGGAACGGCTGATTTTGTCTGTCTGAACTTTGCCAATACAGATATGGTAGGCCATACCGGCGTTTTTGAAGCCGCTGTAAAAGCCGCTGAAACAGTAGATCAGTGCATTGAAAAAGTTGCCACTGCCGCTTATGAGAACGGATATGCCGTATTCATTCTGGCAGACCATGGAAACTCAGATGTCATGATCAATCCGGATGGTACCCCAAATACACAGCATTCTACGAACCTTGTGCCATTTATTGTAATGGATAAGGACCATACATGGAATCTGAAACCTGGAAAACTGGGAGATGTAGCCCCAACTATTTTAAAAGTAATGGGAGTGGAAATTCCGGAAATAATGACAGGAGATATTTTAGTTAGCTAAAATTCAATAATAATGTCATAAAAATGCCGTTATAGTATAGATGGCGGCATTTTTGTATGATTTATGTCAGTCATGGTATGGGTTGCATATGTTATTATGCGACAAATAATAAATAAATCATATCTTTGTAAATTAAATCCATATAAGAAAATGTATCAAAAGCTTGTTAGAAAAGAAGTAATGGGAATATTGGAAAAGGAGGTAGGTTCTTTTCTGGATAAATTTTTAACGCCAATTGAAAAGATTTGGCAGCCTTCTGATTATCTTCCGGATCCATCAAGCTCTGATTTTAAATATGATCTTGAAGAAATTCAGACTTTTGCCCGTGAAATGCCTTATGACCTTTTTGTAACGCTGATCGGAGACTGTATCACAGAAGAAGCTCTGCCTTCATATGAGTCATGGTTGATGGGAGTAGACGGAATTGATCAGGAGAAGAATGAAGTGGGCTGGGCCAACTGGATAAGAGCATGGACCGGTGAAGAAAACAGACATGGAGATCTTTTAAGCAAATATCTTTATTTGTGTGGAAGAGTGAACATGAGAGAGCTGGAAGTTACCACTCAATATTTAATTAATGACGGTTTTGATCTGGGTACAAGTATGGATCCTTACAGAAACTTTATTTATACAAGTTTTCAGGAAACGGCTACCAACATTTCTCACCGTAGAGTAGGAACATTGGCAAAACAGTCCGGAAACGGAAAACTGGCTAAAATGTGTGGGGTTATTGCCGCAGACGAAGCCAGACATGCCAAAGCTTATAAGCATTTCGTTGCTAAAATTTTAGAAATAGATCCATCAGAAATGATCCTTGCTTTTGAGGATATGATGCGTAAGAAGATCGTAATGCCTGCTCACATGATGAGACAGTCTGGTCAGAAGGCAGGTGAACTTTGGGGACATTTCTCAGATGCAGCCCAGAGATGTATGGTGTATACAGGAAATGATTATATCAATATTTTATCAGACCTGTTGGATGAATGGAAGATTGAACATGTAAAAGGACTTACTGAGAAAGCTGAAAAAGCGCAGGAATATTTAATGAAACTTCCTTCGAGACTTCAGAAAATTACAGACCGGATTTCTACACCGGATCTTCAGTTCGAGTTTAAATGGGTGAAGAGTTAATAACAGATTATCATTAAATTATAAAAACTTAAGAGTGCCATCGTTTTAGGCACTCTTTTTATTTCTTATCTTTGCAAAGCTAAAAAATGGTACACAATGTTAAATAATAAAAAAATTGCTGTGGATTTCGACGGAACGATCGTTGATGATGCCTATCCTGCAATTGGAAAAGCGAAAATTTTTGCTTTCGAAACATTAAGAAGACTTCAGGCAGAAGGGTACAGGTTGATCCTATGGACTTACAGACATGGAAAGACTTTAGATGAAGCAGTGGAATTCTGCAAGAAAAACGGCATTGAATTTTACGCCATCAATTCCAGCTTTGAAGGTGAAGTTTTCGATTCTGAAAATCAATCCAGAAAACTGGATGCAGACTGGTTCATCGATGACAGAAATTTAGGGGGATTTCCTGGATGGGGCGAAATTTACAATATTATCCAGGACAGAATAGAATTCCGTGTAGAAGGAAAAGAAGTTCTTGCCTACTCAAAACTTAAAAAAGAAAAGAAAAAAGGACTTTTCTGGTAAAATATATAATACAACAATTTAATAGTATAACAATGTAGCAATAAACCGTTAGTGAAATTGTTACACTGGTACATTAATACATTGGTAAATTAATACAATGATTCAATTAAAAACAATAGAGGAACTCCGCCTCATGAAGGAGAGTGCACATCTGGTGTCTAAAACACTGGGAATGCTTGCTAAAGAAATAAAACCGGGAATTAATACTTTATATCTTGATCAACTGGCCCATGATTTTATTAAAGATCACGGGGCTGAACCAGCTTTCTTAGGATATGGCGGTTTTCCGAATTCTTTATGTATTTCTCCAAATGATCAGGTAGTTCACGGTTTTCCCAATAATGATATTATACAGGAAGGAGACGTTCTGTCGGTAGACTGTGGCGTTATTCTGAACGGTTTTGTAGGAGATCATGCCTATACATTTGAGATCGGTGAAGTAAAACCTGAGGTTAAAAAACTGTTGCAGGTTACCAAAGAATCACTTTACAAGGGAATTGCACAGTGTATAAGAGGAAAAAGGATAGGGGATATTTCTCATGCCATCCAGACCCATTGTGAAAAAGAAGGATACGGCGTAGTAAAAGAGCTTGTGGGACACGGTCTTGGAAGAAAGATGCATGAAGATCCGCAGGTTCCGAATTACGGAAAACAGGGAAGCGGAAAGGTGATCAAAGACGGTCTGGCGATCGCTATTGAACCAATGGTTAATATGGGGACTGAAAAAGTAAAATTCCATAATGACGGCTGGACAGTTACCACCCTTGATAATCTGCCTTCTGCTCACTTTGAGCATGATGTAGCCGTTATTAATGGTAAACCGGTATTGCTTTCCACCTTCAAATACGTTTACGAAGCTTTAGGCATTGTAAGCGATGAAGAGAAGCCATTCCAATTGGATTTTTAATGAAAAAAGTAGCTAAACTTTTACTCAATACATTACCACGTCCGATGCTTATTAAAATGAGTATCTGGGCGAGACCACTGATTTACCAGTTATTCAAGGGAGACCAGTTTTATGACCCTATCGACGGAAAATCCTACCGGAAATTTCTTCCTTACGGGTATGGAAAGCAGCGTGAAAATGCTCTTTCTCCGGGAACATTGAGCTTGGAGAGACACCGCCAGATGTGGTTGTATCTTCAAAATGAAACCGATTTTTTCATTAAAAATGCTAAAGTTCTTCATATCGCTCCTGAACAGGAATTTCTGAGAAAGTTTAAAATGATGAAAAATCTGGATTATATTTCCGCAGATCTTTTTTCTCCCATCGTGGATGTGAAAGCGGATATTCTGGATTTACCTTTTGCGGATGAAAGTTTTGATATTGTTTTTTGTAACCATGTTCTGGAACATATAGAAGATGATGCAAAAGCCATAAGCGAACTTTACAGAGTCATGAGACCCGGAGGCTGGGGGATTTTTCAGGTTCCGATGAGAAATGCTCTGGAGAAAACGTATGAAGATTTTTCCATCAAAGATCCAAAAGAACGCCAGAAACACTTCGGCCAGTATGACCACGTTCGCTGGTACGGACTGGATTATTTTGACCGACTAAGGAAAGCCGGTTTTGAAACAGAACCTAACTTCTATTCCCAGAATTTTTCAGAAGAAGAAATCAGAAAATACGGTTTGAGACAAAATGAGATCCTGCCTGTAGTTTTCAAAAAATAAAAGCAACATCAAACCCGTCTTCAGATTCGAAGACGGGTTTGTTTTACTATAGATAGAAATTGTTGTTGATTTTAGTGAGAAACAGATTTCAGCCCAACTACTGAACCAATCAAAGTGGAGATGAAAAATATTCTCCAGAAGCTTACAGGATCTTTAAAAAAGAACATTCCCATCAGAGCAGTTCCTACAGCTCCTATTCCTGTCCATACTGCATAAGCCGTTCCGATAGGTAGGGTTTGCGTAGCTTTGATCAGCAGCAGCATACTGATCGTCATGGTCACCAGAAAGCCGGCATACCAGTAATACATCTCAGAACCGGACGTTTCTTTGGCTTTTCCTAAACACGAGGCAAAAGCCACCTCAAATAATCCGGCGATGATTAAAATAATCCAATTCATTTTTAATAATTTTCTCTTCTGCAAATTTCAGGATTTGAAAGGAGAAACGATTTTACATTTGTTAAAAAATGAATATTTATAAGGTTGGGAAATTTAAAGATTGGAAAGATAAATTACAGGGAACCACAAGTTCAATGACAGTCAAACATTATTTATTTAAAGAAACTATTAAAGTGAATGACCATTAGAAGCTTCCAGCCTTCTTATTTTATCTCTGCCCTGATCCTGCTCAAACTTACCTGTGTAATGCCCAGATAAGAAGCAATATGACCCAGCTGAACCCTTTTTAGCAGATCTGATTTATTGGTCATCAGATCTTTATATCGTTCCAAAGATGTTTTAAACTGCCTTGAAATAATAAGCTCTTCTGTTTTTACCAGTTCTTTTTCTGCAAATTTTCTTCCCCAGTTCGCGATGTGGATGTCCTCATTGAAGAGTTTTCTGAGACTTTCCGTTTCCAGAATGTAAAGATCACAGTCTTCCAGAAGTTCTATGCTTTCATAGCCTGGCCGATCTTCTACGTAACTCTTCATGGAAACAATAGTTTCCCCTTCGCTCCCGAACCAGAACGTAATATCATTATCGGCGGTAGAAGCATAAGCCCGTACAATCCCTTTTTTTATAAAATAAATATGGGGAATGATCTTATCCGATTCCATAAGACAGAAGTATTTGGGGTGGGATACTTCCGTGATATGTTTTTTCAATGAAGCTTTAGAGGCATCAGGAAGTACATCTATACGGTCAAGGATCTGATTTATATCCATAAGGTCAATTAATAAGGTCAAAAGTATTGGTTTTATGGGATGCAATACAACTGTATTTCGTTTAATTTTCAAAAGTAAGAAGATAAATAGACAGATCAATGATTGAATTAAAGAGGAGCATTCTATTTTTTTAAAGCAATTAAGCTTTTTTATTTTCTAAAAGTAGACTTAAACCTTGAAGACCAGTTTTGTTTTACTAACTTTGCAGTTCGTAATACTATTTATATGCATAAAGCTGGATTTGTAAACATAGTCGGAAAGCCCAATGCTGGAAAATCTACCTTATTAAATCAATTAATGGGAGAAAAACTAGCTATTGTAACGCAGAAGGCACAGACAACCCGCCACAGAATTTTTGGAATTTATAATGAGGAAGACCTACAGATCGTATTTTCAGATACTCCCGGAGTATTGGATGCGAAATATGGCCTTCAGGAGAAAATGATGGATTTTGTAAAGGATTCTTTACAGGATGCCGATGTATTTTTATTCATCGTAGACGTCACGGATAAAGCTGAACCTTCAGAATTTTTAATAGATAAACTGAACAAGATTCCGGTTCCGGTTTTACTTTTACTGAATAAAGTAGACCAGACCACTCAGGAAGGACTTGAAAAACTGGTAGAAGAATGGCACAACAGGATTCCAAAAGCGGAGATCCTTCCTATTTCTGCCTTGAATGCTTTCAATACAGATATCATTCTGCCCAAATTAAGATCTCTGTTGCCGGAGAGTCCTGCTTATTATGATAAGGAGCAGTACACAGATAAGCCTGAAAGATTTTTCGTGAACGAAGCGATCCGTGAAAAGATCCTCTTAAACTATGAGAAAGAAATTCCTTATTCCGTAGAGGTCGTAACCGAGCAGTTTAAAGAAAAAGAAGGGATCATTTTCATCGATTCTATTATTTATGTGGAAAGAGATACCCAGAAAGGAATTATCATTGGTCATAAAGGAGATGCCATCAAAAAAGTAGGAACAGAAGCCAGGATCGATCTGGAAAAATTCTTTTCCAAGAAAATTCACTTGAACCTTTTTGTGAAAGTGAAAAAAGACTGGCGTAAAAACGACAGAGATTTGAAAAATTTCGGGTACAGATAGACTAAAAACGCTCGTGATTCCGTTCTATTAAAAGATTTTTATTACCTTTAATTTAAATTTTTAGTAAATGAACTATTTCAATTCAAATTCAAGCTCAGTACCTAAAGATATTATTTTATTCGTTGTGAGAGTATTTATAGGTTTTGCTATGCTCTCTCACGGTTTTCCAAAACTTCAGATGCTTTTGGAGGGCGGTAAAATTGAGTTTTTTGACTTTATAGGATTAGGGCCTTTAGTATCTCTTGTTCTTACTGTTATTGCTGAATTTGTATGTTCAATACTTCTTATTTTAGGATTGTTTACCAGGATTTCGTTAGGTTTTCTGATCTTTACCATGATCATCGCTGCTTTTGTAGTTCACGGAGCAGATCCGTTTGAGAAAAGAGAAATGAGTCTCATCTATCTTTCAGTATATCTTCTCCTGATGGCTTTTGGCGCAGGTAAAGTATCTGTAGATCATATGATAGAAAAGCGAAAAAGAGCTTCAGACTGGTAAATCAGTCAAGAAAATATAAAAAAAGAGCATTAGACAACTAATGCTCTTTTTTGTTTTTTATTAAGGTTTACAAGGCAGCGAAGACCAAACACAGGTCCATGTAATGATATCGTTTTCATCTACTCCGGCCACGCATGGCTTGTATCCTGTAGGACATGAAGGTACCTGCCCTCCAATGATCGTTTTAAGATCTCTCTTGGATAATTTCTTTAAATTTTTCATAATGAATATTGAATTAATTTGATCTATACGAATATAGAATTTTTAATTTATATCACAGTAACGGGTATTAAAATTAACTGTTTTAGTTATATCACAAAAATCACTACTTTCGTAGAAAATGAATTTATATGAAGATAAAACTGACCATTTGCCTTTTGGCATTTCTCAATTTCTATGATGCACAGGAGAATATTACTTATCAGAAGCCATCTGCAGAAATCCTAAAACTGGCAGATTATGAAAGACCTCCAAGCGTTCTGATGAACAGCAAAAAAGACTGGGTGGTTTTTACTTACCGTCCTACATATAAAACACTGGAAGATCTTAATCAGCAGGAAATGAAACTGGCAGGATTAAGAATCAATCCGGTTACTAATATTTCAAGCAGCGTCACTTATTCCAATAATCTGAAGATCAGAAAGATCAATGATAAAAATGAGATACAGGTTAAAAATCTGCCTGCGAATGCTAAAATTACCTACATTTCATTTTCACCGGACGAAAAGAAACTGGTATTTACCAATACAACCAGCAAGGGAGTAGAACTTTGGTTGGTGGATATGGAAACGGCAACCGCCAAAAAAATTACTGAAGATAACCTGAATGCCAACCTGGGAACACCTTACGTATGGTACAACGATTCACAAAGCTTGTTGATCAGAAAACTTCCTCAGAACAGACCTGCGCTGATTGACGCCAGCAAAGACCTTCCAACGGGTCCTATTGTTTCTACAGCTGACGGTAAAGTTTCTCAAAACAGAACTTACCAGGATCTTTTAAAAAATCCTCAGGATGAAAAGAACTTTGAGGTTCTTACCGCTTCTGAAATTTATAATGTAGACCTGAACGGAACTCTTAAAAAAGTAAAAGATCAGGATATGTATTCCGGTCTTAGCTTTTCTCCGGACGGAAATTATTTAATGACTACAGTGATCAGGAAACCGTTCTCATATATCGTTCCGTTAAGCAGATTCCCGCTGACAGCTACTGTTTATGATATGAAAGGAAATGCGGTAAAAGTAGTGAACGATGTTCCTTTGAATGAAATCATGCCGAAAGGATTTTCATCGGTAAGAGAAGGAAAAAGAAGTATGGGATGGAGAAGTGATGCACCGGCAACTTTGTTGTTTGCTGAAGCATTGGATGGAGGAGATCAGTCTAAAACCGCAGAATACAGAGATGAGATCTTTACGTGGGAAGCTCCTTTTACGGCCGCTCCAAAGTCATTCTTTAAAACAAAACAGAGATATGAAGGTGTAAGCTGGACCAATGATCATTATGCTGTAGTTTCTGAAGGTTGGTACGACACAAGGAATACAAAATCATATTTGGTGGATCTTAATAATGGGGATTCAAAAGTGATTGATGACAGAAATTATCAGGATGTATACAGTGATCCGGGGAATTTCAATACTGCTAAAAACCAGTATGGAAGATATGTTATCGATATGAAAGGAGGGAAGACCTACCTGATCGGAGACGGATTTACAAAAGATGGACAGCATCCTTTCATCGACGAAATGGATGTAAAGTCACTTAAAAAGAAAAGACTCTACACTTCCAACGTTAAGAATGGTAAAGAAGAGATTATTGATATCTTAAATGCTTCGAAAGGTGAAATCTTAACGACTCAACAGTCTCCAAGCCTTTATCCGAACTATTTTAAAAAGAATATTAAATCTAATAAAGCAGAAGCCGTAACCCAATTTGCGAACCCTTTTGAAAGCATTAAAGATGTTTACAAAGAAGTAATTACGTATAAAAGAAATGACGGAGTTACTTTAACAGGAACGCTTTATCTGCCTGCCAACTACGACAGGAAAGCTAAAAAAGAAAAACTTCCTTTACTGATCTGGGCGTACCCTACAGAATATAAGGATAAAAATACAGCAGGACAAAATACTCAGAACCCGAATGACTTTACGTTCCCATACTACGGATCTTTCGTATACTGGACAACAAAAGGATATGCGGTACTGGATGACGCTGCATTCCCGATCATTGGAGAAGGAAAAACAGAGCCGAACGATACTTTTATTCCACAGTTGGTAGCAAATGCTGAAGCGGCGATCAATGCAGTTGACCAGTTAGGATATATCGACAAAAAGAAAGTAGCTGTAGGAGGACATTCTTATGGTGCTTTTATGACCGCTAATCTATTGACCCATTCTAATCTTTTCGCATGTGGTATCGCAAGAAGTGGGGCATACAACAGAACGCTGACTCCATTTGGGTTCCAGAGCGAGCAGAGAAATTACTGGGATATTCCGGAAATCTATAACAAGATGTCTCCATTTATGAATGCGGACAAAATGAAAACGCCAATGCTTTTGGTTCATGGTGATGCCGATAACAACCCGGGAACCTTCACTTTGCAGACCGAAAGATATTTCCAGGCTCTGAAAAACCTGGGAGCTCCTGTGAAAATGGTTCTTCTTCCAAAAGAAGCCCATGGCTATGTAGCTAAAGAAAATATTCTACACCTTTTATGGGAACAGGATCAGTTCCTTGAGAAGTGTCTGAAGAAATAAAATAATTTTATAGAAAGCCCGTTCATGATTGGAACGGGCTTTTTAATTCCTTTTCTATAATAACCATGATGAAAATAACCGGTCTATTATTTTTTATTCCTGCTTTTTGTTTTGGGCAATTATCTCCTGAAATCAACAAATTGTATGACGAATTATCAAAAAGTAAGCGGGTTGAATCGGCTGCCATTGGGTATGGAGGATCTGAAAGCGAAGTCTATAAATTGTTTGTTGAGATTGATAAAAAGGCCTCAGATAAAGAAGTGGAATATATTGCTTTTAATGGAAATCCTGTAGCTAAGACGTATGGTTCATATTCTGTTTTTAATAGAAAGCTTAAAATATTGGATCAACTGTTTGACTCTTATCTGAAAAATAATGAACCCATTAGTATCATTCAAGGTTGTGTAGGATCAAATTCACATTTAGCAGATGAACTTTATAAGATGGTTTTTTGGGAAAAAGATAATATAAAAGCGACAGAGGTTTACAGGAAGCATAAAGCCAGTATTAAAACTGAGCATGAGCTTTCAAATTTCATCCAGCTATTTGATGCTAAGGAATCAAAATGGACCATGAAGGAAATTGATTCAGTTTTAATAAAATTTGACAGGATAGTACTTGATAATCCGTCTTCACCACAGAATTTGGTAGAACTGATTACTGAGTCCTATTTTTTCATAAAAAGAAAACATCCGGAATATCATGATAAACTGGCTTACTTCGAAAAAAAGTATAATTCTGAAGAGATAAAGAAATACTTGAAGTTTAGCGGTCAATAGTCTGATGAAAATAATGCTATAATTTTTTAATTTCCCGCCAATAATTTTTACCATGCCAATAGTTAGACGTTCTGAACAAAAAAAGTTAACACTGGAAGAGTTTTACAAAGAGCTTATCCCAAAACCTGAAGATCAAATAGGAGATGGCGGAACTCCAATGCTGGAAGTTCTGGAATCCATCAATACCATGTTTAAGGAAACTGTTTTATATGGATTAACTTCTCATGCATCATTGCTTTTATTTAATAACGATCATGAGGATTCAGATTATTATATAGTTATCAATGCGTTTAAGTCTAGCTATTATGGTGAATACAGGATCGAGTATGTAATTCCGGACAACGAGATTCCGTGGAAAGGAGCAACGGTAAATGGCGGTTCGCGAACATTAGCTGAATTTGAAAAAATGATTATTATCTCAATGTATAAATCCGGAGGATGGAAAAATAATATTGAAGTAGAAAACCTATACTAAAGAGTAAAACAAAACCCGCTCATTTGAGCAGGCATTTTTATAAGTACTTCAACACTTCATCAATACTCTTCAGTTCCATAAAATTTTCATGCTCCAAATTAGACTCATGCTGTTCATGGCTCCACGTCACATGGTAAGGAATATGTGCGGCAAAACCTCCGATTTCCAGTACAGGCAGAATATCTGATTTGATAGAATTTCCAAGCATCAGGAAGTGTTCAGGTCGACAATCCAGATGTTTCAACAGCTTTTGATAATCGTTTTCTTTCTTATCACTCATAATTTCTATATGGTGAAAATATTCCTGCAATCCTGAGTTTTTAAGCTTACGTTCCTGATCCAGCAGATCTCCTTTTGTGGCAACTACCAGTCGGTATTTTCCTTTTAAAGCATCCAGGGTTTCGGTAACTCCATCAAGCAATTCTATCGGTTTCTGAAGAAGTTCCTGGCCGATTTCAATAGTCCGGTTGATCAGCTGCATCGATGCTGTACCGCCTGAAACCCTGCTCACCGTTTCGATCATACATAGCATAAACCCTTTTACACCGTAACCGTACAGATGTAGGTTCTGCATTTCGGTTTTAAATAATTCCTGAGATACAGAATGCTGTGGCAGATAATCTTCCAGAAGCACACAGAATTCTTTCTCCGCTTCCTGAAAATAGGGCTCGTTGATCCAAAGCGTATCATCTGCATCAAAGGCGATCGTCGTTATGTGATTATTCATTTTACTTTTGTATTTTTCTCCCGACAAAATTCAGGATAAAAATTCAATCACCAAAGGACATTTGTCCCGGATAAGATATGTTACGGACCAATCAGTTGTTTTTAAACTATTTAGAAGATCTTTACGAAAAGCAGGAACGTAAAGAAGATATCATCATAAGATCATTTTCCAAAGGAGAAAGAATATTAACCCAGAATGCCACCCCATCTAAAGTAATGTTGATTAAAGAAGGCATTACCAAATGTTTTTTTGTTGAAGAAAATGATAAAGAATACATTGTTGAGTTTCTGGGGAAAGGGGAAATCATCGGAGAAATAGAACTGATCCGGAGTATTTCCTGTCTTTGCAGTATTGAGGCAGTAACGGAAGTCACGGTTTATGCTGTGGCTATACCGTATTTCAAATCATTGATCAAAAATGATCTTTCATTGAATAATCATCTGCTGGAGGTCTTTGCTGAACGTATTGTCAATACCTCCAGAAGAGCCTCTTATCAGCAGTTGTATGCCGCAGAACATACTTTGACACAGCTTCTTGAACTGCAGGTACAGCAGGATATTCAGATGTCAAAAGAAGATATGGCGGCTTACCTGGGAATTACGGTGAGAAGTCTGAACAGAACACTGAAGAATCTGGGGAAATAAAGTAGGGAAGATGGAGGATGGAAGAGGGGAGTCATTGAATGTGAAAAGATAGCTGCTACATTTTCAAACAAAAACAGTTGGACTGCTTCTTTTTACCGTAAAAATTTCGAGTAATAGCCTTGTCAAGGTTCAAAACCTTGACAAGGCTATATAAAACCCGAATAGTAACTTCCATCCTTCCTCTTCCAGCTTCCATCCCGACAATAATTGCAATTATTGATTAAATCTCTATACTTAAAAGTTTTTTACTTCTTATTTTTGCACAAAATAAAACCGAGCTAATAAAAATGCAAGACTTACAATTCAGAAACGCTGATCTGAAAGATTTAGAAAAGATAGTTGAGATCTACAATTCTACTATCCCATCAAGAATGGTAACCGCAGATACAGAAAATGTCTCTGTAGAAAGCAGAAAAGAATGGTTTGGAGAACACAATCCTGAAACAAGACCACTTTGGATCATTGAAAATGATCATGAAACTATTGGATGGGTAAGTTTTTCTTCATTTTATGGAAGACCTGCGTACAATGGAACGGTTGAAATGAGTATCTATCTGGATGAATCCTGCAGAGGAAAAGGATATGGAAAGAAAGTAATGGAATACTGTATCGATCGTGCATCCGGCTTAGGAATTAAAACGCTTCTCGGATTTATCTTTTCTCATAATGAAGCCAGCCTAAAACTTTTCAGGAATTTCGGATTTGAAGAATGGGGAGTTTTGCCTGATGTAGCGGTTCTGGATGGAATAGAAAGGAGTTTGAGTATTTTAGGGAAAAGAGTTGGGTAATTGATATAAATTAAATTCGGCGAAGTCGAAGACTTCGCCGAATTTGTAAGGAATAGATCTATTCTGGATAATTTACATTTTAACATTAGATCGCTCGAAGAGGAAGGTTCGTAACTACTTTTATCCTTGTCAAGATTTTAAATCTTGATAAGGATATTTCCCGGATACTTTGCCTCGGGATAGTTTATTAGGGGAGCGAAAAATTAATAAAAACTGTCCTGCAGTTCTGCTTTCGGTATTAATTACTTTTAAAAGAAGGCTCCTTATCCTTTTCAATGTAGATATAACGACTTTTTATGCCGTTTTGGAGCATTGATTTCTTTTTATTAAGTTCTTCAACAGATTCTATACTTTCGTTCTTAAAAGAGGTTTTCTGGCCGTTTTTTATGCTTTCTGCTAACGTCCTTGTCGGGTTTTCGTAAAATTCTTCTATATACTTGTTGAATTTCTCATTGGAAATAGGAATAGCAGACTTTCCATAATGAGTTTCTACGAATTCTCTGGTATCATATTCTGTGTCCAGCTTTTTATTGCTGATCAGTTTATAGATGAAATTTTTATCCGTGTCTTCCAGAATAAAGATCAGACCTGGAAGTCCTCTGAATTTATACGGACCTTCTTTAATATTCACGTCATTACAAAACCATGCATTCCATGTTCTTCCTCCGAAATCGGTAGTCGCTTTCTGAAGCTTATAACCATTGTATTGCTGCGTTTCCTGAAGTAGTTTCCATGTCATTTCGTCATTGGTATTCACTACAAAATACTCAAAAAAATCTCTGTACCATTTATTTTTAAATGAATTGGGTGCTCTTTCAATAACTTGATCTGTTTTTGTACTGTATCTGGAAACAGATCTGTTTGCGCTTTTATTGATAGAATCATATTCCGCAAATTTTCTATCATAAAACTTTATAGATTTTGGGCTGATGTCAAGATTCATAAGATCTTTTCTGTATTCATCCGAAGCATCTTTCCGGTACTGAAGTTCATAAACAAATTGGTTGGTCTGAGATTGATAAAATGAACCTGCATACAAAGCGAGCAGGCATATAATTTTTTTCATGTTTTTTATTGATTCTGTTGATAGCGGGACCAAAAATAAAAAAAAACTGCGCGAAGTCGAAGACTTCGCGCAGTTTTTTGCCAAATTTTTATTATTTAATTAAGGTTTCTGCGTAATTCTTTTCGCAGACATATTTAAAAATCGTTTCACCAGGAAAACCGCAGAGATGGTAAGTCCTAATCCCAGAGCAATCCACATTCCGAGAGCGCCCATTTCCATAGTGACACACAGGAAATACCCTAAAGGAATGGTAATCACCCAATAAGCGATAAAGGTATAGATGGATGGTATTTTTACATCCTGAAGACCTCTCAGCATTCCTAAAGCCGTTACCTGAACCCCATCTGAAAGCTGGAATAAAGCAGCAATGATCATTAATTTTGAAGCCAGCATAATCACTTCAACCTCCTCTTTTTTAGTAAAGAAAGTCGGGAGTATATTTCTTCCCAGAATAAAGACCAATCCACAGATACACATGAAAATAAAAGCTATTTTCAGATTATTAATTCCCACTTTTCTTAGTTCAACAAAGTTCTGTTCACCCAGCTTTCTTCCGATCATCACCGTTGAAGCCACACTGAATCCTACACACAGGTTGAAGGTAAATGAAGCCATACTCAGGGCAATCTGGTGAGACGCAATATCATGAGCAGAGATCAGCCCACAAATAAATGCTGCTCCAGCGAAAGCCGTTACTTCAAAGAACATCTGTAAAGCGGTAGGCAGTCCGAGTTTCACCATTTTATCGAACATATTTCTGGAAAACACCTGGATTTTTAAAGAAAAGTCTTTAATATATCTTCTTGTTTTTTTCTCTTTTACCAATACAACATACAGGAATACGACCATGAATATTCTGGAGATCAGTGTGGCTAAAGCAGATCCTTTTACGCCCATCTCAGGGAAGATCCAGATTCCTTTGATCAGAACATAGTTCAGGACAATATTGATAATATTCGCAATGATTGTAGCTTTGGTAACGCCTATAGTATAGGAAAGACCTTCAGAAACCTCACGAAGCGTCTGAAAAGCCATAAACGGAATCATACTGATGGCCATAATACCCAGAAAATCTACCGTATTGGGAATGATTTTCGCCGGCTGTCCGGAATGATAGAGCAGAGGCATCCCTAAAAGCAAGAGCGCCATTAAAATAATACCTACAGACATATTGATGACAAATCCATGGCTGAAAACAGAATTGATCGTTCCGTGATCCTGCTTGGAGTGAGCTTCAGAAACCAGCGGTGGAATCGCAAATGAAAATCCCAGCGCCAATACAAACACTGAGAAAAATACTGCATTTCCCAATGAGACGGAAGCAAGAGCATCCGCACCTAAAAGTTTTCCGACAATAATATTGTCGAAGAGATTCACCGAGACCTGCCCAACCTGCGTAAGCATTACAGGAAGAGCCAGCGTCAGGCATTCTTTCGTATAGTTTTTGTTTAAAAAGTTCATAATCGTTTATGATTCATATAGAGTTTAATATTTAAAAATAGAGCAAAAAAAAATTTGCAGTAAGGCTACTGCAAATTGTTATCATATATTTAATGTTCAATTAAATTATTTCCTTACAAAACTTGCAACATCCTCCTCGGAAACAGTATTTCCGCCAAGAATAATTAATCTTTCCACCACGTTTCTCAGTTCTCTGATATTTCCAGTCCATGAAAGAACTTTAAGCGCATCAATCGCTTTATCATCAAATTTTTTCACAGCAGTACCGTGCTCATCGGCAATCATACCGGAAAAATGATCCACTAATAATTTGATGTCATCTTTTCTGTCATCCAATGGCGGAACATAGATTTCAATCACAGAAAGCCTGTGGTAAAGGTCTTCCCTGAATTTTCCTTCCTCAATCTCCTTCTGCATGTTTTTATTGGTTGCTGCAATTACTCTTACATCAACTTTTATTTCTTTATCACTTCCCACAGGAGAAACTTTGCTTTCCTGCAACGCTCTCAAGACTTTAGCCTGAGCAATAAGACTCATATCTCCGATCTCATCCAAAAAGATAGTACCTCCGGTAGCCTGCTCAAATTTCCCCTGCTTATCCTTGATCGCTCCGGTGAAAGAACCCTTTACGTGTCCGAAAAGTTCAGATTCAATAAGTTCAGACGGAATAGCCGCACAGTTCACCTCAATCATCGGACCTCTTGCGCGCTCACTTTGGTTGTGAATTGCATGAGCTACCAATTCTTTTCCCGCCCCGTTCGGTCCTGTAATTAAAACCCGGGCGTCGGAAACGGCTACTTTTTCGATCATATCCTGAATTTTTTTCAAAGCAGGAGAATCACCGATCATCTGGTATTTTTTGTTGACCTTTCTTTTTAAGGTCTTATTTTCAGTTTGAAGATTTTTATTTTCCTTTTTCAGACTTTCTTTGGCTAAAGCATTTTTTACACTGGTGATCAGTCTGTTGATGTCGATAGGTTTGGAAATAAAGTCGTATGCACCTTCCTTTAAACAGGAAACAGCAGAATCAATATCCGCGTGACCTGAGATCATAATAAATGTGCTTTCAGGTTTCAACATCATGCTTTGCTTTAAAAGCTCTGTTCCTGAAAGCTTAGGCATCTTGATATCAGAGATCACCAATGCGAAATCTTCTTTTTCTATCTGTTTGTAGCCTTCAAGGCCATCTTCAGCGATAACAAATTCGTATTCGGTAAGTTCATCAGAAAGGATACTGTGTAATACTCCCGAGATTGCTTTTTCGTCTTCTACAATAAGGATTTTTTGCATAGTTGCAAATTTAGATTTTTTGATTCAATTATTAGCAAAAACTATACCTAAATATACTATTTTGAGTAATCTCTTCTGCCGAAAATAGCAGATCCAACCCTTACGGAATTGGCACCACATTCAATGGCAGCGGGGAAATCATCACTCATTCCCATCGATAAAGTTTCCAGTGTTTTTAATTGAGTCAATTCATCAAAAAGCCCTTTCAAAAAGGAAAATTCTCCTCTTACCTGCTCTTCATCCTCCGTAAAAGTAGCCATTCCCATCAGTCCGGTAATTTCAATATTCGGAAATCCACCGTCAATGTATTTTTGGAATAACAGTTTTGCCTCATCAATCTCAAGCCCGAATTTACTTTCCTCCGCAGCAATTTTGACCTGAAGCAGTACTTTGATCGTTCTGCTGTTCTTGCCCGCTTCTTTACTGATCTCTGCAAGAAGTTTTTCAGAGTCTACACTTTGGATGGTATCAATAAACGGCGCGATATATTTAACCTTATTCGTTTGTAAATGCCCGATCAGGTGCCATTCTATATCTTTGGGCAGGAGAGGGTATTTTTCCATAAGCTCCTGAACTTTGTTTTCACCAAAGACTTTTTGCCCCAGATCATAAACTTCCTGAACAGCTTCAACCGGATGTGTTTTTGAAACGGCCACCAGCTGAACGCCTGATGGAAGCTGATTTTTTATCGCTGTATAATTTTCTTTAAGATCCATAAATGCAAATTTCTGAATTATAAAAGTAAAAAACTAATGAATCTGTAAAATTCTTGTTGATGGTTGCTTGTGTATGTTTGTTGCCAGTGTATCCGCAATATAATTTATTCCCTGCCTCATTAAATTGTTAAATTATTACACTTTTAGATTTTTAAACTGATAGATTGTTACACTGATACCATTGTTACACTGTTAGATTATTACATTGTTACATTAATTCAGAATATCATTAATCTTCGGATACTGAGAAATCTTTCTGAACACAAACTTGTTGCTTTTCTGCAGTTTTTCAATAAACATGTCCAGCTCATTGATAGAATCTGCATCTCTCAGATATTGGTCATGGGTAAGGAAAACAAGGTGTCTCGAGGTCTTTTCAAGATCATTCAGAAAAATACTGTCTACCTTTTTAATCATGGCTTCGTGGCTGCCTTTCAGGGTCATTTTTTGCGAAGGTCTCCATTCTAGATCCCATCCGATGACTTTATAGCCTGCTTTTTTAAGACCATTGGCTGCGTCGGTGGAACTTTTAATGTCGGTGACGTTAATATTATTCAGTCTCCAGATATTTCTGCCCGGAGTTCTTGCGATCTTGTCATAAAGTTTAAGGCTGTCTTTGGCAATATCAAAATCACGGACTACGGCATCAGCACTTTTATAGAAATCTGTGTATTTATTATGTGCATGCGTAAAACTATGATTGGCCAGTTCGATCAGTGGGTTGCTTTTTAAAAGTTCCAGATCATCTTTCTGTCTTTTGCTTCCATAGGCGTGTTTTCCTACCAGAAATGCCGTGGCGCAAACGTTTCTTTTGTTTAAAATTTTAAGAAGATTTTCAGTTCCCTGATTAGGGCCGTCGTCAAAAGTAAGATAGATAATTCTTTTATCGGTTTCTACGCTCTCATCATCTATTTTGGGGACCATTTGTGTGGTGGGATGTTCCTGTGAGGTTATTTTTTCAAATTCTTTCACATCGGTTTTGCCATTACAGCTGTTGAATACAATTGAGGCCGCACTCATCAATGCAGTCATCCCAAGAAAAGTCATGTTTCTTGACTTCCCCCCAAATTTTTTTTTCATAAAGATAATGGAGATTTAAAGAGTTAAAAATCGTTAAAATATTGCTAAAATGTTAACAAATTATATGCCATGATTTGTTAAATTTTTACTTTTTAATTTTATTTTAAGGACTTTATTTTAAAGTATATTTTGAATAGAATGAAGGTCTGTAGATTATGTTTTCGTATTCTTTAATTTTAACATTTATTCATGTGGAATCTTTTTACTTTTCTTATTTGTATTGAAATTTCCTTATTCTTCCTATATTCGGGAATTATTTTAATTTGATGAATCTTAAATATCTATTTATTCTTCTCACTGCCGCCAATTTATCAGGACAACGGATTTCCGGAACCATTTTCTCTGAAAAACATCTGCCTGTTGCGGATGCGAGAATTGGAATCGAGAATGAAGACATTGGTAATATAACAGATAAGGAAGGGAAGTATCTCATTGATATTACGGGATTAGATAAAAACAGGATATTGAAAGTAGATGTAAACGGATATGAGTCATTTCAGATGAAGGTTGCAGATTTTGAAGCATTACATCAATATGATATTTCACTCAATAAAAAACTGATTGAAATTCAAAATGTAAATATTATTCCAAAGAAATATGTTTCAAAAAACTTTGGAACCACAAATTCAAAAAGAGGGTATTGTGGATATGATTCTGAAGATCTGAAGAAAATATTCAGGGAATACGCAATTAAGATTAAAAACAGCAGGAAAGTAAAATTAAAAAAGATCAATCTTAATCTTTCCTTTTTCGCCATTGAGAAGCCTGTTACTCTGATTTTTGATATTCAGCAATCTGCAGGCGATTTTCCGGGAGAATCGGTTGTGAATGAAACCCTGAAACTTACGATAGCAAAAGAAGATATCCGGGATAATACGATCTCTCTTGATGTGAATGATAAAAGTATCTGGCTGAATGGGGATTTCTTTGTTTCCGTGAGGGCTTCTGAAGATTTTAAAGGGAAACTTTTTTTAGGAGGAAATATTTTTGCGTTTTCTAAAAACACCTATTACAGAAATTATTTTGGAGAATGGAAAAAGTTCTCGGCAGGAGAACCTTCTATAAATGTGGATGTTTTAGTAGAGAAGTAAATCCTTAATCTAAAATTTTCTTGAGATACAGTGCATTTTTAATCGCAGCAGTTCCCCAAGTATTATTGAAAAATATAAAGGCTTTTCTTTCTGAATGTTTGATTTTTTCCGCTAGAGTATCTATAAACTCTGAACTGTACTCAGATTTATAAAGAACAGGTTTTCCATGGAGCCTGAAGTACAAAATATCAGGATGATTGATGATCACATCCTCAGGAAGATTTCCCGGAAAGCTTACTCCTGAAAACACAATGTTGTTTTCTTTTAAAAGACTGAAAACTTCCTCTGTCCACCAGGATTCATGACGAAATTCAATGACGTTGGGATAAATAAAATTGAGGTTGGCCAAAATCAGATCTATATTTTCCTGTGATTTTTTGAAAGATGGTGGAAACTGATACAGGAACCCGGCAAGCTTTTCTTTTAAATGGGTTTGGATATGCGTACAGAATTCTGAAATGTCTTTTTTAGATTCTTTCAGACGTTTTTCATGGGAAATGGCTTTCGGAATTTTAATGAAGAATTTAAAATCGTCAGGCGTTTCATCATGCCATTTTAAAAGCGTTTTGGCGGTAGGTTTTCTGTAAAAGGTAGAATTGATCTCGACTGTATTGAAAGCTAGGGAATATAAGGCAAGAAAGTCTTTACTTTGGGCATTTTCAGGATATAGTGACCCTTTCCAGTCGTTATTATAAAATCCCGAACATCCAATGTAAAGACTTCCTTTTTTCATGATTTTTATTTTATGTCTGCATCCAGATCTACAGAGTTTAAGCGCAATGAATTCAGAATGACAGACAGTGAACTGACGCTCATTGCAGCGGCTGCGATCATGGGTGATAATAATATTCCAAAGAAAGGATACAATAATCCTGCCGCTACCGGAATACCCAAAACATTATAGATAAATGCAAAAAAAAGGTTTTCTTTGATGTTCTTAAGCAGTTTTTCGCTCAGTAATTTGGCTTTTGCCACGCCTAAAATATCACCTTTTAATAAAGTAATTTCAGCACTTTCCATCGCGACATCAGTTCCGGTTCCCATTGCAATTCCCACATTAGACTGGGCGAGGGCAGGGGAGTCATTGATGCCGTCTCCCGTCATCGCGACAATCTTTCCTTGTTGCTGAAGTTTTTTAACCTCGTTCAATTTATCTTCCGGAAGGCAGCCTGCTTTATAATGTTTGATTCCCAATTCATCAGCAACTGCTTTTGCCGTATGTTCATTGTCTCCGGTCATCATGATCACCTCAATTCCTTCACTCATCAGACGTTGAACCGCTTTTTTGGAAGTGTTTTTAATTTTATCTGTAAAACTGATGAAACCTAATACGGTCTTATCCTGTGCTACATAAGAGATGGTATGGGCCTTGGATTGTACCTCAATAGCTTTATCTTTTAACGCCTGTGGAACAGATAGGTTGTTGGAGGCTAGAAGGCTTTCGTTCCCCAAGTAAACTATTTTTCCATTGATATTTCCCTGAACTCCTTTTCCAGAAATATTTTCAAATTCATTCACTTTTTCTACCGTTAAATTCTTTTCCTTCGCTTTTTTGATCACCGCATTGGATAGCGGATGTTCCGAGTTTTGATTAAGGGAAAAAGCAAGTTTTAAAATTTCGTTTTTATCTCCGATTCCTGAAGTTTCAATGTATTCTACAGAGGGTTTTCCTTCCGTTAAAGTTCCTGTTTTGTCCGTGATCAGAACGTTCACTTTATGCATTTGTTCCAGTGCTTCTGCATTTTTGATCAGAATACCACTTTTAGCCCCTTTCCCGATTCCTACCATCAGAGACATTGGAGTAGCAAGACCCAATGCACATGGACAGGCAACAATTAAGACGGCAACTGCATTTACGAAAGCAAATAGACTTCTTTTTCCTTCCGGTCCGAAAAACTGCCATAAAACAAAAGTAAGAACAGCAATAAGAATCACCACCGGAACAAATACTTTGGCCACCTTGTCCGTCAGTTTCTGTATTGGTGCTCTGCTTCGGCTGGCTTCATTTACCATTTTAATGATCTGTGAAAGAAGAGTTTCATCACCTACTTTTTCAGCTTTCATGATGAAAACTTTATTCCCGTTGATCGTTCCTGAAGAAACCTTGTCATCAATACTTTTCTCTACTGGTACGGGTTCTCCTGTGATCATACTTTCATCCACCAAAGAAGTTCCTTCGGTGATCTTTCCGTCAACAGGGATTTTTTCGCCTGGTTTTACTTTCAGCAGATCTCCGATTTTCACCTGAGAAAGCAAGACTCTTTTTTCTTCTCCATTCACGATGAGATTAGCTTCATCAGGAGAAAGATTCATCAGTTCCTTGATGGCATTTCCCGTTTTTTTATGAGCAGCAGCTTCCATCAGTTGTCCTAAGATGACAAGCGTCAAAATCACACAGACCGCTTCAAAATACAATGGAATCTCGTGATTGTGACCTCTGATTTCGTGAGGAATGATATCTGGAAAAGCCAAAGCTACAATGCTGAAAATAAAAGCAGCTGCAACGCCTAAAGCAATCAGACTGAACATATTTAAATTCCATGTTTTGAACGAAACCCAGCCTCTTTTGAGCAGGAACCACCCGGAATAAAACAGCACCGGAAGAGTAAGTGCGAGTTCAATAAATCCCTGTATTTTGTGAGAAAAAGGGAAATTAATCATCATCCCACCCATTGAAAGAATAAAAACCGGAATCGTGAAGGCAAGGGAAATAAAGAATTTCTTTTTCAGAATGTGATAGGTTTCATCTTCTTCATCCTCGTTACTATCTGGCATTCTTACCAGATCCATTCCGCATATCGGGCAGTCTCCGGGCTCATCACGAATAACTTCCGGATGCATCGGGCAGGTATATTTTGCCGTTTTCTTTTCGGGGTATTTTACCAGATCCATTCCGCATACAGGACATCCTACATTAGAGTCGTAGGTTTTATCTCCTTCGCAGTACATCGGGCAGTAATATTTTCCAGCCATATCATCGGTCACTTTCGGAGCTTCATGATGGCTGTGGTCATGAGTAGGGGAATGAGAATGCTGATGATTGTGAGAAGGTGCATTTTTGGCAAGATCTTCTGTAATTTCTTCCAGGTGCATATGGCAAACAGGGCAGTCACCTTTTTCATCATAGACTTTATCTCCTTCACAGAACATCGGACAGTAGTGTTTTCCTACACTGTCTTTGAAATTTGAAGGAAGATTGGAAGCGGAGTAGGTGGGTTTGTGATTGGGATCTTTAGCATGCTTTTCCTCAATAGGAACAAGATACATATTACAGTCCGGACATCTTTCACCCTGTTTGAAATAGACTTTGTCTCCTTCACATTCCATCGGGCAATAATAGACTGAAGAAGGGGAAACTCTGTCCTGAGGTTTTACAAATGCAGTATCAGGTTTTTTAGGGTCTTCCAGTTTATATTTCTCTCCCAATGCATTATTTAAAACCGAAAGTTCAATTTCCTGATCGGAAGTGATGGTTGCTGTATTGTTTTCCAGATTGACATCGGCTGTAACTCCCTCAACGCTGTTGAGTTTTTCAGAAATTTTCTTCTGACATCCGGAGCAGGTCATTCCGAGTATATTGTATTGTCTTTGCATGATCCTTGAATTTATACTGCAAATGTCCAAAATCAATTGGAAAGGCTGTTATAAATTTAGGGATAATAGTTACAGAATTTGGGATGTAGGTGTTAGAGTTTTTTTGGTAGGAGTATGAGAGGATTGGAGAGTTGTAGAGTAGAAGTGGGTGTATAAGGTGAAGATTTTAAGAATGGGGATTTTTGATTATCCTATTAACATATTTGAATAGTTTAGCACGCGTTTATACTCAAGCCCCTCCATACTCAAACTCTCCAACTCATAAGCTATCCAGTGTCTTCCTTTGATGGTCTTTCAGTTTCTTGAATTCTGTGGGAGTAAATCCGGTAATATTCCTGAATTGGGATGAGAGGTGCTGAACGCTTTTATAGCCAAGCTTTCCAGCAATTTCCGTAAGGGTGAATTCATTATAAAGCAGCAGTTCTTTTACCTTTTCAATTTTATGCAGGATAAAAAACTGTTCCAGTGTAATATTTTCGTTTTGAGAAAAGGTTTTGGAAAGAGAACTGTAGTCTTTGTGAATCTCTGAACTTAAAAACTCAGAAAGAAGAAAATTTTCATCAATATCGAGTTCACTGATCTTAATGATGATCTTATTTTTAATCTTGTCAACAAGCTGATGGGTAGAATCCATAATTCTTTCAAAGCCTGTTTCTCGAAATTTTTTTTCTATCGCCAGCATTTTTTCAGCCGGAACATCAGTTTCAGTTACTACTTCGCCCAAAGAGACAGAATGTATCATTACACCCACCTCATTGAATATTTTTTCCACTGCGGAAATGCAGCGGTTACACACCATGTTTTTTACAAAAATTTTCATGGTTGGTTCAGTCTGTCTTTTACAAATTCAATTTGTGTTTTTCCGTGTGGTGCAGGATTTCCTTCACTGTCCAGATTGACCATTACAATTTTATCAACGGTGATAATGGTCTGGTGAGTCATCTTGTTTCGTACATTGCATTTCAAGGTAATGGATGATGATCCGAAATGTGATGCCTCAATCCCTATTTCTATAATATCACCCTGTTTGGCTGAGCTTACAAAATTAATTTCAGAAATAAATTTCGTCACCACTTTTGTGTTTTCAAGCTGAATGATGGCATAAAGAGCTGCCTCCTCATCGATCCACTGTAAAAGTCTTCCTCCAAAAAGAGAGTGGTTAGGATTCAGATCTTCGGGCTTTACCCATTTTCTCGTATGGTAGTTCATGTTTTAATAATTTGTTTCACAAATTTAGTGTTAAAAACTGGGTTTATCAAGGAAACGGTATTTACTGATCTGAAGGAAATGATTCATTTTCTCAATCACTTTTTCTTGGAGCGCATCGCTTTTACCTTTTTTATCGTGTCATCACTTAAAAAGTTTTGGTATTCTTTGCTGTCAACCGCGAAAATAGCCACTTTTCCTTCCTTATTATGATGGATCTCAAATCTGTAGCGTTTGGCTAAAGGAGACGATCGGAGGCAGGGTTGTCCTTTAGAAAAAAACTGTATTTTTTCCTGCTGCTTTTCACTTTCAGAAATATTATTTTTGATCGCATAACATTCAAATATAATGTCATCGGAAGGATAGAGATAAGGATTTTTTTTAATCTGCTCATACTGAAGACTTGCCAGTGTTTTTGTTTTCTTTTCAGGTGGCGTCTTTGCATGTGAAATGGTGCAGTCATCGGCAATCTCAATAAAAGTGTTGATGTAATTGGTGGTGTGTATCATATATATATATTACGTGAAGAATATTGAACATTTAAAGATAATCAGTGAATTTTTCATGTCCTATGATTCGCGATACTCCAGAATATCTCCGGGCTGACATTCCAGTGCTTTGCACAGGGCATCAAGCGTACTGAACCGGATCGCTTTTGCTTTCCCCGTTTTCAGGTTGGATACATTGGATAATGTCAAATTTATCTTTTCTGAGAGCTCGTTCAAAGACATTTTCCTTTTGGCCATCATCACGTCAAGGTTTATTATAATAGGCATAGTGTTATAGTTGTCTTTTTGTCGCCTCTGTGCAGGCTTATTTGGGTGATTTTTTATGTTAACTAATTTTAACTTTAAGCGAATTTCAGTAAAAATTTTATAATAAACAATATTTATTTATTGTTAATCGATAATATATGACTCTGACATCTTACGACAGTGATAAATACTTTAAAAAAAGCTTTGATTTAAAATTTTAAATTGTATCTTGCATACGTTTATATTTGGAATCAATATTTGTTCATTAATTTATGTTGCTTTTCTTTTATATACCAAATTTTTATTAATTTTTAATTTTTATTTAAAATGAACATTTTTGTTTCAAACATCAATTACGCAACTAAAGAATATGAGTTGCACGATCTATTCGCAGAATTTGGTGATGTATCATCAGCTAAAATCGTTACAGACAGAGAAACTGGCCGTTCAAGAGGTTTCGGTTTTGTAGAAATGGGAGATGAAGAAGGAAAGCAAGCTATCGAAGCTCTTAATCAGAAAGAATTTAACGGAAAAGAGTTAAACGTATCTGAAGCTAAGCCAAGAGAAGAAAAGCCAAGAAGAAGCTTTGACAACAACAGAGGAGGTGGTTACGGAGGAAACAACAATAGAGGCGGCGGTAGCGGCTACGGTGGTGGAAACAACCGTGGTGGTAACGGCGGCGGAAATCGTTGGTAAAAATATAAGGCGGCTTTTTAGCCGCTTTTTTTATGCACTATATATCCCTTTTTAAACAGACTGAAGGTTTTTCAGTTTTTTAAAAAGGGATATTTTATTATAGAACAGCAGCTTATTACTGGATAAAACTGAGATTTGAGGAAATCAGAATACAATGGATAAGCGGTCAGGTTTACTTGTTAGATGATGTACAGATACTTTGGATAGAAGAGAATGATCCTTTATATATGACAATATAATACTCTATAGCTTTCCATCTACTTGAATGGATATGTTTAATCTTTTTTCTTCTTTTTCTTCTTGTCTTTATCTTTTTCCTTATCCTTTTCTTTTGTTTTGACTTTTTTAATTTTCTTAGGATTTAAGACTTCTTCTGCATATTCAAACTTCGGTTCTTCAATTTTCGAAGGAACAGTCTCGATTTTAAGATCAAAATAATTTTTCAGATCATCCTGAGATATTAATTTTTCGTTCAATAAAAAGTCCAGAATTTCCTTCCCTGAATCATTGAAAAAATTATGAGAAAGCTCTTTTAATAAAAATTTTCTGTACTCTTCAGAGGGAACAACTACAGTATATTTAAAGATTCTGCCTTCTTTTTGAGTCGTGATATAGCCTTTTTCCACTAATATTTTTAAATAGGTAGAAACGGTATTCTGATGCGGCTTCGGCTCAGGATGCTGCTCCATGATGTCTTTCAGATAAAAAGATTCAAGCTTCCAGAACAGCTTCATAAAATTTTCCTCAGCAGCGGTAAGATGATTTATTTTCATAGAATTCTTAATGTTGAAATTGTATATTGCAATAAAGATAAATAAAAGATACCATAAATGCTATTCCGGCACCCATAAATACTTCCTTTACCGTATGTCTTTTTAAAATAATTCTTGTAATTCCCACTAAAGCAGCAATTCCCAGCCAGATCAGCCCTGCTTTCCAGTTCAGGGTGAAAAATAAGGCTGCCACAAAAATATTAAAGGCTGTATGCATCGAACTTTTGATGAAAAAATTACTGATTTGCATTGTGAAAACCAAAATCAGAATAAAGAGCATCACCAGATCAATATATCCGTTCCTGACATAATTAAAAATCAGGTAAGTGATCACGCAGGCAGCAATAAAGAGATACAGACTTTTTCTCTGAACACGATCAGAAACATCCATATTGGTATATCTTCCGGTTTTTACATTCCATACCAGCCAGATCACTACCGGAGCAATAATTATCAATAATATAGGGGCAAAGTAAAGGATAGAGTTTTTATATGAGTTTTCTCTTATACTCATGTAAACGAAAAAAATAAATAAAGAAACAAGTGGATTGAAAAAATCTGAGATGATTCTTGAAATTTTATGTACCATTGAAGGCTGTTTTTCTTCCATGTTCAAGTTTAAAATTCAAATATAACACTATAAGCAAAAAAACAATTAGTATGTATACGATAAAAACAAAGTTTTTTTTATAATTTTGCTCAAATATTCATCATAAAAAAGCAAGAGCTAGCACATGAAAGAATTTTCTAAAGAGGTATACCTGAAGTGGTATGAAGATATGACAATGTGGAGAAGGTTTGAAGACAAATGCCGTTCTCTTTATCTAAAACAAAAGATCAGAGGTTTTTTACATTTGTATAACGGTCAGGAGGCTATTCCTGCCGGCTTCACGCATGCAATGGATTTAACAAAAGACAGTATGATTACTGCTTACAGATGCCACATCCATCCAATGGCGATGGGAGTAGATCCTAAGAGAATCATGGCTGAACTTTGCGGTAAAGCTACCGGAACTTCCGGAGGCATGGGTGGATCTATGCACATTTTCAGCAAAGAACACCGTTTCTATGGTGGACACGGTATCGTAGGAGGACAGATTCCTTTGGGAGCTGGAATTGCTTTTGCAGATAAGTATTTTGACAGAAAAGCAGTAAACATCTGTTTCTTCGGAGACGGAGCTGCAAGACAGGGATCGCTTCATGAAACATTCAATATGGCGATGAACTGGAAACTTCCTGTCGTATTTGTGGTTGAAAACAACCAGTATGCCATGGGAACTTCTGTGAAAAGAACCGCTAACCACGAAGATATTTACAAATTAGGTTTAGGATATGAAATGCCTTGCCTTGCTGTAGATGCAATGGATCCCGAGAAAGTTGCTGAGGCAGCTTACGAAGCAATTGAAAGAGCAAGAAGAGGAGACGGACCAACCTTCATTGAAGCAAGAACATACCGTTACAGAGGGCACTCTATGTCTGACGCTGAACCTTACAGAAGCAAGGAAGAAGTAGCCATTCATAAGAATGATGACCCAATGGAACTGGTAAAACATAGAATCCTTGAAAACGGATGGGCTACCGAAACTGAATTGGAAGCTATCGACAACAAATCAAGAGATTTTGTAGATGAGTGTATTGAATTCATGGAAAACTCTCCGTATCCGGATACAGACAAAATCTATGAATATGTTTATGCTCAGGAAAATTACCCGTTCTTAGATCAATTAGAAAACTAAAATAATTTGCTGATTCGATGATAGATGATGTGTTAACTCAATGTTCACTGTTCTTATCATCACATCATCACATTAACAAATTAATACAATAAATTATGGCAGAAGTAATTACGATGCCCCGCCTTTCCGACACTATGACGGAAGGTAAAGTGGCGAAATGGCATAAAAACGTAGGAGATAAAGTAAAAGAAGGAGATATTTTAGCCGAAATTGAAACAGATAAAGCTGTTCAGGATTTCGAATCTGAGATAAACGGAACTCTTTTATACATTGGTGTAGAAGAAGGATCTGCTGCTGCTGTAGACTCTGTTTTAGCGATTATCGGAAATGAAGGGGAAGATATTTCAGGATTAACCGGTGGGGCTGCTGCTCCTGCTACCGGAGGTTCTGAAGAAAAAAAATCTGAAGAAGAATCGAAAACAGAAAATAACGCTACCAGTGTTGAGCAGACTAGTGCAGAAGTTCCTGCAGGTGTAGAAATTATTACCATGCCAAGACTTTCTGATACAATGACAGAAGGTAAAGTGGCGAAATGGCATAAAAATGTTGGCGATACTGTAAAAGAAGGTGATCTTCTTGCTGAAATCGAAACAGATAAAGCAGTTCAGGATTTCGAATCTGAATTCAATGGAATCCTATTGAAGCAAGGGGTAGAAGAAGGTGGTGCGGCTCCTGTAGATTCAGTGTTGGCGATTATCGGTCCGGAAGGAACAGATGTTTCTGCGGTAGGTGCTCCAAAAGCAGCGGCTCAGTCTACTGAAAAGCCTGCAGAACAGAAAACCGAAGCTAAAGCAGAAGAAAAGGCAGCTCCTGCTGTAAGTTCTTCATCTTCAGACAGAGTAGCTATTTCTCCATTGGCTAAAAAAATGGCTCAGGACAAAGGTGTTGATATCAACAGCGTGAATGGATCAGGAGAAAACGGAAGAATCGTTAAAAAAGATATTGAAAACTATCAACCTTCTCAGGCACAGGCTCAGCCAGCAGCTTCTGCTCCGGCAGCAGCTCAGGTGGCATTGAGTTTTGTTCAGGGTGAAGATACAGAAACACCAAACTCTCAGGTAAGAAATATTATTGCAAAACGTCTTGCTGAAAGTAAATTCTCTGCTCCTCACTATTATCTGATGGTAGAGATCAATATGGATAAAGCGATTGAGGCCAGAAAAGAAATCAATTCTTTACCGGATACTAAAATCTCTTTCAATGATATGATCATTAAGGCGACTGCAGTGGCTTTAAGAAAACATCCACAGGTGAATTCAAGCTGGGCAGGAGATAAGGTGATCCACAGAGGAAATATTAATGTAGGTGTCGCAGTAGCTATTCCTGACGGATTAGTAGTTCCTGTACTTAAAAATACAGATCAGATGAACTACACTCAGATTTCTGCAGCGGTAAAAGATATGGCGACAAGAGCGAAAAATAAAGGTCTTAAAGCCAATGAAATGGAAGGTTCTACATTCTCGGTTTCAAACCTGGGTATGTTCGGAATCGAAACATTTACAAGTATCATCAACCAGCCGAACTCTGCGATCCTTTCAGTAGGAGCAATCATTGAAAAACCGATTGTTAAAGACGGTCAGATCGTAGTAGGAAATATCATGAAGCTTTCATTAGCATGTGACCACAGAGTGGTAGACGGTGCTACCGGAGCTCAGTTCTTACAGACTTTAAAAACATATCTGGAAAGTCCATTAACTTTGTTGCTGTAACAATCTGGATTATACAAATAGTAAAACCTCTCATTTTGAGAGGTTTTTTTGTGTTGAAAAATATAATGATTATGATGGCTTAATGCCATTCGTCGGTTTCTTTCAATGTCATAATCCCAGGATTTATACATTTTAGGGCTTCCTGCTGAATACAGTTTTTAAATTGATTATTAAATACAGCAATGGCCACCGCAGGATTGCTGGTTATAACACCTAAAACAGCAGCTTCAAGGGCAGCTCTTGTTGCACAGACAGTCATTATTTTTAATAAAACCTGGGTGATATCATCAGGAACCGAATAATAGATGTAAAAAACAATCTGGGCATTTCTTATCCTTAGCACAGGCAGACTTATAATAATATCCGAACATCCGATTCTAATTCTATGGTCGATCATTTCAACTTTAAATTCAGGAAAATTAAAGAGAGTCAATAATTTTATGGTCTTAAAATTCATCACTCCACAATCTGAAGGAATCAGTGAACTTGAAATAGCAGAGAGTACGTCAGTAATTTTTTGCGCTTCAGGAATAGCAGTATTTACAGGGTATTCTTTTATGGCAGGATCTTGCTTAGGTTCAATAATACCTAATATTAATTCTTCATATTTTAATTTTTCAAGCCTTGTTTTAGATTCTTTTTGCCAGTGTGAAAGATCTCCGTCATCGATGATATGAACCTGACTTTTTACAGGTTTCTGCTTTTCAAGATCTTCATCAATGAGATGATATACCCGTAAAAATGCATAGCGCTGATCAGTATTAAACTCTATTCTATCTCCTGTTTTTGTGATATTTAATGAGGTTTCTATATAGAACATATCCTCTGTTAATAAAATATTTAGCTTCGATTCTATCCATTCTTCAACGTCAATTCCGGTATCAAAACGATACTGACTGATAATGTTTTTGGCATAAGCAATGGATTCATCGCTCATTCCTTCTTTAAAATAGATCAGATATTCAGGATTAATATCTACTTCCTGCTCGTATACAATAGTGATCGGATTATTTTGTACCGATATATTATTTTGTATAACACACCAGAATTCCCGTACAGAATATTTTACTTTCTGTTTATAGGATGCATTAATCGTATGATCATTGGCAACCTTATCATTGGAATAAAAAAATCCGCTTTTAGCAGTTGGACTCCTCTGGTAATTCTGTTGGTTTTTGTCAAAAAGAAACTCTTGAATTTTTCTTTCCGTAAAATCAATTTTTGTTTCGAAATTTGTTTTTAGCATTTTATTTTCTGTTTTTTAGTTGGAATGTAAAATTTTGTACTTCCGTTATAACGATATTCAAATCTATCTAAACATTACTCCTTTTAAAATACCCTCTTTGTGTAGTTTTATGCTGCTTAAAAATATTGCCAACATATCAGTTTTATGACTGAATTTTAAAATCAAATTACTATTTTTGAATCATGATTAAAGCAAGTAATATCCATAAATCTTATGGAAATTTAGAAGTACTGAAGGGAGTTGATATTCACATTAAAACAGGTGAAGTGGTTTCTATTGTAGGCGAATCTGGAGCAGGAAAGTCTACATTGCTTCAGATTTTAGGAACTTTGGATCATCCAAGCAATTCCAGTAAGTATAATACGGAAATTAGCATTGCAGGAGAATCTTTCATTAATATGAATGATAAGGAGCTCTCAAAATTCAGAAACCACAATATTGGTTTCGTATTTCAGTTTCATCAGCTTCTTCCTGAGTTTACCGCTTTAGAAAATGTATTGCTTCCTACCAAAATAGGAGGAGCGAATGAAAAAGAGGCCTTAGAGAAAGCCTATGCTTTATTTGAAGACCTTAAAATAGAGCAGAGACTGAACCATAAACCCAACCAGTTATCAGGAGGGGAAGCGCAAAGGGTAGCAGTAGCAAGAGCTTTGATCAATTCTCCAAAAATTATTTTTGCGGATGAGCCTACGGGAAACTTAGACTCAAAGAATGCGGATGATCTTCACAGATTATTTTTTGATCTGAGAGATAAATATAACCAGACGTTTGTCATTGTAACACACAACCCGAACCTTGCAGAAATCACGGACAGAAAACTAGTGATGAAAGATGGAATGATCATCGAATAAATCCCTGTTAACCTTAATGAAAAAGTTTATTTTCCTGTTCCTTTTTATTATTTCCTGCTCTAAAGCTGAGTCCCAGGAAAACAGTTTGTCTGAGATTCTTCCGGCCGTAAAAGTTTTGGAACTTAAACATTTTTTAAAAGGTAAAAATTACAATCAGGATATCGCTGTTTTTATTAATTTTAAAATATATTCTGGAAAATACAGATACTTTGTGTATGATCTGAAAAATAATAAACTATTACAAAAGGCAATTGTTTCTCATGGTTCAGGTTCGGTGATTAAGAATTCAGATGCTCTTCAGTTCAGTAATACAGAAGGCTCCTATCAGTCTTCATTGGGAAAGTATGAAATTCTGAATAGTTATAACGGGAAATTCGGAAAAGCTTACAGGCTCAGGGGGCTGGATACCGGGAACAGTAATGCTATGGAGCGTGCCATCGTGTTGCATTCATTAGGATGTGTTCCGGATCAGGAATCACGAAATCCTGCATGTTTGAGTTTAGGATGTCCTATGCTTTCTCATAATGCACTGATTCAAACGGCTCAATACCTGGACCATTCAAAACAGCCTGTTATCATGTATGCATTTTATTAAATTTATCCAAATGATTTAAAATCTATATAATTGTAACTTAATCTCTAATCTCCAAAAGATGACCATAAAATTACTTGCTAAAGACGACAGACCCCGAGAGAAATTTTTACAGAAAGGTAAAAGTTCACTTTCTGATTCTGAACTTCTGGCAATTATTATGGGAAGCGGAAGCAGAGAGGAGAGTGCATTGGAGCTGGCAAGAAAAATTCTATCATCAGTAAATAACAGTTGGCATCAGCTGAGCCTTCTTTCCAGTAAAGAACTGATGAAATTCAAAGGAATAGGAGAAGTAAAAGCTCTTTCTATTATTGCAGCATTAGAAATAGGAAAAAGGAGAGCTGTTCAGGAAATCCCTGAGAAACCCGTTATTTCCAACAGCAAGGATGTTTATTTTATCCTTAAAAATAAACTTTCAGACTTAAGGACCGAAGAGTTTTGGGCGATGTTTCTGAATCAGAGCAATAAAGTGATTCATGTCTCACAGTTGACACAAGGCGGGATCAGCCAGTCTGTAGTAGATGTGAGAGTTTTATTTAAAACTGCTCTGGATCATTTCTCTACTGGAATTATCATTGCCCACAATCATCCTTCAGGAAGTTTGAAACCCAGCAAAGAAGATATGGGAATTACCCAAAAAATAAAAGAAGCCGGAAAAACATTAAGCATCCAGCTTCTGGATCATGTGATTGTTACGCACGACACCTATTTTAGTTTCTCAGATGAAGGATTATTATGATTAGAAGATTGAAATATAAAGAGATCGATTTTAAGAAATATGCTGACTGTCTCGAAAATTCAGAACAAAGAAAATACTCAGCATCAAAAGATTTCTTAGATGTGACAGCCAATAAACAATGGGATGTTTTAGTATACAAGGACTATGAAGCGGTAATGCCTGTTCCTTTTATCTCCAAAAAAAGGATCAAAATAGTCCACAATCCTCTGATGTGCCAGCAACTTGGGGTCTTTTCAGCAAAAGATGATCAGAAGATGAATGAGAGGTTCCTTCACTTTCTTCAAAAAAACTATCTCGTCAAAGTTTACTATTTTAACGAAACCAACAGCTTTGAATCCAAATTAGACACCAAGAAAAATTTTCTTTTATATCCGGGTAATTATACTGAAGTTTTTGCTAAGTATTCGCCAAAAAGAAAAAGAAAATTACGCTTGGATGATGAAGTACTGGAAAATTCAGCAATAAAAGAGATAAGCTATCCGAAAGCAGAAAAGTTTATAAGGGAAAATGTAGTAGGACTGGATAAGGAACATGATTCAGTCGCTTTACTGAAAACGTTGGAGGCATTCTATTCATTAAAATATCTGAAATTCTTTGCTTTTTATTTTCACAATGAAATTACGAATATGATCGCCACCTATTCAGATTATGATACGATTGCTCTCTTAGGAACATTTAATGATAAAAAATATATTAAGATGGCAGGGGCATCTACACTGATAGACCATGTCATCAAAGAAAATATAGAAAACTATATTTTTGATTTTGAAGGAGGAAATCTTCCAAGTATTGAAGAGTTTTTTAGAGGTTTCAGACCAGAATTGAAGCCCTATGCGGTAATTGATAACTCAAAAAAGGCTCTTGTCAAAAATTTTGCATCACTTATGATGAGAGGAAAGTTTTTTTAGGATTATTATCATATGTAAACCGTTATTTAGAATGGTTTTAATTAAATAATATTTGTTACCTTTATCAAGTATTTAATACTAACATTTCAGCCATGCTAAAGCAGATCCGTCATTATAAACTGCCCTATATCATTTATAATTTTTTTAACAAGAAAAAGTTACAGCATAATATTCCTTTATACAAAAAATATGGAGTCAACAAAAAATACTTTTCCAGTATTTCCAGTTCTGATTTTGCGCATCTTCCGGCTTCCGAAAGAACCATTACTCATGAAAAAATGGTTAATACCGAATTTTTCAAAGGTTTAACTGCTGAAAATAAAGAAAGTGCCTTACACTACGATGATAACGGATATATGATCTTAAGGAATTTTATCAGTACAGATGATGCAGATAAGATCAATAATGAAATTGAAAAGCTTATGCAAAATGGGACGCTGAAATTTATTTATGGCGGAAAACTCATGTTTGCCATCCATCATTCTGAGATTATTAAAAATATAGGAAACAATAAAAACCTTCTGGACTTTCTTTCCGTACTATTGGATGGTCAGGCGAAGCTTTTTCAAAGTATTAATTTTATCAACGGAAGCCAGCAAAAAACACATTCAGACAGTATTCATATGACCACCTATCCGCTTGGCGGACTTCTGGGAGTATGGATTGCTTTGGAAGATGTGGATGAGACCAATGGTGCACTTCACTATATACCAGGAAGTCATAAACTTCCTTATTTTCTGAATTCTGATTATGAGAATGAAGGGGACGCATTGAGGATTGGAAAAAAGAGCTATCGGGCTTATGAAGAATTTTTAGATGGTAAGGTAAAGGAACTGGGTTTAAAAAAAGAGATTTTCAGGGCTAAAAAAGGAGATATGCTCATATGGCACGCCAATATCCTTCACGGTGGCGAGCCTCATACAGATAAAAACAAAACAAGGAAAAGTCTGGTATATCACTTTTTTGATGAAAACAGTGTATGTTATCATGAAGTGACTCAGCGACCTGCATTATTCCAGTTATAATGCCTGTCTTTTTCTCGCAAAATAATAAGTTGAATAATAATAACGGCTGAACAAATAGTTTTTTTACTTTTGCATTCTTACAGAACAAAACAAAAATGCAAATGAAAAACAGAAATATTCTTGTTTTTATTTTTTCAATCTATTTATGTGTGATGTCGTGGTATTTGTATACCCATCAGTATTACAATGTAGATCTTGAGGCTTATGCAGGTCTAATCTATAAAGCAGAATATCCCGATATGAAAATAGAGGATATCCACAAAAAGGTATATAATGAACTGAAAGGAACCAATCCCAAACTTTTCGGCATCACTCCTCAGGATGAAGAAATTGCAAAAGGCGAGAATACCTATTATAAAGTTCTTTCAGAAAATCCAAAAGCTTACGGAGAAGAACTGCAGCTGTTTTCTGTAAAACCTTTTTATAATTTTGTTAATCTGATGTTCTTTAAATTAGGTTTTAAAATTACAACTTCCGTATTTTTAACCTCAATTGTTTCTTATGTTCTGATCCTGATTTTAGTATTCTGTTACCTGATTAAAACGATAAAAAATTATCCTTTAGCATTCATCATAACGATCTTAATTTCCCTGTTCAAACCTCTTCTGGAAGCCAGCAGGCATGCTTCGGCAGACAGTTTATCCTGTTTATTATTGTTACTAAGCTTATATGTGTTTATGGTCAGAAAGAATCATCTTGCTGCTACGGTTTTTGCCATGCTGTGTATTTTAACAAGACCTGAATATTTCATTTTATACTCATTTTTTTATATCCTGGCTTATTTTTTTAAAAACAGCCTTCAGATTACAACGGTAAAACTATTTCTATCTTATGGTTATGTTTTTCTTTCCTTCTTTCTGATCCAGTATTTCAACCAGATTTCCTGGTCCACTTTATTTATGAATCAGTTTACAAAAGTTCAGATTTATCCAATATCGAATCCCGATCCATTTTATTTTCCGGACTATTTCAATTTTATCAAGAAGACTATAATGCTTGACTTCAATGGTTCCTATTTTCCGTTACTGCTATTATTCATTGTCGTTATTTTAGCTAATAAATTTTCAGTGAGCAGTAAAAAAAGCTGGGCGCAATGTCTGTTTTTCGGTGCCATTTATGCCTCTGTATTTCTAAGATTCCTTGTTTTTCCCAGTTTGGCGAACAGGATGATGATTGGTTTTTATCTCATCATTATACTGTCTCTCATCTACATTCAGAATTCTAAGACCGATATATTTAAAAACTCTTTAGAAGCCGGAAAATAATTAGTAATTTTGCGGTCTAAAATTATGACTAGTTTTTCAGGATATTTACCGTATGCTTTTGCATTGATTATCGCAATACCTTTTCTGGTTTTGCTCAGACAATTTGTACATTCTTACATTACCCTTAAAAATCAGGAGATCAAGCTTCTTTCTGTAAAATCCAATGCTGAAAATAAGGCCCATTCCTATGAAAGGATGACGCTCTTTTTAGAAAGAATAAAACCGTCAAATATTATTCAGAAGTTTGATAAAGATCTTGCAGCTCATGAATTCATCTTTCTGACCGAAAAGACTATCAATGATGAGTTTGAATACAATTCTTCACAACAGCTGTATATTACAAAAGCTTCATGGAAAAACATTGTGGATTCTAAGAATGCTTTAATAGACCTACTTCACAAAACTTATGACGGACTGAATGGAAATGCCGATCTTGAAGAATTCAAAACCATTTTCATCATGAATTATATGGAAAGCGATGACTATATTGCTGCCACAATAGAAGACCTTAGAAGAGAAATTTTAATTATAACTTAAAAAATAACAGATAAATAATGATTCCAAATTTTAAAGCACATCCATGGCATGGGGTTTCTGCAGGAGAAGATGCGCCAAATGTTGTCAACGTATTCGTGGAAATCGTTCCTTCAGATACCATTAAATATGAAGTAGATAAAGAAACAGGATTTTTAAAGGTAGACAGACCTCAGAAATTTTCCAATATCATCCCCGCTTTATATGGATTTGTTCCAAGAACCTATTGCCACAATGAAGTAATGAAACTGGCTGTTGAAGCTGGAGCTGATGATGTAACGGAAGGAGATCATGATCCGCTTGATATTTGTGTATTAAGCTCTCACAATATCCATTCCGGAGGATTATTAATGGAAGCGATTCCAATCGGTGGATTCAAAATGATTGATGGTGGGGAAGCTGATGATAAAATCGTTGCAGTAATGATCGGTGACCACGCATTCGGACATTTCAGAGATATCGCTGAGCTTCCTGAAGCAGAGGTTAAAAGATTAATGCACTACTTCCTAACTTATAAAAATTTACCGGATGAGCCTGCAAAATGCAGAATTCACGAGGTATACGGAGCTGAGCACGCCAGAAAAGTGATTGTAGCTTCTCAAAAAGATTACGCAGAAAAATTCGGAGGCTAAGAAACAGCATTCCTAAATAATTATAAAAGGCAGATGAATTTTCATCTGCCTTTTTATTGGCCAATGATTAAGATATAGACGGTACAACGATCATTTTCAGTTATGAAAGCATAAGAGTCATCCTAAAAACAGAAAATAATTTTATTTCCTTTGATAAACAGAAACTCCTTCTTTGATAGTTTCTAATACCTTGATACTTCGGATTTGTTCCGGATTAATAGTCAGCGAATTTTGATCAAGGATGACAAGATCCGCGAGTTTCCCTGATTTAATGGAGCCTTTTGTTTCCTCTTCCTGAAGTTGATAAGCTGCATTGATGGTGATTGCTTTTAATGCCTGAAGAGGGGTGATTCTTTCATCTGGTCCGAGAATTCTTCCCGAACGCGTTTTCCTGTTGACTGCCGAATACATAGCTGTAATCAGATCAGGAGGAGTTACCGGAGCATCATGATGCATCGTGAAAATAATTCCTGCCTTCAATGCAGAATTGGCGGGGCTGATAAATGAAGCCCTTTCCGGTCCGAAAACACTGGAGTAATGCCAGTCACCCCATAAATAAACATGAGTAGAAAAATAAGATGGGATGAGACCGATATCTTTAATCTTTTGAATATGATCCGGGCGGCTGTTCTGAACATGAATAAGAGTAGCCCTCAGTTCAGGTTTGTAAATGTTTTCTTCTTTTAGTTTTCCAATCACCCGTAATGCCTGATCAATCGCAGCATCACCATTCACATGAAGCTGTGCCGTAATATGGTTCTGAAACAAAGTCTTCAGATCATCATATAAAACCTGATCAGAAAAGATAGGAAAGCCTTTGTAATCTGCAGACTGACCTTCAGGTGGCACAAGATAAGGTTTTGTGAGCCATGCGGTTTTACCCTGAGGAGAGCCGTCGTCCGAAAATTTGAAGCCTCCAAGTTTTAGATGATTGTTGTACTTCATATACTTGGGCTTAAAAATATTCAGATCCTTTTTGAAGTATTCATAATCCGGGAAATAGACAATGTCGGCTTTAAAAAGATGTTCAGAAGCAGCTTTTTCCAGCAGACCTACACTTTCTCCCATTGTCCTACCGTCACAGATTGTAGTCTGGCCGTAACTCAACCATTCATCCTGAGCTTTCATGAGATTCTTAATGGCTTGATCCTGCGAATTACCTGCCTCTTTACTCATCTTTTCTGTGAGCGCAAGAAGGGCTTTAAAACTGGCATTTTCTTCTAATTTACCATTGAGTTTCCCTGTTTTTTTATCTCTTCCGTAATGTCCGCCTTCAGGATCCTTTGAAGAGTCAGATATTCCCAAAAGCTTTAGCATGGCGGTATTTGCTACACTGGCATGTCCGGAAGTATGAATAACTATAATTGGATTAGTCATACTTATCGCATCCAGCTCATCTTTGGTAGGATGCCGATGTTCCGTCATAATCGCATCATCATAGCCATTCCCTATAATCGGCTGGGTTTTCGGGGTTGAATGATCTTTAATGTATTTTTTAATGGTCATCTGAAGGTCCTGAATGGAATTGACGGTCCCGTAAGGTTCCGGAAACAGGTCTATAGCCTGCATCATTCCTGCCCGTGAAGTCAAGTGTCCATGAACGTCAATAAAACCGGGAAGTAAAACTTTACCTTTAAGATCAAAGACCTTTGTTTGATCGCCTTTATAACGATCTGCTTCTGCCTGAGTTCCTGCAAAAAGTATTTTGCCATTTTTTAAAGCAATCGCCTCTACTTCAGGTGTTGCATCTTCCATGGTTAAAATAGTTCCTCCGAAATAAAGAACATCTGCTTTTTCTTTAGGCATTCTGTTTTGACAGTTGACCATAAGAAATGCTGAAAAGACTAAATAAATTAATACTCTCATACTATATTCTGTTTTGTGGTGTTCTTTAAATTTACGAAAAAAGATATTATAACACAAGGCTTAATAAAACCATGGAATTTTTATTATATTTATAAAACTAATTACTATTTATTAATATAAAAATAATAAACTATGGATTTGTTCTATTTAATTCCGGTTTTTGGCGTCATCGCCTTAGTATATACTTTCCTGCAGAGTAACTGGGTAAGTAAGCAGAATGCCGGAAATGAGAAAATGAAAATAATCAGCGGACATATCGCTGACGGTGCCATGGCCTTTCTGAAGGCTGAGTACAAGATTTTAACCTATTTCGTGGTCGTAGTGTCTATCCTGCTTGCAGTGATGGGATCCAGCAATTCCAATTCTCACTGGAGTATTGGTCTTGCTTTTGCCGTGGGAGCCGTATTTTCAGCTCTGGCAGGTTTTATAGGAATGAAAATCGCGACAAAAGCCAATGTGAGAACCGCAGAAGCTGCAAGAACTTCATTGTCCAGGGCTTTGAAAGTTTCCTTTACCGGAGGTTCCGTGATGGGAATGGGGGTTGCCGGACTGGCCGTTCTTGGTTTGGGATCTCTCTTTCTGATCATTAAACAGATCTTTGCTCCCGACGCTACAGTAGATTCCCATGAAATGGAAAAAACGATTGAAATTCTCACCGGGTTCTCTTTGGGTGCCGAATCCATTGCCCTTTTTGCAAGAGTAGGTGGAGGGATCTATACCAAAGCGGCCGATGTTGGCGCTGACCTGGTTGGAAAAGTGGAAGCAGGAATTCCTGAAGATGATCCGAGAAACCCTGCTACAATTGCCGATAACGTAGGAGATAATGTAGGAGATGTGGCAGGTATGGGAGCCGATTTGTTTGGTTCATATGTTGCCACGGTGTTGGCCACAATGGTTTTGGGCAGAGAAACGATGTCTGATGATTCTTTCGGAGGATTTGCTCCTATTCTCCTTCCGATGCTTATCGCCGGGACAGGGATTATTTTCTCTATGATAGGAACTTTATTTGTAAGAATTAATGATAATGAAGGCTCATCTACTTCCAGCGTACAGAACGCCCTGAATCTGGGGAACTGGGGAAGTATCGTGATTACAGCCATATCTTCATATTTCCTGGTCAACTATCTTCTTCCGGAGAAAATGACACTCAGAGGACATGAATTTACTAAAATGGGAGTTTTCGGAGCGATAATGGTAGGATTGGTGGTAGGAACCTTGATGAGCATCATCACGGAATATTATACAGCCATGGGTAAAAGACCTGTTTCCAGCATTGTAAGACAGTCTTCTACAGGACATGCAACGAATATTATCGGGGGTCTTGCAGTAGGGATGGAATCTACATTGCTTCCGATCCTCGTATTAGCAGGGGGTATCTATGGATCTTATTTATGTGCCGGACTTTACGGAGTGGCCATTGCCGCAGCCGGAATGATGGCTACCACTGCCATGCAGCTCGCGATTGATGCTTTCGGACCTATTGCAGATAATGCCGGAGGAATTGCTGAAATGAGTGAGCTTCCAAAAGAAGTCCGTGAAAAAACAGATATCCTGGATGCCGTTGGAAATACTACAGCAGCCAGTGGAAAAGGATTTGCCATCGCTTCTGCTGCGTTGACAGCATTGGCTTTATTTGCTGCTTTTGTAGGCATTGCAGGGATTGACGGTATTGATATTTACAGAGCAGATGTTCTGGCAGGATTGTTTGTAGGCGGAATGATTCCATTCATATTCTCGTCACTGGCCATTACAGCAGTAGGACAGGCAGCGATGGCGATGGTAGAAGAAGTAAGAAGGCAGTTCCGCGAAATTCCGGGGATCTTGGAAGGAAAAGCACAGCCTGAATATGAAAAGTGCGTTGCCATATCCACCGATGCTTCCATCAGAAAAATGATGCTTCCCGGAGCGATCACCATTATTTCCCCAATTTTAGTCGGTTTTATTTTTGGACCTGAAGTTTTGGGAGGATTTCTGGCAGGAGCAACCGTATGTGGCGTTCTGATGGGAATGTTTCAGAATAATGCCGGAGGTGCCTGGGATAATGCTAAAAAGTCATTTGAAAAAGGCGTTGACATCAATGGTCAGACGTATTACAAAGGGTCTGAGCCTCATAAAGCTTCCGTAACGGGAGATACAGTGGGAGATCCGTTTAAAGATACTTCAGGACCGTCAATGAATATTTTGATCAAACTAATGTCTATTGTTTCATTAGTCATTGCACCCACATTGGCAGTGATCCATAAAGATAAAATTGAAGCCAATAGAAAGGCTAAACTGGAAAGCCTCACAAAAGCTTATAATGCCAGTTCATCTAAAGCGTATGCAGGAGTTCAGGCAACTCCCGTTTCTACAAAAGAGATTAAAGGACAGCTCAATGAAAACGGAGATTTTGTCTATGAGACCGGGGCTATTCAGGAAATAAAACTGAAAGGAGGAAAAACCATCACATTGGGTGAAGGAAGCAGATTGTTCCAATTGTACAATGCGGTGAATCAAAAAGATAAAAGCATAATTGATCCGAATAACTGGTATACGCTGGAAAACCTTTATTTTCAGACAGGATCAAGTGATCTGAAAGCAGGTTCTGAATTACAGCTGAATAATCTTGCCGAAATTTTAAATGCGTATCCTGATTTAAAAATAAAATTAGGTGGTTATACCGATAATACCGGTAATGAAGAAAGCAATCAGAAATTATCAAACCTAAGAGCTCAGACCGCCAAACTGAAACTTCTTGAATTAGGAATTTCATCAGACCGGGTAGAAGCCGAAGGCTACGGCTCGCAGCATCCGGTGTGTGAAGCCAATGATACCGATGAGTGTAAAGCAAAAAACAGAAGAATTGATGTAAGAGTCCTGACTCTTTAAAACCAAATCAGTTTGTAAGATATTCAAAGCACCGCCTCAGGCGGTGCTTTTTTATAAATATCAACTTTTTTCGGTTTAATAAATTAGAATTAATAGGGATTATCTTTAAAATTTGTAGGATGAATAGATTGTTTTTCACGCCTACAGATTTTTTTGCAGATGTTCAAGAGCATGGATGATCAGATCATCTTTTTTAGCAAAGCTGAAACGGATATAATCAGAATTTTGCCGGGAGTTATAGAATGCAGAAAGGGGAAGGCAAGCCGTTTTTTTCTCTACTGTAAGCCATTTTGAAAACTCTACATCGGTCATTGTTTTAGAAACATTTCTGAAATTAACGATTTGAAATACACTTCCTTCTGCTTTTTTTGTTGCTTCCAGTGGCGTGAAGGCAATCATTTCATTAAATAGATCTCTTTTCCGCTCCATGATATCCCTGTTTTCAAAGGGATCAAAAACTTCCAGATATCTGGCCAGAGCATATTGGGCAGGTGCATTCGCACTGTAAGAAATATACTGCTGATGACATCTGAATTTTGCAGTCAGAGTTTCTGAAGCAAGAAGATAGCTGACTTTCCAGCCGGATGTATGGAACATTTTTCCAAAAGAGAAAATACAGAAAGTTCTGTTTTTCAGTTCAGGATGTAGAAAAGAACTGTAATGTTCAAGTCCGTCATAGCAATACGTATCATAGATCTCCTCAGAAATCAGATAAATTTCCTGATGTTGTATCAATTCATACAGCTGTTGCCAGTCACTTCGCGTAAGAATCGTTCCGGTAGGATTTTGGGGTGAATTGACGATAACGGCTTTTGTTTTTTCAGAGATACAATTTTGAAACTTTTCCCAGTTGATGGTGAAATCATGTTCAAGGTCATAATATACAGGAGTGCCCCCATTTAAAACAACAGAAGGCCCATAAGTGTAGTAGGAAGGTTGAATAATAATAACTTCATCTCCTTGATTTAAAATAGATTTAAGGGCCGTATATAAAGCAAAAGTTGCACATGGAATAATGGTGACTTCATTTTCCTGGAGCTTTATACCATTAACTCTTTTGGCATTGTATCCCATGATATTTTTGATCAGCAAAGGATTTCCTGCAAGTGGTTCATATTGATGACATGGATGATCTGCAGCTTCTTTTAAAAATGAAGTAAGACGCCTGTCAATATCAAAATCGGGAAGTCCCAGCGAAAGATCGAAGCTATGATGTTTTGTGGCAAGTTCAGACATTTCCGTGAAAAAGGAATAATGTGTAAATCCGTAAATTTTTTCCATCTATTTTGCAATTATATCAAATATAATAAAATTAGACATTCGTTAAATTATTATCTGAAAATATATTATTTCGTTTAACGAATCCTGATTTCAATACGTTTTTACTTTGTTAAATATTGAAATTTTTTATCTTTACCAATGATTTAAATGCTATACAAACGATCATACAAATGAAAAAAAACATTCTTTTATTTTCTTTCGGTTTTTGCACCTTAATAAATGCACAGACTTCCCCTCCAATAATTAAAAATCCGTTAACCACAACCAATGGCTTGAAAATCAATTCAAGAAGAGGAACACTCATTGAAAAGCGAATTTTTGATCTGGCTAAATTCAAAAATTTGAATATTCAAAAAATCGTAACAAAGGATATGTCCGATAGTTCTGCAGAAAGTGTTCTTGGAATAATGTATGAATACGAAACCTTTGATACGGTTTCAAAAAAAACATTAACCATCGAAAAGTCCGAATTATCCAAATTAATCCAATCTCTTCAAACTTTAGAACAAAAGGAAAATGAAACTAAATTGGATCAGGAAACAAAATATAAATTTCTGACAATGAGTAATATTGAATTTGGAGGTATTTACAGTGAAAAGCAAAAAAGCTGGATCAATTATATAAAAATACCTTCCGCTCCATATAATCAGAGTTTAAATGAATTTAGTAAAGATGAAATGAAAGAACTGATAAAAATTTTGAAAAACGCTGAACAAAATCTTTGAGACAACTTGAAATCAAAACAGTATAATTTAACCTGATTATTTAAAAGTCTACAATTTTATAATCCTGACTGGATAGAGTTAGGATTTTTTTATTTTCAGACTAGGCTTTGAAAAACCATCAATTGCAATGAGCCAGTGTAATATTGCATGTCGAATTCAATAAAATTTGTTATTTTTAAGCAAATTATTATCATATGAAAAAAATACTGATCCCGTTGTTGGGCCTGACTGTACTGGTCAGTTGCGGAACAGCGAAAACTTCCGAAGGAGCTTCAGCCCAGTCATCATCCGTAGCAAAAGCTGACAAAGCTTTTCTGTCTGCCTATAAGACGATTAAGGCAGATGAGTTAAAGAAAAACTTATATGTCATTGCTGCTGATGATATGGAAGGAAGAGATACAGGAAGCCCGGGACAGAAGAGAGCGGGTGAGTATATGATTAATTATTATAAAAGCCTGGGAATTACTCCACCAAAGGCATTAGGATCCTATTACCAGAAGGTTCCCGCTGAATTTATGAAAAAAAGAGGGGGTGGAAACCTTCCTGATTCTGAAAATATACTGGCTTTTATCGAAGGAAGCGAAAAACCTGAAGAAATAGTAGTAGTTTCTGCCCATTACGATCATGTGGGAACCAAAAATGGAGTAGTGTACAATGGAGCTGATGATGATGGAAGTGGAACTGTGGCGGTTATGCAGATCGCAAAAGCTTTTCAGGAAGCTAAAAAGGCAGGAAAAGGACCGAAAAGATCAATTTTATTCCTTCATGTAACAGGAGAAGAACATGGCCTGTTTGGTTCCGAATACTATACCAGTAATCCTGTATTTCCACTTGCGAACACCGTGGTTGATCTGAATATTGACATGATTGGCCGTGATGATGCCGAAAACAGAGGAAAGCAGTACGTTTATGTCATCGGTTCCGAAATGTTGAGCTCACAGCTTAAAGTCATCAATGAGGCAGCCAATAAGAAAACGAACAATCTGGAATTAAACTACAAATATGATGATCCTGCAGATCCCGAGCAGCTGTATTACCGTTCAGATCATTATAATTTTGCGAAAAATAATGTTCCGGTAGCCTTTTTCTTCGATGGGATCCATGAAGATTACCACAAGCCGACAGATGATCCTGAGAAAATAGATTATCCGTTATTAGAGAAAAGGACACAGCTTGTTTTTGCGACGGCATGGGAAATTGCCAACAGAGCAGAGAGAATTGTGGTAGACAAGAAATAATGTATGGTGTTGGTTAATGCAAAGGTGTAGAGAAAATTACTTTAAATAATAAGTCATAATGATTTTAAAATCAATTGATTGTTTTTTTTACTTGATTTTTTTTCAGAGATAAAATCCGTCTTTGCATTCACCAACCTATATATTCAGAATAAACAGACTTTAGCCCATTGTATAAAAAAACAACCAAAAACATACGGTTCTAATCCAAGACATCAATGAACATTATCATCCGTGAAGCCAGAAAGGAAGATATTCCGCAAATTCAGGTAGTCAGAAATTCCGTGAAAGAAAATACACTTTCTGATCCTGCACTGGTAACTGATGCAGATTGTGAAGAATTCCTTTTTAAAAGAGGAAAAGGGTGGGTATGCGAAATAGAATCACGGATGGTAGGTTTCTCTATTGCAGACCTTAAAGAACATAACATCTGGGCCCTTTTTTTACATCCTGATTTTGAAAAACTCGGAATAGGAAGAAAGCTTCATGATATCATGCTGGATTGGTACTTTGAACAGACTACAGAAAAGGTGTGGCTGGGAACTGCGCCGGGAACAAGAGCCGCAATCTTCTATCAAAAATCCGGCTGGGAGGAAACCGGGAAGCATGGAAAAGAGATCAGGTTTGAAATGACTTTTAATCACTGGAAACATATCAAATCATGCAACAAAACGTAAAATCGATCAGACCGTTTATCGGAGCCGAAAATTTCGAGATAAGCAGAAGTTTTTACAAAGACCTGGGATTTGAGGAAGTTATTCTTGAACCTAAATTGTCATTATTTAGAAGACAGGAAACAGGGTTTTATCTTCAGGATTACTATGCTAAAGATTGGATTGACAATACGATGATCTTTATGGAAGTAGACGATACGGATGATTTCTGGAACGAACTTCAGACGTTACAGCTTCCTGAAAAATATAAAGGGGTAAGGTTGACCCCTGTAAGGACAATGGAGTGGGGAAAGGAATGTTTTGTCCATGATCCGTCCGGAATTTTATGGCATTTCGGAGAATTTTTTTAATGACAAATAGAGATGATTTACGCTTTTGACACCTATTATTACGAGGATTATGCGAATACCGCGTGTATCGCATTTCAGGACTGGAGTTCCGAAAAAGAATCTGAAATTTTTATTGAAAAAACAGACATCACCTCTGACTATGAGAGTGGTACATTCTATAAAAGGGAATTACCCTGCATTTTAAGCCTGCTGAAGAAGATCGAACTAAAAGAAGAAGATCTTATTATAGTAGATGGCTATGTTACTCTTGACAACGACGGGAAAATGGGACTTGGAGGCTATTTATATGAAGCTTTGGATCAGAAATATCCGATAATAGGGATTGCCAAGAACAAATTTGCATCACCGGATTCCCAAAGAAGAAGTATTTTGAGGGGAGAAAGCAAAACACCGCTGTTTCTTACGGCAAAAGGCGCAGAGGTTGATGAAATACTCCATAAAGTAGAACAAATGGCTGGTTTGTACCGCATACCAAACCTTCTGAAAAAACTCGATCAGCTTTCCAGAGCATAATTTTTTTTATACATCCGGTATAACAATCTCAATACTGTAGGTAATTTCATTTTGATATCGCGGATTCAATTGACGTATTATCAGTGTATTATCCCATATTGATTATTTTATTTTTGTGTTATTCTTCAAAAAGTGACAAATATCATTCGTTTCTTATTTTTATTAATTCTAAATAAATATAAATTTGTCTCAAGAAAATAAGGAATAAATGAAGAAATTATCTACTCTATCTGCTGTTGTATTCTACATGATGATGAATGGGCAGTATTGTAATCCGGCATTTCAATATGGAGCCGACAGCAATATGATCACTAATGTCAGTTTAGGAACGATCAATAATACATCATCTTCTCAGTCCGGAAGCACCCAGATATACGAAAATTTCACGTCGATGTCTACAGATCTTCAGGCTGGTAACAGTTATCAGATTTCTGTAAAAGGTCCATCCAGTACTTTTCCAAGTGATGTTGTTGTTTTTATTGATTTTAATAAAAACGGGAATTTTGATGATGCGGGAGAACGTTTCAATATAGGAAGGCTGGGAGCCGCTAATCCTTTCAATGCAATGACGATTACCGGAATGATAGCAATTCCTGCCAATGCAGCATCCGGTGCCACCAGAATGAGAGTATTCAAAAATACCAATACCGCTGCTTATTCTGATCCAAATGCCGCCAATTCTATCAATACAGCTTGTGATACTGGTTTAAGAGCAGGACAGGCAGAAGATTATACGGTTAATATTACGGGTAATAATGTAGTTTTTCCGTCGCCCTATTGTGGACCTGAAAATGTGACCACCCTTACTGTCAGTGAAATAACAAAGGTAGAGTTTGCAGGAATTTCCAGAGAAAGTACTATCGACGGAAACTCAGACGCGATCGAGAATTTTACAGGTACTGTTTTCAATGTGAACAGAGGAAATTCTTATCCGATAACTATTACAGGAGGAACTCAGGGGCAAACCACCGTTTCTGCTTATGCTTACATAGATCTTAATCACAATAATATTTTTGATGTGAATGAAGTATTTAATTTAGGCTATCTGGATAATTCTGACCCTATTCCAGGCAGACAGTCCGGAGTAACGTCCGGAACGATTGAAATTCCTGCCGATGCTATGCTTGGAGAGACCCGCTTCAGAATTGTCAAAGCCTATGAATCCAGTTCATGGATGGGAACTCTCGAAAATCGTCCATGCCCTTCAGGATGGTTCATTGGACAGGTTGAAGATTATACTTTAAATGTAAAAGCTTCAAATCTGGCGACATCGGAAGTGGTAAAAAGATCTTCTTCCAGAATATATCCTAATCCTACATCAGATTCTGTATATGTGAAGACGGAGGCTGGATTGGAAAAATATGAGATTTATAATTTGGCAGGACAAAAACTTGCAGAAGGAACGTCGGATGTTATTAATATGCAAAGTCTGGCGTCCGGAACTTACCTGATTAAGCTTCACACCAGAGATCAAAAAATCACCACCGAAAAGATCATTAAAAAATAAGAACACTTATCTAATCATATCCATATCAATTTTTGTTTTTTTTAGGAAGCCGTCTCACAACTGAGGCGGTTTTTTTCTTTTTAAAAAGTAAATAATTTTTATATATTTTGATTTGTTTTTTTTGTATATTTATTTGGTAATCAATTATATGTATGGCTTTTAAGCATTATAATCAAAATCAGCTGGTTTTATTTCCGCATACTTTTGACGATCTGATTCCTATGGATCATCCTGTACGGATTGTAAATGAAGTTTTAGATAAGATCAACATCAGCACCTTATTAGATGCATACCGCAAAGAAGGCAACCCTAGCTATCATCCCTTGATGATGCTCAAAGTGATGGTTTTTGCATATATGGAAAATATTTATTCCTCCCGTAAGATAGAAAAGGCCATGCGGGAAAATGTTTTGTTCATGTGGCTTTCCAATATGAATATTGCCGATCATAATACCATTGCCCGTTTTCGGAGCCAGAAACTGCAAACTGCATTTAAGGATGTCTTTACACAAGTGGTTTTGCTGTTGGCGGAAGAAGGTTTGATAACTTTAAAGCAAATCTATACCGACGGAACTAAGATTGAAGCGCAGGCAGGGCGCTATACCTTTGTGTGGGGGAAATCGATCAAAACCAACAAAGAAAAAATGCTAAAGCAGCTGGAAGAGTTATGGAAGTATGCCCAAAGCATCGCTTCGGATGAAGATAAAGATCCCGAACCTCCGGAGTTCAGAGAAATCAACAAAGAGAAAATCCAAAAAACGGTAGAAAGCATCAACCAGAAACTGAAAGGAAGTAAAATCGCTGATAAGAAAGGGGGAGCTAAAGCTAAAGCCAAGCTGAACTACATCAGGAATAATTTTGAAAAGAATCTTGATAAATACCAGCAGCAGGAAGAGATTCTCGCAGAGCGTGGCTCTTACAGCAAAACCGATACAGATGCTACTTTTATGCGGATGAAGGAAGATCACATGAAGAACGGACAGCTCAAGCCTGCTTACAATACGCAAATCTCCACCGAGAACCAGTTTATTCTGAATTATACGCTTCATCAAACCCCTGCCGATACTAATACTTTAGCTTCCCATCTGGAAAATTTTAAAGACAACATAGGCCAGGAAAAATTCTACGAAATAGAATCCCTTACCGCCGATGCAGGTTACGGAAGTGAAGAGAATTATGAGCTTTTAGAGAAACTTGAAATAGAGGCTTTTGTAAAGTACAATACGTTTGATAAAGAACAGGACGAAAACTATCAGAGTAAAAACAAAACCTTTAGCAAAGAGCATTTGCACTACAACCAGGAGAAAGACTTTTACGTTTGTCCAATGGGACAACGGATGGAAAAAACCCACGAAAGCAACAAAACTACCAAGACCGGTTTTGAGCAGACCTTATCGCATTACAAGGTCAAAAACTGCCAAGGGTGCCCATTAAGAAGCATGTGCCATCAATCCAAAGAAAACCGAAGCATAGAGAGAAATCACAATCTGGAACGTCATAAAGAACTCACACGAAAGCGACTGAAAAGTGAAGAAGGGATAGAAAAACGTAAAAAAAGATGTTACGATGTAGAGCCTGTGTTTGCCAACCTCAAACACAATCACCATTTTAAGCGATTTATGCTAAAATCACTGAAAAAAGTAGAAATTGAGTTCGGTTTACATGCTTTAGCACACAACTTAAGAAAGAAAGTGGCATAAAAAGGTACTCCAAATCAAAAAAATCATCCTAAAAAAATAATATTGACAGTTTATAAACAAAAACCGCCTCAAGGAAAATGAGACGGCTTCTTTCTTTTTTTGAAAGGAATAGACTTTTATGATGGTTTGGATTCCAATAAGCCCAGTAAATCATTTTTTGAAAGCTTCTGAATACCTGTTCCGTCGGTCTGGAGCAGATTTTGAGCCAATTCGTTTTTCCTTTTCTGAAGACTTAAAATCTTTTCTTCCACAGTATTCGAACAGATCAGCCGGACAGCAATCACATTTTTAGTTTGTCCGATCCGGTAGCTTCGGTCGATAGCCTGATTTTCGGCAGCAGGATTCCACCATGGATCTACAAGATAAATATAGTCAGCCTGCGTAAGGTTGAGCCCCACACCGCCGGCTTTTAAACTGATCAGAAATACACGGACCTCCTCATTTTCCTGAAAATTTTTGACGGTTTTGCCTCTGTTTTTGGTTTGTCCGGTAAGGTATTCAAAAGGAATCTTTTTACGTTCAAATTCAGCTTTAAGTAAGTCCAGCATCTCTACAAATTGCGAGAAGACCAGGATTTTATGATCTTTAGCTTTACTTTGAATCTGTTCCATCAGTATCTCTATTTTCACGGCATGCTCATTGGAATATCCCTCTTTTAAAAGGACCGGAGAATTGCAGATCTGTCTGAGTCGGGTAAGACCCGTGAGGACGTGCATACTGTTTTTATTCAGGTCATCGTCATCATTGGCGGCTATAAATTCACGGAGTTCCTTTTCATAAGCATCATAAATTTTACGTTGTTCCCCATCCATTTCGCAGTAGATCACCATCTCTGTTTTGTCAGGCAGCTCTTTGGCCACCTGTTTCTTGGTTCTGCGGAGAATAAAAGGCTTTATTTTCTGCTGGAGTTCCTGAGCCCGTTTACCATATTCAAATTTATCAATAGGAACCGCATAAATGTCTTTAAAATACTGTTTGCTCCCCAAAAGCCCGGGACACGCAAAAGAAAGCTGGCTGTAAAGATCAAACGTATTATTTTCAATAGGAGTTCCGGTAAGAACGATCCTGTTTCTCGACTGTAACAGGCTAGCGGCTTTATACCTTTCCGAATTAGGATTTTTTATTGTTTGCGACTCATCCAGGAAGACATAATTGAAACGGAAGTTTTTCAGAAAACGAATATCCGAAAGAAGCATTCCATAGCTGGTAAGCACTATTTCATACTCAGACATATGCGCTGAATCCTTCAACCGGTCTGCTCCATAATGTGTCATCACCTTTAGAGAAGGCGCAAATTTGGCAATTTCTTCCTGCCAGTTGAAGAGAAGGGAAGTCGGAACTACCACAAGATTGGTCGCAGGTCCCCGTTTTTCCCTTTGAGATAGAATAAAAGCAATAACCTGAAGCGTTTTTCCAAGTCCCATATCATCGGCCAGACAGCCCCCGAAATTGAAACCATCTAAAAAGTCCAGCCAGTTCAGTCCGTCATGCTGATAATCCCTCAATACTGCATTTAATCCGGTGGGAATATTGATTTGAGGAATATCTTTAACAGATGAAAACTGAACAGAGTAGGAAGAAAGCTCTTCCTGCATTTCCTCACTTAAAATTTCTTTTTCAAACAAAGTGGAGACTTCAGTAAAATTGATCTTCGGAATTTTAAGATCTTCTGCATCAATTTCGCCGATCCGGAAAAACTCATTCATTCTGTCGATCCATTCTTCCGGAAGAACACCAAGGGTACCATCGTCCAGCTGTACAAATTTACTCCTGTTACGGATAGCCCGGTGAAGCTGTTTCAAAGCAGCATCTTTCTGTCCGAAACTCACCTTCAGTTTAGCATTGAACCAGTCGAGGCCGCTGGTAATCTGTATATTGATCTTAGCCCGGTGCCCATTGAGTTTATTATTTTTAAGTTCATTGAATCCCAGAATGATAACGCCTTCATTTCTCCACATTTCAAAAGCGTGAAGAAACCAGTCTTCGTCCAGAAATTTATCTTTGTGAAGATAAAAATAATCATAGCCGTCCATCTGTGCTTCAAAGTCGGGATGCTGCTTCATTATAAGAGAGGTAAAACGCGCTTCCTCAGCATCACTTCTGTCAATTTTAAATACATTTCCATTGTGATCTGTACCCAAAAGCTGCTTTCGGGAATAGACAGGAACCTCCGCCTGCCCATACTTCATAACCGGAGTTACGGCAATATAATTTCCCTGCTGCCGCAGGTAAATGATTCTCTCATTTCTGTGTGTTTCTTCTTCAAGCTGTACTGGAGTTGCAGTTTCTATATAGTTGTAATTAATTTGGATACGATGTTCAAGTGAAGTTAAAATATTCTGCATAAATGCTTCATATTTTGAGGAATGCACAAGCAGAATTTCGTTATTGGCTTTGAAAAATTTAATGACCCGCAGCATATCAGGATCATCTGCAAAACTGAAGGTATTCCGGCTGTAGATAAAGTACTCATTCCTGATGACCACATTTTTAAAAGGAACAGATATATCATTGAATTCAAGTTCGCCCGTTATTTCGTAAAATGGATCTTTTTTAAATACAGAAAGCCGTATTTCAGCCTGTAAAATTTCAAGGTTTACGGGGACAAGAGATTTCGCCGAAACGGTTTCTGATAATTCCCGGTCATGGTAGTATGTTTTGAGACCGAGAGGGTTTTGCACAATCAGCTTCATGGCCTCAAGTTCTGCTGTATTGTATTCTTCATTATAATTATTCTGAAAAGCAGAAACGGCCGTGTAGAATTTAATATGCTGTGGTTCTTCCGCTTTCCAGATCAGCTGCATGGCATCAACTGGAGTGACCGGATTCTTGATCTTTCCGGCTTGGGTGGCATCAGCTTCCATCAGCGAAAAGTTCAGGTGACTGTAATACCGGTGCCTTCCGATAACCAGTATTTTTCTTTTTCCGGTTTCCAGTAGCGCCAGTTCTTCAATCACTGAAGAGCGCTGGGGAAGAAGCTGCTGTTTTAAAACTTCCTCATCTATCGGTAGCATTTCCTTGATCTTAGAACGTACTTCAACTTTACCGTCAGCATATTCGAGTTCGAAATACATGTCAAGATCCGGCTCATTTTCTAAGCCATAACTTTTGGCTTTAGCCATCAACAGCTTTTTGCGAAGAAACGGATCAAAAAAAGTCCTGAAATTTTTATTTTCCAGAATACAATGGATAATTTCTGTCTGATGCTCACAAAGTTGGTCTTTGGCGCTGTTGCAGCTGCAGGTACTTACTATAGAACTGCCGATCTGGCTTACCGAAACATCTGGAAAATCCTTTAAAGGAGAGCTTTTTGTGAAAACCGCATTATTGTTTTCAATGGCAGTAGGATAAATTTCATGAAAATCTCTGATCTCCAGAAATGCACTCCCTGAGGTGTGTTTTAAAAGATCATAAACAGAAAGCGTCGTGATGCTTTTATTTTCAAGAATATATGCTGCCATAAGCAGGCGAATTTACGAAAAACCATGACAAAAATCAAAGGTATTGAGGATGAACTGGAAAACCAATGGTAGAGCGCGTTTCAATAGATGTTAAAGGCTTATTGTATGCTCTGAATACCAATATAAATATTCAATTCTATTTTATCATACGATTAATAGATATTTTATCGTTATTATTGTAGAATATTTGAATTCACGAAAAAATACAAAATGAATTTAAGAAGATTATAATTTTTTTTTAATGACAAGCAAGATTATAGGAGTCGGCAATTATATTCCGCCGGAGACAATTACAAATTTATTTTTTGACCAGCATCATTTTATTAATAAAAACGGAGAGTCATTAAAGGAACCGAATGATATTATTGCCAGAAAGCTCAAAGAAATTACCGGCATCGAAGAAAGAAGGTACGCGTCTGAAAATCAGGTGACTTCAGATCTGGGACTGATCGCAGCACAGAGAGCAATAGAAAATTCTAAAATAGATCCTGAAACACTGGATTATATTATATTTGCCCACAATTTTGGGGACGTACGCTCCGGAACTGTTCAGTCGGACAGCGTTCCAAGTCTTGCCTCAAGGGTAAAACATCTGTTGAAGATCAAAAATAATTTCTGTGTGGCCTATGATGTTCTGTTTGGATGTCCCGGATGGATTGAAGGAGTGATCCAGGCCAATGCATTCATCAGATCAGGTATTGCAAAGCGTTGTCTTGTGATTGGAGCAGAGACACTTTCAAGAGTTGTGGATATCCACGACAGAGACAGTATGATCTATGCCGATGGAGCAGGAGCTGCCATTCTGGAAGCCAGTGATGACGACAGTGGAATACAGTCCCATTTATCAGCCTCTTATACTTTAAACGAAAAAGACTTTCTGTTTTTTGGAAAGTCATACAACAACGAAAGCTGTCCTGATACCAAATACATCAAGATGGATGGCCGTAAGATCTATGAATTTGCGCTGGTGAATGTAGCCGATGCAATGAAGAAATGTATTGATGCGAGCGGATATACTATTGATCAGCTTGACAAAATTATTATCCACCAGGCTAATGAAAAGATGGATGAGGCGATCGTAAAACGCTTTTATCAGCTGTACGATCTTCCAATGCCGGAAAATATTATGCCGATGGTCATTTCTAAATTGGGAAACAGCAGTGTAGCGACAATTCCTACTTTGCTTACGATGATTTTAGATGGCGAACTGCCTTCCCACGAAATAAAAAAAGGGGATGTTGTTTTATTTGCCTCTGTAGGGGCAGGGATGAATATCAATTCATTTGTTTATAAATTTTAACTCATAATATAAGAAACGAGGGTGGTGCTCTCAGTGTTCACCTTAACTTCTCTTCTATAGAAAAGGGCTCAGATTGTTATGATCTGAGCCTTTTTTATTTACATATTTATAGATTCAAATCCGTTTTGGCTACACGATAGTCCAATTTGGCAACTCCAGCTTTTTTTCTAATGCTCACCTTTGTCCTGTTAATTTAATACAGAACAAAATGAAAACAATTTTTATAACAGGCGCTTCAACAGGACTAGGAAAAGCGACTGCCCAATTATTTCAAAGCAGAGGATGGAAAGTTATTGCGACCATGAGAAACCCGGAAGCAGATACAGAACTCAACGGTTTAGATAACGTTACCCTTCTTCCATTGGATGTAACCAATCTCGAACAGATCAGATCAACAGTCAGCAAAGCCCTTGAATTAGGGAGTATTGATGTCGTTTTTAATAATGCAGGATACGGTCTTATCGGACCTTTGGAAGCTTTGGCAGATGAGCAGATCCTAAAACAGCTGGATACAAACCTTTTAGGAGTGATTCGGGTCACAAAGGCATTTATCCCGTATTTCAGAGAACGAAAAAGCGGAATGTTTATTTCTACCACATCCATTGGAGGATTAATTGCATTTCCTTTGGGCTCTACTTACCATGCGACCAAGTGGGCACTGGAAGGCTGGAGTGAAAGCCTGGCTTATGAGTTGAACCCATTCGGAATTGACGTTAAAACAGTGTCTCCGGGAGGCATTAAAACAGATTTTGTAAGCCGTTCCTTAGATGCTGCCACAAGCCCCGCTTATGAAGAAATGACCAATTCTTTGTTCTCCAAAATGGAAGGAATGATGGAAGCTGCTTCAGAACCGGTACAGATTGCTGAAGTAGTCTATGAAGCTGCTACCGATGGTAAAAAGCAATTAAGATATGTAGCGGGAGAAGATGCCAGAGCATTGTATGCACAGCGTCTTGAGTTAGGCGATGAACTTTTCAGAGAACAGTTTGGAAAACAGTTTATCTAAGCTATTGAAATATAAAGGCAGCATAAGTAGATTTTATTGATGCTGTCTTTTAATCTAAATATTCAATACATTTATAGTATGGAAAAGAAAGATACCACCCCTATGAAAATTTCGTCCATATCGGAACTTCACAATCTGCTGAAGCTCCCTAAACCGCTTCATCCTCTGGTGAGCCTGGTGGATAATACCAAAATGATTGTTAATAAAGAGCTGCTGAACAGAAGTTTTCATCTCAATTTTTATAAGATCTCCTATAAATTTTCTGAGCATGGAAAAATGGGCTACGGGCAGGGCTATTATGACTTTAATGAAGGTGGAATGATGTTTACCTCTCCGGGGCAGATTCTTTCTACAGACGCGGATGCAGAATACTGCGGATATTCACTGCTGGTACATCCCGATTTTATACGGAGTTATCCTTTAGCAAAAAATATTAAGAAATTTGGGTTCTTTTCCTATGATACCAATGAAGCGCTGCATTTGTCTGATCACGAGAAAACGGTCATCACGGGACTGTTGGACAATATCAAAAATGAACTGAATACAGCCATCGATGAGGTGAGTCAGGATGTTATTGTTTCTTATATCGACGTTTTGCTGAACTATAGCAATCGTTTTTATAAAAGACAGTTTATCACAAGAAAAGCGGTCAACAGTGATCTGCTGTCTAAAATGGATACTGTACTTGAAGATTATTTTAATCAGGAGCAGACCTTAAAAAGTGGTATTCCCACAGTGGAGTTTCTGGCTTTTCAACTTCATCTGTCTCCTCATTATCTAAGTGATATGCTCCGGAATCTTACCGGACAGAATGCACAGCAGCACATTCATGAGAAACTCATTGAAAAGGCTAAAGAATATCTTACGGCTACCAATTTTTCGGTATCAGAAGTGGCTTATGCTTTAGGTTTTGAGCATCCACAGTCTTTTAATAAATTGTTTAAAAAGAAAACGGATGAAACGCCTTTAAGCTACAGACAGTTATTTAATTAATCCTCTGAAAATGAAAGGGTAGTATAATGAGACCATTTTTTTTAAAATTTTAATAATGATCCAAGATCAATTGTGACCTCACCAGGGATCGAACCTGGATCTAAAGTTTAGGAAACTTCTATTCTATCCATTGAACTATGAGGCCTTAAAAGGAATAAAAATACTAATTTATTGAAATAAAAAAAAGACTTTGCTGCTGCAAAGTCTTTTCATTTTATAAACCAATGTGACATTTCCGGTTTAGTCTTTCATTATTTTTACTTTTTCAAAACTGCCATCTTCAAAATGAATTCTTATCACATAAGTTCCTTTGATGTAAGCTGAAAAATCAATGGTTGTATCATAGGTTGACAAATTGGATAAGGTCTGAATTTTTCGGCCGTCAACAGTATAAATTTCAAGTTCTTTAAATTGTTTTCCTGTTTTTAGAAAACCTTGATGCGAAACAGGATTGGGGTAAAACTGAAAACTTTTCACAACATTTTCGGATACTGAAAGCTGGCTGGTATTTACTGTTTTTGTGAAGGTTTCGGAGCAGGAATTCCTGGTTACGGTAAGACTTACGGTGTAAGTTCCTGATGTAGCATAAAAGTGAACAGGATCCACCGAACTTGAAGTCGTTCCGTCTCCGAATGTCCATAAAACCATATCATAATTTGTTGATAAATTGGAAAAAGAAATGTTCTGGCCGTTCCCTGTTACAGAAAAGCCGGAGTGGATATGAAAAACATTCGAGTTCCACTGTGCGGGATTATTAAAAAAGGTTCCGTCTGCCAGCTGCTGATAATATTCGGCTTTATTCTGTGTCATACCGCTGTAGAATGAAGACGGAAAAATCCTGTCCTGAAAAAGAGCTGCATACACTGAAGCTGCGACAAGATAACTGCCCTGAGGCCCCGGATGAATATCGTTATACGTACTGTGCAAGGCAAGATCCGGTGTTGCTGTATAATGAGCTCTTGCAGATTCTCCCGCTGGAATCATTTCAGTCTGCATCAGAGTTGACATCTTTGTGATAGAATCTTTAATGGTCTTCTGTAAATTGAAATAGGTTGCATACTCATTTTGAGAAGGAACTCCATAGGGAATTTCGTACAGGAAAATCTTTGCGCACGGACTGTATTTTCTGATAGAATCTCTGAGCTTTTTACCTCTTTCAGCGGTTACGGAAACCGGGAATGAGTATCCTGCAGATTCGGCAGTTCCCGGCTGCATTACCACATATTTGTAGTTTTTTGATCTTATGGTCTGATAGAGAACATTATCATTGGCATGATTTACAAATCCCGCACCCCCTACAGTGTAGGAAGTCACTTCAACATTCTTTCCTTTGGAAGCGGCCAGGTCCTTAAAAAGAACAGGCATATCATTGAAATAGGTCATGCTGTTACCAATAAACAAAACAGGATCAGACTGTGCGAAAAGCAGAGTAGAAAGGGTAATCAGGATCAGAGTCAGTATACTTTTAATCATAGTATTCATTAAAATTAATTTTTAAATCAGTTAAAAACCATGGACTGCAAAAAAGCAGATCCATGGAACTGTAATAACTAGTATGAATGTTTCGTTTTGGCTATTCCGATTGAGAATACATTTTCATATTCTGAATAAATCAACAGGACAGATGCCTGTAATAATAAAAGGTAGTTTTTCTCCATAAAAAAATATTTAATTGATAAAATTTATATCTGTGTGGAAAGTTATATAAAAAGTAGTGAAATATTGTTAATATTGCAAAGAATATATTAATGGTGTGATCATGTTGTTTTTTGTAAAGATTTTCGAAATTAGCAATTATTTTGCTTCCGTAACCGATTAAAAGTACTGTCAGGCAAAGAGTAGTATCTAATACGTAGCTTTTATTCTGTAGATGTCAAACATAGTAACCCGATTAAGGTTTTAGAATACCCAAAGAATATTATGATTACAAAATTCCTTTCTTGTTTGTTTTTCTTTTCTCTGTTTTTTTATTCATTTTCTCAGCAACCCACAGAGCAAAGCCTTAAAAATATCATTTTTGATATCGGTTTTTCTACAGCCGGCAGCAATGAAATTAAAAAGATAGACCGTATTATTTCCATATGCCATAGAGAAAATTACAAAGATTGTGAAGTATTCGGATATCTTAAAATTGCCAATATTTACAATAAGAACAATGATATAAAAAAAGCTTTTTATTATACTGATCTTGTTGAAAAGAAAAAGCTGATCACTTCAGATACCGATTTTGAAGCTGTTTTTTATTTTCACACCATCCGCTCTCTTTTGCATCAGAAATTGGGAGAGCGAATCAAGGCTCTCAAACTGCTGGATGAAGTTGCGGTCCGGGCCAAAGGTAAGCCCTATTTTGAATATTTGCTTGAATGGCAGTATGCAGGGATTTACAACGAAATGAATGAAAAAGATAAAGCACTAGAGGCCTATAAAAAAGCCTACCTGGAATCAAAAAAATATCGAGAAAATTACCATAGTGAATCTGAAAAGAGCAAAAATAAATTAGCCAACAGTTATAAGCCCACAGCTTATCTCTCCGGAATGTATCTGGAAATGGGAAAGATGGATTCTGCCAGGATCTATATAGAAGAGGCGTTGCGCAATGGCAAAAAGATAGACGAAAAAGGAATTCAGTATATTACCTCTATCTATGCGGCCAAATATTATTTCAAAGCCAACGACCTGATAAAAGCACAGCATCACCTGTGGATCTGTAAAAGTATAGCAGTTCATTATTATAAAAGTGAAAATTATCAGAAAGCAGTGATCGGTGACTTGATCAATCTGTATGAGAAAATGGGAGAGAAAGACAGTGCAGACTATTATTCCAGACAGTTACTTACGGTGCAAAGTATCAATGATGCTCAAAATAAAGTCCAGAGAGATCTGTTAGATGAAAAACAGGCGGCGGAAGAACGTGGGAAAACAGAGGAAAAGAATAAGTTGATTTATCTCTGTGTTGCTCTGCTGCTGAGTATGGCTTTCATTGTTCTCTACTTTTTTTATTTCAAGAAAAGAAAATCTATCAATGTTGTACCAACAGAAATTGTTCCCGTACGGAACAACGATCTCTTTGAACAGGTTACTACGCTGGCCAAAGAAAACAGTCCTGAGTTTTTAACCCGTTTTAATGATTATTGTCCAGGTTTCTCAGAAAAACTGGTGAAGGCGGCCGACCTTAAAAATTCGGAAATTGCATTTTGTGCCTTTCTGTATCTTAATTTCTCTACAAAAGATATTGCAGCCTACACCTATACATCGGTACGGACGGTCCAAACCAAAAAGTATCGTCTCCGAAAGAAACTTAACATTCCAAATGAGACCGATACTTATATCTGGTTCAGGGATCTGATGAAGTAGAAGAAACTATTCCTTGATCCATTGGATAGCCGCAGCCAATTCAGCGTCAATACTAGTGTTTTCGGAAGGTGTCACAGAAATATCAGGCTGGATTTTTTCTTTATATTCTTTTCCTGTTCTGTCCATTTCATAAGAAACGGCTAAAAGCAGATTTCTTGCTGAAGGAAGATTATTTTTAGTTTGTTCAAATCAGGATTTTGTAATTAGGCCTGGGTAAAGTTCCGGCTGCCAGAAAGACCGTGCTTACTATAGTTTTTTCTTGGATTAATTTGTGATTAAAATATAGAAGGCAAAGTAAACAGAGAAACAAGATATTGAACTGTGTGGAGTGGTGCATAAAAGAATCCGCTCTTTAGGAGCGGATCCAGTAGATAAAAACATCTCATTTTTTTAATTAGACAACAATAAAAAGCACAGCCGACAATGCTGTGCTTAAATTTTTATTTCAAATTTAATTGCAATTTCAAAGCTGAAAAAAGCAAAAAATGATTTCATTTCAGTTGTATTACATAGTAAATGTAGTACTATTTTTAATACGAAACATGAATTTAATGTTAAAATTCACAAGTTATCCACAATTTAATGTGGATAAGTTTGTAAGCTATTGTTTATCAATGTATTTAAGTATGTAATTTTTCAGGATTTTATGTTCGTCATCATTTCCTTTGTTATCCATATGTCCGTGATTGATAGAAGTAGACTGTACAGTAATATGGTATTTTTTCTGCTCTTCAAACGACGGAAGTACTCCTTCATCAGCCGGATAATCATTGGAGCGTAGGGTATATATTTTAGGCATTGAGGTTCTGGAAAGATACATTCTCCGGTTATCGAGGGTAATAATCTTATAGACAAGATCTGGATATTTGGCAGCAAACAAAGCGGTCATATCTCCACCGTTGGAATGTCCGATCAGTGTCAGATGGTTATAGTCTAGATCTGGTCTGGTCTTTTTAAGTTCATTCAAGACAAATAAAATGTTCTCTGTACCCCGTTCCCAGAACGGCATTCTTACAATTTGCGGCTTTCCCTCCATAGGAATCAGTTCATCAGTCGGAAGTTCGTGCTGGATGCTTACGGTGAAATATCCTCTTGAAGCCAGCATTTCGGTGAGATAAGAATACACTAAATAATCACCTCCTTTATTGGCTCCGTAGCCATGACTGAAGATAACGACCTGTTGCCCTGACACTTTTTGACTGGTTTTCGGACTGTAAAAAGCCACCGGAATTTTACGATTTCTACTTTGATCAAACAGGGTAAGAGTATCAAGTTTAACGTTGAATGTTTTTTCTGAACTTGTGATCTTTCTGGATGTGCAGTTACAGAGTAATACAATAGTAAAGGAAGTGAATAGAAATTTACAGTTCATGATTTTAGATGTTAAAAAGATAGAGTGGTATGAAGGTGATGGGAATGATTGTTTTTCGAAGATAAAAAAAAGAGTTTAAAGATGCGGTTGAGTTATCTACTTTTGTTTAAATATATTGATTACCTTTTAAACCTACAGTAAGCAGAGTCCGTTTTTATATAATGCCCGGATTTATTTTTTTTAATAAAAAAACAGAGAGCCATTGGGCTCTCTATTGGTATCTAGTTTTCAAGTTTTTCCTTGATGTATTTTGCGGTATGCGATTTTTTGTTTTTCGCCAGGTCTTCCGGTGTTCCGGCAAAAACCACTTCTCCACCATATTTTCCGGCTTCAGGGCCAATGTCTATAATGTAGTCCGCACTTTTAATAATATCCGGCTGATGTTCAATAACAATTACCGAATGTCCGAGATCAATCAAAGCCTGCAATGATTTCAGTAATTTCTGAATGTCATGGAAATGAAGTCCTGTAGAGGGTTCATCAAAGATAAATAGTGTTTTGTCTGTCGTAACTCCTTTAACAAGGAATGAAGCCAGTTTCACACGCTGTGCTTCACCTCCGGAAAGGGTAGAAGAGCTTTGTCCCAGCTGTAAGTATCCTAGTCCAACCTCCTGAAGCGGTCTCAGTTTGGTAACTATTTTTTCTTCGTTATTGTCTCTAAAGAATTCTAAAGATTCATCAACTGTCATATGAAGGATGTCGGAAATGCTTTTCTCATCGAATTTTACTTCCAGAATCTCACTTTTGAAACGGGTACCTTTGCACACTTCGCATTCCAGCTCGATATCTGCCATAAACTGCATGGAAACATTGATCACTCCTTCACCTTTGCATTCGTCACATCTTCCGCCATCTACGTTGAAAGAAAAATGTTTCGGCTTATAGCCCATCATTTTTGATACTTTCTGTTTGGCAAAAAGATCCCTGATATCATCATATGCTTTCAGATAAGTAACCGGATTGGATCGGGAGGACTTTCCAATCGGATTCTGGTCGATCAGCTCGATATTCTTAATGAGTTTTTTGGGAAATTCTACAGAGTCATAATCGCCTTTTTTACCACCCATTCCAAGCTGGATCTGGATATCATTGGTTAAAATTTCCTTCATTAGCGTCGACTTTCCGCTTCCGGAAACTCCAGAAATTACCGTTAGGCTTTCCAAAGGAACATCTACGTCTATATTTTTAAGATTATTTTGCCTTGCTCCTTTAATATGGATCCATTCCTTCGCTTTTCTTCGCTTTTTAGGAACTTCAATTTCCATTCTTCCGGTCAAATATTTTGAGGTCAGCGTATCTGCATTTTTAAGATCATGATAATCCCCTGCAAATACCAGTTCACCACCCAGATAACCGGCTTCAGGACCGATATCAATAATATAATCCGCAGCTTTCATCACATCTTCGTCGTGCTCAACGACAATGACCGTATTTCCGAGATCACGGAGATTCTTTAAAACTCCGATCAGGTTTTCCGTATCTCTTGAGTGAAGACCAATAGAAGGTTCATCCAGAATATAAATAGATCCTACCAGTGAACTTCCCAAACTTGTCGCAAGGTTGATTCTCTGACTTTCACCACCGGAAAGGGTGTTGGAGGTTCTGTTGACGGTTAAATAGCCTAAACCTACTTTCAATAAAAACTGAATTCGGGTTTTGATCTCGTATAACAATCTTTTGGCAATATCCTGATCATGTTCAGAAAGTTTCAGTCCCTCTATTAAAGGATATAATTCATCCAGAGGAAGTTCGATCATGGACTGTATATTATGCCCGTCTATCTTTACCCAGGTTGTTTCTTCACGAAGCCTCAGGCCTTCACAGGTGGAACAGAGTGTTTTTCCTCTGTATCTGGAAAGCATAACGCGGTACTGAATTTTGTATAGGTTTTCTTCAAGCATTTTGAAGAAATTATTGATCGAAGGGAAGCTGCTTTTTCCGTCTCCTTTCCAAAGGAAATTTTTCTGTTCTTTGGTCAGCTGATGATAAGGCTTGTGGATAGGGAAGTCTTCTGCTTTTTTGATGAATGACTTTTTCCATTCACTCATGGTTTCTCCTCTCCATGAAACAATGGCATCTTCGTAAACAGATAAGGTCTTATTGGGAACAACAAGATCTTCATCGATGCCAATTACTTTTCCATAACCTTCACAGGCAGGACATGCTCCGTAAGGATTGTTGAAACTGAAAAAATGCACATTCGGTTCAAGGAACTCCATGCCGTCCAGTTCAAATTTATTGGAGAATTCTTTTACTTTTCCGGTATCCGCATTCTTCAATGCACAGTATCCGTGGCCTTCATAAAATGCCATTTGAATAGAGTCTGCCAATCTCTGAAGGAAACTTTCATCTTCTTCATAAGAGAAACGGTCGATGACAAGATTGATGATCATTCCTTTTTCAGGAGTAAAACCGAAGCTTTCCAGGTCTTCAATGCCTGCTACATTACTGTTTATTTCAAGTCTCGTGAAACCAGCCAGTTTTAAAACGTTCAGTGCTTCCTTGAAATTATCTGCATCATATTCCAGTGGAGCCGTCAGTAAAAATGAAGTATCCTTTTTGGAAGCTTTGATAAAATCAATTACATCGGAAACAGAATCTTTCTTCACTTCTTCGCCAGAAACCGGAGAATAGGTTTTCCCGATTCTTGCAAAAAGAAGTTTCATATAATCATAGATCTCTGTAGAAGTTCCTACGGTAGAACGTGGATTGGAAGAAATTACTTTCTGCTGAATAGCAATAGAGGGTGCAAGTCCTTTGATATCGTCTACCTTTGGTTTTTCTAATTTACCCAAAAACTGACGGGCATAGGAACTCAAACTCTCTACATATCTTCGCTGTCCTTCTGCATAAATAGTATCGAATGCCAGGGAAGATTTTCCGCTTCCGGAAACTCCCGTGATCACGATCAGTTTATTTTTCGGGATCAGAACGTCTATATGCTTCAGATTGTTAAGATGTGCATTCTTAACGAAGATCTGTTTTTTTATATCTATTTCTATTGTTTTAGCCATGTTTTATCTTTGAAAAAGATTGTTCGCATCTTAAAAAATTAAGACCCACAAAATTACGAATTTTTGGTGAAAATAATACGTTTAATATATTTACTCACGACAAATATATTCTCACGGATCACACTCAAAAAAGAAGACTTATAGATCTGAACTCAGGCATCAATGAGAAGTAGATGATTGCTAACTATAAGATTATATTAATGTCAGATCAGTATTGTTTTTTAAATCAATTTATGATTTTTATTATATTTTTAATTTTTCCACTTGTTTTGTATTTTAAAATTATTTAAAATTGTATTCATAAATAGGTAATAAAGAAATGAGAAAGTTATTCAGAGATCTTGTTACACATTTAATGAGAAAAAGATAAAAGGTTACTTCCCATGAGAGATGCAGTATAGTTCAATACTGCATCTTTTTTTTATGATAACTATCATTTGCCTGTGTTCAGGAACTCCCTTACTTTTGGGTCCATTATTAAAGAAACTGATTTAGAACAAAACTCGGACTACTATGATCAAGAAGGTTGGAAGCATATTTTTATTGGGATCCATGCTCTGCGCCTATGCCCAGGAAAAGACAACGGATATTGAAAGCATTGAATTTCAGGGTAAATTTATCTCCACGCCATATAAAAATGCCAATCAGAATATTACAGTGATTACCAAGGAAGATATTGCCCATTCTCCTGCAAAAAGCATTGATGAGGTTCTTCAGCAGGTTCCCGGGATGGATATCAGAAGGAGAGGAGCCAATGGGGTGCAGAGTGATATTGGTTTCAGAGGAAGTTCTTTTGAACAGGTATTGTTGCTGCTGAACGGAATCAGAATGAATGATTCGCAAACGGGACACAATTCTATGAATATACCTGTAGATATGGATGATGTGGAGAGAATAGAAATCATCAAAGGTCCTGCTGCCAGAAGGTTTGGTCAGAATGCCTATGCAGGAGTCATTAATATTATTACAAAAACAACACCAGGAAAACGGGTAAAAATAAGTGCGGAAGGCGGAGATTTTGAAACCTACGGATTCGGTTTCAATGCGCAGCTGGGAAATGAAAAATTCTCTAATGCTCTTCAGGCTAATTCTGCTTCGTCACAAGGGTATATGTACAATACAGACTATGAGATCCGAAATGTTTTCTACCAGAGCAAACTGAATATTAAAAACGGGGATCTTAAACTGCAGGCCGGTTTTTCTGAAAAGAAATTCGGAGCCAATGGCTTTTATGCGTCTAAAGATGCAAAGGAACAATATGAGGAAACACAGGCTTCTATTGTAAGTCTGGCACATCAGCAGACCTTTGGGGCTCTAAAACTAAGTTCTAATGTATACTGGAGAAGAGGTGAAGATATGTATGTTTATACAAGAAGCAATCCTGGTTTTTACAGAAATATGCATATCGGGAATAATGTGGGTGGAGAAGTGAATTCAAGCTATCAATGGGGATTGGGGACTACAGGTGTAGGTGTGGAGCTGAGAAAGGAGTTTCTTGCGAGTAATAATTTAGGCGAGCGAAACCGTTTTGTTTCGCAGGTTTTCTTTGAGCATCATTTTTCATTACTGGATAAAAAACTAAACATCAGTCCGGGCATTTCATGGGCCAATTATTCCAAGGAGGGGAACTTTTTCTATCCTGGTTTGGACGTTGGATACAATTTCAATCAGAATAATAAAATTTATGGAAACATTGCGCGAGTTCATAGAGTTCCGACATTTACAGATCTTTATTATGTAAGCAAAACGGAGCAGGGAAATCCTGATCTGCTTCCTGAAAATGCAGTTTCTTCAGAAGTGGGCTATCAGTACCAGAACAGCAGAATTCTGGCAAAAGTGAGCGGGTTTATGAGAAATTCCAATAATTCTATCGACTGGGTTAAAAAAAGCCTGACTGATCCGGTGTGGTATGCCCAGAATGTAGGTAAAATCGACACAAAAGGAATTGAAGTAGAGCTGAGCCACAGAGTCTTTGACTGGCTGAAATATACCGCAGGATACACGTATCTGGACAGTAAAATAAAAGAATCTGATGATTTTGTTTCAAGGTATATCCTGGACAATCTGAAGCATCAGGTTGTGGCCAAACTTGAAACCAGATTCCTGAAATATTTCACGAATGAATTGGTATACAGGTATAATGAAAGGATGAATCTGGGGACGTATAATTTACTGGATGAGAAACTGAGTTTTGCCAAAAAAGATTTCTCTGTATATGTCCTGATTAACAATGTGACCAATACAAAATATACCGAAGCTTTTGGGGTCGAAATGCCTCAGCGATGGTTCCATTTAGGCTTCTCGTATACGATCAATATTAAGTAAATGTTAATTCGAAATGAATGAAAGTTAATATTAACAAATTGTTAAATAATTTATTTTTGCAAAAATTTTTTATGAAACTTTTTTTAAGTCTGAGTTTACTTTTGAGTATAACCTTTTTAAAAGCACAGGAACACATTTCCAGCTTCAATGCAGTGACTCTAACCTATAAGTTTCATCCGAAATTTTTTCTTTATGCTGAAGGACAGCTCAGAGGTAACGAAGATTATACTTACCCTGATTATTACGAGATCAAAGGAGGGGTAGGTTACAATCTGACCAAAAATCACAAACCTTTCGTAGGTCTTGGGAGGTATGTGAACTATAAAGAACACAGCCTGAGCAGAGAAGAATTCAGGGTGTGGCTTCAGGACGTGATCGATCTGAAAAAAGGAATCGTGAAGTTTGAAAACCGTTTCCGTGCAGAGAAAAGCTGGTTCTATGAACCTGCAACCGATAAAGCTTCCCAGAGAATGCGTTACAGATACCGTCTGAACATCAGCGTTCCCCTGAATGCAAAAACAGTCAAAAAAGGAACGGTCTTCGCCAATGCTTATGACGAGATCTTTTTGGTAAGTCCGATGAAGCCTACTTTCGCAAGAAACAGGGTATACGGAGGTTTCGGATATCAGATCGATGACCATTTCGGAATCCTGACGGGCTATCTGTGGCAGCGTGAATTTGAAGCTAAAGGTAATAAAAACCTTCACTTTATCTATCTGGCCTTAAACATCAATATCGACGGTACGGACCATCCTACAAAAACCTATGATTTCCCGGGAGCAGATTAAGATGCTTTGTCTAAGTCTGCCTGAAAACCTAATAAATCCTTTTTTAGTTCAAGATAATATTCATTGAGGGTTTTCTGGAATTCATTAACCACAGCAAATACGGATCCAACTTCATTTTCAAGGTATTTGTCATGATTAAAGTAAATGTACGAAGCGTCTGCATATGATTTCAGGATAGATCTGCTTTCTTCTGTCAATGATTCTTTATAACTTGAGTTTTCTATAAAATCATTCAGATTTTTTTTGAAAGTGGCTTCCGCTTTTAAAAGTTTGGCTCTGTGCTTACGGATTTCTTCAAAAGGCAAAGTAACAGTCATAAACTGAAGGTATCCAACAAACTCAGTAAGTGCTTCCTGAAATCTGTCAAACTCTTTGTCTATAACTCCAAATTTTTTATATTTCCCCAATAAGATCGATTGATTGTATTGATCAGCCTTGCTGAAATAATAGCGGAAGATGTCTTCATCATTTTTCATAAGCTCTGTTTTTACTTTTAAAAGCTCACTTTCAAGCTCAGGAATCAGTTTGGTGGCATCTTTAGCCTTGTACAGATTTTCTCCGTACCTGAATGTTTTAATTTCTTTAGGGTTAGCTTTTAAATAAGCAAGGGTTTGCAGATCACTTTCAATTCCTGCTTTTTCATAAATTAAAGAAACTTTGGTGTCACTGAACAGATCTTCATCGTCTATAACGGTATCGGAACCTGCTATAATAGTTTCGATATTCTCTAATAATGGATTGTGAGCTTCATAGTATCCGTTAAAATTTGAACTTAAATACTGATAGGGATATTTTTCGATATAAAGTTCGATGAATTTTTCATCGTCTATAACTTCACCTACATTTTTCACCTGATGCAGGGTCAGATATTTTCGGGTCATCACCTCACAGATCTCATCATATCCTCTGATGATATTTTTTGCCAGTTCGTGATTTTCCGGAATGTTTCTGGTCTGGTTATTTCTGATTCTTTCAATTCTTTTTGCTGTGTCAGGATGAGAAGCCCACTGGTCCTGGATTTCAATTTTTGTTTTATTATAACGGGTCAGATCCCCTTCATCTACTTTTGGAAGTCCGTTAACATAAGGATGATTGTTTCTTTCACTGAAAATTTTCAGTAAAGAAGCATGATTTTTATAAAGATTTTGAGGAAGGTATTTCTGCTCACTTTGAGTATAAAAATTAAAGGAATAATAAAAAGCCGAATCACTTAATGCTATCCTTAATAAAGAAGAGATCTGCTCCTCAGGGTTGGTAAGAAAAGTAGAAACGGCATCCGCATGATATTCCATCTCCCGGCTCAGGGAAGCATGTTTTTGGAACAGGAAAGAAGAGACTTTTTTCAGGATAAATTGAAATATATTGATAAAGCCTACTGAAATCGCTCCAAATAAAGTAAGAAATGAATTTCCCGAAAAATTCAGGATCATATCTTCATATTCCTTGTTATTGTAAACCGTTTCGTAAACAATTTTTTGTGCATGGTGTACGTATCCGCCCACTTTCATACTTCTTTGGGAAAAATGCCCGAATTCATGAGCGAGAATGGTTTTTAATTCGCCGATACTGGTGGAATTGATTAATCCTAATCCTATGGTGAGATTTTTTCTCACCGGAAAAAACATACTCCAGAAAACAGAATTATAACTTACACTGGCATTAACATCAGGAGAAAGGAATACCTTTTTAGGAGCTTTTACCTGAGTGTCTGTGACAATTTCATCGATGATGCTAAAAAGTTCGGGCTGCTGGGATCTTGTAATTTCTACCAGATGCCGGGTAGTAGAGGTACTTCTTTTAAAAATGAATTTAATCATAAAATAAAACACAAAAATACCTATGCTGGCAAGCCCTGCGGCAGCTATCAGGGTGTAATAGCTTACTTTGAATGCAAGAATAGAATAGGCTCCATATCCTAAGAGTACAATCAGAAAGAGGGAAATGGCGATGAGGATAAGATATACCGTAAAAAATATTGAAATGGATACAATAGCAGAAGTCAGCTTAGACCTATAAGCTGGTGACATTTTAGGAAGGTTATTCATTTTTGTGTTTTTATATTTTTAGTATTTCTCGATCAGATAGCGGTACGCTTTCAGATATTTGTTAAACCGTTTAATATCTTTAGGTGTCAGTTCTCTGTTTACTCTCCGAAGATCCATATTATCGCGGAGGTCATTCAGCTTTACGGCTACCGAAAGAGGAGATCTTTCAGTTCTCTTGATAAACTCATCATAATCTTCTTCAGGATCATATTTGGTAAGGCAGCTTACGGCAAAAATTATATATTCTGGGAAACCTTCAGCTCTTAAATACTCGAGACTGAATTCTGCCGGATGATCTTCCACCACGTCGTGCAGTACACCTACGATCTTTTCATCAAGTGTTTTTCCATATTCCATCACTCTCAAAACGTGAGCAATGTAGGGTGCATGGTATTTGTCGGTTTGTCCTTTGTGTGCCTTATCGGCTATTTTTATGGCTCTGTTGAGCATTTCTTCTTTTGTCATTTCAAATAGAAAATAGAATACAAAAATAAAAAATGCCTTAAAAAATAAGACATTTTTATTGAGTTTATTTTAGATATTGTTAAAGAATGGTTTCATCCTCTACAGAGGAACCTGGTGCATTGTTTTTTACGGACTCTATCCCGTTTTCCATTCCGTTTTCAGACTCATACATCTGGCTGGTTCCTATAACCTGACCATTTCCTGCTTTTAAATTGAAATAGCAGCGCCCGTCTTTTGCTCCGTTTCTTTCAAATTTCGAATCGTCTTGCGAGTGGGTGCGTACAGATTCTATTCCGTTTTCGCATGATGATTTTGAGCCATATCCCTGACTTTTTAAGATCACTTGACCGTTTCCTGCTTTCAGATTGAATTTAAAGTCACCGTCTGTTCTCTTCGAGATAATAAATTTTCCCATAGTAATTGGTTTTTGTGGTTTGATTAGTTTGTTTTTAATTATTTTGAAGGTGTTTCTTTTTTGGCAGGATCTGTTGCTGTTTTTTCAGGAACCGTAGTGTTGAGTATCCTGTATTTTGAATAATCTTTTTTTGCCTCTTTTAAAGCCATGTAAGCGGAGGTGTCCTTGGGCTTTACGGTAAGCATTTTATAGAGTTCCTGATGGTCTGTATTACGGTCTGCCGGCATTCCTTTTTTACGATCTTTAAAGTAACTCACCTTTGCGGTGTCCGTTTTTGGCAGAACCTTTACTGTATCTTCCTTCTGCTGTGCGAAAATGGTTGTACAAAATACTATCAATGTACACGATAATAATGATTTCATTCCTTTACGTTTTTTAATAATGGTTATGATGGAGTAAAATTCCATTCTGGATTTTTAAACACTTTGTATTTTTTGGTTATTTCCTTATTTTTATCTGGCCATAAAAATTGGATCAGAACATCTTCTGTATCGTCATTTTTTTATTAATGGTAATGGAAACAGAGACCGGAATTTTTTTCTTTTTTAGTTTCCAGTTTTTATATTTAATTTCATTTTTCCTGATCTCAACAGGATCGTCGTTCAGACTTACAGGGTCGTTCTGGATCCATAGGATATTGGAGTCACCTAATGTTAAGATTTCACTTTCTATGCTTTTTAATTCTTTTATAATAAAAGGGTATTTTTTGAGAATAGATTCAGCATTCATGCATGAAATTTCCTCTGCGTACTCCATTGCTGCGGTACCGCATCCAAAATTAATCTTGGGTTCTTTAGGTCGGTTTATTCTGCTGCTGAAAGCATATTCCATCTTACTCAACGTAATGTCTTGTAATATACCATTGCATTTTGGTCTTATACTGTCTCGAAGGGCATATTGGGAAAAAGAGAGACAGAATACAAATACGGTAATAAAAGCGGATAATTTTTTTATCATAGTGTGAAAAAATGATTGCTGATCATATTTATTAACTAAAAATAGAAAAAAAATAGAAAGACAACAAAAAAAAGTATGGTAAACTCAATAATGTTGGGATATTTATAAAAAAGTTCAAGCTTTAAAAATAATAAATATTTGAGTTTCTTTAGAAATAAAGTACTTTTATAGCGCCTGTTTGATCAGGTTTTACAAATGATTTTTATAATTTTTTAACTGAAAATAGAGGTTGCCGAATATGAGAATTAAAAATTTAGAAGGTATAACGACAGAAGAGCTTGTTGATGTTTTTAATCTGTCATTCTCCGATTATATTGTGCCTTTTCAATTGACTATGGAACAATTGGAATCTAAAATTGAGGCCGAGGATATCAGACTTGATTTATCTTTGGGTGTTTTTGATTCCGATAGGATAGTAGGATTTATGCTTCATGGCTTAAGAATGGAGGAATCAGAATTGGCTGTATACAATGCCGGTACCGGAGTAATACCGGACTACAGAGGAAAAGGTCTGGTCGGGAAAATGTACGAAGAACTGATTCCTCAATTAAAAGCACTCAATGTAAAGAAAATGGTTCTTGAAGTCATCCAGGAGAACTGGCCCGCCATTAGAGCCTATGAGAAAATGGGATATGTTGTTTCCAGAAAACTGGACTGTTTCTCAGGTAAATTGGATATTTTAAATTACAATAAAGAGGTTACGATCCTGGAGGTTTCGGAATTTAAATGGAATGAATTTGTTTCTTTGTGGGAAATAAAACCTACCTGGCAAAATGCCGTTCATACATTAGAAAAAATCAAAGAACTTTGCCACATTGGTATGGCTTACAAGGACAATGTATTCGTGGGATATGTGATATTCAATGCAATGTCAGGAAAGATCCATCAGTTTGCCGTGTCTCCTGATTACCAAGGTATGGAAATTGGCAGCAGTTTATTTTCTTACGTTAATGAGGCGGTTAAAGGGCATGATGTGTATGTTTATAATGTGGATGATAGCTCAGCCTCTGCTTCCTGTTTTCTGAAAAAAATCGGGCTTTCAAAAAAGGTTGCCCAATTTGAAATGATAAGAGAAGTTTAATATTGACCGAACATTGTAATAATTATATCAAAAAAAGCGTCTCAATTTTGAGACGCTTTACAATCAAATTTATTTATAAAAAAGACTAATAAGCTCCTTTAGCAATATAATGAGCAGCTACTTTTTCAGTTAAGGCTACTACATTTGGATGGTTCGTATATTTCGTGAACCTTCTTAATCCTGAAAGCATCATTCTCTGTTCGTCACCTTCAGCGAAAGAAATAATACCTTCTTTAGCTGCTACGATGATTTTTTCAACAGCTTTGTAAAGGTTAAGCTGCGCCATCGCTGCTTCTACAGACTCAGGAGAGAAGTGTTTCTCTGCTCTCAGAATAGCAGATTCAGCCATATAGATCTGGTTAAGGATTTCAGAAGCATTCAATAATAAGTGCTGCTGTTTTTCAATATCCATCATGTATTTTTGAAGGGCAGCTCCTGAAACCATTAAGAATACTTTCTTAAGGTTGGCAATGATCGCTTTTTCTTCAGCCATGAATGCCGAGTAATCAGGAACGTCAAATGAAGGAATTCCCATTAGTTCTTTGCTGATTGCCATGGCAGGAGAAAGCAGATCCAGTTCTCCTTTCATTGCTTTTTTAATCAACATTCCAACCGCTAAAAGACGGTTAATCTCGTTGGTTCCTTCATAGATTCTTGCAATTCTTGAATCTCTCCATGCTGCTTCCATAGGCATATCTTCAGAGAAGCCCATACCACCGTACACCTGAATTCCTTCATCAGCCGTATGTTGAGTCAAATCTGAAACGAAAACCTTCAAAATAGAAGCTTCCACCGCAAATTCTTCAACCCCTTTTAACTCAGCTTGCTGGTGATTCATTCCACCGGCAACCAATTCGTTGATTTTATCTTCAACATCTTTTGCTGCTCTGTAAGAACCTGCTTCAGCAACGAAAATTCCGGTTGCCATTTCTGCCAGTTTCTTTCTGATCGCTCCAAAAGTTGAAATAGAAACGCCAAACTGCTTTCTTTCATTAGAATATTGAAGAGAATGGTTGAGGATTCTTCTTTGTCCGTCAAGGTTGGCTGCTGCCAATTTGATTCTTCCAACGTTCAAAGCATTCAAAGCGATTTTGAAACCGTTGTTTCTCTCCCCTAAAAGATTTTCAGCAGGAACTTTCATGTCATTAAAGAAAACCTGTCTTGTAGAAGACGAACGGATTCCTAATTTATGTTCTTCCTCACCGAAAGTAAGACCTTCAGTTCCTTCTTTTTCTACGATGAAACCTGTAATGTTTTTATCATCATCAATTTTGGCGAACACGATGAAGATTTCTGCAAAACCTGCATTGGAAATCCACATTTTTTGTCCGTTGATGATATAATGTTTTCCGTCTTCGGAAAGTTTTGCTCTTGTTTTTCCAGAGTTTGCATCAGAACCAGCATCCGGCTCTGTCAGACAATAAGCTCCGAATTTTGTACCCGTTGCCAAATCCGGAAGATATTTTTTCTTTTGTTCCTCTGTACCATATAATAGAATAGGAAGGGTCCCGATTCCGGTATGAGCTCCATAAGCCGTTGCCAGAGAACCATTGGCTCCTGAACAGTAATCACACGCTAACATGGTATTCACAAAGCCCATTCCAAGGCCGCCGTACTCCTCAGGAACAGCAACACCCAAAAGACCCATTTCACCCAACTGACGCATTTTTTCTTCAGTTAATGCATAGTCTTTTTTCTCAAATCTTTCTTTTTGAGGAATGACTTCTCTGTCGATAAATTCTTTTGCAGAATCACGAAGCATTTTTTGCTCTTCACTCAGTTCTTCAAGAGTGAAAATATCATTTGCAGGAATTTCCTTGATGAGGAATTCACCTCCCTTAACTATATTACTCATTTGTTATGATTTTAAATTTTAGATTGTTTTTAAGATTATTAGATGATAGACTGATAGATAATAGATTGTATTACTGATTTAAAGTATTTTGAAAGACCATTGTTGCTTTTTGAAATTCCTCAATTTTAATCTCAAAAGCTTCACTTTTTTCATCAGATAAATATTTTCTGTGATTTGCCAATACAATTTGAGTTTGTAATTCAAATGAAGAACCTAAGGAAATGTCTAAAAAGTGACTGAAAGACTTATTTGTTCTGCTTGAACCTTCGGCTATATTAGAAGGAATGGAGATTGCACATCTATCCATCTGGCTTTTCAGACCATATTTTTCATATGCTGGAAAAGTATCAGTTAGGTCTAAAGTAAATTTTGCTAATTCTAAACCCATCTGCCAAATTTTAAGTTTTTTAAAATTATGCCTTTTAAAATTGCTCATAATTTTTTTGTGCTTGTAAAGTCTATTATCTATTGGTCCATTATCTCATTATCTATAATAATTCAAAGATTGAAGCTGCTCCCTGTCCGGTACCCACACACATGGAGACCATTCCGTACTTGTTGCCGCGTCTTCTCATTTCGTCAAGAAGCTGAACAGTCAATTTTGTTCCGGTACATCCAAGCGGGTGACCAAGAGCGATCGCACCTCCATTGACATTAAGAATATCAGGATTTAGACCTAATTCTTTTTTGATCGCAACAGACTGTGATGCAAATGCTTCATTCAGCTCAATAAGTTCAATATCTTTTAATTCAAGACCTGCCTGTTTTAGAGCTTTTGGAATAGCATAAATAGGACCCATTCCCATAATTCTCGGTTCAAGACCTGCTGCGGCATACGCTACTAATCTTGCTTCTGGCTCAAGCCCTAACTCTTTCACCATTTCTTCGCTCATCACCATGACGAAAGCGGCTCCGTCACTCATCTGAGAAGAGTTTCCGGCCGTTACGCTTCCTCCGTTAGCAAATACAGGTCTCAATTTAGCCAGACCTTCCAAAGAAGTGTCTTTTCTGGGACCTTCATCTACAGAAAAATCAAACTTTTTAGTCTGCATTTTTTGATTTTCGTCCAAGAAATTATATTCCACAGGAATTGAAACGATCTGGCTGGCAAATTTACCTTCAGCATTAGCTTTTAAAGCTTTCATGTGAGATTCAAAAGCGAACTGATCCTGTTCTTCTCTTGTAATATTATATTGTTTGGCCACTTCTTCAGCGGTGTAACCCATTCCCCAATAATAATCAGGGTTTGTTTTTGCGATATCTGTTTCCGGAACCGGCTTGTAACCACCCATTGGGATATAAGACATAGATTCTGTACCTCCTGCGATGATACAATCGGCCATTCCTGCCTGGATTTTTGCGGAAGCAATAGCAATCGCTTCACTTCCTGATGCACAATACCTGTTGACAGTTACTCCGGGAACTTTATCTGTATTCAGTCCCATCAGAGAAATCAAACGGGCTACGTTTAAGCCTTGTTCAGCTTCCGGCATTGCATTCCCTACAATAAGGTCATCAATTCTGTTTTTGTCTAATTGTGGAAGCTCAGCCATCAATTTTTCAATCACGGTAGCTGCCATTACATCAGGTCTTGTAAATCTTAAACTTCCCTTTGGAGCTTTTCCAACGGCAGTTCTAAAACCCTTTACTATATATGCTTGTTTCATTAGATTAGAGATTTTGAGACAAGAGATTTGAGACTCTTGTCACTTAAATTATTCTTTTATTAATATTTTCTTTAAAAACATAAATCATTTTTTGAACATCATTAAGCTTATCTAGCAATGGTTTAATTACCTCTGAAGAGATAAATTCTAGCTTTTCGCATAAAATAAGTTGAGTTTGAAGTTCATAAGAAGAGCCATATGCAATATTTAAAAAATAGTAAAATTCTTTTTCTCTTTCTCTTCCAGCACCTTCTGCTATATTGGAAGAAATTGAAACAGAAGATCTTTTAATTTGTGAAGAAAGTCCATACTTTTCATCATTTGGCATATTTGCTAATGCTTTATAGACGTCAACACATAAATCAATTGAAATATTCCAGATTTTCAATTTTTTTATATTATGCATAATTTTACCCTTAATTTAGTTCTTTACTAGTCTCTTAGTCTCGAGTCTTTATATCTCAAGTCTAATTCCTAAGTGGTTTTCCGTTCTGCAACATATACTGAATTCTCTCTAAGGTTTTTCTTTCGCCGCAAAGCTGAAGGAAAGTTTCTCTTTCAAGATTCAGTAAGTATTGTTCGGTAACGACTGTTGGTTCAGAAAGATTTCCTCCCACCATTACGTTGGCTAGTTTGTCTGCAATTTTCTTGTCGTGTGCAGAAATGAAATTTCCGGTCAGCATCTGGTCTGTTCCTACGTAGAACATCCCTAGTGCATCTTTACCCAAAACTTTCACCTTCTGCTCGATAGGCTGAGTATAACCGTGTTCTGCTAAACTTTTTGCCAGCATTTTTGCCGTCATGATCTGTGTTCTTTTATCAACGGCAACGATATCTTTTCCTTTTTCAAGGATTCCCATATCGTACGCTTCATAAGCGGAAGTAGCTACTTTACCCATGGCAATGTTCATGAAGGCTTCGCGAAGTCTGTTATTTTTAACATCATCACTGTGGAATTCTCTTGAAGTTCTCAAGGTTAATTCTTTCGTTCCACCACCACCAGGAATAACTCCAACTCCTGTTTCTACCAATCCGATATACGTTTCTGCTGCTGCCACCACCCGGTCTGCGTGCATGGTCATTTCGCAACCACCGCCAAGGGTCATTCCGTGAGGAGCAACGACCACAGGAATAGAAGAGTAACGAACTCTCATCATGGATTTTTGGAAATAGGCAATGGCCATATGTAAATCATCCCAGTCCTGTTCGATAGCCATCATCAGGATCATCGCAAGGTTGGCTCCTACAGAGAAATTCGTTCCCTGGTTTCCAACGACTAATCCGTCATATTCTTTTTCAGCTAAATCAATGGCTCTGTTTAATCCGTCAAGAACTTCGCCTCCAAGAGAGTTCATTTTAGAACGGATCTCGAAGTTGATAATTCCGTCACCCAGATATTCAATAGCAGACCCTGAATTGCTCCAAAGTGTTTTATTTTTTCTGATATTATCTAAAATAATAAAGGCATCCTGACCTGGAATTTTGTTGTATTCTCCTGAATTTTTATCAACGAAAATATTCTGACCTTCTTCATTTACTTTATAGAACGTTTCTACATTTTTAACCCAGTCAGAAACTTCATAGCCTGCATCTTTAGCTAATTCAATACCTTTTTGAACGCCTACTGCATCCCAAATTTCAAACGGACCGTTTTCCCACCCGAAACCTGCTCTCATAGCGTCGTCTATTTTATAAACTTCGTCAGAGATTTCAGGAACTTTATGAGAAACATAAGCGAATAACGCCCCTAAGGATTTTCTGTATAATTCTCCTGCTTTATCTTTTCCACCAATTAACACTTTGAATCTGTCAATTGGTTTGTCAATGGTTTTAGTTAGTTCTAAGGTAGGGAATGAAGATTTTCCCTGAAGCTCGTATTCTAAGGTATCAAGATTTAAAGCATGAATTTCAGATTTTCCTTCTGCATTTTTCACTTTCTTATAGAACCCTTGTTCTGTTTTAGAACCCAGCCACTTATTATCCATCATTGTCTGGATATAATTGGGAAGAGCAAAAACATCATTGAAATTATTGGCTTCAGCACCACTTTGACGAACGCCGTTGGCAACCATTACCAAAGTATCTAAACCTACAACATCAGCAGTTCTGAAAGTTGCGGATTTTGGACGTCCGATGACAGGACCGGTTAATTTATCAACTTCAGAAACAGTTAATCCTAATTTCTGTACGTTATGAAGCAAATCCATCATGGAGAATACTCCGATTCTGTTGGCAATAAATGCCGGAGTATCTTTGGCTAAAACGGTGGTTTTTCCCAGGAATTTAGCTCCATAGCTCATATAGAAGTCAACCACTTCCGGAAGAGTATCCGGGGTAGGGATAATCTCTAAAAGAGGAAGATATCTTACCGGATTGAAGAAGTGCGTTCCCGCAAAGTATTGTTTGAAATCATCGCTTCTTCCTTCAATTAGAAAATGAATAGGAATTCCTGATGTATTAGAAGAAATTAATGTTCCCGGCTTTCTGAACTGTTCAATTTTTTCATAAACAGATTTCTTAATGTCAAGTTTTTCAACAACAACCTCAATGATCCAGTCTGTGTTTTTGATCTTTTGAAGATCATCATCAAAGTTTCCTACTTTAATTCTATCTGCAAATTTTGGAGAATAGAGAAGGGCAGGACTTGCTTTTTTCAGTTTTTCAAAGTTTTCAGAAGCAATTCTGTTTCTTACTGCTTTGTCATCTTTGGTCAAACCTTTTTTCTGTTCAGCTTCCGTCAGTTCAAAAGGAACGATATCCAACAGAGACACTTCCACACCAATGTTGGCGAAATGTGCCGCTATACCGCTACCCATAATTCCTGAACCAAGAACCGTTACATGTTTGATTCTTCTTTTCATATGTAAATTTTTATTATTTCTAAAATCATATGCAACCCTGAGGTTTCATTATCATTTATTTTCTGTTATTAAGTAATTCGTTTGCGATTTTCATGATTTCAGACATCACTTCCTTGAAGGTTTCAATTTTTTCAGGAGCAATCTTTTCCATCACCTTTTTATTGAAATTCACAACCACTTCTTTTGACATATTCCTTGAATTAAGGCCTTTATCAGTAAGTTTGATGATCACTTCCCTTTTGTCGGCGGTGGTCTTTTCCTTATAGATATATCCATTGTCTTCCAGAAGCTTGATGATTCTGGTCAATGAGGTCGGTTCAATCGCCATTTTAGGGCCTAAGTTTGTACTTCGGGTACCTTCTTTGGGATCAATTTTAAGAAGAGTGAGGGCTTGTACAGCGGTTGAATCATGCTCTTGCGCAAGTTCTGTGTACATTTTTGAGACAGCCAACCAGGTCTGTTTCAAAACTAAATCTACGTTTTCTATTTTTTCTCTATTATTATCCATCATTTTTGTACGAATGGTGTTACCCAAATTTAGTAAATATTATGCATGCATAGTATTTATTAACGTTAAATTTTGTTAATAACCTGAAATATAGTGGGTTAAATTGTATGATTAGCATAATACTATGCATGCATAGTATGTGAATTATTTAGTAAAAAAGCAGTATTAATGAATGTTTTTAACGAAATTAACTATTTTTTCGAAAGATTCATATTGTTGCCTGGAAGTGTTGGTAAGGATTTCCCAAAAACCATCTTTATACTCAAAATGAAGTGATGAAAGGTCTTTTTCGGAGTTTTTCTGTAACAGGGAATACAGCATTTCTTTATGAACCTGGGGTGCGGTAATGGAAGGGGGAACGAAGTTTTCATTCACCTGAAATAACGATGCATTCGTCAGCTCATCATGCTGAAGAAGGAGGTCTTCTACCAGCCCTGAGAAAAGCTGATTGTCTTTTACATACCATATTTTATCTGCAAACTCTTTGGCAAGTCTCCAGTCGTGGGACGAGAATAATATGATCTTATGCTGTTCTTTAGCCAGTCTGCGAAGTGTTTTTAAGATGATAAGCTTGTTTTTTTCATCCAGATGCGTTGTTGGTTCATCAAGAATTATAACCGGGGAATTTTGGGTAATAGCCCGTCCAATGAATGCTTTCTGCAGATTTCCGTCCGAAAGGTTTTTAAGAAGTGTGTGGCGGTATTGTCCCAATTCCAGTTCGTCTATAATATGGGAAACTTCTTCTCGGTCCTGTTTTTTCAGTTCAAAATAAAAAGGGTAGTAGATGTATTTTCCCAAACAAATAAGATCTTCAACCGTATAATGCTGCGGAATACTGGATTTTGAAAAAACGATCGCTATATTTTCTGCAATTTCTTTAACAGAAAGGGTTTTTATGTTTTTTTGATTAATTAAAATTTCTCCGCTTAGCAGGGAAAGCTGGTGTAAAATAGACTTAATGAGTGTTGTTTTTCCTACACCATTATTTCCAATCAGAAGGCATACGTCGCCCAGTTTCAGATCTGCATTAGCATTTGAAATTAAGGTAGTGTCGTAGCCTACGTGGGCTTGTTTGATTTCCAGGTGCATATTAAGTTGCGAAAAAAATAATTATTAAAAATAGTAATAAAGGAAAAAGGCTGAAAAATAAATAGAGAATTTTATTTGTCTTAACTTTCCAGATCGTATAACCTCCTAAAATTAGAGATCCCCAAAAAAAGAAAGGTAAAGCCGACATCAGATACCAGGAATGTCCAAATGAGTAAATCCAGTGGAGATTCTTATTCATCCGGAATATGTTGGAAAATCTCATGAATAATAAACCTAATACAAACTGAAGTGTATTTGCAATAATTAATTGTTTCTGTGTTATTGTAATATTCATCAGATTCATTCAATCACAAATTTATAGCGTTCATTTGATCAAATATATAAATTATAAATTTCCTCAACAGAATTCATCAGCAAAATAAGCGATCAAATAAAAAAATGAATTCACCCAGGTTTCTCAGATTATACGGAGCTTATTTTACGGGTTAAAAAATTCACCATTCACAGTTCACTTATTTACCCTTAAACCTTATTTTGTTTCAAAAGCATCAATAAAATCACCGGTATACCAAATACTGAACTGATCACATTCAGAGGAATCTGTGTTTTTTCTGCTATGACGGAGAAAAGCATCATCATCAGCATGCCAAGAAACATATTAAGAATCCACTGTTGCCACAATTTGGAAGGATTATAGATCAGTCTGCAGAAATGCGGAACAATGATTCCAATAAACAAGATAGGACCCAAAAATGCAGTAATAGATGCTGAAAGTAGAGACGAAGCCGCAATGATAAGGATCTTTAGCTGATGGAGATTAACTCCTAAACTCTGTGCGTAAGAAGTTCCCAATGAATTCCCAATCAACGGTTTTATCGTTTTAAAACAGAAAAACAGGCCAGTGAAAACTAGAACAGCCAATACGTAGATCTGGTTTCTGGTCACCATATTATTAGCCCCGAAAGACCATAAAATATAGTTTTTCAGACTCTGATCTTCTGCATAGAACTGCAGTAGCGAGACCACAGCACCCGCAAAAGCAGAAACAAGGAATCCAAATATGATAAGATAAGATTTATCCTGAAATTTATTCGATATGGAAAGCAAAATCAGCATTAATACAAGACTTCCTGCGATCGCTGAAAGGCTGAGAAAACTGTTTTGCAGAAATTCCGGAATCAGAAAATCGTGGGAAAAGAAAATATAAAAGGCAACAGATAAGCTGGCTACAGATGTTATTCCCAATATATCAGGACCTGCCAGTGGATTCTGAAAGTATTCCTGCATCAAAAATCCTGACGTGGGAATGGAAATGCCTGCCAAAAGCATCACAAAGACCCGGTTGATACGGATTTCAGCAATCTGACTTTGGGCAGAATCCTGGAAAAAGTCCTGTAGGTTCAAACTTAAAAATCCTGTGTTCAGGTTGATCATCGCAGTAAACATAATGGCGATGATCAGCAGTAAACACAGGATCTTGAATTTTTTTGACATTATTCAGAAAGAATCTGGATCGTTTATTTTAAAAGAGCTTCAACTTTAGAATTCAATGTTTCTTCGGTCATCATACCCAAATATTCATCGGTTTTATCCCCTTTTCTTAAATAAGTAAAAGGAATTGAGCCACCGTCCCACTGCTTGAAATTAGCTTTAAAAAAAGTTGGATCTAATTTCTGTCCGTCTAAAAGAATAATATTGGAGGCAAGATTGTTTTCGTCTGCAAATTTTTTCACTGAACGGTTCCATTCAGATTTATCGTCAAGGTTGATAAACGTAAATTTCACCGGTTTACCCTTCAGTTCTTCCATTTTTTTCTTAAAATGAGGGATCTCTCTCATACAAGGTCCACACCAGGTCGCGAAAAAATTGGTTACATATAAAGTGTCATTTTTTTGTGCTAAATATTTCCCAAGGTCTTCAGGAGAAAATTCTTTTGAAATAGAAGTGCTTGTTGCAGAAACTGTATTTTCCGTTACTGAAGCCGAGTCTGCCACAGAAGTATTTTCCACTTTCTGGCCTTCTTTTTTACAACTGTAAAGAGCGGTAAGAATAAGGGTTGATAAAATTATCTTCTTCATAAATTATTTTTTGACTATTTTTGAATTGAAGTATGGAACAACAAATCTATAAAGGGAAACTGATACAGTTTCATCCGTTAAAAGTAACGAAAAAGGAACAACTGACCAAAAATACTTTTTCTCTGGAATTCGATATTCCCGGGAATTTGCAGGAGAATTTCAAGTTTGAAGCAGGGCAGTACGTAAGTATAAAATTTATCGCCAACGGACAGGAAGTCATTAATGATTATTCAATGACATCGGCGCCGTATGAAAAGAAGATAAGCCTTGGAATTAAGGTCAACTCATCCAAAGGAGCTACCTCAGAATTGTTCAGGAATTACAATGTTGGAGACGAGCTGATGGTTGGAGAGCCTTCCGGAAGATTTACCCTGGTTTCCAAACCCAGCGAGTTCAGAACCATCGTTGCTTTTGCGGCAGGAATAGGAATTACGCCGATCTTAAGTCATTTCAAAAATATTCTTCATACAGAACCCCGCACCAGACTTTTTTTATTCTTTGGAAATAAAAGTTCTGAGGAGCTTATCTATAGACAACAATTAGATCATCTTGCTAAAATCTGGGGCGAAAGGCTGCAAATCTTTTACTTTTTTTCACAGGAAAAAACAAAGGACCAGTTTTTTTTTGGAAGACTGGATGAAAAGAAACTCAATCTGATCATCAATCAAATTCTGCATCTGGACGATACTGACGAGGAATCTACCATCTGGGATGCCGTAGATGAAGTGCTGATCTGTGGGAAGGGAGAAATGATAAAATCGCTGGCCAATGCGTGCTATCACCATGGAATTCCGAAAAAGAATATCCATTTTGAGCTTTTTGAAGAATATAATGACGATATTTATCCTGTAGAAAAAGAATTTCCCCTGATTGAGAATGTAGAAGTTGTGTTTAAGATGCTAGGTAAAGCGTATGAAACCCATCTTCCTGATAATAAAGAGAAAATCCTGCAACAGCTTTTGATTCAGAAATTTCCGGTTCCTTATTCATGTAAATCCGGAATCTGTGGAAGCTGCGAATGTTATCTTGAAGAAGGAGAAGTAGAACTTCTGGAAAATGAATATCTGACGGAAAAGGAAGAGGCACAGGGAAAAATATTAGCGTGTATGTCTATTGTAAAAAGTAAGAAAATAAAACTTAACTTTGACCTTAGTTGAGAATTATCAGGAACATATTTAACTTAACTTTTATATCAGCAGAAATAGGAATTCTGGTGATATGTTTGTGTAATGCCTGGGTTTTCGGGCTTACAAACGGACGTACCTATACCAAAATTTCAAAAATTCCTCCGCGTGAAGTGGCACTGGTTCTGGGAACTTCTCCCAAGATGAGATCGGGCTTATCCAATCCCTATTTTACCAAGAGAATGGATGCTGCCGCCCTTTTGTATCATCATGGAAAAATTAAAAAAATCATTGTAAGCGGAGAGAAAAGTAAGGGATATAATGAGCCTGCTGCGATGAAAAATTACCTTGTGAATCAGGAAGGGGTTCCCGGTGACATCATTGTAGAAGATCCTAAAGGATTTAACACCTATAAAAGTATTCTCCGCTGTAAAGATATCTATAAAAAGAAGGATGTGATCATTGTTTCACAGGGCTTTCACAATCTCCGGGCGCTGTTTTTTGCAAGAAACAACAATATGAATGCCCTTGGATTTGACGCTCAGGATGTCACAAAACCTGAAAGCTACTACAGGAATCAAGCCAGAGAAGTGCTCGCAAGAGTGATTGCTGTAGTCTATTTCATATTGGGAATTTCTCCGGATTAGAAAGGATATCCGAATGCGATATTCAGAGTGGGTTTGAAGGGCTGGAAATTCTTAAATCTCCATCGGTCTCCATCAGGTTTATTTGGATCATATATCTTATACGCTAAGTCAAGTCTGAAGGTAATATAAGCCACATTGACTCTTAATCCGAATCCACTTCCGATTCCCATCTGTCCCAAGAATTTATTGAATTTAAATTCATCTCCATAGCTGCCGCCATCGCCAGCTTTTCTAATGCTCCAGGTGTTTCCGATATCGGTAAATAGGGCACCTTCATACATTTCATTAAATGGAATTCTGTATTCTATATTGGTCGTTAGTTTTACGTTGTTTGTCATATAGGTACGAACTCTTTCATCGACCTGAGAGTCTGAAGGACCAAGTCCGCCAAATGCTACCCATGCTCTGATGTCATTGGATCCACCGTTGAAATAAGACTTGATAACAGGCATATCTTGAGAATTCCCGTAAGGAATACCCAATCCAATGAACTGACGCAAAACTAATGTCTGATTGCCATTAAATTTAAAATATTTTCGGGTATCAATATCAAACTTTACAAACTGGGCATAAGGGATTCCGAAGATCGTCCTTTGTGGGCTTGCTACAACACCTCCGGCATCTCTTTTTTGATTGAATATGCTTAAAATATTCCCTGCAAGCTCTACTTTTCCATTAAAATAGAAAGCGTTCGGATAATCTTTTTTACCAATCTCGTTATAAACGAAATTATAGATCATTGAAGAGATAATAATATCCTGGGTTTGTCTGTCTTTGTTTACCAGTGATCCCATAAATGCTAAAATAAGATCCTGCCCTTTCTTATCCAGTGTAGTGATGTAGTTGAGGTCTTTCAGAATCATCTCGGAAACAGCATCAATAGAAAGCTGTCCGGACGTAAACTGTTGTTCAAGCTCTGGTGGTTTAGTGGCGAAGTAGCTGGCAAACATATCTCTTCTGATAAGCTCATCATTGGCAAAATAGTCGTAATAGGCATCTTTATTTTTCGTAAGACTGATCTGGGTATTGAAAAGGGTAAGCCTGTGCGATACCTGATCATTAACATTGGCCTGGTAATTCAGTCCAGTATTAAAGTTAATTCTTCCCAAACCGATGTTATTCTGTAATGATGCTCCCAAAAGAATGGATGAAGTGGGAGTGTACCTTTTCGGAAGTAATTTATAGTAATCAAATGGAAGTAATAGTCTAGGGAAATTAAGGGATGCCTGAGCTGAAATTTCGTAGGCTACTTCTCTTTTATCTATATTTTTTGTACTTCTGATGGATCCGAATGTTCCCGAAAGACTTGTAGAAAGGTTTTCTGCTCCTTTAAAAAGGTTTCTTGTGGTAAGATCTACAGAAGGGGATACTCCAAGATTCAGAAGCTGGGAATAATTGATATCTGTTCCAAGTTTAAGCTCGTATTTTGGAAGAGGTTTCAATACATAAAGAATATCAACGATGCTGTCATTGGGTGCAGTCATCCCGCCTCTTCTCAGAGAGTCTCTTGCCTTCAGGATACTGAAATTATTCATCGCAATGAAATTCCTCTTGGTAAGATCCAGATTCTTTTGGTCATATACTTTTTTACTGTCCACAATTACAGCTCTCCATAAAGAAGAAGTTTTGTAACTGTTGTCCATTTTGTGGAATCTTATTCTTCGTAAGCTGTCTTTGATGGTATTTTTAGGAAAATCGCCTGCCTCGTTGACGATGGCCACGTCTATATTGCCTATAGTGGCTACTTTATAAGGGTGGTCTGCAGAATCTTTATGGATCTCCAGGGTAAGGGGAACCTTTTTTTTACTTTTCAGAGAATCTGCTACGAAATAAATCTCTTCATTGGAACTGTTAAATCTATAGTATCCGTTTTCACGCATCAAATCGGTAATCCTCATGACTTCTTTTTCAAGAACGGTCTGATCAAGCCTTTGTCCGGATCTTATAAGACTTTTGTCGAGTTTCTGCCAGTAAAGACCTTTGATCGTAGGGTCTGTAATATTATAGTAATAATCTTTTATATAAGTGGGATCATTATGCTTAATGATATAATCAACAGTGGCCTTCTTGGATGCAGAATCAAGATCATGTTTTACTTTTACATCGGCATCCCAAAAACCTCTGTAAATAAGTCTTTTTTCGATAGATTCCGTGCTTTTTTCACTTCTGGTCTGGTCCAGAATTACGGGCGGAGTTCCCCAACTGTGAAGTAAACGGTCTAAAAACAATGTTTTTCCGACACTGTTTTTCATATTGTATTTAAGGAAAAGTGAATCTCGCAGCTTCTGATTTCTCATTTCGCTGGGGTAGGTCATGTACTCATTGAGTAAAGTATCATATTTAGGATTGGCCATATTGTAAAATCCTAAACTTAGTGGGGCGAACAGAAGTTGCTTTTTATTAGGTTTTTGCTGAACGTAATCTTTCAGTTCTTCATCAACAGATTCTTTCCTGTCTTCAAACTCAAAGTTGTTCTTAGTAAGCAGATATTCACCGTCCGGAACTTTTTTTGTTGTACTGCAGGCATAAAGGAGACCAACAAATGTTGCAAATGAGATAATTTTATAATATTTTTGAGGAGAATTCATATAATGCTTACAGCTCATACAATAAAAATTTTACAGTCTTTAGATAAAAAGAAGTTCAGACAAAAATACAATTTGTTTTTGGTTGAAGGTAATAAAATCATCAGTGAACTTCCTCAATCTAATTTTAAAGTTAAAGAAATATTTTCTACCGATCCGCAAAAACTGGACCGTACCAATATTCCTGTTATTGGGATTACTGAAAATGAACTGAAAAAAATCAGCTTTCTTAAAACACCTAAAGATTCAGTGGCAGTATGTTATCTTCCGGAAGAAGCCAGAAATGATGATAAAGATGTACAGCTTGTTTTAGATGGCCTTCAGGATCCAGGAAATCTGGGAACGATTATCCGTTTGGCAGACTGGTTCGGAATAGAACAGATTATTTGCAGTGAGGATACGGTAGACGTTTATAATCCTAAAGTAATTCAGGCTACGATGGGCTCTTTCACCCGGGTTAATGTGGTGTATACTAATCTGGTTGACTATCTTTCAAAAACAGAGAATATCAATGTAGGAACAGATATGGAAGGGGAAAATATTTATACTTTTGAAAGACCTGAAAAAATAAATCTGATTCTCGGTAATGAAGGAAATGGTATGCGGCCTGAAACGGAGAAGTTTCTTCAAAAGTGCATTACTATTCCGAGATTTGGAAAATCCCAGTCTACAGAAAGCCTGAATGTTTCTATGGCAGCGGGTATTATTTTGGGTCAGTTATTTTCGAGATCTAAATAGGAATTAGAGATGAGAAGCTAGAGTTTAAAGGTTTTTATTGAAAAAAAATATTCTCATTATTGAAATTAGATTATTCTTAAAAACCAATAATGGCAATTCGACTTTCATCAACTAATTTCTAACCTCTAGCTTCTAATTTCTATATTAACTGTTCCAGACTCGAAACACTTTTATTCTTCTGATAAACTTCCAGTTTCTTTCTCACATATTTCAATGCAATAGGAGCGAGGTAGATCATGGCTACCCCCAGAAGTTTTTTCTTCCAATTTGAGCTTTTCATATTGTTTTTGGCATAATTACCAACTACAGCGGTGATGCCCAGTTTGATCAGGCTGTCCGCCACATTACCTCCCAATGCGGTACTTGCAATTCCTACAGCAGTTTGTTTATTGATGAACATATCCTTTACTTCAGAAGTAAGATGTCGGGCAATAACATCCTTACGCAGAACTACTTTTTCATCGCCGTCATCATCTACTTTTTCCTGCAGATACTGGTCTGTAAGGCCATTGGTGAATGCACTAAGACTCTCTTTTGTGTTTTTAAAGGTCAATAGGTTTTCAAGATCGTTGATCTCTCCTTGAAGCAGTTTTTTCTTTCTTCTCAGTTCTTCGATGCTTTCGTATTTTCTGCCCATAGCTTAATGATTTAAAAATTTAATAACCTGATCTGCTACCATATTGACAAGTTTATTTTTAAAAGCAACAATCAGCGCCATGATGATAACGTAAAATCCGGCGACAATAAGAAACCCGTAAGAAGTATTATCAAGGGCCTTGCCGATAAGAAATGCGATTCCAAAATTAAAAAGGATAATAAAAAAAGTAAAAGCAACTAGCAGCACTACAAAGTAGGTAATGAGCCCCGCAGAAAGAGAGGATTTTTCAGTAGCTTCGATTTTCAGAAGATCTATTCTCTTTGATGCATATTCTTTAATAGTCTCTATCATTGTTTTTTTTTAAAGTTACAAAAAAAGGAACTTTCGTGCAAAAAGTTCCTTCCCATAATTTACTCAAAAAATAAACTATTTATTTTTTAAGATCATTCAGTTCCGCTTCTACATCCTTTACTACGTCTGCAGTTTTAGAAACGATCTGATCTTTGTATTTATCATATCCATCTTTTACCGTATGGGCTACACTATTGGCTGTTTCTTTGAAAGTAGAAGAGATGTTGCCATACTGATCTTTTACTTTTTCAGAAACTTCGCCGTACTTGTTTTTAGCCTGATCCTTTAGGTCTCCTGCTTTATCTTTGATTTTCTTTCTTGTTTCTTTACCTTCTTCCGGCGCATAAAGCATTCCTAAGATTACACCTGCTGCAGCACCTGCAAGAAGTCCTGCCAATATACCTGCTGTATTTTTTCCGTTTTTAGACATTTTTAGCTTTTTTAATAGTTAATAAATATTAGTTTTTTACTACGGTTAAATGTACAATTTGTATACCAAAGGAGGTGATACACCTATTAAAAAGTGTTAAATCTTTTTAATGTGAGATAGAATCAGATCTATGGTTTCCTCTTTTGTAAGGGATGTATTGTCAATAACAGTCGCATCTTCCGCCTGCTTCAAAGGAGCGATTTCCCTTTCACTGTCGATCTTGTCGCGACCGATAAGATTTTGTTTTACCTGTTCTCTGTCTGTATGGATTCCCAGGCTTGCCAATTCAAAATACCTTCTGTTGGTTCGTTCGTCAATACTGGCAGTCAGAAAGAACTTATAGTCCGCATTTGGCAGAACTACTGTCCCTATGTCACGTCCGTCCATAATAATGCCACCTTTCTCTGCCAGAGAACGCTGTGAGGTGAGAAGAAAATCTCTTACCTCTTTCTGCTTGGCTACAAGGCTTACATTATCGGAAACCTCCGGGGTGCGGATTTGTTTTGAAATATCAATATGATTCAGGTAAAGAATCAGTTCGCCGTCATTATTTCTGAATTCAAGTTCAATCTGATCTAATGAAGCGAATAACTCCTTTAGATTGATGGAATCATTGGCATCCATACAGTTTTGTAGTGCAAACCATGTAATTCCCCTGTAAAGCGCCCCGGTGTCCAGATGTATAAGACCCAGTTTATCGGCAATAATTTTAGAAATTGAACTTTTTCCGGTAGACGAGTACCCATCGATAGCTATTACAGGTTTTTTCATACCGCAAATTTCAAGAATTTTTTTAAAAAATCAAGACAACGCAGAAAAAAATATTGATTATAATAAAGATTATGGATTCAGAATTATTCTCCTGCGTGGCTGCTAAGGTCCATAGAGACTCCTATCTGGTTCACATTGGAAGAGTTATGGTAACGAACGTGAGCATAATCTATTCGGAATCTTCGTAGTTTAATTCCAAACCCTCCTGAAAGTCCCGAGAAGTTTCTCTGGTCTGCTACCGCAAGTTCATTTCCTCTTTTTGCATTATATCCCAGTCTGATATTAAAAGCTTTTTCCGGGAAAAGTTCTGCCCCGATAGAAAAGTGGTCTGCCAGTTTTCTTCCGAAGCCCACTTCCTGTCCGTTAACATTAAATTCCGAAGAAATATCAAACTGCTGCAAATCATGAGCTGTAATGGTAATGGCCAGTGGAATCGCTTTAAGGGTTCTGGTATATCCCATATCTATTCTGAAGGGAAGGTTTTCTCTGGTTCCGTTAAAAGATTTCAGCTGAAAACCGAAATTTCTCATGACAAGGGAAAGGACTTCTTTGTTCTTTCTATTATGGTAGGTAACTCCCGCAGTCCCCGAAACGGCAGAAGAAGTATAGTTGTCAATTTTTGAAGTGATGAAATTAATGCCCCCACCAATGGTCCAGTCTTCTTCAAACTGGTAAGCATATCCGGCTCCAATGGCTACGTCTGAAGCTTTGAATTCTCCATTTTCGTAACCGCTTTCATCGGTTCTGGGAATACTTCCGTAAGTCATGTATCTGGCATTAATCGTCGCCATATGTCCGTTATCGAAATCTCTGGCATACGATACCGTACCATATTTAGAGTCGGCAAGATACGCTGCGGCATTCACAGAAAGCTGTTGGTCTGAATCTTTATTTAAAAGGGCCGGGTTTGCAATAGCAAATGAAACATCATGGTCTCTGATGGAAATTGCATCACCGCCCAGGGCAGCCTGTCGGGCAGATACAGGGATGTTTAAGAAAGGATAAACATTTGTTCCTGTTTGTGCAAAAGAAACAATTCCTGACAGAATTAATGATAAAATGACAATTTTCTTCAATTCAATTTATAATTAATGCAAAAATAATCCTTTTTCGTACTTATCAAAATATTTCTGACATTATTTCTACGTAAATATTTTTCTTTTTTCAATATTTTTAATGATTATATTTGCAAAATCAAATTTCGGAGAAAATTACTCCGGTAAAGTTTATTAAAAATTAAAGATGAAATATAAAAGAATCCTTCTGAAACTGAGTGGCGAGGCCTTAATGGGGAACAGACAATATGGTATAGACAATGAAAGACTGCAGGAATATGCTGCTGAGATCAAAACAGTAGTAGAAAAAGGCTGCGAAGTTGCGATCGTCATTGGAGGAGGAAATATTTTCCGTGGAGTAGCAGGAGCGGCAAAAGGAATGGACAGAGTGCAGGGTGACTATATGGGAATGCTGGCTACGGTAATCAACGGGATGGCTCTTCAGGGTGCCCTTGAGGATGCAGGAATCAAAACAAGACTTCAGTCTGCCATTGAAATGGATAAAGTGGCTGAGCCTTTCATCAAAAGAAGAGCAGTAAGACACCTTGAAAAAGGAAGAGTCGTGATCTTCGGAGCAGGAACAGGAAACCCTTATTTTACTACCGATACAGCTGCTACACTCAGAGCGATTGAAATTGGTGCTGATGTGATCCTAAAAGGAACAAGAGTAGACGGAATCTATGACATGGACCCTGAAAAGAATGCAGATGCTGTGAAATACAACTCATTATCATTTGACGAAGTGTATGCTAAAAACCTTAAAGTAATGGATATGACCGCCTTCACTTTAAGCCACGAAAATAAATTGCCGATCATCGTATTCGATATGAATAAGGACGGGAATTTAGAAAAGATCGTTGATGGAGAAAATGTAGGAACTTTAGTTGATTTGTAGGTAGAAGGTAGCAGATAATAGGTTGCAGGTAATTTAAAGATTTAGAAATTACGGATCTCTTATTATTCGTTACGGATTATTTACATTTATCAATTATCATTTATAAAAATGTGTAATTTATCAAATTTTAACTATATAATGGAAGAATTAGATCTTATATTAGAATCTGTAAAGCACGACATGGAGGGGGCTGTAAAGCACCTGGATCATGCATTTCAAAGAATTAGAGCAGGACGTGCTTCTACCTCAATGGTTCAGGATGTCATGGTAGAATATTACGGAGCTCCCACTCCTATTAACCAGGTTGCTAACGTTTCTGTACCGGATGCAATGACTATTTCTATTCAGCCTTGGGACAGAACGGCTATCGGTGCTATTGAAAAAGCGATTATCAATTCAAATTTAGGTTTTGCACCTTCTAATAATGGGGAAAATATTATCCTTAACGTTCCACCTTTAACTGAAGAAAGAAGAAGGGAACTGGCAAAACAGGCTAAAGTAGAAACAGAAAATACAAAAATAACGGTAAGAAATGCAAGACAGGATGGTTTGAAAGAACTTAAAAAACTGGAAGGTGTTTCTGAAGATGTTGTAAAAGGTGTGGAAGATGAAATCCAGGGGTTCACGGATAAGTATGTGAAACTTTGTGATGAGCATCTGAAGATCAAAGAAGCTGAAATTATGAAAGTGTAATTTTCAAGTTTAAAAAATATATAAAAGACTGTTTTTTGAGACAGTCTTTTGTTTTACCCTTTAAAATTTCCCGATAAAATTTGTTAAGAGACTGGTCGTGTTGTCAATGATTTAAAGAATATATGTAAGCACGAATACTGCTAATTTGTAAGCACTAATTTTCATAGATTCTCTCGATGCACTGTTGATTTTGGTGAAAAATCAGGTTGTTACTGTTTTTCTTTAGTTTTATTAAAAAGAGACTTTCAATTGAAAGCCTCCTTGTTTATTTTATTTACAGTTTTCGTTGTAATCTGTAATCACTTCATCTACAATTTCCGGTACATTAGACATCACATCATCGATCTGGCTTTTGATCAGTCTTCCAAGTCCTGATCTTTTCTTTTCATCATTTTTAAGAGATGCATAGGAACCGCTGGTCAATTTCCCTTTGGCATAGCTGCAGTCTGCAATAATTATTTTAGCTTTGGCTAAAGTGAGTTCTTCAATTTTACCACCCTTCTTAGAATAAGTGTAAGATGGAGAGTTTCTCATTCTTTCGGTTTCCTTTTCAGCGACTGCAATCTGTCCTCCGGCAGAAAATGTAGTAGGGTAGCCGTAGAGTTTGTATACTTTGATTTTACCATCCTGTACCACTTCTGCAAACTGGTTACTTTTTGTAAGGTTGTTGAAAGCTTTGATGTTTCCGCTTAAACCTCCGGTTGCTGTATTGAAGCCCTCTTTGGTATTGGTGTACTTGATCATTTCAAAATGCCTTTCATTATTGTTTTCGTCAAAGGCAACATATTCCTTAATATCATCCGGATCAAGTGTCTTGAACTTCTGCTTCTTTTTAGATTTGTCGATGTCAGATACCGCAACGAATTTTACTTTTTTCTGATTGCTCCATGGGTTCATGGCATCTCCGTTCAGTCTTACGATTCCTTCAATTTTTTTTCCTCCTTTATCAATGATATACCCGTACTTTTCATCGTTTCTCAGATCATAATCGGTGTTGTCTTCCTGAGCATAAGCGTTGAAAGATCCCAATGTAAGCAGGCTAAATAGTAATACTTTCTTCATGTAATTATTGTTTTTAATATTTTTTTGTAAATATAGCTTTTTATCGTTTAGTTCAAAAAGGAATAAGATACCACGTCGCAAATAAAAAGACCCGGAAAAAATCCGGGCCTGTTATAATCTTTAAATTATTAAATTTTCAATCTTTTAACAAGAATTACTGATATCTCTTATGTTCCTTATTCTTGACAAACCTCTTCGTGATGGGTTTAAACAAAGCTTTGTACTTTTCAGCATCAAACAGCTGTGAGTCTGTAAGCGCTTTATACGTCATCCAGATTCCGAATGGCAGAAGAATCAGATTGGGTAGCCAAGCTGCTAAATAAGGGCTCATTCCTCCTCCCCATGAAATATTCTCGATACCAAGATTCATCACGTAGAAAATAATGAAGATGATGATCGCAATAATTACGGGAAGTCCCATTCCTCCCTTTCTGATGATCGATCCTAGACTGGCACCGATCAGGAAGAAGATGATACAGGTTACAGAATAGGAAATGATTCTCTGCTGGTAGATAACTACTTTACTGAAGTATTTGATATTGGAGCTGAACTCATTCTTTTTACTGGCTGCCGTTGTTTTTAGGTTTTCCAGTCTTGTATATGAATTATAGATGATTTCAAGCTTTTTTTCTCCCTTTACGGTATCCAGTTTGATCTGAGGTTTTGCCACTGCTTTGGATTTATTTTTATCCATATAGGTGATCACAGAATTGGTCTGGCTAAGGACATCGGAACTTACATTCGAAAAGAAAGTCAGGTTCTCTTTTTTACTTTTAGCAACGGTTTCATTAAGCTGACCGTATGTTTGAAAACGGTAGTCATCTGTAATTTGCTCCTTTTCGATGGCTTTGTTAATGATTTCACCAATATCAAAATGCGAAACCAGAGTATCAAATTTAATTGCCTGATCCGGTTGTTTCTGTCTTACGTTTTCACTTTTACCGGCGAAATTATCTTCAAATATATAGCCGTTGTAAAGTTCCAGCTTCAGGAAGTTTTTGTTCGCTGCAGGAACGAATTTTCCTCTTTCTGCCACAATAGACTGCTGATTTTCATAAGTACTGGCCTTTCTGTGTACAAAAACCCCTTCGATGCTTTCTTCATTCTCACCATAGATCTTATCGAATTTTACCATGTATCCCGGAATCTGATCGATGAACTGTCCCGGAGTAAAATTAAGGGCAGGCTTTGTCTGCGCAATATTAAAAAGCATATTCTTGGCCTTTTTCTGAAAATCCGGAATGATATTATTGGAGAAAAAGAAAAGCATGACTGCAAGCACTACTGCAACACCCATGAGGGGCGCCATTACCCGTGTCAGGGAAATTCCTGCCGCTTTCATGGCCGCAAGCTCGTACCGTTCTCCAAATTCACCGAAAGACATAATACTTGCCAGCAAAATAGTAAGTGGAAGTACCATACTGATAACGCTGATCCCCAGGTAAAAAAGAAGTTTGAGGATCTGCCAGTAGCTTAACCCTTTTCCCATGAACTGCCCCAGCTGAACCCAGATAATGTTTACAATAAAGATGAAAAACAAAACGCTGAATATAAAGAAAAACGGTCCAAAGAAGGTTTTTATGATATATCGGTCTAGTATTTTTAACATGCGCCAAAATTAATCAAAAAGCCACAAAGTTTACTTGTGGCTTCTATAATTTTTAATACTTTTTATTTTTAAAGTTCAGTGATGATGTAATTTTTAAACTTATTCTTGTCAAAAACAAACATATTAGGGTCCAGAGTCTGGTTTTCCTTATATTCTTTAATAGCAATTACGGCTACGTCTTTATTGTTTCCGTGTTGTTCAAGTTTTACAATCTGTTTTTTCACAGAATCTACAAAAATGTAAACATACTGTATCCCATTGGATTTTACTGGCGTCAGTTTAATGAAGTCAGCATTCACACCATTGACGTTCTTTTTACCGTTATACGTTACATTATAATCATTTCTGTAGGTCGTAAGATAATTGATAGGGGAGAACATGCTGCTGCTTCCATTAGGCTTGGCAACCGTTACCTCCATATCATCTGCATTGATATTGTAGATTTTGTTCCCGTCAAAAATCTGTTCTGTATCCATGATTTTCAACTTATACTTATCACCTGCAGAATAATAAATTCCTGGTTCTGTCTTGTTCACCTGTCCGTTCAGTCCTGTTCCAAAAGAAAACTTGAAGTAAGAGTTCTTTTTAGAATTGTAGTTGGCGGTGATGTCATCCAGAATCTTTTTAGCTTTCGCATCGATTTTCTGTGCCTGAACAAATCCTACAGTTCCTACCACTAAACTTCCGACTATAACTTTTGAAATAATATTTCTCATTTTTCTATTTAATAAACTTTAAACATTCTAATGCTAAGGTCAGCTTATCAAAGCATTTTTCCCTTTAACTACGCAAATCTTCCAAAAACTGTTCCAAAGAATGAAGATCACTGATAATGACTTCTCTTGCTTTGGCTCCGTTAAACCCACCTACAATACCTGTTGCTTCAAGCTGATCCATAATTCTTCCTGCTCTGTTATAGCCTAATTTAAGCTGTCGCTGTAACATGGAAGTAGATCCCTGTTGCGTAGAGACAATAATTCTTGCGGCTTCCTCAAACAGGGCATCCTTTTCGTTGGGATCAAAGGCACCTACGGTACTGGTAGAATCTTCAGAAACAAATTCAGGAAGTAAAAATGCTGATGAATATCCTTTCTGCTCTCCGATGTACTCTGCCAGTCTTTCCACTTCCGGAGTATCTACGAAAGCACACTGAAGTCTTAAAATTTCGTTTCCGTTGAAATAAAGCATATCTCCCTTACCAATCAATTGATCTGCACCCGGAGAATCCAGAATCGTTCTTGAATCCACACTTGAGATTACCCTGAAGGCTGCTCTTGCAGGGAAGTTAGCTTTGATCATCCCTGTAATTACGTTGACAGAAGGTCTCTGCGTAGCAACAATCAGGTGGATTCCTACCGCTCTTGCAAGCTGAGCAAGTCTGGCAATTGGTAGTTCAACCTCTTTTCCTGCGGTCATGATAAGGTCAGCAAATTCGTCTACAACCAAAACAATATACGGTAGAAAACGGTGTCCGTTCTCAGGATTTAATTTTCGCTCTGTAAACTTTTTGTTGTATTCTTTTAAGTTCTTGCAGAATGCATTTTTAAGCAGATCATATCTTGTGTCCATCTCGATACAAAGAGAGTTCAGTGTATTGATTACTTTATTCGTATCTGTAATGATGGCTTCTTCAGCATCCGGAAGTTTGGCCAGATAATGTCTTTCAATTTTTGAATAGAGCGAAAGTTCCACCTTCTTTGGATCCACCATCACGAATTTCAGTTCGCTTGGATGTTTTTTGTAAAGGAGGGAAGTAAGAATGGCATTGATCCCTACTGATTTACCCTGTCCTGTAGCACCTGCCATCAATAAGTGGGGCATTTTGGCAAGGTCAGCCATAAAGACCTCGTTGGAAATCGTTTTTCCGAAAACTACCGGAAGATCCATATCCGTATTCTGGAATTTGTGTGAAGCAATCACAGAACGCATCGAAACCATCGTAGGATTTTTTCTCGGAACTTCAATTCCGATGGTTCCTTTTCCTGGCATTGGAGCAATGATTCTGATTCCTAACGCAGAAAGATTCAGAGCAATATCATCCTGAAGTTTTTTAATGGCAGATACTCTGATTCCTGCTTCCGGAACAATTTCATATAAAGTAACGGTAGGTCCGATCGTTGCTTTGATCTCAGAAATACCCACATTGAAGTTCTTTAAAAGTCCTACAATTTTATTTTTATTTTCTTCTAATTCTTCCTGGTTGATAGAGATTTCTTCGTTCCCGTAATCTTTCAGCAATTCTACCGTCGGCATCTGGAAACCTGCCAGATCAAGTTTATGGTCATACAATCCATGCTTTTCTACAAGTTCCTGTGATTTTCTGTCTGATTCGTCCAGTACATCAATAACAGGGGCTACTTCTACATTGAATTTGATGTTGTCCTGAGGTGGTTTAGAAACAGGTGGAACCGGATTGATAGCCGGACTTACAGGTGTCATATCAAAAGCCTGTTCAGGTGTTGAAGTGGGAACAGCTGGTTTTGTATTCAGATTTAAGCTGATGGGTTTTTCCTCTCCTTCAAAAGAAGTATGATTGGGCGTTACGATCGTTGCTATATCCGTAGTAGGCTGAACTTCAGGAAATCCTTTAGGAATATTTACCGGAGTTTGTTCTTTTACTTTTGTTTTATTATTCGGGACATCTGTAACGGTCACGTTTGGTGCTGATGTCTCAACTTCCTCTTCAAGTTCTTCATCTGCCTCAAAGTTTTCCTCTGAACTCGGCATCATCGATTTAACCTTACCGATTGTATTGTCATTAATCTTACCCAGTTTAGCTTTAATAGAGCTTGGACGAAGATTGAATTCCAGAATGAAATACAAAAGAATACTCGCCGCCAATACCATCCAAAGACCAACCGAACCAATAATGGCATTAAGATAATCCATAATCTGGTATCCGTAAACACCTCCCAAAACACCCTGTCCCTTAGTGACAGCCCCCATGAAAATAGGAAGCCAACAGATAAAAAACAAAGAATGGCCTATGGTTTTCCATGGTTTAAATGTTCTTTTTTTTAGGATAAGGGTTCCCACAACCAGAAATAAGAAAGCAATAATAAATGAAGCAATCCCTATACTTTCGAATATAAAAATATTCCCCAGCCAGTCACCGACCTTTCCAAATATATTGGAGGATTTGATCGTCTTGTCGGTCATGGTTCCTGCCTGGCTCTGGTCTGCTTTCCAGTTCATCAAATAAGAGACGAACGAAAATGCCAGAACAACAGAAAAAAGGATGAAGGTAAGCCCGAAAAATATACGTGGCTTAGATAATATTTTGCCTTTATCAGGCGATTCCGTCTGTTTTGTCTGTGTTTTTTTATCCATAATATCAATGTGGGCAAATTTAATGTTTTTTCAACATTAATAGAATCTTTTTTTCTTCAAAAGATAGCGTAATTTAGGTTTATTTTTTAAAATTACACAGGGTTTTTCCGATATTTTTTTGATTAAAATCTAATACGACAGGTGTTTTTTGAACCAGTTCAAATGTCAGTTATGAGAGCGCCACTAATTTTGTTCCAGAAAGCTTAAAAACGAAAAAAAATATGAAAAATCTGTTCAAAAGTATTCTGGTTTTATGCCTGACTATAACTTTACTGGTAACAATTAATGCGCAGCAAAAAAGAAACATGGAAAGCACAGTATGATGACAGACGTTTGCTTGAATTCTACCACCAGAGCAGCCTTTGATTTCGGATTTAAAAATACCATTATCGGAGATCCGACGGCAAAAAGAGACAGAATAATGAACGTGCAGATGGTAAAAGCAGCAGATATACAGAGATCTTTTCTGGTGGGAATATCTGCGTTGGGAAATTCATACACAGCGATTATGAATACTGCGGATTTCTGAAAGAAAATAATTTAGTAATTGTAGCAGTGAATACCCTTCAATTTACATAGACGGCTAAGTGATCTCAACCTAAATTCCCCTTCCACGAAAGGGTGGATTTTTGTAAAGCAAAAAGACGGGGTAGTTAAAAACGTTATAAATTTCATCACAGAATTCTTTCAATTCTATACCTCGAATCTCATACAAAAAAAACTCACCAAAATTCAAAACTTATTCATATCTTTATGATATCATAATAATATCAAATTAAAAATTGCAATCATGGAAAAAGTTTTAAAGCCTATGTCGGGCTATCTTGCATTAGTATTCTGTCTGGTTCTGTTTATCGGAGCTGTTTATTTTTTTATTTCCGGAGTTGAGCAGAGCATCACGTTGGTGATTATTGCGATGCTTTGCTTTCTGTTGTTCTGCTTCTTTCTGAAGGGACTGATGATTATTCAACCCAATCATTCAAGGGTACTGAACTTCTTCGGGAAATATGTAGGAACAGTAAAAGATAACGGATTGTTTTTTATCAATCCTCTGTATTCATCACAGAAAATGTCATTACGTTCAGAAAACCTTCAGGGACAGACGTTGAAAGTAAACGACAAAATGGGGAATCCTATTGAAATCGCGGTAGTAATGGTATGGAAAGTAGGAGATACTTATAAAGCGGCTTTTGATGTTGAACGTTATTCAGACTTTGTAAGAATGCAGAGTGAAGCAGCGGTCCGTCATTTGGCGATGAGTTTTCCTTACGATAACTTAGAAGATGATCATGCTCCGATTACTTTAAGAGAAGGAGGGGATAAGATCAATTCTATTTTAGAGCAGGAGCTTACCGACCGACTTTCAAAGGCTGGAATTGTGATTCAGGAAGCGAGAATTTCTCATCTGGCGTATGCCTCAGAAATTGCAGGAGCGATGCTTCAGAGACAACAGGCAACAGCCATTGTAGCGGCAAGAACGAAAATCGTGGAAGGGGCCGTTGGAATGGTAGACCTTGCATTGAAAAAACTTTCAGCAGAAAATATTGTTGAGCTTGATGACGAAAGAAAAGCAGCTATGGTAAGCAATTTAATGGTCGTGCTTTGCGGTGAAAAAGCAGCGCAGCCCATTTTGAATGCAGGAACTCTTTACTAAAATCAAGAGTATACAGTAAAGATCAAAAATGAATACGTAGATTTCATACCCAACTCAGCCGAGTGAAGTGCTTTTGCGAATGGGTATAAGTTGATTGAAACGAAATCTTTGCGTCTTTTGCGTTATTAAAAAGTAGTATTAAACTGGCAAAGAGAAAAGAATGAAACCGGAAAAAACTTCAAAACCCTCCGAAAACAAAGGCAGGAAATCCTTTGTCATCAGGATCGATGAATCTACCTACAAGCAGGTCGAGAAGTGGGCCAATGACGAGTTCAGGAGCGTCAACGGACAGATCGAGTATCTGTTGCATCAAAGCCTGGTCAATTCGGGGAGAAAAAAGAAAGAAGAATAAGGATAAAATAGCATTGTAAAGCTGAAAATTTTAAATGGTCTTTACCCCCAATTCATAGCGAACCATAGCCGTTCCAATAAGTTCCTAAAAAAGAAAAGCAGAGAAAATATCTCTGCTTTTCTTTATCAATAGATCCAATATTTATTCAAATAAGGTGGTAAAGTAATTACTGATGATGGTCCAGAAATTTTTACCGAGAAAATACATAAGAGTAGAGGTAATTATTCCTTTTACGGTGAAGAATATGATTCCACCAATACCAAACTTCTTAACCAGGCTTTTCCATTTGGAAGGCTTCTTTTCTTCTGCTGTATGATTATCCTCTATGGTATTATTATTTTCCATTCCTGAAATTCAAAAGATTACAAGACAAAGATAAGCATGTTTATAATTAGTCCAAATAAAAAGCGTCTTAAAAATTAAAATTTTGAGGTTCGCATAATATTTCTATCTTTAGAGGAAACGAAAAGTAACATTTTATGTCTAAAAAAGTAAAGGATTTCGGAATCGAAAAAACACTCAAAAACCTTGGTATCAAAGAAGAAAATAAGGGGACTTCAGTGGGCGGAAAATATTTTGCTTCAGGGAAAACAATAGAGAGTTTTTCTCCCGTAGATGGCAGACTCATCGCTAAAGTTAAGACTTCCGGAGAAAGTGATTATGACAAGGTAATAGAGACGGCTCAGAAGGCGTTTCAGGAGTTTAGATCTATCCCTGCTCCTAAAAGAGGTGAGATCGTTAGGCAGTTAGGCCAAAAATTAAGAACATATAAAGACGACCTTGGAAAACTGGTTTCTTATGAAATGGGTAAATCCCTTCAGGAAGGTCTGGGAGAAGTTCAGGAAATGATTGATATCTGCGATTTCGCAGTAGGAGTTTCAAGACAGCTTCACGGCTACACCATGCATTCAGAAAGACCTGGTCACAGAATGTATGAGCAGTACCATCCGCTTGGGGTTGTTGGTATTATTACCGCGTTCAACTTCCCGGTTGCCGTATGGGCATGGAATACAGCTTTAGCATGGATTTGCGGAAACGTTACGATCTGGAAGCCATCAGAAAAAACACCATTATGTGCTATCGCATGTCAGAACATTATGGCTGAAGTCGTGAAGGAAAACAATCTTCCTGAAGGTATTTCAAGCGTATTGGTTGCTGACCATGAGATCGGGCAGAAATTGGTTGATGATAAAAGAGTTTCATTAGTATCTTTCACAGGTTCTACAAGAGTAGGAAGAATGGTTTCTTCTAAAGTAGCAGAAAGATTCGGAAAATCTATCCTTGAATTAGGAGGAAACAACGCAATTATCATCTCTAAAGACGCAGATATAGACATGTCCATCATTGGAGCTGTTTTCGGAGCTGTAGGTACGGCAGGACAGAGATGTACTTCTACAAGAAGGCTGATCATCCATGAAAGCGTTTACAACGAAGTAAAAACAAGATTGGTAAAAGCTTACGGACAGTTGAAAATAGGAAATCCACTAGACGAAAATAACCACGTAGGACCACTTATCGATGTAGATGCCGTGAATCAGTATGAAATGGCTATCAAGAAATGTAAGAAAGAAGGTGGAAAATTTGCTGTTGAAGGTGGTGTTTTAAGTGGAAAAGAATACGAATCAGGATGTTATGTTAAGCCATGCATCGCAGAGGTTAAAAACTCTTATGAGATCGTTCAGCACGAAACTTTCGCGCCGATCCTGTATCTGATCAAATATAAAACATTGGAAGAGGCTATTGCGATCCAGAATGATGTTCCTCAGGGATTGTCATCTGCGATCATGACCCAGAATCTTAGAGAAGCAGAATTATTCCTATCTCATGCAGGTTCAGACTGTGGTATTGCGAACGTAAACATCGGAACTTCAGGTGCTGAAATCGGAGGTGCTTTCGGGGGTGAAAAAGAAACAGGAGGCGGAAGAGAATCCGGTTCAGATGTTTGGAAATACTATATGAGAAGACAAACCAATACAATAAATTATACAGCTCAGCTTCCTTTGGCACAAGGAATTAAATTCGACCTGTAGAAATTCTAACTTAAATCATTTACCGATTTAAAAATTTAAAAATTAATAACCCGGAATGTTTAAATCTTTTTAAGCATTCAATTTTTAAATCAAACACAGTTAATTATGGAACAAACAATTGATATAAAAGCAAATAAAGTAAAAGAAACAGTAGGAAGACACGTTTTGGCAGACGGCTTTGATTTTGTGATGGATATTGAAAGATCCCACGGCTCATGGCTTTATGACAAACTTACAGACAAAGAATATCTGGATATGTTCTCGATGTTCGCATCAGCTTCTGTAGGCTACAACCATCCTTATCTTGTAGAAAGATCAGAATGGCTGGGAAGAATGGCGGTGAACAAGCCAACTTTGGCAGACGTGTATTCAGAGGAATATGCTCACTTTCTTGAAGTTTTTGAAAGGGTAGTTATTCCTGAAGAACTGCAGTATGCTTTCTTTATTGAAGGTGGAAGTTTAGGGGTAGAAAATGCAATGAAGGCGTGCTTCGACTGGAAAACGCGTAAGAATTTTGAAAAAGGACTTCAGACGGAAGCCGGAATCTGTATCCATTTCAGACAGGCATTCCACGGAAGAAGTGGCTATACATTAAGCTTAACCAATACTTCTGACCCAAGAAAATATCAGTATTTCCCGATGTTTGACTGGCCTAGAATATTAAATCCTAAATTATCTTTCCCAATCACGGAAGAGAATTTGGAAGAAACCATTAAGAACGAAAGATTGGCCCTTCTTCAGATCGAAGAAGCCATTTTAATGAACCCGAATAAAGTAGCATGTATCATCATTGAGCCTATCCAGGCTGAAGGTGGTGACAATCACTTTAGAGACGAGTTTTTAATGGAATTGAGAAAACTGTGTGATTTGAATGAAATCTTACTGATCTTTGATGAAGTGCAGACAGGTATTGCCATTACAGGGAAAATGTGGGCGTTCCAGCATTTTACAGCAAAGCCGGATATTATTTCTTTTGGAAAAAAAGCTCAGGTTTGTGGGGTTTTAGCCAATAAAGAAAAATTTGATCAGATCCCGAACAACGTGTTCAGAGAAAGCTCAAGAATCAATTCTACGTTCGGAGGAAACTTTATCGACATGCTTCGTTTCCAGTTGGTGATGGAAGTCATCGAAAAAGAAAATCTGGTTGAAAATGCAAAAGTGGTTGGTGAATATCTTTTGGACAGATTAAAAGAACTGGCTCAAAAATATCCTGAAAAAATTTCAAATGCAAGAGGACGAGGTCTGATGTGTGCTATAGATTTGCCCTCAGCAGAAGACAGAAACCACTTGATGAGCGAGCTTTTCAAAGACGGATTGATCATTCTTCCGTGTGGAGATCAGTCTCTTCGTTTCAGACCCCATCTGAATGTTACTCAGGAAGAAATTCAGTTGGCGTTAGATAAAATTGAGAACAATCTTAATAAAATTTAAAACCAAAGATTTGTAATTTTAAAAAAAACATTGTACATTTAGATACTCAAACGATATAGAAATATGGAAAGAAGTACGAGAGTATCGGTTTTTGAAAGTGATAAGCCTTCAGAAATCCAGTTAATAAAGTCTAAATTGGATGATGCACAAATTACAAACAGCGTCGAAAACAGTTATCTTACCTTTACGACAACGCCTACCGCCACGTCGTTAAAAATCATGGTAGATCTGAAAGACGAGAAGAATGCATTCCAGGTAATAGATGCTTATCTTCAGCAAAGTGAAAATCAATAAAACAATTTCATAATTTTAAATTTTACTACTTCGAACCGAAAATTAATTTTAATTAGTTTTCGGTTTTTTGATTCAAATAATAAGCATTCAAAGAGTTAAAAGTTAAATGATTTAAAGATAGAACGATTGGGAATTTTGGAGATATCAGTTTTGAAATTTTTAGCAATCAATTTTAATCAATAGAGATAGGGGGTCGTTTTCCTTTTGAGATCAGACTACCAGATTGGGATTTAACCAAAAATTAAAAACACGGCTATTTACATTTCCGAATCTATTTATCTTTTAATTAAAAATCCTACAATAATGAATTTAGAAACAAAGCTGAGAAAAGCTGAGATGGAAGACAGAAATGAGATTTGGGACATTATTCAACAGTCCATTGAAAGAAGAAAACAGGATGGAAGTACGCAATGGCAGAATGGCTATCCTAATATGGGGACGGTAGAAAGCGACATTGCAAAAGGTTTCGGCTATGTTCTTACAATAGACGGAGAAATTGCCGTTTATGCAGCCCTGATATTAAATGACGAGCCTGCTTACAGTACGATTGAAGGAGCCTGGCTAAGTGACGGCGAATTCTTAGTGGTCCATAGAGTTGCCGTTGATGCGAAATTTGCAGGAAGGGGAATGGTGAAAAAATTGTTTGACCATATTGAAGAGGTTACAAAATCACACGGAATACAAAGTATAAAAGTAGATACCAATTATGATAATATGGCCATGCTGAAAATCCTTGAAAGCAAAGGATATTCCTATTGTGGGGAAGTTCTTCTGGCAGATGGAATGAGGAAGGCGTATGAGAAGATTATAATTTAAGTAAAAGGTTAAATCAACTTTCATTGAATTTTTAAAAGAGTCTGTATTTATAAACTCTATCATGTTTGTTCGTTTAGTTCTGAACTAATTTCTACTTTTGTTAAAATTTTTATATTATGCACCAAAGTATAGAAGTTGATGAAAAAATTTTTCAAGATGCTGTAAAATTTTATGGCACTGTTTTCAACCTACCCCCTTTAGCCTCAAAGATTTATTCCTACCTTCTCTTCGATTATGAGAAAGTAGGAATCACTTTTGACGAATTTGTCGAGGTGCTTTCTGCAAGCAAAAGCTCTGTTTCTACCAGTATTTCATTACTGCTGAATGCAGAGCTGATCATCGATCATAATAAAATGGATGAGCGAAAACGGTATTTTTTTATCAATGATGAATACAAGAAGATAAGATTTGAAAAAATTGTTCAGAAAATGGAGGACGAGCTCAAACTGCTGGATGACCTGAACAACTTTAAAAAAAATCATGACAATCAATACAACGAACGAATAGAAGCTTACAAAGCACTCTTATATAAAAATATAGAAAATATTCAGGAATCTCTTAATAAACTTTAAAATGAATAATAAGCTAGTTATACTTTCTATTGCAGCGTTTTCACTGACAGCCTGCAAAAAAGAAGCTCCAAAACAGGATGGCGCAAAACCATATCCTGTCATCAACGTGGAGGCAAAAAGTATCGTAGGTTATCAGACATTTCCAGCTACCATACAAGGAAGAGTCAACAATGATGTACGTGCGAAAATACAGGGATATATCACTCAGGTTTTAGTAGATGAAGGGCAATATGTGACTAAAGGACAACCTTTATTCCGTCTTGAAACCAATATTCTTACTGAAAATGCAGCAGCAGCAAAAGCAGGAATCGGTGCCGCTGAATCAACGATTGCAGCTTCGCAGGCAGCGGTAAATGCCGCGCAGGTGGAAGTCAATAAGCTAAAGCCTTTGGTGGCTAAAAATATCATCAGCGATGTTCAGTTGCAGACTGCACAGGCAAATTTATCCCAGGCTAAAGCTCAGTTGCAGCAGTCAATTGCTGCAAAACAGCAAGCTTCTGCAAACTATAAAGGAGTAGCCGCAAACATTGAATATTCTATTATTCGTGCGCCTATTTCCGGAGTGATTGGGAAGCTTCCTTTAAAAGTGGGGAGTTTGGTGGGACCAACAGATCAGACGGCGCTGACTACGATTTCAGATACTTCTGAATTGTTTGCCTATTTTTCTATGAATGAAAAAGAATACTTTGATTTTCTTGAAAAATCTCCGGGAGCTACCATGTCTGAGAAGATCAAAAATCTTCCGATGGTTGAGCTACAATTGGCCAATGGAAGTATTTATTCTGAAAAAGGAAGAATTGAAGCCATTACAGGACAGATTGATGTGACAACAGGTACCATTCAGTTCAGAGTTGCTTTCACGAATCCACAGAAATTGTTAAGCAACGGGAACAGCGGATCTATCAGACTTCCAAAAACGTATGATAACGTATTGGTAATTCCTGAAAGCGCAACTTACGAGCAACAAGGTATTGTGTATGCTTATAAAGTTGATAAAGGTGATACTGCAAGAAATGTTGTAATTAATGTGATCGACAGAATTGACAATATGGCTTTAATAAAATCCGGAGTTAATAAAGGTGAAATGATCGTTGCTGCTGGAATCGGAGGTTTAAAACCGGGAACTGCCGTAAAGCCTAAACCTGTAAAAATGGATAGCCTTGTACAATCTATAAAACCGAAATTCTAAAATGATTAAAAATTTTATAAACCGACCGGTTTTATCCACCGTAATCTCAATTTTGATTGTGATTCTCGGTGTTTTGGGATTAATTTCCCTGCCAGTCACACAGTATCCCGATATTGCTCCTCCCACCGTAAGCGTTTCAGCAAACTATACCGGAGCCAATGCGGAAACTGTTATGAAAAGTGTGGTAGTCCCTTTGGAAGAACAGATCAATGGGGTGGAAGGAATGGACTACATTACTTCCAGTGCAGGAAATGATGGTTCGGCACAGATTCAGGTCTTCTTTAAACAAGGGATTGATCCGGATATTGCTGCGGTAAACGTACAAAACCGTGTTACAAGAGCAACACCGTTACTTCCTAGTGAGGTAACCCGTTCAGGAGTTGTTACCCAGAAACAGCAGACGAGTGCCCTGATGTATATGTCTTTCTATTCTGAAAATAAGGATTTAGATGATGTGTACCTTCAAAACTTCCTGAATATCAACGTTATTCCAAACCTGAAAAGGATTAATGGAGTAGGTGATGCCAACGTTTTCGGGGGTAAAAACTATTCCATGAGAGTTTGGCTGGATCCTTCTAAAATGGCAGCTTACGGATTAACTCCGGATGATGTTACCGCTGCGATCAATGAGCAGAGTAGAGAAGCGGCTGCTGGTTCTATAGGACAAAACAGTGGAAGTTCTTTTGAATATATCATTAAATATGTCGGAAAATTCAACGAAAAAGATCAGTATGACAATATTATCATTAAAGCGCTTCCTGACGGACAGAACTTAATGCTGAAAGATGTGGCTAAAGTTGAATTGGCAGGACAGTCTTATACAGGAGTTGGGGAAAACGGAAACAACCCTTCCATCAGTATGGGGATCTTCCAGACTCCGGGTTCCAATGCTCAGGATATTATTAAAAATATCAAATCGTACCTTAAATCAGCGGAAGGAAGTTTTCCTGAAGGTGTAAAATATACGTTTAACTTTGATACCAACGAATTCCTTGATGCATCCATCGAAAAGGTAGTTCATACCTTGATTGAAGCTTTTATCCTGGTATTTATTGTGGTGTATATCTTCTTACAGGATTTCAGATCCACGTTGATTCCGGCGATTGCGGTTCCGGTATCTATTGTAGGAGCATTCTTCTTCCTGAATTTATTTGGATATTCATTAAACCTTCTTACTCTATTTGCATTAGTTCTTGCGATCGGTATTGTGGTGGATGACGCGATTGTCGTCGTCGAGGCCGTTCATGCGAAAATGGAACACGGTATTTCCGATGCAAAAAAAGCGACGGTAGAAGCAATGGACGAGATTACAGGAGCTATTATCTCCATTACCCTGGTGATGGCAGCGGTATTCGTTCCCGTAACCTTTATTACAGGTCCAACAGGGGTTTTCTACCAGCAGTTTGGGATTACGCTGATTATTGCGATTATCATTTCTGCGATTAATGCCTTAACGTTGAGTCCGGTTTTATGTTCATTATTCCTGAAACCTCACGATGCTCATCATGCAGGATATAAAAACTTAAACTTTTTACAGAAGTTTTTCTATAAATTTAATATTGCTTTCAAAACGACTACAGATCGTTACGGAAGAGGATTTGTGTTCTTATTAAGACATAAATGGGTTACTTTGATCATTTTTGCCGTGACGGGAGGAATTTTATTCTGGGCGAGTTCAACCATGAAAAAAGGTTTCGTTCCTACGGAAGACAGAGGAATTATCTTTACAGATGTGCAGCTTCCTCCGGGCGCTTCAATGGAAAGAACGTATAACGTTTTGAAAACACTTCAGGCGAACGCAATGAAGGTTCCTGGTGTACAAAACGTTACCATTTCTACCGGTAGAGGTTTCTTATCAGGAAACGGAAGTAATAATGGTCTTGCTTTTATTAAGTTAAAACCATTTGACGAAAGGAAAAAAGACAATCAGACTTCTGAAGATATTACTAAAAAACTATTCGGGATCTCAGGAAAAGTTCCGGATGCAAAAGTCGTATTCTTCCAACCGCCGAGTGTACCAGGTTTTGGTAACAGTGCAGGTTTTGAAATGGTATTACTGGACAAGTCAGGTGGTGATTATGCTGATCTTGATGATAAAACCAACGAGTTCATCGGGAAACTGATGCAGAGACCTGAAATTGAATTTGCCCAGTCATCATTTAACACAAAATATCCTCAGTACCAGATGGACATCAATGTTCCTTTGGCTAAACAGATGGGAGTTTCTGTTAGTACGATTCTTAGTACGATGCAGGGATACATCGGGGGAGTTTATACGGCCGACTTTACGAAATACGGAAAACAGTTCAGAGTAATGGTTCAGGCGCTTCCTGAAAACAGACAGAACATCAATAATTTAAATGAATTGTATGTAAGAACCGCATCCGGAGTAATGTCGCCGATCTCTCAGTTTGTAACGCTTAAAAAAGCATACGGTCCGCAATCAGTAAGTAGATATAACCTGTTTACTTCCGTAAAGATTACAGGAGCCAACTCTGCAGGATTCAGTTCAGGGGATGCAATTACGGCAGTTCAGGACGTAGCGAAAGAAACTTTAAATCAAAATTACGATGTTGAGTTTACGGGGTTAACAAGAGAAGAATTAAATTCAGGATCTCAAACTCTTTTGATCTTTGGATTAAGTTTAATTTTCGTTTACTTCATTCTTTCTGCACAGTATGAAAGTTATATTCTTCCTTTGGTGGTGGTTATTTCTCTTCCTCTTGGGGTAATGGGAGCCTATTTTGGACAAAAAATAATGGGCTTGGAAAACAACATTTATTTCCAGATTGCCTTGATTATGTTGGTTGGATTGCTCGCGAAAAATGCCATTTTGATTATCGAATTTGCGGTCCAGAGAAGGCATCATGGGGAAACCATTGTCATGTCTGCCATCAATGCGGCAAAAGCCAGATTGAGACCGATCCTGATGACCTCATTTGCTTTCATCTTCGGTTTATTACCATTGGTTCTGGCAAGCGGAATTGGCGCGGTAGGTAACAGATCTATTGCTACAGGTGCCGCGATTGGATTATTAATAGGGACAATTTTAGGACTTTTCGTAATTCCTGTTTTGTATGTAATTTTCCAGACTTTACAAGAAAAAGTGAAACCGCTTAAAAAAGAAGAAATCAATTTAGCAGAATAAAATTAAAGTTCAAGAAATTAGAAGTTAGAATTTAGAGATGAGTCTAAAACTAACTTCTAACTTCTAAACTCTAACTTCTAATTAACAAAAATGAAGAGTTTATTAAACATTATAAAAGGAATAACTTTTTCAGTCGCAATTCTTGCTGCCGTTTCATCATGTATGGCCAGAAAAGAATATGAAAGGCCGAAAAATGTTGTAGATGAAAAGCTTTTCCGCACAGATATGCTTCCTGCAGACAGTGCTAATATCGCGAATATTTCCTGGAAAGAAATTTTCACAGATCCGATACTTCAGGGACATATTTCAAAAGCTTTAGAAAATAATTTAGATATAAGAATTGCCTTACAGAGTATTACTTCTGCAGAAGCTTACTTAAAGCAGAGTAAAGCGGCGTATGAACCCACATTAACTGTAGGACCTGGATATACTTTCCAGACCCAGTCTTTAAATACCCAAACCGGGCGACTATTCGGTGATAGAAGATACATCAATCAGCTTGATATTACAGCAAGCCTTGGTTGGGAAGCTGATATCTGGGGTAAATTAAAAGCTCAGGAAAAAGCTCAGCTTGCTACTTATTTAGGAACGGTTGCAGCCCATAAAGCCGTTAAAAGTGATTTGATCGCATCGGTCGCTTCTTCGTACTATCAGTTGTTAACATATGATTCCCAGAAAAAGATCATTACGGAAACCATTGCTGTTCGTGAGAAAAATTTAGAAACAACCAGAGCATTAAAGATATCAGGAACTGTGACAGAAGTTGCCGTTCAGCAAAGTGAAGCATTGGTTTTCAATGCAAAATCTTTATTGATTGATATTGATACACAGATCCAGTTATTGGAAAACACCATGAGTTTACTGATGGGAGAGCCTTCTCACGCTATTGAAAGATCTACACTGGAAACGCAAAAAATACCCATCGATCTGAAATTGGGATATCCGGCTCAATTGCTGGCCAACCGTCCGGATGTGATGAGAGCAGAGTATAATCTGATGAATGCTTTTGAATTGACCAATGCTGCAAAAGCTCAGTTTTATCCTACTTTAAAGATTACGGGAAGTGGAGGGATCCAGTCTCTCGATATCCACCACTTATTCAGTGTGAATTCCTTATTTGCAAGTGTTGTGGGAGGTTTGGCTCAACCTATTTTAAATAAAAGAGCCATCAGAACGAACTACGACGTAAGTTTAGCGAATCAGGAAACTGCGTATTTAAACTTCAGAAAAACAGTTCTTACAGCTGGAAAAGAGGTTTCTGATGCGATAAGAGTGTTCTCTGTTCAGGATTCTTTTATAGAATTGAAAGAAAAGGAATTGGAAGCTTACAAAAAATCGGTTGACTATTCTCAGGAACTTGTCAATTATGGGATGGCCAACTACCTTGAAGTATTGAATGCAAGTGTAAATTCATTGAACGCTGAATTGAATATCTCCAATGCAGAATACAGTAAAATGAAAGCTGCTGTAGACCTTTATCAGGCTCTTGGCGGTGGATGGAAATAATAATTTTCAATCTATATCATAAAAACGTATGTCAACAATGACATGCGTTTTTTTATTTGAGTGAGGTGTCATTTTACAAAAGAATAATAATGTTAAAATAGAACAAAAAACATATTTCACTTGTATATATGTAGCAGACTACGTAGTTTTGTACTGTTAATTTTAAACCAAATGAAGATAAATATCCAGCAGCTAGACAATAGTTATTCTGATGAGTTGATTGATCTGATCCTAACCATCCAGCAGAAAGAATTTAATGTTCCGATTACGGTAGAAGATCAGCCGGACCTTAAACAGATTGAAAGTTTTTACAGGGAACCTGGTGGAAATTTTTGGGGCGCTTTTATTGAAGGGGAATTGGTAGGTTCAATAGCATTGGTTAAATTTGATGAAAGGGCAGGAGCGGTAAGAAAAATGTTTGTCAAAAAAGAGTTTAGAGGAAAGGAACTGAATATTGCGCAGGAATTGCTGGGCGTTTTAGTTTCATTCTGTCGTGAAAATGGAATACATTCCATCTATTTAGGGACTGTTACTATACTTAAAGCAGCCATGCGTTTTTATGAACGGAATCATTTCGTAGAGGTTGAAAAAGAAAACCTTCCGACTCGTTTTCCCTTGATGAATGCCGATAATGTTTTTTATTCTTTACATTTAAAAGAAAACCAAACTGTATGAACATCATAGATGAATCAGGGATTCTGGCCATATCTACGAGGTTGCAACGTCTCAGTGAGCAACTCCGGAAAGATGGTGCTTTGATCTATAAATCTTTTGATATTGATTTTGAGCCGAAATATTTTCCGGTGATTTTTACCCTGCATCATAAAAAAATGTTGAGTGTTGTAGAGATCGCCAACGAAATAGGATACACTCATCCATCAACCATAAGTCTGCTTAAAGAGTTGGAAAAGCAAAAGCTCATTCAGTCTAAAAAGGATAAATACGATGAACGAAGAAGACTTATCGTATTGTCTCCAAAGGGGATTGAGCTCATAGAGAAAATGAAACCTGTTTGGGATCTGGTGTCAAAAGTATTGGGTGATATCGGCGACAATAAGAATAATCTTCTGGCGGCGATCAATGAAGCAGAGGAGAAGATGGCAGAGCAGTCTTTTTATCAGCGGGCACTCCAGTTAAAAAAAGAAATGTAAACCTGCTGATTGTGAGATGCTTGTTCACTATTGTATTCGGAATTTTTTAAAGAACTCAGTTGAAATACTGAACAGCAAAGGAAATTCTACTGTAAATTATTAGAAAAAAGAGGATAAAATATTTGGATATGTAGTTTAAATACCTATTTTTGTACCGCTTTAAGAAAGTAGGGGGATTGGCGCAGTTGGCTAGCGCGTTTGACTGGCAGTCAAAAGGTCACGGGTTCGAATCCCGTATTCTCCACTGAGCAGACGTTAAAAACATTGTCAAAAATGCTTAAAAAGCTTATTAATCCTGCAATTATATAAAATTGCAGGATTTTTATTTTAAAGATGGTCGTCATTTTCTTGCAATTTCTTCCTAATCAAAATTAGATGTATAATATTTTTCGTTTTCTTGTAGTTGCAGAAAAAAACTGAAGAATTTTAAGATGATGAATTGAATTCGGGTTTGTTTTTCCCACAAAAAAAGCCTCACAATCTGTTTTATTTATCCCATTTTGGAGATTTATATTAGTGTATAGCTTTATTATGGGTTGTTAATTTGATGATTTTTAGTGTTTTGCGATTAGAGGCTTTATTGGGGGCTTGTTTTTTTAAAAAATTTCAGCTTTATTCCTTAATTTGTATACTTGATAATAATTTGCTGATTATTTTGGATAAACACAACTAATTTTAAAAACAAAGGCCATGAAAAATTATTATTTTCACTTATGTACTACGAAAGCTTTGAAAATTAATAACTCCGGTGCTTTAGAGATGGTAACGGTTTTAGATAATGGAAGAATTGGGATAGGTACTTCAACTCCTAATACTTCTTCTATTTTGGATATTACATCTACATCAGCTGGGATTTTGATGCCACGTATGACTTCTGTTCAGATGAATGCTACTGCAACACCTGCTGCCGGTCTTCAGGTATATAATACTAATGAGAACTGTACATTTTTGTATAATGGAAGTAACTGGAGAAGTTTGTGTGCAAAAACTTTTCAGCAGAATGCAGGAGGACCGATACAGGTCACTATTGGAAATTCAGTTGACCTTAGCCAGACCATTAGTTTGGCTGGAACGCAGAATGTAACAGTACACGTAAGTTTTAATTCAAATGCAATTAATGCTAATGCAGAAGGAACATATCAGATACTTATAAACGGTACTTCGGCAGCAGGGAGTATGAGATATTCCACTCAAAATGCAGGAGACTATCTATAAAGGTATAGAAAGTATTGGAAACTGGACAACTACATTCTTTTTATCTATTAATATTCATTATTTTAATCTAAAGAATTCCTCGGGGCTCTGTCTCGGGATTAAAGAGGAAAAGTTTGAAAAACGGATATTTTTTCAAAAAATAAAAAGATGAAGCTTTGATTTATGGATGATCATATTTTGAAAAGGCATAATAAAACTTTACTTCTTTACCGTATTATTTTTCCTATGAAATAAAGGAATTAGGTTATTAGCGAAGAAGTTTGAACAGGCTTGCAAGAAATATGTATTGAATTGTCTCAGCGCTATGAAATTCATTTCTTAGAAATTGTTTACGAATGTTACCATGTTCATTTTCGTTTTCTTGAGGTTGTGGGATCAGCTCACGAAAAGTAAAAAAAACATGTTAAGGATAAAATCTATCAACCTTAATAAATTTTTTAGATAAAAAGTTAAATCTTATGTTGTAAAAATAATGTCCAGATAAAAGTTATAGCTCTTTTAAAAACTCTTTTTATATATAAAATAACATCACATGAAAAAATTACTATTGTATTTCTTTATTTTATGGGGATCGCTTGTATTTTCACAGCTTTATCAGGTTCCTATCTATTCAGTTTCATCTCTGCAGCCGGGGCAGCCGGGGAGTGAAGTTGCAAAGTTGCTCGACGGTGATAATACCACGATTTATCATTCGAAATGGTCACAGAATGGTATTCCGGATGAGCTTAAATTTTATTTTACCTCAAATGTCACCAGCATTAAAAAACTGATTTACACTCCCAGACAATCCGGGACAAACGGTATGTGGACCAATATAAGTATTTCCTACAGTACACAGGGGGCTCCGAATACTTTCATCTCGGTAAGCAATAATTTAATTTGGGCATCCAATGCTCAGGATAAAGAAGTTGTTTTTCCAACAGCTATCCTGAACCCTTACGCGATTAAAATTTCAGTAAACGCTGGTATTGGAAACTATTCGAGCGGAGCGGAGATAAAATTCTTTTCTGAAACACAACCTGCGATTACTGACGGTACAGACTGTACCATCAATACATCAGAATTAAGTATAAATGGCGCCAACGATGTGAAGGCTGCGATCATCCCTTCAGGAACAACCGCATCATCTTACCAGTCGGGAGAAAATATCGATAAATCTTATGATAATAATGTAAATACGCTGTATCACTCTTCATACAGCAATACTACTTTTCCGGTGGTGTTAAATTACAGATTAAACGGGTCCACTCCTATTGATTATCTGAAATATACACCTAGACCCAGCGGGGACAATGGCCGGTTCGGAAGCGTGAACATCAGTTACAATACTAGTGCAAACAGTACGTTTGTTAACCTGATGTCATTTGATTTTCAACATTCTTCTTATCCTGTGAATGTCTACTTTCCAAACCAGATAACTCCTTTAAATGTAAGAATTACCGTAAACAATGGCCAGGGAAATTTTGCTAGTTGTGCCGAAATGGGCTTTTATACAGCAGGCTCTTCAGGAGCTGTAAATCCTTATAATAATATTTTTGCCAACACACTTTACTCAGCATTAAAGCCTTCTGTTAGTCAGGCGGATATTGATGGGATGGCATCGCCGTTCTATAAAGGGCTGGCACAGTGCCTGTTCAATGGAACTTATGTAAATAAATACAGGGTTCAGGATTATAAGGTTTACCCGCCTATTTCTGTTACCACAGGTAATTTAAAGGTGGGAAGCGGTTACGACAGTTTTGAAAACCCTACAGGTATTGTCTTTGCACAGGCAGATAAAGTGGCCTTGTTTGCGCAGAATATCCCTCCCGGTGCCAGCATCTCGTTGCAGGTAAAGGATTTTTCTACCGTTCTTGGCGGTACTACCTCCTATTATGAACTTCATAATGGTTTGAATGTATTTCAGCTGACCAACAGTGGTTTAGGATACATCAGTTATTATAATGCCAATGAAGCTTTGCCTGATGTTAAAATCAATATTGTTTCCGGTAAGGTCAATGGACTATATCATTATCAGACCTCTACGCAAAGTGACTGGCAGGCCAATCTTACAAATTCAGCATATCATATGATTGACGTTGTGGGACAGCATTCTCATTTGGTTTACAAAAAAAGTATGCTGAAAAATTATGCTACTTTTAATCCCGCAGAGCTTGTTTCAAAATATGACCTTATTGTAAAAAATGAATGGCTTTTGATGGGGCTGTATAAATATAATTTAGTTCCCAAAAACCGTATGTTCAGCTATAGTAATAATGGCGGAGGCTGGTATGCTGGCGGACTAGGTATAAATATGGATTCTGACTGGGGCGAAGAGACTCTGGCTGATGTCAATCAATTGTCTTTATGGGGAATTGCACATGAATTCGGGCATATCAATCAGATAAGACCGGACCTTAAATGGATTGGCACTACAGAGGTTACTAATAATATGCACAGTACATGGGTAGATTATCATATGAATCCACAAAATGATGGAATGTCCCGGCTGGAAAGAGAATCTGTAGAACCGACAACAGGAATGGCGAGCATTGAAGGAGGAAGAATAAACGGAGCCATTTTGAATACAGCCGTCAATCAGGAAGCTCTACAAGGGAATAGCAATACAGATGTTTTTAAAGTGCTGGTACCTTTCTGGCAGCTTGAGCTGTATTATCAGCTGGCGGGAGCTTCAAGAAATGCCCCGGTTCTTTCCCTTAATTATCCAACTAACTATACAGGAGTAGATTATGCACACTGGTTTGGGACGGTTGCAAACGTGGCAAGAAGTTATAATGCTTCTGGGATTTCAAATGGTGAACTGCTTCTGAATTTTGTGAAAAATACCTGCGATGCGGTACAAGAAGACTTAACCGGATTCTTTATTAAAACCGGATTTTTAAAACCTATAAACAAATCTATTGATGATTACGGTATCGGGCAGCTTACCATTACACAAGCTCAAATCGATGCTACCATTGCATCCATACAAGCTCAAAACTATCAGACACCTGTTTCGCCTGTAATACATTATATTTCATCCCGAAGTATTAAAGCTTTCAGTAACAAGCTTCCGCTTAGCGGACAAACAGGTCAGGGAGTTAATTTAAGCAATAATTATCTTACTGTACAGCACAGTGTTTGGAAAAATGCAGTTGCCTATGAAACATTCAATGCCAATAATCAATTGATTTATGTATCTGTTATGGGAACGGGTGATACTAGCAATCAAACAACCAAAGTATACTATCCTTCTAACGCTACAGCTGTTTATGCAGTGGGGTATGATGGACGGAAAATTTTGGTGTATCCAGTTTCAACACTTTCTGTAGCCGAAGTGAAAAATAGTAATTCAGAATTGATTGTCTATCCTAATCCTGTGGAGCAAAATGGATCAATTCATATTAAATTGAAAAATGCATCAGGAAATTACAATATCAATATTTTGGGGACAGATGGAAAAATAATTTTCAGTTCAAAAGGAAATCTTGATGCTATTGAAAAGGAGATAAATACGGAGATTCTTAAATATCCTTCAGGAATTTATTTACTTTCTTTGAAAGATGCAAAAGGTAAGACCTTTAAAACCGTTAAGGTTATTAAAAGATAATTTTAAATATTTTGCAATACACTAACGAAACATGCCGTAAAGTGTGTAAGTTAAAAAGTCAGGGCTTAGATTTATAATCTGAGCCTTTTTTCAAAAATAAGCATAAATTGGTTTAAAATCAATCCCCAATTTTGGATGGGCATGATCCATTTTTTAGTAGATCCATTTTTAAGTAGCGCTTCTATTTCACTTCTGCATTCATCGAGTTTACTTTTTTCTGGCCTTTTGGTCTTCCTAATTTTATTCCACTAGCTTTCTTTGTTTGCAAAGCCTCTTTTGTTCTTTTAGAAATCAAATCCCTTTCAATCTCTGATACCATAGAAAATACATTGCCATCACTTTATCTGTATGGTATTGTCTAACTGCCAGTTTTTCTTTAAAAGAACATTATACGGATACTTCAGGGTTTACCGACCATGTGTTTGCTTTGATGCAGGTATTGGGATTTAAATTTGCCCCAAGAATCAGAGATTGGAACGGTAAGAAGCTATTTATTCCTGAAGTATCTACTGGCTATTCTGCGTTATCAGAACATACAGGAGGAACAATCAACAGTAAAAAGATTATTAAAAACTGAAACGAAATATTAAGGCTTGCAGCTTCTATAAAAGAGAGCGTTTTGATCGCTAAGAAAAGCGTAATCATTTACTCAATCTGTTAAAAAAATGCCTTTTAGTTCATTTTATCCTTAACCCTGTTTTTTTACTTTTCTTCGACTGATCCCAAGTTGCAGAAAAAATTGCAGAATTTTGAAGATGAATTGAATTCAAGTTTGCTTTTTTCCACAAAAGATAAATCCAGTAATCTGTATTATTTATCCCATTTTGGAGATTTATACAAGTATGCAACTTTAATAATGTCTTTTAATTGCTTGATTATCATGTTATTGAAATTAGAGGCTTTCTTGGGGGTTTATTTTTTTTTAAAACTTCAGCTTTATTCCTTCATTTGTACCACAAAAATAAAATATTATGAAAAAAACATTTTTATTTGGTCTGGTGTTTATTGCCTTGTCGAGTTGCTCAAATCAGGCAGATGATCTGAATGTGAAAAATACGCAGATGTCTGAAGAAAATCAGATCAGTTCTTACATGAATACAGAAGGGCAAAAAATAAATAATCTTTCTGTAAGATTTCCTGGCTATAACGAAGTGCATGTAAAACCCAGCCAGGCGGATCCTTCGGTATATCAGTGGGATCATGACCATATTGTGTATTACGACGGAGCGATTAAAAATAACAAAGTATTGTTATGGCTCACCGGTACCGGCGGAACGACCAGGAATGTTCCCGCTGAATTTTTTAAAACAGCACTAAATCAGGGCTACAGGATTGTCGCGCTTTCTTTCATTACTGATCCTGGTGTATCCCAAATATGCATAGGGCCAAAGTTAGATGTTGATGTCAATTGTGCAGCTAAATTCCGTCGTCAGCGGATCTACGGAGATACTTCCTTTCCAGATATTCCAGATCAATATCAGGATGCTATTATCCCACGTCTGATCAAACTTTTTAAATATTTGTCAATCAATGATCCAGGGGGGCAATGGTCACAATACCTGAATCAAAGTACAGGCAGGCCCGCATGGAGCAAGATTGCTGTAGGAGGCCAGTCACAGGGTGGCGGTATGGCCGAATTTATAGCCAAAAATGCATCAGTTGCAAGGGTCATTAGCTTTTCCGGAGGATGGGATTACAGCAATTCAAGGACAAAGCAAATAGCCGGATGGTATTCTCAACAATTTGTTACACCGCTTTCAAATATCTATGCCGCTTACCATGTAAAGGAAATCGCATCTCAACAGTTAGCGGCAAAATGCAAGGCAATGCGTATACCAAGTGGTAATCTATTTGTAGGAAATCAAAATGTTTCCAGCACTAATATAAACTATAGCAATCCCTACCATGTAGAATCGCTTAGTAACCCTGTTTATAAGGCATCTTGGATAAAAATGCTTGGTTCAGGACGATAATGCCAGTGTGTAATTCCCTGTTATTACTTATAATTTTACCATAAAAAGAGTTGTTTAAATTGATTTTGGTATTTTTTTCCAGACAAAATAGCAACCGCTCTAAATAAACGAATCCCCACTTATGAGGTGGGGATTTCTTTCATATATCTTAATTGAAGGATATCGTGTCAAATTGCAGAAAAAGCGCCACCACATTGGATCAGCTCCCGGCCTTTCGTCTTCAATATTACAACTCCTCTGATCTGTCCAATGCATACCTCCATTAATAGTTTTTATCTTTTCTCTTGAGAATTTAGTTGCCATTCTTTTTAGGCTTTCAAAATTTTTCATAAAATAGTATTTAATAATTCGTGGTATACAAATCTGATTGGTATGGATTATCCTTGCTTATAATTCAAAAGAGCAGAGTATTTATCACCGCATGCTGTATGTTTTGTGTCAGTAAATTTCTGATTAATAATGGATAAAGGGAATTTAGATTTATTTTATTTTCAAAGTAGCTAGCTAACTGATTGGTTTTTGAAAATTGCAATTCTCATGGGCTAAATCTTAACTGCCTTTCAATAAAGAGGAAATTAAATGTAAAACCCATTAATATAAGCATTTTCATTACTATTGTTAAGTAATAGATTTTATTTGTTGTATAAAATGAAACAGGATAGCCCAATTTTTGCAATAGTTCAATTCTGTGTTATGTTAGCAGTAATTCTTACGATAAAACGGAATGAACTGATCATAAAATACATTAAATCCACTAGCTAAAAATAAATATGAAAAAAATTTTTATCCTGCTGTTATCATTTGGGTATCTCAGCATTTTTTCACAGTCAAAAGTCATTGTAAGAAATTCCGGAGATCAGTCTCCAATTTCTAATGCAACAGTGTCTTGTAACAGCAAAATAATAGGAAGAACAGATGGATCAGGGATATCTGTTTTTAAAACAAAATGTAAAAAAGTGGAAATTTCTGCAAGAGGATTCCAGAATGATGATGTTGTTGTTGATAAGGTGATGGAGGTCTTTTTAATGAAGGCCGACCCCAACGTTGAAAATATTCAGGCTATCGTTTTGGACGATAAAAGTGATCCCAGAGCATTGGAAATTCTCAGGAAAGTCAACGAAAATTACAACGAAAATTCTCCTAAGAGTTTAGAGTCTTACGCATTTAAATCCTATGAGAAAATTTCTCTGGATTTTGACGAAGACAGTATCAAAGCTTATAACACTTATATTGCCAACCGTATAGATTCACTTAAAAAGATTCCTCAACTTCCCATGAAATCAACAAAGAAAAAAGATTCTTTGGAGTCTGTCAATCTGATGAAGCTTGTAGGGGGAAGCAAAATCTTTTTATGGGAAAGAGCTTCTCAAAATCTGTATTCAAAAAAATATGGTGAGAAAATTAACATTCTGGATAATAAAGTTGCCGGTCTGAAAGAGCCTATCTATGAGCTGATGGCTTTCCGCTCCAACAGAAATCAGATTCCCAAGGAGGTACGTGAGGAAAACAGGAATCTTTATCGTTTCTTTTTAACAGATTCTATTGAAATAGAAGGACGTGAGAATTATGTGATCCGTTTTCGCCAGGTTGATTATAAGCAATCTCCCAAACAAAAAAAATTCAATGGCTATCTTTATGTAGACAAAGCGAGCTACGCTCTGAAAAAAATAGAAAGTAATAGTAAAATTAAAAGTGAAGGAAGTATTACGAGCATTTGGAAACCTATTGAAAATAAATGGTTTCTTGTCAAAGAAAATTATAAACTGAAAATGGGGTCTGCCTCTTTTGATACTGATGATAAAAAGGATAAAAAAAGAACGAAAGAACAAAAAGATTCCGAAAAAAAACACATAAAAAAGTTTGGCAGTTATGCTTTTGTCACTGCGGATTATTTTGATTTCAAAACTTCTATTGAAGAAAAACCTGAAGATTTTAAAGGCTATACGATCAGCGTTAAAAATTCTGACGGAAATGAGATTGATCAGTACCGTACTGAAAATCTGACGGACCGAGAACAAGCTACCTATACAAAAATCGACAGCTTAAGCGCCAAATATAAGCTCAGTCAGAAAGCAAAAGCATTAACCGGTTTGCTCAAAGGTAAGGTAAGGCTGGGAATGCTGGATTTTGACCTTTCTAAAGTCATTGGGTACAACAAATATGAACATATCCGACTGGGGGCTGGTGTCAAACTGAATGAAAAGTTCAACAGGTATATTTCTCCGGATGCTTATTTTGCTTATGGTATTTATGATAAGGATTTTAAATACGGAGTGGGGGTTGATGTCCGTACAACATTGGAGAAAAATTCATTTTTCCGGGCTGAATATTTTGATGATGTCATGGCAGCCGGACGCTTTTCAGAAAACTTATGGAATTTCAGAATGAAAATAATGAACTCCGGAGTTGCGCTTAATAATAACGTTTTTTTTGGTTATAAAGGTTTTAAAGTGAGTTATGAAAATGACTTTACCAATGCATTAACGATTAACATTGCCACTAAAAGAACGCAGGAAGAATCTAAATTTAACTATAATTTTAAAGAGCTTGGAAGTCGCTTCGATATCGCATCATCCACCATCACCCTAAAATATTCACCCAATTCTAAAAATATTATGACGCCTACCGGAAAATATACCTACGAACAGAATCTTCCGGAATTCTATCTTAATTATGAGCAAGGGTACAAGGCTCTGGGAGGTGATTTACAATTCAGTAGGTTTGATGCCTTATTTGTTCAGAATTTTAAAACTAAGCTTGGTTTAACCGGAGTGAGATTGTATGGAGGATTAGTGACAGGTGATGCTCCGATCTGGAAAAATTTTACACTCAACGGGCTGGGGAATGGAAATGGTGGGTTGAATTTCAACCTTACGTCCTATCTGGGTTTTGCAACAATGGAAGGTGGAAAATATTATAACGACAAATTTTTGGGAGCTTATCTCACGCATAGGCTGCCTTGGTATTTTAAAAGTTTCGGGAAGAATGTTTCAAGTTTCGATGTGATCTATAGAGGGACCATCGGAGATATGAAAAATCCGGAATTTCATCAATTTGATTTTAAAAAATTAGATCATTTATATAATGAGCTGGGTCTGGAATGGAATAATTTTTTATCCTCCCAATTTAATTTGGGCTTTTTCTATAGAGTAGGGTATTACAATACACCTAAATTTAAAGATAATTTTGCCATTCAGTTTAAGCTTAAACTCCTGGGCTTCTAAATATGATCTGAAATTTAACTTAAAGTGACTCTTCTTTTGAAGAGTCATTTTTTATACTATCGGGATTTTAACTATACAATTCTTATGGAATGAGAGGAATTTAAATTTATTTTAAGCTTAAGAATCAAAGGTACACTTCTCCAGTATCTAAAATAGGATTTACATGTGACGATGACGATATATTTATACGATCTTTTTTATTAACCTTTTGTCACAGCCTAATGGTGACGATCCACTAAAAAAGTGAGAATATTAAAGCAATATCATACTTTTAGTAGGGCTCCATATTTCTGAATTCCCATTCAGTTCCTAAATATTCGTTTCACAATGTATTCATTGCGGGTATTTTGCATTCTTACCAGATCATAATTGTTCGGCAACGGTTGATTCAATCATTTGAAAATGTGTGATATATGTAATCAAGTTTTATTGTTGTGTAAAGAGATGAGCAAAAGATAGGCGTAAATTTAATCTATCGAAATAAATCAGTTTCAATGAAATTCATGACAAATGAAAACAAATTCAGAATTACAAAAAGATGTCCAGGACGCCATCAAATGGGAGCCGCTCTTACATTCAGCTGAGATTGGGGTTACTGCAAAAGATGGGGTGGTTTCTTTAACGGGCGTAGTGGACAGTTTTGCAAAAAAAGCAGGAGCAGAAAAAGCTGCCATAAAAATTAAAGGGGTAAAAGCATTGGTAGAAAATATTGAAGTGAATTTTCCAAATTCATGGACTAAAAGTGATGCAGATGTTGCCAATGAGGTATTGGCAGCATTAAAATCGAATGATACAGTTCCTGATGAAAAAGTCAGTGTGAAGGTAGAAGACGGATGGGTAACTTTAGGAGGGGAACTCAACTGGAATTACGAGCGGGATGCTGCAAAAAAGGCTATTAACTTTCTTCCCGGTATTAAGGCAATCACTAACAATATTAAAATAAAGTCAAAAGTTCATGATGAAATTGAAAAGAAAGATATTGAAAATGCTTTGAGAAGAAGCGTAATTGAGGATAATGATATCAGGGTATCTGTGTTTGGAAATACAGTCACCTTAGAGGGAACAGTCAATTCTTTGTATGCAAAAGAAGAAGCCGGTCATATTGCCTGGAAAGCTCCGGGAATTTGGGAGGTGAAAAATAAGCTTACAGTAGATTATGAATATGCTTTTTAATAAATCATGGCGATGAGGTGACGGGCACTTTCTTCGGTATCTTTAAATAATTGCTTTCGTTTGATCTGATTATTATTAAAATAAAATAATGAAACATTCACACAATTATTCTTCAACAAAATAAAGATCGTATGAAAAATAGAATTTTTAGGGTATTTGCTATGGGGATCATCTTTATTGCATTTACAACCTTTGCATTTGCTCAGAATACTGAAAATAAGGCCAATAAAAGAACTGATATAGAGCCTGTCCGAATGGCAAAGGAACAGGTTCCTGATATTGTGATTGAAAATTTTTTTAAAGATCATTCATCTGTAAAATATGAGTTGTGGAAGGGGTATCCTAAAGAAGATTTTACAAACGTTTGGTATGATTATAATCCTTATTTAAATTCTTCAGTAGCTTCCGGATATTTTGTAGTCGAATTTTGGGAGGATGGAGAACATCAGGAAGCAATGTATTCCAATGAAGGAAAGAAGATTGCTGTCCATAAAAAATTGAGTTCTCAGCTTCCTAAACCTATTTTGGAGGCTATAAGTAGAGGGTTATACAGGGATTGGGAAATTGCCAAAGAAAATGAAGAGATATTCAGAGATAATTCTTTAGACAAAGCTAAAGTATATAAAATTGAGGTTCAATATGGATCTTCAAAACATTTTTTATTCTATTCTCCTGATGGAGCCCTGTTAAAGAATAAAATCATTCAATAATACCAGCATTGAGCTCGGCTTGCTCAAATAAATCCAGAAAATAAATCCAGAAATCATGGAAAAAAAAATAGTAAAACATACAATAGGTATAAAACCACTAAAGGAAAAACTTCTGGCAGCGGTAAACAGAGTGCTGACAAGTAATAACTCAGAGTTGACCCGTACAATGGAAAAGATCGTAAAAAAATCTCTTAAGCCCATTTCAAAAAAGGCAAAAAAACAGATTAAGAGAGCGAACAAGCGAACAAACGCATGAAAATACAAATAGGAATAGCAGATGGCCATCGCCAGGCAGTAGCTGATGAACTGATTTGATGAGATCATGAGAGGGGTGTCATAATATAAACAAAGAAATAGTAATGTTGATACACTTGGATAAAAATCGGCAATCATTGAGTTTACCGGTGCGATCATCATTTTAGTTTTCCGAATGTTCACTATGGGAAGATACTTTCTTACAATCTGTCTTAATACCATAAATCATTATACAATGCAAATATTCAGTAGAACTTATGAAATTATACATCAAATATATGGTAAGTCTGCGCTGCAAAATGGTTGTTCAGGATGCATTAGATAGTTTAAATATAAATTATGTAGGGATAGAATTGGGATTGGTTGAAACCCTAGAAAAAACCAGTGATGATAAGAGGGCAAAACTTGCAGAGATTTTAATAAAATCTGGATTGCAGCTTCTGGATGACAAAAAAAGTATTTTGATCGAGAAAATCAAAAGTGTCATCATAGATATGGTCCATTACTCAGATGAGCTGCCAAAACAAAACTTCTCAGATTATCTCAGTGAAAAACTTGGGTATGACTACACCTATCTGGCCAATACATTTTCTGAAGTGAAAGGGATTACGATCCAGCATTATATTATTAATCATAAAATAGAGAAAGCCAAAGAATTACTTCTTTATGATGAACTTAATCTCACGGAAATCGCTTATAAACTCAATTATAGCAGTGTTGCCCACTTATCCAATCAGTTTAAAAAGGTAACCGGACTTAGCCCTTCTTTCTATAAACAGTTAGGACAAAAAAGAAAGCAAAATCTCGAAGATCTTTAATCATCAATCTTCCGGGCGTTAGGCTGCAGGAAGAATTAAAACATCTATTTTTTTAACATTAGCCCAAATCTATTATGGATAATAACGAACTCGAAAAATCAACCGCTTATATCACGGTTGAAATTATAGAATACATTCCCAATTCTGTGGTCATCAAAACCATTTTGAAAAAATCAACCGGTAATATCAGTGTAATGTCTTTCGACAGTGGAGAAGGGCTTACTGAAAAAATATCCCCATTTGACACCTTTGCTCAGATTATAGAAGGAAAAGCGGAAATTGTGATTGACGGTCAATCTTTCCTTTTAGATACGGGACAATCCATTATTATTCCTGCTCATAAGCCTAATGTTATCAAAGCCAACGAGCGTTTTAAAATGATATTAACGATTATAAAAAGCGGCTATGAATTATAGGGATACAACCAAATATCTTATAAAAGAAATTTCTGATGTCAAGTTCGGGATACAGTCAGGATTTCCGGAATTATATATTCTTTTATATGAAAAACCTCGGTTTCATTCCGGGATGAAAAATCAATTGTTTATTAATGATTTAAAATATTATTTACAGTCTGCGACCAAACAGTTAAAGGAAATTCAGGAACCTATCTGCAGAATGCCGCCTAAAAATGGATCTCAGTTTAGATTTTCATTTTTTATTTAAAAAAACATTCTGGAATTCAATCACTGCAGATTAATAAAAGTAAAAGCTCAAAATGGAAACCAGTAAGATCAGTCATCAGGAAATTCGGGAAGGAGAAGAAGTGAAAGGAGAAGATCTTCGCGAGGGCATCTTTAACCTTATTCGGAAGAAAAATGCTCTCTTTAGCAAAGATGATTTTATCTCTATTTCGGAACTGAATCAATACCGAAGATTATACCTGACATCCTTAATTGTGGAAGAGAGGGGAGAACTTGAAATCATAGATCTGGATGTAATGGAGGCTATTAAAAACAATTCCATTCTCTCGGAAAATATTCAGGATGAAATAGAAGCTGATCTTACGCCGGGAGAAAGGCTTGCTGATAAAGTTGCTTCTTTTGGTGGAAGCTGGACCTTCATTGTTGTATTTTTCTCATTTATTTTGATTTGGATATTGATTAATATTTGGTTCTTATCAGCAAAGTCCTTTGATCCCTATCCTTTTATATTGCTGAATTTGCTTCTTTCCTGTCTGGCAGCCATTCAGGCACCCATTATTATGATGAGCCAAAACCGGCAGGAACAAAAAGATAGAGTAAGAAGTGAACATGATTACAAGATTAATCTAAAAGCTGAATTGGAAATCAAACTCCTCAGTGAAAAAATAGACCATTTGCTTGTGAATCAAAATAAAAAATTACTGGAGATTCAGGAAGTACAGACTGATTATCTCGAAGACCTGATGAATGTTCTTCAAAAGAAATGAACGATTATATTGAACTAAATTTTAAAAAAGTGGAAAAAATTCTTGTTACTACAGATTTTTCGGATCATTCAAAATCCGGATTACGGTTTGCTGTTCAATTAGCTGCCCAGAATACATATAGCCTGACTTTTCTCAATGTCCATCATTTGCAGACACCTTCCGCATGGGATGCTGTAAGAATGGACGAATATGAGGAGGAGCAAAAAGAATTGATACACTCCAGACTGGTTCTTTTTGTGGAGGAAATATATGCTGCCATGCACATGGAGCCCAGAACTATTCAGTATGCTGTGGAATTGTCTGTCTTACCAGAATCCAGAATCGTGGAATATGCAGAGGAAAATAGCTTTGATTATATTTGTATTAGCACAAGAGGGGCCGGTGTATTAAAAAAATTCTTAGGAACGATCACTTCTACTCTTATCAATCAATCTAAAGTTCCGGTAATTGTAGTGCCTCATGATTATAAAATAGGTACAATCAAAAGTATTCTGTACGCCTCAGATCTTGATGATTCTGAAAATGAGCTGATCAGGGTTGTATCATTTGCAAAACCACTTCAGGCATCTGTTGAATTGCTGAATTTTACATCAGAACCATGGAAAGAAGAAAACAGGAAGATCTTTGAAAGCAGGATAGACAAGATAGCGAATTATCCTGTAAGTATAAATATCACTGAGAAAAAGCAGGATGATCATCTGCTTGAAGGCATAGAGTTGGCTGTCAAAAAATCCGAACCTTCTCTGTTGATAATGTTCACACATCAAAGTAGAAATTGGTTTCAGAACGTTTTCTATGCAGGCAATTCTGCTGAATATTCATTTCATACCAAAGTTCCTTTGTTAGTCTTTAGAAAAGCATAGATAATTTTTTACCAAATGCTTTTAAGATGACAATACTCATTTCAATACTCATCATTACAATCCTATTATTTGTATTATTATTTGGTAAAATCATGATGCAATTTACATTTAACAGGCAGTTGGCCGTCTTGTATGAAAACACCAAAAACAGATCAGGTCAACTCTATGACAGTATCATATTAAACGATTTGCCAGAACCTGTTCAACGGTATTTTAAATTAGTTTTGAAACATGGACAGCCCTATATAAGTTCAGTCCGGCTGGAGCATAACGGAATATTTAAGACTGATCTAAAGAAAGGCTATATAAACATAGCGGGTGAACAGCACTTCTCCGTAAGACAGCCACAATTTATCTGGAAAGGAACAACAACGATGTTTACAGCTATTGATAGTTATATTGCCAATACAGGAAGTTTAAAAGTTTTCTTATTGAATATCTTTAAGGTAGCAGAAAATAAAGGTGTCACATCAGATGAAGGTGAACTGCAACGCTGGGTGGCAGAAAGCGTTTGGTTTCCTACCAATCTGTTGCCATCGGAAATGGTAAAATGGACAGCAATTGATGCAAATTCAGCAAAATTATCATTCAGATATAAAGAAATTTTATTTCATTTTACGGTCTCTTTTAATGCCGTTGGTGACATTATAACCATGCAGACACAACGTTTCATGACAGATGAAAAAAGAGAAACCTGGCTTTGCAAAATGTCGGGTTATAAGGAGGTTAATGGCTTTCGAATTCCTTTTTCGGCGGAAGTACTATGGAGATTATCTTCAGGAGATTGCAGTTATGCGAAGTTTGAAATTCAAAAGATAGAATACAATAAACATTACTACGGAAAGTAAAGATCAAATTCTAATCATTAATCGATTGTCTTAAAAACATTTACAATGCCTATTCACCATTTCAACATACAGGGTTTATCCGATAATGAAGTCATTCAGTCAAGGGAAAAGAATGGGAAAAATAATTTAAACTACAAAAAAGGAAACACTTTCTTTGAAACGGTCATCCGTATTGCCAAAGATCCCATGCTTATATTATTATTCGTAGCGGCTTTTATTTATTTTATCAGTGGCAAAAACGGAGATGGTATTTTTCTGACTGCGGCCATCATATTTCAAACCTCCATTTCTTTGTATCAATATTCCAGAAGCAAAAATGCTTTGGAGAAACTGAAAGACCTTTCTCAACCGAACTGCAAGGTAATCCGTAATGGCAAAATCATAGAAATTAAAAGTGAAGATTTAGTGGTTGGCGACAGCATGATGGTGGAAGAAGGGACTCTGATCACAGCAGACGGAAGTATCATTCATTCTAATGATTTTTCGGTCAACGAATCTATCCTAACCGGAGAATCACTTTCTGTCTTCAAAGAAAAAACAATCGTAGACCATTTTATTTACAGCGGCACCACCGTGGCCAGTGGATTGGCAGTGGCCACCATTACTGCTATTGGCAATGCTACCAGATTGGGGAAGATCGGAAGCAGTTTGGAAAGTATTACTGAAGAAAAAACACCTTTGGAAAAACAAATTGCTAATTTTGTAAAAAAAATGGCCATTACGGGTGCCGTGGTTTTTATGATCGTCTGGATCATTAATTACTGGCATTCTCAAGAGGTATTGAACAGCTTACTACAGTCGCTTACTTTGGCTATGAGCATTTTACCAGAAGAAATTCCTGTGGCATTCACTACATTTATGGCGTTGGGAGCCTGGAGATTAATGAAGCTGGGGATTGTGGTGAAACAAATGAAAACCGTTGAAACGCTGGGAAGTGCTACGGTGATCTGCACGGATAAAACAGGAACATTGACAGAGAATAAAATGAGTGTTGCAAAACTGTTTTTACTCTCTTCAAACAAAATATTTCTACCTGTCGATACCTCCTCGGATGATGAAAAAGAACTCATCACCTCAGCAATGTGGGCTAGTGAACCTATTGCTTTTGACCCGATGGAAATCGCATTACACCAAACTTATGAGAACATTTCAAAAAATGACGAACGTCCTCATTACCATCTCATTCATGAATATCCATTAGGTGGAAAACCGCCGATGATGACCCATATCTTTTCAAATCGCTCAGGAAAACGTATTATTGCCGCCAAAGGTGCACCAGAAGCATTGATGGCTGTTTCGGATCTTGCCTCCAATGAAAAGCAATATATTAATAAAGCAATACAACTCTTGGCAAAGGATGGGTTTCGGGTCCTGGGAGTTGGCACATCTGATTTTACCGGAAGTGAATACCCCAAAAAACAACAGGATTTATTGTTTCAATTCAAAGGCATCATTGCTTTTTATGACCCTCCAAAAAAGAATATCCAAAAGGTACTGGAGAACTTTTATAATGCAGGCATTGCCGTGAAAATAATCACCGGAGATAATTCTGCCACTACTGAAGCTATCGCCAGACAAATTGGATTCAAAGGATGCAAAAACAGTATTACAGGGGATGAACTGATGAGATTGGAGGATGACCAACTAAAAGAAAGTGTAATGACTAACAGCATTTTTACGAGAATGTTTCCTGAAGCAAAACTAAAAATCATCAATGCACTAAAATCAAACCATCAGATTGTAGCCATGACAGGAGATGGAGTGAATGACGGGCCGGCCCTGAAAGCCGCACATATAGGAATAGCAATGGGTAGAAAGGGAACAGAAATAGCCAAACAGGCAGCTTCATTGATTTTATTAGAAGATGATCTGTCTAAAATGGTGGATGCCATTGCGATGGGCAGAAAAATTTACACCAATCTCAAAAAAGCTATCCAATTTATCATTTCAATACACATTCCTATCATTTTGACCGTTTTTATTCCATTGGCGCTGGGCTGGATTTATCCCAATATTTTTTCTCCGATTCATATTATATTTTTGGAACTGATTATGGGGCCGACATGTTCTATTGTTTATGAAAATGAGCCCATGGAAAAAAATACAATGACAAGGAAACCCAAACCTTTTACCTCCACTTTTTTCAATTGGAAAGAACTTTCAACCAGTATCATTCAAGGATTGATCATAACTGTCGGAACGCTATGGGTATATCTGTTTTCTGTTGACCAGGGATTCAATGAACAAATTACAAGGACAATGGTTTTTTTGACTTTAGTCACTTCCAACGTGTTTTTAACCTTAGAAAACCGTTCCTTTTACTATTCTGTCATCACCACTTTACGATATAAAAATAATCTGGTTTTAATCATTGTAGGCATTACAGTAGGCATTACAGGTCTGTTGTTGTATGTCAAGCCTTTAACCCGCTTTTTTGCTTTTGAAGAGTTGAATCTAATACAGTTTTTGATTGCCGCAGGAACAGGGTGTGTTTCAGTATTATGGTATGAATTGGTTAAATTTTGGAAACGGCATTATCAAATCATGTAAAATGATGATGACCTCCTTGATATTTCCATTAAAGAAATATTGATCAGTCGGTATTTCAAATATAAATTTCCAAATTATACCGATGGATGATAAAACAATTTTTTTCAACCCATTTATTCTGATCGTAATTTCTTTCTGTAAATAATGCTTAATTTGAGTTCTATCTTGCTAACACGTTTTTAATAGTAAGAGTTTCTATTGATCGAAATTCGTATTAATTTATAACCATTCTAAGATTAAAATCATCTAATTTTGTTATGTGAAAAAGTGGATTTCCATAGTATTACTTTCCCTTTATTTGTTTTCAACAACTGAACTATACCAGCTGCTGAAAATCCCCGTTCTTATAGAACATTTTATAGAACACAAGGAACAGAATCCGGAAATAACGCTTAGAGCTTTCATTAAGATGCATTATGACCATCCGGTTAAAGATGCCGACTATCAGACAGACCAGAAACTTCCTTTTGTGGTTCACTCATCTCCATTGGTTTTGATTTTTACTGTACCGGATTGTAGGATTGAGGTTATAAAAACGATCATAAAAGAAGGTCATAAAGAAATGTATTCCTACAATTATCTCTTTTACGATAAAGGAGCCTTAAATTCCATTTGGCAGCCTCCTAAACACTGTTAATTTTTTCCGTTTGTTTTTACGGTTCAACACGTAGGTGTTGGTCTCTTATCCCGTTTTGATCTGGCTGGACTCTATTCCCTGTATTTTAAATTCTTTGATGAGAATAAGAGTTACAGGCGTTCTCGGCGTGGAGAGGAGCAAAGACTATTTATTTCAATTAAGATTTAACAGAATTATATATGCTTACAAAAATCATTGAGTTTTCTGTGAAGAATAAACTCATTATAGCATTGCTGGTATTTGGACTTATAGGCGTTGGAGCTTATCAGGTGACCCAATTACCAATCGATGCAGTGCCTGATATTACCAATAATCAGGTTCAGGTAATAACCACTGCTCCCTCATTCGGAGCTACCGATATCGAAAGATTAGTTACTTTCCCTATAGAACAAGCCAACAGTAATATTTCGGGTTTAAAAGAAATCCGGAGTTTCTCAAGGTTTGGTCTTTCATTAGTTACCATTGTTTTTGATGACAATGTTGATATTTACTGGGCAAGACAACAGGTTGCAGAGAGGTTGCAGCAGGTGCAGAATCAAATACCACCGGATATAGGAATACCTACATTGGGACCTATTTCAACGGGATTGGGTGAAATTTATCAATATGTTGTCCGTTCCAAAAAAGGGTACGAAAGCAAGTATGATATTACAGAACTGAGAACCCTTCAGGATTGGATCGTTAGGAGACAATTGCTTGGGGTAAAAGGGGTCGCGGAAGTCAGCAGCTTTGGCGGCCAGCTGAAACAATATGAAATCTCTGTAAATCCTGATAAATTAAATGCTTACGGAATTACCATTACCGATATTTTCGATGCATTAAAAGCCAATAACCAAAATACAGGAGGATCTTATATCGAAAAAGGACCTACCGTTTTATATATACGAAGCGAAGGATTAGTGGGAAATCTGGATGATATTAAGAATATATCAATCTCCACAAAAAACAATGATGTTCCCTTATTTATCAGAGATGTTGCAGATGTACGCTATGGGTATGCTACAAGATTCGGTGCAATGACCTACAATGACAGTGGTGAAGTTTCCGGTGCTATTGTGATGATGCTAAAGGGTGAAAACAGCAGCGAGGTCATCAAAAATGTAAAGAGTAAAATAGAGCAAATCCAGAAAACTTTGCCGGAAGGTGTTGTGATTGAGCCATTCTTAGACCGAACCAAAATGGTAAACAACGCTATAGGTACTGTAGAAAAGAATCTGATGGAAGGTGCCTTGATTGTTGTCTTTGTGCTGGTCTTATTCCTGGGAAATTTCCGTGCAGGTTTACTGGTCGCTTCAGTGATTCCTCTGGCGATGCTTTTTGCCATTTGTATGATGAATCTTTTTGGCGTCAGCGGTAATTTAATGAGCCTGGGAGCACTTGATTTTGGGCTTATCATAGATGGCGCTGTCATTATTGTAGAATCCGTCATGCATCAGTTTACCCATAACTCAAAATTCAGGAAAGCAGTATCGGTTTCAAAACAGGAAATGGATACGATTGTCATAGATTCTGCAGGAAAGATGATGAACAGTGCTGTTTTCGGGCAGATCATTATCCTTATTGTGTATCTGCCTATTTTAACATTACAAGGGATTGAAGGTAAAATGTTCAAACCTATGGCACAGACCGTAGCATTCGCCTTGTTGGGAGCATTTTTGCTTTCACTTACCTATATTCCGATGATGAGTTCTATTATTTTAAGCAAAAAAATAAACCATAAAATGAACTTCTCAGATCGGTTAATGGAAAAAACTGAAAGGATGTATCGGAAGACATTGTTGAAAGTCTTGAGATTGCCGAAAACCATTTTCAGTATTGTCATTGTTCTTTTTTTAATTTCCGTTGTGGTTTTAAGCAGAATGGGAGGTGAGTTTATTCCATCATTGGAAGAAGGAGATTTTGCTGTTGATACAAGAGTTTTACCCGGCAGTAGTCTTAAAACAACGATTGAAAGCACGCAAAAAGCAGCCCATATTCTGAAAACAAGATTTCCCGAAGTTCAGAAAGTCGTCACCAAAATAGGAAGCGGAGAAGTTCCCACAGATCCAATGCCGATGGATGCTTCAGACATGATGGTGATTTTAAAGGATAAGAGCGAATGGACTTCTGCCAAAACCTTTCCTGAGCTTTCTGATAAAATGAGCAAAGCTTTAGAAGATGTTCCGGGAATTACAGTGGGTTTTCAGTATCCTGTGCAGATGCGTTTTAATGAATTGATGACGGGTGCCAGACAGGATGTTGTCCTGAAAATATTCGGTGAAAATTTGGAAACTTTAGTTAAAAATGCCAATCAGATTGGCAAAATAATAGGGACGGTAAGGGGAGCTCAAAACCTGTATATTGAACCTGTTTCAGGTCTTCCGCAGGTCATTATCAAGTATAACAGACCCGTTATAGCACAGTATCATTTGTCCATTGGAGACATCAACAGGGTGATCAATACCGCTTTTGCAGGACAAAGTACAGGTTTGGTTTTTGAGGGAGAAAAACGCTTTGATATGGTGGTCAGATTAAACAGTAATGACCGCAAAAATCTGGATGATGTCAAGAATTTGTTGGTTCCTACACAGTCAGGGAATCAGATTCCACTTTCGCAGCTTGCCTATATCGATATTAAAAATGGTCCGAATCAGATCCAGCGTGAGAATGGACAGCGGAGAATTGTGGTAGGCTTTAATGTCAAAAACCGTGATGTTCAGGGGATTGTAGAAGAACTTCAGGCTAAAGTAGATCAGCAGCTGAAGCTTCCTCCGGGATATTATGTCACCTATGGAGGTTCTTTTGAAAACCTGAAAAATGCCAAAAACAGACTGATGATTGCAGTACCGATTGCTTTGGTTTTGATTTTTGTGCTCTTGTTTCTGGCTTTTAAGTCGGTGAAAGAAAGTCTTTTAATCTATACGGCGATTCCGCTTTCCATCATTGGAGGGGTGTTCTTACTGGCTGCAAGAGGAATGCCTTTCAGTATCAGTGCAGGAGTAGGATTTATCGCCCTTTTCGGAGTGGCAGTTCTCAACGGTATTGTTCTTATTTCAGAATTCAACAGACTGTATCAAAGCGGAACTAAAAATATTGTAAGAATAGTTGTGGATGGAGGAGAAGCGAGATTGAGGCCGGTGCTGATGACTGCTTTTGTAGCTTCACTGGGCTTTATTCCGATGGCTCTCAGTAACGGTGCCGGAGCTGAAGTTCAGAGACCGCTTGCAACCGTAGTGATAGGAGGTCTTCTGATGGCGACTTTGCTCACGCTTTTTGTGCTTCCGCTGCTTTATGTAACCATTGAAAAAGGATTTAAAATGAAAAATATAAGAAAAAACTCAATAATTCCTATTCTCATTCTATTGTTCGTTTTATCAGGAAATGTGATGAAATCTCAAACTAAGATCAGTCTTGATGAAGCAATTACCCTCGCTTTGAAAAATAACAGGGGTCTGAAAAATGAGAAATTAAAATCAGAATATGCAAAACAAATAATAAAGACCTCTTCGGACATTCCTCAAACAGGAATTTCTGTCGATTACGGACAAATCAACAGTGTTTACCGTGATGTGAAATTCGGGGTTTCCCAGAGCATTGCATTTCCTACAGTGTACAAAAGACAGAAAAGCCTGTACACCGAAGAATGGAAAAAGAGTGAGCTCAATATTTCATTAAAAGAATATCAGTTGAAAAAAGGAGTAACGCTAACATTTTACAACATTCTATACTGGCAGGAAAAAGAAAAACTTCTGAATAAATCATTGGTTTTATATTCTCAATTTCTGGATAAGGCCAATTTAAGATTAAAAAGCGGAGAGAGCAATATGTTGGAAAAAGTGACTGCAGCCAATCAAAAATCGATGGTGGAAATACAGATAAAGCAGGTAGAGCAGGAACTTAAAACCCTGCAGTTGCAATTACAATGGCTTCTTAATTCAGAAACAGAATGGCTTCCGGACGGAGACCGTCTGTTTTCTCCTTCCGGTCTGGAAAGTGATATTTCCGGAAATCCTTCTTTAAAGATATTGGAACAGCAAAAAAATGTAACAGCCCAACAGACAGCTTTAGAGAAATCTAAATTATTGCCAGGTCTGCAACTTGCTTATAATCTCAACAGCTTCCGCGGAATGGGTGCAGATGACAACGTATATAATGCCTCCCCACAGTTTCATTCTGTTCAGGTCGGTGTTTCTGTTCCTATCTTTTCTGGTGGACAAAAAGCAAGAATTCAAGCGTCCAAAATTGCAGAATCTGTAAGTGAAAATGATTTACAGAATGCTCAGTTTACCATAAAAAACCAGTATAAAAAGCTTTCAGAAATTCAGCAGAAAAATAGGGAGATTGTTTCTCAGTACGAGAAATATGAACTGGAAAATGCTGACACTATTCTTGAAACTGCTCAAAAGCAATTCATCAACGGAGCGATTAATTATCTGGAATTTGTGATGCTTGTCAATCAGGCAATCAGCATCAAAAACAATTATACAGATGCCGTTTGGAATCTCAATGAAAGCATTGTTGAACTTGAATATATCAACTTAAATCAATAAATTATGCCAAAATCAATTCAAAATACATATTCTGTTTTATTCATTCTTACCCTCTTTTTTGTGGTCCAGTGTAATAAAAAAGAAGAAGCAATGGTAAAAGCAGTACCTGCTAAAGATGAAAGTATCGTTGTGCTTACTGATGCTCAACTCAGAAATACACCTATAGAAACGATGTCGCTTTCTGTGAGAAATATTTCGACAGTCCTTAAAATTAATGGAAGAATAGATGTTCCTCCTCAAAATTTAGTGTCGGTAAGCGTTCCTCTGGGCGGTTATCTGAAAAATACCAACCTGCTTCCAGGGATGCGGGTAAATAAAGGACAGGTCATTGCCATTATAGAAAATCCCCAGTTTATACAACTTCAGCAGGACTATCTGATGGCAAAATCAAAACTTCACTTCGCAGAATTGGACTATAACCGGCAGAAACAACTCAACCAAAGCCAGGCAAGCAGTGATAAGGTAATGCAGCAGGCACAGTCTGAGATGAACAGCCAGAGAATTATGATGAATACTTTGGCAGAACAACTTCAACTGGTCCATATCAATCCGGGAAGTTTAACTTCTGGGAATATCCGGAAAAGTGTTCCGGTGTACAGTACGATCAACGGCTTTGTGAGCAAGGTGAATGTGAATATAGGAAAATTTGTAAATCCGTCTGATGTTCTATTTGAACTCATCAATCCCAACGATATTCACCTTAATCTTAAAGTGTATGAAAAAGATCTTCAAATGCTCAAAATCGGACAACGATTTAAAGCTTATACCAATACGCAGCCTGATAAAAAATATGATGGAGAGATTATTCTGATCAGCAAAGATATCAATGCAGACGGAACAGCCGATGTGCATTGTCATTTTGAGCAGTATGATCAGGACCTGACTCCCGGAATGTATATGAATGCTGATATCGAGACCGAAACATCATTTTCCAATGCACTTCCTGAAGAAAGTATCGTCAATTTTGAAGGCCAGGATTATGTTTTTGTGTATGAAAAAAAACAAACCTACAAGCTCACTCCTGTAACACTGGGAGCGTCTGAGAATAAGTTCATTCAAGTCAAAAATTTTAAGGATTTTAAGAACAGTAAAATCGTTACTAAAAATGCATATACTCTTTTGATGAAGCTTAAAAATACGGCAAGTGAAGAGGAATAATCCCGCTTAAATAATAAAATAAAAATAATCGAAAATTTAAAAATAATGAATAAGTCATTTTTCAGCGTAAAAAATATTTTAACCGGGCTGTTGTTAATGTTTATCAGTATTCAAACTATAAAGTGAGTTATTACAGAAATTATTAAATGGAAAATTAATATTGGAAAATGTACGTTGGAGCAGATCAAGATGGTCAACTTCTTTTGCGAGGTTTGGTTCTACCCATTTGTCGATATAAAAACCGCTCTCGACAAGTGGCAGAGGCAATGATTTAAAGATTTAAAATTCTGCCTCCAATTCTTGATGTAGCAGCTACAGCTCCCAATTTTACAGACAAATTAAAATTTCTTGATTGATCAATTCTGGCTTAGTATTTGTAAAAAATATTTTAAACAGACAATTAACTTTTTTACATTATGAAAATTACCACTGACATAAAGGATAGCGTTTTAACTCTTACCAAACTTATTGACAATATTGAGATTATTTATGGAAAGAAAAAAATACATCATGGAGCGTTATCATCAGTAACACATGAGCCGTTTGAAGTAAAGATACTGGATGATCAGTGTAAGGAAGATCCAGAACATGTAATAGATTTTGACCTTGCACAGCAAATGACAATCAAATTTTTTGACGGAACAGTAAAAACATACCAGGATGAAGTTGAATAACTATTATTTATTGTTCATACCCTGATTGAATGATAACAATCTGTTACCATTAAAGTCTGCTTAAATAGAAGCAGACTTTTTCTGTTTAATGTAGGGAGAATTAACTTCAGTAGCTTCATCACAAAATAAGTGAGTGAAATATGATTTGTGATCTGTCTTTGGATCGATGAATATTTCTGATTCAAGGCGTGTTTTAAATTCCCACGTATCCCATTTACGAATTCCCTTTTGATGGGGATCAAATGTACAGTGCAATTCATAATGTCTTTTATTTTCATCACTGTGAAATTCCACAATGATACTTTGATCACCTGGAAGAATTTCCTCCCGTACTATAGCCATAAGTTTCATAATACATATTTTTTCAAAGCTATATTCATCATGCGACAAAACATGTCGTATAATAAAGAATTTTACATTAGTCAGAATGTATAGTTAATTCCAAGCCTTGAAAGCTTTACCAATTTTTTTATTTCACTTGTGTAATCTTCATTTAAACATCCTTTTTTAGCCATAAGAAATTCTGTCAATACCAATTTTTAACGTGAAAATATAAAATGGTCTTCAGCACTTGAAAGGTTTTTAAGAATATTTTTTATGAAAAAGGAAAAGAAAAGTGTACGATCATTCCTTTTTCAGTTTGAGTTTTATTGTCAAAAGTAATACAGCCTCCCAAATTCTCAATTCGGTTAATCATATTACGAACACCATTTTTTAAAATAGTTTCATTATTGATTCCAACTCCAGTATCAGAATAGTGAATTTTAACTTTTTCAAAAGTCCTTTCAAATCTCAAAGTAACACGGTCTGCATGACTGTGTTTTTTCATATTGATAAGCAACTCCCGCAGAACCTGATATACTTCAGCTTTACAAGAATGAGATATGTTTTCCCAAACCTCAACATCATTGCCTATTAAAATTGTATCTATATGATCACTCGTAAAGTAGCCCATCAATTTTCTTATCTTTTCACTGAAAATTTCTGATTCGTCATTAATTTCAATATTCTCATAAGATAGGTTTCTTGATCTGTTATAAATGTATTCCAGATCATCCAAAGTTTCATTTCTGCTGATATCCAGATGATTTTCCAGCTTGGTCATCACCTGATAAATTCCATTGGCTACGACGTCATGTACTTTTTTAGAATATTTTAATTCTGTATTTTTTACTTCGAGTTCTTTTTCTTTTTGAAGTCTTTTTTTTCTTTTCGTATACCATATGACACTAATAATAAGTGTTAATAATAGACTAGCTACGATAATATTTCTATATAACACTTTATTTTCAGCTTCCAGGTTTTTAGCCTGCAGCTCAATATTTTTTGACTCCGTTTTATCAATATCTGATTTGATAAGGGCAAACTGATTCTTTGCTTTTCCCCGTGCTATTATAACACTGTCGTTTATATTTTGAAACGCATTAAAATATTTTAAATAATTATTTTTATCAAGATTTATTAGCTTTTGTAATGCTTGCAGTTGGTCTTCTGGGTTTTTAATTTGTTTGGAGGTGCTGTACATTTTTTCTGCATATAGTTTTGCAGAATCAATATCTTTATCTGAATAATAATCTGAAAGAGTAGCATAGCTTGAATTCATTTCAGTGATATTTTTAGATCGGTATCTGATATCTAATGCTCTTAAATAATCTTTTAAAGGGTCATCATTTTTATCTGATAAATATTTAGCCGCTGACAAATTACTAAGCGCACGGGCATAATCTATACTTTTTGTGGTAGTATTGAGAGATAATTCTAAATAATACTTTGCTTTAGTATACTCTTTCATATTTGTCAGGACCTTGCCTATGTTGTTATAATAGACCGCTCTGTCATTTTTATCTTTTGTATATTTTAGAGTATTTTGGTAGAATTTTATGGCATCATTGTAATTATAAAGAAAGGAAGATGCAATGGCCATATTATTGAAATTTCTGGCAAGATTTGCCTTGACGTTAATGTCATTGTCATTTCTAAGATATTTTTCTGCTTCCAGCGAAGTTTCTATCCCACCATAAAAATCCCCTCTGTTTGTTTGGATGATTCCCATATTAATTAGGGATTGTGCTACTCCTAAAGAATCGCCCATCTTTTTATAATCATCTTTTGCAAGATTGTAAAAATAATAAGCAGAATCTATTTTCATTGAATCCCGGAGCTTTCTAGCTTTGGCATAATTAAAATTATCCTGACCATTTACATAATCAGTCTGTAATTTTTTTTTACAGCTGGTAGTAATGGTTAATGTTAAGAAAAATAGAAATAACTTTTTCAAGATTAATTAGTTTGACTGCAAATTATAAAAAAAAGACAGATTTAAGCAATCTGTCTTCTAATAATTAAGGTCTTGGGCTCGGTGGTGGAGTCTGACCTGTACTGCCACTGGTGTTTCCTCCTCCTCCAGGTCCGCCACTACCGTCATCTCCTCCAGTCCCTGTTTCTGGATTTAATCTTTCTCCGGATTGTATTTCGATGCTGTTTGTGCCATTATTATTGTACAATGGGTTTTCGTTATGGTTTCCGAATGCTAAGCCAAATAGCATTAATAAGAATTGTATCACTGTTTTAAAATTTAAAAATTGACATTGGTGTTCTTCCCCGCAAAACTGATTGCAGGTGGTGTTACACGTTTTTGAAAAAAGAAGCGCTTCTTAAATTTTGGGAAGTGAAACCCTTGAAAACGGAAGAGAAACCCCTGCTTCCCAACCCGGAGATTAATCCTCCGTTTTCTCAGATATTCCGAAATCAGGTTGTTGAAGAGTATTTAGTTTCTCACTGATTTCTATGGCAAAGTAACAGCAATAGAGAAAGTAACGGTTAGCAGAAATTTGGAAAATATTTGGAAATTTTTCGAATGCCATTGAGGATAGCCGTAAAATTATTTGCTGGAGAAGTTTTAATTTTCGAAAAAATCTGATAACGATGAATCAAGAATTACTACCTGAAAAAAAATTACTGGAAGATGTGTATCTAAAAGCGAAAAATTTAGATCGTGCGACCTCAGATAGTGGCGTATTTAAGGATGTAAGTACCGACCTGATCAATACCCATAAGATCAACCTAAGCTATAAGACAATGCTTGGATATTATGAAAGTTTAGTATTGGAAAAAAAGGAATATAAGAGCATAAAGAAATCAAGTCTGGATGCATTGAGCAAGTATCTTGGTTATAAAGATTATGTACATTACAAAGAGAAAAATGGATTTTTCAGTGAACAATCCTCCAATAATGACATTAGCGTAAGAATTGGTAACGGGATTGATGCATTCACTGAATCGATTAACAGCATTATAATTAAAATTACGCATGCTCCTACATTTAAATTTTCTGAGATGCTTAATAAAAATAATGCAATGGGATTTGGTGTCTTTGGGCTATTTTTAACTGCTGGCTCATTCGCTCATTTTAATGGGTACCTTCAAAAAAAAGATCATATGTATTGGAATGGAGTAGAGTATAGGTTAACTTTTAAGACTGATCTTAATCCCAAACATACTGTTATTCCGCTTGACACTGTGAAGTTTAAATATTTTAGAAAAATTACCCGCCCGGACACTTTAGATATCGTTAACGGATTGAATAATGTTTGGTACTCGAAATATCAGAATAAAGTAGAGTTTTTTACCATGGATGGAGTAAATCCGGATAATCATAAAGCCCTCAAACCCGTAACGGAAAGGATTATTCAAATTCATGCAAACTAAAAATAAATGATGAACAGTGTAGTAGATCCTTTAGATACAATGCAATACAATTTTGGGAGATTTTCAACCGACAAAAAAGCCAGCTGAATTTCAGCTGCCCTTAATTATTCAGCAGGGTATTGGCTGTTGCCATCACTGTGATGATAACATCAGACAGTTTTTTAAATTTAGGCTATTTTTACGTTAACCGCGTTAACGCCTTTGTTGCCATTTTGAAGATCGAATGTAACGACATCATTTTCACGAATAGTATCTACTAAACCTGACATGTGTACGAAAACATCCTGACCACCATTTGAAGGTGAGATAAAACCAAATCCTTTGGCATCGTTAAAGAATTTTACTGTTCCTTGTTGCATTGTATTGTATTATAAAATTGTTGTATTGACTGATAAATTGTATTGGCTGTTGCCATCACTGTGATGATAATATCAAAACAGGTTTTTAATTTAGGCTACTTTTACGTTAACCGCGTTAACGCCTTTGTTGCCGTTTTGAAGATCGAATGTAACGACATCATTTTCACGAATAGTATCTACTAGACCTGACATGTGTACGAAAACATCCTGACCACCGTTTGAAGGTGAGATAAAACCAAATCCTTTGGCATCGTTAAAGAATTTTACTGTTCCTTGTTGCATTATATTGTATTATAAAATTATTGTATTAACTGATAAACTGTTTTTTGATGGTACTATCAAAGCATTGATAATGACATCAAAACAGTAATAAATCGATTTGAAAACAAGAAAGGATGTTGGTATTTTTAGAATCTTGAAATATTCAAGCTGAAAAAAGGGACTTCATCTGATAAATTGATGACAAAAATTAGCGGCTGAAAAAGCGAAGACTGATGGGGAATTGTAAATTCAAGAATTTCAGAAGAAGCGTCGGCAGGAGCCTGATTATTTTACAAATGTACACATAATTTATTGAAAACCAATATTTTTATTTGTTTTTTATTTCTGATGGTAGTATTTGATGCAATGATAATAATAAAAGGAGGGTAGATTTATAATGGTTCGGCTCACTGATTTTTTTTCAGGAATTAAATTTTAAATTAAAGAATCAGCTCCAGAGATAAGAATTTATCACATCTATACATATTGTAAAATATCTTTTCTTTAGTTTCTGCCTTTATTGATGCGGAATGTACAGTCAGTTGAACAAAATATAATACTTTAAAATTCAAATAAATAAGCATTCATCTCACTTTCAACGCTGCAAAAGACGTGAACAATAGGGTTAATGATTTTAAAATGACCATCTGTGGCATAACTTATGATATAGAAAAGAAACACTAAAATCATATCATATGTCGGTAAAAGTAAAGGTAGCATATTGCACCCAATGTAATGGATATTATTCGTCAACCCCAGCAGAAATAGGACATTCTAACCATCCTGATATTATAGATCATTTTTTTTATCACGGTGAACCCTGGTTTACTTTAGATCATCAGACTTTTGCAAAATATAAAAGTTATGAGAATATTGAGATAAGAGTTGTAAAGCTGGCTGATCATGTAAAAAATGATCATGTCTATTGCAGATGCAGCAAGAAAAAATCGGTACAAAGAATAGCTTACCAACAGGAATCAAAAGAACTGAAAATCAACATAGAATCAGTAGAAAAATATCAAATTGATACAGATATCTATTTTAGAGACTTATACTATACTTCAAAGAACTTTCATGGAAAAACGTATCATGGAATAAAAGGTAATGAAACAAGAATGAGTATTTGAGAAAAAAAGATAGGCTAAAACAGCATTTAATTCTATCATATAAAGGATATAAATGTTTTTTATCAATAGAGGTTTAACAAAGAGTTAAGCCTCTATTATTGTAAAGTAACCAACAAAAATGTCAGGATCTTTCCTTTAATCTAGATAGAATCCCTGTTTTTTGCATACCTTAATATACAAAAAGAAAGGTAATAGAAGTGATGATGAAGTTGGAGTTATTTTAATTTTGTTCATATAATTAAATTTCTTACCAGTGTTTTTCTGTACAACAAATTATAAAGTCCTAATCTTGTAATCTTTACTTATGTTAAATCTAATTATTACATTGCCGCGATTAAAAGATTGGAAAAAAATGGCAAATTACGTTGTATATTTGTTAATTGATATTGTTTCAATCCAGCCAGACTTTTGCTCAAACAATTTTTGATTGAATATACATCAACTTAAAAATAGCTTTTTGACCGCACAATAAAATTTTTATACTTCAAATGAATTCTCCAGATTATATCCAATCCGAAAAATTGTTGTCGATACTTTTTTATTCTCCCAATGCTACTGCTATTTATAGTGGATCGGACATTACCATTGTTAGTGTCAATGAGGCAATGCTGAAGTTCTGGGGCAAAAATAGGGAGGTTGTAGGACAGACCTTCGACCAGGCACTTCCGGAGCTTCATGATCAGCCATTTTCCGGTCTATTGAAAGAAGTCTGGAACACCGGACAAACATATAATGGCAGAGATTATCCTGCCATTCTCAAGGTAGACGGGATCATGCAAAAGTTTTATTTTGACTTTGAATACAAGCCCTTTTTAGATGATCAGGGTAATACCGAATTTATTTTGCATACCGCATTTGAAGTGACGGAAAGAAAAGAATCACAAAATAAACTGGAAGAAAAATTCAAGTCGGAACAGCAGCTCATCGATGATCTCTCTGCATTGAATGAAGAATATCTCACAACCAATGAAGATCTCATATCCAAACATGATGAGCTCTATGCTGCAAACAATGACTTACTGTTGGCAAGAAAACAATTGCTGAAAGCCAATCACAGTCTTGCTGAAAATGAAAAACGTTTTAAAACCTTAGTCGAAAAATCTCCTGTTGCCATGGCCTCTCTGAAAGGAGAAAATTTTGAGATTGATATCGTAAATGAGATGGTTTTAAAAATATGGAATAAAGATAAGTCTGTTATTGGACTTCCCTTAATACAGGCGCTTCCTGAATTGGAGGGGCAGCCTTTTATTGAAATTTTAACCGAAGTTTATCATACAGGAGAACCCTATTACGGACAGGAAATTAAAGCCCTTATAACAGAAAATGAAAATCTGGTTGACCGGTATCTCAATTTTGTCTACCAACCGATATTTGATGAGAATAATAAAAGTACTTCCATATTGATTGTTGCCAATGATGTCACAGATCAGGTCATCGCGAGGAATTCCGTCACTGAAATGAACAACCGTTTAGAAATTGCGTTAGATGCAAGCCGTTTAGGTTCAACCGAAGTCGATCTTAAGACCGGGATCATGCAGAGTACCCACCAGTTTAAATATAACTTTGGATACTTACCTGAAGAAGAATTTAATTATTCGGATCTTTTTGATGCCATTTTTCCGGAATATCGCGACAAGATAAGAGCTTTGGTACAGGAAGCCATACAGACCAACGGAATTTATAAAGCCGAATACCCAATAAAATGGAGAGATGGAAGCATTCACTGGATACAGGCCCATGGCCGCCCAAGATATGATGAAAACGGTATTGCCAACAGAATGATTGGAATGACGGCTGACATCACGGATAAAAAACTTATTGAACAGCGCAAAGATGACTTTCTCAGTGTAGCAAGCCATGAGCTGAAAACACCTCTTACCGCTGTGAAAGCTTCCATACAATTGTTGAACCGTATTAAAGAACGTCCCTATTCCGATATTCATGTGAAACTTATTGAGCAGTCCAATAAAGGAATTGATAAGATGAGCGTGCTTATTGACGATCTCCTTAATATGAGTAAAATGGGGCAGGATCAGTTGCATTTGGAATGCAATACTTTTAATCTGCATGATATGTTGCATAAAAGCTGCAGCCACGTTCGTTTAGAGAATGAATATCAGATCATTGTCAATAGTGACAGTAGTCTGCATATTTATGCTGATGAACACAGGATAGAACAGGTGGTTGTTAATTTCGTAAATAACGCCATCAAATATGCAAAGAATTCTAAAGAGATCCATATTTCTACCCAGGTGGTCAACGATCATGTTAAAATTTCTGTCAAGGACTTTGGACCGGGAATACAGCAATCGGAAATACCCCATATTTTTGACCGGTATTACCGTTCCAATCATTTAGGGAAATCCTATTCAGGAATTGGGTTGGGACTCTATATCTGTTCTGAAATTATTAAAAAACATTCAGGTAAAATTGGCGTAGACAGTACCAAAGGAGAAGGAAGTACATTCTGGTTTACTTTACCTCAAAATGTAAAAATTGGACAAAACTAATCATCAAGCTTTGAAATAAGGACAAGGTTTTTTCTTGATTAGTGTATTTCTTTAACGCAGATATAAAATATAAAAATGGAGAATAGAAAAAAGAAAATTTTGGTTTTTGATGATGAAAAAACAATTTTAGATGTTTTTACAATCATTTTTGCTGAAAATGGATATGAAGTTGAAATCTCTGAAACTTCACATGACATACTCGAAAGAGTAGAAAGCTTCCAGCCGGATTTAATTTTAATGGATAACTGGATTCCCAATATAGGAGGAATTCAGGCCCTTAAACTCCTTAGAAAAAAAGAAGAATATAAAAATATTCCTGTGATCTATATCAGCGCCAATAGTGACATCAGCGCACTGGCAAAAAAAGCAGAAGCCGATGATTTCATCGCTAAGCCTTTTGATCTGATGGCTCTTGAAAATCTGGTAGGAAAATTTCTATGTAAAAATTAATGATGAGTTACAAAATCACCGTTTACAAATAATGTAAGCGGTGTTGCTTTTTTTTAATGTTTAGAATATTGGAACTCTAGACGATAGAGCTCTTTAATTAATGAGTCAGATTTTTAATTTTTACAAGGACATCATCGATATCAAAAGGTTTAGCAATGAAATTGTCAGCATGGCATGATTTGATGATATGATCAGCTTTTGCATGAGCACTGATAATCATCACTGGGATATGGGAGGTAGCCGGTTCTTTCTTCAGTTCATTGCATACTTCAGTTCCTGATCCGTCAGGAAGCATCACATCCAGAATAAAAATATCAGGGTTTACAGATAAATCGCGGTTCTTGAATGCCTCTACAGTAGAGAAAGAACGTACATCATAGTTTTCAAATGACAGGAGCAACTGCAATGCATCTCTGATGCCTGTCTCATCTTCTAAAATATAAATTGTTTTCATACCCTTGTTTGGCAAAAACAAAGCCAATGATAAAAGAATTAAATTTTTTTTACATAAAAATTGAGAGCAATGAAAATGAAACAAAAGAAATAAATAGGGTGGAAGAATGCCCTTCATCTGAAAAAAAGAAACCTTAAATCTAAAAAATCCTTCCTTCCGTTAATAGAGAAGTATTCAGTGTAATTACAATATACAATTGAACAGGTCAAAAAGAAAGATCATCTTATAAAGAAAAAGTATAATTTTTGCTTTACCTGATACAATGAAAAAAATATACCTTTTCCTTCCTCTATTGTATGCTCCGTTTGTATGGTCTCAAAAAAGAGATTCGGCAACATTGATATCACAGGTTACAATCGATGCTTACAAAAAACCGGCAAGCTTTATCTCTTCCACAAAGTCTGTTTCCGTAGTTTCTGAAAATGTACTCAGTCAAAATACCCCCGAACGAATGCTGGAATCCATCAATCAGATGGCAGGCGCAAGAATGGAGGAACGCTCGCCGGGAAGTTATAGAATCTCTCTTCGGGGAAGTACTTTGAGGTCGCCATTTGGCGTCCGGAATGTAAAAGTTTATCTCGATGATTTTATTTTGTCCGATGCATCAGGAAATACCTATTTCAACGTGATTTCTCCCGAACTCATTGACAGAATGGAAATCTACAAAGGTCCGGAAAGTGGAGACTATGGTGCGGTTACTGGAGGCACTGTTCTTCTTAAAACTAAAGATTCGGAAAACCTATCTTCTAATGTATCCATCGGAAGTTATGGAACTTTTAATCAGAGTTTTGATTGGTCAGAACAGATCGGAAAACATTTTGCAGAGGTTTTTCAGAATTATTATCAAACAGATTCCTACAGGCAACAATCCAGAGTACAGCGGAAGCAGATTTTCATCAAAGATCGTTTTCAGTATTCAGAAAAGGGATCACTCAAAGCGATGCTTATGTATACGGATCTTGAGTACCAGATCCCCGGCGGATTGACTTTGGAGCAAATGCAGATTGACAGAAAACAGGCAAGACCGGGAACTCCCGCGCTTCCCGGTGCTGTGGTGCAAAACACAGGGATTCGCAATAAAATGGTGTTAGCCGGAATTTCAAACGAATATAATTTCAGTCCGAATTTTTCCCACTTTATTTTAATTCAGGGTTCCTATGTTGATTTTGAAAATCCCTTCATTACCAATTTTGAGAACCGTTTTGAAAAGAATTTTGCGCTACGGACACACCTGAATTACGAGAAAAACTGGAACAACATTTCATTAGCCTACAGATTCGGATTCGAAGGCGGGATTAACGATATTTTAGTTAAAAACTATGATAATAATAAAGGATATGAAGGCAGCCCGCAAAATTTTGACAGGATCAAAAATACTTCAGGCTTCTATTTTCTGTCACAGAAATTCAATGTTAATTCAAAACTATTTACTGATATTTCGGTCAGCCTCAATTCCAATGCCTATCAGTGGGAACGGCTTTATCCGCAGTCAGAAAATAACAGAGCAGTATTTAAGAATCAATGGCTTCCGAATGTTGGAATCACCTATATGCTGGGAAAAGGCTTTTCAATACGAGGAAAGATGGGGAAAGGAAATTCGGCACCCACCAATGAAGAAATACGTTCCTCCACTCAGGAATTTAATATCAATCTGAATCCTGAATTCGGTTGGAATAAAGAATTCGGCATTAGAAAGCAGTTTGGGAATTCTATTTTTGTGGAAGGAAGTTATTTTGACTTCCGGATGAAAGATGCCATTGTAAGAAGGCAAAATGAAGCCGGACAGGAATACTTTGTCAATGCAGGGCAAACAGTTCAGAAAGGCCTGGAGGTTCTGCTTGAATCAAAGAACTTTGATTTGAAAAATGATGTTCTCAGTAAGATCAAATTTAGGTTTTCGGGTGCATTTTACCGCTTTACATTTCAAAACTACCGTCAAAACGAAAGAGATTTTTCAGGGAATGATCTGACAGGAGTGCCAAGAACAACCCTCAACGGCTTAATGAATTTTACCTTTTTTAAAAAACTTTTTGTTGATTATTCCCATTTCTATACTTCAAAAATACCTTTAAATGATGCAAGTTCCGTTTGGTCTGATCCAAGCTTGATCGGAAATATTCAATTCCGGGTTCCGGTAGATCTTGATACAGCAAGCTTGAATGTGTACCTGCAAATTCAGAATCTTTACAATAATGACTATGTTTTAGGCTTTGACATCAATGCTTTTGGGAACCGGCATTATAATCCGGCCTCTAAAAGAAATTTTGTATTGGGTGTTAAAGCACAATTTTAATCCATAGGTCGTTAAATGATAAATGATGAGGTCTGATATTTGTATTGATAGTAATTTTAAACATCACATCTCAAAAAATTATGAAAAATTATCTTTTACCGGCAGCAGTGCTGCTTATGGTCGGCTGCAAAGAAAAAAATAAGTCTGAAAAAGGGGCAGACGGTGCTGAAGTTCTCACACAGACCGATACCTTAAAACTGCCTCCGCCTGACGAAAAAAATTCCAAAAACAAATTCAGTAACGTTATAGGATGGCCCAAGGACAAAGCTCCGACCGCTCCTGAAGGTTTTACTGTAACCCGTTTTGCTGAAAACATTAAAAGCCCCAGAAATATGATCCAGGGCGAAAATGGAGACATTTTCGTGGTGCTTTCCAATTCAGAGCGTTCCGCCACAGAAAAAATAAAAAATGACGTGAGTGGAAAAAGTGGCGCTGAAGTTGATGGAAAATCTGCCAACAGGATCATCCTCTACAGAGATGCCAACAAAGATGGAGTGGCAGAATCGTCGTTTGTATTTTTAGACAACTTAAACCAGCCTTATGGAATGCTCATTATCAAAGATCAGTTTTACGTAGCCAATACAGACGGTCTGTGGGTATATCCGTACAAAGCCGGAGAAACAAAATTAACAAAACCTGGAAAGAAGATCGTTAATATGCCTGCAGGAGGTTACAACAACCACTGGACCAGAAATCTTATTACCAATAAAGACCAGTCTAAAATTTATATTACGGTTGGCTCCGGAAGTAATGTGGGCGAGAACGGAATGGAAAATGAAGTGAGAAGAGCGAATATTCTGGAAGTAAACCCTGACGGAAGCGGCGAGAAAATATATGCAGCAGGACTCAGAAATCCGGTGGGAATGAGCTGGAATCCTGTAACCGGAGAATTGTGGACCGTAGTGAATGAAAGAGACGAATTAGGCGATGAACTGGTTCCCGACTATCTTACCAGTGTGAAACAAAATGCATTTTATGGCTGGCCGTATGCCTATTTCGGGAAAAATGAAGATCCCAGAAGAAAGGGCGAAAAGCCTGATCTGGTAGCCAAAACAATTGTTCCGGATGTTCCTTTGGGAAGCCACACCGCCTCTTTAGGGTTAACATTTTATACCGGAGTTCAGTTTCCTGAAAAATATAAAAACGGAGCCTTCATCGGACAGCATGGTTCATGGAACCGTTCATCGCTGGTAGGCTATCAGGTCGCATTTGTTCCTTTTAAGGACGGGAAAGCCTCAGGACCTTACCAACCTTTCCTTACTGGTTTTATCTCCAATGAAGCTAAAGGCGATGTCTATGGGAGACCTGTAGGGGTGCTTCAGATTGCGGACGGATCCTTATTGGTGGCTGATGATGTAAGTGGCATTGTATGGAGAGTTTCTTATCTTAAAAAATAATCTGAACAATAAAAGCAACTGACAACAGTTGCTTTACTTTTTTTAAAAAATTCATAATGAGTTAAGCGCTGAGCCAGGGATTAATAGAAAGTAAAATAGAATCTTTCGATTGGCAATAAAAAACTGAAAGTTAGATCTTAAAATGGTCACAGTTTTGATGTAAAATCCAGAGTAGTACATTACTTATTTTATTTTTTTATTTAATTCAGATAGATAAAAAAAAATAGTATAGGCAGCATTCGTTAGTATAAAATTAACCAATCATGATACACAAAACTGTTGAGGTCAGATTTTTTAAATCATCAGCTTCAACGTGCATTGACAAGATTTATTTTGATGTTTACCCCTATCTTTTTGCCCGTATAAATTCGAAATAAGTGAGGAACTTTTATCGAATGTCTTTTAATGATGTCAGTAACGACAGACGCTTTATTTAATTGTAATCTTCGTAAAAGCGGAAAAATAAGTAAAAAAAGAAATATAAAAATGGAGAATAAAAATTTAATTCAGAAAAGTATTGATACCGTAAGAGTTTTGGCAGCCGATGCCGTACAAAAAGCAAATTCCGGACATCCCGGAACGCCCATGGCCTTAGCCCCATTAGGTCATATATTATGGTCCGAGTTCATGCATTATAATCCTCAAAATCCAGAATGGGCAAACCGTGACAGATTTATTCTTTCCTGTGGTCATGCATGTATGTTGCAGTATAGTTATCTGCACTTGACCGGTTACAATATTACCCTGAAAGACATTGAAAATTTCAGACAATTACACAGCATTACCGCAGGTCATCCCGAATACGGACTTACTCCCGGAATTGAAGTAACAACAGGTCCGCTTGGGCAGGGATTTGCCAATGGAGTAGGAATGGCCATTGCCCAGCAATATATGGCTGAACGTTATAATCAACCGGATTTCAATATTTTCGATTATAAAATTTATGCAATTTGCAGTGACGGTGATCTGATGGAAGGCGTTTCAGCCGAAGCTGCATCATTAGCAGGCCATTTAAGGTTGGGAAATATGATTTATTTCTATGACAGCAATCATATTACGATAGAAGGTGATACTGATCTAGCGTTTGATGAAGACGTATCTAAAAGATTTGAAGCCTACGGATGGCATGTGCAGGATCTGCCGGACATCAATGATCTGGAAGCTTTGTCCAATGCGATAAAGAATGCACAGAATGAAACCGGACGTCCGTCACTGATAAAAGTCCGCAGCCATATCGGGTACGGAAGTCCTAATAAACAGAATTCTGCTGCTGCACATGGGTCACCCTTAGGGAAAGATGAGGTTCGTCTGGTGAAAGAACATTTCGGTTTTGATCCTGATCAGAATTTTGTGATCCCTGATGACGTTTCAGCCTTTTATCATGAAGCAGGAAAAAAATCTGCTGAAAATGAAGATAAGTGGAATAAACTCTATGAAAATTATAAGAAAAGACATCCAGATCTTGCCAAAGAATATGAATCTATCGCTTCTGGAAAGTTACCCGAAGGATGGGAAAAAAAGCTTCCCGTATTTGAACCCGGTGAGGAAATAGCCACCCGTAAAGCTTCAGGAAAAACACTGAATGCGATTGCAGAATATTTACCACAGTTGATCGGAGGTTCCGCGGATTTATCCCCTTCCACCGATACCGTTCTTGAGGCTTACCAATCCTTTTCAGCGAAAGATCGTGACGGACGTAATTTTCATTTTGGAATCCGTGAACACGCAATGGGATCAATCCTCAACGGAATGGCTCTCAGTAATTACTTAATTCCGTATGGAGCCACATTTTTAATATTTTCAGATTATATGCGTCCACCGCTTAGGTTGGCTGCCATCATGAAAATACGTCAGATTATGGTGTTTACCCACGATAGTATTGCTCTTGGCGAAGACGGAACGACCCATCAGCCCGTAGAACAATTGATTGGATTACGAACGGTTCCCAATATGACTGTTATCCGACCAGCGGATGCCAACGAAACGGCACAGGCCTGGCGCGTAGCCATTGAACATCAAGATGGACCAGTCGCTATTGCATTAACCCGCCAGGGAATTCCGGTGATCGATCAAAACAAATATGCAAGCGCGAAAAACCTCGAGAAAGGGGCTTATATTCTTTCAGATTCAGAGGGAGAACCGGATATGATTCTTATTGCCACCGGATCAGAAGTTCATTTGATCCTTGAAGCACAGGAGGAATTAAAGAAAAGTAACATTAAGGCAAGAGTGGTAAGTATGCCATGCTGGAATTTATTTGATCAGCAGACTGATGCTTATAAGGAACAGGTTTTACCAAAGAAAAACAGAAAAAGACTGGCGGTAGAAGCAGGGTCTCCGGTGGGCTGGATGAAATATACGACCGACGATGGTGATGTGATCGGAATAGACAAGTTTGGAGAATCTGCACCGGCAGAAGAAGTGATGAAAGAATATGGATTCACCGTAGAAAATGTAGTAAAAAAAGCGAAAGATTTGTTTTTGAAGAAGGAATAAATTTTTTCACGAACTTAGTATAGATCCTTTTCTGTTAAAAAATCATTTCAGAACTCAATAAAAAAAGAAAAATGTCAAAAGTACTGAGAAAAATAGGTATTTGCGCGGATCACGGCGGTTTTGAACTCAAAGAAAGAATGAAGTCTTTTTTAGTTGAAAATCAATTTGAACCGATAGATTATGGCGCAATGAAACTCGATAATACAGATGACTTTCCGGATTATGTGATTCCACTTGCAAAAGCGGTAGCTGCCGGAGAAGTGTTCCGCGGCATCGCCATTTGTGGAAGTGGAGTCGGTGCCTGTGTGGCGGCCAATAAAATTTCCGGTGTCAGAGCGGCTTTAATTACGGATTATTTCTCGGCGCACCAGGGGGTAGAAGATGATGATATGAATTTAATCTGTCTTGGTGGTCGTGTGACGGGCTATGCAAGTGCAGAAGAGTTGGTTCTGGCGTTTCTCAATGCCCGGTTTATTGGAGCAGAAAGACATCTTCGCCGATTGAAAAAAATTCAGGATTTGGAAAATAATGATCTGCGCAGACTTTAATAATGGATGGAAATTGCAAACCATTAAAAAAAGTTGATCAGTTAAGGGAAATGAAGAAGAGATCCACGGATTTCTTTAAGCTGTTCATCCTAGAGCAAAATTCAATAAAGTATGCTGAAAATCTCAAGAAGAATCTTAGTGGATGAAATCTAAGGTTTACTAAATAAGCTGTCAGTAGCGGTTCCGGGTAGTAATAACATAAAAAATAAACAATGACTGAGTTTAACGTATCGAAAATAAAAGTGATCTTTATGGATATTGGTGGGGTATTGCTTACCAATGGCTGGGATTACAATTCGCGGGAAAAGGCTGCGGAAATTTTTAATTTTGATTTTAAAGAAATGAATATTCTGCACAATTTCATCTACAATGTTTTTGAGATAGGAAGCGTTTCATTCGATCAATATTTAAATACCGTTTTATTTCATAAACCTCGTGATTTTACGAAAGAGGAGTTTAAAGAATTTATTTTTTCCCAATCTACAGAATTGCCAGACCTCCTGGAATGGCTGAAAAAATGGAAAAAACAAACCGACTTGCCCTTATTTGCCCTCAGTAATGAAAATGTAGATCTTAACGAATATCGGATTCAGACTTTTAAATTACATGAAGTCTTTGACGGCTTTTTCTCATCCTGTTATGTTGGGGTAAGAAAACCTGATCCGCGAATTTTTAAAATGGCAATGGATATCGCTCAGGTTAAACCCGATGAATGTATTTATTTTGACGATAGACCAATGCTGGCAGATGCTGCTAAAAATATGGGAATTAATAGTATCCTGCACAAAGACTTTGAAACGACGAAAACAATTCTCGAAAATTTTACTCGAAAATAATAATATGATGGAACACGAAAATAAAAATCAAAACGCATTCGGAATGATAGGTTTGGGGACAATGGGCTCCAACCTTTTACAGAATATTGCCGACCATGGTTACCCTTGTGCCGGATACGATAACAGTTTGGATAAAGTAAATGCCCTTAATCATTTAAACAATCAAAATATCCATGGATATTCAGATCTGAAGGAATTTACCGACAGTCTTAAAAGTCCGAAGACGGTGATGTTGCTGGTTCCTGCCGGTGAAATCGTCGACAGTGTTATTAAAGAATTGCTGGCTGTTTTGGATCAAGGAGATATCATTATAGATGGCGGGAATTCACATTATACCGATACCGAACGAAGATATAAAGAATTGGAAGATAAGGGTCTTCATTTTGTAGGAATGGGTGTTTCGGGAGGTGAAGAAGGAGCCAGGAGAGGTCCAAGCATGATGCCCGGCGGTGATAAGGAAGCTTACGAAATCATAAAACCCATTCTGGAAAAAATTGCCGCTCACGTCAATGGTGAACCTACCGTTGGTTTTATGGGAGATCGTTCCGCGGGTCATTTTGTAAAAATGGTACACAATGGAATTGAGTATGCGATCATGCAGCTCATCTCTGAGTCCTATGAAATCATGAAGAAAGGACTTCAAATGGACAACAGCCAGATTCATGAAGTCTATAAAAAATGGAATGAAGGTCACTTAAAATCTTATTTGTTAGAAATTACCACTGATATTTTTACGTACAAAAATGAGGGGGAAGACCATCTTTTGCTGGATAGTATCAGGGATGAAGCTAAAGCCAAAGGAACAGGTAAATGGACCTCCCAGGCGGCCATGGATTTGCATCTTCCCACTCCGATCATTGACATTGCCGTTTCGATGCGTGATCTTTCCAGTTTAAAAGAGCTGCGGGTGCAGGCTTCGAAAATATATCCGGATGTAACCGAAATGCAGTATCAGGAAAATAAGAGTGACTATCTGGATAAACTGGAGGATGCTTTTTATTTTGCTATGGTTTCCGCTTACGCTCAGGGAATGCATTTGCTCTATCAGGGAAACGAAGAGTTTAAGTATAACCTGAATTTAGATTTGATTGCAAAAATCTGGCGTGGGGGCTGTATTATCCGCTCCGAATTTTTAGAAGATATTTATGCTGCTTTCAACAAGAATCCTAAACTGCAACATTTACTTTTGGATGAAACCGTTGCAGAAAGTCTTACTAAAAGCATTCCGGGCATTCGCACTGTCGTTTCTGATGCGGTGACCCACGGTATTTCTATACCGGCGTTTTCTGCGGCATTAAGTTATTTCGATGATTTCCGCAGTGAAAATATGCCGACCAATCTCATCCAGGCACAACGTGATTATTTCGGCTCACATACTTATGAACTGAAAGGGAAAGAAGGCGTTTTTCATACCGAATGGATGGACAACAGCAAAAATTAAATTGTTTTTTTAATCAGAATTTTTATAAAAATTAAGTAATGGCAAACCTATCAAATATAAAAGTAAATCCCACTGTTATCATTATTTTCGGAGGTAACGGAGATTTAACCAAACGAAAAATTATTCCGGCTTTATACAATCTTTTTCTTGAAAACCGGCTTCCTGAACAATTTGCTATAATCGGGACTTCAAGGACCGATTTTACCGATCAAAAATATCGCGATTCTTTATTAGCGGGAATTAATGAATTTTCCAGGACAGGGAAAGCTAAAAAAGAGGAATGGGCAAAATTTTCTTCAAATATTTCTTATCAGGCATCGGATATCAAGGATGTCGCTTCTTACAATGAGTTTGATTCAAAAATCAATACCTTGAAAGAAGAGTGGAAGCAAGACCCTTCAATATTATATTACTGCGCAGTTTCGCCGGATTTATTTTGCACCATCGCAGAGAACATTTCAAAAAGTAAATTAGACAATAATAAGGAAACCACACGCATCATTATTGAAAAACCATTTGGCAGGGATCTCGAATCTGCAAAGGCTTTAAATACAAAGTTGCTGACGATTTTTGATGAAAAACAAATTTACAGAATCGACCATTATTTAGGAAAAGAGGTCGTTCAGAATGTAATGGCTTTCCGCTTTGCCAATACGATCATGGAACCGCTTTGGAACCGTACGCATATTGAACATGTGCAGATTTCTGTTACCGAACAGATTGGGGTAGAAGACAGAGGCGGATATTTTGACCATTCCGGAATTTTGAGAGATATGATTCAAAATCATTTGCTGCAATTATTGTGCATCATCGCCATGGAACCGCCTGTTAACTTTGATGCCGATCTTGTGCGTGACCGGAAAGTAGATGTTTTGAAAGCGATACGAAAAATTGTACCGGGAACAATTGATACAATGGCGGTGAGAGGACAATATGGTCCGGGTTGGGTACAAGGAAAAGAAGTTTCCGGATATCGTGAAGAAGTGGATGTAGCCCCGGATTCTAACACCGAAACCTACGCCGCGATGAGATTTAATATCGATAACTGGCGCTGGCAAGGCGTTCCTTTTTATCTGCGAACCGGGAAAAGACTTTTTAAATCAGCTTCGCATATTATCATACAGTTTCGGGAAGTTCCTCACAATATGTTCAATAACGGAGAGCAAAATGTTCTAAAACAGAACCGATTGATCATCAGTATACAACCCGATATGGCGATCAGATTTCAACTCGAAAGCAAAATACCAGGTCTTGAAATGAATTTAAATACGGTAGATATGGTATTTGATTATTCAGCGAAAACAAAAACAGATGCTCCGGAGGCCTATGAAACCCTCTTGCTGGATGTTATTTCAGGAGATCAGACTTTATTTATGCGCGCAGATCAGGTAGAAGCAGCCTGGGAAGTGGTCATGCCGGTTCTTGATTATTGGGAAAACAATACAATGAACAACTTCCCGAATTATCCTGCCAACTCCTGGGGCCCTGAAAATGCAGACGCTCTGATCGCAAAAGATGGCTTCCACTGGATCAATCTGCCTGACAAAAAATAAGAATACAGAGTGGCTGTTTACATTCTATTCAATAATTGATAAACATCCAAACCCTTAAGAACATTGAAGAAGGTAAGGTTAAGTAAGAAAAATCAAATAGATTTTTAAATACATCTTAAAGCGAAGCTAAACTTAATATTCTTCACTTCTTAATAAGATCTTAATGGTAAAAATTTATAGATAATGACAATGAAAGTGACCGATTATTTATAGATGGTGAAAAATTTTAAAATGTAAACAGGCTCTTAATTTTTAGATTCTTCCTTAATCTTAGCAAAGCTTCTTAGAAAGTAAAATATTAATAGTAAAAAAATAAAAAATGTTTCCTACAATAAATCCCACAGAAACAGCAGCCTGGAAAGCATTACTGGCACACCATACCGAAATAAAAACCGTTCAGATAAAAGACCTTTTTACAAAAGATTCCAAAAGGTTTGAGAAAATGTCCATTACATTCAATGAGATCCTTTTTGATTATTCTAAAAATATCATCACTGATGAAACTCTTGAAAAACTGCTGCAGCTGGCGGAAGATTGTAAGGTGAAAAATGCGATGGATGCCATTTTTGCAGGTGAAAAAATCAATGGAACAGAAAACCGCGCCGTGATGCATACCGCCCTGCGAAATTTTTCAGAACAGTCTATGAGTATCGATGGAGAAGATATTATGCCGGAAGTTCGCGAAACCCGTGAGAAGATGAAGGCTTTTTGTGAAAAAATTCATAGCGGAGAATGGAAAGGATATTCCGGGAAAAAAATTAAAAATATTGTCAATATCGGGATAGGAGGAAGTGATCTGGGACCTGTGATGGTTACCGAAGCGTTAAAACCTTATTGGATAGAGGGAATTCATGCCTATTTTGTTTCCAATGTGGATGGAACTCAAATTGTGGAAACTTTAAAAAACTTAGATCCTGAAGAAACACTTTTTACGGTTGCCTCCAAAACGTTCACCACACAGGAAACAATGACCAATGCACAAACAGCCCGTGACTGGTTCCTAAAATCGGCTAAAGATGAAAAATTTGTCGCTAAACATTTTGTCGCTCTTTCCACTAACAAGGAAGGCGTGGAAAAATTTGGAATTGATCCCGAAAATATGTTTGTTTTCTGGGATTGGGTAGGCGGTCGTTACAGTCTTTGGAGCAGTATCGGACTTTCCATTGCGCTCACCATAGGATATGATCATTTTGAAGAATTACTTAAAGGCGCTGAGTCAACTGACCAGCATTTCAGAACGGCAGATTTTAAAGAAAACATTCCTTTGATCATGGCTTTAATAGGGTTGTGGTATAACAATTTTTTTGGTTCGGAAACAGAAGCCATATTTCCTTATGATCAGTATATGCACCGTTTTCCGGCCTATTTTCAGCAGGGAAATATGGAGAGCAACGGAAAACATACCGACCGGAATGGAAATGATGTCACCTACAGCACCGGACCTATTGTTTGGGGGGAGCCCGGAACCAACGGACAGCATGCGTTTTATCAATTGGTTCATCAGGGAACTCATTTGATTCCCTGTGATTTTATTGTACCGGCAATCAGTCATAACCCTGTCGGAGAGCATCACAAAATATTGGTTTCAAACTTTATCGCCCAAACTGAAGCTTTGATGAACGGGAAAACCGCAGAGCAGGTTGCCGCCGAATTAAAAGATGCAGGAATGGAAGAATCAGAGATGGAAAAATTAATTCCGTTTAAAGTTTTCACCGGGAACAAGCCTACCAATTCCTTCTTGCTTAAAGAGATTACCCCTTTTTCGTTAGGCGCACTGACGGCACTGTATGAACACAAGATTTTTGTGCAGGGAGTGATCTGGAATATTTTCAGCTTTGACCAATGGGGCGTGGAACTGGGTAAACAGTTAGCTACCAATGTACTTCCACAACTGGATAATAACGATGAAATAGATTCCCACGATGCTTCTACCAACGGATTAATCAATGCGTATAAAAAGTGGCGAAATAAATAGTTGTTATCATTTCAAAATTCCCATTGCCGCATAGTAAGCTGCTCCCATTAAAGCTGTTTTATCATTAAGCACGACTTTAATGGGAATGGTTTTTAGCAGGTGTTCCATTCGTCCGACGTTGATGAAATTTTTATAAAATTCTTTTTTATCAATCAGACTGAGAATTTTTGGAGGAATTCCGCCACCAATATAAATTGCGCTGGTCGCTTTTGCTTTTAAAGCCAGTTGGCTGGATTCTACAGCCAGGTATTTTAAGAACAGCAGCATGGTTTCAACACATACGGAATCCTTTTTTTCTATGGCTGCTGAAGATATGACTTTGGAGGGGCTGTCACCCTTTAACTGTTCCGTGAGCCAGCCGGGTTCTTTTTCACCCCTGTAATTTCTTAAAAAATCATATATATTGTTGATGCCCTGTCCGGAAATCACTCTTTCCCAGCTTACGTGTTTAAATTTATGATGTAAAAATTTCCATAATTCCAGATCCAGTTCATTGCCTGGGGCAAAATTAGAATGTCCTCCTTCTGTGGCATAGGGATGATAATAGGCCCCGTCCCAATACATTCCCGCTTCACCAAGACCTGTTCCCGGTGAAATAACGACCGCATTCCCTTCGCTTTTTTCTCCTTTGGAAATTGTTTCAAAGTCGGAAGCTTTAAAGGCAGACAGGCCGTAAGCATTGGCCTGAAGATCGTTGATTAACAATACCTTCTTTATTTCCAAATCAGCTTCTAATTTTTTGGCGTCGATTTCCCAGGCGAAGTTAACGCCCCGGACTTTATCACCATCTACGGGACCGGCTACTCCTAAACAAGCGCAGTCAATAACAGAAGTTTTATCTTCGTGAAAATGCTGGATTGCCTTTACGAATGAATTGTGATCTGTGGTGGCGTATCGTTCACTTTTGATGGCAACCAGTTTCTTTTTTTTTATCTGGAAAAGCGCCAGTTCTGTTTTAGTTCCGCCCACATCTGCTGCTAAGACAATTCCTGATTCAGGTAATGTCTTTTGTCCGGAAGGATAGGCCATTGATAAAGTCGTATGTGACAAATCAGGTAAGCTTATTTCTTTAAAATTCTTCATAGGGGTGGCGCATTGGTAATCAACAGGTTAATTTAGCGAGATTTTTTGACATTTAATTGTTTAAATACGTTATAAAAAATATAATATTTTCACAGTCAGTCTTTTTTATATTCAAAATAATTTCATCATTTTAAAACGTATTCGTATTTTTAGTTATATACTTAAAACGTAAACATTAGCTCCTTGTCATTCCTATTACAAAAACTGGATAATCACCATCATGACCTATTTATAAATTATAAAGGCCTGAGTCTGGAGGAGATTTCCCAAAAATCAGAGGACTTAAAAAAGGCAGATAAAAATCGTATAAAAAGTAAGTGAGGGCATTGTATCAATTACAAATTTAGCATAAAAACGAAATGAATAGTAAAAATAAAGTACTCATCTCCGGGGCAAGCATTGCAGGTCCAACCTTAGGGTTTTGGCTGGCTAAATATGGCTTTGAGGTAACCATAGTGGAGCGTTCCCAATCGTTGAGATTAGGCGGTCAGAATCTGGATATCAGGGGAGCCGGGCGCGCCATCGTAAGAATGATGGGCATTGAGAAAGAAATACTTGCCGCCAATACCGGAGAGATAGGATTACAGTTCATCAACTGTGATAATCAGGTGGAAGCTGAATTTCCAGCAGAAGGCAGTGGCAGTTTTACGAGTGAAGCCGAAATACTCAGAGGTGATTTGGTGAATATCTTATATGAACACACTAAGAATGATGTACACTATGTTTTTGGGAAATACATTACAGCCATACATCAGGGACCCAATAAAGTTGAGGTTACATTCAGTGATAACGAAAGTGGATCGTTCGACTTATTGATTGCTGCTGATGGAGTTCGGTCTGCCACGAGAAAATTAATTTTTGGGGATGAGCCGGAATTAAAATTTTTAGGGCATTATAATGCATGGTATACGATACCCAGACTGGAAAGCGATACGCAATGGGCACGCTGGTATACAGCACCTGGATCGCGGGTAATGCTTCTGCGTCCCGACAATCATGGTACGATAAGGGCTTCCTTCAGCTTTCTATCGGATGATAAAGGATATCTCAGTCAATCGGATCGTGAACAAAAAAAAGTGCTGAAGGAGAAACTTTCGGGTGCCGGATGGGAAGCGGAACGATTGATGAAAGAAATCGATAATAACAGCGAAGTGTATTTTGATGGCATCAGTCAGGTGAAAGCACCCCGATGGTTCGATGGCCGGGCGGGCATGATTGGTGACGCTGCTTATTGCCCGACCCCTTTAACAGGGATGGGAACTACATTAGCTATGGTGGGGGCCTATTTATTGGCGGGTGAACTTTCACGTCATGACCACCACGAAGATGCATTTGCAGCGTATGAAAAACGGATGCGTCCATTTGTAGAAAAAGTTCAGAAGTTACCTCCTGGAGTTCCCTGGTTGGCACATCCTAAATCAAAACTTGGCGTTACCGTAGTGAATAAGGCAGCGGCCCTTTTAGCCAGTCGTCCTGTCAAGATGGTGAGCAAACTGTTGAGGAGTAAAGAAAAAGAGGTGACTAAAGATGACATTGAGCTTCCTGTATTTGAATAGAATTTATTTACAGAAGTAATGAAGAATAAAAATCTCCAAAGCTGTGAGACTTCGGAGAGTAAAGGTGCCATCGAAATGTTTTATTCTGGATTAATAAGACTTCTAAAATATTCACTCTAAGCGTTTATTTTTTTGGTTTAAGGGAAAAATTATCCACATACACTGCCTGATGAACTCCATTCAACAAAACTTTCAGACCCAAACTTGAATCTTTTTTTAAGTAGATATCAAATCTTTTTTTATCTCCCGTTATTTTTGAGGGATTAGCGATTGAAACATATGATTTTGAATCCGATGGGTTGTTGATGGAGAACATTTCAAGCGTAGTTTCTCCTCCGTTGTCGGATATATCAAAAGAAAGCGTATAGGTTCCAGCTTTGATTTTTGGAGTAATGAGGTACATGTTTTCTCCCGGGCTGCTCATCGAATAAAATATAATTCTTTTATCATTGGCATACAGCATGGCTTTTCCCTGTTGAGCAGTCCAGCATTTGCTGATATCCTTCCAGCTATCAAAATTTTCTGTAATTGCGGATACACTTGTGCACTGTGCATTGACGGTTAGAAATCCTTCTAAAGTCAAAATTCCTGCAAGTAAGATTTTTCTCATAGATCAATGTGAGGTAAAAATACTTAAAAAAGCTTGTATAGAAAAGACATTGTTTAATATTCTTAGACAATATTAGTGCAGGATAGGAGAGTAATAACGGGTCAGTATGGCGGTTATGAAAGATCGCACTTTTCATAAAGACAAAATTAAATGTTCAAAGAAAATAAGCGTTGCATGTACGGCTCAAAAAAAATGTTTGTACGGCTCACGATCCATTAAGATGGTATTGTCATTGATACTAATCAATGGGTGAAAATTATACACTATTAAGGATCAATTTAAATGTTAATAAAGTTAATCTCTTTAAGTGGATCGGCTTAAAGATGAGAAGCCATGATGGTGGGGAAGATCTCAAGAGTGGACGTTGTTACGTTCTTATTTACTAAAACAGAAAAACCAAAAATGCTTTATCAGTCATATTGTTGTGGGATCTGCCTGTCAATTTTACTTTTTTAACATCAGTTTGTAGGTTAATCCGATTATTTTTATTATATTAAAAATTACTTGCGGCAAAGAAAAATTTATGTTATGATTTTTGAACATCTCAAACTCAATATAGAAGTTAAAGACAGTACTTTTAATGAACTTTATCCAAATCACATAAGAGAATTGGCGAGTCAACACTGGACCCCTGTAGATGTTGCCAAAATGGCGGCTGATTATCTCGCTGAAAAGCCTGATAGTAAAATATTGGATATCGGTGCCGGTGTCGGAAAATTTTGTCTGGTTGGAGCGGCTTCCACAAAAGGAATGTTTTTTGGGGTTGAGCAAAGAGCTTCTCTTACTAAAATATCAAAAAAAATAGCTGACCGTTATAAAATTACCAATGTAGAATTTATACACTCCAATATCAATGAAATTTCCTTTTTTGATTATGATGCTTTCTACTTTTTTAATTCTTTCTACGAAAATATGGACACAATTGGTTCAATTGACGATAAGATAATGCCGGATAAAGATTTATATTATTCTTATTCACAATACGTCAAAGAGCAGCTTGATACAACTCCTGTTGGAACACGCTTGGTTACATATTGGAGCAAATGGGATGAAATTCCTGGTAGTTTTGATTTGACAGGGACTGCATTTAATGGATTATTGAATTTTTGGAAAAAAATTATATAGGTAAGAATCGTGGGGTTCTGATTTTCAGAAACTACGCGACTTTTTTCCAGTCCTGTTGTTTTTTTAGCTTAAAAAATAAATATTTCATTCTATCTCTCTGGTAATAAGCTGTATGTAAAATAAAGAGATATAATAGGAACTACAGATTGATAAGTAAAATAATTATTATTCTGACTTAAATCAACTTTCAGAGTATTTGATACATTATTTTTTTTGAATACACTTGCATAACAACTAATTTTGCAAAAATTTGAATCCAATAAGGTAATGAAAAGGAAAATAATACAAAGACACCACTATTTCAGATAAGTGCTGGTTTCCATTTTAATCAGTATCTGTGCATCCTTTTTGGGATATTCATTGAAGTTGATCACAGAGCATTTTCAAAAAAACATATTTCATTTTGCCGAAAATACCAATTCTGTATTCTTTATTTTTCTTCCAACCATAGGAATTACGGCTATTTATTTTTTACGAAAATACCTTTTCAGGAACAGAAAGAATAAAGGGATTACTGAAATTTACAAAACCGTGGATCAGAGAAAAGATCATTTGCCACTGTTTAAAATTCCATCTCATTATTTTAATGGATTTTTGACGGTGATCTTCGGTGGTTCCACCGGAATTGAGGTTTCTACGGTTGTTGCCACGGCGACTCTCGGAAATGCAGTCTATGAAAGACAGTTTTCTGCTAATATTTATAAATTGGAGCTGATCTGCGCGGGTGTTGTGGCCGGGGTCTCTATTTTGTTTGGAAGTCCATTTGTGGGATGGCTATTTGCCATGGAAGTGATTGCCAGAAAATTCAATAAAACCCTTTTTATCAGTTGTACGACATCAGCTCTTATTTCAGGCATTTTTCTTTATTTCCTTAAAAGCGAACCTTTGCTTTCCTTTGAGATTACAGATTGGAAATGGATGGCGGTTCCGTTTTTTGTAATCCTGAGTGCATTGGGAGGTATTTTGTCAGTTTATTTTACCATATTGGTTATTAAAATTAAAGACTTTTTTTCAGGAATTCCGAATAATTTTTTAAGAGTGAATCTTGGTGCTTTGCTTGTGGGAACTATGATTTTTTGTTTTCCATTTTTATACGGAGACAGCTATCATTCTCTTTCTGAAATTCTGACTCATCCCCAAAGCTATTCTTTTGTATTTCTGATTTTGCTGATCTTTTTAAAGCCTTTGGCTTCTTCATTAACCCTCGGATCTGGGGGAGACGGGGGCGTTTTTGCGCCTAGTATTGTAGCTGGTGCTTTTCTGGGATTTACATTTGCTCTTTTCTGTAATACGTTCTTCGAAACCTCCCTTATTTATTTAAATTTTGTCTTGGTAGGAGCGGCGGCTACCTTATCAGCCTCCATTGATGCTCCTTTTACAGCACTTTTCCTGGTTTGTAATCTCGTTCCGAATGGCTACGCTTTGTTTTTTCCTGTTTTAATCGGTTGTATTATTTCAAAAAACTTAGCTAAAAGAATATTGCCGTATAATGTATATACGTACCATTTGAAAAGTCAGGTAAAAGCATCATAAATAAAAAAAGCCCCAAGATTTTATATCACTTTATATAGATTAGAAACATGGGGCTCAATCGGTAGTCTTTACCATCATAAATACTTCCTTTTCCGAAAAAACATTAGTACAGTCTCTGGATGGATAAATAAACTTCTCTGGTGTAGCCTGCTGGTGCGGTTTGGTTTTTATTATCTATGACCAAAAAGTAGTAGCATCTGTACCATTTGCCGTTTAAGATGACGTCCAATACCACTACTTCATTACTGTTGTTATTGGGTGTTCCTCCGGTCAGGCCATAAGGTACACTGGCTGAGGTCATATTATCTCCATAATTAAGATAAATACCATTATCGATATTGATCCAGCCGCCACTGGCTCCCAAAATAACATTTCCAAAGTTAAAGCGGTCTACGCTCGAGATTTCCGCAACCCATATTTTTTGATTGGTACTGGAGATATTCACCAGCCTAGGGTTAAATGATACCGTACCAGGACCTGCTACCGAACTGGCTTGGAAAATTCCGTCCAGTCTCAAAATTCCATCCAATACAGGTAGATCAGATAAATAAGAGTTCATCCAGTTATTGTTAGCAGTAGCGTTCGTGATTGTGCCATGATAATATACGAGCTGGCCTGGGGAAATCGTTCCTGTGCTGCTGCCACCAAATGCATATCCCCACTTGGTTCCGTCAAACATATAATAACCGGCTTGTGTGACTGCTGCTGTTTTTACTGTAGGAGTGGTTACAGCAGCTGTTGCATAAACCAAAGTGCCTGTCTGAGCTGTTCCATAAGCATTATCTTTTGCTGCTAGTTGATCACCGGTAAGCCTCGGAGCGATCACGCCGTCTGGTGTAGTCGTGACATTGGGCACTCCTGTGACGTCAAGGGTAGCATTAGGAACTGATGTGTTTATCCCTACCTGAGCGATTGCTAAACAGGAGCAGAAGACAATTGGTAATAACATGATTTTTTTCATAAGTATAAAAATTAAATTAATTGAACTGATTATCTGTATATTATATTTTCATCTGAATAAAAGAGGTGGAGCCCTGATTGCTGACAGCCAAAAGGAATGTAGTAAAGAGTGTATTTTTATATTGAAACAATTTTCAGACATGAGGTTACGAAAAAGAGTTTTGCTTTTGGTATCATTTAATGTTGTATTAAAATAATGAGAGATGAGTTTTTTACAGGAATAAAAAGGAATGTCCTGTTCTGCACACCTGGGTGCTACAGGTTGAATATTTTTACTTCTATTTTCATACTGATATTCATAAGTAAAATGTATCTGCCTGCTAAAATATAAAACCATAAGAAATATTTTTTTCATGACGATGTCGTTTTACGGTTCAATTTGCATCTTTAAAGTTAATTAAATTATCTCTATGTATTTAAACAATTCTAATGTTTTTTTTTAAATATAAATATTGATTATTGTTAAAGTATTAAAGATAAGTTGAATATTGTAATTTTCACCTGCAATAATGGTTGTATTGCTCAGAGCGGAGATTTCTTTTGAAGATAAATTCATTCTGAAATAGATACCACGTTTTAATTCTTTTTTGGTGAGAAAAGGAAATTGGGTGGAAAGCTTTTGGATGAACTGATCATTTCCACCAGAGCTTTCGGTCATCAGATCATAATTTTTTTGTCAATTTCCATCAGGTTGCTGATTTTGAAAAACAGATTATTTACTTTTTTTTCTATATCTATATTTTTTATCCTCTTTATTTGTTTGATATTTTCATAAATTCTTAATTCTCTCATTTTGAAATTCAAGATCCTGTCTAAGGATTTTTTGATTTTTTTCAAATATTAATTTCTGACTTTTTGCAATTTCTTTTCGGTTGTTTTTTCTGCTATATATTATAATGATGGTCAAAAAAATCAAACTTACTAAAAATGTACTTCTCTTTTCTGGCTGTTTATATGGTATTCATTTTTTTTATTAATATTTTTTATAATAAAATTATTCAGGATATCTGACGTTTGCTTTAAGTTCCTACGATTTTCGTCGTTAGAGGTATGATTGAGCTGTATCAGTTTTTCCGAGATCTTTTTTAAGTTGAAGATATCGTTTTGGTAAGAATAATATTTCTGAACAACTTCATTAATTGTGATTTTCTAGTCTGTTGTTTTTAAACTAGGCTAGATACTCATTAAATAATTGATTATTCCCTTTTCCTGATCAGTTTGGTTTGTCGATGAATCATTTTCTTTATAAAAACTGAATTCTTATAAAAGTAACTTTATAGATCGTTAATAAATAATTCGTAATTACAAGTAGTTAACGTTTTTTGATTTTTAAACTGTTGGTAGTAAGCTTTTTATGGTTTTTTATTATAACGTTTTTTTTTTATTATGAATTTGATTTTTATAACAATTTTAAACGTTCCGAATCATGAATAATTCAAATAAATGATAGTGCTTTGGAAAATATTTTGGGATATAAAACACGAGTAAAATTTTAATAATAAACACTAAACAAAAACAGGATGATAGTTTTATTTCTGATTCATATTATTTTTTTTAAATGTTGATATCTGGATGTAATGATCTTGTTTAATTATTTGATTCATAATTGTTTATTCTTTAGAGGGACTATTGAGGGCATTCTTTTTTGTTAAACTTTTTATTTTTTCCTTTGTTTGTACACAGTGATATCCTTATCAAAAATCACTTATGAAGATCTAAATTATAAATAGATAATGATGAAAATTTCAAAAACATAATTAGAAAAAAATATCCTAAACTTTTTAAAGTTCGTAACATTTAAAGGGTTAAAAACAATTATAGGATTGAATTTTTCTAGAAGATAGAATGATGCTTCCCGAAAAGTTGTCTGGTTAGAAGTATAAAAGTCTTGTTAACTTGTTTCGATCTCAATGCTTTTTTGTATTCTAATTAGGAAACTATCAACAAGTTTTTCTGTGAGGTCATTTTTTTGAAGTTATTATTTTTTATGTCGGCCAAAAATTTTGAAATAAATATAAACACATGAAAAAACAAAGTTTAACAATTCTGTTGGCGGTTATTGGGATATTTACAAAAGCGCAAGTCGGAATTAGTACCACTTCCCCTCGGGCAACACTTGATATTACAGCTAAAAATGCTACAGGAACAACTTCTAATGTAGATGGTCTTCTTGTTCCCCGGGTAGACAGGCAAAGAGCTTTCAGCATGACCTCTATACCCACTTCAACGTTGATATACGTAAATAATCTCACCGGGACACAAGGAGGAATAGCTGCTAATGTAGATGCTTTAGGCTATTATTATTTTGACGGAAGTCTTTGGGTGAAATTAAACGTAGGTTCTCCTGTAAACATGTACAACTCTAACGGAACACTTAATAGCACAAGAACGGTAAATCAGGCAGGTTTTTCACTGGCATTTAACAATGCTAATCTTATCAATGCGTTTTCTGTAGACGGAAGTACATTTTCTGTAGATGCGATTAATAAAAGGATAGGGATTGGTACCACAACGCCATCCAATAAATTAGTAGTTACAGGGAAAAACGGACAACCATCTGATTCGGGTAGTACTATCACTAATGCAACATTAAGAATCGATGGAGAAACTAATCATGCATTAGATTTTGGAACTTTTGCAGATTCACCTTATGGCTCTTATATTTCAAGTCATAATAAAGTTTTAAATAGCGGATTGCCTATAGTATTAAATCCTGTTGGTGGAAACGTAGGAATAGGTATTGCATCACCACTCAGTCTGCTTCATCTGGGAAATAATATTGGGAGTAGTATTACTGCTGCGGAAGGAAAAAAACTAGCGCTTTATAATGATGGAAGTCTATTCTCAGGCTTGGGTATCAGTTTAAATACGCTTCAATTTCACGCTTCTTCTCCTATTGCTGGGTCTCCCGGGATGGTATTAACCAATACAGGGAATGTAGGAATTGGTATTACTTCCCCTCAAGCGACACTCGATATTACAGCTAAAAATGCTACAGGAACAACTTCTAATGTAGATGGTCTTCTTGTTCCCCGGGTAGACAGGCAAAGAGCTTTCAGCATGACCGCTATACCCACTTCAACGTTGATATACGTAAATAATCTCAACGGAACACAAGGAGGAATAGCTGCTAATGTAGATGCTTTAGGCTATTATTATTTTGACGGAAGTCTTTGGGTGAAATTAAACGTAGGTTCTCCTGTAAACATGTACAACTCTAACGGAACACTTAATAGCACAAGAACGGTAAATCAGGCAGGTTTTTCACTGGCCTTTAACAATGCTAATCTTATCAATGCGTTTTCTGTAGACGGAAGTACATTTTCTGTAGATGCGATTAATAAAAGGATAGGGATTGGTACCACAACGCCATCCAATAAATTAGTAGTTACAGGGAAAAACGCACAACCATCTGATTCGGGTAGTACTATCACTAATGCAACATTAAGAATCGATGGAGAAACTAATCATGCATTAGATTTTGGAACTTTTGCAGATTCACCTTATGGCTCTTATATTTCAAGTCATAATAAAGTTTTAAATAGCGGATTGCCATTAGTATTAAATCCTGTTGGCGGAAATGTGGGAATAGGTATCACAATACCTACTGCAAAATTACATACTGTAAGTTCTGGGCAGTACACCGCTTTTCAAATGCAGGATGGTAGTGAGGGGACTAATAAAGTTTTGATTAGTGATGCAACGGGTAAAGCTACTTGGGCGACCAGTTCAGGCGTTACTCCTGCTGTTCTGGGTACTATAAATACAACAAGTAAAACTGTGAATTCTAGTACGTTAATAGGTTCATCTTTAACTTTGGCACCTGGAAGATGGCTTGTTTACATAGGGCAGTTAGTTGATAGTAGTGTTGCTGCCACAACAAATAATAATTTATGGATGAGAATTACTTTAAGTAGTAGCAGTTCTACTATTTCTACTACTAATTTCAGCTTTTTAGGAAGTAGTCTTGTTTCTGGATGGTTAGCGCCTAGTATATCGGGTATGGGCGGTTTTTCTTTTTTATCAGGTATAATTCCAGTGAAAGTTACAAATTCTACTACACTTTATACATGGTTTGCTAATAACTCTCCTGCTGGTACTCCTCCAAGTGCAACAGTGGGTAGTCATGGGGAGAATTATTTTTTCGCGGTGCCCATGAACTGATTTTGATATTTAATAATTTTCTAATAGTAAGGGCTGGATATTTAGTATCTGGCTCTTTTATCAATGTGTTAAATTATTTTTATTATAAGAGAAATATAAAGAAGTCTTTATCACTTTGGAATTTTATCAAATGAATGAAATAATATTAAGTATTAGCATGATTTCTACTGTTTGCTGATAGCAGAGCATACAATGTGAGCTTTTATTGCGGATGTGTATTTATAAGTACTGTTTAAATGAGTTATAGGCAGTATTTTCTTAATTAGAGGGCTTCTTGAGGTGTCGTTTTTTGGGAGTGTTTGAGATTTTTATTTTTATTTGCATTAGGTCTTTACTTTGAAAAAGGATATGCCTTTTTTGAATTCTTAATAAAAAAGATACAATGGGTTTTACCAATTAAAAGAGTCTGTTTAAAAGTGTATTAATAGTATAAAAATTCGGTGATGAGCAATCATTTTAAAGATATTCATATTGGTTTATTGATTAAAGAAAGAGTCAATGAACTGGAAATTGACACCCTTCGCATATGCAATTTTATAAAATGCACAGAATCTGAGATAGAAGCGATGTTTTTGCAAAAAGATTTGCCAACAGATGTTGTATTGAGATGGAGCAAACTGTTGAAATTTGATTTTTTCAGAGTTTATTCTCAACATCTTATTTTGTATTCTCCGCCAGTCTCTTCTCATGAAATAAAAAAGTTAAACCATACGTCGGTAAAACCAATGTTCCGGAAAAATATTTATACAAGAGAAATGATAGATTTTATTTTGGATCTCATTCATACCGGACAAAAAACAAGAGCCCAGATCATTGCCGACTACAGAATTCCTAAAACCACACTTTATAAATGGATAAGTAAATATTCTAATGAATAGACTGATTACTATAAAGTAAATACAAACACAAAATCGATACTCCTTTCCATCATTAAATAATGAAGGAATAATTTGATGAATTTTAAATTAAAAAAACATGATGATTTCAAAAAAATCTTTTTTAGCCGTTTCACTTTTGGTGAGCGTTCATTTTCTTGCCCAGGTAAATAATGTGGGTATTAACACAGCAAACCCCACACAATCTCTTGATGTAAACGGGAATATCCGTCTGAGGGCTGTTCCTCAGTATGGATCTTTACTTTCCACAGATCTCGTTTTGGTATTGGATGCCAGTGGAGTTGGGAAAAGGCTTCCGGTCTCTGCTTTACAGCCCCCTGGAAAATATGCTTTAGATGATATCTATTCTTTAGTTGCTACGAATCCTTATAATATTGATATAACCGGAACCTGGGCAACGGGTAGCTCAGTTAATAATATTGATATTGGGATGGGACTGAACATTGTAATTCCCGCCAATAAAGATGTGCAGGTCGTTATTAATTATTCTATTCCTTTAGGGCTGGCAGTAGAATCAGGCAATCTAAACTGTGCTGATGGAGTGATGCTTTATTATGGAATCCGTTTTGTTAAGAATGGTATTGAAATGCCTGCGGGATCAAGAAAGTTTTCTTATCCAAGGGGGTCCAATGGTGTCAAAATGTCAACAGTAAGTGCCTCATATGTTGAACGGATCATAAATAATACAAGCAGTGATATAACTGTCGCTTACACATTAAACGGCTATTTGGAGCTGCAGGGCTCCACGACAGCTTCTCCATGTATAATCCGTTATAATATGAACAGTGCAAGTGGACTCAATTATAATTGGGGGAAAGGAACGATGACTGCACAGCTTTACAAGAAAGATATTTAATATTTGAATATGGGGTATTTTAAATATGCCGATTTGATGAATGAAACAATGAATTTTAAAAATACATTATTCTTACTCTGTATCTTATCTTTTTCACTATATAAAGCGCAAAACTATACCCGTTTGCAAATAGATCGTTTGCAAAGCATTGGTTATGGAAGATTACGTAATGTAGGCAACTATAAAGGAATTGTTTTGCAGGAAATGAAGCTTGTCAAAAGAGCCAAAACGCTCCGTTATGATAAAGGGGAAATCACGGGATATCTTAACATAGCTACTGCATTAAGTGGAATGAATGATAACAAGAACAGTTTTCTCTTTCTTGAAATTGCAGAAAATAAGTTGAAAAAATGTCAGGATGATGAATTGAAATCGCGCCTTTCCTATGTATATGGAATCAATTACTATTCGCTCGGACTCCATCGGTACGCCATCCAAAGTTTTGATGAGTCCCTGCTTATTGCTAATAAGATCAGAGACCAAAAAAGGAAGGAAAAAAGAATATATGATATCTATGAATGGAAACGCTTCTCTTTCGGGAATTTAAACATGATGGATTCTGTATACTATTACGAACGAAAGTGTATGAGGTCTCCAAGACCCATGCTATTTATTACAATAGCTAAAAGGCATTTAAAAAGAGATGATATAGATTCTGCAGATTACTACATCCGCAAAGCAGATGACCTCCTTCTTACCAGAAAGGTCCCTATTGAAGGAAAGGCAAATGTATTGCGTGCATTTGGTGAATTATCTATTGCGAAAAAACAGTATAAAAAAGCTCTGATCTATCTTAATGAGTCTCTTGAAATCACTCAGAAAATGGGCTTTAAGAAAAGAAATCTGGAAACCTATAAACTGCTGTCAGTTGCCTACAGGAATCTTCATCTTACGGAAAAAGAAAATGAATACCTTTTAAAGTATACTGAATTGAATGATAGTGTCACGCTGGCTGAAAGAAATGTTTTAGATATTCCTATATCCAGGTTTCTTGATGATCAGGTGGAAGATGAAAGGAAGCGTAGGGAAGAGCTCTATTACATTATTGTATTTATAGGGGTGAGTGCATTATTTTCAGTTCTTTATTTATATAAAAAAGCAAAAACTATAAAAAAACAGACGGCAGCTAGACTGTTCCTGAAAAAAAAACATGCCGGGGATCTTCAGAAAAAGATTAACGAATCATTTTCTGAAGTATTAAAAATGGCTAAAGAAGGAAGTCCACATTTCTGGACCCGGTTTCAGGAAGTGTATCCCTTTTTTTTAGGCAAGATGCTTGAAGTGAATCCCAATCTGAAAGTATCAGAACTCACTTATTGTGCCTATATCTATCTGGGATTTTCTACAAAAGAAATTGCTGAGTTCACCTTTAAAGCGGTCAAGACTGTTGAAAATAACAGGTATAATCTTAGGAAAAAACTGAAATTATCTCCTGATCAGGATCTTTCGATATGGATGCTTAGCTTTATGGGGGATGTGTAAAGTGTTGATTATTAGCTTATTTTTTTATTAGAGGGCCTGTTGGGGGCCTGTTTTTTTTGTAAATTTTAGATTTTTCAGTTGATTTGCTTAGGTACAAGTAATTTCAAAATACACAAGTAGTTTAATCTAAATTTTAACCATGAAAAATATTTATTCCCTCGACTTCAAAGACCTTAAAAAAATTATTGGGAAAAGGCTGGTATTATTAGCGCTATTATTATTCGCTGTTTTTTCAAAAGCTCAGGCTTTTGGATGTAACAGCAATAAGCTCTATCTTTCACAGGCTAATATTTTGTATGATGTTGGAATATCAACCAATCCTTTTACCTATACTACAGTCGGAACTGCCTCTGGTAATTATAATGCTATCGGTATTAATCCGGTTAATGGCGTCATGTATGGTATGGCCACTGGTTCTGCCTCTAATACTGTTTTAAGGATCAATTCCAACGGAACTTCTTCTGTTCATGGGTCAATAACAGGCCTTCCACTTGCAATTTATAATGCCGGAGAAATAGATAATGTGGGTAATTTTTATGTGAAACAGAATACCAGCAACAATCAGATTTTCAAAATAAATCTCACAACATTAACTTTTACAACCATAACTCTGTCAGCAAATACTAATCTGCCTGATTTGGCATATAACCCGGTTACTGGACTTCTATATGGGGTCGAATTAACAAATGGACAATTAATATCAATCAATCCAAATACGGGACTTGTGACTCAAATAGGGGGAAGCTATTTTGATGGACCTTATGGGGCGATGTTCGGCTCCAATTCAGGCGAAATGTTTGGGGTAAGTAATGCTGGAGGGTTTTATCAGTTTAATCTGTCGACAGGAGGAAGGGTTTTACTTTCTGATGCTCCGGCAAGTTCGGCCAATGATGGTGCGCATTGTGTTACGTCACCTATCACATTAAATACTGATCTTACTGTCACTAAGACTGATGGGTCTACTACCTATACGCCAGGGACCACTACCACTTATACCATAGTGGCTCGTAATAATGGGCCGTTTGGGGTATTGAACGCAAGGGTTATAGATAATGTTCCATCTGGAATTCCGGCTTCAAACATGAGTTATACCGCAGTGGCATCCAGTGGTTCTACCACCTCTGTTTCCGGTACACAGACCGGTGCTATCAATGATTTGGTGGGCTTACCTAACGGAGGTACGGTAACCTATACCGTTGTAATAAACGTACCTCTTTCTTATACTGGAAATCTTGTCAATACTGTAACCATCAGCGCTCCATCTAATGTAACAGATTCCAACACAGGTAACAATAGCGCTACAGATACAGATACTCAACTCAATTTGATTGCAGATCTTGCGGTTACAAAGACCGATGGAGTTTCTAGCTATGCGTCCGGAACTACGACCACCTACACTGTGGTCGCCCGTAATAATGGTCCTTCCGCTGTTCTCAATGCCGTGGTTTCAGATCCTGTTCCTGCTGGAATTCCATCAGCCAATGTAAGTTACACCACAGTTGCAGCTGGTGGAGCGGCTACTTCTGTATCCGGAACACAATCCGGAGCAATTAATGATGTGGTAAGTCTGCCGAATGGAAGTACGGTAACCTATACTGTAGCAGTGAATATACCTTTTTCTTATACCGGAAATCTGGTTAATACCGCAACGATTACTCCTCCGTCTAATGTAACAGATGGCAACAATACTAATAATACGGCCACAGATACAGATACTCAGGCTGTGTGTTACAGGCCCGCAGTGACTGCCGGTACTCGTCTGACTTCTCCTTCTGGAATTACATCCCTCGGACGAGCCGGAGCTTCTTCGGGAGGAGCCAACTGGCCACTGGTAAGAAACGGTGCCTGGACTGTCTTGGAAGCCAAAACGAAAGGCTTTGTTCCCAATAGACTTACCTCAGCACAGATTGCTGCAATTCCTACAGCTAATCTTGTAGAGGGTATGATGGTCTATAATATTACGCTGGATTGTTTACAGGTCAACATCAACGGAACTGCGGCCGGATGGACCTGCTTCAATACTCAAACTTGCCCAACTAATTAACCTTTAAATCTATTCAAGATGAAAAATATCTTTGTAATCATATTGACTTTGTCCTTTGGATCTCTTTTTTCACAAGTTGCTATAGGAAAAAGCTCTGTTTCTTCCGGGTCTGTTTCTCTGGAATTTGGAACGGCTAACAGGGGAATCATACTGCCGTGGGTAACATCGACAGCAGCGGTGACAGGGGCTGTCAATGGAACCATGGTTTATGATCTTAGCGATAAAAAAGTTAAGATTAAGTATGCTTCGGGATGGAAAGACCTTTCGTTAGAAACATCCGGAACAACGGTTGACCCGTTGACGGGGGTGGATGGTGTGTTGATCCAAAATACAGCGACAGAAAAGACATCCGCAAAGACATCAATAGGAACTCCAACTTCTACTCCGGGTATTTTGGTCCTGGAGGACACCACTAAAGCAATGATACTGCCAAAAGTGGCCAGTCCGCATCTTAACATCATCAACCCCGCCCCGGGAATGATGGTGTATGATACGTTTAATAAGCAACTGGCTGTTTTTAACGGTAGGGTTTGGAGTTTCTGGAAACAATAAATCCTAATACAGTAAATAATAATAAGCTGCTTCACTTACGAGGCAGCTTATTTTGTTTTATCTGTCTGGCTTCTTTCCAATGGACGTATAGGGTTATTGAAATCATTTTTCATAAAGACCTTATAGCTCAATAGTATTTTAAAATCCCGGTATTTATCTCTTATGTTGATGCATTGATACTTTCAGGTTTAAGAAATTGTTGATGACGCTTCAAAAATAAAAGTGCAGACTTCCATGACATAGAATATATTGTGGATGCTATCTTATAAAGTAGAGTGTAATTCGTTATCAATCAATTTTTTTATTTAGGGGGCTTATTGAGGGCCTTTGCTTTTTGTGATGATTGGCTTTTTTATTTTATTTGCGATCGAATTTGATGGGTAAAATACAGATATCTTTTTCAAATTCATGATTTACTAAAAACACAATTATTAAAAAAAAGAATGATGAAAAATTTCAACAGTATACATGTACCATGTATTTCCAACTTTCTGTACAGTCCATGACATGTCACTTCTTGGTAAAATAATCCGAAAATAATGTTTGAGGTAATAGTTAGCTCTATCTCATACCTGGGTAATAGTTTTTGTTTAACACAATGTTGTTAGGGTTTTGGTGATAATGATCAACTTATTTTAATGAATTTCAATAAATATTTCAGTAATAAATCCATAATTAAATAAAAATCGTAAATCAGAATAAGACGTTTAAAAATTAAAGAGCTTTATGTTTTATCTCTAATTAGAGAATTATTTTAGAAATAATTATAAGGCAAAATTACTTATAGCGGCAAAAGATAAAATTAAATAAATCTTTTTAATGTGATTTTATCATATTAAATCACAAAAAAAAGAATAAATTAAGTTAAAAATAGCTAAAATAATGTGGTATATTTTAAATTTTATGAATTATTTTTTAAAATTATCAATTTTTGTTATATATTAGTCATAGTTAAACATTTACAATATTCAGATTCTAAAAACACATCTCAAAACAATACTGCACGATCCCTGGAATGTAGTATTGTTTTTAAAAACTACAATTTTTGTACACCAAATCGTAGGAACAATTTAAATACTTAGAGAAATGAAAAAAATTATTCTATTAATTCCCTTGATTATTTCAGGATTTGCCTCAGGCCAAATTGGAGTTAACACCAATAGTCCTACTGCCATGTTGGACGTTAATGGAGAAGCCAGAATACGGACCTTACCTGTTGCTCCAAATACTTCGCAGCTACTCGCCGTTGACAGTAATGGATTTTTGCTAAAAATAAGTTCTATCAATATAAGAAAAGATATTGTTGGGGATATTAAGTACAGCCGCGATACCAGCGATAGTGGAGGGTGGTATTTACTTAACGGGAGAAGTATTGCATCCCTCCCTGCTAATGCACAGGCGAGCTCTTCCACCTTGGGTTTTGTTACCAATATTCCGAATTTTCTTAACAGATTAGAGAAAACTAAAAGCGGGTCAGAACAGTTAGGAGTATTAGGTGGGGCGTCTAGTCTTAGCCTGACAAGAAATAATCTGCCCAATTTTGCCATAAACGGAACGACTAGTACTAACGGGGCTCATACACACAGTATAACACAAATAGAAAATAGCGGGTCTGCTGGAACTGGTAGGGCATTTTTGGTAGGTAATCCTGGATCCCCTTATGGAACACAAACAGATGTTCGAACGTTAACAAACAGCGGCAGTCACACCCATACAAGTGTCACGTTGAACAGTAATGGCGGAAATCAGGCATTTAATTTAACGCCTGCATATTTGGTACTAAATGCATTTGTATACCTGGGATCTTAAAAATAAAAGTGATGAAAAAAAATATAATTTATATTATTCTATCTCTATTTTCGATGTACTATGTAAAAGCTCAGGTGGGGATTAAAACTAATACTCCTACCAAAACTCTTGACATTAACGGAGATTTGAGAATCAGAAATGTTCAGGAAGGAAGTGTTACCAATCAGATTGTGACTTCTGACAGTCAGGGTAATGTAGGTAAACTAACAGGTGCTATGCCAATAGGTTATGTATTTGGCGACATAAAGACAGGATTTCAGGCAGCTGATCATCAAGGTTGGTACCTGCTTAATGGTAGAGCGGTGACGTCTTTACCAGTTAACACACAAAGCCGCGCGATCAGTTTAGGTTTTGCAAGTAATCTACCTGATGCAACAGGGCGGTTTCTGAAAGCTTCACCAATAGCAAGCCAGGTCGCTCAGTTGGGAGGCAATAATAGTATTGCACTAGTTCAGGCGAATCTTCCCAATTACAATTATACCGGAAATACGACTTCTGATAATGCCTCTCATAATCATCAAATGACACCAGATCAGTATAGTTTAACAAGTGCGTCTACAGGAACAACGCTCGTGAGCTTGTCTACATTAAATAATCCCCTTGGTGGTAACAATAGGCTGGAGCATACAGAAACTTCAACCACGTCAACATCGGGCGATCACAGTCACTCATTTTCTATTGCAAACGCAGGAGGTTCTGCTACTGCCCTGAATATTGTACCCCAATATGTAACAACCAATACTTTTATCTATCTCGGTGAATAATAAATACCCTATAAAATGACAACGACAATAAAATTATATACATTGGTGTTAGGATCTTTTTTTTCCTATGCCTTTGCGCAAGTGGGAATCAATACAGCGTTACCTACAAAAACATTAGACGTAAATGGTAATATGCGGATACGGCAGGTGAGTACAATGTCCGGATCTAGTGTACTTACCTTGGATAATAACGGCAATATTTACAAAGCTGATGGTGTAAAGTTACTTCCGTCTTTAGGAGATATAAAATACGGAATGCAAAAAGCAGATCATTCAGGCTGGTATCTACTCGACGGAAGGACTGCAGCTTCAATTGCTTCTGTAGTAGCCAGAAACAATGCCATAATACTATTTGGTTCAGTCCTGTATGATTCCAGAAACCGTTATATTAAAGATACTACTGAAACGATAGGAACTGTTAATGGGAATAATAGTTATACTTTAACACAATCAAATATGCCTGGTTATACTGTTGTGAGTGGAGTCACAGGAAGTTCAGGAAATCATAACCATACCGCCAGTGATAACTATCTTGCTTCACCAGGAAATTCGGCAGCCAGAACGGGTACCCAAGCAGGAGCGTCAGTGAATTACTATTTTACATCTGCCAGTACAAGTGCAACGACTTCAACAGATGCCTGGAACCATAATCATACGGCAAGTGGTAGCACAGGCGGTGGCGGTCAGGCGTTTTCAATAGAGCCTGCCTATATAACTGCCAATATTTTTGTATACCTAGGTCAATAACTATAAGACATTCTGAAACATTTAGGCGATAATAAAAATACATACTTATAAATGCAATATGATACGATTTGATACTGAGTGTAAAGCATATTTTTTTATTCAAATTTTCAAATCAAAAAATAGAACATTTAGTAATAACATAAAAAATTACAGAATGAATACTCATTTTAAAGATATTAATATTGGTTTATTGATTAAACAAAGAGTCAATGAGCTGGAAACAGATCCGCATCGTATTTGTAATTTTCTTCAGTGTAACGAGTCTGAGATGGAAGCTATGTTTTTGCAAAAAGATTTGCCGACTGATATTGTTTTAAGGTGGAGCAAGCTATTGAAATTTGATTTTTTCAGAATTTATTCACAACATCTTATTCTGTATTCTCCACCTGCTAGAGCTTTGGAAGTTCAATCATCTAACCAAAGTATCAAGTCACCCGGTCTTCCTGAGTTTAGAAAAAATATATACACCGTTGAAGTGATAGAATTTATTCTGGAACTTATAAGAACAGGTAAAAAGACAAGGCATGACATCATCCATGATTACCATATCCCTAAAACGACTCTGCACAGGTGGCTAAACAAATATGCAGATAAATAGATTTGTCGTTTAATTTCAACAAAAAATTGAAATTATATGACTACGAGAGCATAGGGGATATTCCGGATTATCATAGGAAACATCCCCTTAATAACACTCCGTTGGAGAAGTATTTTAAATTAAGCCGTAATACGGTGGCCAGATGGAGAGAGGATGTTTTTTCAAGACTCGGGTAAAAACATAAAACTCAATACATGTATTTTTTTTGATGACTATCATCGTACTGTAAGAGGTTCAATAACAATCAGCAGACATCTTTAATTGAAATCTTAAAATTAGAATTATGAAAAAAGCTTTAACATTATTGTTTGTTTTTTTATTAGGAATTGGCAACACGATTGATGCTCAAAACGCTGCAATTAATACAATCGGAGATCAATACAGGAATTGGCTTGTTGGTGAAAATGCAGATTACAGTAACAGTTTGGTAAATACCCGATATAACAGTTTCAAAAATTCAGGAATACAAGCACTTAATTTGTCCCAGTATGATTTTGATCATCCAGGAAATATCTGGGACTTTTCTGTAGATGCCGATAAAGATGAGTTTTTCAATAGTACCGAAAAATCCCTTATCCGTCTTGTTTATCTGTATAAGATTCAGGGCTCTGCCGCCTCACCCAATCTTTATTATAATAGTACTGCTGTCAAAGAAGATATTCTGAAAATCTTTAAATATATTGAAGACAAAGGCGTCTCCGCATCGACCAACTTTGAATATGAACTGTTGGCAGACAATGAAGAGGTCGTGACAAGCCATTACGGTATTGCGCTGAGATCTTCTGCCTATGCTACAGCAATCCTGCTTATGAAAAATGAACTCAAAGCTGCGGGAAAGTTCAGCCATCATATGGGTGCTCTCAATGGGATTACCACTTTTTTATCTCATGAATTTCGTTATTTTAATTTTACCTATCCCGGCTATAACAGTGATGTCATACGAGCATCGGTCCAGCAAAGGTTTTGCTATGTATTAGCTCAGGAAGATACAGAGTCCTCCAGGGTAAACAACATGAATCATTTGAAAAATTTCATCAATAATGCTCTCCTTATTGCCAATGGCTGGGCAGATGCTATAAAGCCGGATTATATTACTTTTCACCACAGAGGAGCTTATTCCAACTCCTATGGAATAGATGCTCTACACCAGGCCTCCATTCTTAATATGATGTTGAAAGGCTCACCTTATGAGCTGAACAGTATAGCCCGGCAAAACCTTAAAAAAGCCATCCTTAATTACAGAACCTTCAGTAAAGATTTTACAATGCCTCAGGGACTCGCAGGACGTTTTCCCTTTACAACAGCGTCATATAATATTTTGAGACCCGCTTTGGCTTATCTTTATATTTCGAGCCCTGTAGAAAATGCAGATGCTGGAAAAGAATTCATGCGGCTCTGGAATATTTCCGGTGATGCCAACAACAGACTGGTAAGAGAAAATAGTGTAAGCATCAATCTTATACATTCCTTAGGTGGGATACAAAATATCTCTGATGTCGTGAATGCAGGTTTATCTCCCTTACCTGAACTCACCTCAGGGACATTTGGTTTTCCGTATGCAGGACTGAGTGTTCATAAATTCAATGGCTGGCAGATCAGTGTCAAAGGAACCAGCAAAAACATATGGCACTTCGAAAACGGACCTTCAGAAAACCGCTTCGGAGCTTATACTTCCGCGGGTGCTACGGAAATTATTACTCAGGGAAACCCTTTTTTAGCCAATGACGTTGCCCTACGGTATAACGGCTGGGATTGGAGTCATATTCCGGGAACAACAGTTGCCAGTGTTCCGTTTGATATTCTGGCAGACTATACCATGAGACAGATGAATGGGAAAAACTTTCTGGCTCATGCCCATATGGCTCATAACAATGGCGTTTTTGCTATAGATTATAAAGATGCCAATTCACTGACGGGAATGACAGCGCTTAAAAGTTATTTTTTCTTTGGAGATAAAATCCTGTGTTTGGGCTCTGATATTAAAGATAATGCAGGCAGTTATCCAATTCATACCACCTTATTTCAAACGTTGATTGTAAATCCAGCGGATACTAATTGGGTAAACGGGAACACAGCTTCAGGTACCGATTATAATTTTAATACAACCGGAGGCGGACTATGGGCCACTGATTCGTACGGAAACGGCTATGTCATACCCAACACCACCTACAACAATAATTCAGTTACTGTAAAACGAAGCATTCAAAACTCTCCTAATCAGGCCAACACCGGAAGTACAACAGGCAGCTTTGTAAAGGCATTCATTGATCATGGTGTCGCTCCGCAAGCCTCAACCTATCAATATGCTATTCAACTGCAGGGTGGGGCTGCAACCGGAAATTTTCTGAGCAATTTTAATGCTATTTTCTCTGTTCTGAAGCAGGATACACAGGCCCACATCGCATTATATATTCCGGAATCAATCTATAACTATGTGATATGGGATGCTACAACAACATTTAATTATGATGTGCTGGAAAAATCAGATAAACCAGCTGTCATTATGACTCAAAAAACGGATAACAATACAAAATTAAAGATGAGCCTTACCAATCCGGGATTAGGTCTGCTTGCCCCTAACGAATCCTATACTTTTGGGCAGATCAGCAATACGGCTTCCAGGCTGCACAGAGTCCCCCAAAGTGAAACAGTTACTGTGAAATTGGCGGGTCTTTGGGAAATAGACATTCCGAATCCTAATGTAAGCCTTCAGACTGCCGGAGGATCTACGGAGGTTTCATTTATTACCAAAAACGGTTTTACAGAGCAGGTTTCTTTGAAGCAGATTCAGACTTTATCGGTTTCATCAGTTGGAAAGAAAAGTCGCTACAGAGTTTTTCCTAATCCTGCAACAGATTGGGTATACATCATCACTAAAGATAAAATGCCGATTTCCGGTAGAATTAAGGTGTATGACAGTACTGGTAAAAAGATGGAACAGAACGTTATGGTAGAAATTTCAGAGAATAAAGCTGCGTTTGGTCTTAAAAACTTACCCACAGGTATCTATTTTATACAGATAGAAGATGAGTCCTTTAAAGTGTTAAAAAAATAATGAGTGTGGTGTAGAATAAAAAAGCAAAAAAATGAATTGTAAAATGATCCTGTTACTGATCTGTCTCTTATCTGTCTCACTTGTTAAGGCGCAGAATTATACCATTTTTCAAATAGACAGCATACAAGTCGATGGATACAGCAGATTGAGCACATTGGGGAGCTACAGGCAGATTATTTTGCAGGAACTGGACCTCATTAAAAGATCGAAGGAAATTCATTACGACAAGGGTGAAATCACGGCATATCTTAATTTAGCCATAGCGCTACGTATAACAAATGACAGTAAGAACAGTTTTCGTTTTCTTGAAATTGCAGAAAAAAAACTACAGAATTTTGAAGATGACGAATTGAATTCACGTCTTGCTTTTTTTTATGGGACCAATTACCATTCATTAGGTCTTTACAGGCAGGCAATTCAAAGTTTTGACACATCAATTAAGGTAGCCCATAAAATTAAAGACCAAAAGATAAGGGAAAAGAGAATATATGATAACTATGACTGGAAGCTCTCTTCATTTAGTAATTTAAATATAATGGATTCTGTAGATGTTTATGAAAGAAAGTGTATGAGATTTCCCAAACCTATGTTGTTTATTACAATAGCGAAAAGACATTTAAAAAATGGCAATATAGATTCTGCAGATTACTACGTCCATAAGGCAAATGATCTTCTCCTGACAAAAAAGGTTTCTATTGAAGGAAAGGCAAATGTTTTGCGTGCATTTGGGGAATTATCTATTGCGAAAAAAGAATATAAACATGCGGTGGCCTACCTTGATGCCTCTCTTGAAATAACCCAAAAAATAGGACTGAAAAAAAGAAATCTCGAATCCTATAAATTGATGTCAGATGCTTACAGGCATCTTGATAATACAGAGAAAGAAAATGAATATCTGTTAAAATATACGCAATTGAAAGACAGTCTCACACAGGAAGAAAGAAATATTTTAGATATTCCTATATCCAAGTTTCTTGATGATCAGGAGGAAAATGACCGGAAGGACCGGGTTGTCCTATATTGTATAATTATCTTGATCTCTGTAAGTATATGTATTGTCATTTTTGTCTTTTATAAAAAATCATCCACCATAAAAACACAGGCGGAAGCCAAACTTCTTTTAGAAAAAAATCAGAATGAAAGCCTTCAGCAGAAGATCAATGAATCATTTACTGAACTCTTGAAAATGGCAAAAGATAACAATCCTCAATTCTGGACCCGCTTTCAGGAAGTATATCCTGATTTTTTGGGCAAAATGCTTGAAGTTAATACGAATTTGAAAATTTCAGAACTCACCTATTGTTCTTATATCTATCTTGGTTTTTCAACCAAGGAAATTGCGGAGTACACCTTCAAAGCGGTAAAAACCATTGAGAATAACAGGTATAATCTTCGGAAAAAACTGAATTTATCTCCTGATCAGGATCTTGCCATCTGGATGCGAAGTTTTATTAATGGTCTTTAAGTTGTTGATTATTAGGTTTTTTATTATTAGAGGGCCTCTTGGGGGGCCTTTTTTTTTAAAAATCCTGACCTAATTACTTTATTTGTACTTCAATTCTAATTGGTAGATCCATTATGTATTTCGAATGTGAAATGATAAAGCATAGGATGATAGCAATGAAATAAACAAATGAAAAAATGAAAAAAAAATTATCAATGCTCTGTCTTTTGGCAGGAGCATCCGTTTACTCGCAAATTGGCATAGGGACTTCTTCTCCCAAAGCAACGCTACACATAGAGCCAAGCAGTATTGCAAATCCTACAGGACAGGATGGTATTTTGATTCCCAGAATGAACAAGTTTCCAAATTCTGCAGTCGCAAAAGGACAGCTTATCTACATGTTTAACAACACAAATACGACTATTCTGGATGGTCTTTATATCTGGAACGGGGTATTATGGGATTATCTGGTAAGAGCTCCCTACATCATTACACAAGATGATAGTTTATACAACGCACAGGGGGAAGGATTCAGTTTGGGATCTACCAATTCGAACAGTGAACAGTCTGTCCTGTTCAGCAGCATTGTTCCACTGAACCGGGACGGGTTTTCATTGTCCACTAATAAGCTGCGGATTGGCAAGAAAGGATCCTACTATATCAGCTTTTCTTCTGGATTGAAGACAACTTCTCCCGCATTTACCAGAGCTACTTTTTACTTTCAGTTAAAAAGAAATGGAAGCACCGTGATCTCCACAAGCAGTTCAATTCCTGTAGAAAGAATAAGCGGCAGTAATATTGTCATGGCTGATATCGTAAGTCTTTCTGCAGGTGATGAAATCACCGTAACCGTTACAAAGCCAAGTGAAGCTTCAACATCCAATATCACGTATTCCGGTTTTGGAAACAATGCCCTTACATTAACCTATTTACACGAATAAAATCATGAAAATTACTTTTATCCTGATCTCTTTCCTATATTCATCATTTCTGTTTTCACAGGCAGGAAATATAGGCATTAATACTTCTTTACCTAAAGCGAGGTTGGATATTTCAGCAAAATCAACAATAAATCCTGAAAATTCTGCAGGAATGTTATTTCCGACTGTAACAAAATTTCCGACTGTTGATCCCGGAACGGACCAAAATGGGATGCTGGTCTATCTGGACAGTGCTTTGACACCGAATCTCGGGGCTTCCGGACTGTATTTCTGGGATCACAGCAACAATAGATGGCAGTTTATCTATCAAACTAAAGTATTGACCAATAATCTGTTTAAAGTAGTCTATTCAGCCACCCCGGCTTTTAATTCGATTCAGCAATCTAGTGTCTGGTATAAAACCAGTTTTAATGATATTGACACGCCTGATCCTAATTTCAAAATCAATACCAACGGAGATATTGTAATAGGATCAACGGGGACGTATTCGATAATTTTTACCGGAGGTATTAAGACAGAGGCCTCATCAACCTTTGGTGTCAGAGCAGAAATCGGTATTTTTAAAAATACCGATACCAGTCCTACATTTTCTACCGTGGTTGTATTAACTAGTCCGGACAATTTTTATCGATCAACTAATACGATTATTACAGGGGTTATTTCACTTATCAAAGGTGACATCATTACAATTAAGACAAGACAAATAAGCGGTGTTGGTAGTAACCCAACCGTTCCGGCTACAAATTACTCTCTTATATTATCAAATTTAAATTAAGATTATGAATAAGCTGACTTTTATCTTCGCAATATTTTTACTCATCCTTTTAAATGGTAAATGCTTTTCGCAGATTGGAATCAATACGGGAAGTCCCAGATCAACTCTTGATGTAAAATCGTCGAATCCTTCGAATCCTAAAAATAATGAAGGAGTTATCATCCCCAGAGTTACCTCACTCAATACTTCCGGAATTAAAGAAAAAGGACTTCTGGTATTTTTAGATGCAGAAAATCCGGCTACCCAGGCCATTGAAAAGGGGTTTTATTTTTGGGACGGCGTAAAATGGATTGCGCTGTTTGCAATGAATCAGGAAATTTCCAATAGAACCATTGTTTTTGCCAACTTAAAAAATAATTTTGATGAAGGCGCTTATACCTTGTCTACGTCAGAGTCAGATACCAGAAATTTAGGCTTTTTAGCCGGAAGTGTAAAACCATCCTCTGCCGCTTCGGTCTACACCGTGAATAGTAACGGAGAGCTGATCATAGGAAAAAAAGGCTATTATGATATTTCCGGTATAATCACCATGCGGGCTGCCGGCACAGATGTATTTAGAAGGGATACTTATGAATTTTCACTTTTGAAGAATGGAGGGGCCACCAATATTAAAACAGTAAATGGTTTTCCGGCATTAACACTTGGTGCTGGAACTCAAAGCTCTGATACGACCGTTGGAAGTATTATGGCAGGCGTTTTATATTTAAATCAAAATGACCGCCTTAAAATACAGATCTTCAGATCTAATGAAGGAGTAACTAGTGGGTCAGGAACCACTCAAACAACAAGTCCAATCCAGGAGAGCTCTACTGTAACGCTTCGTTATATGGGAGATTTTTAATTGGGTGTAACCCTTTTTCTAGACAGGAATATATATTTCCAGACTTTTGTTGGTAAATGAAATTTAGATCCCATTGTTTTATCAGGAATTCAAATTCAAAAAATTAAAACACAATGTTCACTATACCAACAGTCTAAAATAATGGTGTGCATATTCAATTCAAAGATTTTAATATGGGCTACTGTCTCGAAGAAGATTTGCTTAACAGAGAAATAAAGCTAAGTAGTGTTTGTGTTTTTTTTACTGCGGGGAATGTAAAATTGAAAAGTTTTTTTCAGATAATATTCTCACTATCTTATTTTATATTCTCCGCATTTTAAATAGAGGTCAATCCTTTATCTGATTAAAGTAACAAAATATCCGGTTTTCCGGATGCTGTAAACCCATCTGCAGGAGAAAAAAAATTTAAAAAAAAATCGACAATGAAAAACCATACGAAAACAAATAAAAGCCCGGATTACAAAAAAATTTATAGCGATATTCTGCAGATCTTGCATCCTGAGAGGAAGGAAGATTGTAGATCATTGATGTCCAAAGCTATTTTTTCAGTGCAGGATGTGATTAAGATTAATGCCATTATTTTTGGAAAAAGAGGAAATACTAATTTCTCTCAAAATCAAAAACACCGGTCGTATGATCGGTCAACAATTTTAGAAATTCTTGAATATCAGAAAAAAAATAAATTAAGCAATATACAGCTGGCTAACCATTTTAGTCTTAGCCGGAATACAGTCAGCAGATGGAGAAAAATATTTAATGGGTGATTGCGTATTAGCCGGCATTACAGCTTATCTTTTACGAAAGAATGAGATCATTTGATAAACCGAACTTAATACATATATAGCGTATAATCCGTTTTCTCAACGCCTTTTCTCAAAACTCCCATGATTTTTTCAGGATCTAAAATAATATCAATAAGGCAGAGTTATACCAAATTTTGGTAAAAATATACCATTACAGGCCTTTTATTCTTTATAAATTTATTCACTGATATATCTTGAATTGAATATTTTTATTTCATGCCTGATCCACCAGTGAAAAAAGGCATAATGAGATGTTGATAACCTTGAATTGATGTATACGATAGCTTCTCTACATATAGTATTTGATAATTAACACACAGAACTTTAAAATAAATGATTAATCTAATTTTTAAATTGTATTTTATTCTCGCATTGTTACTTGTGGCAATGCCAGGAAAATTAAAAGCACAAAATTCTGATAAGGACAAAGAATTTAACCGTATTCTCAATCTGGGAGAAGTTCAGATAGAAAAAGATGAAACTCTTCCAATAGAGATCATCGATGACATGATTGTTATTAAAATCAAAGTGAACGGGGTAGAAGAATCTTTTCTCTGGGATAATGGTTTCTCAACATCAGCCCTGGACCTAAGCATTCAAGATAAAGTCAAACTTACTAGTGTACCTTCATTGAAAGATTTTGATGCCAGGGATGGTAATGCTGTATTTGTCAAAATGAACGTAAAATTAGCAGACAAAGTTGAGTTGGGTAATGTAACAATCACGAATACACCCTTTACAGATGTGGATTTTTCTAAAATGATTGGCAAAGTGAAAATTAAAGGAATTCTGGGTTCATCCATTATCAGAAAACTGAATTGGAGGTTTGATTTTGATCATAAAAAAGTAACTGTTTCCAGGAACACTTTTGCTGTAAAGGGGACTGTCCTTCCTTTCGAAATAGATCCCTACAATAATTATAAAATTCTTTTCGGGGTTAATTTTCGTATGGGGGTAGCACAGATTGACTTTGGTTATAATGGAGATACTATAGAAATGCCAATGCAGGCTTTGCCGATTTTTGGAAAAACTAAAAAATCTGTCACAATCGGGAGTCTCACCTCTTCAGTAAGTGGGATTTCGAAGGTTGATACTACATATACTATTAAAGAATTTGATTATAGAATAGGAGATAGTATCACCAAATTAAAAGATCCTGTAAAAATATTGCTGACAAATAAGGGCAGACCGGTAATCGGAAACCGTTTTTTCCGCCATTATAATATCTGCTTAAACAATTCAGCAGGAAGCATGATATTAACGCCCAGAACAACTTCTATTAACAATTATCCGGAGAAGACATATGGTTTTTCTATTGCCATTCAAAATAATAAGTTTGTAGTAGTTGCTATCACAGATAATCCTAATGTTATCCGATATCCAGAGCTCAGGTTAAACGATGAATTTGTATCGATTAATGGCAAATCAGTTGACGACTTTATCTATGTATCTGATTTTAGGTTACTATTGATAGAATCTTTGTTAGCCAATAAATCCATTAAAGTGGTCAGGAAGGATGGTAAGGAATTTTTGCTTTCACCAGAGGAAGATATTTATAGATAAGGTTGTACAAACAGACAATAATCATTTTTTATGTCGGGAGAATATTAACAGATCAATTGTACTTGCTCAAGTTATACGGAATAATCAGATTTATTTTTCTGCATTTAAATTAAGCGGTATAGCAATATATAAAAACACAAAAATTTAATAGTATACGATGATGAAAGAAAAGAATATTTTAAAAATAATTAATATAATCTTTCTGTTTTTAAGTTTTTTTATAGCATTTACGATCAGCATTTAAATCCTAAGATTGCTGAATTTATTACCGGGACTTTAGGTTGGTAAAAAGTAGATTTTATGATGCCTCCAAAATATATTACGCAGTCATAAAGATATTACAATAATGATGTAAATTAATTGTTGAAAGATATAAAAGAAAGATGCTCAAAAGATTGTAAAAGAAGCAATTTTTAATCTAATATCAATTTATTTTTTTCATTTTCCAGTAAGGATAAGAATGATCGAAAACCTTTTCAGGTAAGCCTTTAAATAAAGAAAGATCTTTTGATACAATTATAATAGAGAGTGCATGTCTTTTTTTTTAAAAATCACTTATCTCTATATATAAAATGCTGAAAAACAAACAACTTACAGTACAAAAATATTAATAATGCAACTTGAAATTAAAATACTCACCAAGATGTTTGGTAAAGGAATGGTAGGACTTTCAGACTTTTCCATCATCATTGAAAAAGGAGTGTTAGGACTTCTTGGACCTAACGGAGCCGGTAAATCAACTTTAATGAAAATTATTGCTACCATAAGCAAACCCACTTACGGGAGTGTATTACTGGACGGTGAAGACATCGTTAAAAATCCGGATCTGATCCGAAAAATCTTAGGATATCTTCCGCAGGATTTTGGGGTATATCCGAATCTCAATGCTTATGAGTTTTTGAAATATATAGCGGCAATGAAAGGAGTTGGCGGAGCAGGTCTGAATAAACGTATTGATCTGCTTTTGGAAGGCGTAAATCTTACTGCAGATGCAAAACGACCTATTGGTACCTATTCCGGGGGAATGAAGCAGAGAATAGGGATTGCCCAGGCGTTACTTAATGATCCCAAAATACTTATTTTCGATGAGCCAACAGTAGGTCTTGATCCTGAAGAAAGGGTGCGTTTCCGTCAGTTAATTTCAGAAATGGCTGGTGATGCTATTGTCATCCTCTCCTCACACATTGTTTCTGATATAGAAACAGTAGCCGATGAGGTCGCTATCATCAAAAGCGGAATGCTGATCGAAAAAAATACAGCTCCGGAAATGATCAGTAAAGTAAAAAATAAAATTTTTGAAATTGCCCTTTCCCAATCAGAGGTTGAGAGGTTTAAATCACAATATCTGGTGGTGAATACCACCAGACAATCGGACAAAATGTTGCTAAGGTATATTTCAGGTACCCATCAGCCGGCAGCGAATTCCAGACCTGTTAATGCAACGCTGGAAGATGCCTACCTGTTTTTAACAAAAACTCAACCGTACATACGATGAGAAATTTATACAATATCATCATGGGAGACTATCTGCAGCGCAGCCGTAGTTATGCCTTTCTCATCACGCTAGCTGTGACAATCTATGCGGCGCATTCTTTTGTGCCGTTGCCTGAGGCAGGCTATACAACGTTGACGATCCCAGGATATAGAGGGGTTTACAATTCAGCCTGGGCCGGACATATTTCGGCATTAATGAGTACGGTCATTTTATCCCTTTTTGGATTTTACCTGATCAACGGGGCTATCAAAAAGGATATTGATACAAAAGTGGGGTTAATTATTGCCTCTACTTCCGTTACCAATTTCGGCTATATTTTTGTGAAATTTCTTGGTAACCTGATGGTGTTGCTTACCATTTCCATGATAGCTCTTCTCGTAGGCATTCTTATGTTTCTTATTCAAAACTCAGGATATCCTTTCCATATTGGAGATTTCTTGCGGCCGTACTTTTACATGGTGGTGCCTTCCTTAATTATAGTTTCAGGATTGGCAATATTAGCGGAGGTTTTTTTAAGCCGAAAAACAATTCTTCAAAATGTACTGTACTTTTTTATCTTCACTTTTATGCTATCTGGGATGATGGAAAAGAATGATCAACATGGTTCCAGTATACGGGACGGTTTTGGGATGGGAATTGTGACGAATAGTATTAAGGATCAGGTAAATGAACAGTTTAATGAAAATATCGATGGAGTATCTCTTGGCTATACAATCAATAAAAAAGAAAGTTTCAGGACTTTTGAGTGGAAAGGGGTTTCATGGAATACGTCGTATGTACTCAGCAGAGCAGTATGGATAGGATTTACTTTACTATTAGTGTATATTTCATCTTTTTTCTTTCACCGCTTCGATTTTAAACAAGCAATGAAAAGCAGTCCGGTTCTGAAGATTCCACAAGAAAGATCAGCCGCGATTTCTTATGCAGGGTTTCAAAGATCTGCACTACCATCTGTAACGCCGGATTACGGTATTTCTTTATTTTTAAAAACAGAATTATTACTGATGGTAAGGAAAGATTCCAAATGGCTCTGGCTCTTGAATATTGGTTTATGGTTGGCTATGTTATTTGCTCCATTGGCGATCGCCTATGTTTTTTTGCTTCCTGCTCTGCTTTTTCTGCAGGTGAACAGAATATCAGATCTGACCACTAAAGAAGTCACAAACAGACTGTATTACTTTACGTTTGCCTCATATAAACCACTACAAAGAATGCTTCCAGCTCAGATTCTTGCCGTACTAGGTCTGCTCACCATATTGGCATTACCCTTGATCTTACGTTTATTACTAAACGTTAATTTTATATCGGTCATACAGGTTTTAAATGGAGTGGTATTTATTATAGCTTTAAGTGTGTTTTTGGGGATTCTAAGTGGTGGGAAGAAGCTATTTGAAATCCTGTTTTTTCTACTGACTTATGCTGCTTTTCAGGCTCCTCAGATAAATTATCTGGGAACAATCGGAGATACCAATTATGCAATACTTCCAATTCTGTTGGGAACCAGTATTTTGTTATTGATTTTGAGTTTCATGATAAGAAAAAGTCAGATAAGAAATGTATAAATTAAAATTTGAAATAAGAAAGGACCGAAGTAATTTCAGTCCTTTAATTTATTTTAAAATTTTTATTATTTATCCACCTGAGCCGGGTCCAGAGGAGCATCAATTTTGGTATAAGTACCCGCTATACTGGCTCCGCCTGAACAGTAAAAATGTAAACCATCTTGATCCTGAGGATTTTCAGTATCGATAGTTACTGAGGTTTCATTAAAAGTAAAAATTACATTTTTTCCATTAAGCATTGCATGATATACGCCTTCCTTTGTTTTTGTTGCTTCTGCATCAAGCGTACAGCTTGGCTTTTTCTTGTCTGCACGGGATCTTATCTTAACAGATATTTTGTTGTCATCTATATTTTGAATGATAACTCCTACCCAATCATAACCTTCTTTTCTTTTTTCGTAGTCCGCAGTGGCATAACTTCCATCAACCATTATTTTAGGGGTTGCGGTTTGTTCAACAGGCACCGGGGTTTCATTTTTAACAGATTCTTTTGTACAGCTGTTGAAAGCTAACATGATACTTCCGGATACTACTAATGTTTTTAGGATACTCATATATTTTAATTTACTTATATCGCATCAAAAGGCTTACCAATACTGCTCATCCCATTGTTTTTTTATCCATACAATCTTTATAAAACGAAAAGGGAAGTGGTCGTCTAATAAAAAAGAACACCTTATCTCTATTGCAAATTTTTAAATTAATTTGTATTAAAATCAAAAAAATACTTGTTTTCAATAAATTAATTGTATATTTGTAAAATAATCAGGCTCCTGCCGACGCTTATTCTGAAACTTTTGAGTTCATCTCATTGATCAGTCTTCGCTTTTTCAGCCGCTAAGTTTGTTACCAATATAACGGGTGAAGTACCTTTTTTCCACTTGAATATCAATCAGGTCTCTAAAAATATCAACATCATTTCTTGTTCACAAATCGATTTATTATTGTTTTGATGGAAACATTATCTCAATAATGGCTACGGCCAGAAACATTTTATCAACGAATACAATAATTTTATAATACAATACAATGCAACAAGGAACAGTAAAATTCTTTAATGATGCCAAAGGTTTTGGTTTTATTACACCTTCAAATGGCGGTCAGGATATCTTCGTACATTCATCTGGTTTAAAAGATGATATACGTGAAAATGACACTGTAACATTCGATTTAGAAAACGGTAAAAAAGGCGTTAACGCAGTTAACGTACGCGTAGCATAAATTAAGAAGGAAAGTTAAATCTTTCTCTCTATTAAAAGCAGCAGATAACATTACGTTGATCTGCTGCTTTTTTTATATACCTGTATAAGCAAAACATTCAGTCTGATTATTCATCCAACGACAACCGATAGAACCAGTATAAAATGAGAAAAATTATAATATCAATGGTCCATCGTCCTGTAGGGTTCCTGCAGATGTCAGCAAAAGCAGAATAATTTAAGATGGTTCTCTATGGAGGAGGAAGAGTAGTCGCATTACAGCCAACAGACAAAAGATATAAAACTTATCTTTCGTCGATTCATGCCCGGACTGCTGATGAAGATATTCAGGTTTCATTTCTTCTGCATAAAAAAGAATGCAGCAATGAACTCACCCCATACGATAATGGTTAGTAAAACAAAATAGCTGCATTTTTGATGCAGCTATTTTTATTTCTTTAAAAAAGAATCTGTTTCTAGTTACTTTTTGAGCGGGATACAGATAAAAGATAGACCATATGGGCAAACATACTTCTTTTCACTGATTCTATTTTAATATCACCAGTGGCCTGATTAATAGTAGTCACAAGATCTGCATTACATTGACCCGAAAAACTACCAGTTCCCAAATAGTTAGCGGAATTGGCAGTAGGATAGGAGATTCTGGGATAGTCGGGTGCTACCTGCTCAGCAGCTGTTGTTCCTCCCACATAGCCTTTATTATCGATAAAACGGGAAGCCCAGGTTCCTAAAAACTGTCCGTTAATCGTGTTGATGGTTTGTCCCACTATAATCTGAGTATCTATAGCGCGGGTAAAACCTGCGCAGGTACTGTAATGATTTACCGTAATCGCACAGGAAGATGCATTATCTGTCGGCTGAAAACATTGTCCTTCATAAACGGTCAGTCTTTGCTCAGCAGCAGAAGTGGAAGTATTCAATAATGCTTTTGGAGAAAAAATTTCTTCCGGTGCGATCAAAGTTAAAACTCCCTGTGGATCTGCTGCAACAATTTTTCTTTCAGCATTGGCTAAACCTCGTACTCTAACCAGTCCGTTGACATCTAAAGTGTGAGAAGGTGCGGTAGTATTAATCCCTACCTGTGACTTAATGCTACTGAAAAAGGCGACAGCAATAAAAAAAATAAGTCTTGTTTTCATATGATTATTGGGTTTTAGTGACTTTTATATTTTTCACTAAATTAAGAAATATTTGCGATTGTGAAAATAAATTTCGTTTAAATTGCAAATGATAGAATAAAAATAATTTATATTGAAATAATTGAATGAAATAAACACATTATTGTAATAGTATGCCAATCGTGTGGTTTGTTGTTGTTTTTTGACAGCTTGCACGTCCATTCATTGGTTGTATTTGGGAAATAATTGTATTTTAGCCAAAATATGCTATTAATTCATAAAAATATAAACAGCTGATTAAAATTCAGATAATCTGAATGAAAAAATTAGTAGATTTGCAGGGAACAAGCCCGAAAACAATAAACATTAATTCATTATTCTATTCAAAAGTGGGAAATGAATAGCTAACAATAAAATTTGATTTGGTTATAAAACTATTAGAAACTATGAAGAAACTTTTTTTACTTCTTTTCACAGCTTTTTTATTTATCGGATGTAGTTCTGATGATGACACTATTTATGATTATATAGGAACATGGTCAGGAAAGTATACGGGAAGCGATGACGGAACCTGGAACCTTGTAGTAGCCAGCGACGGAAAAGTAACCGGAACGATGCACTCTACCGTTAATGACGAAAATTATAATATTTCCGGAAATTTAACGGATACCGGTGATCTTACTGCTGTAATCGGGCTTCCTGACGATGGAGAATTCAAAGGAACCCTTTCAAGAGAGAAAAAAGGAAACGGAAACTGGTCAAACGCTGTTCCCACCCCTGCAAGATACGGGACCTGGACAGGAGACAAGAAATAAAACAGAAAGCCTGCAGATTCATCCCTGCAGGCTTTTTTTATTTAGATAAATCCCATATGGGTAATTTCTTCCTTATACTTAATGACTAAAAAGTAGAGCAGAAGCCTGTCATCTGAAAAATGCTTTTTAAAAGGAATGAGTGTTTCCTTTTCAGCAGAAAGTCTTTCTTCAAAATACTCCCCCGAATATACTTCAAGATCAGGCTGAATGGTGATGATTGCCATGTTATCAGCCGGAATTGGGTGACCTAAATTCAAAATCCGGTTTTCTTTATCCTCCGAAACGAAAATGTCCGGAGAGATATTTTCCTTTTTTCCAAATCTGAATGCTCTAAGCAGCTTTAATCCTTCCGGCGATATAAGACCGTTTTGCACCGTTCTTTTTCCCCTGGCCGAAACCACATCAAGATCCTTAATAACGGTCATCAGCTTTGCAAATTTCTGATAGAGGAGGGGATCACCCGATTCCTTACTATAATTTTCAATACAACTCCGTATTGTTTTTCCCGATTTGGAACAATGTCCGAATTCCGAACTGTTCTGCCTTACTTTCTCATAAGAAGGACTCTTTTTGAACGCCGTTTTATTAAATCCGCTTTTTTTCCGCACCACATTTTTCCCGTTCAGGCTGTAAAAAACCAGATCGCCTACACTTCCGTTTATTTTTATTAAACTTTCATAGGTTGCCATATTGTGAAATTGAATTCAAATATACTAATAAATAAAGAAAATCAATATTTTAACACACATTTATCATATAGTTCTAGTATACTTGTTATATAATTTAAATATAAAATGTATATTTGTTTATAATTAGTTACTTCATTTAAAATCAGATGACTATGAGACCGGGATTATTTGAAAAAAACTTAAGAATAAAGCAGTTTTCAGTTCTGCTGATTGCCTCTGCGATCGCCGTTTCCTGCGGATCATCTAAAAGTGTATCCTCTAAAAAAAATACGGGAAGTAAAACAGTGGTAAAAGCTGAAAACCTCCGAAAACTGGATTCTAAATTTGATGGCAAAATTTCAAGATCCGTCAGTGATATTCTGAAAGATGCTGAAAAGTATATCGGAGCACCTTATAAATTCGGTGGGAATACCTCTTCTGGTTTCGACTGTTCCGGATTTACTGTGAAAGTTTTTGAAGAAAATGATTTCTCACTGCCCCGCAGGTCTTCCGATCAGGCCGATGCCGGTCAGAAAATTGATATTAAAGAAGTGAAACCCGGCGACCTTTTATTTTTCGCTACCGCAGGAGGAAGCAGAGTTTCTCACGTAGGTATTGTTCATGATATAGGAGCTGACGGAGAAGTGAAATTTATCCATGCTTCCACTTCAAAAGGAGTGATAATATCTTCGCTAAATGAAAAATACTGGAATAAAGCTTATCTCCACGCTCAAAGAGTTTTATAAAGTATTATTTAAACTGATCATTGAATGGAAAACCGAACCTTTGCCTTTATTAAAACAGATAAAAAACTGGTAAAACTTTTCTTTAAAGACATTACCATTATCAAAGGTTTGGGGAATTATGTGGAAATTAATACCACATTCAATAAAAAATACATCTACTACAAAGCCCTTAAAGATTTAATCGAAAGTCTTCCCGATGAATTCATGAGGGTCCACAATTCTTACATTGTCAATTTAACCAATATTGAATATTTTGAAGACAACCAGCTGGTATGCCAGGATCAGAAAATTGCCGTGGCAAAAAGTTATAAGGATTGTCTGATTACAACGCTCCATAAAATGATGCTCTGAAAAAAATAAGCAGCGGGAATCTACTATTCCATATAACCTGTAATTAAAGCCATGTCAAGGTTTTAAACCTTGACATGGCTTTTTGATGTTTAACGAATATTGAATATTTCAAGATAATCAGCTTGTATTTCAGAATTAAAAAATTGCAATAGTCAAAAGCTATAAAGAATGTCTGATTACAACACTCAACAAAATGATGCTCTGAAAAAGGAAACACCAGAAAATCGCCAATCCAAATAATATTTACTTTAAGCTGAATAATAAATTGGGCAGGAATTTTTATTCATTTTAGATTCGTAAAAAATTAACAATTAACAATGAATAAGGAATTAGCATTAGATTACATCAGTAGTCATAGTATTATTGAAATAAAGGCAGGACAACACCGAACTACCTTCCTCGAGATCTGGATGGTTATCGTAAACGACAGAATTTTTGCAAGATCCTGGGGACTGGCAGAAAAAAGCTGGTATCATACTTTTTTACAAGATCCCATAGGACAGATTAAATGTGGAAAAGAAATATTCAATATAAAAGCGGTTGTCCCGGATGATATTACAGATCTTACTCCGGAAATTAATACCGCTTATTTAACAAAATATAATACTGGTTCAAATCTTCGGTATTCACAGGGAATTATTCAGCAAAAACACGTTGAAAAGACCATGGAATTCATTATTTTAGAATAATATTCGAAAATCAGAAAGGAAATAATTCGCATGGAGTGCGCTCGGCAGAACTTGTATACTAAAACAATCTTTTGTACTTTTGACCTTCAAAACTGCGGGAAGCTGCAGCGATTATTTATACTAAAATCAAACAAGAAACATGTCGTTACAACAAACTATTGAAAACATTTGGGATAATAGAGATTTATTACAGAACGAAGACAGCAAGAAGGCGATAAGAGAAGTTATTTCTTTATTGGATTCAGGAGAACTTCGTGTAGCTGAACCTACAGAAAACGGATGGCAGGTAAATGAATGGGTAAAGAAAGCCGTAGTAATGTATTTCCCGATCCAGAAAATGGAAACTATTGAAGTAGGTCCGTTTGAATTTCATGACAAAATTCCTTTGAAGAGAAATTATGCTGAAAAAGGAGTAAGAGTTGTACCGCATGCCATCGCAAGAGAAGGATCTTTCGTAGCTTCAGGTGTTATTTTGATGCCTTCTTACGTCAATATCGGTGCTTATGTAGATTCAGGAACGATGGTAGATACCTGGGCGACTGTAGGAAGTTGTGCACAGATCGGTAAAAACGTTCACCTGAGTGGTGGTGTTGGTATCGGTGGGGTATTAGAGCCGTTACAGGCAGCTCCTGTGATCATTGAGGACGACTGTTTCATCGGTTCAAGATGTATCGTTGTAGAAGGGGTTCATGTAGAAAGAGAAGCGGTATTGGGAGCAAATGTCGTATTGACTGCTTCCACAAAAATTATTGATGTGACAGGTGATGAGCCTGTTGAGATCAAAGGAAGAGTTCCTGCGCGTTCAGTAGTAATTCCCGGAAGTTACACCAAACAATACCCGGCTGGTGAATACCAGGTTCCGTGTGCATTGATCATCGGTCAGAGAAAAGAATCAACAGATAAAAAAACATCTCTTAATGATGCTTTAAGAGAGAATAATGTAGCGGTATAAGCTGTGTTTTCTCTAAATTTTAAAGATTGATTTTTAAAATTTATAAAATAAACCCTGAATAGTCATTTAGGGTTTATTTTATTGATACCTTTAAACCGTTAAAAAAGCTTATTAAAACATGGATATGAAGATTGCCTTCGACGCAAAACGTTTTTTTTACAATACGTCCGGACTGGGCAATTATTCAAGAGATCTCGTCAGGATCCTTTCTCACTACTATCCTGAAAATGAATATCTACTACTGAACAAAAACAGTTCAGAACGGGGAAAAGAGATTCTTGAAAAACCCAATGTCCGATTTGTGGAAACTTCAAGAGGAAAATTTTCCCGACAGTTTAAAATGGGTAAAGACGCCCAAAAAGAAGGCGCTGAAATATTCCATGGCCTGTCTGGTGAACTGCCGTTGAAATGGGGCAAAGAACCCATTAAAAAAATAGTGACGATACACGATCTGATCTTCATGAGATATCCACAGTACTATTCCTACTTTGACCGTAAAATACACCTGTGGAAATTTAAAAAAGCAGCCATTTCAGCAGATAAAATCATTGCCATTTCAGAACAGACCAAAAGAGATATTATCACCTATCTGAAAGTTCCCGAATCGAAAATTGAGGTGATTTATCAGGGCTGTCATCAAGCTTTTAAAGAACAGCAGTCGGAGGAATGTATTCAGGCCGTAAAAGAAAAATTCAATCTTCCGGAACGATATATTCTGAATGTAGGAACTATCGAAGACCGAAAGAATCTTTTAAGCATCGTTAAAGGAATCAATGAAACAGAAATTCCATTAGTTGTAGTCGGTAAAAAGACCAGTTATTATAAAAAAGTAGAAGCTTTCATCAGAAAAAACAAAATGGAAAAACAGGTGATTTTCCTGGAAGGTGTTTCTATGGATGAGCTGGCAGTGATCTATAAACTGGCCGATATTTTTGTCTATCCCAGCTTTTTCGAAGGCTTTGGAATCCCTGTCATAGAAGCGCTTTTCTCAAAGACGGTGACGATTACCAGTAATACAAGCTGCCTGCCGGAAGCGGGAGGGGACAACTCCGTTTACATCAACCCCGGAAATGATCTTGACCTGGGCGCCAAGATAAAATTTCTTTGGGATAATGAATCCGAGAGGAAACGCCGTGCAGAAAAGAGTTTCAAGTTTGTTCAGAAATTTAATGATGAGCCTATAGCCGCTCAGTTGATGCAACTCTACAAAAAAAATCTGTAAAAAAACTTTGCAGTTTAAAAATAAGTCCTACATTTGTAGCATAATTCAAAACAATGAAACCGAATTTTTTAACACTTCATCATTATCATCATCATCTCTGCTAAGACGGAATTGATTGATATAAACATGTGTTAAAATCAAAAATAATTAAAACCGTCTGAGTAAACAGACGGTTTTTTTGTTTCCCGAATTCTTCCCGGAAATAGCCAACAGATCAGTTTTATTTACTCAGACTTCAAAACAATACAATGAGTAAATTAAAAATTGCAATCCAGAAAAGCGGCAGGCTTTACGAAGAATCTTTACAACTCCTCAAAGACTGCGGTATTTTCGTCAACAACGGAAAAGACCAGCTCAAGGTTTCCGTAGACAACTTTCCCATGGAGATCATGTATCTCAGAAATTCAGATATTCCACAATACCTTGAAGACGGCGTGGTAGATATCGCTATTGTCGGTGAAAATCTGCTGGCTGAAAAGCAGAAAAATATCCAGATTGTTGAGAAGCTGGGCTTTTCAAAATGCAGGGTGTCTTTAGCCGTTCCCAAAGAAGTGGAAACTGATGATCTATCCTATTTTCAGGGCAGAAAAATTGCCACTTCCTATCCCAATACTCTTAAAAACTTTCTCGATAAAAGTGGAATCCAATCCGACATTCACATCATTTCCGGCTCCGTTGAAATAGCTCCTAATATCGGGCTGGCAGATGGTATTTGTGATATTGTAAGTTCCGGCAGTACCCTATTTAAAAATGGATTGAGGGAAACCATCACCATTATGAAATCAGAAGCCGTTTTAGCAAAAACTTCGGTGCTTACTCCTGAAAAAGAAGCCATTCTCAATAAATTTCTGTTTCGTATCCAATCGGTTTTAAGAGCAAAAAATTCAAAATATATCCTGATGAATGTTCCCGATGAAAAGATCAAAGACATCGCCTCTGTTCTTCCTGTTCTAAAAAGTCCAACGGTTATTCCATTGGCAGAAAAAGGCTGGAGCAGCATTCATTCTGTGATTGATGAAGAAAGATTTTGGGACGTCATTGATGAACTGAAAGCATACGGAGCTCAGGACATACTCATTATTCCAATCGATAAAATGGTTATTTAATTATGAAGACATACAGATTTCCAGCAAAAAAAACTTGGCCAGAGTTGGTAAAACGACCGGTTTTCGAACGTAAAGAAATATCAGGACTGATTACGGAAATATTTGAAGCCGTAGAAAAAGACGGGGACAATGCGCTTATTAATTTTAATAAAAAATTTGACAAAGCCATCACGCCACACATTGCAGTTTCAGAAGCAGAGATTAATAACTCTGAAAATGAAATCTCTGATGACTTAAAAAGAGCCATCAGACAGGCAAAAGAGAATATCTTAAAATTTCATGCTTCTCAAATAACGAAAACAGAGAAAATTGAAACTGCAAAAGAGGTAATCTGCTGGCGTGAAAATAGAGCAATAGAAAAAGTAGGGATCTATATTCCCGGCGGAACTGCCCCTTTGTTTTCAACCGTTCTTATGCTTGCCGTACCAGCGAATCTGGCTGGATGTAAAGAAATTATTCTTTGTACACCACCTGACCGTAACGGGAATATCAATCCTGCCATTCTGTTCACAGCCAAACTATGCGGGATTACCAAAATATTCAAAACAGGGGGAGCACAGGCTATTGCAGCAATGACTTTAGGAACAACAAGCATTCCGAAGGTTTATAAAATTTTTGGTCCGGGAAACCAGTTTGTTGTGGCAGCTAAAGAATATGCACAACGTTACGGTGTAGCGATAGACATGCCTGCAGGCCCCAGCGAAGTTCTTGTGATTGCAGACCGTCAGGCTATTCCCGATTTTTGCGCCGCAGATCTTCTTTCACAGGCTGAACACGGAAGCGACAGTCAGGTAGTTTTCATCACGACAGATCTCAAAATTTTTACCGAAACCATAGAAGCTGTAGAAAAACAACTGGGTAATCTTCCAAGAAATGAAATGGCCCGTCAGGCATTGGATCACAGTATTTTTATACTGATCGATTCTATTGAAGAAGCTTTTGAGTTCAGTAATCTTTATGCTCCCGAACACCTGATTCTGGCTTTGGAAGATTTTGAAAAGTTTATTCCGATGATTGACAATGCAGGATCTGTCTTCCTTGGAAATTATTCCTGTGAAAGTGCGGGAGATTATGCCAGCGGAACCAATCATACATTGCCTACCAATGCCTATGCCAGGAACTACAGCGGCGTTTCTCTGGACAGTTTTGTCAAGAAAATAACTTTCCAGCATCTTTCAAAAGAAGGCCTTGAAAATATAGGAAAAACAATAGAAATCATGGCAGAGGCCGAAGGTCTTATCGCCCACAAAAATGCAGTATCGATCAGATTAAAATAATACAATGAAAGAATTCAATATCAATAGTTTAGTAAGAGAGAATATCGTAAAATTACAACCTTATATCAGTTTCAGGGATCACAATGAGTTTAATGCTCCTGTATTGCTGGACGCTAATGAATGTCCGTTCGGGGAATTCAACAGATATCCGGATTCGTCTCAGAAAAAGCTTAAAAATAAATTGGCAGGTCTTAAAGGTCTTTCTCCGGAACAGATTGCAATAGGGAACGGAAGTGATGAATTGATCGATTTAATTATTAAAATCTTCTGTGAACCTAAAAAAGATGCCATTCTGATGATGAATCCATCTTTTGCGATGTACGGTTTTTATGCCGCCGTGAATGAAAATGAAGTGGTAAAATTAGATCTGGATGACAATTTTGAAATGGTAAAAGATGATTTTCTAAAGATTACTCAGAAACGTGATATCAAAGTGTTTTTTCTCTGTTCTCCCAACAACCCAACCGGAAACAGTGTAAAGGATCTTGAATTTTTCATTCAGAATTTTGATGGTATTGTTGTCATTGATGAAGCATATATCGAATTTTCAGAAAACAGATCAGGAATTGAGGTGCTGGATCAGTATCCTAACGTCATTGTCCTTCAGACCTTTTCAAAAGCCTGGGGAACCGCGGGAGCAAGAGTGGGAACAGCGTATGCTTCCAAAGAGATTATCCGTTTTATCAATACGGTAAAAGCTCCTTATAATGTCAACACTCTGAGTCAGGAACTGATCATAAGCCTGTTGGATGATAAAAATAAACTTAAAGACAATGTGGCTAAGGTCTTAAACGAAAGAGAATGGCTGAAAGAAGAGTTTAAAAGTATCGACTGTATTGAAAAGGTATTTCCTACAGATGCCAATTTCTTCCTGATTAAAATGAAGGACGGTACAAAAGTGTATCAAACCATGCTTGATGAAGAAATCTTAACAAGCCAGAGAGCACCTGCGATACAGAATTGTATCAGGATCAATGTAGGAACCCGTGAAGAAAATGAAAAATTGATCAATATATTAAAAACTGTAAAATGATGAAAAAAGTATTATTCATAGACCGTGACGGAACACTTATCGTAGAGCCACCTGTGGACTTTCAGGTAGATTCATTGGAAAAACTGGAATTTTATCCCGGAGTTTTTCAGAACCTTTCCAAAATTGTCAGAGAAATGGATTACGAACTGGTGATGGTGACCAATCAGGACGGTTTGGGAACTGAAAGTTTTCCCTTTGAAGATTTCATCAAACCTCAGGAAAAAATGGTGAAGACCTTCGAAAATGAAGGCATTATTTTCAGCGATATTCTGATCGATAGAAGCTTTGAACATGAAAACCTTCCTACCAGAAAACCGGGAATCGGGATGCTTTCAAAATACATCCACGGCAACTATGATCTTGAAAACTCCTATGTAATTGGTGATCGAAGTACGGATATTCAACTAGCTAAAAACATGGGAACTCAGTCTATTTTCCTCAATGAAAACTTTAATAAGGATGCGACCCTGAGTACCACCACTTGGAACGGAATTTATTCATTTTTAAAACAGGAATCCAGAAAGGCTAAAGTGTACAGAAAAACCAATGAAACCGAAATCGATATTGAAATAGATCTTAACGGAAACGGAACTTCTAAAATTTCAACGGGTCTTCATTTTTTTGATCATATGTTGGAACAGATCTCGAAGCACGGAAATTTAGACTTAAAAATCAAGGTTAACGGAGATCTTCAGGTCGATGAGCACCACACCATTGAGGATACGGGAATTGCTTTGGGAGAAGCTTTCTTAAAAGCTTTAGGAAACAAAAAAGGGATTGAAAGATATGGTTTCCTGCTTCCGATGGACGACTGTCTGGCCCAGGCGGCGATCGACTTCGGAGGAAGACCCTGGCTGGTCTGGGATGTGGAATTTAAAAGGGAAAAGATAGGAGATGTTCCTACGGAAATGTTTATTCATTTTTTCAAATCATTCACAGACTCTTCAAAATCCAATCTGAATATCAAAGCAGAAGGAAGTAATGAACACCACAAAATAGAAGCGGTTTTCAAAGCATTTGCAAAAGCTGTAAAAATAGCAGTAAACCAGTCAGATAGCAATTATAATTTACCATCAACCAAAGGAAGTTTATAGATGATCGCATTAATAAAATATAACGGAGGAAATGTAAGCTCAGTTCAGAATGCACTGGCAAGATTGAATATTGAATCGGTAGTTACTGATGATCCCGAACTGATTCTGAAAGCAGATAAAGTTATTTTTCCCGGGGTGGGAGAAGCTTCTTCAACGATGAAGGTTTTGAAAGAGAAGGGCCTTGATCTGCTGATTCCTGCTTTGAAGCAACCTGTTTTGGGAATTTGTCTCGGCATGCAGCTGATGTGCGGGGATAATGAAGAAGGAGAGACAAGAGGAATGGGAATTTTTGATGTTGATGTTAAAATATTTCCGCCTGAAGATCTGGTTCCCCACATGGGCTGGAATACGATTTCAGATCTTAAAAGTCCCCTTTTTTCAGGAATTGAGGAAAATAGTGATGTCTATTTTGTCCACAGCTACTATTGCGCGCTTGCAGATTCTACCATTGGGGGATGTGATTATATTCTGCCCTTCAGTGCTTCTCTTCATAGAGATAATTTCTTTGCCGTACAGTTTCATCCGGAAAAATCCGGGGCAACGGGCAGTAGAATATTAAGCAACTTTATTAAATTATAAATGATGAAAATTATTCCAGCTATTGATATTATTGACGGAAAATGTGTCCGTCTTTCAAAAGGAGATTATGCCACAAAAAAAATATACAGTGAGAATCCGGTAGATATTGCCAGGGAATTTGAAAGCTATGGGATTCAGTTTCTCCATCTTGTTGATCTTGACGGCGCGCGTTCTAAGCATATTGTGAACCAGAAAGTACTCGAGAATATTTCCAGGGAAACATCACTTCATATTGATTTTGGAGGTGGTTTAAAAACAGGGAATGATATAGAAATTGCCTTTAACTCCGGGGCAAAACAAATTACGCTTGGTAGTATTGCTGTTCAGGATCCGGAATTCTGCTTAGAAATGATCCGGAAATATGGCAGCGAAAAGATTATTCTGGGAGCAGACTGCGAAAACAGAAAAATAAAAACTTCTGGTTGGCAGGAAGAAAGCAGCTTGGATATTATTGATTTTCTTTTGGATTATCAGAACAAAGGAATCATTCAGACGATATGCACGGATATTTCAAAAGATGGAATGCTGGAAGGTCCTTCTACAGATCTGTACAGAGAAATTCTGGATAAAACATCGTTAAGGCTTACCGCCAGCGGTGGTATCTCATGTATCGAAGATGTTGAGCGGATGAAAGAGATCGGATGTTCAGGAACGATCATAGGAAAGGCGATTTACGAGGGAAAAATACAATTACAACAACTTCAGAAATTGATTGAAAATGCTTAAAAAAAGAATTATTCCCTGTCTGGATATCAAAGACGGGACAACAGTAAAAGGCGTTAATTTTGAAGGTTTACGGAATGCCGGAGATCCAATAGAGCTTGCGGTAAAATATGAGCAGGAAGGGGCTGATGAATTGGTTTTTCTGGATATTACAGCCACATTGGAAGACCGGAAAACATTTGTCGGGTTGGTAAAAGATATTGCAAGAAACCTGAGTATTCCTTTTACGGTAGGCGGAGGAATTTCGTCTTCTGAAGATGTGAGAAAACTTTTGGATGCCGGCGCGGATAAAATCAGCATCAATTCTTCTGCGGTTAAAAATCCACAGTTGATCTCTGAACTTTCGAAAGAGTTTGGAAGCCAGTGTATCGTTGTAGCGATAGATACGCGATTGACCGATGGAGCAGATCTGGTGTATGTGAGAGGAGGAAAACTTGCTACGAGCTTAAATACCGTAGAGTGGGCAAAAGAAGTGGTATCTTTAGGTGCCGGTGAAATTCTTCTTACCTCTATGGATGGAGACGGAACAAAAAATGGATTTGATATCCGAATGACGAAACTTGTTTCAGAGGCAGTCAGTATTCCCGTCATTGCTTCCGGAGGAGCAGGCAGTGCAGATGACTTTGTTCAAGTGTTGAATGAGACCAAAGCTACCGGCGCCTTGGCAGCCAGCATTTTCCACTTTAATGAAGTGCCGATTCAAGAATTAAAGCAACAACTAAGAACTCAAAAAATACCCGTACGATGAAAATAGATTTTGAAAAAAACAATGGCCTGGTTCCGGTCATCATTCAGGACAGCAGAACACAGCAAGTGCTGATGTTAGGCTATATGAATGAAGAGGCATTAGAAAAAACAGAAAAAGAAGGGATTGTCACCTTTTTCAGCCGTTCCAAAAACAGACTCTGGACCAAAGGAGAAGAATCCGGCAATTTCCTGACAGTAAAAAAAATAAGCATAGATTGTGATCAGGATACCTTATTAATTCAGGCAGTACCTAAAAATACGGTTTGTCACACCGGAAGTTTCAGCTGTTTTGGTGAAAAAGATAATAAAGGCTTCCTGTATGAGCTGGAAGCTAAAATAGCTGATAGAATTGATAGCGAGACAGAAGGTTCTTATACGTACTCCCTTTATCAGAGAGGAATCAATAAAATGGCGCAGAAAGTAGGCGAGGAGGCTGTAGAACTGGTCATTGAAGCGAAAGACAGCAACGACGATCTATTCAAAAACGAAGCAGCGGATTTGTTGTATCACTTTTTGATATTGCTTAAAGCGAAAGGATTTTCGATGCAAGATATAGAGGGGATCCTTCGGAGTAGAGATCAATAAAAAAGATTATTATCTATCGAAATCAGTAATAAAAAAGCAGGAAAAATTACTTCCTGCTTTATGTTATAATGTAAATAGTAACACTATCTTTCAATCAAAATTTTTCGTACAGCCGTTTGCCCATCAGCTTTGATAACACCAATATAAGCTCCTTCAGGGAGTCCTGAAACATTAATTTTGGTTTCGTTGTCCTTTTTTAAAAGTACTTTTCCGGAAAGCTCTGTAATTTCAAAACTGAAATCCTTGATATGGGTACCGGGAAGTTCGATATTTACAGTATCTTTAGATGGGTTAGGGTAAACAGATACAGCCTCAAGGGAATCATTGGAAACCGTTTCCTTAGTTTTCATTACCAATGAACTGGCAGAAGTAGCAACGGCAAAATGCTGCAAAGCTCCAACAGTCGCTTTTCCTATTTTAAAGATATAAACAGGATCTGTATTGGCAAAGGTATCATTGGATGTATGTGGATACGTACTTCTTATTCTTTCAAAAAAACCGGTGATGATCTCCCCTTTTCTTTCAAACGGAATATAGTCTGTATCTTCTGCCGGATCTACCGCTGTCTGAAGAGGCGAATACAAGGCCGTACAGTTTCTAAGTTGTTGGGTGACTGCCGCAGCTGCTGCATTATTACTGGTGGGTCCCGCCTGATCCTGGTCACAGTACACCGTATTATTGTTATTCCCCATAACACCACCTACCTGGTCAAGATTAAATACAAGTTTAATATCCAATACTCTTACTCCGTTCTGATATGCCACATTATTGACATAATGGGTACTTCCTCGCAATCCCTGTTCCTCACCGGAGAAATGGATGAATTTAATGGAATATTCGGTAGGAACATTTCTTAAAATCCTTGCCGCTTCTAAAATGATAGACGTTCCGCTGCCGTTATCGTTCACTCCGGGACCATTAATGCTGTCAAAATGCCCGCAGATGATCACGTATTTATTAGGATAAACAGTTCCTGTTTTGGTAATCACGAGGTTTTTAGAACTTGTACTGCCAAATGTGAAAGGATCTTCTGCGATCTGGCTGGCAGAATACCCGTAGGAAATATATTTATTTTTGATCCACGTTAACGCACTGGCGTTATTGGTGGAACCGGTCGTCTTTATACCAAGATTGGAGAACTGTTGTAAGTTTGTGGTAATATTGGTTTGTGAAACCATATTCGCCCTGTCCTGGTACGCCTGAATAAAACTCTGAGCCTTACTGACGGATACTGCCAGAAGAACTGAAAGAATAGTGATTGTTTTTTTCATGTTAATTATATTTTATGATGTAGTGGTTGGTCATCTGTATGAATAATAAAAGTCCTGGATTTTAATCCTGGACTTAATGAGTGATCGTTATTTTTCAATAATGATCTTTCTTGTAACGCTGGAACCTTCATTCTTTACAGTACATAAATAAATTCCATTTTCCAGACTTGAAATATTAAGCTGAGATTTATTTTCGTCTTTTAACATCGAAAGACCTGCAAGGTTAGTAATTTCAACGGTGAAGCTTCTTGTTCCTGAATCCGGCAATTCAATGTTTAAAATATTTTTAGCGGGATTTGGGTACATTTTTACTGATTCTAGTGTCGTTAATGGCTTTTCTTTAGATGCTGAAACAGCCGAAACCGTAGAAGATGCCGTTGCAAAGTGCTGCATTGCGCCTACAGCAGCTTTGGCTACTTTAAATACATAAACAGGATCTACATTGGCAAAGGTATCATTGACAGTATGCTCATTGTAACTTCTGGTATATTCATAAAAACCGGTGATCACATCTCCTTTTTTTTCAAAAGGCATATAATCGGATGAATAAGCATTGGAAATACTGGTCTGAAGAGGAGAGTACAGGGTCGTACATGTTGCCAGCTGTTGCGTCACTGTGTTTGAAGCTGCATTATTTCCTGATTGTCCCGAGGTATCGCGTTCACAGATGATCTTATTGTTCACATTGCCTATCTTACCGCCTACCTGGTCAAGGTTGAACACCAACTTGATATCCAGCTTTCGTACCCCGCTCTGAAACTCGACATTATTAGCATAATGAGAACTTCCGTATAAGCCTTGTTCCTCACCGGAGAAATGAATGAATTTAATTGAATATTCTGTAGGAACATCTTTTAAAATTCTCGCCACCTCTAAAATAACAGACGTTCCGCTGCCGTTATCACTGGTGCCTGGACCTGTAATGGTGTCAAAATGCCCGCAGATAATAACATATTTATTAGGATAGAGAGTACCTGTTTTGGTAATCACAAGATTCTTTGAACTGGTACTGCCAAACGTAAAAGGATCTTCTGCGATCTGGCTGGATGAATATCCGAAAGAAGTGTATTTGTTTTTAATCCAGGTTAACGTATTGGCATTATTGACAGATCCGGTGGTTTTGATTCCCAGATTGGAAAATTGCTGCAGATTGGTGGTAATATTGGTCTGTGAGACCAGATCTGCCCTGTTTTTATACGCCTGAATCAGAGTCTGGGCACTGACGCTTCCGACCGCTAATGCAGTGCACACAAATGTGGTAAGTTTTTTCATATAAAATATTTTGTAATTGGGTGTGATTGGGGGGTGATTATTTTTCTATAATAATTTTTCTGGTTATGCTATTTTTATCTGATTTTACGGTCACCATGTAAGCACCGCTAGTCAATCCTGATGTATTTATTTTATTTTCGTTTTCAGCATTAAGCAGCAATCTTCCATTCATATCACTGATCTCAACTTTAAAGGTTTTATGATCCGTTGGCAATTCTATAGTAATCACATCATGAGCCGGATTAGGATAGATTTTAATGATTTCTGATGAATGATCTGCAGCTGCTTCATCAGTTGCTAAAGTAATAGTAGAAGCCCCGGCAAAGTGCTGCAATGCACCTAGCGCGGCTTTTCCAACATTAAATACGTAGACAGGATCTACATTGGCAAAAGTATCATTGATGGTATGCTCATTATTACTTCTTGCCGTTTCGTAAAAGCCTGTAATAATATCGCCTTTGTTTTCGAATGGAATGTAATCTGAATTGTAAGCATTAGATAGGGTAGGCTGCAGGGGAGAATAAAGGGTGGTACAGGTAGCCAGCTGTTGGGTCATCGCCAGTGAAGCTGCATTGTTTCCGCTTTGTCCGCTCTGATCACTTTCACAGTTGATATTGCTGTTTATATTTCCAATTTTTCCGCCTACCTGATCGATATTGAAGACAACTTTCAGACTGAGCTGACGTGCGCTGTTCTGAAAAACAACATTGTTGACATAATGAGAACTTCCCAGATATCCCTGTTCTTCACCGGAAAAATGAATGAATTTCACAGAATAATCTGTAGGCACATCTTTTAAAATTCTGGCAGCTTCAAGCAGGATAGAGGTTCCGCTGCCGTTATCACTTACTCCCGGACCTGTTACGGTATCGTAATGACCGCAAATAATTACGTAGATATTAGGGTAAAGGGTTCCGGTTTTGGTTATAATTAAATTTTTTGAAGTGTTTCCGTTATAGGTAAAACTGTCTTCTGTGATCTGGCTCGCAGTGTATCCGTAAGACTGATATTTTGTTTTAAGCCAATTCAGTGCATTGGTATTTTCTACAGAGCCGGTAGTTTTTATTCCCAGATTCCCAAATCCCTGAAGATTTGCCGTAATATTGGCCTGGGATACTTTATTGACTCTGGTTTGATAAGCCTGTATAAAATTCTGGCCCTGAAGGCTATAAGCTGACAAAGAAACGAGTAAAAGAGTCGTTATTTTTTTCACTTTTAACTAAAGTTTTATAGATTTAATAATTCAGCAAATGTAGATAATAAAAATCAATATTATTTTATGGAAAAAGGAAAAATTCTATACTATGGCTACATTTTTTTTAATCAATATAAAAAAGTGAAATTTAATCTATATTTTTTCATTTTTAGTTAAAAATAGCCATGAGACAAAGGTTTGTAAAAAAAATCCCGAGCAAAGCCCGGGATTATATTGATAACAAAAAATTCTACATTATTTTACTTGATCTACAACTGCTTTGAAAGCTTCAGGGTGATTCATTGCTAAATCAGCTAAAACTTTTCTGTTAAGCTCAACGTTGTTCTTTTTAAGAGCTCCCATAAATTGAGAGTAAGACATTCCATGCTCTCTGGCACCCGCGTTGATACGAGTAATCCAAAGTGATCTGAAATTTCTCTTTTTCTCTTTTCTTCCACGGTAAGCATATTGCATTGCTTTTTCTACCGCGTTTTTAGCTACTGTCCAAACGTTCTTTCTTCTACCGAAAAAACCTTTAGCTTGCTTAATAATTTTCTTTCTGCGAGCTCTTGAAGCTACTGCATTTACTGATCTTGGCATAATTTAAATTGTTTTTTTGAAAAGGGCGGCAGTGAACTGCTCTTAGTGGCACCGTTTCAGGGTTAAATTGTTGAATTTGTTTGAATTCTTATAAACCGAATATAGATTTATAAAAACTACTTAATGGCTAATTGACGTAGAACGCTTTTTGTATCCACAGCAGCTACGTAAGAAGTTTGCGTAAGATTTCTCTTTTGCTTCGTTTCTTTCTTAGTTAAGATGTGGCTTTTGAAAGCATTTTTTCTTTTAATCTTCCCAGTTCCGGTAAGTTTAAAACGCTTTTTAGCACCTGATTTCGTTTTTAATTTTGGCATTGTTCTGCTTTTTTATTGTTTTGTTATCAATATCTTGTCCGTTATTCCAGGTAATACCCAGGAATTATAGTTGGCAAAGATACAAAAAAAACATCAATCTTTTCCCGGTATCATAGATTTTATAATAATTTCTTTAACAGTGGGAGATTCGATATTTTCATAGAATAGAATAGGGTAGAGAATTTATAAAAATCGAACTGCAGATATCTATACCTGCAGTCCGGTTTTTATGTTCTGTGAAATTTAAGTTGATGATTTAAAGAACTCCAGAAGATCTTTATTGATCGTCGCAGCTTCTGTCGTTGGCATTCCATGAGGGAATCCGGGATAGGTAATTAATTTTCCGTTTTTAACTAATTTTGCAGCGACCACCCCTGTGATTTCGCAAGGAACAATCTGATCATCTTCACCATGCAATACCAAAACGGGTACCTCTGTGCTTTTAAGATCTTCAGTAAAATCTGTTTCAGAGAAAGCTTTGATACAGTCATAATGCGCTTTAATAGATCCCATCATTCCCTGTCTCCACCAGTTTCTGCGGATTCCTTCAGATTCTTTAGCGCCTTCTCTGTTATAACCGTAGAATGCTAATGAAAAATCTACAAAATATTGTTGTCTCTGAGTGGCTGTATTTTGACGGATCTCATCAAAAACAGACATGGGAACACCATTTGGATTACTATCACTTTTAACCATAATTGGCGTTACTGCACTTATTAAAACAGCTTTTGAAGCCCTTCCTTTACTATATTGAGCGACGTATCGGATCACTTCTCCGCCACCTGTAGAATGTCCCACATGAATGACGTCTTTAAGATCTAAGGCTTCAACAATTTCGGCAACGTCAGAAGCATAAGTATCCATATTATGTCCTTCTGCAGTCTGCTCAGATCTTCCGTGTCCTCTTCTGTCATGGGCAATTACTCTGTAGCCCTGCTCCAGGAAGAACAACATCTGCGCATCCCAGTCGTCGCTGGATAATGGCCATCCGTGGTGAAAAAATATAGGTTGTCCTTTCCCCCAGTCTTTGTAATAAATCTCCGTTCCGTCTTTTAATGTAAGTGTGCTCATTATTTTTTTATTTTTAAGTTATTAATAATATAACAAAGAGTATTGTTTCTTGTTTACAATACAAAAGTATGCCAATATGTTTCATTGGATGTTGATCTAAGATAATATTTAATAATAACTTAATAAATTTTGAATATAAAAAAGCCTCAAAATATTTTGAGGCTTTTTTATATGATAGGAAATAGACCTTACGGCTATTAAAACTATTTAGCTGGTTTTTTAGGACTCATCATCATGATCATTCTTTTTCCTTCAAGCTTAGGCAGCTGATCCACTTTTCCAACGTGCTCAAGTTCCTGAGCCAGTTTTAGAAGCAAGATTTCTCCCTGATCTTTAAAGATAATTGAACGTCCCTTAAAAAATACGTAGGTTTTCAATTTTGAACCTTCTTCAAGGAATTTTTCAGCATGTTTCTTCTTAAATTCATAATCATGGTCATCGGTCTGAGGTCCGAAACGGATCTCCTTTACCACCACTTTTACCTGCTTAGCTTTTAGTTCCTTCTGCTTTTTCTTCTGCTCGTATAAAAACTTTTTATAGTCTAATATCCTTGCAATGAAAGGTTCAGCCTTATCCGAAATTACCACTAAATCCAATTCCTGTTCCGTAGCAAGTTGTCTTGCTTTATCGATTGGAAAAATTCCCGGCTCTACGTTATCGCCCACTAAACGAAGCTCTCTCACACGAATTTTATCGTTGATCAAGTGTAAGTCCTCCTGTACAGGACGTCTCTGTGGGCCCCTGTTGTTAAATCTTTGTGCTATTGTATTAAATTTTATTGGTTAACTTTCTATTTAGCAATATTATATTGCTGCTTCTTTCTTAAAATAATTGACGAAATCTTCCATATTCATCACTCCAAGATCTCCTTCTCCACGTCTTCTTACAGAAATCGTGCCGTCATTCTCTTCATTTTCACCTACAACCAGCATGAATGGGATCTTCTTCAATTCTGCATCACGGATTTTTTTACCCGTTTTCTCATTTCTGTCGTCAATCAGACCGCTAATATCGTGATTTTCCAAAAATTGTGAAACTTTTTTTGCATAATCTACGTATTTTTCACTGATCGGTAAAATAATGAACTGATCAGGGCTTAACCATAATGGGAAATCTCCTGCCGTATTTTCTAATAAAATAGCGATAAAACGCTCCATAGAACCGAATGGGGCTCTGTGGATCATCACCGGTCTGTGTTTCTCATTATCGTTTCCGATATAATGAAGATCAAATCTTTCAGGTAAGTTATAGTCAACCTGGATGGTTCCAAGCTGCCATTTTCTTCCTAAGGCATCTTTCACCATGAAATCAAGTTTCGGACCATAGAATGCAGCTTCACCGTATTCTACAATTGTTTTCAACCCTTTTTTCTCAGCTGCATTGATGATCGCGTTTTCGGCTTTTTCCCAATTTTCATCAGAACCGATATATTTTTCTTTGTTATCAGGATCTCTTAACGAAACCTGAGTTACAAAATCTTCAAAACCTAATGATTTAAAAACATAAAGCGTTAAATCAATTACTTTTTCAAATTCCTCTGAAAGCTGATCCGGAGTACAGAAAAGGTGAGCATCATCCTGAGTAAATCCACGAACTCTTGTCAACCCGTGAAGTTCTCCACTTTGCTCATATCTGTAAACCGTCCCGAATTCTGCATATCTCTTTGGTAGATCCCTGTAGCTCCATTGTGATGTTTTGTAGATTTCACAGTGATGAGGGCAGTTCATGGGCTTCAGCATGAATTCTTCCCCTTCATTTGGAGTTTTGATAGGCTGGAAGCTGTCTGCGCCATATTTATCCCAGTGTCCTGAGGTTACATACAATTCTTTTGAACCGATGTGTGGTGACATGACAAATTCATACCCTCCTTTTTTCTGAGCATCAGAAAGAAAATTTTCCAGTTTTCTTCTCAAAGCAGTCCCTTTTGGCAACCATAAAGGAAGACCTGCACCCACTTTTTCAGAGAAAGCGAAAATACCTAATTCTTTACCAAGTTTTCTGTGATCTCTTCTTTTGGCTTCTTCCAGTCTTTCAAGATATTCAGTAAGCTCTTTCTGTTTAGGGAAAGAAATACCGTACACTCTTGTCAGCTGAGGATTTTTTTCATTTCCTCTCCAATAGGCTCCTGCTGCATTTAATATCTTAACAGCTTTTACAATATTGGTGTTTGGAATGTGTCCTCCACGGCATAAGTCTGTAAAATCATCATGCGTTACAAAAGTAATTTCGCCATCATTAAGATTCGTGATCAACTCAACTTTGTAAGGATTATCTGCATAGGCTTTTAATGCCTCTTCTTTAGAAACAGGGTACAATGAGAAGGTTGAACCTTTTTTAGCATTTTCCAATACTTTCTTTTCGATTTTCTCAAAATCCTTTTCAGATAAACTTTCGTCTCCAAAATCTACATCATAATAGAATCCGCTTTCTATCGCAGGACCGATGGTCAACTTAGCATTGGGATAAAATTCAAGGATCGCCTGCGCCAACAAGTGGGCAGAAGAATGCCAGAACGCTTTCTTTCCAAGATCATCATTCCAGGTTAACAATTGTACCGTTGAATCCGTGGTTATAGGTGTGGTCGTTTCTACTTGTTTGCCGTTTACAACTGCGGAAATGGTATTTCTAGCCAATCCCTCGCTTATAGATTTTGCCACATCTAAAGGAGTAACTTCTCCCTCAAATTCTTTGACACTATTGTCTGGAAGTGTAATTTTTATCATTGTTTACTAAGAAATTTTAAGATGCAAAAATACGCATTTTTTAGTTAATATGCTATATTTAAAGTATATTTGAAATAAGAATTACGATTGAATCTTCAAAATTGGTTTTGTGATTTAGAATGTATTCATTATTACCCTATTTTTTTCATGGAGAAATACCTTTATACTTTAGTGTCTTCCAGTAAGAAAGCTCTGAAACAGGGAAAGTTCTGCCTTCTAAAATCTGATACTGCCTCAAAAAAGAAATGATAATATGTATAATGATATGAGAAACTTTAATATCGATCTGCACTGTGATTTATTATGCCATCTGTTAAGCCCCGGTTCAACCATTGATGATAAAGAGCTGGGGTGCTCCCTTCCTTACTTAAAAGAAGGAAATGTAAAACTCCAGGTAATGGCCATATACTCAGCGACCGGGAAAAATAGTACCGTAGATGCCGCAAAACAGAGTGAACTGTTTTCAGAGATGCTGAACAATGAAAATTTCTTCTTATTTGAAGGGGATAATTATAAAGCCTCTGAAAATGAAAACAAAGTAGGCGTCATTGCTTCCATTGAAAATGCGTCTGGTTTTTGTGGGGAAGATGAGTCTTTAGAATCAGGATTTAAAAACCTGGAAGCCATCATTGAAAAGACAAAGAAAGTTCTTTATCTTGGAATGACTCACCATACCGAAAACCGTTTTGGGGGTGGAAACAATTCTGAAGCCGGATTGAAAGACGATGGAAAAGTCCTGATTGACTATATTTCAGACAAAAGAATCCCTGTTGACCTGGCGCATACAAGCGATAAGTTGGCTTATGGTATCCTAAACTATATTGATCAGAAAAATTACAATATTCCTATTCTGGCAAGCCATTCTAATTACAGGGCCATTCATGACAAAAACAGAAATCTTCCTGATGAACTTGCTAAAGAAATTATCAGAAGGAAAGGATTGATCGGGCTTAACTTCATCCGAAACTGTGTAGATGAGACGAATCCTGAAAAACTGTATGAACACATTCAATACGGACTCGATCTGGGAGGTGAAGAGACTATTGCCTATGGTGCCGATTTTTTCTATTGTAAAAACCACCCTGACAAATCACGTTATCCTTTTTTCTTTGCCGGATATGATGATGCAACTGCAATGAATACCATTAACAACAGGATTGAAAGGGATTTCTCTCCTGAAATTATGGAAAAGATCAGCTATAAAAATGCTTTGAAATTTATAGAAAGTATTTAACCGTATGGTGGCTGAGGGTCCCGAAGCCACCAATTTTATTTTTTCCTTTTATATCTTACTTTCTGTTTGATGATTTCAATCACATCCACATTTCTTACTTTAGATTGTACCCATCCGTGGATATCAATATACAGCAGTGATCTCCTGTAGTATTCATTTTTAGAAAAGCCATCAAGAACTTTATCAAAAACTTCAAATGATTCCTGCTGATTGCTTAAAACCAGACTGTTAATATTTTTAAAAAACTGGATACTTTCAAAGTGGAACGCCTCAGGTTTTTTCATTTTTTTTGCAAATTTCAGCGTTGAATTGATGAATTCATCATAGTCTTCATCGTTTCCGGATTCATACTTCGCCATCAGAATCAGAATTCTGGTATGAAAAAGAAGGTCTTCCTGCACATTTCCTTTGCACTCAACCACCTTCATGGCATATTCAATGGATTTGTCAAAGTTTTTACTTCCGAAAAGCATGGCCGACATTTTCAGATAAAGAATCATAAAGTGGTGCTCATCAATTCTTTCCCGGAGCCTGTCCATTTTAAGTTCAATCTCGGGAATAAGTTTTGTGCCGGTAAAAAATTCACCTTTTACAAAATGAATATTCATCAATGTATTGTAATGGGTAAGGAAAATTAAAGCCTGCAGATTTTCATTCTGGGCAAAATTTTCAGCGTTGACGGTGGTGTTGAAATTCTCGAAATGCTCTTCCAGAATATCGATATTTCCGTACAGAAAAAGAATCTTAAGAAGATAAGTATTCCCTTTGATATACCATACCGGATGACTAAAGATCATTTCAGGCTTTTTATGGAAAAGATCTACCCATTGATGAGCATATTTTAATGTGTACTTGTAATCCTGAAGCAACTGATTCTTCCAGACGTGGGCTTTGAAATACCAGAGTTTTTCTGTGAAATTAAGTTTTTCCAGCTTTATTTTTTGGATCTGATCATTGAAAAGCTCCAATACTTTTTCCCGGTCCGCATCATTTTTTACATACCCATGCGTAAGCATTTCACTGTATAGTTTAAGCGAAAGATTGGAAAGTTCCGTGGCATAATGATTCTGTCGGCTGATTTCGGTAGACTGCTCAATTAGTTCATCAGCCCGCCCTTTTATACTTCTGGTAATAAACTGTGATTCAATTACTTTTTCAAGATCAATAATTTCGGAAGCAATACTTTTTTCATCCAGTTCTAATGCCGATTGTTTAGTCTTATCCAATATTTTTAAAGCCTGTTTATAAAGTCCTTTCTGATACAAAATATTGGCAAAATCCAGTTGTTCCCGAAGCTGTATCCTGTAGTTCTGATGACTTGGATTCATTCTAAGGCTCACCAGAATCTGTTTGTACAAATGGGCTTTCAGGTTGGAAAGCTGTTGTTTCGTAGAAATTTTTTTCTCGATGATGGGGTATTCATCATATTCTTTCATCTTATCCAGTTCCGAGAATAGGAGCAGAAATTTAGCATCAACATTAATTCCGAGACGGTTCACGTACAACTTGAACTGACGTTTTTCAGAAGTAGTTAATGATTTAATCAGGACAAACAAAAAATCTTTCTGCAATTCTGCCATTGTAAATTTGTAAAATGTAAATTATTGATTATTAATTAAATGTGGTTATTTTATTGGCTGTTGAATATTGTAATTTTCAGAAAAATTGAAAACGTAAAAATATTGTAAGCAGTAGTTTTGATCAAAATTAAGTAAAAAACTTCATTATGAATTCCGAAAAAATCGAAATTTTTGATACTACGCTGAGGGATGGGGAACAGGTTCCCGGATGTAAACTGAATACGAAACAAAAACTGATGATCGCAGAAAGACTCGATAAGCTAGGGATTGACGTAATAGAGGCTGGTTTTCCTATTTCAAGTCCCGGAGATTTTGAATCTGTTTCAGAAATTTCAAAACTGGTAAAAAATGCAAAAGTTTGCGGACTCACAAGAGCCAATAAAAAAGATATAGACGTCGCTGCTGAATCACTAAAATTGGCAAAAAGGCCACGTATTCATACCGGGATCGGAACTTCTGACTCTCATATTCAATATAAATTCAACTCAACAAGGGAAAATATTCTTGAACGTGCTGTAGAAGCCGTAAAATATGCGAAAAGTTACGTGGAAGATGTAGAATTTTATGCAGAAGATGCAGGAAGAACGGATAATGCTTATCTGGCAAAGGTTTGCGAAGAAGTCATCAAAGCAGGCGCTACAGTGCTAAATATCCCTGATACTACAGGTTACTGCCTTCCCGAAGAATATGGACAGAAAATAAAATATCTGAAGGAAAATGTAAAAGGAATTGAAAAAGCGGTTTTGTCTTGTCACTGTCATAATGATTTAGGCCTGGCGACAGCAAATTCAATTGCAGGAGCCATTAACGGAGCGCGGCAGATTGAATGTACGATCAACGGATTAGGAGAAAGAGCCGGAAATACTGCTCTGGAAGAAGTAGTTATGATTCTTAAACAGCATAAAGACTTAAACCTTTACACGAACATCGATTCCAAAATGCTGAACGAAATGAGTCTGATGGTCTCTGATCTTATGGGAATGCCGGTACAGCCTAATAAAGCCATTGTCGGAGCCAATGCTTTTGCCCATAGCTCAGGAATTCACCAGGACGGTGTCATTAAAAACAGAGAAACTTATGAAATCATAGATCCTGCAGAAGTGGGAGTTAATGCTTCATCTATCATTCTTACAGCCAGAAGTGGACGCTCTGCATTAGCGTACCGATTTAAACATATTGGTTATGATATTACCAAAGATGAACTGGATTATCTGTATCAGGAGTTTTTAAAAATTGCAGACATGAAAAAAGAGGTGAAAAATGATGATCTGTACATGATGATGGAAACCTCCAGCAGAAAAATAGGATAATAATTGATTTTAAAATCAAGGAAAATTGAATATGGATACTAATAGAAAGACACTTTTTGACAAAGTCTGGGATGCTCACGTTGTAGAAACTATTCCTGACGGACCTCAAATTATTTATATAGATAAACATCTGATTCATGAGGTGACAAGTCCTCAGGCTTTTGCAGAGCTCGAAGCAAGAAATCTCGAAGTTTTCAGACCCAAACAAATTATCGCTACAGCAGATCACAATGTCCCCACTCTCCATCAGGAACAGCCGATCAGGGATGAGTTATCAAGAAATCAGGTAGAGCAGCTTACAGAGAACTGCAAAAAAAATAAGGTTGAACTGTTTGGATTAGGGCATCAATACCAGGGAATTGTTCATATCATCGCTCCTGAATTGGGAATTACGCAGCCGGGAATGAGTATTGTATGCGGAGACAGCCATACTTCTACACACGGTGCCTTCGGAGCTATAGCATTCGGTATTGGGACCAGTCAGGTTGCTCAGGTTTTTGCCAGTCAGTGCCTGTTGTTGAATAAGCCTCAATCTATGCGGATTACAGTTAATGGTGAACTCAATGAAAATGTTCAGGCGAAAGATGTCATTCTTTATATTATTTCCAAAATCGGAACCGATGGCGGAACGGGTTATTTCTGTGAATATGCAGGAAATGTTTTTGAAGAAATGTCGATGGAAGGGAGAATGACCGTTTGTAATATGAGCATTGAAATGGGAGCCAGAGGCGGAATGATTGCACCGGATGCTACGACATTTGACTATGTAAAAGGAAAAACATTCGCCCCGAAAGGAGAGGAGTGGAAAGAGAAATTAGCCTATTGGAAAACCCTTAAGACGGATGAAGGAGCTTCTTTTGATAAAGAATTGACTTTTGATGCTTCAGAAATATTTCCAATGATCACGTATGGAACTAATCCGGGAATGGGAATTTCAGTTCATGAAGCGATCCCAGTTCCTCAGAATGAATCTGAAGAAAAAGCGCTTCAGTATATGGGTTTAAAAGCAGGTCAGGAAGTTTCGGGAATCAAAGTACATTATGTCTTTATCGGAAGTTGCACCAATGCGAGGATAGAAGATTTCCGTTCCGCAGCACAATATATTAAAGGGAAAAATAAATCTGAAAGCGTAAAGGCTCTGATTGTTCCGGGGTCGCAGCAGGTCGTAAAACAAATTTATGAAGAAGGTCTGGATAAGATTTTCAATGATGCAGGATTTCAGATTCGTCAGCCCGGATGTTCAGCCTGTCTCGCGATGAATGATGACAAAATCCCTGAAGGACAATATTGCGTATCAACCTCGAACAGGAATTTTGAAGGAAGACAGGGACAGGGAGCCAGAACGATTCTTGCCAGTCCACTCACAGCAGCGAAAGCCGCTATAGAAGGAAGAATTTCAGCTTTTGAAAGCTTAAACTAAACAGATCAAACAGACAAAATGCAAAAATTAACTTATATACAATCCCGTGCAGTACCGTTACCTGCAGAAAATATAGATACGGATCAGATTATTCCTGCCAGATTCCTGAAAAGCATTGACCGAAAAGGTTTTGGAGAGAACCTGTTCAGAGACTGGAGGTTTACGATTCAGACAGGAGAACCTAATCCCGATTTTGTATTGAACAATCCTAAGTATACCGGAGAAATTCTGGTTGCCGGAAATAATTTCGGGTGTGGAAGCAGCAGAGAGCACGCAGCCTGGTCTTTGACAGATTATGGATTTAAAGTCATCATATCAAGCTATTTTGCTGATATTTTTAAAGGAAATGCACTAAATAACGGACTTCTTCCGGTAAAAGTTTCTGAAGAGTTTTTGAAAGAAATTTTAAAGACTATTACTGAAAATCCTGAGGCTGAAATTGCGGTGGATGTAGAAAAGCAAACCATCAGTTTTAATGGTAAAACAGAAACTTTTGAACTTGATTCTTACAAAAAAATATGCCTCATCAATGGCTATGACGATATTGATTTTCTAATCAGCAAAAAACAGGCGATCAAAGAATTTGAACTAAAAACACAAAAGTATGAGCAACAGTTATTTTAAAATAGCGGTTCTTCCGGGAGACGGGATAGGACCTGAAGTGGTCACTGAAAGCATTAAAATACTGGATGCTGTGGCCGAAGTATTCCAATGCGCCTTTCAGTATTCTTATGGATTAATGGGCGCTGAAGCCATTTTTAAAACGGGAGATCCGCTTCCTGACGAAACATTGAAAATCTGCAAAGATTCAGATGCGGTATTGTTCGGGGCCATCGGTGATCCGGTTTTCGACAATAATCCTGAGGCAAAGGTAAGGCCTGAGCAAGGCCTTCTGAAGCTGCGTAAAGAGTTAGGTTTATATGCCAACATCAGACCTTTGAAAACGTATCTTTCACTGATCGATAAAAGTCCTTTAAAAAGAGAGATTATTGAAGGAACGGATATTCAGATTTTCAGAGAATTGGTAAGTGGTATTTATTTCGGTGAAAAATTTACAGATCCTGATGGTAAATATGCCTATGACGTCTGTAAATACAGCACTGAAGAAATTATACCAATCGCTCATATGGCTTTTAAAGAAGCAGAGAAAAGGAAAAAGAAGCTTACGCTGGTTGATAAGGCTAATGTTTTGGATACTTCAAGGCTTTGGAGAAAAACCTGTCAGAAAATTGCTTCTCAGTATCCCGATGTACAGCTTGATTATCTATTTGTAGATAATGCGGCTATGCAGCTGATTCTGAATCCTAAACAGTTTGATGTTATTTTAACTGAAAATATGTTCGGGGATATCATTTCAGATGAAGCCAGTGTTATCGGAGGTTCTATCGGACTTCTTCCATCAGCGTCAATAGGTGAGGAAAATGCGCTTTTTGAACCCATCCACGGTTCTTATCCGCAAGCCAAAGGAAAGGGTATTGCCAATCCTGTAGCATCAATTTTAAGTACAGCCATGATGCTTGATTATCTTGAACTTCCAGAAGCGGCAGATAAATTAAGAAGAGCGGTGGAACATTCTATAGAAAACGGATACGTTACGGTTGATCTCAATACTGAACAGCATTATTCTACCGGTGAAGTAGGAAGTTTTATTGCAGATTATATTAAATATTCAGAAAAATCCTATTATAATTTCGAAAATATCAAGATCGGAAAGTCTACGATCGTTTAATTTCTAAAGTAGTCCATATAATAATAGATAGGAAGAAAGGTTCTGTTCATTCATTTGAGCGGAATCTTTCTGTTTCTGCCTGCTTACTATTTTACTTTTTTTAACCCACACAGATTTTCGTTTTACGCTGGTGAGTCTTAGTGATTCAAAAAATACGTGTTCTTTTTGACCACCCCGTCAAAAATTCAAAGAATTTTTGCCACCCCTCCGGAGGAGGGGAATGATGAGTCCTTCTTATTAAAGTGGTTTAACAGATTTACTATTACAAGAAAGAAAATCGTATATTTTCATCTTTTGCGACTTTTAGAGGTAAAAATTTTCAATAAAAAAAGGTTCTACTCAATTGAGCAGAACCTTTTGGTTTATTTTTTAGTATTATCCGTTTTTCCCGATTTATTTTTAGAAGGCTTCTGAACGTCTTCTTTATCAATATCAGGCGGATTACTTTTTTCTGATGAAGCAGGAATGTTTTGAAAATCCTCATTCTGCTTTTTGGTTTCTGCATTATTCGCAGATTCTTTCTTTTTGTTATCTTCTGAATCCATAGCTTTATATTTTTAGAGTCCTAAAACGCCGAGCTTGCCGGTTTCGTCTTCTATAGTATAATTCAAAGCTTTTGCCAAAACGAAAATATTATTAAGATTTTCCATTAATTGTTTGTGTCCTTCAGTTCTCAGCTGGTTCTGATTAACAGAGTTAACCGCTGTTTCCTTTGCTTTTTGAGTCACATTTTTAATGTCTTTTTCAGAGATTCTGTTGAAGAAAGAATCATCCAGCGACTGAATTTCTACGCTTGGGGTGATTCTTATATCTGCATCAGGAAGCTCGGTAATGATCAGTTTTTTATTAATGGAGTCTACTTCCATTTTCATTTTGTTCAGATCATAAGACACCTGTGCATTGGTTTTGGTATACGTGATAATGCTGTTGTTGGATACTTCTTTTCCAAACACCTCGTAGCCCATTTTTGTTTTCTGCATGCTGGAGATATCCTGTTCCATAACCACCATTTTATTCATCTTGGATATCTGGTTCGTCAGAATATAATAATCGGACTTTTCCGTCTTTCCTCCAAGATTTAAAAATGATTTCAGTCCGAAGAACAGAATCAGCATAGCGAGAATTCCCGCTGCAAATGATAGGATTACTTTATAATTTCTCAACACTATTTGTTAAAAATTTCTTTGATTACAGAACTGTCATCTTTTTTCAGAATTTGAACCAGATCTCTTTCTATATATCCGGTTGTGGGCATTTCTATGATCCTTCCGATTTCTTTTCCATATTTTTCTACAATGATAGTAGGAACCTTCTGAATATTATAACGTACCTCGTCTCCGGTAGGAGATTCTTTCTTACGATTCACCGCAATGATGGTCATTTTGTTATCAGGATACTTTAATTCTTCCAAAATTTTCATCAGTCTAGGAAAATCCCTGTGGCTGTCTTCGCACCAGGTTCCCATAAAAACGACAATAGAGTAGGTATTAAATTTGGCTTTTCTCAGTTCCCCGATAGCTTTCTGGTCAATAGCATATTCGTCATGCTCTTTCACATACCAGTCTGCATAGGGGGCTTTTAAAAACTGCTCTTTAAATTGGTTTCCCAAGAGCATTTTGCCGTCGTTCTGGGTTTCTACCTCACGGTTCATTACCACTTTTTGGGCGCTGAATTGTTGAGATGCCAGGACAAGACTTGAAACGGCAACAATATTGGTAATAAATTTTTTCATATTATTTTTCGATAATTGTTTTTAAATCAGCAGGAGAGTAGTACTTGTTTTTAAGAACTTTATGGTCTGCTTTTCTGTAGACGTTAAATTTCTCTCCGGATTTTTCATAAAAAGATTCTACTTCTTTTTCTTTATAAAATGCGACCGTTTCTTCTGCCTGTTCTTCATTATCGCACGCTTTAGACATATTGGAACGCTGTACTTCGTTGAATAGCTCTACAAATTTACTGCCAAGTCCGAATTCAAGGACTGCTCCGCTTAAAACATATTGAAGATCACATAGGGCATCAGCAATTTCTACGATATCATTATCAGCAATAGCTTGTTTTAATTCATTTAATTCTTCCTGCAAAAGCTCAACTCTAAGGTTGCATCTTTCCTGAGAAGGGATTTGTGGGGTATCTAAAATAGGGGCTTTAAAAGTGGTGTGGAATTCTGCAACTTGGTTCAGACTGTCAATTTTATCCATGAATTTTATTATTTACGCAAAGATAGAAAACGATTTTGGAAAATTTGTACTACTCAGGACAGATTGTAAAACATAAAATCATTAAAAAAATCAATGAAGTCAAATGGTTTGACTTGTATAAAAACGAGATTTCATTGACAGTAAAGTCATGAAAAAACCACAATCTTTAGACTGTGGTTTTATGAAATTCAAAAATAAATGATTCCTGTTAATCATATTTCCAGATACCAGAAATATTCAACACCGTTAACCCCGGTTGTTTTTCGCCATAACTGAACACACAGAAGTAGGTTGAATGGCATGATGAGCAGTCGGTTCCAAAATACAGAGTCGGTAAATCATTGACCGTTAATTCTCCAAAATGCAACATCCTGTCTGAAGTTTTGGTGACCACTTTGTTTTGCAGCAATTCATTTGCGGATAATACCTGATCTTCATTGTAGATCTGAAAAATAGGGAATCCGGATTGGTAAGGCACTATTTCAATGGTGTTATGATGACCACAGTCACAACAGGTGAATTCTGTTGCTGCTGAGCGCGAAATTTCATCATTGCTGAAAAAATTCTTTGCCACATGGGCCTGTTTAAGAATATTTATTTTTTTTGATATTGAATACATGAGCGTCTTTTTATTGCTGAATAACTGTACCTGCTAAGTTATTATATTTTCCGCTAGGACTTTTTTTGATGGTGATTCTTACGTATCCTTCCTGAGCCAGTTTATTCCAGGTCTTCTGATAGCCAGTGGCAACATCAATCGGAATCTTCCACATTGTCTGTTTGCCGCCACCCTCTTGATTAAACCATGGAATAACATCGCCTACCTGAGATTTGAAAGGAAGTAAATTATTCAGAACATCTATCTCATAATAAAAATCATACTTAACTTCAGGTTGATTCAACGCTCTTTGTGAAAAAGTATAAACATATCCATTGATGATCGGGCTTGTGAAACTTCCTCCCAAAGTAGGAATTCCTGTTCCGTCATAGCTGCCGACCGCACCGCTGTATCGGTCAAATTTTTGTCCGGCCTGAAATGAAACATCGTCATAGATATTGTAACCACCGTTGGCAGGTGGCCAGCCGCCATTAAGATTATTAGTTTTAAACAGCGTTTCAAGTTCAGCCCATTTACCCAGTTTATATAAATCAAATGCCTGATTTCTGATGGTTTGGTTTACGGTTCCGCCAGTGTCATAGGTTAATGCAAATTCGTCAGCATTTTTATAGAATACATGTGTAACGACTCCTGTTGAATTGTCAATTTCATCTTCTCTGTCTGAGCTACACGCTATTGAGAAAGAAGCCATTGTAAAAAATAGAAAGTACTTAAATAAATGTTTCATGATAAATAGTTTTAATGGTTATTATTTTTTTTTTGAAGCAATTTGCTGATCATCTCTTTCTGAAAAATAATTTAGGCTGGAGGCACTTATGGATAATGGGTTGATTATCTAAAAAATACCATACAGTTATCATTAGATTTACCTGCGTTTTCATCAATGCAAAATACTGGTTGAATACATTGACAAATTCGTATCTAAGAATAAGATGAAAATAAAAGGATGTATCAACATCTACAAGAAAATTCAGTTTCAGATATCTCTTTAAATGCGCTGGTTCAGCGGTGCAATACAAGCCTTATTTTGTGCGCTAAAATTAAATCAAAAAACTCAAATAATGGTGAATTTTATGAAATAAAATAATATGCATATTTAAAATATGTTAATTGATTGTTTTTCAATGATAAATAGTTATCTTTTATTCATTATTTCACAGTAAAGATAAACAATAGTGTTGAGGGCTACTTTAGTTTTATTTTCTTTTTTCTTCTGATGATTTATCATTTACCATTAATCCCATGTTTTTATCATTTGAATAAGGAATACTCATAAAAAAGACCGCTCAAGTATTGAACGGCCTTTCAGATTATAAGTAAGTGGGTTAATTTTTTATAAATCTCTTTGTAGTCTCTCCAATTTGAATAACATAGGCTCCTTTGATAAGGCTGCTTACATTGACGCTGCCTCTTTCAAGTTTCCCTGAATTGATTAGTTTTCCAGCCATATCGAAAATCTTATAATCTTCAGACGTTGTGTTCGAAATGTTCAGAATATCTCTTACAGGATTAGGATATACTTTAATGTCTGTAATGACCTCTTTTGGGTCCTGAATTGCTTTTCCTGCGCTTGCATTTACCTTAATGTTGGCATTATTGATGTCAAAGAAGATATGATTGGAGCCTTTAACCATTATTCTCCCTGTAGTCGTCGTTACATTAGGAATTGTTACAGCCTGTGATCCGTCATTTGGCGTTCCGGCAAGGAGGGTGGTCCATGTAGTTCCGTTGTTGGCAGACCAAAGAATATCTACGTTTGCTGCATTAATACCATTGGAGGTAGTGCCTGCCACATTCCAGTTCACCGTTTGAGAACTTCCGCCGGTATAAGAAACTGCTGTATTTTGGGTTGTAATATTAAAAGGTCCGGCTGTACCGCTAACTGTTATTTTAGTGTCATCCGAATTATTTCCAGCTCCACCAACTTTGTTATCCCTTACTGTGAATCTGAAATTTAATGTTCTTGCAACCGAAGATAAAGCTTCGACATTTATTTCAGTACCCGCTGTAGTGGTAGCTCCCGTCAGGATCGAAGCCATTCTGGGGAAATATCTTACCGGAGAAGTAGTAGGCGTCCATGATCTGAAGGTAGGGCCTGCTGTTTTTGTTGCGGTTGCTGCAGAATTAGCTCCTGTTTGTGAGGAAGTTCCTTTGTCCATCTGCTCCCAGATATAAGAAAGTGGATCTCCGTTTGCATCAGTTCCTGATCCGGTCAGCATAAACGGGGTGCTTTTAGGAATGGTATAATCAAGTCCTGCATTAGCTGTTGGGATGGAGTTCCCTGTGCCTGTATTGGCAGAGCAGGTTTTTGATTTAATATTATTGGTGATTTGCTCAATACTTAGCGCATGAAAGAAAGCATCGGAATTGGGCTGGACATCATAACCGGTAATTCCAGCATATCCCATGATCGTAGATCCTGAACCGGGTTCAATAGGCTGCAGTCCACTTTGGGTAGTGTAAGACCATGTATGGTTTCCTCCAAACTGATGTCCCATCTCATGGGCTACATAATCAATATCAAAAGTATCTCCGGAAGGAACTCCATTCCCGGGAGAGGTATATCCACTTCCTTTATAGTTGTTAGGATATTTCACTCCACCCTGTGTTGTATAAGATGTGTCATTGCTGCATAAACAACCAATACAACCTGCATTACCGCCGCCGCCGTCTCTGCCGAATACGTGGCCTATATCAAAATTTGCATTCCCTATTGTTGAGTTCAAAGTCTGCATCAGTTCATAGCTCCAGTTCTCTTTTTGTGAAGATGTCGAGTAAGGATCGGTAGACGCATTGGTGTAAATGACAGCATCATTATTGGAAATAAGTACCATTCTTGATGCAAAATCATTTTCAAAAACACCGTTTACACGGGTCATTGTATTGTTCATCGCTGCTAAGGCCTGTGCTTTAGTTCCTCCGAAATAGGAAGTATATTCTCCCGTACAGGAAAGCGCCAGCCTGAAAGTTCGCAACGTAGAATCATTGGCATTTTTAGCGGCAATAGCTGTGGAGGTTCCTTTTTGTGCCACATCAAGGACTGTACATTCAAATTTGTTTAAGTTTTCTTTTCTGTCTGACTTTTTATAAACAACATAAGTGGACAGATCTTTGGTGTAAGGCTCGATGAAAACAGCGGATTTATCTCCATAAATCTCCATGGATGAAAGGCCTAGTGGAGAAACACTGAAATATATTGTTGAGCCTGAATCATCTAATCCTTGTCCCATGTAAGATTTAATATCAGAGTATTTTGCGGCCAGCTCGGGTTCAAAATTAGGATTTTCTGTTACTTTAAAATTTTCCATTTTTCCTTCAGAATTAGGAAAAGAAATAATGATTTCTGATTTTTGTCCTGCAATCAATCTTTTGGGAGCTGCTGAAAGTGCGTTCTTTAATCCGGTGAGGTCGAGGCTGAAAATTTTGGGATTGTTAAGATCTGTTTTGTTGTCTTGTACTTCATCCGTTTTTCTTTGTGAAGCATGAGACCATAAGCGGTCGGTCTGTGCGAAAGTAATGCCTGTGATCATAAGCATCCCGATCATCAATAGTTGTTGTTTCATATGAATATTTTGTTTTTCAATTCTAAATTTAGTGAATAAATTACTACGGAAACCGCTCATTAGTAACATTTTAAGTGAGCGTAAATCAAATTTGTTTATTATATGTTAAATAATAATGTGATTTTTATTTTATCGAAAAAAATAAATGTAATAAGGCGTAAAAGGTTAAAAAAATTCAAAAAAAAATACTGCCTCAAAAGAAGCAGTATTGAATAAATAGGTCTGAGGTTATTAGTTTTTAATGAATCTCTTGCCAGCTTCTCCAATTTGGATCATATAAGCTCCTTTGATAAGTCCGCTTACATTAACGCTGCCTCTGTCTAGTTTTCCTGAATTAATTAGTTTTCCACCCATATCGAAGATTTTGTACTCTTCAGATGTCGTATTTGAAATGTATAATACATCTCTTACAGGATTTGGATAGACTCTGAGATCGGTGATTAGATCTTTGATATCAGATCCTGATGCTCCTCTTCCTGAAGAAACGATATTCAGTGTATAGTCTTCAACCTGACCGTACGTGTATGCTTCACAGGAAGAAGTAGGGATAGAGCTGTACTTCATCATTACTCTCATTCTTGTAGAGCCAACTGTTGCAGTCGCAGGAATGGTAATGCTTCCCGTTACAGGAGTTGTTGTAGAGCCTGCTTTGGACCATGCCAATTCTCCACTGTCTGTAAAATCGCCATCGCCGTTATAGTCAATATAGACTGCGTACGCTTCACTGTAGACTGTTGAAGTCCATGATGGAGTTACTGAGATCGTGTAAGCACTTCCTCTTGTTACATTGGTAGAAACAGATGTGAAGTTTTCGTATCCTGCAGTTCCTGTTGAAGTATTGTTAATGGTTCCGAATTTTACATTTCCGATTCTCTCATCAGCTGTATTGCTAGCTGAGGATGAACAGTAGGTCACTGTACCTCCGGAAAGGGTGGTAACACTCACCGTGTTGCTTGAAGGTGATGTATTTCCTGCTGCATCTTTAGACTTCACTGTGAAGCTGTAGGTTGTTGCAGGGGTTAAGCTTGTTACGGTATAGGTAGCAGATGCTGTATTGCCGATCAGAGATCCGTTCATATATACCTCATAGCCTGTAACGCCTACATTGTCAGTGGCTCCGCTCCAGGAAAGGTTGGTTGTAGTCGCTGTAGTTCCGGAAGCGGCAAGGGTAGGAGCTGTAGGAGCTACCGTGTCTGTTCCTGAGCCTGCATTAACCGTGATGTTAGCATTATTAACATCAAAGAAGATGTGATTGGAACCTTTGACCATAATTCTTCCTGTTGTAGTGGATGAATTAGGAATGGTCACTGCTTGAGTTCCATCGTTTGGTGTTCCGGCAAGAAGGGTGGTCCATGTATTTCCGCTGTCTGTTGACCAAAGGATATCTACATTGGCAGCATTGACCCCATTGGCAGTAGTCCCTGCTACGTTCCATGTAACCGTTTGCGAGCTTCCTCCTGCGTAAGATATAGCAGAGTTCTGTGAAGATACGCTGAATGGTCCTGCGGTTCCGTTCACAGTGATCAGAGCGTCGTCAGAATTATTTCCTGAACCTCCGGCTCTGTTGTCACGAACTGTAAATCTGAAATTTAATGATCTGGCAACATTTGACAAAGCTTCTACAGTAATTTCTGAACCTGCAGTTGTAGTCGCTCCTGTTAATATAGAAGCCATTCTTGGGAAATATCTCGTTGGAGAAGTTACAGGGGTCCATGATCTGAATGTTGGGCCTGTTGCTTTTGTAGCACTTGCTGCAGAGCTGGCTCCTGTTTGAGATGATGAAGCGTTATCCATCTGCTCCCAGATATACGTTAATGAATCTCCGTTAGCATCAGTTCCGGTTCCTGTCAGCATGAATGGAGTGCCTTTTGGAATCGTGTAATCAAGACCGGCATTGGCGGTAGGAATTGCATTTCCTGTAGAAGTGCTTACCGGACATGTTTTAGCTTTGATGTTATTAGTAATTTGCTGGATGCTTATTGCGTGGAAAAAAGCGTCAGAATGCGGTTGTATATCCTGAGCAGTAATCCCTGCATAACCCATAATAGTTGATCCTGATCCGGGTTCCATATTGGCGCCGGTTCCTTCATTACTGTGAGAGAAAGTGTGATTTCCTCCAAACTGATGTCCCATTTCGTGAGCTACATAATCGATGTCGAAGTTATCACCCGAAGGAATGGCATCTGCCGGAGAAGTATAGCCGCTGCCTTTTGAGCCATTGGTACAGATACATCCGATGCACCCTGCGTTTCCGCCACCTCCTGAAGCTCCGAATAAGTGTCCGATGTCATAATTGGCTTCCCCGATTACTGAAGTAAGGGTACTTTGAAGCTGGGAATTCCAGCTGCTCATTCCCGAAGCTGCAGAATAGGGATCTGTGGAAGCATTCGTGTAAATAACTGCGTCATTATTGGCGATAAGAACCATTCTGGCTGCAAAATCTTTTTCAAAAACACCATTCACACGGGTCATAGTATTGTTGATTGCGGCCAGTGCGTTGGCTTTAGTTCCTCCAAAATAGACGGTGTATTCTCCTGTTGTTGACAATGCCAGTCTGAATGTTCTCAGTTTTGCATCATCAGCATTCGGTCTTGCGGAGATATTGGAATTGGATACTCCTTTTTGAGCGACATCAATAACGGTACATTCAAATTTGTTGAGGTTGTCTTTTTTATCAGACTTTTTATAGACCACGTAAGAAGAAAGATCTTTAGCGTAAGGTTCAATGAAAACGGCAGATTTATCACCGTAGATTTCCATAGAAGACAGTCCAAGTGAAGAAATGCTGAAATAGACTGTTGAATTGGGGTCGTTGAGGCCTTCCCCTACGTAAGATTTGATATCCGGATATTTCGCGGCAAGCTGAGGATCAAAGTTTGAATTTTCTCTTACTTTAAAATTTTCCATCTTTCCTTCAGAATTAGGAAAAGAAATAATGGTTTCTGATTTTTCTCCCGGGGCAAGTCTCTTGGGAGCTTTGGCAAGGGCATTTTTTAATCCGGTGAAATCTAAGCTGTAGATTTTCGGATTATTGATCTGAGTTTTGTTTTCAAAAATGTCTGAAGGTGCTTTTTTTGAACCTTCGCTCCAGAGACGGTCAGTCTGCGCGAAAGAAATGCCCGTTATGAGAAGCATTCCAATCATGGATAATTGTTTTTTCATATTAATTATTTGTTTTGATTGTGGAATATCAAAGCTAATAAAAATTATATTACGAAAAACAAAATTAATTAAGAAAAATTTGGAGTATGTGTTTAATATATTATGCAATACATTAAATATAGTTGAATGATGCATTGTCTCAAAAAAAGAAAATAGCATACGCAAAATACGTATGCTATTCATTTATTAATAGAATAATTCTCTATTGCATTTTATGATCAGAATTAAAAAATGATCAATTATTTTGTAATATCTCTTCCGATCACCATTCTCTGGATCTCTGAAGTTCCTTCACCGATTGTACATAATTTAGAATCTCTGTAGAATTTTTCAGCAGGGAAGTCCTTTGTGTATCCGTAACCTCCGAAGATCTGAACCGCATTATTAGAAATTCTTACACATGCTTCAGAAGCATACAATTTTGCCATTGCTCCTTCTTTAGTCATTTTTTGCTTGGCATTTTTCAATGTTGAAGCTCTTTGGATTAAAAGCTCAGCTGCATCAATTTCTGTCGCCATATCAGCCAGCATAAAGTTGATCGCCTGAAATTCAGCGATTGCTTTTCCAAACTGATGTCTTTCTTTGGCATATTTTAAAGCAGCTTTATAAGCGCCTCTTGCTGTCCCTAAACTTAAAGCAGCAATAGAAATTCTTCCGCCATCCAAAATTTTCATCGCTTGTTTGAATCCTTCTCCTACTTCTCCCAAACGGTGCGAATCCGGTACACGAACGCTGTCAAAAATAAGCTCAGCCGTTTCAGAAGCACGCATTCCTAGTTTGTTTTCTTTTTTACCTGAAGTGAAACCAGGCATTCCTTTTTCCAGAACAAAAGCAGTAGAGTTGTTTTTAGCCCCTATTTCTCCTGTTCTTGTCATTACGACAGCAATATCTCCTGAAATCGCGTGAGTAATAAAGTTTTTAGCTCCGTTGATAATCCATTCATCACCATCTTTTACAGCAGTGGTAGACATTCCACCTGAATCAGAACCTGTATTGTGCTCTGTAAGTCCCCATGCGCCGATTACCTTTCCTGAAGCCAGTTGTGGAAGCCATTTGTTTCTCTGCTCTTCATTTCCGAACTCATAGATATGATTGGTACAAAGTGAATTGTGTGCTGCCACAGAAAGACCAATAGACGGGTCTACCTGAGAGATCTCATCCAGAATGGTAACATATTCATGATAGCCAAGCCCAGAACCTCCGTACTGCTCAGGAACTACAATTCCCATAAATCCCATTTCTCCTAACTGGTGAAATAAGTCTTTTGGAAACGTCTGGCTCTCGTCCCACTCCATAATATTAGGTCTGATATTTTTCTCAGCAAATTCTCTTGCTGTTTCCGCTATCATTTTAATGTTGTCAATAGTCTCTGTATTCATATAGATAAAATAGTTAGTTCCCAAAGATAATTAAATTGACGGAAAGCCAAAAATAATTATTTAGCTCATAATATCTTATACGCAATATTTTAATAATCAATTTTTTATATTTTGTTAATTAATGATTTTTTAATAAATTTTTCAGAACTTTAAGTGTTTTAATTTACTATTTTAGCCTCCCAATTTTTAAGGAATGAAAAAACTTCTACTACCTATTATTTTAATCACGTCATTGATGTCTGCCCAGGCTCCCGCAGGATATTATGACGGAACAGCCGGGCTTACAGGTTATACGCTGAAGTCTAAATTGCATGATATTATTGCTGCGAAGAACGTAAACTGGCATTATGGTGATTTGCAGGAATATTATAAACAAACAGATTTGGATGTTTATTATGATCATAATAGCACCAATAATCCTTCCGTTGGAAATTATATATTATTGGATATTTATTCAGAAATTCCGAATGGAGCAGATGTTTATGAATATAATTCCACGCAATTGCAGGGGTCAGGTTCCATTACAGGAGAAGGACAAGCCTGGAACCGGGAGCATATGATTCCACAAAGTACATTCAGTACAGGAAGCATTAGTAATTATCCTATGTACTCTGATCTGTTTTACGTTGTACCTGTTGATGGTTGGATCAATCAAAGAAGATCCAATTACCCGTATGGTGTAGCAGGATCAACAATTTATTATAATTTTACTAATGGTTCAAAAGTTGCAAACGATGCTACTCCAGGTTTAGCTTATACAGGACGTGTTTATGAACCAATCAATGAATTTAAGGGAGATGTTGCCAGAGCATTGCTGTATTTTGCGGTAAGATATGAAGGAAAGCTGAACGGATTCAATCATAATGCAGGAACAACTCCGGCCAATGACGAATCCCAGTTCGATGGAACCGAAGAACGTGCCTTTGAACCGGCTTATATTACGATGTTAAAACAATGGAATGCTTTGGACCCTGTTTCACAAAGGGAAATCGACAGAAATAATATTGTATACAGTATTCAGAAAAATAGAAACCCATTTATTGATAACCCAGGTTGGGTTGATTTAATTTGGTCTGAAACTCCTGATACAACGGCGCCTACTGCCCCAACAAACCTGTCAGTAGTTCAGCAAAATGCCAATTTTGTTAATTTAAGCTGGACTCCGAGTACAGATACCGATATTTTAGGATACAAAATTTATATGAATGGTGCTGCAACGCCTATTGCGACTACCAAAAGCACCAGTATTTCAATTGATCGGCTGACTCCATCAACAACTTATACTTTTACTGTAAAATCATATGATAAAGGGTATCTTGAATCTCCAATCAGTAACAGTGCCACTGCAACGACCATTGCTTCAGATGGTTTTGCAAAGGATTTAATGATTACCAAATATATTGAAGGAAGTTCAAACAATAAAGCCATAGAAATCACCAATAAAACGGGACACGAAGTTAATCTGAATAATTACAATTTAAACATTCAGTTTTACAGTGGAACCAATTATTATTTCTCAGATAGTTTTCAGCTTGAAGGCAAAGTTGCCAATAACGAGACCATTGTAATTTTGAACCCCAACGCTGCCTTTACTTGTTATGCTAATTCACAAGCAAAGTTTGTGACTGCTTCCACTCCCATGACTTATACAGGAAGTCAATATGTGGAATTGGCCTATAAAGGTTTTGGAACTGTGGATGGAGTTGGGTTGAAAGGGACAACGAATACAAACAGCAATATTTCGTTATATCGAAAAGCAAATGTAAATCAGCCTGCAGCAGCCTTTACTATTTCAGAATGGGAATCCTATCCTATCAACTACTGTCAGAATCTTGGAGTATTATCTGCCACTGATCTTATGACTTCAAGCAAAGAATTCAAAATATATCCAAATCCTGCTGATGATTATCTTTCTGTAAGCGGAGAAATGCAGGATGTTAAAATGGCGCAGATCATCGATCTTTCAGGAAAAATAATTTATTCCGAAAAAGATCCGTTTAAAACTAAGAAAAATATTTCTGTACAGAATCTTTCTGCCGGGTTATATTTCTTAAAACTTGATGACAAGGCGCATCAGTTTATCAAAAAATAATAAAATACAGCGAGCTTTTATCGTCGGCTTAACGAAAAATATGGTTTAAAAACCTTTTCAACAAGACATCATTGATATAAGCAGATTCACTAATAATCAATATCTATAAGTGTTTCTGCTTATATTTTTTATTTATAAGTAATTATGCTTATATTTGCATAATGATAGCGGTCATAACCGGTGATATTATAAATTCACAGCATGCAGACACAGAAGTTTGGATCACCAGACTCAAGAATCTCCTGGAAAACTGGGGAAGTTCACCGCTCGCATGGGAAATCTACAGGGGAGATGAGTTTCAGTTCAAATGTAGTATAGATGAAGTATTCTGGCGTTTTCTAGCCATTAAGTCCCTTATAAGAAGTCAGGAGAATTTAGACGTAAGAATTGCCATAGGCATTGGCGAAGAGAATTTTTCCTCTGAAAAGATCACCGAGTCTAACGGAACTGCGTATGTGAATTCCGGACGATTGCTGAACGACCTTAAAAGCGACGGCCACACCGTTTCCATAAAAACCTCAAGCGAATCTGTAGACAGGGATTTAAACATCCTCCTGAAATGGTCTTCAAAAGATTTTGACAGCTGGACGGTAGCGACGGCAGAAATCATTCACGAAATGATCATGAACCAGGATATCACCCAGGAAGATCTCGCCAAGAAATTTGCTATTTCACAGTCCTCAGTAAGCCAGAGGCTGAAACGCGCCAACTACGAACTGATCGTAGAAACGAATCAATATTTTAGAAAGAAAATCTCAGAACTGTAAGCATGATCTTTACTAAACTCATATTGGCACATCTACTCGGAGATTTTGTTCTTCAGCCAAACTCTTGGGTTGCAGATAAAGAACGCCGTAAGCTGAAAAGCCCTTATTTGTATGTACATGTTCTGATCCATACTGTTTTAAGTTTTGTTTTTCTTTGGAACACGGATCTGTGGTGGGTTTCGCTCGTTGTGGGCATCACCCATTTTATTATTGATGCTTCAAAACTTATTTTTCAAAACGTAAAAAACAAAAAAACATGGTTTTTCATTGACCAGTTGCTGCATATTCTGGTCATCCTGGGAATCTCATTCTATTTCAAGGAATTCAATTTCGATTTTTTGAGCAATAAAGAGTTCTTAAAGATACTGATGGCAGCATTGTTTCTGACGACACCTGCTTCGATTTTTATAAAAATACTATTGTCTTCATGGACGCCGGTTCCGGAAACACAAAGCAGTTTACAGACAGAATCTCTATCGAGTGCAGGAAAATATATAGGTATTTTAGAACGCCTTCTGGTGTTTACTTTTATTATGGTGAATCATTGGGAAGGAGTAGGATTTATGGTCGCTGCCAAATCTGTTTTCAGATTCAGTGATCTTGCACAGGCCAAACAGAGAAAGCTTACAGAATACGTACTGATTGGTACATTGCTGAGCTTCGGATTGGCTGTTTTAACAGGAATTTTAATTAAGTAATATAAAATAAATCTAACTAATAAGAATTTAGAAATGGAAAAGAAAGAAATGTTGTACGAAGGTAAAGCAAAACAGGTATTTGCTACCGATAATCCTAACGAAGTAGTGGTACGTTTTAAAGACGACGCTACAGCATTTAATGCTCAAAAAAGAGGGTCAGTTGATTTGAAAGGTGAAATGAACAACGCGATCACTACTCTGATTTTTGAATATTTAAATGAAAAAGGGGTTAAAACTCATTTCATTAAACAATTGAACGAAAGAGAGCAGTTGGTAAAAAAAGTATCCATCATTCCGTTGGAAATGGTGGTAAGAAACTACTCCGCAGGAAGTATGGCTCAAAGATTAGGAGTGGAGGAAGGAATTAAATCTCCGGTGACCATCTTCGATATCTGCTACAAAAAAGACGAATTGGGAGATCCGCTTATCAACGATCACCATGCTGTTTTCTTAGGAGCGGCAACGTATGAGGAGCTTGCTGAAATGTATAAACTTACTGAAGGTATCAACGAAATTCTGATCGACCTTTTTGATAAAATGAACATCATCCTTGTTGATTTTAAAATTGAATTAGGAAAAACGGCAGACGGTGAGATCATCCTTGCAGACGAAATTTCTCCTGATACATGCAGACTTTGGGATAAAGATACGATGAAGAAACTGGATAAAGACAGATTCAGAAGAGATCTTGGAGAAGTTACCGAAGCTTACGTTGAGATCTACAATAGATTGAAAAATTTACTTGGTAAGTAAATTTGAGAAGTTAGAAGTTAGATATTAGAAATTAGTATGAAATCGCACCGGATAGAAGATTTAAAGGTTGGGAAAAAATCGATGACTTTGGTAAAAGAAGTTTATTTGGTTTCTGCCGGGCTGCCAAATGAGGAAAAATTTGGTTTATGATCTCAAATAAGAAGATGTGCAGTTTCAATACCTTCTAATATTGCTGAAGGAGCGGGAAGAAATAATAAAAACGAGTTCTATCAATTTCTTGGAATTGCATTTGGTTCTACCTATGAGCTGCATACCCAGTTACAGTTATTAATAGATCTTAATTTTATTTCTGAAGTTAAAATAGTACCTTTAAAAGAACTTTTAGCTGAAATTCAGAAAATGATATACTCATTAAAAGAAAGTTTAAAATTATAATTGAAGTTAACTTAGACTAGATTCTAACATCTAATATCTAACTTCTAATTTAGAAAAAATAGAAATGAAAAGTTTAGACATTCATAAAAGTGAATATTTAAAACAGTTTGACACTCAAACCTACGGAAGAAATCTTTTCAGAACGCAGGAAGAAGAAAGACTGGACGCCCCGAATGAGGAGTGCGGTATCTTCGGAATGTATTCGGATAATGATCTTGATACGTTTTCACTTTCGCAGTTCGGGCTTTTTGCATTGCAGCACAGAGGCCAGGAAGCCTGTGGTATTTCTGTTCTTAAGGATGGGAAAATCACCAACATGAAAGATGAAGGTTTGGTTTTGGATGTTTATAAAGAGATCCAGGATCCCGAAGCTTTTATGGGAAATTCTGCAATCGGGCACACCCGTTACACGACTGCAGGAGACAAAAAGAAATATAATTTTCAGCCATTTTTCGCTAAAAACGAATATGATCAGATTATACTTTCTATTGCGCATAACGGTAATCTTACCAATGCAAGAGAATTAAAAAATGAATTGGAAGCTGAAGGCGTTGTTTTTAGGGCGACTTCCGATTCTGAGGTGATCTTAAGATTAATTCAGAAAAATCTTGATCTGGGATTACGTGGTGCCATCAAAGCCACCATGGAAAAAATTGAAGGGGCTTATTCGGTGGTTGGAATGACGAGAAATAAATTCTTTGCATTCAGAGATTTCAACGGAATCCGTCCTTTAGTTTTAGGAGCTGTTGACGAAAAAACATATGTTGTTGCTTCAGAATCTGTTGCTTTAGATGCTGTGGGAGCACAATATGTTCGGGATATTTTACCAGGTGAAATCATTTATACGAATGAAAACGAGCCCGGTAAACTGAATTCTTACATGGTCAATGAAGCAAGAGGAAAGCAAAGGATCTGTTCTTTCGAGTACATCTATTTCGCAAGACCCGACTCTACCTTAGAAAATATCAATGTATACGAAATCAGAGAAAAATCAGGAGAAAAGATCTGGGAACAGGCACCTGTAGATGCCGATATCGTTATTGGGGTTCCTGATTCAGGAGTTCCGGCTGCAATAGGGTTCTCCAAGGCTTCCGGTATCCCTTTTCGCCCGGTTCTGATCAAAAACAGATACATCGGAAGGAGTTTCATTGTTCCTACACAGGAAATGAGGGAAAGGGTAGTTAATCTTAAGCTTAATCCTATTATTTCTGAGATCAAGGATAAAAGAGTAGTCATCATCGACGATTCTATCGTAAGAGGAACTACTTCCAAGAGATTGGTGAAAATATTGAAAGACGCAGGCGTAAAAGAGATCCACTTCAGAAGTGTTTCTCCGCCGATTATTGCGCCATGTTACCTTGGAATCGATACGCCTTCTAAAGACGATCTGATTTCAGCAAATATGACTACTGAAGAGCTCAGAGATTATCTGGGAGTGGACTCTTTAGAATTCCTGAGTACAGATAACCTGAAAGAGATTTTAGGATCTTCCAACCACTGTTTCGGATGCTTCACAGAAGAATATCCGGTAGGAAAAGGAGAGGAGGTAGAATTATTTAATTAATAGTCTACGATTCAAAATAAAAAAGAAGAAGCCAGGCATTGAGTCTGGCTCTTTTTGTTATTATAAATATATCAAAAGCTTAATATTCCTTTATTATACGATGTAAGTGTAAATTCTAAATTTGTTAATTTAAAATTTCATGATATGAAAAACGTATTTTTAACGGCAGCTTTTCTGGTATTGGCCCAATGGTATTCCTCTCAGTCTTTCGATTATCAGGCGCATCGCGGAGGAAAATCCTTGTATCCCGAAAATACCATTCCGGCAATGAAAAATGGACACTATCCCACAAAGTGTGTAAGTTAAAAAGTTAGGCTTGGATTTTATAATCTGAGCCTTTTTTCAAAAATAAGGATAAATTGGTTGAGAACAATGCCCCAATTTTGGATAGGCATCGTCCATTTTTTAGTAGCTTCTTTTAATGCCAGATACACTGATTTCATTACGGCATCATCGGTAGGAAAAGACATTTTGTTTTTGGTGTATTTTCGGATTTTTCCGTTTAGATTTTCAATTAAATTAGTTGTATAAATGATTTTTCGGATCTCTAAAGGAAAATCAAAAAATACGGTCAACTCATCCCAATTGTTTCTCCAGGATTGGATAGCATAAGAATATTTACTTTCCCATTTATCTGCAAAATCATTGAGTGCTTGTTCAGCTGCTTGTTTTGTTGGAGCGGTGTAAATATGCTTCATATCGGCAGAGAATTCTTTTCTGTCCTTCCATACCACATATTTGCAGGCATTTCTGATCTGATGCACAACACAAATCTGGGTTTGAGATTCGGGAAAGACAGAGCGGATCGTCTGGGTAAATCCGTTTAAATTATCGGTGGCGGTGATGAGAATATCCTCCACACCACGGGCTTTTAAATCTGTGAGAACACTCATCCAGAATGCTGAGCTTTCATTTTTTCCAAGCCACATTCCCAATACTTCCTTTCTCCCGTCACGGCTTAATCCAACAGCCAGATAAACTGTTTTATTAATGACTTTGGAGTTTTCCCTTACTTTGAAAACAATCCCATCCATCCAGACAATGAGATACAAATCTTCAAGCGGGCGGTTCTGCCAACTTACTGCTTCACTTGCAACCGCATTGGTTATTCGTGATATGGTGGAAGTAGAAACCTCAAAATCATACATTTCACGGATTTGTTCCTCAATGTCTGATACGCTCATTCCTTTGGCATAGAATGAGATAATGATGTTTTCTAAACCATCGATAATGTTGTGCCTTTTGGG
>NZ_FRCD01000013.1 GCF_900142785.1 Chryseobacterium carnipullorum | reverse complement strand
TACACATAGTTTTCTCCCTGGGTAAGCTGGGCCTTTGCTGACTGAGTGATCAGCAACAACCCGATAGGAATGATTATTTTTTTCATGTCTGTGTTTAGTTTTTGTAGTTGTATTTATATTCCTTCAAGATCTTACCCGTCGGGCTGTTTTCCCTTACCTCTTTCAGTCGGTTGGCGGTATCATAAAAATAAAACTCTCTGATGCCAGATGGAGGCGTGATGCTTTTAACACCAATTAACGGATCATAGCTGTACGTACTGATTTGATAAGCTGATAATGCAGCGTTATTTCTAAATACATCTAAAGCAGAGATCAATGATTGCTCTGACGCCTCTGTACTGAACTGATTATCATTAACAGATGCATTGACGATATTATCGATGAGTGCCTGAGGAATGTCTGAAAGTTTGGCTCCTTCTACCTTTGCAATAGGCTGAGTCTGGTTATATCCCCAGATGATGGTTGTCGAGATACCGTTTCTGGCGGTATACTGCTGCAGATTTCCCTTGTTGTCATATTTATCGTACGTAACTTCAGTAGACGGCGTATTGTTCTGAACCTCATAGGAAAGTACAGACAACGGAAGAACCAGAGAAGAATTATTGTTGGTGATCTCGGTAGTAGTCTTTGGATAAAGTGTTTCTGTCCTTGATAGTGTTTTTGTAGTATTTCCTATGGTTTGAGTGGTAGAAGTTTCTAAAGGAATGCCAATCATATTCTTACTGATCATCAACTGGTTGCCTTTTTCATGGGCGTATTGGTAAGAGGTTTCTGTGACGGTGTTGTTTGAAGTTTTTACAGACACGGTTTTCACATTTATAGGCTTGTTAATATCCGTATCATTAAAATTAGACTTCGTAACTGTTTCTATGACTTTATTTCCAGGGAAATATTCTTTCGTTTTAGATTCTGTATTTTCAACTTTACCTGAATTGATCGATAAAATTTCTTTATTTACTAAATATATTTGGCCATAAATGGTCTCATGTGTACTACTCGTTATTCTTTTGGGATATTTTACTATATCCAGATTTAAAGCAAATCCCATTTGGTTTGGATCTCCCGTAATAAATCCGGCTTTGGGGTTTTTTAGATTATTAAAAGCATATTTATTAGTTTGAACTCTCAAAGTATCACCCAGCTTATTTAAGACGATATTTTTTTCTAGTAATCCATTTTTCCAGTCATCATAATTGGAATAAATGTGGGTATACATTTTATCACTGTCTGAATTGTTGACCTTTGAAAATATATTGATGTTTTCTCCCAAATCATTATACTCCGTTACTTGCTTATAGGTAATAACATCTGAAGAACCATAGGTGTTATAACTGGTGCTTGAGTTATTAATAACAAGATATTTTTGAACATACGGGGGATATATCTCAATTCCTTCGTTGGTAAGTTCAGAATATCTTTTCAGTAATCTTGTATATTGAAAAGGTATATTCAGAACGCCGCTGCTTTTGTTGGTATTGGTAACCGGATCGAAGATATCATATTTATAATTGTAAGCATTAACAATACTACTTTCATTTTTATCTTCAATTCTTTTAATTCTAAGTCCTCCAATTGGAACGTTTGAATTAATGGTATTGTTTTTTCCGTACACCACATCTATAGCATATCCACACTGACATTTACCCTGTCTGGATAAAGATATATTAAATGAATTATTGCTAGGAGAAACTTCAAACACTGCAGGCTTTCCATTGGTTCCATAGGGCTGACCTCCTGCAATTGCATTGCCATAACAGGATGTTTCGTGAATTTGGCTTGTTTCATCATCTACATTATTTTCGCAGGTATTACCAAATGTTAATTTGATTTTAGGCGCTAGTTTTCCGTCAAAGAAACTTTGCGGAATAGTGACAGTCTGATTGACGTTTCCAAAATCGTCGGTAAATCCTCCTGCGCCAGTCGGTGCACTAAGGACCGTAGCAAAATTATCCAGATACCCCCACTGATAATTTGTTTTGTTAAAAAACTTATTAGCATTTTCATAATACAGATTTTTACTTCCACCTGTAGGGTATTCAATTCTGTTTAAAATACCAATCTGTGTATAAGCCGGATTAGTATCCCGATTCCTTGTATATTGAGGTTTTATAGAAACATTTTCATTTGCGGGTACATAATCTGTATAAATCTGATGAGGAAGATTATAAGAATCCTCACTTGAATTAGTAGAATTAATATATCCCCAATAGTCATCATTATTGGAATTACGGGCAGGGAAAGGAATACTTTCATTATAATAGAACTTATAATAACTATTCTGCAAGTCATCATATACGTCTACTAATTTAAGCCTATAATTTTGAAAATCAGTGCCAGTATTTGAAGTGAAGTAAGAATAATTCAGATGATAATTTTTGATGATCTTTCCATAATTATCTTTGACAATAATCTGGCGCAATGCTATACCATTATTTCCCGAAAGATCTTTTCTTATAGTTGTTCCGTCAGAAAAAGGCAATCCGTCATTAGAATAATTGAAATATACAGTTCCGTCGGGAAAAATAATTTTTGTGATTAATTTCTCCATACTGGCTGCCGATCCTGTATACCTCTCGTACTCAGGTAAGCTAGGCGGCAGATTTACGTCTGTCATGACGTTTTTAGTGATATCAATATTTACTTTTTCGGTAATACTTTTTTCCTCATAGGAGTACGATTTTGCATATTCGAATAAAATTTTCTTATTATTTGCCGTTCTTATACTGTCTACCTGATAAAGTGTTTGTGAACCGGATCCCATATCACCAGGCACTCCAGAGTTTACCAGTGTAGAGTTTTTAATACTTAAGAAATAAGAAGTCCCTTCAGTATTCACAATCTTAATATTCTTTTTATTATTTGTAGCCGTAATCACCAGATCCTCATGGGGAATTGTATGTCCTGTATCATTATTAAAAATAAAACTTCCTCCTCCGAATGGCAGGGAATAATTGAACATATCGGGTCTTGTATCATATATTCCTTCATAATGATCAACCACTACTTGTCGGAGCTCATTTTCGTACATACTTATATCAACAAGTTTGGATAATACAGTATTGATATTTTTAGTATACATTGAAGAAGACTTATCATCCTTATCTAAAATATTCTGGTTGATACTGTTAGGAATACTTAAGGACCAGCCTAAACCTGCAGTACTTGCGACTTCGTTTAATTTTATTCCGCCTGTATTGTAAGACAAAGAAATAGGAATATTAACTCCATCTACATTTACTGCGTAAAAAGGGATATTAATATTTGCTTTTCCTCTGAACATATCGACTGGGAGTTTCCCGACTTTGTCCATCGCATAAGCATTCGCAGAAGTCGGAAAAGCGACAATGTTTTTTTTTTGTATGCTGTAGTCTCCAACCTGGGCAGAGATAAGACCACTGCCTAATATAATAATACTATTGATTATTATCTTAAATATATTTTTCATCTCTTTAATTCTTAATAAGTTTAGCATTTGCCATTTTATTCATATCCGTCTTTATCGTCACCAGATAAGCCCCCTGAATCAGATTCTGGGTATTGATCTTGGTTACTTTATTCTTAGTCTTCAAACTCTGAAGCTGTCGTCCACCCATATCATACAATACAATATCAGCTTCTTTAAAGTCAAAGCCTATTTCTACATAAGCATACTCTGATACCGGATTCGGATAGATCTTAATGTTTTGTTTCTCGATTAACTGATCGATTTGTTTGTCGCCAAGCTTCACAATTTTCCAGTTTTCTTTTCCCAATTCTTCTGCACTGGTTCCTGCCAGAATGATGAAACCGTCTTGGTTGAGTTTTAAGTCTGAAAGTCTCTCCTCTTTCTGTCTCTTATCTCCTGTCACATGTTTTCTCCACTGCTCATTTCCGTCCTGATTCAGATACAACATCCAGAACGTTTCGTCATCTGTTTCAATCCTTCCTTCTGCCTGTGTATAACCACCTAAAAGAATTCCTTTTGAAGATCTGTCATCTGCCGAATGAATTACGCTCATTCCCATCAGGATGTCTCTGTTTTTGAAATTGAAAGACTTCTGCCAGATCTCTTCACCTTTTTCGCTTAAAGAAATCAGCCAAAGATCCGTTCCTTCTTCGATTCCCACGGTTTTATTTCCTGATCTTTCGGATCTTGATTCTCCACCGATGATGTAACCAGTCGAGGTTAAGGCCAGCGTTCTCAAGTGATCATCTCCTTTGCCTCCAAAGTTTTTTTCCCACTCAACCTTTCCTTCCTTTGAAAGTTTGATGATCCAATAATCTCCTTCGCCAAAGTTTTCAGTTTTCTTGGAGCCTCCAATATTGCTTCTTGAATAGATTCCCAGCAAAGCACCACCATCTTTCGTAGGAATCATTTTCTCGACTTCATCCAAACCTTTCCCTCCTAAAATAGATTGTGAAAGTTCTTTTCCATTCTTATCGAGTTTTACAATCAAAACATCCTTCGAACCATACCCGCTGGTTCCCTGAGGCTCTCGAAGGGAACTCTGTCTATTTCCAGCCACAAAAAATCCTAAATCTGTAGTCTGAATGACTGATCTTGCTTCTTCATCAGATGTTGACCCCAGTGTTTTTTGCCAGAGTTCGTCTCCGAATTCATTTAATCTGATTAACCAGATATCTGATCCACCTTTGGAATCCTCTTTTTTATCAAGACCTTTTCCGGAATACGAAGTACCTGAGACTAAAAAACCTCCGTCCTGCGTAGCAACGGTTGCAGACAGATAGTCATGATTAGCTCCGGAGAAATATTTCTCCCAAACCTGTTCGCCTTGCTGATTGAGTTTTACCAAATGGAAATCGTAGCCATTGTTTTGCTTTTTTTCCGTTGAAAATTTCTGGGATTGGATCGAGCTTCCTGTAATTAGATACTGTTGATCAATGGTCGTAGTCACCTGGCTTAAAAAATCCTGTGTAGAAGATTGGATATCTTTCTGCCATAATATTTCCTGGGCAGAAAGCCCCAGAATAGTGCATAGAATACATGCACCAGAGTAGAATTTCTTCATCTGTTTGTGTATTTTAAGTTAATGTTAGTTTTTAATAAAAGTTGCGCAAATTTAACGATTTTCAACACTCCTTCAATATCTCTTCAATGAGATTTAACCTTATTTTTGTCACTTGCCCGTGTGTTTTTATGTACTGTTAAGTATGACTATAACAAAGATATAATCGGTAGACGACAAATCAGGTCGTATTATTTTTTTTAAGTTTAGTTGATTTTAAAAGGTCAATATAATATTTATTTTCATCCTGGAATCATAAACAAAAAACGTACTTCAAAGAGATTTTTGCAAAGAATTATTTTCATTAAAAAATTCAATAATTCACGTAATTAAGAACTTTTAGGATGGAACAGGTTTAAATTCAAAAGCATAAACACGATTGGAAATTGACCATCAATATCCGATTAAGGCCATAGCAAATTCTTTCCCTTAAAAAAAGGGAAATTGTTGCAGAATATTGAACCGATATAATGGATCAATGGCAAAACCTGAAGAGTAGATAATTTTTTTTAAAGCAGAGAAAATGAGTATCCTATATAAAAGTAAGTAAAGGTGGAATCAATTTCATTGATTCTGATGAAGGAAATGGATACAGATCATCCAACTTTAAAATATCACGCAGATGGTCGAGATAATGAAAATTTTTACTTTTGGTCAGCTGCCTGATCCGTATTATCTGCGAGAGGAGAAATTCAAACCATTAAGATTCTGCTAAGTTTTTAAGAATAGTAAGTGTTTAGCTTCGCTTTAAGACATGCAGCTTAAAAAATCATTTGAGTTTTTCTTAACAACCTTACCTCCTTCATTTTCCTTAACGTTAAAAAAAGTAGAACATGAGAATTTGTTACATCAGCTGGATCTGCTTGAGCAAATAATGATCAACACTCTTTTTGTGACCAACAATATATTTTCCACAAATATCTAAGATTTTATGGATACCCATACTATTTCTGTCTCGTTTTTCTTCTGAGCTCCCGTACCCGCAAAGTCAGCTGTTTACGCAGATCGTTATGGTATTGCCTGTAATTTTTAATACTTTTTTCCAGCTGCTTCTTATTGGCCAGATAATCTTCATATAACTTGCCTAATTCCGAGATTCTCGAAATCATATCAGAAGGCTGAATATCAGAATCTACGGCGGTCTTTTTCAACAGAACTCGGTAATAGTCCATCCGGTCTGTAAGGCTGCTGTGAAATTTAGGTTCTATTCCCTGCATGGTTTTTGGTTTACGCATTAAAGTTTAAAAAGAAAATCACTTTCCGATGGCGGCAGAAGGCGTATCGCTCTGAAATAAAACCTTTACGCCGGGTTCCCAAGCATTTTTACCTGCTGATTTAGAATAAATGCTATTGAGAGCTGATGAAATAAGGGATTCTTCTGAATCTCCTAACGGAAGCAATGGCAGTTTTGTATATTCACTGGCTGCAATCTGTGGAGAGATTCCATTGCTGTAGGCTCCTTCCCCATTGGCATTAAAAACTTTATAAATAACGGGATGAAGCTGCCATGAGATCTTTTTGGGTTTTCTTTTATCTTCCACAAGAAATCCGGCCATATCTTTACCAAGCGTCACCTCTCCTACCTGAACGACCTGCAGATAAGGTTTAAGGTTATTGATCACGATTTCTGACGCAGATGCTGTACTGCTGGAAGTGAGAACATATACTTTATTCAGACCCAAGGCATTAGTCCGAAGAATACTGAAATCAAGGGCGTTAGAATCATAACTGATCTGTTGCGCAAAGGTACGTTTTACTTCACCTCCGTTTTTATTTCCTTTGTACACGATGAAGGGTGAAGAGACTGTAATACCAGCAGGGATCAATGAACAGAGCGCCGCAGCTGATGATACGGAACCACCATAATTATAGCGGAGATCCAGAATCAGGTCCTGTACTCCGGTCGCTTTAAATTCAGCAAATTTTTGCCTAAGAGCAGGCGTCATTCCATCCGGAAAATCATAGATATAGAGATAGCCTGTTTTTTTACCGTTTTTTTCAAATATTTTGGATTCCAAAGGCTGTTCAAAAGAATACCCATAATACACCGTAATGTTCTTTTCATCCGCAATAAATCCGTTTTTCCAGTTTCCTACCGTAAGTTCGATGACCGTCTGATCTTTAATCGATGACGTTAATGCTTCTGCATTAGCTGCCGTAATAGCTTTGTCATTAATCTTTGTAATCATCATTCCTCTCTGCAAACCGGAATTGAAAGCAGGAGAATTCTTCATCACAAGCTTCACGGTCGTGACAACATCTCCATTAGCCAATTGGATCACGGCATAATCGAAGCCATACCTATTGCGGACAGAACGCGGATAGGAAGAAGGATCCTGAGTATCTAAAGCAAATGAAAAACGGTCCTGAGAAGACAGCAGACTTTTAAAAAAATCTTTCACAGGGAGATGGTAATCAGGTTTCGCAGGCATCTGATCTGCCCAGTAATAGTACCGCCTCATACTGTCCTGTACCCAAAGGTTAACAGATTCTGTGCTTCCTTCCGGAAAAACCGGACCGCCCTCATCATCATTAGGATTACATGATCCAATACAGAGGGAAACCGCAAAGAGCAGCAGTAACTGAAAATTAAAATATCTTTTCATAGACGCTGACTTGTATTACAGATAATCCGCTACATCGATCTCTCCTTTCACTGTGAGTGCTCCATTTTCCATTTTTTCCTGAAGAACAATCAGATTAGCTCCTATATCCTGTTTTATTTTTACTTTGATGACTTCAGATCCGGTATAAGGAGTGGAAGTGCCTGATTTATATAATTCAAGGTAAACCGGGGCTGTATTACTGAAATAGTTATATATTTTAACCTCCGTAAAGCTTCTCTTTCCGATATTTTCGAATTCGGCGAGTACTACTCCATTTTCTCTTTTCAAAACTCCTTTCACACCGGACAGTGTGGACCCGGAATATTCACCAAGATTCGGGAAAATAAATTCAAATCCCACTTTCCCCAGATTGACCTGTGGTTTTACTGCAGAAGCCTGAAGAAAGATCCCCGGAAGATTAAAAAAATTAAGGGTTTTGTAGTCATTGATATTGTCGTAGGTTATATTATAATGGGCTACCTCAGCACCCGTTTCATTATTATAGATCGCCAGCCTGTCTGTTTCTCCCTCATCAAGAACAAAATTAAGCTGGGTTTCTATTGTATTGGTATAAGAAGTATTTCCGTTGATGGATACCGGAGTTCCGTTAAGTCTCAGCTGGATAATGTCCGGCTTTGAATATCCTTTAATGGTAACTTCGGCAGGTTTCTGCGATTTGTCAAATGGCTGCATAACGCTGCTGTCTGCACAGGAAACCAATAGGATGCAAGATAAAAGGGTAATGAACTTATTCATTTCTATTATTTTAAATTATAAAATCAAACTTAGAAATATTGTCCCGCCCTTGGATAACGGGACAATAGAATAATTATAAAAAAACTAAGTTGGATATGTTGATGATCAAAAATTCTCTGCGGGGAAGCTTCAAATCAGCTTTGATCAATTAAATTTTTCATGGTTAATTCCTGCAGAATTTTCTGTAGGTAGTTGAATCGTGACTTCTGATTATTTTTTAATAAACTTCAGTCTTTCCGTTATTTTTCCGTCAGAAACTTCTGCGATATACATTCCAGCCTCCAATAAAGCGACATTCACAGATCTATTGTAAGACACTGAAAGCACTTTCTGTCCGGTCATATTATAAATATTCACCTCCGTCTTATTTTCATTACAACCTGGATTCAGTTGAAGCTGAAGGAATTCATTCACCGGGTTTTCTGTAATTTTAGTTAGGTTTTCTTTCTTTTTTACATCCTTTGTTCCCAGAAATGTTGAAGCATAAATAGCCATTTCATCGATATTAATATTTTGTAAATTGTTTCCGGTTGATTTTCGGTTAGACCACATTCCGATGTAGATTTTTTTACCGGCAAAAGCAGAAATATCGATCAGGTTTTCTTTAAACTGAGTCAGATCATTCGGGAAAGGATTGCTGAGTGTTCCGGCTATAATTCTGTAGGGGCTTGCAACATCATTTCCATTTCCATCTACGGTCATTGCCTGAAAATCGGCTAATGTAGGAACAGGCTTCTGAGGAGTGCTTACATAAATAAACAGATCACGTCCGAAATTAAGGTGTGTGGTTCTCTGTCTTCCGATATAGGCTGCCAGACTGATGGTTCCGGCTGCTCCTTCCAGACTGATCTGTGGAGAAATGATCCAGTCGTTTTCCGTACCAAAGCTTGGAGCATTACCCGTGGGAACCAAACTTACTGAATAACGGAGAGTCCCTGAAGTACCATAGGTAAGTGTGGTACCGTTGAAGTAGATATTTTGTCCCTGTACCCATCCGTTTCCGTTGTTGTTAAGGTCATAAGTTGTCCAACCCTGAAGATCAGCGGGCGTATCAAAAGAATTGCTCCATACCTGAAACTGCGCTGCTGCAGCCTGTGATACCAATACAATAGATAATAAAAATAGTTTTTTCATAATACAGATTATTAGAGATTTAGAAAAAATAAAAAGCAGGGAAAGACATGGGAAGCTTCCCCTGCATTTTAGGTTTTATTCCTGAATAGAGAAGTCATATTTCGTCCATGCTCCCTGGAAGTTTCCACCATTTCTAGGAGAAACGTTCCATGGTCCTTCGTTGAAGAACGGCTGGCTCATCCCCCAGGATGAAGCGGTAGTTCCTGTCAATAGGTTGGCGGCAGGAATTCCTGATGTACCTGTACCTGTAACAGAAGTTGCAAATCCGTGTACCTGAATTGAGCTCAGGTTAGACGCTGAAGTAAGTTCAGAACCTGTTCCTTCCACTTTGATTCCAACAGGATATCCTGTCACTACGGCATTATTCAAAGTTAATTTCCCGTTTCTTCTGATGTGAATACCGTTTTCATAAAAAGATCCGGAAGGAGTTGATGAGGTATACAACACATTTGTACGTGATCCTATAATGGTCAGATTGTTGATGACAGGATTGGTGATCAGCGGTGTAGCAGTACCTGTTGCATTATTATCCAGCTCAATACCGTTGGTATCAGAAACACCACCACTTAAACTGTGTGTAGAGTTGGTATCTGCTAAAGCAAGTGCATTGGTAATGGTTCCTGTATATCCGTTATCAAAGTCAAAGTTATCATCATCCGCGGCAAAAGAAACCAGGTTAGAAGCATTTACTGTACCTCCGAAAAATTCGAAAGAATCATCTTTACCATAAGAAACCTGGATGTGGTCTACAGTAGTCCCGTTTCCAACTCCTCCTAAAGTAAGACCGTTGATCTCGTTTCCTGAGTTTGGTGCTAAAAGATCAAATCCTGCAAATTCAATACGAACATATTTCAATGTCCCTCCGTTGTGAGCTGCATTGGAACCTCCGTAATAAAAATCAGAACCTGTTAATCCTTCAATCGTCTTTGTATCAGGCGTGTTGGCAGGTGCATCACCTAAAATAATCACACCACCGAAATCTCCGGGAGCAGCCGTTGTATTTTCATCTCCGTCTAACAGTTTATAACTTGTAAAAATAATGGGCTGAGATTCTGTACCGGTAGCATTGATTTTACCTGTTTTAGAGATAACTAAAACTCCTGTAGCCGTATTGGATGCGTTTGGTTTTGCTTTAATGAAAGTTCCAGGCTGAATAGTTAATGTAGCCCCGTTCTTCACCGTTACAATACCGTTAAGTTCTACAACACCACTCCATGTTGTATTTGAAGTGATATCACCGCTTACCGTAGTTACAGGAAGAGAAGAAGCTGTAATATACTCAGCAGAAGCAGGCTTCATTTCAAACGGAGTAGAAGAATCTGCAAGGCTATCGTTTTGACAAGCAGTAAGAGATAATGCTGCAACAGCAATTAAAGTTAGTTTTTTCATTGTTATAATTTTTAGCAGACCCGGTCATATTATTTTTATGTCCGAATTTTTTAATATTTAGGAACATCCGCCTCTATATTCCTGCGATTTGGTTGTGATCATCACCCTGCATTTCAGGAGGGGCTGTCTTGCAGGGGTTCCCTGATTTTCCGCTGCTGTCCGGGAAAAAATAACAGCGGCCGGCTTTTGATCTGATCCGGTACTGCTGTGCGCATCATCAGTATTGATCCGGATCGTCCTCAGGTTTCCGAAACCTGTACATGGCATTAATGAGCTCTTTATTCTGTTTTTTATAATCTTTTAAAACGTATAGTTCACACTGACCCCGAATATCCTTCCGCTGTATGCGCGGAATGTGATCTTATCAATATTCTTGTCATATTTGTCCGTAGCTCCCGGAAGCAGCTGCCATGCCTCCCGGTCTGTTGATATGGTGCTTCCTCCGGATCCGTTGGGCACGGAATAGGAATTGAAATTGTTATAAAACTCTTTCACCCTGTTGAAAAGGTTTCTTACATTGAATTTAACTTCCAGGTTTCTGTTTCTTAAGAATTTATAGGAAATCTGGGCATCTGCAACGGCGTAGGGACGCTGTATTTCTTCTCCGTTATAGTCATAACCTACCGTGATGTACTGGTCACCTTTGGCATTGTATAAAAAACTGGCTCCCAGGCGGCTTCCGTCAAACGTCAGGCCTAAATTATAGGCATAAGGAGTTTGTCCGTACAGTGGCCTTTCCACTTCATAGGTCTCACTATCCTCCCCTGTTTTATACTGATCTTTAAAAGCAATTACCCTGGTTGTATTGTAGGTGAAATTTCCGCTTACAAAAAGTTTTTCCAGCAAAGAGCCATCGGCAATAAATCCGAGGTTTTTCCGTACTTCCACTTCTAATCCTTTCAGCTTTGCATTTTTAGAATTCCCATTGTAGAGAAAGAGATTTCCTTCGTTCGAAAGACGGCCTTCACGCTCAATAGGTCTGTCGATATCTTTATAATACAATCCGGCAGAGAATATTTCACCCAGACCGGGAAACCATTCCAATTTAAAATCATAATTATTGACTACCGATGAGGTCATTTCCGTATTGTAAATCAATCCATTAGCTACCGGATCAAAATAAGGAAGTCCGGTTCTTTCGTTGAATTGAGGACGAATAACGGTTTTATTATAAGCCAGTCTTACATTGATCTTATTTGTAGGACTGTACGTTAAATTAACGGAGGGCATCCACTGCCATGGTTGATCATCAATAGGTGCTTTTTTAACAGTTTGATTATCCGAATCATCCATTTGCTGGGAGATCAGGTCATACTTAAAATACTCAGCACGGACTCCCCATACCAACCTGAGTTTATTTCTCCATCTGTTGTCAAACATGACATAAAATGCATTCTGGGTCACCTTCCCTTCATACTTGTCATTTTTGTACATCGGTTTTGTTTGCCAGCCTATTCCTCCCGGAACATATTTAGATCCATCAAACCACTGATTCAAAGAACCATATAGCGACATAAACCCTTTTTCACTGCTGGGAACATCTCTGTTTTCATCCACCCTAAGAAAGAATTTCTGCTGTTGATTGGTATTATTTTTTATAACACCGGCGTAGCCTGCCTTTATGTCAGTTTTAAAATTCCCTGCGTCTATATTCCATTTCAGGGAAGTTCCGTAGTTATAATCCGTTTCTTTATTGGCGATATATCCTCTGTAAAAATTAGATGCTGAATTGTAGACCATATGATACGTAAGAATCTCGCTTCCCACAAAATCATACTGGCTCAAATACTGCGTATAGTCTTTAGTGTCAGATTTCACGCCTGTTCTTGCAGCAAACCAGTTGATGTCAACATTTCGTATTTTATGATTTCCTTCCAGTTTATTCTGCAAAAGCGTCTGGTAAATAGGATAATTGGTATTGTCCGTATAAGGTTTGTCCAGGTTTTTAATCTGTGCAGGATCGTTATTCGGAATAATTCCGTTGTAGAAATAATTATAGGAAGCTTCGGCATTGGCAGCCATTCCGCTTCCTCCTGTATATTCGTTCCAACCTGTAATACGGGTCAGTGTATTGTCATAGATATGCGTGTAAGAATTACGGAAGGAAATTCTGTTTTTCCCCAACTGTAATCCGAAATTCAGCATTCCTGCCAGTGTGGAATTGTAATTATAGGAAGCTCCTTTGTTTTTAAAATGATAAAACACAATAGGATCCGTTCCATTTGCCTGCCAGTTAGGATCGTAGGGAGCGGTTGTATCCAACCAGTTTCCTCTTCCTGTATGATCAATATCCAGTTTATTCTGTTCGTTTCTTACCGTAAATGCTCCGGCAAATCCCCACTTGTTGTTATTGTCAAGGGCAAAGGTTCTTCCCAGCGCCAACTGAAGATTGGATCCCATATCAGCTTTTGTTTTGAAGGTGCTGAAATTGTCATTGGTAAATCTTTTTGACTGTTCAAAAAACAAAGGATTGTTCCAGTCTGTGGCTTCCATACCTTTAGGAAAATCTCTGGTTCCGTCGTCATATCCGAAATAATCATATTTTCCCTGCTTACGGGTCAGAAATTCTTTAAACGCCGACTGATCATTATAAGAAGTTCCTAGGCTTACCGTGGTAAAATTTTCATTGGGGATATCTTTGGTTCGTACTTCTACATAACCTCCTGCAAAACTTGCGTTCATATCCGGTGTTGCCGTTTTGCTTACCACAATACTTTCCACCATCGCTGTGGGAATAATATCAAATGAGAAATTCTGGTTGTACGCTTCTGTACTTGGAAGATTGATTCCGTCCATCGCTGCTGTATTCCAACGCTCTCCCATAGATCGTACCACTACATATTTGTTGTCGATCGTTGTAATTCCGGTTACTCTTTTCAATGTTCCTCCCACATCATTATCGGGAGTTTTTGCAATCTGTTCGGCAGAAATTCCGTCACTCATCTGAGCTGCCTTTTTCTGCTGGGCAAGGAGTCCTGCCTGGGTATCTGCCTTTCGGGTTGCGGTAAGGACTACTTCTTTAATATCCGTTATCTTATCCGATGCCTGCTTCATGGCAAATGACACCGTACTGGTTTCATTGTTATTGACTGAAAGTTTTTCTACCCTCAATGGGCTGTATTTTGATGCTTTTACGGTAAGGGTATAGACTCCTGAAGGAACTTCCACTACAAAATCACCGTTATTATCCGTTAATATGGTTTTCTTTGCTACTGTAACTTCAGCTCCGGCAACAGGATTCCCCACTTCATCTACTATTTTTCCTGAGATTTTTCCGTTACCGATAACCGAGATGCCGTTTCCTTCATATTTTATTGAAATCAGGTCCCCACGGAGACGAAATGCTACAGGAAGTCCGCTTATAATATCTTTAAGACAGTTGTTTACAGAAGTATTCTCACATTTTACGCCTTTCACCTTCAGTTCTTTGATATCCATTTTAGAATAAGCCAGCCGCATTCCCGTTTTTCCGGCAAAATCTTCCAGCACCTCAATGAGAGGTCTGCTTGCCGGGACAGTGAATGATACTTTCTGGACCAGTTCCTGTGCTTCGGCTGCTACCGTAAAAAATACTGCCGCAACGGTAAGACCGCATTTCAATCTTTTCATATGTTCAAGTTCTCTTATTAAAAGTTTTATTTTGTAGGGTTGATTTTATAGGATAATTTTATTTTTTCAAGGTGTAGATATGGTCTTCTTTATGCACTTCCAGTCCCAGTATAAATGCCAGTGCTTCCATATTGTCATCAGCAGCACCTCCGGTAAAGTCCGCTGTAATTCTTTTATCTGCCATCTCTTTCGGGTATACAATCTTGATTTTATAGTTCGCCTGCATCACCTCTGCTACTTCTCTGAATGAAACATCATTGAAGCTTAATGAGACCAGCTCAGATTTCTGTTTCCCGGATTTATTTTCCGGAGTGAGTGACAGGACTGCTGCGGTATGGGCTATCCCGAAATTCGTCCATTTCTGATTAGGTTTCAGGTAAGAAACTTCCGTTCCGGCCGAGGATACGGCCACTTTTCCTTCGTAAAGATGTACAGACTTATCTTTCCCGGACTGGGAGATCTTAAAAACGGTTCCCAATACTCTGGTACTGAAACCATCTGCCCGGACAATAAACGGATGTGTTTTTGATTTTGCCACGGAAAATACGGCATCTCCTTTCAGATCCACAATCCTTGTGGAACCGGGAAATGATTTGTCAATGGTAAGTTCTGCACCTTTAAGTAAGGTCACTACAGAACCGTCTGCCAGATAAACTTTACGGTTTCCGGTATTGGCAGTGTAAGTATCAGGCTTAAATAAAGTAGTATAGGTAAGAATTCCTCCTACCGACAACAGAAGTATCACCACAGCGGCGGCTGTGTAAGCGTATCTTTTCAACTGATAAATGGGGGTCGGTTTTACCGGTTTGATACAATACAGTTCCAGTGCAGATAGGACTCTCTCTTTAGATTCGGTCATATGGATCTTATCCAGATTTTTTTCTGCCCGGCTTTTCCACTGGCTTAATAATTCATTTTCTTTTTTTGAAATTTTTTCTTCGGAAACTTCCCTTTCCCAGAGCTTAAAAACGAAAGCTTTGGTATTCTTATATTTTTGACTTTTCATAAAATATTTCATGCTATTCACAGATACTTCTATCTATAAGACTGTGAAAATGAAAAACTTCCCCAGGCAGTTCTTAATATTGTATTCATATTACAACCAGCTTGTTAATAATTTTAAGCAGATTGGTTGTTTTATCAACATTTGATTCACATTATGGGGATTTTTTTCAGAAATAATTAATCTTGAAGTCCCCAAAGTTCATAAAAAGTTAATTTTCCTTTAGGTAATTTTGCGGTACCAATATGAAACCAACCGACTACACGATATTAAAGAAAATAAGATCAGGCGACCGTCCTGCATTCATGCTGCTTTATGAGCGGTATTGGGATAGTCTTTACCGTTTTGTTTTCATGAGAACGAGAGATAAAGAGATGTCTGAGGAACTGCTTCAGAACCTCTGGATCAAAATTCTTGAGGATACGGCTTCCATCCAGACGGACGAATCAGAAAGCGTAAAAGGATATCTGCTAAGATATCTGCATTACAGGATTATCGATCATTATAACAGCTCTAAAAAGATACCGTCTACCATTAGTATAGACGAATTTGACCCTTCCGGAGAAATGGATATCTCTGATACGGAATATTTTGAAATCCTTGAAGAAAATGACATCTCTTCTTTGCTATCCATGATTGATGAGGTGGTTTCAAAGCTTCCTTCCACAGAGCAGACTGTGTACGATATGAGAATCAGAAGAAATATGTCTGTTGATGAAACGGCTCAAGCTTTGGGCATCAGCAACAAAACGGTAAGTAATAAATTAAGCAAAGCTTTAGGGGAAATACGGGATCAGCTGAACCCGGAATACCAGTCTTCTAAAAAACTGGTGTCAATACTGATGCTGATGGAAATATTGACGAAATATTAAGTTCTTAGGATAGAAAAGTATTTGAATAAGGAAGCTATGAAGTTGGGAAAAACAAATTTTAATGAAATATATTTATCGGCAGTCCTACATCACCTCTATCTTCCTTCATCTTAGCACACCAAAGCCTAAATATCTTCCCGATCTGTTTCGGCCGAAACACTCTTCCTGTATTCTTTTTGGGTTATATTCCGGTGCTTTTTAAAAAGTTTGGACAGATGGCTTTCATCACTGAACTGAAGCTCATATGCGATTTCACTGAGGCGGACACTGCTGTATTTGAGATAAGTTTCCACCAGTTTCAGACGGTAATCCAGCAGATAGTCCTGGTAAGAAATACCTGTATGCTGCTTGAAGTATTCTCCGAAATAATTTCTGGAAATCCCGAAATGGTCTGCTATTGCATGAATTCTGGTCTTTTCTTTATCTTTTACATGTTCCTGGATATAGGTAATGATCTTCATGACAGAGAAAGCTTTTCTGTTTTGTTGCAGATCGGAAGTTTCACTTTCAATGATATTCCGGGCAATAAGATTAAGAAGAATGGAAATACAGTTCCGGATAATCAGATAGTCGTTGGTTTTATTCCTGTACTCTCTGGCAATCTGTACAATAAGGACTTCTGCAAACCGTTCATCATCTTTATTACGGAAAACACATCCGGCCCGTGCATGGTAATTATTGCTGATGTACTGCAGTTTGTGAAGGTTTTCGCAACTTTCTATACGGTCGGCTTCCAACCTTATTTTATCAATGAATTCGATGGGACATTGGATCACAACCAATTCTGCATTTTCACTTTTAAAACGATACCGCTGGTGTTGGGGAATAATAAAAAGCTTAGATTCCTTAAAAGTAATGGTCCGTTCGTCATAGGTAAGTTTTCCATGGCCTCTCAGAACATAAACCAGTGAAAGAAAGGTTTTGGTCTTGAGATCAATTTCCTCATGATAAAGCTTGATTTCCTTTACATCGATACGCTCAACGGGTAACAATTTCATGTTTCGGTACTTATTTTTCCTCCAAAAGTACAATTTTACAGGTACAATAAGCGGTTAATTTTGCAAAAAAAACATGAACATCTATCCTAAACGATGGCAGGCTCTTGGTTATCTTACTGCCGGAGCTTTTCTTTCACCACTGGATTATTTTATCGTCAACATGGCGCTTCCCTCCATTAAAAGGGCTTTCCATGCAAGTGATCATCAGCTGCAGATGGTGGTTGCCATTTACGGACTCACGTATGCAGCACTTGTGGTTTGTGGAGGGCGTTTAGGAGAACTGTATGGACGGAAGAAAATATTTACCGTCGGATTGTACCTCTTTTTATTGTCCTCCCTTGCATGTGCTCTTTCTCCGGATATTAATTTTCTTATCGCTGCCCGGCTGTTTCAGGGAATTGGAGCTTCTTTTCTGGCTCCTCAGGTTCTGGCGTCTGTCAGGGTACTGTTTAAGAGCAGCGAACAACCTAAAGCGGTCAGTATATTCAGTTCTGTTTTCGGTCTGGCTTCTGTGGCGGGACAATTGCTGGGTGGATTTCTGCTCAATCTTCACTGGACAGCCTTTTCTTGGGAACTGGTATTTCTGGTGAATGTACCTGTTACCCTGCTCTGTATCATCGGTATTCATTTTACTATGGACGATAACCGCGAGGAACAAAGACAAAATATTGATTTTACAGGAGCATTACTGCTCATCACTTCTCTGATGATGATCATATGTCCCATTATTTTTGGAAGAAAATACGATTGGGCCTGGTGGATTTTTGCGATCCTCTTCGCAGGAATTTTATTATTGGTCGTTTTTTACAGATATGAAGTTCAATCACTGGAAAAAAACAAGCCTGTACTGATAGATCCTGGTCTTTTACAGCAGAAGCCTTTTGTTCTATGCCTTATCATTATCTTCTTTTATAATTTTACATCGGGACTGTTTATCTGTTATCCTTATTATCTGCAGCAGTTTCTGCACTGGAATCCGGTAGAAACAGGTCTTGCCATTATTCCGTACGGACTCGCTTTTTTTCTCGGACCGCTGCTCATTTCAAGGATAAAGCTTTCTTCATCTATTCTCATTCCTATGGCTTTGAGCCTTTTGATCATTGGATTTACCCTGACTTCATTATTTATTTTTCTTGATGAAAGGCCTTCAACGCTACTGAATATCAGTTTGTTTCTGGCAGGATTGGGTCATGGGATGATCATGCCTGTAATGATGGGGAAAACAATTGGCCTCATTCATAAAGAAAAAGCAGGCCAAGCCTCAGGGTTGATCAGTATCAGTATACAAATAGGCAGTGTAACCGGAGGTACGATTATTGGAACTGTATTTTTCAGTACTTTATCAATGATTGGGTTTCCAAAAGCTTTTGCTCTGGCCGTTTTCTTAATTGCAGCGGCTCAGATCGCCGGAATCTTTATCAATAAAAAACTGGTGAAATACAACAAAAACTAAATTTTACTACTCATTCAATCAAAACATTATCTATTTAAACCTATGAATAACGACGAAAAAATCATTGAAGAAATTAAGGAATTTCACAGAGATATCGAAGCCTGGTTTCGGGGAAAAGAAGATCAGGAGAGCCTTTATAAAAAGCTTCTGTCCGGTTTTAATTCAGATTTTAAAATGATCAGCGGTAACAATAACACGATCACGCTAGCTTCATTTTCGGAATGGCTCCCGGGAGCTTATGGTCAATTTCCTGACCGAAGTATTGTTCTTGACAATATCGAGGTTCAATCTACAGAACGTCATGGACTTGCCTCCTATGTTGAGATTCAGACCACGGGTGATTCGGTAACACACCGCCAATCTTCAGCAGTCTTTGTGATGCATCAGGATAAAGCATTTTGGCTGCACCTCATCGAGAAATGGATATGATCATGGAGCCGGAAATGACTACTTTTCACAAAATACACGTGTGATTCTTTTTACAGATATTTAACGACAAGATCTTTTATCTTTTATCTTTTATCTTTTATCTTTTATCTTTTATCTTTTATCTTTTATCTTTTATCTTTTATCTTTTATCTAAGTAATCTTATACACACACCGCTGCCCGCCGGACAAAATATGATTCACCCTTTCTACCCGATACGCTTGACCGATGAGGTTTTGGAAATTGGATAGTTCGGCACGGCAAAATCCCTGACATTCTGCGGCAGCGGCACAGATCGGACAATGATTTTCAATGAGGAAATAGGCATCATCTTCTTTCGTCCATTCCGCCATATACCCTTCTTCACTGCGGACTTTTACCAGTACGTCCAGACGCTGCTCAAGTGACTCTGCATTGAGTAAAGCTTTTTCATACCGCTGATAAGTCGTTTTCTCCCTGTCATTGATCAGCAGATCCAAAGCATTGTCTCCCAGGAGATTTTTTACAGAGCGCAGAATCTGTACCGTCACATCAGCATGGGAATCCGGAAACTGGGATAATCCTTTTTCTGTAAGGGTATAGTAGGTAGACGGACGCCCCACCCCTTCACTTTTTGAAACAGATGTGATCAGCCCTTCTTCGGCCAGGTTCAGTAAATGCTTCCGCGCACCCTCTTTTGTAATAGAGAGTTCTTTAGAGATCAAAAGTGAGGTGGCCTCTGCTCTCATCTTTAAAAACATCAGGATACGATCTGCTGCCGGCTTCTTCATTTGGCAATATTTAAGTTGTTTTATTTTCTACAACAAATATAGTCATTTTCTATAATTTCCAATTTTAAAGATTAATTCAATAGTAATCAGACTATTAATCAATATCCCATCAAGTAAATAAAACAACTATTAAGTTGTTTTATTAAAATATATGATTACCTTTGAAACACATTAATCAAAAAAAATAAAATAATGAACTCATTAACACTGCCTCAGCTTCCCTATGCTTATGATGCACTGGAACCATTTATAGATAAAGAAACAATGACCATTCATCATCAGCGTCACCATCAGGCGTATGTCGACAATTTGAATGCAGCTTTACAGTCAGCTGGAGAAACTTCTACCGATCTGGATTCTATTCTTCAAAGGATCAGTGAATACAGCCCGGCCATCAGAAATAATGGTGGCGGACACTTCAACCATTTTCTGTTTTGGGAGATTCTTTCCCCACAGCCGAAATTAAATCCTGAAGGAAAACTGGCAGAAGCCATCAATACCAGTTTTGGAAGTCTTGAAGATTTTAAAGCTGAAATGAAAAAAGCCGGTCTTGGACAGTTCGGTTCCGGATGGGTCTGGTTATTGGTCAAATTCAGTGGTTCACTGGCGATCACTTCAACAGCGAATCAGGACAACCCGATGATGGATACCCAATCTGTCAACAGAGGTTTTCCCATTCTTGGAATAGACGTCTGGGAGCACGCTTATTACCTGGCTTATCAGAATAAAAGAGCAGATTATCTCGATTCATTCTGGTCAGTTCTGGATTGGTCAGCCGTAGAAAAAAAATACGAAGAAGCTTTATCAAAAATCAGGTAGTCTATTAAAACATTGATTAAAAATCAATTATGAATCAGAAAATTTTCATCAATAAAGCAGAAGCTTCGGGAATTATTGCCCTTGATCTTTTAAACTATAAACCTACTACAGAGATCGTGGAGCTGGATATTAAAGACCATCTTTTTATGGGAATGATTGTGAAGGAGAAAGAGTTTAAAGAATCAATTGCTGCCGTTGATTTTTCTGTATACAATGAAAAAGCTGTCGCTATTGTGTGCTCGGTGGATGCTATTATTCCGCCCTGGGCATTAATGATGCTTATGGAAAAATTAGCTCCCTATGTTGTCTATGCCGATTTAAATAATGCTGAAACAGTCCTTATCGATCTCTGGAAGCGTCGTCTCATGTATGCCGATTTAAAATGTTTTAAAGATCAGAAAGTTGTGGTAAGGGCAAGGGCAGATCATGATCCTGCTTTGTATTTGTTAGCGGCCGGGCTTCTTAAACCTTTAGTTAGAAGTCTCATGTATGGTGAAATAGGATTACCGAAAGTCATTTTTAAAAGTTAAAAACAATGAAAGCAATTATATTCAACGGCTCCCTGGAAAGAAGATCGGAGTCAACATCGGGAAAGATTTCACAATACTTTGCAGAAAGAGTTGAAAAATCAGGATTTGAAACGGAAATCTTTAGCCTGGCAGATTCGGGAATTCCTCTTTTTGATGTGCCCCTTACAAAAACACCGTTAGCTGTAGAACGGATGACGCAACTATTTCTGGAGGCTGACATTCATTTCTGGCTTGCCCCATTGTATCATGGAAGCATTCCCGGAGTGATGAAAAACTGTCTGGACTGGCTTGAAGTAACTTCCGGGCATTATCAGCCGTATCTGACGGATAAAATGATTGGACTTGTATGCTGGGCAGATGGCCTTCATGCCATGCAGGGGATTAATACAATGGATGCTGTAGCCAAATCTCTTCGGGCCTGGCCTGTTCCTTTCAGTGTTCCTGTGATCAGAACCGCATTGTTTGATCATGAAGACCCAACAAAAATATCTTCGCTGTATTCTGATAAATTCGATAAACTGATCAATATTGCTACAACGAAAAGCATAGTAAAAGGAAAGTAAAATTATTAAATAACTGGAATTGACTGATGATCATGAAGGAAGAAATTATAATTACGGTAAAGGATCAGGACGGAAATATTCATGAGCTGATCTGCCCACTGGAAATGGGGCTAAGCCTGAAAGACATTTGTAAAGCTTATGAGTTGCCTATGGAAGCGCTGTGTGGAGGAATGGCGATGTGCGCCACCTGTCACTGTTATATTTTGAATGAAACTTCGGTGCTGCCGGAAAAAGGAGACATTGAAGAGGCTCTTCTATCTGAACTCTTTACGACTCTGCCTTCCAGCAGGCTGGCTTGCCAGATTCAGCTGACGGCAGCAATGGATGGTCTTTCCATAGAAATTGCACACGATTAATTCCTAAAAAATAAAAGAAAGCTGCCTGAGTGATGAACCGATCAATGCTTGCAGCCCAATGTTTTTTTTCATTTAAGTTATATTTAGACGGAGGGATTTCCGAAACCATCACTGGTCAAAAGAAATCCCTTTTTTTTAAGCAAACTTCTAAAACTAAAATAAGTATGGCTATTACAATAACAGATGACTGCATCAACTGTGGAGCGTGTGAACCTGAGTGCCCTAATTCAGCGATCTATGAAGGCGCTGTTGACTGGCGCTGGCAGGATAAAACCAAACTTTCCGGTAAGGTTGTTTTTCCGGATGGAACTGAGGCTGATGCCGGAGCGTATCAACAAGCTTATGCTGATGATGTGTATTATATTGTCCCTGGAAAATGCACGGAATGCAAAGGTTTCCATGAAGAGCCTCAATGTAAAACAGTTTGTCCTGTAGACTGTTGTGTGGACGATCCGGAACATCGTGAAACCGATGATATTTTATTCCGACGGCAGGAGTTTTTACACCATTAACGGAATCTTAGTTTTAAACACTCATCTCACAAATATTTTGCACAAACGATCACAAATTGGTTTGCAAAATCTGTGAGAATATTTTGCTGGTGGTTAAAATTAGAAACGGTGGATTAAAAATCCGCCGCTTCTATAAAATTTTTCTTCTGGCTTTTCCAAAAACTATTTAGCTTTTACCCCGTTATACATCTTTTGAGTAAAAGGAGTGTGTATCCCCAGTTCTTTACCGAAATTCAAAACGGCACCCCCCAATAATTCGAGTTCGTTGTTTCCTTTTCCGGAATTGACATCTAACTGCAACGAAGTGGGAGTTTCGAAGGGAAATGCAGAGGCTTTTTCAAAGGTTTTCTGAATAATATCTTCGTCTAAAGCGATCCCTTTCTTGTCAGCAATCATTTTTATTTCTTTCATGATTTCAGAGGCTTCCTGTTTTTGTTCATCATTCTCACATACCGTTCCGATGGAAGAATTATGTTTGGCCGTTACCAATCCGAAACTGGCGATAAAAATATATTTGGTCCAGATGTCTGTCAGAGAATTGTCTTTAAAATCGAATTCAATTTTACTTTCTTTCAACAGATCTGCAATCCAGTCCACCTCAGCAGAGAAGTGCTGAGGGTCTCTTCCTACAATCATTTTTCCCGCTTTTCCTTTATGTCCTACGATTCCCTTTTCTTTGATATGGGAAGCGACATACAGACAGGTTGGAAGTATAACGTTATCAGGAATTATTGTTCTGATTCTTTCATAAATATCCGCCCCATTCATCATGGGAAGCAGCACGGTTTCAGTGCTGATCACCTCTTTGAGCTGTCGGCAAATATTTTCAAGATCATATTCTTTGACACAGATGAATACTAAGTCTGCATTTTTCACATCGCTGATATTCTGCTCTACAGCATCGGGGCGCGTATGATCCACAGGATGTTCAGACGAGATAAGAACCAGTCCGTTTTCTTTTACCTTCTGATACGTTTCTCCTCTTGCTACGAAACTGATTTTATACTTCTGGGAGGACTCATTTTCCTGGTTGATTTTAAAACCGAAATATCCGCCTACTCCACCCAATCCAATCACAACAATATGTTTCTTAGTCATAAATTTATTTTTAACAAAGATGAGATTGAAATTTGATTCTATCACTTGACAAATGCGAAGAAATTAGCTGTAAGATTTAAGAGCCAAAAAATGTAAGACTCAGATTTCAGACAAAGTTTAGACTGAGATTACGAATATATCCTACAAACCAGCTACCAGTAGCAACAATTTAATTAGCCCTATTATTTTAACCTGCAAATCAATACCACTCGTATCTCAAAACTCTAAAACCCAAAAACACTCCAACCCTCAAACACTTACGATTACATTTTATTTATATCCCTTCTGATACGGCTCAATGAACTGTCTTTGATTCCTAAGTAGGACGCAATAATTTTCAAAGGAACATGCTGGAAAATCTCGGGATGCTTTTTCATCAGATTAAAATATCTCGTAGAAGCTTTCTGACTGGCCATTTCGATCAGCCGGTCGTGAATGCTGTGGTAATTAAGAACAAAAAGAAGTCTGCTGAACTCCCTGAATTCAGGAATATTATGAAAATTGTGCTGTACATTTTCTAATCCTGTTTCCCAAAAAGAACAGGCCGTTATGGTCTGGTAGGTTTCCTTGGCGGGCTGCTGTCTGAAGAAGGACAGAAAGTCATTGACAAAACAGGGTGCGACATAGATATTAGTCGTGATTTCTTCATTGTCCTCATTCAGAATAAAGGAACGGACGTAGCCTTTTTCCAAAAAAAAAGTCCTGGTACTGACCTCATCTTTATGCAGGACAACTTCATTCGCTTTGAGCCCGAAGGAACTAAAGGTTTCTGTGATTTTTCCAACCACCTCTTCTTTGATGTCGAATAAAGAATGGAAGTAGTGATTAATTGAAGACTTATTCATGATCATAAAAGTGTGGCAACAAGAATCAAAATTAAGCAAAATCCCGAACACTTTCCTTTATTAATCGGTTTTATCAATAATCACCATCGAAACAATAGGCGCAACCGCTTAAAAAAAATGAGGAGATTTGTATTGTAAAACTATTCATCCTTTAAAAAAATTATCAATATTGAAAACTCAGCCCGTCATTGCAGTTCTTTTCCCCGGAGATATGGGAACCCAAATTGCCAAAGCACTTATAAACCATAATTTTAAAGTCATTACGGCAGGCGAAGGAAGATCAGCACGGACCTTAGACAATATACGAAATTCAGGAATTACGGATACCCAGTCTCTTCAGAATACTGTTGAACAGGCAGATGTTATTCTTTCGCTTACCAGCCCGGAAGGAAGCCTTAAAATGGCAGAAACTGTTATTTCCTGTCTGAAAACAACTTCCAACCGTCCTCTTTATGTGGATTTAAATTCCAATACTCCTGCCCTTTCCTTATCTATGGAACAGTTATTTTCGGCTATCGATGTTCCTTTTGTCAACGGAGCTGTGATGGGCGCTTCCAAGGATGTTCCAGACCATGCTGTTTTAGTCGTGAGTGGTATCTACAGATCTATTTTTATTAAGTTGCTTGCTCCCGTTTTTAAAATTAAGGATGCTGGTGAAAAAACAGAGGCGGCATCAGCGTACAAACTTTTGTTTTCGATGGTAAATAAAGGAATGAATGCTCTCTTCTTTGAAACCATGACAGCAGCAGCTCATTTCGGAATCCTGGATGAACTGAATGAAAGCCTTCAGGAATTTCTTCCCGGAACTTATCAGGATCTCATGAAAACAACCCCTACCTATCCACAGCATATCCTGAGAAGAATTGATGAAATGAAAGGTCTGGCCGATATGCTGAAAAGTGAAAACCTCCCACATATCATCGCTTCCGGAACCGCTGAAACCTTTGAAAGGGTTTACCGGTCAGGTATTTTTGAGAATGAAAATCCTGAAGGAGTTATAGAAACCCTACAGAATTTTAACAAACTATCTGACAAAAAGTAAACACTTTTTTTTTAATTGATCCAAAAGGAATGATAGCTAAAAGGAATATTTGGCCTGGATGTTTTTGATGGTCGTTCATTAAGGTTATATTTTGAAGTCTCAGTATTTAGAACTCCTCCCAGCCTTCATTCTGAGGGTCATATTTTGCAAATTCCCCGGTATCGGTAAATTCAGAAGCCGTCATTCCTACTTCAAAGATGGAACTTTCACTCAAATTTGCATTGAAATAAAGGCTTTTATCAGTAAGTAAGGCGCTTCCAAAATCTTCATCAGGATGGCTGAAATGAGTTCCCGTTTCATCATCTCTTACCAATGCATATTTATATTGTAAAAGGCGTTTTTTCAATCCCGCCATTTGCGCTCCGGTGAATGGGACAAGGTTTTCTTCACGGTCAAAAAAGCTGTCGTCATCGGCGGCCTTCTCTTTTTCTTTTGTTTTAATGCTGAATAACTGGATATTGTAGCTCATGAGGGATATGTGATTATCAGTTCGCCAATATAATACTTTTATAGGTATCTATGCGGTCTGTTTCTTTAAACATATTACAGAGGATGATTAATTCATCCGTATGATACTCCTCAGCTTTTTCCTGAAGTCTCGCTGAAATATTCTCCGGAGTATCTGTAATGATATGTTCCAGGATCTTAAAGAATTCTTCTTCATCTTCACTTCCCAATATTCTCTGTTCAACTGTTTCCGGGGGAAGAAGTGCTTCCGGGGACTGAATATGTCTTGCCTGCAAAAACTGATAGGCCATTCCATACGCATTATATTGAGCTGATGAGAGATCTTCTGCTACAGATACCGCAACAGCCACCTGAAGCAAAGGAACCGGACTGTACTGGTTTCTGTCAAATTCGCTTAAATAAATTTCAGTACTTTCCGTTCCCAGATCATTTCTCATAAAATCAGCATACGAATAGCCTACGCCATGTTGAGCTGCTTCTCTGGCAGATTGAATTCCGGAACCTAGCCAAAGGATTTCAGGAAGGTGCGTGAGATTTTTAGGTTGGGCAATAAGACCGTCGTAGATTCCTTTTTCTTCTTTGATGTATCGGATGATCTCTTCCAATTTCGTTTCCTGGCTGGCTAAAATTACAGGTCTGTGATTATTCAGTGCGGATACGGCATCTTTTAATCCGCCGGGAGCTTTTCCTAAACCCAGAATAAAACGTCCGGGGTAAAGACTTTCCAGCATCTTAGTCCATTCTGCGATCTTGTAGGCTGAATAATTTTTCATCATGATCCCTCCGGTTCCTACTTTGATGCGCCGGGTTTTGCTTAAGACAACGGCAGACAGAATTTCAGGACTTGAACTTCCATAGGCTTCCACCCCATGATGTTCCGAATAAACCACCCTATGAAACCCTGCTTTATCGGCCAATACAGCAAGATCAATACTGTTATTCAATGCCTGCAAAGCACTTCCTCCTTCAATGGTCGGAGACTGATCCAGAATGCCTAATTTCAATTTCATACCGGGGGTTTTACCTTACTGTAAAACTAAAATAATTTATTGAGCTAATGAACTATATTTTTGATGTAAGCGCTTTAATTCTTTCTTTTGTATACGTAATCTGCTCTTTTTCTTTCTCCGGATCAGGTTTATTTTTCAAATACAGATGATAGTAAATGAGCGCATTTTTAGATTGCTTCAAATTAAGATCATAGAGAAGACCTAAACGGTAATAAACAGTACTGCTGGCAGTGAACGTAAGACCTCTTTTATATGCCTCCAAAGCTTCTGAAAACTGATTTTTCTGTTCGTAAATCCCTGCCAGCGCAGTATAATAAAGCGTGGTATGATCTGATATTCCTTCATCTATGGTCTTTTTCGCATATTCTGTGGCTTTATCATATTCTTTCAGTTCACGGTAGCTCAGAGCCATAAAATACAAAGTTCCCTCATTCTGAACACCAAGATCTTCCAATGTTTTGAAAATAGCAGCACATTTCTGATACTCTTTTAAATAAAAATACGCCTGTCCCATTTCATTCATCACATTCACATCTGTATTGATCATCATCAGCTTCTCTCCGGTTTCAATAACCTCTTTATATTTACCCAACTGATTCGCCAAAGGAAGCTGTGCCTGCCGGAGTGTAAAGTTGTCACGGTCTGCATCAATAGCCGTTTTGAGGATGTCATAAGCTTTCTGATATTGTTTCTGCTCGCGATAAGCCATCGAAAGATCGTAGGCGATATCTGGATCAGTATTGCGTAAAGAATTCGCTTTTTTAAGATATTTTAGTTTAATCTCAGGGATATCTCCCAAACCCGCCAATTGTTTATAAGCGCCGAAATTAAGACTATCAAGCTGAATAATTTCCAGAAGATAGTTTTTGGATCTCGCAGCATTTCCTCTCCTTGAATTGATATTGGCTAAGCTGAATAAAACAGGAATACTGCCCGGTTCCAAAGCATTAAGTTTCAGATAATATTGCTCTGCTTCCGGAAGTTTTCCAGACATCATATGGCAGTAAGCCATTTGCATTAATGCTTTTATATCTTTTGTATCTTGAGGATAAATACTCTGCAGATATTGCGCAGCCTCAGTATAACTCTGGGCTTCATAGTAGTCCAAAAGTTTTTCTTTATCAATAACCTGCCCTGCCAGATTCGTAATAGTGAGTAGAAGAAGACCTAGTGAAAGCCAAAATTTCATACTTGTGATTTATTACTAAATTATCAGTTATTTGCCTATTTTCCAAATTTTAAGACTTAATTATTCACATTATAAAGATTTAAATGAATTTTAATTAAAAATCATCATCTTGAGGAGTTCATATGATTTCATCACATTTTTTTGTAATTTTCTATTTTGAAATAAAAGAGGGACATTTTTATGGAACACGAATTCTACTGTCAGTTCATCAAGCCGGATCCGTCACTGGACCGCTTTGTAGAAAATATCGGGATGTTTCATAATCCTTCTGATGAAGCAAAAGAAGTTGTTGTGATGCCTGATGGCAGAGTCGATCTGTTTTTCATGCAAAATGGAAAAGATGAACCTTTCGCTACTTTTCTCATCGGATTGGAAACTGAGCCTGAGCAGAGAACCATTCCTTCCGGCACACTTGCTTTTGTCATCAGCTTCCGACCTTTAGCCGTTGAATATATTCTGCATACTTCTATTGCAGATCTTCTGAATACTGCACGGACTCTCCCTGATGATTTTTGGAATCTTTCTGTTAACGATCTCACCGATCTTGATTTATTTGCCCAAAAAATATCACGAAAAATAACAGAACTTTTGCCTGAAACAGTTGATGAAAGAAAACGAAAGCTTTTCAATCTCATCTACTCCTCAAACGGCGAGATGAGCGTGAAGGAACTCTCAGACAGCACATGCTGGAGCAGCAGACAGACCAACCGCTACTTCAATCAGCAGTTTGGACTCTCTCTAAAAGCTTATTGCACTATTCTCCGTTTCAGAGCATCCCTGGAGCATATCGCAGAGGGCCAATTATTTCCCGAGCTCAATTTTGCGGATCAGAATCATTTCATCAAAGAAATAAAAAAATTTTCCGGTGTACCTCCGAAAGAATTATCCCAAAATAAAAATGACCGATTTATACTATTATCTGTATTGAAACAAAAATAATTTTGCATCAGTAAATTAAATAACAATGGTAATAGATAATCAATCAATAGCGATAATAGGTGGTGGTCCGGGAGGACTGACGCTTGCAAGACTTTTACAAATTCATCAGGCAGATGTAAAAGTATATGAAAGAGATCTTAATCCATATGCAAGAGTACAGGGTTCCCCTCTTGATATGCATGAAGGATCAGGTATGGATGCATTGCGCGCTGCAGATCTGCTGGATGAATTTAAAAAGAATTACCGTCCCGGTGCAGACAAGATGCTGATCGTAAATGAACAGGCAGTGATCGTATTCAGTGATCATGAAACAAAACCTGATGAAAATTTCGGGAATGAAGATTTCCGTCCTGAAATAGACCGTGGTCCGTTGAGAAATATGCTGCTGGACTCTTTAGAGCCTGAAACTGTAGTCTGGGACAGTCATTTTATTTCGATGGAGAAACAAAATAACGGCTGGTTACTTCATTTTAAAAACGGATCTTCAGCGTATGCTGATCTTGTGATTGCCGCGGATGGAGCCCACTCAAAGATCCGTCCTTATCTTACCGATCTGAGACCGATTTATTCGGGAATTTTAATGCTTGAGGGGAATGTTTCCAACGCCGAAACAGCAGCTCCCCATATCAAAGAACTGATCAAAGACGGTAAAATAATGGCCTTTGGAAATGACAAAAACCTTCTTCTTGGCCAGAAAGGGAGTGGTGATCTTGGATTTTATGCCAGTTTCAGGACCGATGAAAACTGGGCAGCAAAGAGTGGTCTGGATTTTTCTGACGGAAAACAGGTCCTGGAATGGTTTAAAAAGGAATATTGCGGATGGAGTACGATCTGGTATGAACTGTTTGAAAATGCTTCTGTTCCCTTTATTCCCCGTCCCATTTATTATATGCCTTTGGATCAGGGATGGGAAACTCAGTCTCATCTGACTTTGCTTGGTGATGCTGCTCATGTAATGCCGCCGTTTGCGGGAGAAGGTGCCAATATGGCGATGCTTGATGCTCTGGAACTCAGCCGATGTCTGACTTCTGATGAGTTCAGTACCCTTTACGAAGCTATTTCCCATTATGAAACTCAGATGCGCCAAAGAGCCGCCAAAGCCATTAAAGAGTCTTTGGAAAACGGGGACAAGATGCATTCTGAAACAGCTTTAGCCACCATGCTTGAATTTTTCAGCAGCCATTAAGTTTCACTGAATAAGTGTCGGTGGAATTTATTTTCTTTACGATCAGTTTTTTTTCTTCTTTTGAACAGCTACAGATCAGAATAAGAAGTAAGGCAAACCCTGTAAATTGGAGTAAGCGCAAGTTATTTTGTTTCATAAATAATCAGGTTAATCCATGCAGGAGAAACTCAAATGTAAGCATTTCAGAAAATTCGGACAAAATATTTCTGGAATCAGCTCAATCGAAATCCCGCCCTGAATTCTAAGGGAGCCATTCTGGTTTTCTTTTTAAATAAAGTACTGAAAGACTGGGCATGCTCGAATCCTAAACTGTAGGCAATTTCACCGACTGACAATTCGGTAGCGGAAAGTTTTTCTTTAGCCTTGGTGATCAGTTTTTCATGAATATGCTGCTGGGTATTCATTCCTGTGTGGAACCGTAAAAGATCGCTTAAATAATTAGGCGAAAGGTGCATCGCTTCTGCAATAAGGTGAACGGTTAAGATTCCTTTTTCTGCGGACTGCTCCTGGTCATAATAATCATTTACAAATTTTTCAAATCTGGCCAGCAATTGTTGATTATTGCTTTTTCGGGTAATAAACTGCCGCTCATAGAAACGATTGGAATAATTAAGCAAAAGATCAATCTGCGACAGAATAATTTCCTGGGTATGTTTGTCAATATGCTGGCATTCCTTATCTATTTTATGAAATATTTCAATAAGGTTCGTTTCTTCATCTTCAGATAAATGCAAAGCTTCATTCACCGCATACGAAAAGAATCCATAACCGGAAATAATATGAGCTAAAGGATGTTTTAATATAAAATCCTCATGAAAGATCAACAGATATCCTTCCCCGCATTCCATCGTATGAAGGTCGAGATACTGCACCTGGTTGGGTGCAGTAAAACTCAGAACTCCTTTATCATAATCATAATGCTGCTGACCATATCTTACTTTGCCTTTTGCCTCTCTTTTTAGTGCGACACAGTAAAATCTGTTCACAAAACCTTTCCAGACCTCATCCTCCAGAAATACACTTTCGGATAAATTGATGACGCTTACGAGCGGATGTTTGGGCTCAGGCAATGACAGCAAACGGTGAAAAGCGGAAACAGACTGGATGGTATTCATAGCTTACAATTAAAAAATTAATCTAAGAGTCCCATACTGAACTCATCGTACGGAGCGCCCGTATCAGTTCCTAAAGGTACAATACTTTCCAGTTTTAAAAGGTCAGCTTCCTGTAAATGAATTTTGGTGGCATCAATATTCTGTTCTACATATTTTCTGCGTTTGGTTCCGGGAATCGGAACGATCCCTTTACTGATAATCCAGGCCAGCGCCAGTTGTGAAGATGTTACGCTCTTTTCTGCAGCCATGCTTTCGATAGCTTTCACCAGCTCAATATTTTTATTAAAATAGGCTTCCTGAAAACGGGGAATCGCTCTTCGGAAATCATTCTCCGGAAGATCATTGATGGAACGGATCTGTCCTGATAAAAAGCCTCTTCCCAGCGGTGAATAGGCCACAAAACCAATTCCAAGTTCTTTCAATGTTGCCAGAACTCCTTTTTGTTCTGCTGTTCTTTCAAATAAAGAATATTCGCTCTGGACAGCCGTTAGGGGATGTATAGTATGTGCTTTTCTCACTGTTTCTGAAGATACTTCTGATAAACCGATATACCTTACTTTTCCTTCTTTGACAAGATCACTCATCGCACCCACGGTTTCTTCTACCGGAGTATTTTTATCGAGACGATGCATGTAGTAGAGATCGATATAGTCGGTTTTTAAATTTTTAAGAGATCTTTCTACTGCTTTTTTCACATAGTCTTTAGTTCCGTTGATCGCCCAGGTCACCTGATCATGATCATCTATTTCCCATCCGAATTTTGTTGCAATGATATATTGATCCCGACTATTCCCCATAGCTTTGGCGATCAGCTGCTCATTTTTAAAAGGTCCGTAAAGATCGGCAGTATCGAGAAAGTTACCTCCCAGTTCCAGGGAACGGTGAATCGTAGCAATGGCTTCTTTTTCGTCTGCTTCGCCATACATATGGGCATCTTCAAAACCTGTCATCCCCATGCATCCTAAACCTATATTGGGGATGGTAAGGCCCTGGCTTCCTAATTTTATCTGATTCAAATTCATATCGTTGATTTTTATAAGTACAAAATTCAGAAGAAATGACGAAGCCAATGTATGCAGAATGATGAATATTGTATGCAAATCACGGAATTATTTATTTCGCAGAACACAACCCCCATATTCTATTAAAAAATAACATGATTGCCAAGAGAAAGCTGATCATTTAAAATGAAAGGGATATTCTAATGAAAAGTTTTACATATATTTGAAATCAGACGGAAGCCTAGATCAACTTCCGGATAACCCCCTGTATTCTAAAGATAAAAAAATAGACATGAAAAAAGTAACAGGAATTGGAGGGATCCTTTTCAAATCAAAAGATCCCGGTGCCATCAATGAATGGTACAAAACCCACCTTGGCCTTGAAACGAGCCCCTACGGAACCAGCTTCGAATGGCGCGAAAGTGAAGACACCACTAAAAAAGGACTGACGCAGTGGGCTCCTTTTGCTGAAAATACAACCTATTTTGAACCTTCTGCCAAAGATTTTATGATCAATTACAGAGTGGAAAACCTGGAGGCTCTGGCAGAGGAATTAAAAAAGGAAAACGTTACCATTCTGGACGAAATTGAAACCTATGATTATGGAAAGTTTCTTCATATTCTGGATCTTGAGGGCAACAAGATTCAGCTGTGGGAGCCGATTGATCAGGAAATTAAAAAATAGAAAGAGCCCGGATATTCCGGGCTCTTTCCTCACACAAACGGTACCATGAAATAGGGTCTTCATTTCAGGGCAGATGAATTATCTGCCTCAGAATATAAAGCATCTCATTTTATTTTTTGATAAGTTTAGTATTGTACGTGTTTTTGTCATCTTTAAGCGTGATCACATACATTCCTTTGATTAATGATGCCACATTGATTCTGTTGTTAGCAACAGTCTCACCTTGCTGAACCAGTCTTCCGTCTGCACTGAAAATGCTGTAATCAGCTTGTCCTTTAAGATTCTTCACTTCTACAAAAGTATCTGCAGGGTTTGGATAGATGGAAATTTCAGTTGTTTTCGGGCCGTTTACATCATTTACTGCTAATCCGCTAGTGATTTTTACAGAGAAATCTTTAAATGAACCTTGTGAGATCACTCCTCCTCCGGTTACTCCCACCGATGGGCTGCCACATGGCCCTGTAGCTTTGTTAAAGAAAGTGTTTGCCACTCTCATTCTTAACAGTTTATCTCCGGAATACGCTGTCGCAGGAACGGTAAATGTTAGTGATCCCTGATATTGACCATTATCCGGCGGAACGGTAGTTACAGAACCAACTTTCTCTGAAGCTTCAAATACCCCATTCCTGTTATAATCTATCCACACTTCCATATTGTCATTATAACCTTCAGTGTTACCTACATTGAAATAAGACAATGTGTATTGTGTTCCTTTGGTTAAATTGATCAACTTGCCTGTATCTTCACTAAAATCCTGATAAGTACTGAAAATCGTTTTAAAGGTCAGTTGTGAATACGCTAAATTGGATATGTTCATTTGAGCCATCCCACTGTTATAGCTAAAGCTGGCAAAACTATTTCCACCAGTTGTCATTAAGCAGTAATCAACCCCTGTTGTAAGTCCCTTAGTCTTGAAGGTATAGTTATTTGAGAATGCTCCCGGAACCGTGTTTACTACTGCAGCAACCTGTACTTCATAGTTTGTTTCATCTTCAAGAGTGCTCAGCACCACGGAGTTGGTAGGACTGGTTGCATTTGACCAGTTTGTTGTGCCTACTTTTCTGTAGTTAATTGAATACGTTGCCCCTGGAACACTATTCCAGGATACTCTGGCTGTAGTTTTAAAAATTTCTGTTTTTATTGCTGCAAGTCCTGTAGGAGCTGCAGTCGTAGACGTAGGTGCTGCACCTACCGTCACTTGTGGAGATACTGCATAGAATACGTTTCCGATGGCAGAAATCCTTAATTTCACAGCACCCGTTAAAGAAGCCGGCATTTGTGCTGTATAGCTTCCTGTATTGGGTGTAGAGGCTACCAATTCTGTCCACGTGGCTCCGTTGACAAGATCTGTAGTATATTCAATTTTTACATTAGGCGCATTATACGGTGCTGTATTGGTATTGGCAACATCCCATGAGATTGTATTGGATGCGTTATTATATAGCACTGAAGAGGCTGTAAGTCCTGAAAATTTGAAAGGTCCGTCATTTCCAACGGTAACCGTAGTTTCAGAAGAAGAAAGCATAGGTCTAACGGCATTCTCATCTCTTACCGTCACTGCATAATGTAAAGTTCTAGGAACATGAGATACGGTTTCCCAATTTGGCGTTGTAGCAGCTCCCGGAACTGTTTTATTAGTCAGAATTCCGTTCATGACTAAAGGTAAGCTTGGGAAATACCTCCTTCCGCTGGCTGTTCCGAAATAAGATCTTGTTAACGCTCCCTGTGCGCTATATCCCCATCCGCTGTCTCCGGAAATGGAATTGTAAGAGTCAACACTGTCATACTGCTCCCATGTATATTTAACAGGATCGGTATCTGTTGCGCTAGCATCAAGATAATACGCAGTCCCTTTAGGAATACTATAAGCCGTAAGCGGTGAAATTACAGGAGCCGTATTCGTTGTGATGTCCTGTGATGTTCCGCAAGCTAACTTATTATCCAGGCTGTTTAACACCTGATTAATGGAAGAATAATGTAAATAGGCATCTGTAACATTTTGTACATTATCCCCTGTTATTCCGGCATATCCCATAATAGTTGTACCTCCGCCGGGCTCTACATTGACACCTGATCCTTCTGAAACATGAGAGAATGTATGATTAGCCCCTAACTGGTGTCCCATTTCATGAGCTGCATAATCTATATCAAATGCATCTCCTGTAGGGTTTGCACTCTGAGTGAATGCAGATCCTTTTGCTAAAGTCGTTGCTGTTGCAGGATCTACACAAGTAGAACCTATAGAACCTGCATTACCATTTCCTCCTGCAGCATTAAAGACATGCCCCATATCATAATTGGCGTTACCAACAATATTAGTTAATGTTTGTTGCAACTGTAAGTTTAACGAAGGATCTCCATCTACTGCTGGTGGAGTATAAAAATCCGTTGCCGGATCGGTGTAAATAATATTGGGAAGGTCCTGAACGATCAGTTTAATTCCAAAATCCTTTTCAAAAATTCCATTGACACGACTCATGGTAGCATTCATCTGTGCTACCGTATTAACAGTTCCTCCGGCAGGATCAAATTTTTTAGTGTACTCTCCTGTCACCGCTAGCGCCAATCTGTAGGTTCTGTACTTTGTACTTGCAGGTCTGTTTGTAATGCCTACATTAGAAAGGTTTTTTTTGCCATTGGCTTCCAACCCCTTGATATCTTTAAAGTTCTTTTCTTCCGATGTGCATTCAAAACCATGATCTCCTTCATTTCTCTTGGTCTTATAAAAGACACCATAGGTCTGCTTATCGGCTGTTATCGGCTCGATAAACTGAAAAACGCCGTCTTTAATTACCATCGACTGTATTTCTTTTGGAGAAGTACTGAATCTTAAGTATTTAGATGGATCATCAATTCCAACACCTACATAAGAGCCTAATTGATATCTGTCTGCCATAGACTTCTCCATAACAGGATCGCTGTATACTGCAAATTTTTCAATCTTGCCTTCTGCTGTAGGTAACGAAATAATGACAGGTTTTGCTCCTTTTCCTGTTTCCACTGCATCTTTCAAAAGATGGGTAAGGGTCGCAAGATCTACTCTGTACGCTTGCTTTACTTCTACTTCTTTTCTGGTTTCGGATGCTTTTTGCCCTACAGGTTCCCACCTTTGACCATAAGCAGCTGTAAATCCGGCAGCCAAAACACTCACTAATAGAATTCTTTTTTTCATAAAACTGATTAATAAATAGTTAATTTAATTTAACTGAATCCTCACTAATTATCGATTATCAATAAATTGATATAAACTAGTATCAAAATCATGGTGCTTCATTGATTTATCTGAAATAAATTCATGAATTAATGAAAATTCATTTAGGGAAATAAAAATATCACTATCGTCTTAATACAGGTATAAAATCAGGTACTACTCAGATACTTCTTAAATACAATGTATTGATTTACAATTAATTAAATTTTAAAATCATTTTTCATCTATTTAACATAATTTGAAACTGATCAGAAGCTACGCTGATTATAATGATGAAATCAACTCAATAAGTGATACCCTTATTAAACCTAAATTTTTGAATAACGGTCAGCATTCAGCTTAAAAAAACCAGATAACCCGAACGTCATAGAATAAAAAAGCTGCCTGACAAAGCCGGGCAGCTATTCCTAATTTTTACTAACGAGAACAATTGAAAAATTATCCTTCTCAAATTTCTTATATAAAATATTGAGAACCAAAAATCTGCCTTCTACTTATGTACGACTCCAAAATACCATCTTGTACGTGTTTACAAAATAAAAAGAATAATTTTTCTCATCAGTTATTAGTCTCATCATCATATCTGACTGCAAAACATAACATGAATAGCTTATTAAAACTCTAAAAATCAAACACATAGACACTAAAAAATTAAAATTCACAGATGTCAAAAATTAAGTAGAAATCGATAATTAATGAAAAAAAAATCGCGATGTAGTACCTGTGTAGTAGAATGTTTTTTCTCATTTTCTAATAAAAAGCGCAAATTTGAAACTATAAACAATAAGTGGTGAAATTGGGTTTTCAGTTATGATGGAAAAAAAAATTTCGAGGGCTGTCTGATATGATCAGGCAGTTTTTTTGTTTACAATAGTCTTGTCTATACTTAAATTGAATTTCCGGAAGAAGGATCGGAATATCTTCAACGAATCAGATCAGGCTGTCAAAAAACTGATAGGTATCTGTCTCCGTTGGAATATTCAGTTTTTTCCTAAGTCTGTATTTTTTTTGCTGGATGGATCTGGGCTGTACACAAGTGTAGTTGGCTATTTCCTTGGAAGTGAAATGAAGTTTCAGCAGGGCACAAAACACAAGGTCGGAATTTTCAAGATCGGGATTGATACCCAGTACTTTTTCAATAAAGCCGGGATAAGCTTTCTTAAAAGTATCTAAAAATGTGGGATCATTTTTTCTTGCGAGCTCAATTACATCTTGCTGACTGGTATTGTATATTTTATTTTCCAGTTCTTTCGTTTCATCTTTAAGCTGTTTTTTTCTGCTCCTCAGCTGTTTTATGATTTTCCGGGCATAGATTCCAATCAGGGCGAAAACCAATGCAGAAACAACGATAATTATCATGATAGTATACCTGTGATTTTTAGTATCTGTTTCCGTTTCCACAATAAAACTATCCATGTCATCATTAATCGCTTCCAGCAACGCAGTATCGGACCTGCTCCTCTCGTGGGTATAGGCCTGTAAATACTTAAGGGCTTTTTCTTTATCTCCTTTACTTTCATACAGCGATTTAAGATCTGTATAAATATATTGGGTATATTGGGCAAAGACAAACTTTGTTTTATTATTGATTTCCAACGCCTTCAACAGCGACTCCTCTGCTTTATCGTATTGTTTGGTGATTAAATAATATTCTCCCAGAACCGTATTGGCATTAAGAGCCACCCCATCTGTTCTCCCCTGTCTGTTGCACGATTCTGCAATTTTGGATAGGTAGATCCGGGCTGAGTCCATATTTTTGAATCCATATAAATAAAGATCTCCGATAGCACATTCTGTCCTTCCTGATTGATCTAATTTTCCTCCTTTACGAAAATATTCCAGCGCTTGATTGTACTGCTTTTTACGGTAAAAATAATCCCCCCGTTTATAGTAAATCTTAAAGAGAACATCATTCCGGAAAGAAGATTCCTTAGTATTCTCTATATAATTCATTGCTAATGTATTGTACTCAAAAGACTTGTCCAGCCGTTTAAGATAGACCTGAAAATTACCGTAATCATTATTGAATTTTGCTTTATGGATATTATTTTTTGAATCCTTCAGTATTTTATTGGCCTTATCAAAAAAAAACTCTGCTCTTTTATAGTTTTCCAGAGGCAGATTTACATTGGCCAAGTTCAGAAAGCACAATGCCTTTCCTTCATTATACCCTATTTTTTCTGCTTTTTCATAATACGTTTTGTTCAGTTTTACGAGAGAATCGTAATCGCCGGAAAGACGAAATTTTTCATTTTGCGTGAGTAAAGGAGAATCAAAATCATTTTCATACTTATTGTGGAAATCATAAGTACATGAAGTCAAAATAAAGAGTAAAATGAAAAGAAAACAGCGTATCATGTACGTTTTATATTATATTTAGTTATATTTTTAAATGTAAGTGAAAATTTCAAAGTCTGCTGTCAAATGTAAGGTTTATTCCTAAATTCATTCATTGGAGTTTTTTCCTACACGATCAAAGAAGTCATAGATATCCTGATCCCCTTCTATGTTCAATTTTTTTCTGATCCTGTACTTTTTCTGCTGAATGGATTTGTGCTGAACAAAGGTGTACTCTGCAATTTCTTTTGAGGTAAAATGAAGTTTCAATAAGGCACAGAAAGCCAGCTCAGAGTTCTCAAGATCCGGATTAATGGCCAGAAGATTTTTAATAAATTCAGGATTCAGTTCTTTAAACTTCATCAGAAATGAAGAATCATTTTTCTTTGCGAGTTCAATGACTTCCTGAAGTTTTTTTTCATAAACACGGCTTTTCAAGGTGTCAGTTTCTGTTTTCAGGCTTTTTTTCTTGTATTTTAAAAGCTGTATCTTTTTCCGGACATATAATCCGGATACAGAAAGGGTTACAAAAGAGAGTATTCCTATGATCCATAAGTCATTTTTCCTTTGGTCCGCTTCTTTTTTGGCTTCTGATATAAAACTGTCTGTTGTTTTATTGATAGCTGCAAATCTGGATTCATTCAGTCTGTTGTCTTCCTGCAGGTACCTGGATAAGTAGTAGTATGATTTTTCATCATCTTTTTTCATCTTATACAATTCTGATAAAGCTTTATAGACGTCTTTTATCTGGAAAGAATAGGTAAGTCGTGTTTTAACACTCATCTCCAATGCCTTTTTCAACATTTTTTCTGCCTCATCACTATGTCTGATTTCCTTATTGTAGTATCCTATTGTATAGTAGATCCATAGCTTTTCAATATCGGGTGTTTTCTGACGATTCATCATTTCTTCCGCACGCAAAGCATAGATTCCGGCTGAATCCAGCTTGTTGGTATACAGGTGATACTGGGCAATCATACAGGTAGAATAAGCTGATTTTTCTAAAACATTTCCTTTATGAAAATTCTTCAATGAATTTCCCAGCTGCCCTTTCCATGCAAAATAGGTTCCTCTGTTGATATAAATTCTTGGCAGTAGCTTTTTTTTAAGATTTGAATCCGGCGCTTTTTTTAAAGCATACAAGGCTGAATCACTATAAATGACCGCCTTATCATACTGTTTGAGGTGGGAATAATAGTGAGCATAACTGTCATAAAATTTGGCCCGGTGAAAGCTATTTTCTGAATGTTTAAGACTTTCTCCTGCTTTGTCTAAAAGGAGGTGCGCTCTTTCGTAGTTTCCTTCTGTAGAATTCACATTGGCAATATTAAGAAGACAAAGCCCTTTACCTTCTTCATATCCTGATTTTGCTGCTTTTTTAAAATATATTCCATTGAGTTTAACGAGTGCTTCAAAATTACCTGAAGAATTCATTTCATTATTCTGCTCTATCAAAGGCTGATCAAAATCTTCTGTTTGACTATAAGGAGAAGTCTGAGTGCATGAAACAATAATAACTAATATAACCATCCGTAGAATACGGACTATCAACTTTTTCATAATAGGATGGTACACATATATAATTTATCAGTTATTTCCCTCGGTACATATTGATCTTTAGGTGCTGCTTATCAGTTTTTTACTGAAAGAACCAATCAATATTGAATATATTAACGAAATAGTTGTTAGTTTGTTATAAATATACACAAATTTCACTACTAAATTGAATGAAATACACAAAAACAAGCGATTCATTAGAAACATCCTTGTTTACGATATTAATTGAAAAATACCGGAATTTATTTTTCATTAAAAAGAATGATTTTATTTAGAAAATATTTTCACAATTAAATCATATATAGCGAAAAATATTAATTTAAAATTTTATTTCCCATGAATATTGACTACCGTCTTCTCATGTCTCATGAAAGCAGAAAATATAGAATCATCAGGCTTGAAAGTCTGAAGAAATTTCCTGAATCATTTGGAGCAAATTACCAGGAAGCACTGAAAATCGAAAAATTCCGGCTGGAAAGTGATATCGAAGACCAGAATCATGACAGATTTGTCCTCGGAGCATTTGCCGATGAAGAACTGGTTGGAATCTGCGCTTTTGTGATGGATGAAAATGGGAAAGGCAATATCTACCAGATGTACATAAGAGAAAATTTTCAGGGGAAAAATATAGGTTTTAGAATCATTCAGGCCGTTATTGAAGAAGGTAAGAAAAGATTTAACGGTATCGATATTTTCCTTGAAGTAACGGATAAAAATGAAAAAGCATATCATCTGTACAGAAAAATCGGATTTAAAGAAGTAAATGGCCCTGTGGAACAAAAAGAAATGATTGGAAATATGCGACTTTCTCTTCATACGAATGATTATTCCAATCAATAAAAATCATTAAAAAACAAGACCTCCGAACCCTTGATCCGGAGGCCTTTTCAATTATTTTAATGATTTATAAAACAGGAATTTCCTTTTTTGCTGTTGCTTTGTTTAACCGGGTTTTATAGTATTTAAGCATAAAATTGTAGATGACCAGTTCTTGCTTTCTATGTTGGGAAACAAGAAGCCGATTAAAAAACATATGAATTAAACTTCCAACATAACTATCGCGGTTTTCTCTCCCTTTTTCACTCAAAAGATTATCAAGGGAGAATGAATTGAGGAAAGAATCAAATAGTCTGTAAATATTCGTTAATTCACTATTTTGCAACCCTATAGAGCTATGAATTGACTGTTCAAATGTTTTATATTTAGTCGCTATGACTTTTGTCAAAGCTTTATTGGAATTAAATTCCTGATTAAACTGAGTGCTTAATTGGGTAAAGAATTCAAGCTTTCCGTCCAGAGTATATGCAAATTTATCAAGCAACTTATCTGTAAAGACTGTACCTGCCAGCCATCTGTCTTCAAAACTTACTTCTTCAAGTTCTCTCAGCAGGAGCATGACCATTGTACTTTCTTTGCCGAAATAGATTTCGGTAAATTCAATACCTGCATAATCATATCTTTCCAGTTCTCTTTTGTAAGTCGTGATCTCAAATGCTTTAATGATCTCCAGCTCGATGTAGTTTTCCATCGCCTCTCTGATGTGAGCAAAAAGATCGTTGTATATTCCATAATTTTTGATAAAATACCTCAGCCTGATATGATTACCCTTCTCATTGTATCTTATAAAGAAAAAATTGCTGATGAGATTTTTCTCAAATAACTTTCCGTTCAATTCAAAAAGTTCGTTTCTAATCAACGAATCCATTTGTTGCTCACCAGTGTAAACATTCATATACAGACACTCGGAAAGTGGCGACAGTTTAGCCTTACTTTCAGAAAAGTCTTTAAATTGAAAATTCTGTTTTTCATCCTGAATGATAACAGGAATTATCAGCTCGGAGTAAAAAGGCTTACCGTTTTCATCAAGAACGTTGGATTTTGCTTTAACCAGATCTTCCACTAAGGTAATTTTTCCTTTTTTCGAGATCATAGAAATGAAAAGGCGGATAAAAATGTCAGAAGACAAATCAAAAAGAAGTTTATTATCGCCTTCCACCAGGTAAACATGGTCAGGAATTTTCCATTCTTCTTTGAATTTTCTAAACTCTGTTACCTGTTCTTCTTCTTTTGCGTTTAAAAATATCAGATCGGTTTGGTTCAGGTTCCAGGCAGCCTCTTTGACGATTACTTTTTCAATTTTAACACGGGGAGTAAATTTAGCAAAAGAATCTATAAAACCCCATGAAAAACTAATTGAGCAATCCCATTGAACCTGGATCAGGGAAAGAAACCGATAGATATGAGACAAGTTCTGCAGCTGGAAATTATGAGAATTACTGAGACGCGGAACGATAATCTTCCCTGTATTTTTATTTCTTAAAATGACCTCTTCACTTCTTATGGAAATTGTAATATCAGAGAGTTTTATCGTATTTTTGTTTGTATCGGAAGGGGCCGGAATATTGATGAGAATTTCGTCTTTCAGATAGTTTTCTCTTACGACCAGATTTCCATGTCTTAAACTTGGAAGGTCTACAATTTCGGCATATTCTACCGATTCATGGAGGTTGGCATATTCTATTTCTACAATCTTTTCCGCCAGCTTCTGCAACTTTTCAGAACCATGGGTAAATCTTCCCATATTATTAAGCGCACTGGAACCGAATGCCCCGTGAATCGCCGTTACTGTATGATCCTGCTGATCTTTAAAAAGCGTCATATTACAGTTGAGCGTCTGACTGAAAACCCTTGAATAGGAAGGTTTGAATTTTGAACACTCTTCTTTTGTCAGGACAATTTCATCTTTACCAAATTGCAGGGCATGCTGATATTTACTAAACAGATATTCATCTACTTCGGTAAATTTATAATCTCTGCCTCCTCCGGTCTGAAATAAGATTCCGTCCAGAAATGGTGTGGAAATACTGCTTACCCGGTCTGTAAAGATACCCAGCTCAGGATCGATCACGTGTAAAAGAGGCAGTTCAGATTCTCCGTATTTATCTTTAAATTCATCAATAAACTGGGTCAGTGAAGGATCTTTTTCTTTTCTTCTTGAATTGAGGTACGACAGGGATTGAAGCGTATTTCTGACGTTGTGAAAGACTTTGCTGTTGATCTCTGCTTCCCCATCTCTGAAACTGGTAACATCAATATTCTGCATCTCATTCAAAAGCAGGTTCTCGAGCTTTTCAGAAGAGCCGGCATCTGATTCTTTGATGACTGTTTTCAAATTATCCTGAAGCTTAATGACATCATTAATCATCTGATCAACAGTTGTTTCTTTTTCTTTTATTAAAATGATCTCCCCGTTGGTTTTAATCTTTTTTAATTTTTCAATGAAAGCCTCTACATAATTATTGGTAGCGGGTGACGGAAAAATATCCATCAGCATTACATTATTTTCAATCAGCTCATAAAGGTATTCTTCTACTTCTTCCCTTTCATAGCCCTCTTCCTGAAGTTTTGAAGAAAGATCTTCAAAATAAATCCCTTGTTCCGTTTCTGAAAATATGGATTCCAAAACATCGTTGGTAACAACGGATGACAGTCTGTAGTTCATAGAATGAGGCCTGATATACAGTTCATTATACCGTATATCATCAGCAATAGCATAAGCTGTTTGATTGGGATACAGAAAACTGTATTTCCAAAGGTTTTTACATCCGTTGATCTCTCTGCTTAATTCATAAATGTAGCTAAGGCTTATTCTCATGCGGATCTCGCTCTCCTCTATCTGCACAGAAAATTGATCACCTCCTTCTTTAAGATCACAGACACCATAGGTTGAAAATAGTCCGAAAGGGGTAGATCTGGAGCAGTAACGTACATAATATTTGAGGTAGCTAAAAAACATTTTTTCCGGAAGATCTCCGGTTTCTAATGCTTTGGTAATTTCTTCAAATAAATTTTTTGTAGCATACAAAACGGCCAGCCTGAAATGTCCTGTAAAGGTTTTTTCCACAAATTTCAGCCCGTCTGAAGAGATCTCTGTAATCTCACGGATAGGTTTAAGATCATCAATAGATCCTACGGGTGTTCTCAGGATTATTTTATCTATAAATTCAATGTTCATGGTCGAGTAAAAATAGTTTTTCTAGTGGGTTTTTATAGTTTTCATGGGTTATGGCATACAGCTGAAGTAACAGTCCTGTGCGTCCCTCCAAAATGGTATCTTGCTCTATCCAGCCTTCACTACCAAGCCAGGTTCTCATTCCTGTTTCCGGATGATTGCCGATGGCAAGGGTATCATGGGTCCAGAAATCTGTTGCTTTTTTAAAAGCTTCATTTCCGGTAACCCTGTACAGATAATGATACATCATGATAAGTCCTGAACTTCCATGGCATAAGAATACATCTACAACTCCGGTTTTTCCATATTCTCTTTCTGTGGTTTTTACCAATATTTTTTCGGCTTCGGAAATACTTTCCTGATTACCCAATGCCTTACCATAATGCAGCAGGGCAATTCCTACGCTCAGATCACCATAACACCAGGCCAGACGACTGCTGTCTGTGGCTATTCGTTCTCCATCTCGCACAGTAATGAAATTCGGGAAACTGGATCCGTCATAATCTCCCTGTACAGATCTTATGAAACGGTAGGATTTATCAAGCATTTCTTTAATGGTTTCCTTTTCAATTCCTGCTGTATATACATTGCTGAGCAAGCTTATAATACTGGGAATTCCATGCGCAAAACCAAATGAAAAACCTTCCACTTTACTGTAAAGTCCTTTTGAAATCCAGGCGATTTTGTCTTCGTCTACCGGTACCGACAAAGATTTAAGAAGATAAACCACCGTGATGATCCTTTCTTTTATCTGATGTTTAAAATCCTGATCTGTACTGAAAGAGTATAACTCAAGACAAAGAAACAGCACACCCATAAAGCCATGGAGGTAATCAAAATTTCTTTTCCCGGCATAGTACTCCAGAAGTTCATCTGCATATTCGGGAAATTCTTCAAACGATTCCTCTATCGGATCATCAAAGTACTTGTTTTTGGTGAGATAAAAGATCAGATAATAGATGCCTACAGAACCGGAGCATAAGGAAAAAACTTTGTCTTCCTGCAATCCGTTAAGAGATTTATCCAGATAATGTTCAAACTTTTTAAATGCATCATTATCATTAAACAGCTTGTGTTTCTCAAAATAATACAAAGCCAGTCCCGGATATCCGGTAAAGATCCCAAGGTCCACAATATCTTCTTTAATTTCCTTTTCACAGATTTTGATCAGTTGATTGATTTCATTTCGTCTTTCCATGCAGTATTTTTTTTCTGATCAGATAGGCAATATAATAGATCACCAGAAGAACAATAAAGAGTATTAACGTTCCGAATGCTACTTCCATAGTGGATTCAGAATTTCTGTATATTTCTATCAATGAAACGGTTTCATAGTCTAAGTACATCAATAAATTGATGGTGATGAAACTTATCAAAAAAAGGGTTATAATACGTTTGGTTTTCATAGTTTTTTATTGATATGATTAATAGCTGCTTTAAGCTGGATATCCTCACCTTTCAATAAAGAAACGGGAGTTTCCTGAACCAGAATATCAGGTTTGATTCCCGTTCTCTGGGTAGCAGCATAGTCCGGCAGAAGCACACCGATGCCACTCATACGAATTTTTGTTTTTCCTGGTAAGGTGATCACCATGACATTTCCATTAGTTCCTGCGGTATAATCGCCTAAAGTAACTGAGTTTTTTATTGATTTCATGGCCAGAAGCATGCTTTCGCCCTGGCTTTGGGTATATTCGTTGATCAAGAGAACCACGGGCCTTTTGTAAGCATCTTTCTTAGAAGACGGAATATGCATTTCGTTCTCTATGGTCCTCATCATTCCGGGATAATGAATATCTGCTCTGTATAAATTCATAGTTTGAAACGGCCTGTTATCAAAATATTTCAGGAAGTCCACCGCAATCTCATTGGGATAAGCGCGCAGATCAAATATGATCGCTTTGCTATTTCTGATTTTCTCAAAAGACACCCTGAAATTTCCAGAAAAAATATCATTGATCCTGATGTATCCGATATTCCGGTCTATGATTTCAGATACTGCTTTACCTGCATTAGACTTATATTCTTTTTCTTCAGCTCCCCTAGCCGTGTTGATATACGTTAATTGTTCGTGGATTTTAATGATCTTGTTCCTCCGGATTATCTGTAGTTCTGCTGTTTTCTTTTTAGAGAGCAATAATAACCTGTTAATATCCCGGCGTAAGACAATTTCATTGGAACCTGAGTTTTTTTCTTTTAAACTGTCCTGCATCACAACAATATTCTTTCCGTTAATGCTCAGTATTTCATCCCCTTTTTGCAGTGCACTTTTGATTGAGTTGACAATATAACCTTTAACAAATGTTCTTTCTTCCAATGTTTTTAAAACAACATTTCCCACATACTTTCCCTCATATTCGTCAGAATCTCCCATTTTAACGGCAACATGGCTATCTTTCAACCGGGCACCAAAAATCTGTACAGCTGAATAATACTCCTGTTCGTTCTCAGCATTGATGAATAGAGGCAACATTTCAAAAAAGACATCGTTCCAGGCACCGGAAATGGTCTGAAAGTAAGGATAATAATAACGAACGATATTCCAAAGTTTGCACAAAGCGAGAAAACGTTTTGCCGGCGTTGTCTTTGATTCATCATAAAACAGAGAATCATTTTCAAAGTTGAGTTCGCCATTTTCTTCTGCTGTAACAAGCTTTGATTCGGAATAATGGTAAGATTGTGTAATGAAATGTATTAATTTTTTCTTATCATTTTCATGGATGAAAGGAGAATTCTCAATCCAGTTTTTATCCGGGAAAAAACCAATATAATGCTTATCAGCAGTAGTTTTATTGGTAGAGGATAATGGAATGATTTGAGAAATCGTAGTATTAAAATCAGTGCCGCCCGCAATGATTTTATTATAATTCCTGATCAGAGATGAATCGATCGTTTGAAGAAGATCAGGGTCCGATGAATGGTATTTAATAGCCCCCCAGACCTTACATAATTCCAGAAGTTCTTTCTCTTTTCCTGTAGCAGAAGAATCACGTCCAACACCTTCAATAGTATTGTAGAACAGAATATTTCCCTCTTTTTGTTTCTTTTTTGTACTGAAAAAGAAAATCCCGATCAAAACCGAAACCAGAATTCCCAAAAAAATTTTGATTTTCATAAAATTAACAGCTAAGAATTCCCCTGCACTATGGCATATAAAAACACAGATGATCTGTTAATTAAAACAAATCATCTGCAGCAAATGGTTAGCTATTTTTTACCACTTAGTACTGTGGAAGAATCCACACCATGTACATGCCTTCTTGAAAGTTGTGGAACCTCCGTCGAAACACTTGTCATTAAATGTTGGAGTATCAAAATCTTTAGAAACCCCAACTTCAATTTCTGCTGCACCTCCTTTTACAGAGCTCTGCTCTACTTTTGTTAACTCATTGATAACTTTCTTATCAAATTTAAGTTTTGTTAATTTTTTCATGGTTGTTAATTATTTTAATTGCAAAACAAAAATAAAAAAATAATTTACATACAAAACAAAAAATCACTAAAAAGAGAAGAAAGAACTTGACATCATTCAAAGGCACGTTATCTTAACAGGTCATTTTATAGTTTGAACAATCTCCGCATTCACATCTATTAGGCCCCAGCAAAGGGAATAATAGCAAAAAAAGAAAATAGCAAATGAATAAAAATGATCTACTGCAATGAAAAATAAACCTGAGAAAAACTTTCAAATCTATCGAAAACAGAGATAATAATCGTCTTTTTATCAGTCTTTATTCCTTAATTGACTCTCCTATTTCCCCGAATTCGTATGCTGGTATTCAAAAATTTTCACGATAGCATCCACAGCTTTCTGCCCCAGATGCTTTCCAATAAGGTATAATGCAGCATCTATTCCTGCTGTAATTCCTGCTGTTGTTACCAATTGTCCCTGATCGACATAACGAACTCCCCTTTTAACAGAGCTTTCCGGATTGTACTTTTCCAGTGCATCCAGCAGCATCGTATGCGTGGTAATATCATGACCGGCAAGTATACCCGTTTTTGACAGCAACATACCTCCTGTACATATTGTAAAAACTACTGTTCCACTGTCATATTCGTCTTTTACCCATTTCAATACTGTATTCTGGAAATCATCATCCTGAAGATACTGCATTACATATTCCGGATTGGCTCCCGGAACAACAATCATATCAGGTCTCAGGCAATTTTTGATATCATACGTTGGAATAACCGTCATGGTATTAGCTTCTACCCTCACAGGATCTTTCGTTTTCCCGACGGTATAGCAATTATAAGTTCCCGGATATAAAACATTGGCTTTCACAAAAACATCCAGCGGACCATTCAGATCCAGCACTTCTACCTGATCATAGACTAAAAATGCGACATTTACTGTTTTTGTGTTTCGTACATCTTTCATAAGGTGATAATTAGAGTTAAAATTTATATTTAAAATAAAGGCAAAACTTCTCCATACCGATCATGCCTGATCAGCCATTGAATATTAAAAAGGTAAAATGATTATTCTGTACCTTTAAACGCCTTTCTGTATTGTGAAGGAGAAAGAGAAATATGTTTCATAAAAAGTCTCCGGAGCGATACTGCACTTCCGAAACCACATTGAGCAGCGATCATATCGATACTCATATCCGTATATTCAAGCATATTTTTCGCCTGATCCAGCCTCATCTTTTCGAGGAACCGACCGGGAGTGATGCCGGATTCTTTCAGAAATACCCTTGAAAAATTCCGTACACTCATGTTCATGGCTTCTGACATGTCTTCAATTGAAACGTTCTCTCCAAGTCTATGTTTAAGCAGATTTCGTACTTCCTTGATGAATCGGCTCATCATATCATAATCCGGCAATGCACTTCCAAATTGCGTCTGAATTCCCGGCCTTCGCAAATACAGAACGAGATGACGAGCCACTTCTGATGCCGTTGGCTGACCAAAATCTTCTTCCAACAATGCTAATGCGAGATCCATTCCAGAGGTTACACCACCTGAAGTATATATCTGCTGATCATGAATAAAAAATGGGTTGACATTCACCTCAAGCTCAGGATAAGATTTTTGTAAAATATCGGCAAATTTCCAGTGTGTTGTTACCTTTTTTCCATTAAGAAGCCCAGCCCCTGCCAGTACAAATGCACCCGTACAGACTGATCCCATACGCCTTACCTTCCCCATTATATTCCGGAGAAAAGTGTAAATATCTGTATTGATATTATCCAGGACAGTAAGATCGGTACCTCCCACCAAGAGGGTATCAACTGGAAAATCGATATCATAAATGGTATGACCGCACGTGATTGGCATCCCGGAACTTGAATACAATATTTTGTCTGCAGTACCGGAGACCAGATAGATTCTGTATTCAGAATCTATCTGGTCATTCATCATAAAACGGTTGGCTGATGTAAAGACATCACATGGACCTGCAATGTCCAGCAGCTGTACCTGCGGCAGTACCAAAAGCACTATATTTTTCGTTCCTTTCATTTTACCTGCTGTTTTCATAACCGATTCTGTAGATACAAATGTACCGATAAAACGATCCGTCTGCAATGACAAAAAAGATACCGGTTCGGCCAGAATTCGACTATTTTTTTGTCTGGGATTTAAAATAAAAAGGCTCCAAATTTTAATCTGAAGCCTTTTGGCTATATTTTACAATAAGATTTGTAAATTATTGAGTTATTTTAATCATTGCCCTGGTGATCTGATCTTCTTTCTTTTTAGAATAAGTAGAATCAAAAGGCTGCATCACATCAAATAAATATTGGTAGAAAGGAGTGATTTTCTGTATATCCTCAGACTCTTTTATGGCCTTTTCTTTACCCATTTGCTGAAGTGCTGTGATAAAAATATTGAATTTTTTATCAACAGGCTCTATGGATTTTATGAGGTAGTTATATGCTTTTTCATTCTGTCCCAGTTTCTTGTAAGCATCCGTAACTGCTGATACCACGAGAGAATATTCCATAGGTTTCACTCTCATCTGTCTTGCCGATTGTTTCTGGAATGCCGGGGAAAGGCTCAGGTAATAATCGTATTCTTCAAAGATCTCTTTTTTGAGAATTTCAGCCAGTTGAAGGCCTTTCTTCTCCTGTCCTGCAATAATATATCCTGTTACCATCGAACTTAATGAACGGGGATCATTGTATTTTTCAGCCGGAATTTCTTTTGAAACCAGATCCAGTATCTCCAGTGCTTTTCCTTTTTGTCCGCTTAATGCCAATGCAGAAGCTGCTCTGCTGGCAGTCATTCTATAGCCCATGATATTTGAAGTAGCGGCCTCATCATAATGAATACCAAGGTCTTTAAAATTCCCCCATCTGAAATTTTTCACCACATCATAAAGTGAATTTGCATTGACTCTACCCATATTGCCATCCGTATTGGGAACTGTATGGATAGGTACCAACCTGTAGCTGAAGCCATCAAACTGCAAATATTCATCGAGGTAGAAAATATTTTCATTGTCATAGACTCCTCCTGATGAAAAGTTAATCGGACGTTTCCAATCGAAATTGGCAAACATATCCAGCATCATCAGGTTATTTTTGTAAAGGGTGTTTCCTTTGTAGGTGATCATGATTTGATTAACAACATTCGGAAGATCTGCCTGGGTGATGATTCCTGCTTTTAAAGCATTTTCTTTATTTACAGGAAGAATAAACTTGGTTACCGGAAGAATATTGTATTCTGCATACTTTTCTTCACCGAAGTACATTTTCAGAAGCTCATCCTTTTCAGGAGATTTGAATTTTAAAAAGCTTACCGCTTCCTTCAGAGTGAGAGTATCCTGAGTGAGGAACTTTCTGAAGGCCTGGAATTCTGTATCAGGAACGCCTTGTTGTTTTAACATAGAGAAAAAGCCTTCCCAGTCTTCTTTTTTCATCAGATAAATCTGGTCATTCACCCCGTCTCTGTAATCATCGTGGGTTAATTGGGTAGGAATGCCTGTCGCATTATAGGTTTTCCTTTTGACCTGATCGATATACCACGGCGTTGCCAGAAGAGTAAAATTCACGGTTTTCACATCATCCCGGAATCTTTCCGTTTCCTGGATAGCCCATACAGGAAAAGTATCGTTATCACCGTAGATGAAAATAATATCATCTTTCGGCACCGATTTGAGGAATGAGTAAGCATAGTCACGCGCTGCCGATTTTTTGCTGCGGTCATGCGGTGTATAATTCTGGAAACCCATCATCAAAGGAACTCCTAATAAAATAATGCCTAACGCGATATTGGCTGCATTAGATTTTACTTTAGACTGAAGGAACCATAAAATAGCGCCTGCTCCCATTCCGATCCAGATGGCAAATGCATAAAAGGAACCTACCATTGCGTAATCTCTTTCCCTTACTTCAAAAGGTTTGACTCCGGTATAAAAAACAATTCCTAAACTGGTCAAAATAAATAGGGAAAGGAGGGCATAAAATCTTCCAAAGTCTCTGTTCAACTGAAAGAAGAAACCCATCAGGCCTAAAATTAAGGGTAAAAAGAAAAACTTCACCGTACTTTCATTTTTGAATTTGGCAGGCATTTTATCCTGATTTCCCAGTAAAGCATTATCGATGAAAGAAATTCCGGAGATCCAGTTTCCTCTCGTATTTTCCATTTTCCCCTCAAGGTCGTTCTGTCTTCCCACGAAGTTCCACATCAGGTATCTAACGAAATAATACCCGTTTTGAAATGTAATGAAATAGTCCATATTCTGCGCCAGTGAAGGCTTCTGAACATTGATCAGGTTGTATGGTTTCACTTTCAGGTAATCGGCTGCGGTGATTGATTTATCTTCATACTTCCCTCTCAGTTCATCAAAGATCTGTTTGGCCTGAGGATTATCTGCCACCTCTTCGTTACCATCATTGAAGGTGAAATCGGGAGCTCCGTACATTGAAATGTAATTGGCCATCACATCTTTGTCCTGATTGAACATTCTTGGCATCAGACTTACCTGAGATTTACTGAAAACATAACGGAACCGGTCTCCGGTTTTTCTGTAGGTTCCGGTTTTCTCATCCTTTTCAAAGGTTTCTCCTGTCTTTTCAGTTTTAAAACTTCCGTCTTCATTCTTCTCCATTCCGTTCGCATCAAGGAAAGCGGTATAGTTTTGACCGTAGATGGTAGGCCAGTCTCCGTACTGTTCTCTATTGTAGTAATCCAGCATACCAATTGCGGTATCCGGATCATTAAGATTCATGGGCGGATTGGCATTGGCTCTTACAGGAATCACCATCCAGCATGAAAAACCGATCATCATATATACGACAGATAATGCGATGGTCTGATATAGGTTTCTTTTGACTTTCCGGGCATATTTAATGATGAAATAAGAAGCTCCTGTCATCAGAATAAATGCGGCGATCGTTCCTGAATGGAAAGGAAGTCCAAGTCTGTTCACAAAGAATATTTCCAGTCTTCCGAACATCGTCATGATCAGTGGGAATATAATTTTAAATACGATAATCAAAATTCCCAGTGTGATGGCATTCGCCCATATAAAGTTTTTCCAGGTAAATTTGTAATTTCTGGCGTAATAGACCAGGCAAACAGCCGGAACTGCCAGCATACACATCATGTGAACTCCAACGGAAAGCCCCAGGATAAAGAAAATAAGGATGACCCATCTTTCGTTATCTGCTGCTTTGTATTCGTTTTCCCATTTGGTAACAAGCCATACCAGTAATGCGATAAACATAGAAGCCATGGAATATACTTCTCCTTCTACTGCAGAGAACCAAAAGGTATCTGAGAAGGTGAAGCACAACGCTCCTACCGCTCCTGCAAAAAGAATAGAGATTTTCTGGTGCTTTGTTATTTCTTCAAGGTCTTTGTTTAATAATCTCCTTAAAAAATGAGTGATCGTCCAGAACAGAAACAGAATAGTAAAGGCACTGAACAATGAAGACATAGCATTGATGACAATAGCATAATTCTCTTCATTTCCGAAAGCAAATATACTGGCCACAGAACCCACAATCTGAAATAAAGCCGCTCCGGGAGCATGCGTTACTTCAAGCTTTACGGCTGAGGAAATATACTCACCACAATCCCAAAAACTGAGAGAATGCTCCATGGTGGAAAGATAAGTAATCAGGGCGATCGTGAACATTACCCATCCTAAAACGGTGTTCCATTTTTTAAAAGACCAGTTCTTCATATACGATGTAATTTCAATACATAGTAAGACAACCCAGATTAGGGAATTATTACATCAACCTGTAAAAAACATCATTTTACTTTAAATTTTTCATTTTTACAGTCTATAATTAAGGTATGGTTCAGGAAAAGTTTATTACCAATCATTCCCTGCATTCCGGAAGTTTTCATCAGAAGATTCTGTATTTGTGAAGTTCCTTCTACATAGGTCACTTCTGAGAGTTGAAGCTCACTGTTTCCTGTTTTTACGGTCTGATCGGCAGGCGCAGAAATAACCGTTAATACATTTCCCCAGGAATTTCCTTTTTCTTTTTTGATGCTACCGTTTGGGAGTCTGTACTTTTGCCATTCTTCCTTGTTGGTAAGGAATTCGTAGCCGCTGGTGCCTGAATCGTAAAGCAGTTTCAGTTTTTGATCTCCAATGGTTCCGGGAATTAAGATTTTCCGTTTTTTGAATTCAAATGTTTTAAAATCCTTTTCATCGGTATTTTCTACGAAGAAGCACGTTTCATTTTTAAAATCAAGAATGACAATACGTTTTTCAAACAGGTCGGTTCCGATGGTTCCAATGATATTTTTTCCCAAAGGATTTTTAAGATCTACTGTATTTCCATAATTTAATAATTCAAAATCGGAAGTCACTGTCATATTTCCTATGTTAAACTGCGTTGAAATTGTATTCCGTTTTTCATTGATTTTAATTTTATTCTGAAATTTCGCCCTGATGGACTCCAATGATTTTTTATAGAACAAAGTAGTGGGAGAACCGGAATCGAGCTGCATGTAAAAAACTTTGTCAATTCCTTTGATCTTCACAGGTAAAAGGACGGCGGCGTGAGAGTTCCCGTCAGTATGATCCCAGCTTAGATTAGTATTTTCTGCAATTCCAGCAACATTCAGATTATTTTGCGGCGGCGTGAATTTTTGATCAAAATAAAGGTAACCCCCAATCAGGGAAAGTGCTATCAATATGGCAACAGATAACATTAATTTCTTAAAGATTTTCATATCAAAATTTTCTGCAAGATTCAGTATAATGATCTGATTTTCCTGCAAAAATAATACGACATCTTTACGCCATTATTACGCCTTTAATTATAAGAAACTGGTTTTCAATTGAATATACAAATCTTTGTTTTTATTGAGACCTATTCCGTTTCTGATAACAACGAAGAGTTTAATCGATATAAAAGCTATTAAAAAGACAAGAAAAAGAGGAATTTCTAGAGATAATGCCTTTTGAATAAACGGACTAGTGATCATTAAAACAGAAACGATACCTGCTAAAATAATCTGAATACTTACTATCTTTTTTCCAAGCTCTTTATTCAATGGGTCTCTGGTTTTATAGGTTAAAATCAAGGGAAATATCACTCCTCCATAGGGAATAATAAGGCCGATCAGAGAGGCAAGATTAATTAATTTTGCGCGGTCAACATTGGGGCTTTCTTCACTTGCCAGAATCAAATTTTCAGGTTCTGTTTCTAAAGTCCGGGCAATAGCTTTCAGGGTAAATCCTTTTGGAATATTTCCTGCTTCAATTCGCTGAACGGTTCGTAAAGAAACTCCTGAACTTTCTGCAAGTTCAGTCTGGGTCATATTCTTTTTCTCTCTTAAAGCTTTAACCGCATTTTTCATTTCTTAAGGCTATTCATCAGATTTATTATTTATTTACTTCTCAATTCTCCTATTTCTTCCACCAGCTTTGGATACATTGTATGCAAATCAGCTCCTCCTTTGGGTTCCCGGCTCATGCTTCTATTCATACCGTCGTAATCGTTTTCAGGATATAATTCATACACCGTGTCTTTGATAATGGATTCTTCATCTTCATGATTTTGGGCATACGCATCATCTGCCACATAAAGCAATCCTTCTGCCCAGCAGTCTGCCACATCAAAACTGTATTTCCCGCTTACAAAAGACTGAATATCAGATTTTATGTCTTCAAAAAAATTTTTTCCTTTTAACAGCAGCCAGCATCTGAAATAAATAAATCCATCATCAGAAAGATAATCATCAAAGATATAAACTTCATTTTCCTTTTTAAAATCACATTCAAGAATGATTGAGAGTTCTGCAATTTCAGCAGTGTACAATTCACTTAATTTTTCCTGAAGCGTTTTTTCGAAAAGAATCATTCTTTCTTTGCCAAATTTGGACAAATGATCGGTCAGATTTTCGATGTGCTCATCAATATCATATTCGCTCCAATGGTTTTTTTTATATTTGTTGAATTTCTCTATGGCATCCCAAAAATAAATATCTGCTTTTTCATTCTCTGACAGTTCTATCTTTTGGGGAATCTCACCATTTTCCTGAATTTCGGTATAGCCTTTTTTTATCTTTTAAGCAATGAGCTTTTCAGACTCCTGAAGACATTCTTTTTCATCTGCATATTCTTTAACAGTTTCGCGGCCTTTGGTTCCGGTTTTCCCAAAAGATATGGTCTGTATTTTTCCGGAGCACTCAATATTCCAGAATTTATCGGACAGTTCTTTTTGGTTGATAAAGCTTCTTTTCATTGTGGATTGTGATGGTATTTTTATTAAAGGAAAGTGAAACTACGAAAAAACATTGGAACCGAAAAGAACGAATGCCCTAAGGACGGAGGTTTTTGATCGATTTTTACTTTAATTTCATTTACGATAGCTCAATCGGTCAATCTGATCATTGAAATAAAAATTACTTTTTAAACGCAACGTTTTTAATGGTAACGGCATAGTTTCAAGGTGCGCAAAGAAGTGTGACTACACTACTGAATAAGCGAATGTAGTATCTGTACGCTTCATCAAATGAACACATATCATTTATTGACATTTTTTTTCCAGAAACCCTCAAATAAATAATCTTCTGAATTAATACGTATTATTCAATCCTCCGTCCAAAGGAATACTGGTTCCTGTAAGATAGCACGAATATTCTGAAGCGAGGAAAGCTGCCAGATAGCCGTATTCTTCAGTATTACCGAGTCTTTTCATTGGAATTTTATTTTCCCTTGCTTTTTTGATTGCTTCCTCTGACTTTCCTGTTTGTTTTGATTCATGACTGATCAGGTTTTGAATACGTTCGGTATCGAAATATCCGGTTAAGATATTATTGACTGTGATCTGATGTTGTGCTACTTCGTTCGATAAAGTCTTGGCCCATGCAATGACCGCCGACCGAATGGAATTAGAAAGGGATAAATTACTGATGGGTTCTTTTACTGATAATGAAGAAACATTTATGATCCTTCCATTTTTCTGTTGGATCATGTGAGGTAAAGCAAGAAGCGTAGTTTCACAGACCGTTTTAAAGAGGAGATCAAATGCTTTTTGATAGTCTTCTGCATTTTTATCGAGTGCTAATCCGGGTTCCGGACCGTTTGTATTGTTGACGAGGATATCTATAGAATGATGACTGAAATAGTTAGAAATAATTTTTCTGTATTCTTCAAAATTGGAAAAATCTGCGACCAGATATTGATGTTTCTGCTCAGGATGGATAACCGGTAATGACGACACCACTTTTTTAAGTTTCGTTTCATTACGGGCCATTATCGTGACGTTTGCCCCGCATTTTGCCAGTTCCAGAGCGATTCCTAAACCTATTCCCTGGGTAGCGGCTCCCACTAAAGCATTTTTTGAAAAAAGCTGAATGTTCATATCTTGGTATTTATTTGCTGATTGATGACAGATAAATGTAGCAAAAAACCTTTACATTCCGGTCAATGAATGTTTAATAATTACAGAATAATAAGTACTATTTTACTGAGGCAATGCAGGGGGCAAAACTCTTTCCGGTTTCGTAGATAAAGTCCGTAGGAATGCTTCCAGCTGGGCAATTTCTATATCGGTAAGATCCAGCAGCCTTACAAAACCTGATTTTTCTGAGGAAAGTGTGACACCCTGATGAACAGTTTCCCGTTTTTGAGAATGTTCAGGATTTCCTCTGCTGTAAAACTGAATGACTTCCGTGAGAGTCGCCATAGAGCCATTGTGCATCCATGGTCCTGTTCTTGTGACTTCACGGAGTCCCGGCACACGAAACTTTCCGGCATCTTCCGGTTTTTTGGTAACGAGATAACGGCCCAGATCTTCTTCTTTAGAACCTAATAAAGAAGTCCCGATATTTTCAAACTGGTTATTGGAAAAATAGCCTGAGCTGTGGCAGTTCATGCATTGCGCCTTGGTCCGGAAAAGATGAAGGCCCATCAGCTCATCATCCGTATACACTTCTGCTTTTCCGTCTATGAACTGATCAAATCTGGAAGTTCCGCTTTTAACGGTTCTTTCAAAAGCGGCAATTGCTTTGGAAATCCTGTCTTTTGAAATAGCTTTATCACCAAAAGCTTTTTCAAATAATAATTCGTAGCCTTTGATTTTCGCAATTTTCCCGGCTGCCAGATCGATGTGTCCATTCATTTCTTTTTCATCCCGAATTGGCATTTCGGACTGTTCTTCCAAAGACGCCGCGCGTCCGTCCCAGAATAAAGACCTTGCATAGGCAACATTCAGAATGCTCATGGCATTCCGTGTACCAAGCTGTCTGTCGTGTCCGAAAGAGAAAGTTCGGTTATCACACCATCCCAATTCCGGATCGTGGCAGGAAGCGCAGGCAATCTGCTCGGATTTGGAAAGACGGGGATCGAAGAAAAGTATTTTTCCCAGCAAAGCTTTGTCTTCCGAATACGGATTGTCTGAGGGGTACTGAATTTCAGGAAGATGTCCTATTTCAGAAAAGTAGGGTCTGGCATCAGGATCTAAGATCGGTTTAGGCCATTTTGAAGCATCTCCTGAAGAATATAATATCCTCAGTTCGGCAAGAAATGAGGCTTTCTCCCGGATTTCTTTCTGAACACTGTTGCTGAAACAGTTATTCAAAAGAGAAATGGTAAGAAATGCAATTAATATCCAGCTCAGGACATTCTTCATGGATAATAGGATTTTGGTAAAAATAGGAAATCTAATACATACATTTGAAAATTGATGAATAAGATTCCTCTTTTATGGGTAAAAATGACAAAATTGATTGAAAAATCTAGATCTGATTACTGTGAATCTCATGATAAAGTCCGCTATAGGATGTAACTAAAGCATCAAGAGTAAATCCCCTGTTCAAACCACTGGTATTCGGTAGCACCCAAACCCTGGAACCACAAAAATCTTCAGACTGAGGTCCCCATAGAATTTGCTTCTTTTTGGAGAAAGCCTGATAGGCGGCTTTTCCAAGAAATACAATATATTTTGGCTGAAAACGGGTTATTTTTGTTTTAAATTGCTCGAGGGAGTGATCAAATTCTTCTTTTGAAAGTTCGTCAGCACGGGATGTTGCTCTTGCTACGGCAGTGGTGAGTCCATATCCGAAATCCAAAATACTTCTGTCATTCTCCGCCTCGATCTGATAGGGTGTAAATCCTGCCTGATGCATGACTTTCCAGAAACGGTTGCTTCTTCCCGAAAAATGATACCCTTCTTCTGCAGATTTCAAACCCGGATTGATTCCGCAAAAAACAATGGTAAGGTCTTTGGCAATGATATCTTTTAACATAGATACTTCAGGATTTATTGATATTGGTCATTCTTGAAAACTTTCTTTAAAACAGCAATATAATATTAATTTTAAAATATTCAGTAAGCATCTGTCTTCTCAGAGATTATCCATTAAAAAATTATTAAAAGAATAACTATGGCATGAATATTAATGCATATTATATAAATACACCAAGATGGAAAATATGTTACAAAATATCGACCTGATCCATCGGTACTTATCACTCAGTATTGCAGATCAGTTTTATTTGAATGTTGATTTGGAAGGCGAATATATCTTTACACAGAATATCGTTTCTAAAAAAATCATTATCGCTACTACTTTTACAGATAAAATACGGTCTCATCCTCAGTTGAAATTATTCTTATCTGCTCTGATTGCTGAAATCAACAGCGGAAGATGTACAGTAGATCTTCTCCGGGAGAGAACCAGACATTTTGAAGAGATGAGGAGGCAGCCTTTCAGAAGGATTATTTAAATAAAATATCCCTACACAGTTGTGCAAGGATATCTTATAAATATCGAAAAGCATCACTGCTTTTTAATGTAAGTCTGTTATTTTAAATACTTGGCTACTTTATCTTCCAGATCATCCAGGTTAAATGGTTTTGCCACATAATCATCGGCCTGAGCTTCTTCTGCCAATCTCACGATATCATTATTAGCGGTTACATAGATCACAGGAATAGATCTGAACTCTTCATGACTTTTTAAAAGTTTGGTAGCCTCTACTCCACCGATCTTCGGGATCCAGTTATCCATAAGAATAACATCCGGCTGAAACTTTGACACTTTTTCCAGTATATCATGAGAGGTTTCTGAAATTTCGACCTGATAACCATTCTCTTCGAAAATGATGGTAATTACCTCTAAAATAGTTGTATCATCATCAAAAATCAAAATTTTCTTTGTACTCATATTCGTTCTATTTAAATCTTAAAGTTGTTTTAATGTCTTATTTTATAGTTGATTGATATAATCGGCCAGATTATTGGGTTGAATAATCAAATCATAGTCTACTTCTTCTACTGCATGTCTGGGCATATAATCTACCTCAGCCGTTTCGGGCTCCTGAATCCAGACTTTTCCTTTATTTTTTTTTATAAATCCCAAACCTTCCACTCCATCTGCATTGGCACCTGAAAGCAAAACGCCTACCAGAGTTTCTCCATATACTTCGGCCGCAGACTTGAATGTGACGTCAATTGATGGACGCGAGTAGTTCATCTTTTCTGAAAAATCCAGCGACATCATTTTTTTATTTTCAAATAATAAGTGATAATCGGCCGGGACTACATACAGTTTATTATTTTGAATTTTAGTTTTGTCATCGATCTCAATCACTTCCATGGTCACGAACTGCTGGAGTAAGGTCTGCAGAACATTCGTTGAAGAGGCTTTGCGATGAACGACCAGCAAAATCGGGAAACTGATTTCATTTTTTAAATTTTTAAGCATTTCCAGAATAACCTGCAGGCTTCCTGCGGATCCTCCTATCACGACCAATTCTGTCTTTGTGTTTTTTGTTTCCATCATCTGTTTGTGTTACATATGCTCCGTTTTCTTCCAGATCCTCTGGTCATCGATCTGATGATAATTTTTGTCTAATTTTGAAAATCTCAGCGTTTCTTTTGAACCTAAAGCAAGATAGCCCAGGTTTTCAAGACTGTTATCAAAAAGCTTAAAAACACGTTCCTGCAGGTCCCGGTCGAAATAGATCAGTACATTTCTGCAAATGATGAGTTGAAAACTGTTAAAAGAACTGTCTGAAACTAAATTATGGGTAGATAATATCAGTTTTTCCTTCAAGCTCTTATCAAATTGTACACTGTCGTAATTGGCAGTATAATAATCTGAAAAATCTTTTTTCCCTCCTGACAATATATAATTCTCTGAATAGAGTTTCATCTGCTGTAACGGGAAAACGCCTGAGCGCGCCGTTTCCAAAACCGAAGGATTCAGATCTGTCCCATAAATGAGTGATTTGTGGTAGAGGTTGGCTTCTTTAAGCAAAATAGCCATTGAATACGCTTCTTCTCCCGTAGAACAACCTGCCACCCATATTCTGATGAGCGGATATGTTCCTAATTGCGGCAAAATCTTTTCTCTGAGCGCTTTAAAAAAGTGAGGATCACGAAACATTTCTGTCACGTTCACTGTAATTTCTTCTACAAAGCGTTTCAGGTATTCCGGATCATTGAGAACGGTGTACCGAAGTTCCGCAAAACTGGTAAATCTATCAATGAGGCAAATACGGTTAACCCGACGTTTAAAAGAAGCTCTGCTATATTCTGAAAAATCATAGCCGTACCTCTCATAAACATCTTTTATCAAGTATTCTACTTCTTCATCTTTTACAATACTCGGCTCCAGCATTTATGAAAATTTTTCGATGGCTGTCATCAACTGATCTACATCAATTGGTTTTGAAACATAATCCTGTGCTCCTGCATCAATGCATTTCTGACGGTCTTCCGGCATAGCCTGAGCGGTCACTGCAATCACAGGAATTTCACTCATGGATGGTGTATTTCTCATCATTCTGATGGCTTCATATCCATCCATTTCAGGCATCATCATATCCATAAGGACGATGTCTATTACCTGTTCTTTTAAAATCTGAATGGCTTCCTGGGCCATTGTACAACTTTCAATCTGATAACCTCTTGATTTCAGCGTCAGTTTCAGTGCAAATATATTACGTGGATCATCGTCCACAATTAAAATCTTCTTATTCATCATTTAACTTTCATATAACCAGACACGGAGTAAGGATAACAGCTGATCGATATCTACAGGTTTTGAGATATAATCTGAAGCCCCCGCTTCTATACATTTTTCACGGTCCCCGATCATGGATTTTGCTGTGATCGCAATGACAGGGAGCCTTGCCAATGCAGGCATTTTCCTGATCTCCCGTATGGTTTCGTAGCCATCCATTTCCGGCATCATCATATCCATCAGAATAACGTCTATGTCTTTATGTTCTTTGATCTGCTGCAGGGCATGTTTTCCATCCATCGCCACAACAACTTCCACCTTATATTTTTCCAAGGCTTTGGTCAGAGAGAAAATATTACGGACATCATCATCGGTAATCAATATTTTTTTTCCGCTCAAAACTTCAGTTAAAGAACCTAAAACCTTATTCCTTGCGGTCTCTACAGAGTTGTTTTTTTCTTCCACCAAATGTAAGAATAAACCTACTTCATCTAAAATTCTTTCATAAGAATGAGCCGTTTTTACAACAATAGAGTCTGCATATTGCTTGATCTTGAGCTCTTCAGATTTGGATAAACTGTGTTCGGTAAAGATAATGATGGGCAGATTTTCCAGTCCTTCATAACTTTTAATGGATTCAACGACTTTATATTCACTGCTTCTTGAGTCTCCGATATCCAGGATGACACAGTCGATATGGTCAGAAGTTAACGCTTTAACACTGTCTTCCACATTATTTTCTACAGATAAAGAAATATTGAAATTACTTAAATAATATGATAATGCTTTGGCGTGCTTCGCATTATGTTCTACAATTAAAACTTTTTGCGGCGACATCTGAAGGGCATCCTCAATTTTCTTGAAGACGTCTGTCATTTGATCCAGAGCGAGCGGTTTATTAATGAAATCAATAGCCCCTTTCATCAAACTTTCTTTTTCAAGCTGCAGAACAGACATCATATGTACCGGAATATGTTTGGTTGCAGAGTTGGACTTAAGCTCATCCATCACTTTCCAGCCGTCTTTTACAGGAAGCTGAACATCCAGTAAAATAGCCTGCGGATGGTACTGAACTGCTGCTGACAGTGCATAATCTCCTCTTACCACCACAACTCCCTTATAGTGATTCATCCGGGTGTATTTGAGAAGTGCTTTGGCAAAATTGATATCATCTTCTACGATTAAGATCACTTTATCCTCGGGAGTTATCGCGTCTCTGTCATCGTCTACATCTTCAGGAATTTCTAAGGTCTCCAAATGCAATGCTGTTTTAGCTTCTGCTTCTTCCAGAATATTCTGGATTTCTTCAACATCTTCACGAATGATATCTACCAGGTTCTGGTCGTTCTCAGGCTGAATAGTTTCAGATATCGCTTTTACGGGGATAGTAAGACTAAATTCGCTTCCTTCATCCACTTTACTTTTCAGGCTTAATTCTCCTCCGAGTAATCTTGCAATTTCACGGCTAATGGAAAGCCCTAACCCGGTCCCCCCAAATCTACGGCGTGTAGATCCGTCTGCCTGCTGGAAAGCTTCAAAAATAATCGCCTGCTTTTCTTCAGGAATTCCTATTCCGGTATCTTTCACACTGAAAACAATAAAATCTTTGTTTCCGGTATCTTTTTTAATATGTAGAGTAATACTTCCTTCTGTCGTAAACTTTATTGCATTGGACAACAGATTACGCAATACCTGATCTACACGGAGTCGATCGGTTTCAATAGTTTTTTCAAGGCCTTCTTCTACATGAATATCAAAATTGATCTTCTTTTCCTGAATAATCGGGTTGAACAGGCTTCTTAAATCTCTGATCACATCATTCACAACAACATCCTGATATTCAAGCGTCATTTTACCTGATTCTATTTTGGCAAGATCCAGGATCTCATCAATAAGGGTCAGAAGGCTGCTTCCTGAACTTTGAATCACCTTTGCCGATTCTACCTGATCTTCATTCAGGTTTTCATCCGGGTTTTCTGCCATCAGTCTGGAAAGTAGTAAGATTGAGTTCAGCGGTGTTCTCAGCTCGTGGGACATATTAGCCAGGAATTCAGATTTGTATTTGGTGCTTAAAGCAAGTTCTTCTACTTTTTTCTGAATCTCACCGTTTCTCTGAGCAATCATGTGATTTCTTTCTTCCAGCAGTCTTGAGCGTTCTTCGAGTTCGGCATTAGCCTGCATCAGCTCTTCCTGCTGCACTTTCAGTTCTTCTTCTGAAGCCTGCAATTTTTGGGTCTGGGCTTCCAGTTCTGTATTCAGGTTTTCCAATTCGGAATGCTGTACCTGCAATTCTTCAGATTGAGCCTGGGTTTCTTCAAGCAATTGCTGCTCTTTTTCACGCCCTTTTGCGGCATTTAAAGCAATACCGATATTGCGGCTGCTTTCGGCAAAATAATCAAGTCTGTCCTGATCAAAATCTGAAGTTGATCCCAACTCAAGGATTCCGATACAGTGGCCGTCTGCATGAACTGGAATTAGCAATATTCCGTTTATTTTTATTCTGCTGCTGGCGAAGCTTACCATAAAATCTTCCTCATGAAGATTGTTATACACCTGCATTTTTTCATTGGTAAAGGCCTGACCTACCATTCCTTCTCCCGGTTCGAAAGTTTTTTTCATGGTGCTTTCCAGACCGAAAGCGGTACATAGCTTCAGTATTCCTTCATCAAAAAGATAAAGCGCGCCATTGATGCATTTCCCGTATTCAACAAGCTGATTTAAAGAGGCATCAGCAACTTCCTTTACAGATTTATTTCCTACTAAAGATTCATTCAGTAAAGCGAGACCTTTCTGGCGCCAGTCACTTTTGTTGATTTTATCAAAAGATTTCTTCAGTGAATCGGTCATATGATTCAAGGAATCGACCAGATCTCCGAGGTCATCCTGTGAATGATCTACTGCCCTCTGACTGTAGTCACCATTAGCGACTCTGTTGGCAATCTGCTGAATAGCGCTTACTCTTCTGCTTATTTCAAGGTCTTTGGCTCTCAGTTCTTTTTCTAATTTATCTCTACGGATCAAATCTGACCTTAGTTTAATATAGAAAAAGATCGTAACGACTACCGCTGCTATTGCCGAAAAGACAATAAACATAACGGTTGTCCCGGAGGAACGGTTGAGATCTTTATTTTTAATTTCAAGCTGGGCTTCTTCATACTGCACGAAATCGCGAACGATCTGACGGCATTTGTCCATATAACTTTTGCTCATCAGGATTTGCTCCTGCGTCATGACCATTCCCCTTCTTCTGTTCTGAACAAATTGCTTTAAATTCCCAATATTACTGTTCACATTCTTTTCTAAAGCATTTAGGCGTTCCAGCTGGTTTTTATCTGAAATATCTAAAGCTCTTGCGCGTTCAAAAGCTTTTTTATATTCGCTTAAGCTCCTGTTATAAGGCTCCAGAAAGTTGTCTCTTCCTGTAAGCTGATATCCTCTGTTTCCTGTTTCTGCATCCAGTAAAGCGACAAGAACATCTTTTACAGCCGTTATTGACTTCCGGCTTTTGGAAAGGCTTTCCCGATGCTCCATCTGTCTTTGGATACTGAGATAGGATGCAATAGAACTGGCAATTAAGATCAGTAAAGATAACCCGACCCCAAACTGAAGATTTCTGATTATTTTTTTCGGCATGTAGTTAATTTAAAGGTAAAGTGAAATAGAAAGTAGAACCTTCCTCTAATTTACTGGATACTCCAATGGTTCCGTGATGCTGTTTAATGATTTCCGAACAGATAAACAGACCGATTCCCATTCCCTGGAACTGTAGAGAAGATTCTTCTACCCTGTAAAATTTGCGGAATACAGCATCCTGCTTGAAGTCCGGGATTCCTATTCCGAAGTCGGTGACACTCACTTTTACTTCCTGATTTTCTTCGTCCACAAATGCAGTGATAATCACCTGGTTATTTTGAGGAGAATATTTGATGGCATTGGTCAGGAAATTGATCAGGACCTGCTCTATGCGTATTTCATCAAAAGGAATAAGGATTTCAGGATCTATCCCGTGTCGTTTTATCTTGACTTTATTTTCATCATGAGTCTGTATAATGGTTTCAACAGCGTTGCTGATCACATTTTCAAGACTGGTTGGCTTTCTGTTGATTTTAAGTTTGCCGTTTTCTATTTTAGAAACATCAAGGAGATCGGTGATTAAGGTATTCAGTTTTTCGATCTGATCCTGAACTTTACCCATAAAACCGGATTCGGCACTTTCTTTATCCAGTTTTAATTTACGGTCCAGCAACTGAACATAGGCTTTTATACTTGTTAAAGGAGTTTTGAGTTCATGGCTTGCAATACTCAGGAATTCATCTTTTTCCTTTTCCACCTTCTTCTGGTCGTCGATGTCTGTAAAGGTTCCCACCCAGTTTTTAACGCCATTCCCATCATTCACAGGAGTTACGCGTAAAAGATGATAACGGTAGTCACCGGAATCTATATTTTTTATTCTGACTTCCAGCTCCAGAGCTTTGTTCTTTTTTCTGCAGCGTTCAAATTCTTCTCTGATGTCCAGATCATCCGGATGAACTTCCGGAAAATCGATATCTGTTTTTGAATACTGGTACCATTTGAGGTTAACAAACTCTATGTTTCCTTCTCCATTGAGTGTAAATGCAATCTGTGGCAGCGATTCCAACATGAGCTGAAAATGATCAATCTGCGACTTCATGGTCACCTGAGATTCTCTTCGGCCTTTCACTTCCAGTTCCAGACTTTGCTGGGTCTTTTTCATCGCAAGGCTCTGCTCCTGAAGATTATAAAAAGTTTTAACTTTAAGCAATAAAATTTCAGGATCTACCGGTTTTGTGACATAGTCTTTTCCCCCTGAAGCATAACCGCGGGTTATAAATTTTTTCTCAGTACTTACTGCCGATAAAAATATAATAGGAACTTCTTTTGTTTTGCTGTAGTCAGCAAGAGTTTCAGCGACTTCAAATCCGTCCATCCCTGGCATTTGAACATCCAAAATAATCAATGCATAATTATTTTTTATGGCTTTCCCTAGTGCTTCTTCTCCTGAGTCGGCTGTATCTACCTGAAAATCTTTAGATTCCAGCAGTTTTTTTAATGAGTAAAGATTACTTTGGTTGTCATCAACAATTAAGATCATAGGGTGAATCAGTACTTGTGGTTTATATATTTTTAGTAACGCCAAAAATACTCACAAAATTCCGAAAAACATTTATTTTTTCATCATTTTATACCCACATACCACACATATACACTTATAAATCAATTTTTAAAAGAAATATTTAAAATTAATTTTTATAATCAAAAAAAATCTCAATTTCTTACATAAATCATACTTAATCAATACTGGTTTGATATCCCCAACAACCTAAGACCTCAGGAAATCCAGCCATTCCAGAAGTAAATCTCTGATATCAGCCAATGGAAAGGGGTGAGGCTGTTCATCAATTATAAAATCCGGGTAGTTAAGTGTCAGATTAATATGCTCTAAAACCAGCGAATCATAAGATGGCCAATCATGGTTTGGAGTATCATTGAGATAGTCATTGATTTCCTTCAAAAGAAACTCAGTACGGAGGATATCTAAATCACTTAAAAACTGAAGTAGGTTATTCTGATCAACAACACCATTTTTTCGAATGCAGTTGTATTCTGTATTTCCGTTTGAGGTTATTTTTACAAAGTCCAGTCCGTATTCATCTTTTTTACTCATGAATCGCATTTATATTTTGTTGGATAGAAACTTTCATTATGGTTTGCGGCCTATTAAAAATAATAACTGCCTTCAAGATATGAAAGCAGTTTATTTTTATAACGTTTTTAAAAGCTTCGCAGCATTTTCATTTTTGGGATTGATTTCCAGAATTTTCTGGTAACTCTCTTTGGCTTTAACCTTCTGTCCGGCCTTCAGATATGCCTCCCCCAAACTGTCGTAGACATTTTCACTTTTAGGGTACAGTGCAGCATTCACCCGGAATATATCAATGGCTTTTGTAAATTCTTTATTCCCAAGCATTTTGTATCCTGCTCCATTCAGATAACCTTCTGAGAGAAGATCATCACCTGCATCTTCAGTTTTGGCCTTCTTATAAGCTTCCAGACCTTTATCGAAATTTCCTTCCAATACCATTTCCAGAGGTGTTTTATCGTCTGTACTCATCTGCGCTTCTGTAGATTTGATTTTCCCGTTAGAATAGATCTGTACCCTATCTGTTTTCCCGGTATCGGCATTTTTTACAAATTTTACGGTCAAATCCCAGTCCCGAAAGGCGTATTTATTTTCTCCGACTTTGATCATTTCTACCGGAGCTTCTAGATTATAAGCACTCATCAGCTTTCCGTTTTCATTATAGACTCTGGAAAAGCCATATTTCCCATTTCTGTAACGTCCTGCATTTTTGAAATCATTCTGATTTAACGGTACTATTTTCTGAACCGGCCCATTAAATAAAGGCCATTGATAGACTTCTGCCACAGAACGTACGAGTTCTTCTATAAAGTCAGGTTTATTGGTATTCGTTAGCACCACAATCCCGTCACCACTTGTTTTGCTGGCAATAAATCTGCTGGAGAATCCTTCATTCCAGCCACCATGATTGAAATACATATGTCCTCTTCTGTCTTCCAGAAAGACTCCTAGTCCCATAAACGGATCAATAAAGGAAGTCGTAAACTGTTCAGCCATCTTTTGTGAAATAATCGTACTGCTTTTTCCGCTCAGGGTATTCTGAATATCAATGACAAACTTTGCATAATCTTCAGCTGTAGTCCATAATCCGGCGGCAGCCTGCTCTGGATAGGTATGAGATTTCCCTGAAACTTTTACCCCATCCTGGTTATATGCCGTAGCAGAGAATTGGGACTGAATATCGAATAAAGGTTGAGAAAAAGTACTGTTTTTCATATCCAGTGGCAGAAGTACTTTTTCTTTCATAATGGTGGTAAAATCTTTCCCTTCCAAATCGATAAGCATCTGTTGGAGTACACAATATCCTCCACCTGCATACCGAAATGGTGTTCCGGGAACTTTATCTACAAAAACAGGGGTGGTATTGGACGGACTCTGACCATTTAACACCTGAATTAAAGTAGGAACAGGCTTTCCTGACTCATATCCGGGGAATCCACTTATGGTAAAGCCAGCGGTATGACTGACTATATTTTTAAACGTGACTTTTTTCTCTTTTGTGAATTCATTTTCAGGAACTTTCCAGGATTTCAAATAAGAATTGACATCGACATCCGGATTTATTTTTCCGGCTTCCACTTCTGTTAATGCTGCATAAGCAGTTACCGGCTTACTCATGGATGCTGCCTGAAAAAGTGTTTTGGAATTGACAGGAGTTTTAGATTCTACATCTGCAAAACCGTAGGTCTTGCTCCAGATCACTTTTGAATTTCTGATGACAGCAACGCTGACTCCCGGAACATTGTAATGCTTCATTCTGGATTCCAGCGTCCAGGTGGGTTCACCCTGAAAACGGACGGCAGGTATTAATCCTGCTTCTACTTTGGAAATTTCGTTATTCAATTGGGATTTTGTCTGTGCAGCCATTGGAATGTAAATCATTCCTATGATGATTGCAGTATAAAAGGGAGTTTTGGTTATCATTTATTTGTTGAAAATTGAAAATTAGTTGGTCAAAAATAGTTAAGTTTTATCTTGTATTGAATAAATTTATAAAGCTTTTTAAAATCAAAGGACTATTATTTATAAGACACTAATTACCCCTACTATATTACATCCACACATCCTGTTTCAGATTCATTCCGGTGGACTTCAATAATGGTTGTTTGGATGCATTAATATTATCCGAAAAACTTACCCATGAAAGTTACAAATCGCTTGAGTCTGCTATTAAAAGCTATGAAGAAGAAATGCTGATCTATGTGCGGGAAGCACAACTGGCATCAGAAAGGAATGAAATTGACATGCGAAAGTCGGATTTTTCTTTTCAACAACTGATCCGGTAAAGAAACAACAGAAGGTAAAATTCTCTGCGCGAAGTCTTCGACTTCGCGCAGAGAATTTTCTGAATCATTTAAAGTTTATTTTTTCAGCAATATCTCTGTAGCTGTTTTCATGTATCCGGTATCTGATAAATCTTTTAACTTTACCTGAGGCGAAAAACCCTCTCCTACTTTGGAGTATTCTTTTTTATTCCTGTCTACGATGTTTCCTGTAGTCAAAACAAGAAATGCTCCATCAGAAAGTTTATATTCCTGATTTCCTGACGTAAGGCCCATTGTATTCTGTCCGATAACCGTTACATTCTTCTGACCTGCAAACGCAACCGTGCAAAATTCGCCGGAACTTGATGTTTTCTTATTGACCATCACGACAATCGGCTTCGTGATCTGCTGAGGAACTTTTTTAATATTAAAATGGTGGGCAAGCGGCTTCCCTTCGTAAAGGTCTCCGTTTGTGTTATACTTAAAAAAAGCATACTGCCCTTCTGCATCTACGGTACCGATTACGTTTTGTTTATCCAGCATCGGCGACAGAGCCGCAAACATCGGGTAAAACATCCCACCTCCATTATCTCTCAGATCCAATATCCAGCCTTTGGGCTTTTTGGCATTAAGTTCTTCAATTTTCTTGTAAAAGGTGTTGACGAACTCATCCCATTCGGCAAAATGATAACAGGCAATACCGGGAAGTCTGATGTAAGCGATCTGGTTTTCAATCATTTTTGATTCAATAACAGGAAATTCCTGCCCTGTAGCTCTATAGCCAAGAGTATAGTTCTTAACCATTTCTGGTGGAAAAAAATTAGAATGGGCATCTTTCAGGTCTCCAAGGATATCTTTTATAAGTGGATACGTTTCTCTGATGGTATGAATATTTTCAGCTTTTTTGCGGGAATCTGTATACAAAGAATCCCAGTTGATCCGATGTTTGTTGACAGATTTAGCCTTCATTAGGTCAAGAGCGCTGACTACATAATTTTTAACACTGTCGGTCTGTGCATTGGCATTGACATGAGCAAGGAGCAGAAAACCTGTGATCAGAAAATAAAATCGTTTCATTGTATATTTATCAATAGAGATGCAGTAAAGATAATCTTTTTGAAAAATGGGCAGGCAATGGCTTAATAATTTTCGCAAAATATTCATTGTATGTAAATTAAGTAACCCAATTGAGTTTCTGAGGAATTCATTTAATTATTAAAAACTTGTCAAAAAACGACGGCGGTTATCTATTCAGAAAAAAGGGAAAATACTCCGTAATGAATCAGCTTTTCAGCCAGCTTAAACATTCCGTGATCTGTCTTTTGCTGATAAATACATCTGAATTAATTTCAGGAGCAGGAAACAGTTTAAGTTCAACTTTCTGGCTGGAATGTTTGATGATCTCAACAATTGCATTTTTATTGATGATAAACTTACGGTTGATTTTGAAAAACAGCTGTGGGTTCAGTTTATGGATGACATCTTTGATGGTATCATCATAAATATAGGTCTGATGATCCTTCGTTGTGAGAAAAAGGTATTTTCCTGAGGCGAAAAAATAGGCGGTATTTCCTTCATCTATTGATTTAAGCTTATTTCCATCCCGTACCATAAAACGTTTCATCACGTCCGGACCGTCGGCCTGATGTAAGGTGGACATTGACTTCAGAACGGGTTCGGGGTCAAAAGTAGTCCGTATGGAGATAAATTTCTGCAATGCCTGATGCAAATCCTCTTCTTCAAAAGGTTTCAGAAGATAATCTATTGTAAAATGCCTGAAAACCCTCATGGCATATTCGTCAAAAGCGGTTATAAAAATGATGGGTGTAAAAAGCTCCACATATTCAAAAATCTCCAGACTCATTCCGTCACCGAGGTGAATATCCATAAAGATAAGATCTGCTGAATGGTTTTCGAAGAAGTCTATGGCCTGTTTTTTTGAACGGAGAACCACCGTCTCAGTTACAGGGACTATGCTTTGTTTATCCAAGAGATCTTTGAGATAATTAACAGCCAGCAACTCATCTTCTATAATGGCAATTTTCATAACATGACAAAAGTACAAAAAAACCGCTAAAACTATTAAGTTCAAGCGGTTTCAGGGGTTGTTAATATGAATGTTTATAAAAGGGGATTATTCTTCTTGGCACTCATTGGGAATTCTATGGTATATCTCACATCATTCTGCTGAAGAATATACTCTGTGCCGTTCACATTATGAATGATTTTTTTCTGATTGGCTCTTCTTAAATCAAACCAGCGGTGTCCTTCCAAGGCAAATTCCCTGAACCTCTCATCGAGTATAAAAGTCATGAATTCTGTAGCATTCATTGAACTGATCTGGTTTTGAACTGCAGTGTATCCTTCCGGAGTGTATCTGTTCTTTACCACTTTAAGCAATGTATCTTTGGCTTCACTCAGTCTGTTCAGTTTTAATAATGCTTCAGCTTTTATAAAATACATCTCCGCACTTCTGAAAGACACTCTGAAATCTGTGGTTCCTCCTTTGATCACTTTATATTTGCTGCCGTTCTTTTGAAAATAAAGTGCAAATCTTTTGTCTGTCGCCGTATTATATTTTGAAGTCAGTTCTGTAGAGGCAAAGGAAACATTCTGCACCGCAATGTTGAATGCATTATCCAAAGCCAGAATAGATTCTACTGAAGCATAATGGTTAGGTGCCGTCGTCGCAGTATTTAAATTGCTTAAGTCTCCTTTCGCGGTCATCACCTGCTCTGAAAAGTTTAAAGCCTTGTTCCAGTCGCCCTGATAAAGAGCGGTTCTCGCCTGAAATGCTTTCAATGCTACTTTTGAGAATCTGTAATTGATGCCGGAAGGCTGCTTCTCTTCTATCATAAGTCCTTCTGCTTTTGCAATATCAGCATTCACCTGGTTATAGACTTCCTGTACTGAAGAAGGTTTCAATACCTGTTCAAGATCAATTTCAAGACTGACCGGCACTCCTCTGTCTGTCGCTGCTGTAGCACTATTGTATGGTTTTCCGTATAGGTTGACCATATCAAAGTATAAATAGGCACGAAGTGCATAGGCCTCTGCAAGAATCTGCTGTTTTTCAGGAGAATCTGCCATGGTCTTGCTTCCTTCATTGATGATCTGATTCAGGTAAAAATTTACGGAATAAAAACTTACCCATGGAAATTCTGCCGTTGCCTGATCTGTATTTGAATCTTTCCACATCGCAATTTCACGGTAGACATTAAATTCATTTACATTTTCATCGATATTCATCTCATCTGTACGCAGAGCGGTTAAAGATTTATGAACCGGATATTTTGAATAGGCTGATGTAAGTACTTTACGATAATCTTCCACACTGACAGGAATAATTTTCCCTTCGGGCTGTATATCTAAAAAACGATCACATCCTATACTGGAAAGGCTTAGTGCTGCGATCGCAATGATTGTTGTAATTTTTCTCATTTTTCTCAAGTTTTAAAAAGAAACATTAAATCCTACTGTAACTGATTTTGCAATGGGTTGTGCATAGATATTTCCGTAGGTTTCCGGATCAAAGTATCCTTTGTATCCGTTACTGAACACAAACAGGTTACGTCCTTCGATGCTCAGTCTCAGACTGCTGATTCCCATCGGACTGGTAAACTCTTTAGGGAGTGTATAGCCTAAACGAATGCTGCTGATTCTTACGTAGCTGATCTCTTTTGCCCACACATCCAGTAAGCTGTAGGCATTGGAACGGTTATCGGCAAACCATTTGTTCGCCATCCATCCCGGATTGCTTTCCATATCAGGACTGGTGATTCCCGGAAGTGTAGTTCCGGCCTCGTAGATATCTTTTGTGTAATTTCTTCCTCTGTCCAGATCCATTCCCCGGTAAGATGGCGACCTCATCACCGTCTGCTTGAAGTTGAAAGCGGCAGAAACAGTCAGATCAAAATTGCGTACTTTAAATGTATTGATAATTCCTCCTGTAAATTTAGGATCTCTGTCTCCTACATAGGTGAAAAGATTTCTAAGCTCCTCGTTGGATAATTTGGTATCTACAAGCTGACCCGGAAGGAAATCGGCATACACGTCATACAATTTGAAGAAATCTTCTGCTGATATTTTTTCATTTCCTTTCCAGAACATTGGATTTCCGTTTGCATCCATTCCTGCAGTTCTCAAAGCAAAAATGGCATTTACAGGAAGCCCTTCTCTTGAAGGAAGTAAGGCATTGTTACGAGGCTGTTCGCTAAGAACGTTGCTCTTGTTGTGGGCAAAGTTAATCGTCGTACTCCATTTGAAATTTTTCTTGTCAATGTTTCTGGTCGATAAAGCCAATTCAAAACCTTTATTGGTCAAACTTCCCCAGTTCATCATCGTATATTCAAAACCGGTTTCAAGCGGTGTTTCTTTCATACTGATCATGTCTGTACCTTTTCTGCTGTAGATATCCGCTGTAAAGTTGACGCGGTTTTTAAGCACTCCCAAGTCAAGTCCAAAGTTGACATTGGTTGTTTTTTCCCAACGCAGTTTATCGTTTGGAGGGCTGATCACGTTGATGATATTTTCTTTAGATCCCGGAAGAATTGTTGCATCATAGTACTCCCCGATAAAGAACGGTGACGTATTACGGTCTATATTTCCCTGAAGACCATAAGAAGCTCTAAGTCTAAGGTTAGAAATAGCCGTAAGGTTCTTCATGAAGTTTTCTTTCGTTACCAGCCACGAACCTGAAACGGCCCATATCGGCAGGTATTTGTATTTTTTATTGACCCCGAATAAATTGGTCCCGTCATATCTTACACTTCCGAAAAAAGTATATTTCTGGTCAAAAGTATAGGAAGCCGTTGCAAACATGGAAGCATACGCATTCTCAACCGGTGGCATTTCGCGGTAGGTTTCATATCTTCTGTCCGAAGCATCGTTGGAATTCGGGAAAACGATGGCTGTTGCTTTTCTTGTTGTATCGTCATAACCGAAAGCTCTGGTTAATGTCGTATTGTCTTCCGTTTTACGGATTTCTGTTCCGGCCATCAAATCAATTTCATGTCTAGAATTGATTTTTGTGCTGTACGATCCCTGCAATTTCCAGTTGTACTGAAAGAAGTCGTTATCCCAGTTTTGTTTTACGCCACCGTCAGGCAGGAAATAGCGGAATGTCCCATCTTTGTAATAACGGGTTCCTTCTCTCATTTTTCGGGTGAAGTAGGTATCCTGAGCTGCAAATTTCTCTGTTTTGTTGCTGTCATACTGCATCCCCAACTGAGAAGTAATCTTCAGATCTTTTGTTATTTTATATTCTAAATCGAATATGGCTTTTAAAGAACGGTTCTTCAGGGTATAACTTGTATTTTCCCTTTCTTCCAGGAAATTAAAAGGAATATACCGGTCAGAGAAACCATCGATATCCTGATCGTATCTATAGCTTCCGTCCGGATTGAACGGACTCAGGTAAGGATTGGCGTTTCTTGAATAATTGATAGGGTTGATGGAGGCATCAGCATCCGTTACAAATGATTCACGCTCACTTTGTGTTCCGAAAACAGAGATTCCTGCACTTAACTTATCACTTAGTTTATAATTGTTTTTTAAAGTCAGGTTATATCTTTTAAAACCCGTCCCGATGGTTGTTCCCTCTTCATCATAATATCCTAATGAGAAATAATAATCTGAACGGTCGCTTCCTCCTGAAATGCTTACTCCATATTGCTTATTGATTGCGTTTCTGTAAAGAAGTTTCCCCCAATCGGTATTGTTGCTTCTCAGCCCATCCAACTGCTGACGGGTAAACGTATTCAATGCTCCTAAACCTCCGTTTCTGTACGCATCCAGCTGTCCGTTTTTCATTAGAATTCTCATCACTTCCCCTTTATCGGCACGATAAGTAAGGTCGGCACGGCTTGCAAGCATTAACTCCAGATCTACTTTTTCAGAAGCATTCAGAAGATTAAGCTTGTTAAAATCCGGGCGGGATGTCACGAAAGTGTCGGCTGAGAAGTTGATTCTCATGGTTCCTTTTTTCCCTTTTTTAGTGGTAATAGAGATCACCCCATTGGCCGCTCTGGCTCCATAAATAGCAGTAGCCGCAGCATCTTTTAAAATGGTGATATCCTCAATATCATTAGGGTTCAAACCTGCGATAGAAAAATTCTGAAGCTGGTCTATATTATCTTTATCGCTGAAATTAGGAACATCATTTCCTTCCAACGGAAGACCGTCTACTACCCATAACGGATCCTGCGGACCTGAAAGAGAAGCGGTTCCTCTGATTCTGATTTTTGCGGGACCTCCGGGAGATCCTGTCTGAGGCGTCACCACAACCCCTGCAACCTGTCCAGAAAGCATCTGATCTACACTGGCTACCCCAGCCTGGTTGATGTTATCCATCTTCACCGTGGCAACAGCAGAAGTCTGCTTACGCTTTTCAATTTTCTGATATCCGGTAATGATGACTTCCTGGATTTTATTTTTGTCTGATACCTCAGGGATCAGTCTTACGGTATAATTGGTCTGGCCTTCACTGATCTGAATGACCCTGGACTCATAGCCCGGGTAACTTACCAGCACAGACCTGGTGTCTGCAGGAATTTCAAGGATAAATTTTCCGTTACTGTCGGTTACTGTACCTACCGATACACTTTCAATAATTCCTACCAGGTCGGTCTTTGTAGAAACAGACTGTGTTTCTATTTTTACAGATGCTCCGGAAATCATAGCGGATGTATTTCCATCTTCTATTTTTCCTGTAATGGTCTTCTTTTCCTGGGCCAATGCAATCTGAGCCGCCAAAAGAGGTAAAAGTACTAGAGTTTTTTTCATAGCTGATTATTTGTTTAAAGCCTCTTCTATCCGGATGATCAAGTCTGCATAATGAGCCCTGGAAGCTTCCTCTCCTTTGTTTTTATTTCTATTTAATACGTTCAATATTTTCTGTAGTTCTGCTCTTTTATAAGTCGTGACTTCAGATACTCTTCTCATAGATGAGTAGTTGATATTCCTCAGCGTATGGTCTTGTTCATGGAAATTACAGATCATCGGAATGTTCAGTGTATTCTCTACTTTTAAAGCTTTTACTGCTGTTTTTTCAAATAATTTATTGACGGAAACGATCAAAGCATCTACATAGTTTTTCTGCGTCATCTTTTCAAGAATCGTCAGGCTTCCTTTTTTATTGAAAACAGCGGTTCTCAACTGGTCGAACAGGTCTTCTACGGTATAAATCTGTTCTTTTGACCCTGACACCTCATGCTTTAACTGGTTTTCAATCATTCTGAGGAGCCTGTCATCCATCAGAAGGGAATAAATATTGGCATACTGCATTCCTCTTGCCAATGTGTACGGAGTCTGCTCGAAGGGTCCCATCGGGGAATTTTTCACAGAATAGGTTTTCTCCGTAATCGGGTTAAAGAATAACCATTCCGGAAGATTGACTGAATTTTTAATCAGATAATCCACCGCTCTTTTCTGGATTTCTGCAGGTACTGCTTCATAGGCTTTCTTCTTGCTGCCAAAGACGGTGTTGTCCAGATAAATTCCTCCTACATTCGCCATCACATGACCGGTGTACAGATCCCATTGCCCGATAGCGCCCATGTACAGTTTTCCTGCATCGGTATACGTTTTTCCGTCATCATACGTCCACTTCAGAAGGTTGTCTACAACGATTCTTAAGTTCTTCATTCCATATTCGCTGGCCTTCATTGCATCATCTCCCAAATCTTCAGACTGCGAACGCGGATCAATGGTTTCCAGATAGCTCTGCTGCTCCCCATAGAAGTACAATGGGTCATCTTCATGCTTTTCTATCAGATCTCTGAGCGCCTTTTTCTCTGATGCTGCATCAGGATACCAACGGTAGCCCCATTCAATAGCATGTTTGTCGTAAATACCGATCTTTGGGGTGATCGCAGTAACTCCATCTTCCGGCTGTGCTACGTAGTTGTATCTTGCATAATCCATAATGGAAGGCGCAGTTCCGCCCATTTTATCTGTAAACTCTTTTGAACGGAGCGATTCTACAGGAAAGGCAAAGGAAGATCCCATGTTATGCTTCAGTCCAAAAGTATGTCCCACTTCATGTGACGATACAAAACGGATCGCCTCGCCCATGTGCTCATCGCTGAATACATTTCCTCTGGCTTTAGGATCTATTGGTCCTGTCTGAATTCTCATCCATTCCTGAAGGGAAGTCATTACGTTATGCCACCAGATAATATCGGATTCTATGATTTCCCCGCTTCTTGGGTCTACCACTGAAGGTCCCATGGCATTTGATTTTGGGGAAGCCACGTAGGTAATCACCGAATATCTTACGTCATCAATATCAAAGTCTTTATCGTTTTCATCCGGCATTTTTGCAATCACTGCATTTTTAAAACCTGCCTTTTCAAAAGCGGCCTGCCAGTCGAAAACTCCTGCAATGATTTTCTCCCGCCACTGGATAGGCGTTGCAGGGTCTATATAGTAAATGATGGGCTTTTTGGGTTCTACCAGCTCGCCTCTTACATACTTTTCTTTATCTTCATCTTTAGGTTCCAGACGCCATCTGGTGATAAACTGTTTTTCATCCATTTTCTGCTGACGGTCGTTGAATGTCCAGTGTTTTTCACTGAAAAAACCCACTCTTGCATCTCCAATTCTCGGCTGCATCGGTACTTTGGAAAGCAATACAAGATTAGTAGTTACTCCAAGGGTTACCGGCAGGTCTACTCCACCTTCATTAACGGATGTGGTCAGTTGGGATTTTACAACCAGGTTCTGAGGAAAAGTTTTTACGCCTTCGATGTAGGAAAGGTTGGACTTTACAGATCCTCCAAGCCCTACATTAGCCAAAACATCATTAAAGCTTTTCTGATTTCCGTCAAAAATCTTATTGACTTTAATGGCTACAGAGGTAGAGTCATTGTTCTGGGCTTCGATATCAAAAACCTCGATCACAGATTCTGAAAAGTTGTCTTTTACAGATCTTGTGATGACATCGTTTTTAGGTGATGATACCTGTGGAACCAACGTTTTCACCCATACTTTTTTAGCTACTGCATCACGGTGGAAAGAAATTACCTTGTTTTCATAGTTCATTCCTTTGTTCAGCCCGGCTTCGTTCACCTGCATCGGTACCTGCGACAGTTTATTGACCACCAAAAACTGACGTCCCATTAAACTGTCGGGAATTTCAAAATAAACATCGGTCTTTACCTGGATGGTATTGAAAAGGCCTTTTTTGTAGGTTCCTTTTTTAATCAGATCATCAATTTTCTTTGCTTTTTTTGATGAACCCTCCGTTTTTTCCGATTTTTCTTTATCTGTTTTTAATGTGTCTTTTTTCTGTGCCAGTACTGCTGGTGAGGCTAATGCCAATCCTAAGTACAATGCCAGTCTGTAGTTCTTCATTACCATAGTCCGATTCATTCCAAATTATTAGATATCTCAGTTTCAGCTCGCAAAACTATACGTAAAGAAATAATATCAACAGCATTAGGGAGTGAGAGGTAGTTTTTCGGGAGTGAATGGATTTCATTTTTTATTCTAATAATGGTAAAATGCATATGAAATATTCACCATCTACGGAAATATTAACAGAATTCTTTTTAAAATAATCATAAACCTGATTCAAATAGTCAATTCCGAATTTGGCTCCCTGAACATCTTCGCCTGTTTTAGGCTGCCAGGTATTCTTCACTTTGATCTCTTCGCTTTCCACAGTGATGAGAATGTCCAGTGGATGATCTATGGTCGCGATATTGTGCTTTATAGCATTTTCTACCACCATCTGAAGAGACAGATACGGAATCCGCTTTTCCAGACTTTTGGGATGATGAACGATCAGATCAAAGGTGAGTTCTTCATCAAATCTACTTTTCAAAAGCTCCATGTACTGCTGGATAAACTTGATTTCCTGGGCTACAGGGACGATATTTTCCTGTGGAGGTACGATAAGGTATCTGTAGATCCTGGAAAGATTCATGGTGAACCGCTGTGCATTATCTTTATTGATCCCGATGAGCATATAAAGGGAATTCAACGAGTTGAAGAGGAAGTGCGGATTGATGTTATTTTTAAGCTGCTGAAGCTGGTGCAGGGCTTCTACCCTGTGCATTTTTTCATTCTCTACCAACAGCAGGTTTTTTTCGGACTGTATCTTTTCTTTTTCTTTATAAGCTATGTTGGCTGCCCTGTGAAATAAGATGAAAACGGCTACAATAAGGAACAAGGCCGCCAGAAATATATAGACGGTATACATTTTTGTATTGCTGACGCTTTCATCGATCAGGAAATTCACATGATTGACCACCGCGTAGCCATCAAAATTATCAGTTTTCAATGGTTTTACGAATCGGGTTACCTCCAGATTAAGATATTCCGAAACGCCCGTTCCTTCGGTGTAACCGGATTTTGTTGCACTGCATAAGGTATCTTTTGGTTGAACATCTGTAAAATCGAAAATATTTCTGCCTAAATATTTCTTTTCAGGATGGGAAATGCAGATGCCTTCTTTGGTAAAAACATAGGCATAATTGTTCAGGCTTTTATCGATATTGGAGAAATATTCGTGAAGGTCGTTCAGGCTTACCGCAGAACCGTAATAGAGTCTATTTTTCCTGGGCAGTACCAGTGAGTCGTAGCTTACCCAATAGGTTGTGTCTTTTCGTGTGGTCAGGAAATCTCTGAAATGTCCGGATCTGTTGTTTTCTATTTTGGTATACCTTACGTCTGCTGATTTCTTTGTCAGCACATCTGATAAAGTACTGTTGCTTATAGATTTTCCGGAAGCTGCATCATAATAGGAATACCAGCTGTAGGGCAACAGGCTTCCTTTTCTGTTCATATTGTTTAAAACGGAAGAATACTCTTTATAGTTTTTCAATCCGTCTTTCCGGATGAGGGCCCGCAGCAGGTACTGGTATTCTTCTATATTCCTGAATTCTTTTTCCAGCGTTTCGTATTTCTGAAAAAAGGTTTTCTTGGCAAAACCTTCATTGTTTTTCCGGCTGTCGCGGGTAATGAGGAAACTCAGTACCGCAAAGGCAACGACCGCAATGAAACAGGCCGATATAGCGGCTATATAAATCGATTTCTGGGCGAGTATGTGTTTAAAATTAGTATTCATTTCTTTCCTTCTTCTTCATTATATTCAATGATCAAACGATTAAAATCTGATGATCAGATTCTTCTTATGCGTCCAATGGATGCACTTTTTGTGGGGTGTGATTTTATGAGGTGTATTTTTACAGGTTCTTTGTCTTGAAATCAAAGATTCGACGTAGTCAAACAAAAGGCCCAAAGTTCAAGGCTGGGATCTTCCGTTACCAGAATACTTTTTTAATGCAAAGTTTGATTCTGATCCTGCTTATTGTAAAGGCTGCAAAGAGGGAGTCAATTGCATTGATTCTTTTAAACGGGTGTTTTTTCCTTACGTTTTGTCAACGGCTCTACCGACTCCTTTGTTCTCCTTCACATATAAAGCATTTTTATAAACATTTGCATTAAAACAAATTTTACAAAGTGCTTCAAAAAACAAGATTTCCCTGATCTCCGGATTCTGGTAGTTCCTGCCTAATGTGATTTACAAAAAGTTACATCCTGTACCGGTGACTTTTTTCCATGAAAAAATTCCATTAGCCTTCTAATGGAATGAGTTTTTTTTTGCGGAGATTTGGAGAATTACTGCCGAGCACTTAATGCCCCTTTTACCTTTTGCAATACCATTAAAAATAAGTTGCAAATATACCATTAAATATTGAAAGCGTCTTGCAGTAATCGTTGCTAAAATCAAATAAAACTGCTTCACAAGTCACCAGAACCGATTATCAGTACCTTTTCCTTCAACTTCCCGGCTTACCTCCCCGCGGAGACAGCCATTAAAAATGCGTCATCTCAATGCTCTTGGATACTATTGTAAAATTACGATCAAATCATTTTTCTTACTATAAATAACCAATATCATCCCCGCAGGAGAATTCCACTGTTGTCCATTCCAATGGAATAAGTTATTATTGTCTGAGAAAATAATCTTTTGACCGCATAATTATTCAGATGATCAATATATACCGTAAAACAGCTTTAATTGAAGGTTTTTCCTATCTGATTCTCCTCTTCATTGCCATGCCTTTAAAATACTTTTTTAATATTCCGGAAGGAGTAAAATATTTTGGATGGATCCATGGGGTTTTGTTTCTTGTATTTATGGTAGCCCTCGTGGCAGCCGCAATACAATACAGGTGGAGTTTTAAAAGAATTATGCTGTATCTGATAGCGTCTGTCCTTCCATTTGTCCCATTGATCCTGGATAAAGGTCTCAAAAAAGAGTATTCTTAAAAAAACTATTGTACTTCCTCCTATTATCACCTTTTATCAGTCACAATTATTGGTCATCAAATTGAGTAGCCGTTTTCAGACACTGAACACGCTCGTGGTTTTCGTGGCCCTTATTTTAGAATTTAAAAGTTTAAACAGGTTCAGTAATTTAACTAAATATTAAATTCACTAAATAATGACATATATCATTACGTGATTATTTTTTCACTGTCTATTGAATATTATATTTGCCGGAAACTTTTAATAATATTATGAAAAAACAAATTTTATTTTGCGTCAGTAGTTTACTGATGCTTTTCATGAGTTCTTGTTCTACTGAAGAGCTGAATACTGACGTAACGCCCGGCAGTCCAGAAGCAAAAGCCGATCGTTTGTCGGCTGCCAAATTTGCAGGAGACGGAATTTATGATGTCTTAGGGCATGGTTATAATGTTACCGGTGAATATGCCAATGCTACTGCAGCGGGTTTTAAAGTGATCGATATTGATCGTTTTAAAACAGAACAGGCGAACAGGTTAGTGAGCGAAAATACATTCTCACAGGAATATGTTGAAGAATATGGTGAAAATGCGGAGTCGTATTCTAAAATGGTTTCTACCAAAGTAAATGTTACTGCCGGTATCCCATTGTTTAAGAAAACACTTTCAGTAGGATTCAATTCAGCAGTGACTACAAACAATAAGTTTGATGCAAAATACATCTACGGAAGTTATAACCTGACGATCAAACAGAAAAGATTACGATTCAATGCAACCACAGATATGTTGGGAGATTATCTGACTCCTGAATTTGTTCAGGATCTGCAGACAAAAACTCCACAACAGATTGTACAGGACTACGGAACTCACGTGGCACTCGATATCTATACAGGTGCTAAACTGGATGTTCTGTTCCAGGCAGAAACAAGAAGCCAAAGCCGTGATCGTGCTGCAAGAATCGGGGTGAAAGTAGGGATGAAAGATATTTTTGATGTAGATGTTACCAATGATGTGAATACTGCTGAATCATCCATGAACTATTCTAAAAAATTAGCCTATAAAACCAGAGGAGGAGATCCTTCAAAAGGATTGGTAGGAGACCTGAACCTTGATCAGACCAATCCTAAAATTAATATTTCCAACTGGCAGAACAGCTCTAATGCAAGCAATTCAGTTTTGGTAGATTTTGGAAACAACGGATTGGTGATTATTTACGATCTGGTGAAAGATGCAGCTAAAAAAGCTCAGCTTAAAGCGTATGTAGATCAATATCTTATCGACAATAAAGTTTATCTTGAATTTAATACTATTTCAATTTACAGATATTACAACGGATTAGATCATTACTATACAAAAACTCCGGGAAGCTATAGCGGATATTATTTTGAAGGGATAGAGTTCAATGCATTCTTATATAAAGCTCCAAACACTGTTCCTATTTACAGATATTACAACGGGAAAGATCACTACTATACAAGAACTCCGGGGTATTACCAGGGGTATGTAGAAGAGGGAATTGAGTTTAACGCATTTGCAACCCAGCAGCCTAATACTGTTCCTATTTACAGATATTATAACGGGAAAGATCATTATTATTCAAGATCAAGTGTAAAACCATCTGGTTATGTATTTGAAGGAATTGAATTCTATGCCTATTAATTAAATATATTGATATTTTACAAGCAGACCGTCTCATCTTTGGGACGGTTTTTTTGATGCTGTGACGAAGAGAATTTATTAACTTTTTTCCAGCATAATTCAATAATCTTTAAATATTAGTCATTTCGAATTAAAGTAACTGTGGGTCAATTCCAAAAGCCAGATTTAACTTTCGATACAGAAACAGAAACACCAGAACTAAATTTTTGCCAAACTGTTCCGTCAAAATAATAATAGAAAAACCCAGTCTAAATTAGACTCGGTTTTTCTATTATTTGAGGTGCTTTCCTTAGATTTTTTTATAAGTTAAAGAAATGTTGTTTCCGTTGTTTATGAAAGAAATTATTCTTTTATTTTCATCGAAATAATCAACATTAAATTTTGTTATATTTTTTCCAACTGTTATACTCAAAATCTGGACATTATTTTCTTTTGTTAATTCCCATTTTCCTTTATTCCTTTTTTTTCCGATTGTTGCTTCAAAGCTTGAATTTTGCATGAAATCCTGAAACACCGTATCACTCCCAAAAATTGATTTTATATCCTTAGGCTGGCTGTTAATCTGAGTTTCTACCAGTTGCCATTTGCCAATTAATTCTTTTGAAGTTTGAGCTTTAAATATGCCGGCTAAAGAAAGGCATACAATTAAAATGTACTTTCTCATTTTTTGATTTTTTTATGTTTGTATTTAATATTTTTTTACTGTCAGATCAGGAATTTGATTTTAAAATCGATTGGTCTGATTAAGAAATCTGCTGTTGAAAGAAAATTATCTGTCTATACCAGGTGCTAATCTCCAATTCTAAAAATCAGCAAGTGAGTAGATTGCCCCCTCAGAGTCATCCCGTCTCCCCAACAGTTTCCGGACTGTCCTCTCCCCAATTCCACCCGCCAGGCTCTGTTCCCCGTAAACACTGTTGTATAGGTAATACTACCACCATGATTAGAACTTGCTCCTTCGATGTGGCTAGCTGTACTGTGTACTCTTGTAACGCCAGCCCCAATTCCCTCAGGAAAATCAACATAATACGAACTTATGTTACAGCCTGTTGCATTATGTATTGCTTCATACACTAATGTAATCTGATATGTACCCGGAGGAAACGCAACGGTAGAATTAGATGCATTATAAGTAAGGCCAGGTATGGCATTTTTAATTTGTGCAAGATTGAATACTCTTGTAGCTTGGCCTGCAGTCTGTGCAGTTAAAAAGCTTGGAATATCGGCAGTGACACGAAAATAGGCAGGCATAGGAGTTGAAATATCAGGACTCATTTTTTGCCAGATACTGCCATCAAAATAATAATAACCTACTGCTGTGATGTTAGCTCTCGTAGAAACAGTATCTCCCCCACTGATGTCTGTAATATAGATCATAGTACCTTTTTCACTTCCGGTATATAATGCATTTCCTTTATTGGTAAGCTCTTGTCTGGTAAGTCTGGGTACGGTAATGCCATCTTTTTTAGATAAATCAGATGGACTTGCAGCGACATCAAGTGTGGTTGTCGGGGAAGCTGTATTGATACCGGCTTGCGAAAAGAAAAGAATCGGTATAAAACAAATTAGTAAAAAAATGGATTTTTTCATCATATAAGTTTTATGGTTTTTCGAAAGAGAATATATGTAAGGTTTAATCTGTGATTATTTAAAATCAAATTGTATAAACTCATCAATACTTAAACAGATAGATTTTAAATTGTTTTTCTCATTCTTTGTAAAGTAATAAAGAATTACTATTTTTTCGAGTACAAATTTATGGGGAAATGGAGTGATAAAGCTTAAATAAAATACATCATAGATACATCATATACGAATAAATCAGTTTGGTAACAAAACGACGTGAGGCTCTCATTGCCTTTGCTTCTAATTAGATTCGTCGAAATATCTTGTAGGTTTCTCTAGCCATCCGAGGACTTCCATATCTGCTGCCGTTTGCATCTTAAACTCTAAACTATAATTTTTCTGATCTTTTTCATACTCTTAAAGATAAAGAGTATAAGAACCGTGTCCGAACAAAGGTTGCTACTTCAATCACTATTTGTGACAAATTGATATGCAGTACTTTTTCTACCGAGAGAGAAATTCTTCTATATCTAATAAAATCAAATTGACTAATTCATATCTTTTTTTGTAATAAGCACGTTTATGAGATTTTATATTATTAATGTCTTTACGCACAGTTTTTACAGGTAGTCTGTACCACCCGTCTTCCTGATAATCTCCTCCAAGTTCATTCCAGAAACCATCGTAAGAAAATGCAATAGTATGCAACCGTGGAAGATGAATAAAGTGCTTTCTTTTCTGAGCCTGTATTCCGTCTCCTATTCCATAAATCTCCTTTATATCTAAATCATTAATTAATTTCTGAAGCAATTCAAATAATAGAGCTTTTGGCCGTATACCATACATCAGTTTTTGAGCTTTTTTTGTAACATAAGTTCCTTCTGTCTGAGGCCTTCCCTGTAAACAGCCAATCCAACAAACCCAATGGTCTGGAGATTGTTCTTCAAAAGAAAATGCAATGGAAGAAATCACACCGTGCAATTCCCCGCAAAATAATGACATAACAATCTCACCTTCTTTTCTGTAACGATCATCATACCCTATAATAACCCTCGCTTCTGTTCCATCTTTTAGCAAAAATTTTGAAATGACTATTTCCTGTGAAATTAAGTTTCTTTTCCCTTTTTTTGAAAGAAGAAAGGTATAGGTATCAATAATAACTTTCATTTTCTGTTCTTTAGTCCAAGTAATTGACATATATGCTTTAAAGGGTTTTAGGAATAGCCTCGGTCTAAAGAATAAGATTTCAGAAAATTCAGAAGAATTAATTTTATTAAACCACTTTTTAGCAAAGAAAGGATTGAACATCGCCAGGAAAAAACTTTTATACTGCTGTTTTATTCTGTATTTTTTCTTTTCGTCAGAAAATGCAAATTTTGCAAGTTTCCATCCTTTTATACCAGAGGTTAATAAAGGAAAATTGGAGAACATACTTTTTTTCATTTATATTTTTATTTATACTGATCCATCAATAGCATCTTGAGACTGATCCGGCATAGACAAAGTAAAGCACCTACAGAGATCCGTTTTTCACAAAACTCACCACCACCGTCAACATTTTCACTAACTTGTTTCTCCACATAGTCCCGGTTAGGTACTCGGGATCTGATTTTAAAGGTTTATACTTTGGAAGGTCACATTTATAACTAAGCACATACTAATCACCAATAAACAAGTACTATCCATGAGCCTTTAACAGTTCAAAGTCTCAAAAAAATCCGCATCTATTTTGCGCATGGTGCAATTTGGTATTGTAACCGATTATAGGCTTCAATCAGCATCGTTACTATTAAATCTCAGCTTCCAATTGTTGTAACACATGGGCATGATATTGATCAAGAGAAATAATACATAAGGAAGATTTGTATTATCAATTATTTGATTATTCTACAGTTCAATATCAAGGAAATACATCAATAAAAACTACTTTCTGTAATTTGAGATATTGCATTATAATTAGCCGTCAATTTAATTTTTTCATTATATCAGAAGAAAGCTTACTAATAAGTTGATTCGTAAAAATCCATCGAAATCCTATCTTAATTGAAGATTATAGCATTTACATACAGCTTACCTATTTTTTTAATTATACAAATACTTAGTTAGTTTTGTTAAATAAGTTACGATCTGATTTTATACCTTAATTATTGACTTTTTCATAAAAAATTTATTTTATTTTTCACCCAATAAGAGCTTTTCTGTAAGATTTTTGGTGCATAAAATCGATATCCTAAATATAAATTGGAATACTGCAGCGTATAGTTCACTTTAAACTCATCTTCTTTATAATTCTGAAAATTAATTTGATGCTGAATGCCCATAAAGAAATTCTTCCACTGATAATTGAGGTTTAGATTTAGGTTTAAATTTAAAATCCTTGTTGCGTAAGCTTTATTTTGGTCGGAATTATCTTGAACATAGCTCAAACCATATCCACTGCCGGCTTTACCAGACAGTAACAAATTTTTGTTTAATAAAACCCAATTATATTGGTAAGATATTTCGGGAATTATATTGTACCTCCTTTGATTGCTTTTCTGCTCGTCCTGCTTATTATCAAGTTGGGTATAACTATAATTTGCCGTAAAAATAAATGACCCTGCATTCTTTTTCTGCATTTCTGTCTGATTGTTTACCGCTCTGAAAGATAATTTTTCCGCATTCGCAACATAGGAAGTACTTCCACCAACTTTCATGACTTTAAAATCAGGTAACTGTACATAAGGTAAATCATCTGTCCAGACAGGTAAGAAATCCTGAGTATTTTTTATGTAGAATCCTTTCGTTTGATCATAATATACAGATTGCATCCAGTGGTTTTTAAAAAAGGTAAAGGAGACATCAAATCCTACCGTATTCCCCTTTTTTTCATTGTCGGTTTGATTACCTGTCCATCTTTTCGGTAAACCAATCGAGAGGGAAAAAAAATCACATTCAGCCGATACATTGTACTTGTACGCGATGTTAGGTGCAAAGTTTAGCAATATATTATTCTTCTTTACATGAAATTCGTTGATTTTATCATCTGCATTTATTTTTAATACTACTTTTTCGTAAAAACTTTTAATATAAGAAGAATCTCTTTCAAATTTTTCTTTCATTGGTTTTTCGGTTTGGGAATTGATTGCAAAGGGATATAGAAATATACACAGATACAAAAATTTCATGTTATGAATGTGCTAATTGGGTTAATTAATATTTGGGCTATAAAAATAAAACGATGCTTAAATTCAATTATAACCAGAGAACATTTCGCAACAAAAAATTTGGCAGAATTAGCTTGAATTTAGATAAAAAAGCGAGTATCATAGCGAGCTTGTCACAGAAAAATCTGGTTTCTCTCCTGCCGGAACGATGAATATATCACTTCCTTGTAAAGTATCCTCCGGATCAAAATAATAACCAGCCGTGATATTATAGGATTTACTTATCGATTTCCCAGATTGATCATAGGTTTGTATGGTAGCTTTTACAGTATGTGTTTTGGGACGAAGTACTAGTTGTTTTCCTGTTAATCTTAATCCAGTTGCATTAATGCAATTAAATTCAATGCCGTGTATTTTATTAAAATATTCCGGATAATTGCTTTCTCTGATGTAAAATGACTTGCCGGAATTATTCTTGGCAGTTGCAGTTACTTTATACCGTTCATAGTTTTTTCCTTTAATTTCAACCGTTTCTTTATTTATAAGTGCTATAGAGACGTTTATTCCATTGATATCAACGGTTTGTCCGTCCGAAATTTTTTGTGCTAAAGCACTGATAAATCCAGTTAAAGTCATAAATACTGAAAGAAAAAATGTACTTATCATTGGTTTCATATTAAAACTATTTTTTTTTTATTTTTCTGATTATTTAAAGAACATAATAATTCTAATTTGTAGTGTCGTTGTTAAATTAGATACAACAACCAAAATATTTTGAGTAGTTTAGGTAATTTTTTTATGATTTGGCAGTAAGCAATGCTAATGATTGGACTCATGATCATTGCTGTCATATTGTTGAAAAAAGATAACTAAGGAGCAAGGTTGTCATCCATAGAGCAAGAAGTAAATAAAATTAATTAATAAATTCTGGAAATTACAGCCCGGAATATTTCTATCCCGGTTTCTGTAAGCCTTTTGATATTTCTATAATTTTTTTGATGATGTACAATAATTTATTTTCCCAAATAAACGAACATATTTACACTTAAACTTTGAGGTTGTATATTGATGGACTGCTGTGCTACACCGCCGTTTACACTATTAGTGGTAAATGTATGGTTGTGCTGATCTTGAGCCAGTACATTAGTATTACGGTTGTTTTCCTCTCTCCAACCAGTACCTATTTTTCCTGCTAAAAATGTACGTGATTGTACGTTGTCTGATGGTTTACCATTATTATAAATAATATCATACCTTATACTCGGAGCTACAGAGCTGGTTGCACCCGAAAGCTGAAAATCAGGCAATTGACCCCTTGATATTGTACGATTGTTGTTACTGCTTATACTTCCTAGGGCAGTATTATTTTGTACAAGGTAAGAGTTGGAGGCGTTAGGAAGGTAGGATGAAAAGCCTATAGAATTTGCCGCCCCTCTTTGGGTAATGGTCAGATTGCCTAGCGGTCTTCCATCTAATTTTACCCAACCGTTATGATCAGAATTTGAAAAACTGGGTTTAACATCGCCAATATTTTGTGGGACTGCGCCAGCGGTACCTCCGTCGGTAGATCTCCAGTACGAATTACTGAAAACATATTCCAGTACGTTACCGTTGGGAACAGTTACCCCATCCAGTGTGGTTCCAAAACCACCTGTAGTATTATTATAAACAATAAGACGCTGCCCTGCATTAGGAGCCACAGGTGCTGAAATAGATACATTTGCTGTAGCAGCACCGGTAATCCGCACTTGGCTTACATTAGGGGGAATAGCCACTGCATTACCTGATACAGATAGTACTGTTTCACGGTTGGTAATCGCTCCGTTCACGTCAAGTGTTGTTCCCGGAGAAGCTGTCGCAATACCTACATTCCCCCCTACCGGGTTTAATACTAAAGGAAGACCTGTTGCAGACGTTTTATTCTGGCTTGAAATATAGGATCCAAAAGGAGCATTGGTATAGGTTCCAAAATCAAGGGCATGACTGGTACTCCCATCAACTCTCAATGTGGCATTGGTATCTTCTATACCTAACGCTGAAGGTTGTGCATTAGCACCTTTCACCACGAGTTTATTAGTAGGTGATACCGTTCCTATTCCCACTCTTCCGGAATTAGCATCTGTAAGATACATCAACTCGTTAGGGGTCCTACCAACACTAAAAGACAGATAACGGTTGCCTGTTGTACTACTTGTAGAAACATCACCAAAGTTAATACGTGAAATGGGTCCTGTAGAAGAAGAAGAAGAAGACTTCATATTGATACCGAAATTTTCTGCACGGTTACCATAGCTATAACCATCCTCCCCAATATTAATATCCAATGCATTTTTAGTCTGAGCTGTAGTAACGGCGGCATTAAGCAACTGGCTGCCTTCTACGTGTAATTTGCTTGAAGGAGTGGTGGTCCCAATTCCGACACGATCATTGGCTGCATCCACTGAAAAGGTATTTCCGTCTACAGAAAATGCATTGGTTTGTGTGCCTGTAAATGCCAGGGTATTAGCTCCCTGCGTTACTGCTCTGTTTCCCGTAAGGGTACCGTCTGCATTATAAATATTAATCGGTGAGGCTCCGCTCGCGCCCCCCCCATCAGTAGACCTCCAGTATGAATTACTGAAAACAAATTCCAGCGCCTTACCATTAGGAACAGTAATCCCGTCCAGGGTAGCACCGAATCCACCCGTGGTATTGTTATAGACAATAAGACGCTGACCCGCATTAGGGGCAGCAGGGGCCGTAATAGCTACTGCTGCTGTTGCAGCACCGGTAAGCCGTATCAAACTCACATTACTAGGAATAGTAACCGCATTACCCGCAACAATTAATGCAGTTTCACGGTTAGTAATTGCCCCATTCACATCCAATGTGGTACCGGGAGCGGTAAGACCCAGCCCTAGATTACCGTTGGAAGTCATCACTAAGTCGTCTTTAGCCTGAGTTATTGTGGGAGTTCCTGTTGACGGATTGTTTTTTAACCCGTCAACACTAAATATCCCCTGAGGATTAGCTGTATTAATGCCCACTTGTGATTTGACCACTAGGGAAAAAGTGATAAACAAGCCTGTCAGTAATAATTTTTTTTTCATCATTTAGAATTTAGGTTAATAATAAAAATCTTTCTCTTTTTTGGAAAATTTCGTTAAAATAATTTGACGCAAAAGTAGATTACTCACAGGAAAAGCTTACAAATTACCCCTACAACACAGATGCATTATTAATACATCACTTATGCATTATGTCTATATTTCAGGATATTTAAATATTTTACCATTATATACAAAATGAAAACTAGATATTTACAGACTCCCTTTAAAGCAAAAACACTTAAGTGTTTTAAATCAAAATCTTTGCATTATCTAAAAAATCAGTTTCTTCTTAAACTATATCATGTCACTAAAATAGATGAGTGTATTGGCTAATACTGATCACAGCATTTTTGTTGATAAATGAAAAAAAACGGGTCTTTGAAATGATACAATTTATCTTCCACAATCAAAAAGAATTTTTTGATTATAAAAAAATATCATCATCATGATTTCCAATGTTAGTAATCGTATTTAAAGAAAAGATGAAGAATGGACTAGCCCTTTTATTAGCAATTCGCAATCGACCTATCTATTGCTCTGAAATAGATCTGAAAAAACAATATAGATCTGTCTCGGGTTCCAGATTCAGTTTTTTTCGTATCCTATACTTTTTTGTCTGTGCAGATCTGTGTTCCATAGAGATACACTGAGCAACTTCCTTAGAAGAAAAGCCGAGCCATATCATGGCGCAAAAGGACAGATCGGATTTGGAAAGATTAGGATTAATTTTCAGCAACTCTGAACATAGTTCCGGATATGCTTCCTGAAATTTAGGAAGGAATCCTATGCTGTTATGTCTGGCAAGCTGAATAATATTTTCGTGATTTTCACTCAACTTCCTTTTTAAATTTTTTGTTTCTTTTTCTATTTCAAGAATGATTTTTTCACTTTCTTTCAGTTTGGTTCTCTTTTTTCTGATGCGTACATAAAAATAAAGGATGAATAAAATACTCAACAGCATTAAAACACTTCCGTACCATAAAGCCGTAGTACTTTCAGTTTTAAGTTCAGCCCATCCCTTTTCTTTTTCTTCGATCAGTTTATTAATAGAAAGACTTACAGCTTGATTTTGGTTTTGATCCAGGCTATCTTTTAATGAGTTTGCTTTGTTCAGATATTCATTTTCTTCATTGGGATTGTGCTCTTTTTTATAAAGTTTGGATAATTCATTGTAATTATAAAGAATAAGCATTGGTCTGTTGACCTGCTTTGCAAGCTCAGTTGACATTTTAAATGCAATAATGGCCTGATTATTTTTTTTCTGACTTTGCAGAAAATATCCATAATCCTGTAAAACAACAGCTCTCTGGAATTTGTTATGCTTGAAGCTCTTAGTTTCTAAAAGTTCAAAAGCCCACCGAAAGTAATATTCAGCGGAATCAGGCTTTACTTCATATTCAGTATAGTGTCTTCCAATATGAGCTACATCAAGAGGATTCGGATCAATTTTTGTGCATTTATGAAGGTAAATAATTGCAGAGTCAGGTCGTTTAATCTTGTACATACACATGGATCTGATTGAATAAACGTAACGTAAAAATAGGCGGCAGTCACGGTTATCTTTTCTCAACTTCAAACCATAATTCATAGCTTTCGAATTGTAATCCAAAGCCAACCTGTTCACATTTATTTTATTATAGATCTGGCAGTACTCCTGATTTATTTTACCAAAAAGAAAATTATCCCTGCATTTCTTCGATATATCTTCAGCTTTGTTTAAATATTCTAAACCTTTCTTTAAATCTCCCTTAAATAGAAACCGGTTGGCAATATTGACATATCCCATTGCTTCTCCTTCCCGGTAGCCAATTTGAGTCGCTGCTTTTATGATTCCTTTATTCCAACGGATAAGATCATCATCTGATATCCTTGTCCGAAGTACTTCGTTTGTTTTTATCAATAGAGAATCAATATTTCTTTCTGCAGATTGTTGTGAAAATAATTTTGAACAACAAATTATGAAAGAGAAGCAAAGTGTTTTATTTATTTTTTTTAAAAAGCACATTACAACAATAGATTATTTAATAATAATAGAATATTTATAAAAATAAAATAATCACAATAAATATGTCATATCAGTATATTCTAATTAGACAAAATATATGACTGTTACAGAACAGAACAAAATACCCTATACATGATAATTTATTCTTCAATAAAATATAATTATTCAGTTTTGAATGTTACCTTTTCTATATTTTTATTAACAATGATAATTAGTTTTGGGATGACAGTAAAAGACCTTTTCTCTCCAGTTTTCATCTGATAATGGTAAATAACTTCGCCCATTTGGGTTTTTTCCAGTTTTATCGGAATTATTTCAACCGCCCTGTCTGTTTCCGGATGTAAAAGGACTATCACATTTTCCTTTGAAAAATCTATAGGTGTTGGATTTCCGCTATTGCCCATAAAAGCTGCTTCATCAAAAAACTTGTTAAATTCATCCTTGGTAGTTATTACTTTTTCTACGAAGTCCGGAATTTCGCAATTGTTTTTTACAAAATAATTATGTACAGCTTTATAAGGAAGTACTGAAGTAGAATTATTTTTATTAATCTGACAAGAATGAATAAAAATAATGAAAAGTAGAAAAATTGCTTTTTTCATAATATCTGTGTTATTTATATAATAGATGTCTTGAGTATAACATTCTCAGTTACCATATTTTTTTGCAATCTTAAGAAGAAAACATGAACATAAACAACAATTACATACAGCACAAGTACATCATATATGCATTAATGCACATTAATAGCGGTTTTGTTAAAGACTTCACTTATAAGAAAATCGCTTATTAAAATTATTATTGATCCTTTTCCTTTTGTTGAATCATTTTACTACACTTCTATATAACACTATTACATTGTCATATAAAAAGAATAAAAAGCCTTTGAAGATGATTAAAGAATTCCAAAATACAATACTCCAAAATTGTGAATACAAAACAGAAAAAAATGCGTAATTCATTAACTATTTCACACATCAATGATAAAATAAGATATAAAATGCACACGTGATGTATCTATGATGTATGTGCAATACATACACTAATCTGTAATAAGTTTTAGTTTTGTTCAAGGAATATAATTTAAAGCTTGAGGAAATATAAAAGTAACAATACACCTAGCATAGTTTTTCTTTTGTTCTTACTTAAGTAATAACCCGCAAAACAAATTTAATTATTCAAGTCCAGAGATGTCGTTCTACCCTCAAACAATAATTAAAACATACTATTATTTTCAATACCGACACAATTAATAAAAGAAAGATATTAATTAATTATACTTTATGAAAAAAGAATTATTACTAGCAGGCTTGCTGACCACTTTTTCCCTAGTGGTCAAATCACAAGTGGGGATTAATACAAGTAATCCTCAGGGAGTATTTAACATTGACGGGTTAAAAAATAATCCGACAACCGGGGTGCCTACTGCTTCTCAGGCCAAAGATGATCTGGTGATGACTTCTAATGGTAATCTGGGGCTGGGTCTTACCACTCCCGGTACTACATTGGATGTGAACGGAGCGATTACCAACCGTGAAACCGCTGTAGCTGTTGCGGGTAATGCCGTTACTATTCCGGCTAACGTGAGTTTGGTACAGCTTACAGGAGCTGCTACTGGTGCAGTAGCTATTTCGGCTCCTGCTGCTCCTAACCCTGGCCAACGTCTTATTGTCTATAACAATACCACGGGAGGATTTGGAGCAACACTGAATGGGATTACTATACCTAATGGTAAAGTACTCGAATTTGTTTTCAGCAATTCATCCTGGAGGTCTACTGATGGAGGCGCAGCCGGAACTACTCCGGTTAATATCTATACAGCAGACGGTACTCTTGCAAGTAACAGAACGGTAATACAGGGAGCTAACACCCTTGCATTTACAGGCACACAAACCAATGCTTTTTCTGTAGATGGAAATACCTTATCAGTGGATGCTGCCAATGATCGTGTAGGAGTCGGCACCACAACACCAACTAATAAATTAGTGGTAGCCGGCACAAATGCCCAGCCTTCAGCATTAGGTACAGCCAATACCAATGCCACATTGAGAATTGATGGAAATACCAGCCACGCCCTAGACCTAGGAACCTATACCAATGCTCCTTTTGGATCCTATATCTCCAGTCAGAACAAAGCTTCAGCCATAAGCCTTCCTTTAGTATTAAACCCGGTGGGTGGAAATGTAGGCGTTAACACCACTCCCGGTACAGCATTGGATGTAAACGGGGCGATTACCAACCGTGAAACCGCTGTAGCCGTTGCGGGTAATGCCGTTGCTATTCCGGCTAACGTGAGTTTGGTACAGCTTACAGGAGCTGCTACTGGTGCAGTAGCTATTTCGGCTCCTGCTGCTCCTAATCCTGGCCAACGTCTTATTGTCTATAACAATACCACGGGCGGATTTGATGCTACACTGAATGGGGTTACTGTACCTAATGGCAAAGCACTGGAATTTATTTTCAGCAATTCATTATGGAGATCTACGGAAGGTGGTGCAGCCGGAGCTGCTCCGGTTAATATTTATAATGCAAACGGTACTCTTGCAGGCAACAGGGTGGTTACAACTGCGGGGAATTTGCTTTCTTTTACAAACGGATCCAATAATGTATCTGTTGGAACAACCGGTACTGAGGGAATTGTAACTGCGACCGGCTCTTCAAGAGGATCGGTTGTGGCAGCCGGAGGTAGTAGCTTTTTAAGCATGTATGCGAATGATAACGGAAAAGGAGTGATAACGACATTAGGCAATAGCACAGGTCTTGACATTGGTTCTAACACAGCGGTTCCTGTAAATATTCTGACCAGTAACACACAGAGAATGACCGTTGCTTCTGGGGGAAATGTAGGAATAGGAACGACAGCACCCACCAACAAGCTGGTAGTGACAGGTATCAATGCCCAGCCTTCAGCATTAGGTACAGCCAATACCAATGCCACATTGAGAATTGATGGAGATACCAGCCACGCCCTAGACTTAGGAACCTATATCAATGCTCCTTTTGGATCCTATATCTCCAGCCAGAATAAAACGTCTGCCACAGGTCTTCCTTTAGTATTAAACCCGGTGGGAGGAAATGTAGGCGTAGCAACTAGTACACCACAAAGAGCTCTGCATGTTAATGGTGGCTTACAGGTTACCAATGAAATCAATGTGGGAGGTGATGCCGCTACTGCGGGATCGGCAGGAACAGCAGGACAGGTTCTTAAATCCAATGGCCCCGGAGCAGCTCCTTCATGGCAGACTCTAGCCGGTGTTCCGAATGCCACAGGAACTGTAATAGCTGTGAACGGCCAGTTTATAGTAGCCCAGGAAATATCAGTACAAATGACATCTGACTTTACAATACCTGGTACTGGACCATCTTACCCTATAGGAAATTTAACCAATGAAATTATAGACAACGAAAACCTATATACGGGTTCAGCTACTACCAATTCATTTAAAGTATCTGCAGACGGAATCTATCTGGTTACCATGAATGTACAGTTATGGGTAGATAGCGACACTTCAGGAACGTCCCCAGTAATTGGGATATGGGATAATGGCACCAACAGCTGGGTAGCCAGAGTTAATGACTATTATTCAGCAGCAGCAAAACAACTACAGACTTATACCTTAATTACTTCGATTCCGATGTTTGCTTCAACTACCTATTCATTCAAAGGTGCAAATACTCAAAATACAATATGGAGATCTCATAGTTTAGGGTCTACAGGCCAAGGTCCTGTTACACAGGTTTCTGTAAAACGACTAAGGTAAAATTTAAAAAATGCACAGGTGATGTAAAACAAACCCCTAAAATTATCAGAAAAATAATCTTGTTAAAAAAAACAGGCCGTACAGCAACTCAAAAATTGCCGTTCTGCCTGTTTTTATTTTATATCACCTTCACTTTATCATCAAACGTCGGGATAAGACATTTCTGTTTTTAATAAGGTAAAGAGGCCTGAAGCTGGAAGAGAGAAGCTATTGAGGTCATAAAAAATAACGAAACTCCAGTTTTTATTAATTTTTTTAAGACTAATTAATTCAATTTTAAGAAACGATGATTCCAATAGTAACTTCAAACCTCCTACTTCCTGCTTCCAGCAGAGCGATTACCATAAAAGCGATGTAATTGAAAGACTTCCAACTCGATACTGTTGTGTCAAAACGATTAAGCAATGAGCTAAAGCTATCCAGCCAGGCATTTGTCCTTTCTATAGTATATGAACTATTTACGATAATGATAAAAAACACTTTGATAGCTCAAAACTTTATCCTCAAAAAGACTTTTTACAGGGAAATACTCCCATTGAACTCCTGTTTTAAGTTTGTATAAGATACAGTTAACGATCTCCGCCAAAGCAAGCTTTTTTTATGGAAAGGTTTACATGACTTCATTATTTAATTTCCTTCTTCCATCTTATTATTTCTTAAATAATTTTATATATTTTTTTCCATTTTGCCACTGTATTTCTACTGAGTTTAAAATAAACTGCCAATTGGCTATTGTTTAACTTGTTCTTCTTCTGATAATTTAATATCTGTAAAATTGCCTGCTCATTGTAAGCACGATGCATCTGGTTAAAGATCTGGCTTTCTTTCTTTTGCTGAGAAAAAACAATATCATTCAGCTTGATAACGTCTAAGTCAGAAAGATGTCCTTTAGAGAGAATGTCTTCACAATACTTCCTTTTTTCCGGATGTCTTAATCGAATGATATCTGAATAAATTTTGTGATAATCCGGTTTTGTACCTACTTTTTGTATTTTACTATCCATTTATATAAAGTAGTTTTAGGGATTTTGTATTGTTGTATAATTTGTAATTTAGTTTTCTCCCCGTTTTCTACTAATTCCAGAATAAAATCGATTATATCTTTTGTATAAATATTTTTCCGGAACTGAGGAAGTCCAATTTTTTCGCTATTGGATCTATCCTTTTCAGCTGAGGCCGGAGGGGAAAACAGGATCAAATGGTGAGAGTACAATCTGAAGAAATCATATTCGAGTAGTTTGGATAATCTTAACAATGTAGCTGTAGATATATCTTCTGAAGACAGCACATTCATAAGAAACCCCTGATCGCACTTAAGAAAACTGAGAATCCTTTCTTCTTCAATATTCAGTTCCTCAATCCGCAACCGGATTATCTCTCCAATGTGTATTTCTTTAAAATTGAAATTCATAAGCATTAATAGAAAGGGCACCATCATGTTTTACATCACTGATGATACCCATTATAAAAGGTTAATTTTTCTCTAATAAACACTACAAAAGCCTTTTGACTTATCATTCGTTGCATACAAAACAAGGTTATTAAATATTTATAATTTGATAACCGTTATATTGCTTACATTTCCTGTTCCAATAGTACCCACTTCATCTCTCAGAAGCGCATAGGTGTTAGCACCGTTTGCTGCAAAAGTAATCTGCTGACCAGCTGTAGCACTGATAACGGTGGTGTAATTATGGATTTGCCCAACTGTTGCTGTAACTGGAATAGTTGTCGCAATTCGGGTAGATCCCCTTCCTATAAAATCTCCACCCGCATCCCGTATCCCAATAATAACCTGCTCATTTGCCGATACATTTCTGAAACTCATCTGCATCTGCACCAAATAATTTCCGGCACTGTTGAATGTCATCACCCCGGTAGATGTATTATAACTATATAGGGAAGATGTAGCATCCGGAGTTCCAAGCAATATCGTATTGGTTCCTGTAAGACTGGTTTGATTGGCTGCCAGTTTGGCGTGGAAAAGTGGTTGAGCAACGGTTGGTGAATATTTTAATACTCCTGTAGATAAATCTACCACTATATTGTTGTCAGTTCCTGAAGCGGTCCTTAATCCTTCAATTTTTACGGGGTCGGTACTAGCTGAAGGTACTACATGAAGTTTATGGGTAGGATTGGTTGTGTTAATCCCTAAATTACCAGATGAGCTAACAGTAGCCTGCTGTACATTATTGGTGCTGAAAATGATGGGACTCGCAGATTGAGTAATTAAATTCAAACTGGCTGCATTACCGGACGCAGCCAATTGTGCGGAATTGGCATTATCCACAAACATGTCTAATATGGCAGAACCGCCCTGAGCCCGGATTGCACCTCTTGACGCACCCGATGCAGTTAGAAAACTTTGCGTGCCAACGTTGCTGAATATAATGGAATTTGAACCATTTCTAAACTGCAATGTATTTGTTCCCATGGTTACAGTTCTGTTTGTCAACAAAGTACCATCAGCATTATAGATATTAACGGGAATATTCAACTTTGTCCATACAGTGCCGTTGTAATAATAATAACCGACAGCATCAATATTCAAAGCCGTTCCTGCCAGAGTGCCAGTAGCAATATTATTTACATAAATCAGTGTTGAAACCGGGACTCCGGTCATACTCTGAGCTCTTTCCCTGTCTACTCTGGGAATAAGAAGTCCATCTACTGCTGACGCTGTACCTGTAACATTCTTGGCCGTTATATCAAGGGTTGCATCGGGAGTAGTATTGTTAATGCCTACTTGCGAAAAAAAAGCATTGCTAAATCCTGTTAGAAATAAGACAATTGGAAGAATAGTTTCTTTTTTCATTGATTCGATATTTTTAAAATTGTGTTATTGAAGGAACAAAATGCACCCTATTTCCAGTGTTATTGCCAATATATTTATAGCAATCAGGTATTTCCGGGAAAAAAGTGACTCTTTTATAATATGGTAATTGGCTCTTATTAGTTTGTAAAAACCCATGATAAATAAAATGAATGAAACTATAAAAATTGATAAAATTTTTATGGTAGAGGAATTGCTGCCATCAAAAACAGTTGTTTTTAAATTCAGGCTTCCACCGGCGGCGGCCATTCCAAAAAACAATAGAATAATTGGAAATAACATATAAATAGAAGTGTATAAAAAAGCAAATAAATATTTCCTGAAGCCCAATCCGGATATTCTTTCTTTATTAAGCAACGTTATGATCAGGCTCATCATAATAGCAGTCATATTGTTAAAAAAAAATATAATAATAGCCTTTTCTGTAAAGTTTAAAGATCCAAGCAATTTCGCAATCGGAAAATCAATTTGGTTATTTTCGTAAATAATTAAACTTGTAGCCACTGAAGTATAGATACTGAACCGGACAGGAGATAATATATCATCATCTTGTAACTCCGAGTCTTCATGCACCTCTTTTTCTGCCAGGTCGTAACACAGTTTAGGGTTCCTGAACAGCGTAAAAACTGTTCCGGGAAGAAGCAGTAAATCCGTTAAAATTCTGAGACATAACTTTTCAAAACTATCCAATAATTTATCAAATTCCATAAGAAATCATTTAATTTATTTCAATTCGTATTGATATCAGATCAATCTTCCTTATTGAAATGTATTATTTTGTATTCTTTACTAATAATTAGTAATAATCTGGGTTTAATATCATAGCTTAATTTCTCTCCGGATTTAATTTTATAATAGAATTCAGCATCATCAGGATTGGCCCTTACTATCTTTACTGGAAAAATTTCTGTAGAAGTATTGGTTACAGGAAGCATAATGGCGATTACCTGCTCTTTAGAAAAATCAATTGCTGTTGGCATTCCGTTTTCTCCCATATGGGCTGCTGTCCCAAAAATTTCATCAAACTCTTTTTTGGATGTAATGACTTTTTCGGCAGGTGTGTTTATCGCTTGGGCATTTTTTACAAAATAGTTTTTTGCAACCTTGAAGGTAATTGACTCTGATTTGTTGGTATTTGTTTTACAGGAAAACAAGAGGACGAGGAAAATGATAAATACGTTTTTCATTTTTAATTTGGATTTAGTAAAGTTAAAATGTCTTCAGTTCTAAAAACTTCAGAAAATAACTTGCAGTAGCCATAGCACTATTCCCTGTTGATCTGATAAAATTGATAAAGTTCTTATTTTCAGGAGCAGGATTTATTTTTATTTCTGTACTAAGTCTGGCCATATGTTCTTGTTCTTTTAGTATTTTTCTTTGAACTATTTTTGCTATCGACTCTTGGCGTTTAGAAGAACTATTTTTATCCTGAGTTTTTGATTGTGCAATGAATTCAGCCTTGCTGATGTTTCCTTTAGTATAGACAGAAGCTGCAGAAATGCAAATTGGGGATTTTTGGTTTTCTACAGCTCCAGAATTTTGGTCACACGAAACCATATCATTGGATAGATATATACCATTATTTTGCTTTTGTGCTAATTGTGCTAAAAGGAAAACAGGCATCAAAAATAAAATGAGTAAATGCAGGCGAAAAATCACCTTCCTATTTTTTACAAGAAAATTTGTGTCCAAGTAGTACATCTTTTTTGTGTTTTGTTTTTCTAGACACAAATGTATATCTGAAACAACTTACAAGAGCAAAAAACAGATACAGCATAAATACATCACCCAAACAAAACACTCATTACCAGAATTTTAAATGAAAGAAAAATCAGGATTTCAAAAAAAAAATTGAAGAATATCAGTTTTCCACAAGAGATTTTAGAAATGATAAAGATTCATATCTGATCTAAGATTGAGTTTTTTCTCAATCTACTTTTTTGATTTGGACGAATCTATGTTGCATAAAAGTAAACTCAGCAATGCCTTTGGAAGAAAACCCTAACCAAATTAGAGCACAAAGTATAAGAAAACATTACGGTGAAATTCATGAAATTTTTCGAACAACCCATTGAATTAAGATCTTCACGCATTACTGCAATTCGTCTGTCCAATATCTTTATTTCGTCTTATTTCCGGGAAATTATTTCTTAGCTTCCATATTAGCTTCTTTTTTTTTCTTATTCTGATGATACGAATAAATGAGCGATACTGAACTTAGAACCCATGCTGCACATCCCTATTCAGTACTCCCCTTTCTTCAGTTTTTTCTTCTTCTATTTTTTATAGATAGTCCTTTTCCTTTGGTTTTTAAGCTTTCCACACTGTGTCTTTAACTTAATATAATAGTGCATCACTGGTTTTACTTTTATAGACGTAAATTTATAATCAGGATCACTTAAAAGGATAAGAAACAAATACCGCATAAATACAAGACAATTATAAGCATGTTAGCTGTAACATTAATTAGATTTGAAATAAATTAAAACAGAATCACACAATCTAATTAAAAAATAGATGTAAGTAAACTAATTGTTCACCAAAGACTTAATATATTGATAAAGATCTACATCTGATCCAAGATTGAGTTTTTTTCTCAATCTGCCTTTCTTTATTTGTACGGATCTGTGTTGCATAAAAGTAAATTCGGCAATGTCTTTTGAGGAAAATCCTAACCAAATTAAAGCACAGAATATAAGATTGTCTTTAGTTAAAGTCGGATTGATTTCCAAAAGTTTTTGGGAAATATCAGGGTAAACTTCCTGAAATTTTGCTAAAAATCCAATATCATTAGTCTTTGCCAACTGCATTATTTCTTCGTGTGCATCTACAATTCTACTTTTCAGTTTCAGAGTTTCGCTTTCTTTTTGGGAAATTATTTCTTTGCTTTCTAATATCAGTTTCTTTTTTCTCTTGTTCTGATAATACAAATAAATGAACAATACTAAACTCAAAGAACTCACAATACTAGTATATATTAGTATTGTTTTTTTTAGTGTTTTCTTTTCTTCAATTTTTTCCTCTTCGATATTTTTTATGGATATTTCTGCTGTTTTTGTATTCAATCCACTAATTGTATCTGTTATTCTTATTAGATTTTCCAGACTTTCATTTTCTTTATTTTTATCACCTAAACCTTTATAGCATAAAGCCAAATTTTTATAAATATCTTGAAGCAGATCCTTGTTATTTTCTGTTTTATTGTATAAAAGTGATTTTTCTAAATATAGTACTGCATTAGCGTAATCTTTTTCTCTCATAAAGTAGATTCCATAATAATAATTGGTAACAGAAATTTGATGAGAATCAATTTTTTTGCCATTTTTTTTAATCACTTGCACTGCTTTATTGAGGTACTTTCTTGCAGAGTCTTGGTTTGGAGAATAATCGAGATAATGATTGGCTATCGTAGAAAGAATACCTGGACTTTCATCTATTTGATTTGCTTTTTTTATATAGATTATTGCAGAGTCCTTATTTTCAACATTATAATAAAGGGTTCCTCTTATTGCATAAGCGTATTGCAAAAATTTCTTTTTTTCATAGCTGTTTTCGATGTTTTTTCCATAGTAAATGGCTTTAGAATTATGCTTAAGAGCTATATCATTTAGATTTAACTCATAATATATTCTAGAATATACTTGATATATACTCCCTACAGTAAAATTATCTGTGGAATACTTATCAGAAAGCTTTTTTGCAGTATTAAGATACTTTACAGCCTCGTCAGACTTACCGACGTCTAAATATTCATCAGCTAAACTAGTATAAACCCAAATAATTCCTTTTTTATAATCCTCTTTTTTTACTTTTTCAAGCATTTTCTTATTCCAAAGAATGATTTTTTCTACGGGAATATTGTTATTACCCATTTCTCTGGGTTTATTTAGAAGAATTGAATCATACTCTTTATGTTTAATGTTTTGGGGAAATAGCATTACAGATGAGAAAAAAATCCCAATAGTAAATAAAAATTGAAATAAGTATTTAAAGTATTTCATTGAATGCTAAAATAAAAATATTTTTAGAAAAAAACTATTAAATTGATTAAATATCAGGCATATTTTGTTTATATAAATAATTTCCTAAATCAAATTCCGTTATAATTAATATCCCATACCAGATTTTATTAGGATGAAATATTTAAAGGAAAGATTATTACATAATTAATTACAGGTTCTTTAAATCCCATTTTTTATTTTATACTAATTACAACTCCTGCACCATAAGCATTTTTATCTATAACAGGGTATCCAATTAAAGAAATTCGTTTATTAAAGATATCTCCATGTGTAAATTTTGAAAGTGGACCCCAATGGTTTACTACAACTGCAATTCCTATCCCCAAACCAGCTCCAGTTAATACATCACCAACCCAATGTCTATTGTTAGTAACCCTCAAACATGCTGTAGCAGCAGCAAATATATAGCCCGAAGAAGCATACCAAATATTGGAATCTTTATATTCTAAGAACTGTAAGGTTGCCAGATTGAATGCTAAAGCTGAATGGCCTGAAGGAAAAGAATTACTAGTAGAATGATCAGGCCTTAGACTTTTAAAACCTGATTTGCCTACATAGATAACACTTCCGGTAATTAGGGATGAAATGATACTATTAAAAGCTCTTTGTTTGTAATTATGCCTGGCTTTAAACCCTAATAGATCTCCTGAAAATATTGCTACCACAGGGACATATTGTGTATAATCATCTATTTGGTTTTAAATTTTCCCCCGGTAGCCCCTCTTACACTTTTTTGAAGGTCATCTTCTACCGAAGGTATCTTTAAAACCGCTCCAGCAGTGATAAGACCTGCCGGTAAAATTAATTGTTTGTAACTAAACCTTCTGTCGTCCTGTTTTACATCAACAACAGGTAATGAATTTTGAGCCTCTATAAAAAAGGGACACATGTAAATAAATACATGCAAAATATGTTTTTTCATAGACTAAAAAGAAATTTTTAATCCTAACATATTATATCCAAGATCACGGGATGCCATAAAACTCATCTTATAATCTCGACCTTTAGTACTGGCCTCTGACTGTGAATATCTACTTTTAGAAATCGTTTTCCCAATAAAATATCCCATAAGCAAAGCTAGAGGGTAATCTGATGCCCAGTGAACACGGCTCTGCATCATCTGAAAGCATAAAGCACCAGCCAATGTATAACCTACCGGCTTTATCCATTTCGCATCAGGATAATTATCTGCAATCACCGTCAAACCAGCCATGAAAGTAGTTAAATGTCCAGATGGCATAGCATCATAATGGGGGGTATCTTTCGCAAATGCTGAAAAACTTGGAAATGGCGTCCAATGACCTCCAGGATGATTGTTGTCTATAGCAATAAATGGACTTTCTCTTCCCATGATTCTTTTGATAGTTTGAGAAAAAACTCCCGAAAGTATTAAGCTTTCTATCAGTCCACTTGCAGTGGCCTGAGCTCTGTAGTCATTTTTTATAAACCCATACGCTCCGAAACCAATTCCCAAAAGAACAATCGTTGATCCATTTCCAATCAGATACAGCCCTGAACCAATATCCTTGGGTATTTTAATAAAACCTGCCGCTGTGCTGTAATTATTATCCACGTTCATTCCCCATTGATCAGCCAGATCTCTGGAATTATCAATTAATTTCTGGTCGAAAGGTAGCAGTATTAATGTACTGGCAACTGCGCCACCTAAATAATACGCATGATTCTTCGCAACAAAATCCTTGTTGATATCAATGAAATTTTTAGGCAATTTGGTAATAAAGTCAAAAAGGCGGGGCTTTGTGTAGGTTCTGACGGAACCATCTTTTAAGGTGTAAACTTGTGAACTTGGCAAGCTTTTTATCTCTATGCTATCGCTTTTTTGAGCATATGTAAGTATAGAGACTGGTAATAGTAACAGTCTAATTTTTTTCATAAAATGTGTGTTTACTAACCTTAATTAACGGTTAGTATTTAGTTTAGGAATTTTCCAGTTGTGGAAAGTAGTGCCATAGTGGGAGTAGTTGTATTCGGGCTTGCATTTTATTTCTCACTTACCACTTCGGAAACCCACGACAGGGATCTTGAACCTACTGATATCTTTACTGTAATATAGATTAATGTATCTTTTTCACTATCAGTATATAATGTATTCCCTTTATTGGTAAGCTCTTGTCTGGTAAGTCTGGGTACGGTAATGCCATCTTTTTAGATAGATTAATGGGTTTGTAACAACATCAAGTAGGTTACCTGAGAAGCTGTATTGATTTGTTGAAAGAAACAATATGTCAAGGATGCTGAGATTGAACTTCGCGTATTAAAATTTAAGTCAAATTATATAAACTCGTTAATACTTAAACAATAGGTTTTAAATTGTTTTCCTCATTTTTTATTAATTTATAAAGTAAAAAAGAATTACTATTTCTACGAGTGTAAATTTATTGGAAAATGGAATAATCAGACTTAAATGATAGTCATCATGCATGCGTCATGAATACATCATGTGGAAAAAATATTCTTATTTTGAATTCAACTATTATTCAAAAAATAAATGACTCCTTCCTCCAGCAATACAACAAAGAGGCTTTGATATTTTATGAATTTTCTTAACTTACTGTCTGTTCAAATGCAGCAACTCCAAATTTGTTGCATAGTGTTATAATTTTTTTTTGCACTAAAGCCTAAGTTTCCTTAGGCTTTACTGATTTTTAGTATTACCTTGTGTTTCTAGAATCGCGAGTGATAACTTGTAGTTAATTATATCATTTTTTTATAGTAGTAATACCTAATTTAGTTTTTACAATCGGAGTAATATCTTCACCTCCTTCCCAGAATACTAAATCACTTCCACTTTGTCCGTTTGCGATATTAAAAACGTAAGCCAAACTTTTATCTTTAGATACAGATGAAATAGCTGCCGCAACTTTAGCTTGAATAGGCTGAAGGAGCTCACTTTGTTTAGCAGCAATATCTTGAGATGCTTTATTTCGTGTATCTTCAATACGTTTTCCTAACTCCTGAATTTCTCCATAAGCTTTTTCTAATTCCTTAGTAAGAGATTCTCTGTTTGTTTCGCTTAAAGTTTTTTCTTTTGCCTGAATCGCTGCTGCTTTTGTTTGATATTCTTTAATGATGCCATCAATATAAGCCTGTTTTTGCTTTCCTAAAGTTTGTAAAGTCACTTGAGCCTCTTTGGCTTCAGGTAAGTTCATCAATATTTCTTCTGAATTAATGTGACCTAGTTTTTGTTGCGCATTTACTATATTAGCAGTAGATATTAACCCTGTTACTGCAATTAAGTTAATTAACTTTCTCATTTCTTTTATTTTACTTTGTTTTCTAATTGTTTTTGTAAATAATTGACGGAAGAAAATAATGACTTTAATTCCATCTGGCTGTAAGCAAATAGAAAATAAAGTAGGATCACAAATCCAATCAACATAGTATTAATAATCATACTTTTAAAATTTCTTATTTATTGCCCTTCAAAATTATTAATCATTTTGTTTCTCCGATAAAACCTACATACACCATATATACATCATATATACATCATGTGTACATCAATTTATTTTTTTATTTACGGTTCATCTACATATCATTAAAGTTTCAAAAAAGAGTTTTTTTTAATATAAAATTATCAAACAAATAAGTTTCTAAAGACCGTCTTTCTACTTCTTTAGTAATGAGTATGTATTATTATGGGCATAAAAAAGACGACCAACCCATTATTTCAAAATTACTGGATTTGGCGGCGAGATATCCTACAAGGGATTTGAAACTTATTACGGTAAGATACGTTTGGAAGATGTGCTTTGGAACAGAAAAAGAGTTCTTCGTGTTTATCGAAATATTAATTTAAAACTAAGAGTTAAGCGCAAACGTCGTATTCCGTGTCGGATTACAGAGAAGCTAATCGTTCAAGGCACAGTCAATGAGACCTGGTCAATTGACTTCACGAGTGATGCTTTATCTAATGGACGAAGGTTTAGGGTTCTGAATATCATTGATGATTAGAATAGGGAGGCATTGATTAATGAAGCATTTTATTCAATTCCAAGGGTCCGATTGGTACAAAGATTAAAATAATTAATCACCTATAGACCTAAGCCCAAGCGTATAATAACCGACAACGGTCCTGAGTTTTTATCCAAGGTTTTTGTGACTTCTGTAAAGATAATGATATTGAATTGCAATATATACAACTGGTAAAACCTGCACAAAATGCATGTATTGAACGCTTACAGATAAGATGTTTTGGATGCATACCTGTTCGGGGCTTTAATAGAAGTAAATGCCATAGCTTATGAGCGGCAGATCGATTACAATTTTGACTATACCAGATAAGATCAATACATCTTATTCAGGAATAAAAAAGCCTTAGAATAAATTTTCTAAGGCTTTTTTTGCGGAGAGAGAGGGATTCGAACCCCCGGACCTGTTACAGTCAATAGTTTTCAAGACTATCGCAATCGACCACTCTGCCATCTCTCCTGAATCCCGGTGATACCGTTGTTTTCAGTGGTGCAAATATAAAGCGATTTTATATTTCTGCAAAACTTTTCCCTGATAAATTTTAACGAAACTTAATAATAGGCTTAAAATCAGGGGAATTATTTTTACTCATTTCTTTAAAACAGATCCCTAATATTACGTTCCGGAACTAAAAGTACAGTCTTTGTACTACATTTGGGACTTTTGTTTTGTTTAGCTCTCCTTCTTCTCTTCCCGATCTACGATTGAAATGAAACTATTTTTCAGAAAATCCGACGGATATACAAACTGATCTCCGTTTTCTCCCTTCACCACAATGGCGCCTTGTTCATCGTTCAGGCATTTGTCCAGCTGGGTTTGCATTTCATTCAGTTTTCCCTCCTTTACATCAATGGTGTAGGTTCCTGTGATGTGTTTTATTTTTATGATTTTGTTGTGCATGTTGTTTTTTTGATTGGGGGATAAATTTAGGGATTTTAGTTTAAGTGAGAAGATGTTTTTGATGAACTCTAAAAACAGTATAAGCTGAATAAGAATATGTCTTTATGGCTTTCCTTTTTTCACGTATCATATTAATTCTTATCTTGGAGAAATTTCTTATAAATAACTATGAATACAAGAGTAACTGGTATGGGAGTTTCATATGACCATACTAAGAAAGAGGATAAACATTTTTTTGGAGGTTTTCTTAATCTTGCACAAGATAATATCACCGCAGTAATTAAAGCATTCTGCATCAAGTTTGATAAAAATCCAATGAGCTCTGTTCAGTTTGCAGAATCATGTTTTACGGATAAAGATTCTGATACCGATTTTCAGAATAAAGTACGATATGTTAGAACCCATCTACCAGTCATTGGATACCTAAATTATGGGGGCGACAGAAATACATTCAGACAAAAACTCTCAACACTTTTAAAAGCGGTAGATTCTTTAAGAAATTTTTATACACATTACTATCATAGTCCGCTTGCTCTTTCTACAGAATTATTTGAACTTCTTGATACTGTTTTTGCTAGTGTTGCTGTAGAAGTAAAGCAACATAAAATGAAGGATGACAAAACAAGGCAACTCCTAAGCAAAAGTCTCGCTGAAGAGCTTGATATCCGCTATAAGCAACAGCTTGAAAGATTAAAAGAGCTTAAAGAACAGGGCAAAAATATTGATCTGCGTGATGAAGCAGGAATCAGAAACGGAGTACTGAATGCAGCTTTTAATCATCTTATTTACAAGGAAGGTGAAATAGCCAAACCTACTCTATCATACAGTTCTTTTTATTATGGGGCAGATTCTGCAGAAAACGGGATTACCATTTCACAAAGTGGTCTTCTGTTTCTATTGAGCATGTTTCTTGGCAAAAAAGAGATAGAAGATCTTAAAAGCAGGATAAGAGGCTTTAAAGCAAAAATAGTAAGAGATGGTGAGGAAAATATCAGTGGATTGAAGTTTATGGCAACACATTGGATCTTCTCCTATCTTTCTTTTAAAGGAATGAAGCAACGACTCTCTACCGATTTTCATGAAGAGACCCTACTCATTCAAATCATCGATGAACTTAGTAAGGTTCCGGATGAAGTTTATCACGATTTTGACACAGCCACAAGAGAAAAGTTCGTTGAAGATATAAATGAATACATAAGAGAGGGAAATGAAGACTTCAGTCTGGGAGACTCTACTATTATACATCCCGTCATTAGAAAGCGTTATGAAAATAAATTCAATTATTTTGCAGTTCGTTTTCTGGATGAGTTTATTAAATTTCCATCACTGAGGTTTCAAGTACATTTGGGTAACTTCGTGCATGACAGACGTATAAAAGACATACATGGAACCGGATTTCAGACTGAAAGAGTCGTGAAAGACCGGATTAAAGTTTTTGGAAAGCTTTCAGAAATTAGCAGCCTTAAAACGGAATACATAGAGAAGGAACTTGACCTCGATTCAGATACCGGATGGGAAATTTTCCCCAATCCGTCTTATGTTTTTATTGATAATAATATTCCGATATATATTTCAACTAACAAAACATTTAAGAATGGCAGCAGTGAATTTATAAAACTCAGAAGAAAAGAGAAGCCTGAAGAAATGAAGATGAGAGGCGAGGACAAAAAAGAGAAACGTGATATTGCAAGTATGATTGGAAATGCAGGCAGTCTAAACTCTAAAACTCCCCTTGCAATGCTTTCGTTAAACGAGATGCCCGCTCTTTTATACGAGATACTGGTAAAGAAAACAACTCCTGAAGAGATTGAGCTTATTATAAAAGAAAAACTGGATAGCCATTTCGAAAACATTAAAAATTATGACCCCGAAAAACCTCTTCCGGCATCGCAAATAAGCAAAAGACTTAGAAATAATACTACTGATAAGGGGAAGAAAGTTATAAATCCAGAAAAGCTTATCCATCTAATAAACAAAGAAATTGATGCTACTGAAGCTAAGTTTGCTTTATTGGCTAAAAACCGTAAAGAACTTAAAGAAAAGTTCAGAGGGAAACCTTTAAGACAGACTATATTTTCTAATATGGAACTGGGACGGGAAGCTACATGGCTTGCTGATGATATTAAACGGTTTATGCCAGACATTTTACGAAAAAACTGGAAAGGTTATCAGCATAATCAGTTGCAGCAGTCTTTGGCCTTTTTTAATAGTAGACCGAAAGAAGCTTTTACTATACTACAGGATGGCTGGGACTTTGCAGATGGCAGTTCTTTTTGGAACGGCTGGATCATCAACAGCTTTGTAAAAAATAGAAGCTTTGAATATTTTTATGAAGCCTATTTTGAGGGAAGAAAAGAATACTTTTCATCTCTAGCTGAAAATATTAAACAGCACACTTCAAATCATAGAAATCTCCGCAGGTTTATAGATCAACAGATGCCTAAAGGTCTGTTTGAAAACCGTCATTATCTGTTAGAGAATTTAGAAACCGAGAAAAATAAAATCCTATCTAAACCTTTAGTTTTCCCCAGAGGCCTTTTTGATACAAAACCAACCTTTATAAAGGGAATAAAAGTAGATGAACAGCCAGAACTATTTGCAGAATGGTATCAATACGGATACAGTACTGAGCATGTATTTCAAAACTTCTATGGCTGGGAAAGAGATTATAATGATCTACTAGAGAGTGAGCTTGAAAAAGACAATGACTTCTCTAAAAACAGCATACATTATTCCAGGACCAGTCAGCTAGAGCTTATTAAACTAAAGCAAGATCTTAAGATTAAGAAAATAAAAATACAGGATCTTTTCCTTAAATTGATAGCAGGACACATTTTCGAGAATATTTTTAAATATCCGGCTTCATTTTCACTGGATGAGCTTTACCTTACGCAGGAAGAAAGACTGAACAAAGAACAGGAAGCACTCATACAAAGCCAGAGAAAAGAAGGAGATCACAGCGATAATATAATAAAGGATAATTTTATAGGGAGTAAAACAGTGACTTATGAGAGTAAACAGATTTCTGAACCGAACGTGAAACTTAAAGATATTGGTAAGTTCAACAGATTTCTTTTGGATGATAAGGTGAAAACGCTTTTGTCCTATAACGAAGATAAAGTATGGAACAAAAATGATTTAGACCTTGAGCTTTCTATTGGTGAAAACTCATACGAAGTGATTCGAAGAGAAAAGCTGTTCAAGAAAATCCAGAATTTTGAGCTTCAGACATTAACTGACTGGCCGTGGAATGGTACAGATCACCCTGAAGAGTTTGGAACTACTGATAACAAAGGTGTCAACCATCCTAATTTTAAAATGTACGTAGTAAACGGCATTCTTCGGAAACATACAGACTGGTTTAAAGAAGGCGAAGATAATTGGCTGGAAAACTTAAATGAAACTCATTTTAAAAATCTTTCTTTTCAAGAACTGGAAACAAAATCAAAATCCATACAGACTGCATTTCTAATCATCATGATAAGGAATCAGTTTGCCCATAACCAATTGCCAGCGGTACAGTTTTTCGAATTTATTCAAAAAAAATATCCGGAAATACAAGGAAGTACAACTTCAGAATTATACTTGAATTTTATTAACCTTGCTGTTGTAGAGCTATTAGAGCTATTAGAGAAATAGACAGAGCTTTGCTCTATTAACCGTTCTTTGAATTTTTTGAAATTTTTAAGCCTAATCATTTTATTTACATGAAATATTACAATCCATTGTATAACATACTATAATAACAAACACAATCAAAAAACTAGACTATGAAACCAAGAGGTTGAGACATATCACAATTTTAAGGGTATTCACAACAGCTGCTTATCAGCATCCATTACTTCGGCTGTTGAGACATATCACAATTTTAAGGGTATTCACAACTGACGCGGCCATCCCCCAAGTACCCCACCAGTTGAGACATATCACAATTTTAAGGGTATTCACAACAGATTCTAAATTCTGCCTGGCTGATGAAGGGTTGGGACATATCACAATTTTAAGGATATTCACAACCACGCATATAAAGGAAAACCACGAAACCTAGTTGGGACATATCACAATTTTAAGGATATTCACAACCATACTCAAACATCACTCATTGTATGGTTTGTTGGGACATATCACAGTTTTAAGGGTATTCACAACTACTATCTTTTATTGATTGTTTTTGAACGAGTTGGGACATATCACAATTTTAAGGATATTCACAACATTCTTTTATTGAGTTAAGTAGTTCTTCGAGTTGGGATATATCACAATTTTAAGGGTATTCACAACGACATGAAGTTAGCATTACCAGCGTCAACAGTTGGGACATATCACAATTTGAAGGTATTCACAACGCCACATTTCTTACTGCCATTGTCGGTTTTGTTGGGGCACGCCACAGTTTGAAGGGTGCTCACAACAAATTATTATTACTTCTAAAAAAATACTCTAAAGCTTGCCTTAAATGCTCTAATCCTTAATTGTCACCAAAATTTTTTTTCTATATTTGTACAAAACACACCCACACCCTATGGAAAAGCTAAGAACTCTAAGAAAACAAAGAGGCTATACGCAGGAGTATATGTCCAATATTATTGCTACCGATGTATCCAACTACAGCCGTAAAGAAAGCGGTGATGTGAGAATATTTGATGATGAGTGGGAAAAGCTGGCTAAAGCTTTGGACGTTAAAGTAGAGGATATTAAAGAAGATAAACCGGGAAATACAGTCAATTTTAATGACTCATCTACCAATTCTGGAACTGCAATTCTTAACAATAATTACAACATACCTGATTATATCTTAGAAAACCAGCAAGAATATATCAACCTTCTGAAGGAGCAGATAGAAGCCCTAAAAGCGGAAAATAAAAGATTAAAATCCAGAAAATAAATCTGTACGACAGATCATGATATCCAAACTGCTCCAGACCGGAAGCAGTTTTTTTGTTTGTGGCCGTTACCCCGTATTATTATTTAATCACAAAAGCTTTTTAATTATTTAAACACTTTAGTTTTAAAAGTTTTATCAGCATGAAAATAAGAAAAATACAAAAGCAGAAAATCAAAGATTTCCTTGAAAACTTAAGTGTACTTCTTGTACGCAATCTTTTAACTTAAAATAACTAAAGTGTTTAAAAACTTTTGTGACTTTTGTGGTGGATGTTATTCTTTTTTAAACCACCCCGTCAAAAATTCTTTGAATTTTCGACACCCCTCCAGTGGAGGGGAATGTTGATCCCTGCTAACTAAAATGGGTTTAACAGATGTACTATTATCATGAAGAAAATCTTTGATTTTCATGAAAACTTAAGTGTACTTCTTATGCGTAATGTATTTACTTAAAAATAACTAAAGTGTTTAAAAAACCTTTGTGACTTTTGTGGTGGATATTTGTTCTGTTTTAAACCACCCCGTCAAAAATTCTTTGAATTTTCGACACCCCTCCGAAAGAGGGGAATGTAGATCCCTGCTAATTAAAATGGGTTTAACAGATGTACTATTATAATGAAGAAAATCTTTGATTTTCATGAAAACTTAAGTGTACTTCTTGTACGCAATCCTTCAACTTAAAATAACTAAAGTGTTTAAAAAACTTTTGTGACTTTTGTGGTGGATGTTTGTTCTGTTTAAACCACCCCGTCAAAAATTCTTTGAATTTTCGACACCCCTCCAGTGGAGGGGAATGTGATGCTCGCCAGTTATAATTTTTGTGGGAAGAATCGGGAGTAAGTGACATAAAAAAAGCGTACCCGGTGGGTACGCTCTGTATTGTAAAAAGCTGGATATTAATGTAATTCAGCAAGATATTTCTCTGCATCCATCGCAGCCATACATCCGCTTCCTGCAGCCGTGATCGCCTGTCTGTAGATATGATCCTGAACATCTCCAGCAGCAAATACTCCCGGAAGATTGGTTCTTGTAGATCCTTTTTCAGTAAGGATATATCCGTTTTCATCAAGATCGATCTGTCCCACGAAGATATCGGTATTCGGCTTGTGACCGATCGCGATGAAGATCCCGTCTACATCAACTGAAGATTTTTCCTGAGTCTGGTTGTTGATGATCATCGCTCTTTCTACCAGGCTGTTCTCTCCTTCAATTCCTATTAACTCATGGTTGAATTTCACTTCGATGTTCGGCGTGTTTTCCACTCTGTGAATCATCGCCTTAGAAGCTCTGAAAACGTCTTTCCTTACCAACATCGTTACTTTTCTCGTAAGTTTCGCAAGATAAGTAGCTTCTTCTGCCGCTGTATCTCCCGCTCCTACAACTACCACATCTTTTCCTCTGTAGAAGAATCCGTCGCACGTAGCACATGCTGAAACACCGCCTCCTGCATATTTCTTTTCGTCATCAAGACCCAGATATTTTGCCGTAGCCCCGGTAGAGATAATCACCGTTTTGGCGAAGATCTCTTTATTTCCTGCGTATAATTTGTGAACACCGCCTTCTTCTTTGGAGAACTCAGCTTTGGTGATCATTTCGTAATGAACTTTCGTTTCAAATCTTTCCGCCTGCTTCTGAAGATCCATCATCATTTCAGGTCCTGTAATTCCTGCCGGATATCCTGGAAAGTTATCAACCTCCGTAGTTGTGGTTAATTGTCCGCCCGGCTCCAAACCGGTATATAATTCTGGTTTCAAGTCTGCTCTTGCTGCATAAATAGCCGCTGTAAAGCCAGAAGGCCCGGATCCAACGATCACACAATCTAAAATGTTTTGTTCCATAATTTACTTTGTTCAAAAAGATTTTAATTCAGACCGCTAATTTCGTAATTTTTAATGTTTTATTAAAGTATTTTTAATGATACTTGTCAATATGAAATATGTAGACTGTCGATGAATGGTTTAGTGAGTGCGAGATTGGGTAAAGTGATATAGATCGCTGGGTTAAGGGGAATGAAATATAATTTTTCACTCTTCATTCTTCACTTTTCACTCTAAAACCCTCCACACCAACTACTCCACCATCCACTTCACCAGCTCACTCCCATCCACAATATTCCATGAATGCGGATGTTTTGTTCCGTTTGCCCGAATTCCGCGGTCTTGGGTTTGGATGAGTTCCGTATGTTTATTTCCTGCTTTCAGTAATGTTTGATTGGCTTTTTCCAGTACGTAGGCATTAAGTTCTTCGTAGGTTCTGTTTTTCTTTTCCAGCTGCCATTTCAGGTCTGGTTCGCAGTAAAATCTTGTTTTAATATTCTTAAGATATTGGATATTACCTTCATCAGCGGGTGCAGACATTAAATAGGGTGAAAACGTTTTATATTTTTCACGGTTAATATCCGGTTTTCCTATTTCTTTTTCCAGAAGTTCAGTCAGGAACTTTGCTTCTTCTACGGCTTCGGGATCAGCATTTTTAGCTACATCTTTTCTAGCATTATCGTACAGCTTTTCAAGATCAATTGGAGAGTCTACAACCAGCAGACCTTTGGGCTGTATAGGATCATGATTTTTAATTAAAAAAGTAGCCAGAAGAAGTGCGACATTTCCACCCCCGGAAAAACCTCCGATGTAGATATGATCTGTGGAAATTTCATTGCGCTTAAATATTTTGTGTAACGTTTTTGCGTATTCCTGTTTTTCAGATTCCGTTAAAAATAATTTCTGATTATAATCTAAAAGAATCGTGGTAATCCCTTTCTTTTCGATGCCTTTTAAAAATCCGGCTTCAGTTTTCGTATGTTCAATAGTACAGGGAAAGCAGGGAAATAAAATAAGGACCGCTTTCTGATCCTGTGCAATAGTTAATTCATAATGACTGCCTTTTATCGTCTGCCCCGAAACATTCTGAGTCGCAAAAACCATTAAAAACACAGATAAAACAATCAGGAAAACACTTTTTATCATATCAACAAAAAAATAAAACCCTAAAACACTCTAAATCTAATACTCTCAAAACTCCCTACACCTTCATTTTAATTTTATCAATATTGATGATCTTATACACCAATTCCTTGATGAGTTCCGCTTCTCCCATATTAACCGCTCCAAGGCCTTTTCCTTTCATATCAAATTCTCTTAAGATCGAAATTACTCTGGTCGCGTGCTTCAGCGGATACAGTCTTGCACTTTCCGCATAATCTTTGATAAAATAGGGATTGACACCCATTTGTGAAGCGATAACCTGCGGCGACTGTCCGGACATCGTCTGGTAAATAATCACATTGGAAAAATAACTGTAAAGATTGGCCAGCATCATGACAAATGGGTTGTTTTTTGGATTTTTACCCATAAAATGAGCGATCCTGAAAGCGGCATCTGCATTTTTGGTTCCTAAAGCTTTCTGAAGCTCAAAAACATTGTATTCTTTACTGATTCCGATATGATTTTCTACGATCGTTCCGTCCAGGATTTCGCCTTCTTTAAGGATGATTTTTAGCTTGTTCAGTTCGTTGGCAATTCTTGAAAGATCGTTTCCGAGATATTCTGCAAGCAGATGGGCAATATTCGGGGCTGTTTTGATTTTCAATTGTGCACATTCATCAGCGATCCATTTGGGAAGATTGGAATCTCTCACGGATTCACTTAAGAAAAGGGCTTTGGCTTTGTCTAAAGCTTTTGTCGCTTTTTTTCTGCTGTCCAGTTTCTTGTGTTTATGGGCAAAAACCAGTACCGTAGAAGGAACAGGATTGTCCACATAGGCTTCCAGCACCCGGTTTTCTTCCTCATTGAATTTCAGATCCTGAGCTTCCTTGACGATGATCAGCTGCTTGTCCCCCATCATCGGGAACTGTCTGGCCAGAGAAAGGATCTCCTGATAAGAAGTATCTTTTCCGTACACCACCGTCTGGTTAAAGGCTTTTTCATCTTCCTCCAGAAAGTCGTGTTCAAGCACTTTTACAGCAGCATCAATAAAGTAAGGTTCTTCTCCGTGGAAAAAATAAATAGGTAAAACTTCTTTATTTTTAATATTTTTGAGGATTAAATCTAATTCTTTCATCTTATTAATGGAACTTCCAAAACTGAATTTTCAGGAAACTTTTGATTTTAAATTCAAGAAAGACAAAGATAAGTTTTTTATTTATGACTTGGTCCGCAAAACTTACCTTCTGCTCACTCCTGAAGAATGGGTGCGCCAGCACTGGATCCACTATTATCTTACGGTAAAAGGGTATTCTGCCTCTGCCCTCATTACTGAAAAAAAGATCCTTCTGAACGGCCTCACCAAAAGAATCGACCTTCTGGTGACGGAGAAAACCGAACCCATCATCCTGATCGAATGCAAAGCCCCACAGATCAAACTGACAGAGAAAACATTTGAACAGACTGCACGGTATAACTCCATTATCGGAGCGCAAGAAATTATCCTTACGAATGGCCTTCATCATATCAATGCCTATTACGAAAACGAACAGTATCAGTTTTATAAACCTGAGTAAACAGTTGATATTTTCAACCACAAAAATTTAAAACCATAAGAAAACCCGTTAATCCAAACCCCAATTCCCGGGTCTCTCTCCCATTCCCCTCCTCCGGAGGGGTGGCGAAAATTCAAAGAATTTTTGACGGGGTGGTTTAAAACAGAACAACTATCCACCACAAAAGTCACAAAAGCATTTTGTTTGCACACTTTAGTTATTTAAGTTAAATAAATTACGCATAAGAAGTACACTTAAGTTTTCATGAAAATCTCTGATTTTCTCTTTATGGGAGCTTATTATTTTCAAGATGGTAAAACTTTTAAATCTAAAGTGATCTAAACTGTTTTACATTAAAAAATTTTGGGACTTTTATGGCTAAATAGTATAGGTAAGGTTTATAATTTCTTTTGATTTTCTATTGATATGAACTTAATGTTTTCAGAATAATAATCTTTTGAAATTTATGTATTCTAAAGGGTTTAAATATCAAAACTTTTGCGACTTTTGTGGTTAAATAAAATTAAAAAAGTTTAAAAACATCTATGGAAATTAAAAATATCATCTTCGATTTTGGCGGTGTACTAATGGATTGGGATCCCAGATATTTCTTTAAAGATTATTTCAATGATGATGAAAAAATGGAATACTTTCTGGAAAACATTGCTCACTCTGAATGGAACGAACAACAGGATAAAGGAAGAAGTCTTGCTGAAGGGACCGATATCCAGGTGAAAAAATTTCCTGAATGGGAAAAGGAACTCAGAGCCTATTATGACAACTGGACGGTGATGCTGAAAAGTGATATTCCGGAAAATGTAGATATTTTAAGACGTCTAAAAAATACAGAGTATCACTTGTTCGGACTGACGAACTGGTCTGAAGAAACTTTTCCATACGCATTGGAAAACTATGACTTTTTTCAAATTTTTGACGGAAAAATCGTTGTTTCAGGAACAGAAAAACTGATCAAACCTGATCCGAAAATCTGGCATGTCCTGATGGAAAGATATGACATCCAGGCCGGTGAATCTCTTTTCATTGATGATAATCCAAAGAATATTGAAATGGCTAAGTCTTTAGGCTTTATCACCATTAAAATCAATCCTGATACGGATCTGAAACAGGAACTGGAAAACGTAGGCGTTAAGCTCTGATTGGTTTCCAGTTTTAACAATTATATTTATCCTCATGATCAGTTATTTTCAGTAATTTAGATGAGGATTTTTTATGTCCGATAACGGTCAAACATTACAAATGACCTATTCACCATGAGAACAGGCATGCATTTGATCCTTTAATTAAATTACAAAATATGATACGTACCCTTTTATTAACCGCTTGTATAATGAGCACAGGAACCGTTTTCGGCCAGAAACTTAAAACCATTTCCTATAAGGACGGAACACAGAAACTGAATGGCCTTGTCACTTCCAACGCTGGAAAAAAACTTCCTGGTGTTTTGATTCTTCCAGCCTGGAAAGGGATTGATGACGAAGCTAAAACCGCTGCTGCCGAACTTGAAAAGCAAGGTTATATTGCCTTTATTGCCGACATTTACGGAGAAGGAAATATTCCAACAGACAATGCTTCTGCCGGTAAAACTGCGGGATACTACAAACAGAATTATGAGGCCTACCAGAAGCGTATTTCTCTGGCTCTGGACCAATTGAAAAAGAATGGAGCCGTTTCCAGTAAAATTGCTGTGATTGGCTATTGTTTCGGAGGAACGGGTGCTTTAGAATCTGCAAGAGGAAGCCTTCCGGTTGTGGGAGCAGTTTCTATTCATGGAAGCATCGGAAAAGATCAGACCAGAAAAAACGGACCTATTTCCACGAAGATTTTAGTTGAAAATCCAGCGGACGATCAGGGAGTCACTCCGGAAGATTATAATAATTTAATCAAAGAAATGAACGAAGGCAATGCGGACTGGCAGATCATCACTTATGCTCACTCAAAGCATACCTTCACCGATCCGAAATCACCTGATTATAATGAAGTGATGGCAAAAAGAGCGTGGAATCATACGCTGCTATTTTTGAAGGAAATACTGAAATAAATTTCATTTATTTTAATGTAACAATCTATCAATTTAACAGTGTAACAATACTTTTATCGAAAAAATCGAATTGGTACATTGTTACACTGCTGAATTGGTATATTTTTAAGCTTCCCTGTTCACCAATTCCATAGAAAAGGCAGCAAGACAGATAGCAACATAATCACAAGGTTCTGAGAACGGGTTGCTGTAACGCACTCTTGCTCCTTTTTCTATCAGAATACTCTGTCCTTTTTCAAGAATGACAATTTCTCCATCGATTTCAAACTGCTTTTTTCCCGAAATAATAAGGGTAAATTCATCAAATTCAGGAGTCTGATGCGGCTCACTCCAGTCCGGTGGTGCCACCATGTGGGCAATGGATACATTAGAGTTTCCTGTGGAGTTTCCCCAATGTTCTTCGATCAGTTTTCCGTCTGTAGTAGGAACTACAAAGGGTGATTTCTGGATTTTATATTTTTTCATGAGTGATTCTCTTTTTTAATTTCATACACAAAATTAGTTCTTGTAGGCTCTGCGAAATAGGCGACTTCCTCTTCTGCAATCTTCTCTCCGCCAATTCTTTCCAAAGCCTTTTGGGAGCGGAAATTCTCCTTACCGATGTGGAAATGCACTTTATCTACAAACTGGAAGATATAATCGAGCATGAGTTTCTTTACCTGCGGATTAATTCCCTTACCCCATGATTTTGTTCCATAAAAGGTATAGCCAATGAAAATACGGTTTTCCTCTTCATCAAAGTTATAAAACCGGGTGCTTCCCAAAACATCACCGGAAGATTTTTCTATGATTTTAAAAGCGCCTCCGCTTTCCATCGCTCCCAGAAAAAAACTTTCAAAAACTTCTCTTTTATAGCGGTCTTTGTTGGGATGCTGCTCCCAAACCCGCGGATCGGAAGCCACTTCATATACACACTCAAAATCCCCTTGCTGTAAGGGGATTAATTGGTATTCCTGATTTTCTAAAACAGGTTGGATTGAAAATTTCATTGCTTAGCTTTTTGCTTTTGCTGCGTCAGATTCTATTTTCTTGATTTCTTTCAGTTTATCTGAAATTTTGATTACCGCATCAGGTTTTGCTGGCTTCAGAGCCACTTCTGCCTGAACCATATCCCACTTAATGACTAAGTTTCCTGAATTTTCGTCGGTAGGGTTCAAAGTAATTTCAAACCATTCCTGCTTATCCGCCAGTTTATTGACAGGTACTGTAATATCTACCACATCCTGTTTTGGATCATAGGTATAAGCGCCCCACTGCTGGAAATCTTTATTCAGGATCACCTTCCATTCTTTTTCTGTAGGAACGATGAAAAGACCGTAAGTTCCTGCCGGAACCATTTTTCCACCGAAATTAACAGACTGTCCGAATGTGATTTTAGTAGATGAGTTCGCTCCTGCTCTCCAAACCTGTCCGTAAGGAACAAGTTCTCCGAATATCTTACGCCCTTTCACTCCCGGTCTTCCGTAATCGATGCTGATTTTAGACATTGAAAACTGCTGCTCTACCTTCTGACGCGGACTTGCAGCCGGTACTGAGTAATCCTGAGCAAAACTTAAAGCCGAAGCTGATAGGCAAAGTGCAAATAGTAACTTTTTCACGTGTAAATTTTTGCCTAAATTTACAAAAATCAAAATAAAATAGCCTTTTCTAATTCCAATAATTTTTGCTTTCTCCGGAATCCTCCTGCATAGCCCACCAGCTCTCCGTTTGAGCCAATGACCCCGGTGACAGGGCATCAAAATAGCAATTTTATTAATACCTTTCGCCGTTCCTACGGTACGTATTTCCTTGGGATTTCCTGAAAACTCAGATGGCTGTTTGTAGGTTCTGGTCTCTCCCATCGGAATCTCGCGCAACAGCAGACAAACCTTCTCCTGAAACTCGGTTCCGGTGATGTACAGAGGAATATCAAACGTTTGTCTTTTCCCTTCAAAATATTCTTTCAGCTCTTCTTCAAGCTGTTTAAAGTGTATATGATCTCCTTCTTCAATTTCCGCTTTTAATACTTTTGATCAAGAGATAAACTGTTTTTCAAAATTCTTCCGGTCGGTAAACTCAAGCAGACATATTCCCTGTTCTACAGCACAGGCAATCATTTCTCCCAGTGGAGTTTGTATTGTTTTTTGGTAGATGATTTCCATTGATTGAAAAATAAAAGAGGCTGTTTCAAAAGTATCCCTCTCTCGGACTCGGACTCCTGTCTGACAACTTTTGTCATTTAGGAGATTCTCAGAGCGTTGGTTTACCTTTTGAGACAGCCTCTTTAAATGTATATAAAATTACAATGCTTAATACCCGTAAATAGCAGATACTTTTAGATAATTATTGGGATCATTCTCTTTATAGTAGATCGTGGATGGTAAACCGTTACTTTGATACTGGTAAAAAGTATTGAACTCACCCATAAGATTTTCATCTTGAACAGTGGAAAAATATGTTTTCTTCTTAACCACATTATTTTTAGAGATCTGAGAATAATCACGAAGCGAAAAGATATTATAGCCATAACTCGGCAATCCTAAAATTCTGTTTTTATCAATCAAAAAATTAGGATTTATATTCTGATCATATTCATAGATTGTAGTATGCGTCAACGCAGCTGCATTTTCGCCCTGATAGGTTTCTACTTTAGTAACATTTTGGTTAGTGATGTAGATTTTAAACATCATTGTATTATTGATCTGGCCTAAATAATACTTGGTGTAATCTCTTGCAATAATAATGTCATTAGAAGGGTATTCAAAAGTAGTATATACTTTTCCATCCAGAGGCTGCTCTAAAACTTCTGACTTTGAAAGCTTTTGATTAGTGTAAGTAAGTTTTCTCCGTATATCCAAAGGATTGTGGAGGTGCAGTTGAGGATACATATAACCTGTTATTGATATTCCTGACAGCAGACCATTAACATAGGTTAGGCTTTCAGTATAGTTACCATTAATATCCCAGACTTTAACCAACTGATCATTATTGTATTCAAATTTAAAGTCAAGTTTCTCATAAAGGAAAGTAACTCCATTGACAACATCTTCATCCTTGAGGGTTAAAGTTTTAATTTTTAGTAGCGCAGGATCGTTTGTTATCAGATTTTCTGAATCGTCTGAACTTCCACAAGACAAGACAGAGAGGAACAAAATTCCCAGTAGATATTTCTTCATAAAAAGACTTATTAGCGCGGCTAAAGTATGAAATTTACCCTAAATGCATACCGCTTTTAAAATAAAAATTTTCTCAGCCTGACTGATATGTCTTGCATTATGATAGATCATAAAACGAAAAGTATCCCCCAATTTAAGTTTGACCAATTTTGAAATGCTGATATTAGTTTTAACTTTATTAAGATCAATATTCCTTGCTTTTTCGAGTAATTCCAGTAATTGCTGCTGTTGTCTGATGAACTCTTCCACCACCCTTTTATCCAGTTGGCTGTTAATAGGGTTCATGCTTTTAAAAGTTTTCATCTTCTTTAATTTTTCCACGGGAAGCATCGATTGAGCAAAATAGTTTCCTAAAATTCCTGATTTAAAAATTGGCGCAGGACAAGTTTGGGAAGCTGAGATTCTATGACTGATCTCAGGGATATAAAAGTTTCCGTAGCGGTTCAGATGTTCCAGACATTCCAGTACGCTCCAACTTTCATGTGAGGCTCTGGAATTGAGTTTTGCCTCAGACTCATGCAGAAGATTTTCCGCTACATGACTATGTTCCTGAACCTGTATTTTCAATTCATTCAATAATTGTGATGTAGAAATTTTCATTGATGATTTTTATACAAATTTCGGGATCCGTTTTTTCTTAAATCTTGACTGAACTCAAGATTTTTTGAGCCTGGACAAAGTTTCCGGAGACATTCTGAGGTAATTGGCGATGTATTTATTAGGAACTTCCTGAAAAAGCTTCGGACTTCTTTTCAATACTCTGTTAAAACGTTCTCGTGGAGAATTGATCAGCAGGTCTTTTTCTCTTTCAATCTGTTGTAAAACGAGATCTTCCAAAACACTGTTCCAAAACTTGAGATTCTCTTCATTTGAATGAATAAATTCATAAAAATCTTTTTTAGAAGCTATCCTTACAAGCGTTTTTCTGATCGCCTGCATATAAAAACCGGAAGGCTTTCCGGACAAAAATGAATCCAGTGAAACAATAATATTTCCTGTATATCCGAAGCGGATGATGCGTTCTTCATTTTCATCCATCATATAGATCCTGATGCTACCCTTGTCTATAAAATAAATATCGGTATCTGTGCTTCCTGCCATCTTGAGAAATTCATTTCTTTTGAATTCTTTTTCCCTCCAATGAAGGCCACTGTTAAGTAGTTTTTGAATCATTTGACATTCCTGTTTGCTGTTTCAAAGATAATAGGTAATTTTAAAATTCCTGATTTTAACCACTAATCACTTTACAATGTTCAAAAAAACAAGCCTTATTCTCCTCTTTTCTGCGGGTCTTTTCAACATACATGCACAGCAAACCATCCCTTTCAGAATCACCAAACATAATAATATCATTGTGAAAACACTGGTCAATAAAAAGGATTCTCTGGATCTGATGTTCCAGATCGCGATGGAAGACGCCGCTATTTCCCCGGAAAGACAGCGCAAAGCAGATCATATTATTTTCAACAAAGAGGAAATCAGCGAAAATAATACGGTGCAGATTGGAAAATTAACTCTTAATAATGTCCGTTTTTCGGATAATCAGCTGGCTGGCCACGAGGCTGACGGAAAGATAGGAACAGTCCTGTTTGGAGGAAAAGCATTTAAGATCGATTATGACCATAATCAGTTCATTGTCTATGACAAAACACCGGAAGTAAAAGACTTCCAACCTATTAACACGATGTATGACCATGAAGCTTTTTATATTGTAGCTGATAACGTTATTGACGGAAATAAGCAACAGGAAGCTTATTTTGTCCTTCAATCCGGATATTCAGGAGGGTTGTTGTACAGTAATGATTTCGCTGCCGAAAAAGAGCTGGACAAAAAACTGAAGATCACAGGAGAAAAGACATTAAAAAACTCCAGCGGGAAAAGCATCATCACCAAACAGGGCATACTTCCTTTTTTGAAAGTGGGAAATAGTGTCCTAAAAGATGTTTCAGCAGGATTTTTTATCGGTGACCTAAAAAAACAGACAGTCAATTATTTTGGTGCCGATCTGTTGCGAAGATTCAACTGGATCTTTGATGCAGACCGAAAAACAGCGTATATCCAACCGAGTAAGTATTTTTCGGAACCTTATTATAAGATTAATTAGCGAAGTTATTTAAAATAAGATAGCCCCTTCCAATTCCAACAGTTTTTGTTTTCTCCATATTCCTCCCGCATAGCCTACCAGTTCTCCATCTGAACCTATCACCCTGTGACACGGAATAATGATGGCAATTTTATTGATTCCATTGGCCGTTCCTACAGCACGCACGGCTTTAGGGTTACCCAAAAACTCTGATTGTTGTTTGTAGCTGCGGGTTTCTCCTGTGGGGATCTCTGTTAAAAGCTTCCAGACTTTCTTCTGAAAATCCGTTCCGGTAATATAAAGAGGTACCTCAAACTTGGTCCTTTTTCGCTCAAAGTATTCGTTCAGCTCTTCTTCCAGCTGTTTGAAGTGTTTATTTCCACCCTGAACGATTTCTGCATTCATTGTCTTGGAGAGCCGGGTAAGCTGCTGGTCTATATTTTTCCGGTCTGTAAATTCGAGCAGGCAGATTCCTTCTTCACAGGCACAGGCGAACATAGGGCCCAATGGAGTCTCTATTCTTTTCAGATCAATGATTTTCTGGTGGCCTGTATTTTTAGGAGTGGTCCCAATGATGTCTTTGAACCGCTCATTGAATCCGCTTAAACTTTCGTAACCTGATTCCAGGGCTACCTCTATGATGCGTTCCCCGTTTTTTATTTTCTTAAATGCTTTATTCATTCTGAATTGTCTTTGGAAAGCCTGAAACGTCATTCCATGGTTTTTCAGGAACCAGCGGCGCACAGTTACGGGTTCAATATTTCTTTCCACAAGATCTGAGTCTTTGATTTTTAAGGATGCATCCTTTTGTAATTCCTCCAATAATTCATGAATATAAGCCGGAGTTTCATTAAGTTTATCCAAAGGTTTGCATATTTTACAGGGTCTGTAGCCTTTTTCTATCGCTTTTTCGGGATCAAAAAAGAATTCTACATTTTCTTTTTTGGGTTTTCTGGCTGTACAGGTCGGCCGGCAGAATATGCCTGTGGTTTTTACCGCCATCCAATAGCTGCCTTCAAATGAGGAATCTTTGTCTAAAGATGCCTGATACATCCTATCTTCCGTCAGTTTCATCATGATATAAAAATTGGTGAGAAATTTTGTCCGGCACTGATTTTCAGGACAGCAGTCTCCAACTGATCGTAAATATACCCATTTAAAAAGTTACCGGAAGAGATTCTTTTTACACCCAATTCCTGAAGAGTTTTAAAATCAGGAAGATCCGGCATACACATCACACTAAACGGAAGTTGCGTAGCATGAATAACGTGTTCAATATCCTGTACTTCTGTAATGCATGGAACAAAAATCCCATCCGCTCCCACTTCCTCAATGATTTTCATCCGCTGAAGGCTTTCTTCTACTGCATTTTCTACGCCTAACAGAAATGGATCTATCCTTACATTGACGAAAATTTCAATATCCTGTTTTTCAAGTTTCTTAATAATGGTATTTAATTTTTCAAAAAAATCCTCTGTACTTAATAGTCTTCTGGTTCCGTCAATGATGACACTGTCTTCGATATTGATCCCAACAACGCCAGCATTTGCCAGTCTGGAAATGTTTAGAACAATCTCCTCCGCAGTTTGCCCGTAGCCTCCTTCCAGATCTACGGACAAGGGAATTGATATAGATTTCAAAATTCTTTCAATGATATAAAAGTATTCATCAAAACTCATGTTCTCACCGTCCTCATATCCCAGGGTAAATGCCACGGCCGAGCTTGAAGTTGCTACTGCCTGATAGCTCAGTTTTTCATATACTCTTGCGCTTTGGGCATCCCAAACGTTTCCTATTAATAGTGGATCATCCTGCTCATGCAGTGCTCTGAATCTCTGAATTGCTGTCATCTTATTTTTTTATCAAAAGTACTGGGGATCTTATTTTTATGCAACCGAAAAACGGACAAGTATTTTTATATTCTTTTTACGGTACAATTAAAACATCCTGGTTTTGCATTATGCAAATGTATATATTCAATCTTAGGATTTTCCAGAATTTGCAAAAGTTTGTTTTTTAGAAACCTACCTTCAGAAACATAAGCAAAAATCATCATTGCCTCTTTATTATAACCTCGAATAGAAAGTAATCTATGATTGAACATTACGGGAATTTCATTTTGTGCATACTTTTTTGTTAATTGATTTGCCCGTACAAAAACAGGTCCGCTGGCCCGATACGGAGAGTTGACATTGTGAAAATCATAGTTGAGGAGGAAAACCGTCTCCCCGATCGCAGCATCTTCCAAAGTAACCTTGCATGGAAATCCCGGGAATTTATCTGCTATTATTTTTTTAATATGATTCTCTGCGAGTTCAGTTTCTGATAAATCATTCAAATATTCAAAATCTAAATAATTCAATGCTTCCAATTTAAAATTATTCATTTCCTTTTTTTACAAATTTAAATTGACACCATTCATAGTACAACCGAAAAACGGACAAGTATTTTTTATTTATTTGAAAGAATAAACCCCGCAAGAAAACTCACGGGGTTTGAAATATATCGTCTGGTTTCGATCATTACATTGTCTCCATTTTGAAATTCATGCTTTCAATTAATTTCAAGATTGATTCTACCATTTCCATTGATGTTAAAGTAAATTTTAGTACAGGTCTTATATCAAATTCTGAGGGCATGTATATATTTTTGGATTTTTAGCATTAAGAAGATCTTCCAGTACGGACTTATTTTATCCTTTAAAATTATTCGGGTTAATATTATTTACTATTTGACTTCAGCTAATAGAGATTGTATATTCTGTAATTCTTCTTCTGTGGTATAAGTTATGATAATAAGCAGGTTATAGCTTTCATAATTTTTCAAAGCATACATTCTGTTTCCCGTTATATTTCCGTTTATATCAGGAATTGATACTTTTAGATAGGGGATTTTATCAGTTTTTCCAAACTGTAAATTATTTGTTGCTTCTAAATTTTCTTTATTAAGCTTTAGATAATCAGAATTAGATTCAAACTGTTTTTTCAGTTCTTCTTTTATGAGTTTAATGTCTTTTTCAGCATTCTCACTTGGAGAAGAGACAACGGCAAATACAAGATCTCCTTTTCTTAAACCTGATTTAACCTCATCCAAACTATTATTCGAAATTGAAAATAAGGGATACACAGCATCTTCCTGAGTAATGTTAAGCTTTTTAGATATTTTGATTTTACCTCCCGTCAGAATTGTACCGGGTGCATTTTGGTTCATTGGTATGAATTTAGAAAATCCATTTTCATTATCAATAAAGCTCCAACTATTCGGAAGCTGAATGGTGAAATTCATTGACTCATTGTGATACTTCCAATCTTTTGTTAATGTCCCTTTTGAAATTTCAGGAATATTGTCTGTTCCTTTATTACAGGATACTACAATACATAAACTATAAACTGGTAATAGGTATTTTAAAAATTTCATTGTATTCGATAAGCATTAAGTTAATTTTTGATACCCCCGTTTTTCCATCATCGTTTTCGTTCTATCAATGTATCATTTTCCGAATGTATACAAATTTCCATTAATCAACAAAAATTTAATTTTCACCAAACAAAAAACCCCGCAAGAAAACTTACGGGGTTTGAAATATATCATTTAAATCCGAAATTACATCGTCTCCATTTTGAAACTCATGCTTTCAATAACTTTCAGGATAGCTTCTACCGTGTCCATGGATGTTAAACAAGGAACGCCGTTTTCCACACTCATTCTTCTGATCTGGAATCCGTCTCTTTCTACCTGCTTTCCTTTGGTCATGGTATTCACTACGTATTGTACTTTTCCTTTCTGGATCAGGTCGATCAGGTTGACATCATCTTCTCCGATCTTGTATCCTATTTTACAAGGAATTCCTTTTTCTTCAAAGAATTTAGCCGTTCCTTCTGTTGCCCAGATTCTGAAGCCAACTTCGTGAAATCTTGCTGCCAGATCTGCAGCTTCCTGCTTGTGTTTATCGGCAACTGTGAACAAAATTGACCCGTGCATCGGAACTTTTCTTCCTGCTGCGATCAATCCTTTGTAAAGGGCTTTTTCCAGCGTTGTATCTTTCCCCATTACTTCTCCTGTAGACTTCATTTCAGGTCCCAGAGAGATATCAACCTTCGTTAATTTTGAGAAAGAGAATACAGGAACTTTTACGAAGACGCCTTCTTTATTCGGAACTAATCCGTTTTTGTATCCTAAATCTTTCAGTTTCTGACCTAATATTGCTTTTGTTGCCAGATTCGCCATCGGCACTTCAGTAATTTTAGATAAGAAAGGAACTGTTCTTGATGAACGTGGATTCACTTCGATCACATATACGTTTCCTTCGAAAAGGACGTACTGGATGTTCATTAAACCAATGACATTCAATCCTTTGGCCAGTCTCTGGGTGTAATCTACCAAAGTGTCTATTTCCTCCTGAGAAACATTCTGAGGCGGATACACAGCAATGGAGTCTCCGGAGTGAACTCCCGCTCTTTCGATGTGTTCCATAATCCCAGGAATAATAACCGTTTCACCGTCGCAGATGGCATCTACTTCAACTTCTTTTCCGGTAATATAACGGTCTACCAAAACCGGGTGTTCCGGGCTTGCATCTACCGCAAATTCCATGTAGTGAGACAATTCGCTTTCAGTGTAAACAATTTCCATGGCTCTACCTCCCAGTACATAACTCGGACGAACCAAAACCGGATAACCGATTTCGTTGGCAATTGCAATAGCTTCTTCTTTTGAGGTTGACGTTTTTCCTAAAGGTTGTGGAATTCCCATTTCCTGAAGGGCCTTTTCAAATTTATCTCTGTTTTCAGCTCTGTCTAAATCTTCTAATGAAGTTCCCAGAATTTTCACTCCATAGCTTGCCAGTTTATCCGCTAAGTTGATCGCGGTCTGACCTCCAAACTGAACCACCACTCCCGTTGGTTTTTCAAGATCGATGATGTTCATTACATCTTCTTCCGTTAAAGGTTCGAAGTATAATTTATCTGAAATCGAGAAGTCTGTAGAAACCGTTTCAGGGTTATTGTTGATGATGATCGCTTCGTACCCCATCTCTTTGATCGCCCAAACCGAGTGAACGGTTGCGTAGTCAAACTCAACTCCCTGACCAATTCTGATAGGTCCTGAACCTAAAACAATTACTTTTTGTTTGTCGGTTACTACACTTTCATTTTCTTCTTCATACGTTCCGTAAAAATAAGGAGTTTCACTTTCAAATTCTGCGGCACAAGTATCCACCATCTTGTAAACAGGGATCACCCCATTTTCTTTTCTGAAATTGTAAACTTCTCTTTGCTTGGATTCCCATAAATGAGCGATATTCTGATCTGAGAAACCTAATTTTTTAGCCTGAATTAAAGTTTCTTTATCGAATTTATTGGCTGCAATTACTTTTTCAAAGTCAACAAGTTTCTTTAATTTCCAGATGAAGAATTTATCAATCTTACTCCATTCTACAATTTGTTCCCAATCGTACCCTCTTCTTAAAGCGTCACAAATAATGAACAGTCTTTCGTCGTCACAAACTCTGATTCTTCTTTCAATATCTTCATCCGTTAAAGCGGCTGCCTGTTTTGTTTTTAATCCCAGGTGTCTTAAACCTGTTTCTAAAGAACGAACGGCTTTCTGTAAAGATTCTTCGAAGTTTCTTCCGATGGCCATTACTTCTCCGGTCGCTTTCATCTGGGTAGACAATCTCCTGTCCGCCGTTTCGAATTTATCGAATGGGAATCTTGGGAATTTCGTTACCACATAGTCAAGGGCAGGCTCAAAACATGCGTATGTTTTTCCTGTCACAGGGTTCATGATCTCGTCCAATGTTAAACCTACAGCGATCTTCGCTGCAATTTTCGCAATCGGATATCCTGTCGCTTTACTTGCCAGTGCTGATGAACGGGAAACTCTAGGGTTCACCTCGATGATATAGTAGTTGAATGAATGTGGGTCTAAAGCCAGCTGAACATTACATCCTCCTTCAATTCCTAAGGCCCTGATGATCTTCAGAGAAGCGTTTCTCAGTAGCTGATACTCTCTGTCAGAAAGCGTCTGAGAAGGGGCTACTACGATAGAATCCCCTGTGTGAACGCCTACCGGATCTATATTTTCCATGTTACAAACCACAATCGCATTGTCGTTGGCATCACGCATTACTTCGTATTCAATTTCTTTGAAACCTGCAATGGATCTTTCGATAAGACATTGCGTCACCGGACTGTATTTCAATCCTAATTCAGCAATTTCTTTCAATTCAGCTTCGGTAGAGGCAATACCTCCTCCGGTTCCTCCCATTGTAAAGGCAGGACGAACAATCACCGGATATCCGATTTCTTCAGCAAAACGGATGGCTCCTTCTACTGTAGTCACGATATCTGATTCAGGAACGGGTTCGTTCAGTTCTCTCATCAACTCACGGAAAAGATCTCTGTCTTCCGCTCTGTTGATGGCAGAAAGTGTAGTTCCTAAAACTTCCACTTTACATTCTTCAAGAATTCCTGATTTTTCCAATTCTACTGCCATATTCAGACCTGTCTGACCTCCCAATGTTGGTAACAAAGCATCAGGACGTTCTTTTCTGATAATGTGACTTACAAACTGAAGAGAAATCGGCTCGATATATACTTTATCTGCGATTTCCACATCCGTCATAATGGTTGCAGGGTTTGAGTTGATCAAAATCACCTTGTAGCCTTCCTCTCTCAAAGACAAACAAGCCTGCGTTCCTGCGTAATCAAATTCAGCTGCCTGACCGATGATGATGGGTCCTGAACCGATTACTAAAATTGTTTTTATATCTGTACGTTTTGCCATTTTTCTTTTTATTGTAGAGTCAAGATTCTAGAGCCAGGAGCCAAGATTCCAGACTTTTATTTTAAATTATTTTTAAATGAATAAATCATTCTCTGAATTTCAGAAACTTCACTTAGTAAAGCATTTATTTTTTCTTCAGGTAAAAGATTTAATTCTCTAATCAAAATCAGCTGTGTCTGCAGTTCAAAAGCTGAACCTAGAGCAACTGCTAGAAAATGATTAAATTCTTTACTTCCATTTCTACCAGAACCTTCCGCAATATTTGAAGGAATAGAAACTGCAGATCTTTTAATTTGAGAAATCAAACCAAACTTTTCATCGTTACTGACCTCCTGACAGATAATGTAAACATTTTTTGCCAGTACAATCGATTTTTGCCAAAAAAGTAGTTTCTCAAAGTTGTGCATCTGTAGTCTATTAATTTTGTTTTTGCGTCTTGGTTCTTGTATCTTGATTCTTGGTTCTATTTTTTGAAGCCCTCCATTAAATCGATGAACTCATCAAACAAATAGTTTGCATCTTCAGGACCGGGGCTTGCTTCCGGGTGATACTGAACGGAGAAGCAAGGGTGGATCTTGTGTTTCAGACCTTCGTTGGTTCTGTCGTTTAGAGCGATGTGGGTTTCAACTAAGTCTGTGTTTTTAAGACTTTCCTGATCTACTGCATAGCCGTGGTTCTGAGAAGTGATAGATACTTTGTTTTTCTCCAGATCCAGTACCGGGTGGTTTCCTCCTCTGTGTCCGAATTTCAGTTTGAACGTTTTTGCACCGCAAGCCAAACCGATTAACTGATGTCCCAGGCAGATTCCGAAGATCGGAACTTTTCCTAATAATCCGCGGATCATTTCTAAAGCCTGAGGGTTGTCTTCCGGGTCACCGGGACCGTTTGAAAGCATAATTCCATCCGGATCCATCAATAAGATCTCTTCTGCTGTGGTGTCCTGTGAAACTACGGTGATATCACAGTTTCTCTGAGACAATTCTCTGATGATTCCTAATTTGGAACCAAAATCTACCAATACTACTTTTAATCCTCTTCCAGGATTGGCATAAGACGTTTTTGTAGAAACCATTTCCACCTGATTGGTTGGAAAAGTTGTAGATTTCAATTCTTCTACCACTGCATTTTCATCAGTGTCTGCATTCACAATCTTTCCTTTTACCACCCCGGAGTTACGTAGAATTCTGGTCAATCTTCTGGTGTCGATTCCTGAAATTCCTGAAAGGTTTTTCCTTTTAAATAATTCTTCTAAAGTCATCTGGGTACGGAAATTGGAAGGAAGATCGCAAAGTTCTTTTACGATAAGTCCTTTAATAGCCGGCTCGATACTTTCGTAATCATCACGGTTAATACCATAATTTCCGATAAGCGGATAGGTCATGCAAACAATCTGACCGCAGTATGACGGATCTGAGATCAACTCCTGATACCCTGTCATTCCGGTATTGAAAACTACTTCTCCGGCAGTTTCCAATTCTGCTCCGAAACCTTCTCCATGAAACACTTCACCGGACTCCAGTATTAATTTTTTCTTCATTTTTAAAAATTAGATATTAGATTTAAGAATTGAGAAGTTAGACTTCCTCGTTCTGTTTTATTTTTTCTTTTTAACCACCCCGTCAAAAAAAATTCTTTTTTTTTGACACCCCTCCATGGGAGGGGAATTTTTGTAGGTTCAAGACCGGAAATCCGGATCTCAAAACCCTTTATCTATTTAAAGGTATATCCTTGTTTTTCCAATGCTTCTTTGAGAATAGCCATTCTTGCAAAGACACCGTTCTGCATCTGTTTAAACACTCTTGAACGTTCGCATTCCACGAGGTCTGTATCAATTTCAACCCCTCTGTTGATCGGTGCGGGATGCATGATGATCGCTCCTTGTTTCATTACTTTTTCTCTTTCTTTCGTCAAACCATATTTTCTGTGGTATTCGGAAGCTGAGAAGCTCATCTGGGCATCGTGTCTTTCGTGCTGAATCCTTAGCAGCATCAGAACATCTACCTCAGCAGTAAGCTGATCTACTGACAAATAAGTTCCGTTAATCAAAGCGCCTTCATCAAACCAGTGTTCGGGTCCTGAGAAGTATACTTTAGCGCCCAGTCTTCTTAAGGCTTCGGCATTTGAATTGGCCACACGGCTGTGTTTTACATCTCCAACAATTCCTATCTTTAGTCCTTCGAACTTTCCAAATTCCTGATAGATGGTCATCAGATCCAGCATACATTGGGAAGGATGGTTTCCTGTTCCGTCTCCTCCGTTGATTACCGGAATAGTAATATTGTTTAACTCTTCAAAATACCGGTCTTTCTTATCTCTGATAACGACCAGATTCACTCCCAGACTTTCAATGGTTTTTACCGTATCATAAAGACTCTCTCCTTTGTTTACAGAACTGTGTGAAGCATCAAAAGGTACTACCTGCAGACCAAGCTTTCTTTCTGCGATATCAAAACTTGTCTTTGTTCTTGTGCTGTCTTCAAAGAAAAGATTTGAGCAGAATACTTCTCCTTCAATTTTTGCAGTTTTCCCGTTGGCAAAAGCCAGTGCTTCGGTCAGTATACTGTTGATTCTCTCGGTACTTAGTTCTGTGATCGTAAACATAATTCTTAATTTTTGTGCATAAAAAAAGCGAAGACAGGATCTTCGCTTAATAATAATAAATATCGTAAAGGGCGCTTTCGCCCGGTAAATCTAATGATATAAACACTCTTTTATTCATTAGGTGCAAAGATATAGTATTTTTACGAATCTGCAAAACTAAAGTTCCAAATAAATTAAAAATTGTATTCCTTCCTTATTTTCATTTATAATTGATATTTTTGTTAAAACTCAAACCCACCCTATGGATTTAAAGGACAAAATGATTCTCAGCATTATTCAGGAAGACTCTACGCTATCAGTAAAAGAAATTTCAGAAAGAATAGGTCTTACGTTTACTCCTACTTATGAACGAATCAAACAGCTGGAGAAACAGGGAATCATTGAAAAATATGTCGGTCTTCTGAACCGTGAAAAACTGGGGCTCAATATTGTGGTTTACTGTAATGTCCGCCTGAAAGAGCAGTCCCAGAAAGTACTGGAAACTTTTGAGAAAAACATTATGAAACATGATGAAGTTCAGGAGATCATCAGTCTTTCCGGTGAGTATGATTATATGCTTAAGATCATTGCAAAGGACATTAATTCTTATAATGATTTCGCGGTGAATGTGATCTCAAACATTCCAAACATTGGCCAGTATCACAGTTCTATTGTGCTTCATGAGGTAAAAAAATCGACTAAATTTAAAATTGATCTTGAATAATTATTTTTAAATGTATTAAACCATTAAGATTCTTTTAAGGGATTAAGAATAGTTAAGTATTCGCAAGCGAATTCTGATAAGATAGCTTCTTTAAAATCATAGATTTTCTTAATTTACCTTAAAAACTTCAATAATCTTAATGGTTCAAAATCAACCCAATAATTTATTCTTCAGCTTATTAAACTGATATTCTATTTTGTCCAGACAAAGATTTCCCAGACTTCCCTGGTGGGTATGCTCAAGATTTCCAACTTCAAACTCAAATTCATTATTTTCAATCTCCTGCCCTACTTTCACGTAGGCATCACGGAATGAACTTCCCTTTTTCACTTCTTCATTGATCTTTTCCACACTGAAAAGATATTTGTACTTCTCGTCTTCCAGAATTCCATCTTTTACCTGAATATTTGGAAGCGTGTAGCTTAAAATCTCCAGACATTCTTTCAGGGAATCGATGCCAGGGAAAAGAATTTCCTTTGTCAACTGTACGTCTCTGTGGTACCCTGACGGCAGATTGTTTGTCAGTAAAATAAGTTCATTCGGTAAAGACTGAATTCTATTGCATCGGGCACGAACCAGTTCAAAAATATCCGGATTCTTTTTGTGCGGCATAATACTACTTCCCGTGGTAAACTCTTTTGGAAAACTGATAAAATCGAAATTCTGGCTTAAATATAAGCAGACATCATAAGCAAATTTCCCAAGCGTTCCCGCTAAAGTAGCCATGGCCATAGACAGCATTTTTTCAGATTTCCCACGGGTCATCTGTGCGTATACAGAATTATAGTTCATGGACTGAAAACCTAAGTTGTAGGTGGTACTCTCCCGATCAATAGGGAAAGAAGAGCCATAACCTGCAGCGGAACCGAGTGGGTTTTTATTGATAATGTTCTTCACCGAAAACAACAGTTCAACATCATCCAGCAATGCTTCAGCATAGGCTCCAAACCATAATCCAAACGAAGATGGCATGGCAATCTGAAGATGGGTATAGCCGGGAAGTAATTTACTTTTATGCTGATCAGCGAGTTTGATTAAAATTTGGAAAAACTCGTCCGTCAAAGCTGTAATTTCACGAATTTCATCCAATAGATAGAGTTTAATATCCAGTAAAACCTGATCATTTCGTGATCTTGCGGTATGGATTTTCTTTCCGGTATCACCTAATTTTTCAATTAAAATGGCTTCAACCTGAGAATGGATATCTTCTGCTTCTTTATCGATTTCAAAGTTTCCGTTCTCGATATCTTTTAAAATATCGGCTAAAACAGAAAGCATCTGTGTGGATTCTTCACCGGATATAATTCCGGTTTCTGCCAACATCTGGCAATGCGCCATAGAACCTTTAACGTCATATTTTGCTAAACGCTCATCGAAGTCAAGATCTTTCCCGACGGTGAATTTGTTGACTAATATATTGGTGGCCAGGTTATCCTTTTGCCATATCTTTTTCATAGGTAATTATTTATTTTTCCAAGACCCTCATAATGACGGTCCTGATCTGTATTAATTGACCAGAGTAGTAATCAATAATGATTTTATACCGGTTTTCTGTATGTTATTCAATTCGTTTCAACCTGCTCAGCGAAGCATCTTTAACTATAAAAAAACATCTCCGCATTGAAAAGTCTTCGTCTTTAATTTTCTTTTTTGCATAAATCCTTATTAAAAACTGAACTTTGATCTGCCTGCTGAGCGGGGTTAAAACATTATTTTTTAGATATTAGATGTTAGAAATTAGATGTTAGTACTAAGGTGTATGTATAAATTTCGGGCATCTAACTTCTAATTTCTAGCCTCTAACTTCTCTCTATAAAACTTTTTCCAAGATCCTGATATAGATCTCGATTCCTTCTTTAATCTCTTTTATATAGATATATTCATCTGCTGTGTGAGAGCGCCTGCTGTCGCCCGGACCTATTTTCACGGATGTACATGGAATAATGGCCTGATCGGATGATGTTGGTGAACCGTAGGTTGTCCTTCCGATTTCCAAGCCTGCCTTTACAAACGGGTGATCCATTTCTATTTTTGATGAATTCAATCTGAAAGACCTGGCCGTCAATGTTGATTTCATTTGTCCCTGGATGATTTCAAAAGCTTCCTTATTGGAATATTCATCGGTAACCCTGACATCCAAAGTAAAAGTACAGGCTTCCGGAACTACATTGTGCTGAACGCCTGCGTGAATTCCTGACAACGTCACTTTCACTTCGCCTAAATAATCGGAAACTTTCGGAAACCTGAAGTTCAGAACATTCTGAATATCTTCCATACATTTTACAATAGCGTTATCGTCATTTGGATGAGCAGCGTGAGAAGGAGTTCCTTTCATTTCCCCGTCTATCACCAAAAGTCCTTTTTCCGCGATCGCCAGATTCATCTGCGTGGGTTCTCCTACAATGGCGAGTTCGATGTTCGGAAGCTTTGGAAACAAGGCCTCAATTCCATCAAATCCTGAAATCTCCTCCTCAGCCGTCAAAGCAATAACTAAATTATATTTTAAATCTTCTTTTTCATAAAAATGTACAAAAACCTGAGCCATTGATACCAGAGAGGCTCCGGCATCATTGCTTCCCAATCCATACAGTTTTCCATCCTGCTCAACCGGAAGAAACGGGTCTAAAGTATAGGCCTTATTGGGTTTTACGGTATCATGATGGGTATTCAGTAAAATGGATGGCTTCAATACGTCAAAGTTTTTACTGACCGCCCAAATGTTGTTTTTAAAACGTTTCGTAGGAATTTGATTTTTCTTGAAGAAGTTCTCAATTTCTACGGATGTATTGTATTCATCTTTACTGAATGAAGGAGTGGCAATCAGTTTTTTAAGCAAATCAACTGCCTGACTCAGTAGCTCTTCTTTACTATAAACAGATTTCAGTTCCTCCATGATGGTTTTCTATATGATTTTTTAATTGGGTTTCTTTAATTAAGAATACCTTATTTACTTTATTTTTTACAGCTCCCAGAGCATTTTCAAGTTTGGGTAAAATTCCTTTATGAAGTTTTCCCGCTTCTTTTAAAACAGAAAACTCTTCTGCAGATACACTTTTTATAACTGATCCAGGGTCTTCAATATTTTCCAAAACTCCCTCTTTATCAAAACAATACAATAATTCTACATCGTATTTTGAAGATAAAGCCTGAGCAATGACCGAAGCTATCGTATCTGCATTGGTATTAAAAAGATTTCCTTTTTTGTCATGGGTAATGGCTGAAAAAACAGGAACAAGTTTAAGCTTAATCAATTTTGAAATCAATTTCCTGTTCACACTTTTCTTCTCAATATCTCCTACAAACCCGAAATCTATTTCTGCATGTTCTCTTTTTTTGGCTTTAATCAAATTCGCATCCGCTCCGGAAAAGCCTATTGCCTGGCATTTTTTCTGCTGAAGTTTTGCCACAATATTTTTATTGATACTTCCGGCATACACCATCGCCACAATATCCAGCGTATCTTTATCTGTAATTCTTCGTCCGTTGATCATTTTTTGTTCAACGCCTAACCTATCAGCCAAAGTAGTTGCTAATTTTCCGCCACCGTGAACCAGAATTTTCTTTTCTTTAATTTCAGAAAACTGCTCTAAAAATTGGCTAAGCAACTCTGAATCGTCGATCAGGGCTCCTCCTATTTTTATGATGTATAATTTTTCTTTCATTTTGATTGGCGGGATTTCATCCTATCTTGGGTTAAATTGTTCTGTTGGAACTCTTTATCGGTTTATATTTTTATTGTCAGGACTGAATCCTATCCTTTTCTACATCGTTCCGCTAGGACTCTTTACGAATTTATTTCATTCAAAATCTCGCTGAAGACGGCTTGTGCAGAGAAAATTCTGTTTTTGGCCTGCTGATAGATAATGGAGTTTTCTCCGTCCATGACTTCATCACTTAATTCTACATTACGGCGAACAGGAAGGCAGTGCATTACTTTACCCTTATTTGTGTTTTTCAGTTTTTCTCCGGTCAGCATCCAGTTTTCTTTTACTTCCGGCATTGTTGCATATTCATCGAAGGAAGACCAGTTTTTGACATAGATAAAATCCGCATCTTTTAAAGCTTCATCCTGGTTATGGATCACTTTACTATCTTTTGTAAATTTCTTATCGAGATCATACCCTTCGGGATTAGCGATCACAAAATCAACATCCATTTCCTGCATCCATTCTGCAAAAGAATTTCCAACAGCCTGAGCAATCGGCTTGATGTGTGGTGCCCATGTTAAAACTACTTTCGGTTTGCGGTCCTCTTTCCAGTTTTCTGTAATGGTAATGCAATCTGCCAGACTTTGCAATGGGTGCCGCGTTGCCGATTCCAGAGAAATAACAGGCACTTTTGCATGCTGCTCAAACTGGCTTAAAATACTTTCATTAACATCGTCTTCTTTAGATTTCATTCCTGCAAAACAACGTACTGCTATGATATCACAATATTGATTGAGTACTTCTATCGCATCCTTGATGTGCTCAACGGTATCGCCATTCATTACGGCTCCGTCTGCAAATTCAAGATTCCAGGCTTCCTGGGCTGCATTTAAAGTCAGGACATTCAATCCCAAATTCTGTGCGGCGATCTGACTGCTTAAACGGGTTCTTAAGCTTGAATTTAGAAATACTAGCCCTATTGTTTTCCCTTTTCCTTTTTCTGTTTCGGAATGAGGATTTTCTTTAATTTGTAACGCTTTTTTTATAATTTCCTGTAAGTTTTTTACATCGTTTACAGAGGTGAATTTTTTCATTGGATATTTTTTTTAATTACTTGGATAATTTTAACCACAAAAGGCAGAAAAGTTTTCTTTTATTTAAAAACTTTAGAACACATAAGTAAGTTTAAAATGATGATACTTATTTAAGTTCACATAAGATGAAAATCAAGTGTTCTTCTTAAGCGCTTAGTCGTTTCTTTACATTGCTTAAGTGTTTATATCTTTTATGATTTTTGTGGTTTAAATCTTATCTAAAACTGTTTTTAAAGCACCGACAAAAAGATCTGTTTCTTCTTTGCTGATATTTAGAGCCGGAAGGATCCTCAATACGCTTTTGTCATTGGAATTTCCTGTAAAAATGTGATGATCGTACAATAGACTTTTCCTCACTTCTGCACAGTCCTGATCCAACTCTACTCCAATCATTAATCCTTTCCTTCGGATCGATTTGATATGCGGAAAATCTTTAATTTCGTTTTCAATATAATTACCCATTTTCTGAGCGTTTGTCATCAAATCTTCCTCTTTCATGACATCCAAAACCGCAATGGCTGCAGCACAGGCTAAGTGATTCCCTCCGAAAGTTGTTCCCAGCAAACCATTGCTTGCCTGAAACTTAGGATGTATCAAAACGCCACCGATTGGGAAGCCATTTCCCATTCCTTTCGCTGTCGTGATCATATCCGGTTCAATTCCAAATTCCTGATGAGCAAAGAAATATCCGCTTCTTCCGTATCCTGACTGAACTTCATCAAGAATCAATGCTGCATCATATTTTTCGCACAGTTCTTTAATTTTGGATAAAAATTCAAACGTTGGGATCATGATTCCACTAACTCCCTGAATTCCTTCTATGATCACCGATGAAATTTCATTTCCCTGTATTTCAAAGATTTCTTCAAGCTGCCTGATGTTGTTCCAATCAGATTTAATGAACCTCTCAGAGAAATTAACCGGAGCAACAATTTTTGGATTATCCGTCACAGAAACGGCCGCAGAAGTTCTTCCATGGAAAGATCCAGAGAAATAAAGCACTTTGCTTTTTCCGTTATGGAAAGACGCTAGCTTTAATGCATTTTCATTAGCTTCTGCTCCTGAGTTACACAGGAACAGATTGTAATCTTCATACCCCGAAAGCTTGCCTAATTTTTCAGCCAATTCAGTCTGCAACTCATTCTCAACAGAATTTGAATAGAAAGAAATTTTCTCCAGCTGCTCTTTCAATTGAGTTTGATAGTGCGGATGATTGTGTCCGATTGAAATCACTGCGTGACCTCCGTAAAAATCAAGATATTTTTCTCCTTTGTCATCCCAAAGGAATGAGCCCTGGGCTTTTACCGGATTTATATTGAATAATGGATATACGTTGAATAAATTCATTTTTTTGTTTTTAATTAATTTCTTTTGTCTTGAAACAAAAGAAACAAAAGTTCAAGACCTGGAAACTTCCGCTAAAAATTATTTCTGTTCTCTAAAAATTCTAAAACTTGCGCGAATTCGGCATCTGTTATTCGACTTAATATTTATCTCGCGCTTCAAACAGTAGAATTTTCTTAACGTTCACAGAATTAATTTTCTTAACGCTTCATTTTCCTAAGTCGAATATTTCGGTTTTTCAATTCACAATTGACTTATTGACTATTCACCTTATTAACCATTCACTTTTTTAAAATGCTATTGGTTTTAAGTTCAACCCCAGATTCTCTTCCCAGCCCATTGCTATATTCATGTTTTGAACGGCCTGTCCGGAAGCTCCTTTTAACAAATTGTCAATCGCTGAGTGAATAACCGCTACATTCCCACTCTTTTCTATGTGAATCACACAGCGATTGGTATTGACAACCTGCTTTAAATCAATTGCATTTTCACTTACCTTTACAAAAGGCTCCTTTTCATAAAAATCCTGATACAACTGAACCATATCTGAAAGTACTAATTCCGTTTTCACTGTAGAGCTGGTAAAAATTCCTCTTGCAAAATCTCCCCTCCAAGGAACAAAATTCAGACTAACCTCTTTATGATTCAATGAAACTAACTGCTGTAAAACCTCATCTACATGCTGATGCGTCAAAGTTTTATATGCTGAAATATTATCATTCCTCCAGGTAAAATGAGTGGTTGCCTGTAAAGACTGCCCCGCACCCGTTGAGCCTGTAATGCCTGTTGTGTACACTTCATTCAGTAAACCCTTTTCCGCTAATGGAAGAAGAGCAAGCTGAATAGCTGTTGCAAAACATCCCGGATTGGCAATACTTTTTGAGCCTGAAAGATTTTTTTTATTGATTTCAGGAAGTCCATAGATAAAATTTCTACTTCCAAAACTTCCATCCAAACGGAAATCATTCCCAAGATCAATGACTAAAGTGTCGTTTTTAACCGGATTTTGAGTTAACCAATTCTGGCTTTCTTTATGAGGAAGGCACAGAAATAAAATATCAACTTCTTCAGGTTGATCTGTTAAAACCTGCTCACAAACGGCCGTTAAATCCGGGTACAAATCTGAAATTTTTGTCCCCGGATTGGAACGGCTATATAAAAAACTCAATGACACATTGGGATGAAAAGCCAGTACACGAATCAATTCGCTTCCTGTGTAGCCGTTGGCACCTACAATTCCTACTTTTTTCATATTTTAATGATATGATGATGTTGATAATTGATAGGACTGCGTCCTATCCTGGATAAGCCTTTCCGTTGGAACTCTTTATTTTGAATTGATCTGATGGTATATGTTTAAGGAATTGCTTACAATTTTTGTATATCCTTTTACATCTTGTCCTGTCCATGCTCTGTTGGCTTCGCCATAGCTTCCGAATTTATCGGACATAAGATCATGCTTGGATTCAATCCCATTTAAAATAAATCTGTACGGATGAAGGGTTACAAATACTTTTCCGCTGACTGTTTCCTGAGAATCTGTTAAGAAAGACTCAATATTCCTCATCACCGGATCTAAGAAAAGCGCTTCATGAAGCCAGTTTCCATACCAGTCGGAAAGCTGGGACTTCATCATCTGCTGATATTTTGAAAGCGTATGTTTTTCCAATAAATGATGCGCTTTGATGATCACTGATGCAGCCGCTGCTTCAAATCCTACTCTTCCTTTAATCCCCACAATGGTATCTCCAACATGAATATCACGACCGATTCCATAAGCGGAAGCCAGTTCTTCAATTTTTTGAATCGCCTTCACAGAATGTTCAAAACTCTGTCCGTTTACCGCTACAACCTCACCGTTTTTAAACTCAATTTCGAGTTCTGAAGGCAGTGTTTCTTTAATTTGCGATGGAAAAGCTTCTTCCGGAAGATAATTTCGGGATGTTAATGTTTCCTTTCCTCCAACTGATGTTCCCCAAAGGCCTTTATTGACTGAATATTGTGCTTTGTGAAATTCCATTTCATACCCATGATTTTTCAGGAATTCAATTTCTTCTTCACGGGACAGACTCATATCGCGGATCGGCGTGATGATCTCTACTTCCGGACACATCACCTGGAAAATCAAATCAAAACGTACCTGATCATTTCCAGCTCCCGTACTTCCGTGAGCAATAGCATGAGCACCGGTCTCAATGGCATATTTTGCTATTTCCTTCGCCTGAACCGTACGCTCAGCACTTACAGATAATGGATACGTGTTGTTTTTCAGTACATTTCCGAAGATCAGATACTTCACACAAGAATTATAGTAATCTTCCTGAGCATCCACGCACCTGTATTCCTTCACCCCAAGTTGGAAGGCTTTTTTCTCCAGTTCTTTTTCTTCTTCTTTAGAAAAACCACCGGTATTTACAGTCACTGCATATACTTCATATCCCAGTGTTTCACTAAGATATTTAGCACAGTAAGAGGTATCCAAACCTCCGCTAAACGCTAAGATTACTTTCTTTTTCTCCATTATACTCATCAATTTCGGACTGCTGAATTTCAGTCCCGTTCACTTTATTATTATTTTCAGGAACGAAAAGCATCGCTGTACACAAACAGTTTTTACGTTCCTTTTTCATTAAAATCTCATAATTCACACAGTTCTTACACCCGCTCCAAAATTCTTCATCCTGAGTCAATTCAGAATAGATCACCGGCTTGTAACCCAGATCACTATTAATTTTCATGACGGCAAGTCCTGTGGTCAACCCAAATACCTTTGCATTGGGATATTTTTCTCTAGATAACTGGAAAACCTTATTCTTGATCAAAGTGGCTACTCCTCTGTTTCTGTAATTCGGAGATACAATAAGTCCTGAGTTGGCTACAAACTGACCGTGTGACCATGTCTCAATATAGCAGAAGCCAACCCATTCGCCATTTTCAGTGGCAACCACAGCATTACCATCCGAAATCTTTTTCGTTAAATATTCGATGGAACGTTTTGCGATCCCCGTTCCTCTGCGCTGTGCAGAATCATACATTTCCTGCTGTATTTCACTCACATACATGAGATGTTCGCATGAGGAAATTTCTATTTCCATTTATTTATCTAATTTTTTTGGCAAATTTAAAGCATAATAACTTTAAAAACCAAATTAAAAAGATATTTTTTTTGTTTAAATGAAATACACAGGTAATTTTATCTTTATCCAGAAATGTAACTTTGCTAAATTATTATATATTTGCTAAAAACATATAGCTATGGAAAACAAGTGTCCAAAATGCGGCGGCGACAAGATTGTCAAAAGCGGAATTATCAACGAAAAACAACGTTTTCTCTGCAAAGACTGCACGTATTATTTTACCGTTAAAAAAATGGGAAAACAGATCGATGACTACTATGTCACCAAAGCTCTCCAGCTGTATCTTGAAGGCTTAAGTTTTCGAGAAATAGAAAGGATTATCGGCGTTTCCCACGTCACGATCAGCTCCTGGATCAAGAAATACAACATCACAAGACCTCCTCATTCCGAATTCCACCCTGTCTATAAAATTCTAAAACAGAACGAATTAATTGAATATATCGCAAAAGAAGAAAATATCAAAAACTCCGGACTTATCATTACTCAGTTTGCGGATAAGTATATGCTGATTAAGTGGGAGAGGTTTAAGAAGTAGCTGAGATATTAGAGTCAAGAACCAAGAGCCAAGAGCCAAGATGCTAGACATCAGATTTCAGATTTCAAACATTAGGAGTGGTGGCTTCGGGAGCCTCAGCCACCAAGCACCTGTCATTTATTAATCAAAACTCAACTCACAACTTTCTCCTGACACATTCACTCTCCAACACTCAGGCTCTCTAACAATAAAACCCATAACTCAAATCTAGTAACTCTCAACTAAAAACCAGTTGGTTACAAAAAAAACTATACCATTACCACTAATATATATTAAATTTTTGTAAATAAATTATTAATTACAATTTGGCTTTCACAAAAAACAACGCCAAAAATTGATAATTTATGAAGAAATTACTTTCATTTATTGGATTAGCCCTAATAAGCAGTTCTTTATACGGACAGGGTTCTCCTGATTACGGAGGCGGATTAAAATTAAACCTCAATAATGAAGGAGATAAGTACATCAGATTTATATTATGGGACCAGTTCTGGCTCAGAAACACCCAAATGAACCCGGGAAGTATGGTGGGTGGAGAACCTGCCGAGAATTCCTGGAGCCTGGGAAACAGAAGATTGCGTGCTTTAATGTATGCCCAAATCTCTAAAAGATACATGATCCTTGCTCACTTTGGGATCAATAATCAAACCTTCATCAACGGCGGAGCTACAGGCACCACAGGAACAGGAGGTTACGGAAACGGCAAGAAACCTCAGCTTTTTTTTCATGATGCATGGAATGAGTACGCAGTTATTTTACCCGGAGAAGCGGGAAAATTCAGTTTATCTTTAGGAGCAGGCCTTCATTACTACATGGGACTTTCCCGGATGACGATGGCTTCAACTCTTAATTTTCTTACTGTGGACTCTCCTATTTTCTCATGGCCTTTAATTGATAATTCCGATCAATTCGCAAGACAACTCGGGATGTTCGCTAAAGGAAAGTATGGGAAACTGGAATACCGTTTCAGTTTAAACAAACCTTTCGCGACAGACCTGGTCCCTGTTAATGTTACAGATCCTTCAAGAGCTGCAGCTGTTGACAACAATGGAAATCCAAGCTTTTCTAAAGCCGGTTATGTTGAATACCAGTTTCTTGATGAAGAATCCAATACCCTTCCTTTCAAAGTGGGCTCGTATTTAGGAACCAAGAAAGTGTTCAATGTAGGTGCAGGTTTCTACCATCAGGCCGACGGAACAAGGACTTCAGTGAATTCCAATATCGAAAAACATGATATCACTCTTGTAGCAGTAGATGCTTTTGCTGATATTCCTTTGGGAAATGCGAAAAATAAAATGGCCGTTTCTGCTTATGCCGGATATTATAACTACAATTTCGGTCCTAACTACATAAGAAATCTGGGAACGATGAATATTGCCGCCAATGATCCCAATTTTGCAGGAAACAGAGCTATCGCGGGTCCCGGGAATCTACAACCGATGATAGGAACAGGCAATGTAGTGTATGCCCAAGCCGGATTACTGCTTCCAAGCAAGGCCGAAAAACCAAAGATCAGAATACAGCCTTTCGCGGCGTATACGCATAAAAGTTTTGAAGCATTCGACAAGTCGTCTTCACAATTCGATGTAGGTGCCAACTGGTTTATAGACGGCCATCATGCCAAGATTACTACGCAATATTCTACAAGACCGGTTTATACCAGCCCTACGGAAAGCCCTTCCTCAAAAGGTGAATTCATTGTACAGTTCCAGATTTACCTTTAAACCCAGGATGAACTCAATATCTTAATCCATTAACATCAAAAATCAATCAACATGAGCGACAATCACCACGAAAACTACGAGAATATGACCGAACGGCAGAAAAACCGCACCATCTGGAGCGTGATCACTGCCTCATCCCTCGGTACTCTGATAGAATGGTATGACTTTTATATTTTTGGAAGTTTAGCTATCGTTTTAGCGACGAAGTTTTTCCCTGCTGACAATCCTACTGCAGCATTTTTATCTACATTGGCTACTTTTGCAGCCGGGTTCGTTGTAAGACCTTTCGGAGCTTTGTTCTTCGGAAGATTAGGCGATATTATCGGAAGAAAATACACATTCCTTGTGACGCTTCTGATCATGGGATTTTCTACTTTCCTGATCGGGTGTATTCCGGGATACGAAACCATCGGATTCATGGCACCGGTTTTAGTTTTAATTTTAAGACTTTTACAAGGTTTAGCGTTGGGAGGAGAGTACGGAGGTGCTGCAACCTATGTCGCAGAATACGCGCAGCCACACAGAAGAGGATACTGGACATCATGGATTCAGACGACAGCCACTGCAGGACTTTTCATTTCATTAATCGTGATTTTAATTACTAAAAACACATTATCTGCTGCAGAATTTGATTCCTGGGGATGGAGAGTTCCTTTCTGGATTTCAATTTTAATGGTGGGAGTATCTTATTTCATCAGAAAAAATATGAAAGAATCTCCGCTTTTTGCAAAGGCTAAAAGTGAAGGAAAAACATCTAAAAACCCATTAAAAGAGAGTTTCGGGAATAAATTTAATTTCAAATTTGTTTTACTGGCACTGTTCGGTGCTGCCATGGGACAGGGGGTTATCTGGTATACCGGACAGTTCTACGCCATGAGCTTCCTGCAGAAAGTAATGAATATAGACTCCATGCAGGTTGATTATTTAATGGCTACTGCCCTATTAATGGGAACCCCATTCTTCGTATTTTTCGGCTGGCTCTCCGATAAAATCGGACGAAAAGCAATCATGATGACCGGTATGCTGGTTGCTATTCTAGCCTACAGGCCGATTTATGACAGCATGTATAAAAGTGTCAATATTGAAGCTAAAACGGTTGCAAGCGACGGAATCAAAGAGACAAGAAGTGCCGCCATTCATAAAGACATTGCATCAGACAGCTTAATTACTTTTCACAAAGAAACTACATACACAGACGGGACTTTCATTAAAAAAGACAGCATTGTACACTGGTCTGCAACTGGCCCTGTGATGAAAGACGGTAAAGCGGAAGAACCCAAAGTCACAAAATCAATCACGCTAAGCAATGATACAAGATGGTATCTGGTGTTTCTGGTTTTCATTCAGGTGATTTTTGTCACCATGGTTTACGGCCCTATCGCTGCTTTTCTTGTTGAAATGTTCCCGGTAAGGATCCGTTATACCTCGATGTCACTACCTTATCATATCGGAAACGGAGTATTCGGGGGACTTCTTCCGGCAGTGGCCACGTATCTTGTTACTCAGGGAAAAGATGCAGGACATCCAACGTGGTACCTGGAAGGACTCTGGTATCCGATTGGAGTAGCCGCAATCTGTTTAATCATCGGATTATTTTATCTTAAAAATAAGAATAATAATATTCACGATTAGATAGCAAATCACTTAATTTTTTACTAATTTTAAAACTACTAAAATGAACGGAATCAAAAAAATATTAGGTATACTCTGGATTGCAGTAGCCCTGGTGGTAGGATATTTCGGAACAACGGTTCTTGGAATTCCAAAAATCACTTCAGGAAAGCAGGAAGATCTGGTATTCGGGATCATCATCTTATTTGTACTGATGCCGATTATCTCTGGCGGACTGGCCATTTTCGGCTATTATTCGCTGACGGGAGAGTATTCGGACGATAAGATTTAAAATATTTCAAATGATAATTGATGAATGCTTTATAAGTCATTCATCAATTATTTTTAAATTAAAAAGAAAATACTGCATATAAAATTTACCTGTAGATAAAAATGAGTATCATAATTGAAGTAGTTAGACATCCCGCACTAGACAAAAGAGTTATTAATTTAATCAATAAATTAAATAGTTCTCTTATTGATATTTCTGGATGTGACGGAGCTAAAAGTGCCAATTTAGATGATTTTACTCAAGAAAAAGCTCGATTCATCATTGCTGTATGTGGAGAAGATGCTGTTGCTTGTGGAGGTATTCGTCCACTTTTTCCACAGACCTGTGAAATTAAAAGAATGTTCTCTACAGAAAAAAGAAAAGGATTAGGTCTGAAAATTCTCTCAGCACTCGAAATTACAGCTAAGCAATTAGATTACCAATATATCTACCTTGAAACCCGAAAGAACAATAAGAATGCTGTTTCATTTTACCTTAAAAACGGATATAAAATAATTGAAAACTACGGAATATACGTAGGGCGCGAAGAAGCTGTCTGCTTTGGTAAAGAACTATTATAGATATGAAAAAAAGACACGAACAAAAACTGATTATCCTGAGCATCGGACTGATGTTGGCTTTCAGCATCCCTATTTCACTGCTATTCAACAGTGAAAAAAATGTTTTTGGCTACCCAATGATTCTGATCTATCTGTTTGCGGTCTGGACGATCTCCATCATTATTTCTTTTGTAATCGTAAAAAAGTATGATGAGTAGCTTCGCATTATTTGTTGTGGTCTTAATCTATCTCGCTCTTTTGTTCTTAGTTGCCCATCTGGCAGAGAAGAAAAAGAGCAAGCGGTGGATCAATAATCCGTATATCTACGCCTTGTCTCTTGCCGTGTACTGCACAGCATGGACCTATTACGGAAGTATCGGCGTTGCAGCAACAAGCGGACTGAATTATCTTCCCATTTACATCGGACCGATTATGATCATTCCTGCATGGATCTACATCAATACGAAAATCGTAAGAATTTCCAGAATCAACAAAATCAGTAGTCTTGCGGACTTTATTTCCTTAAGATATGGAAACAGCAGAAGTTTCAGTGCGATAATCACAATCGTCTGCCTGCTGGCTATTGTTCCTTATATAGGACTTCAGATCAAAGCAATTTCCGAAACCTTTCATTTGGTGACGGAAACTTCAATGTCCAGCAATATACTGACTGACAACGCAACATTTGTCGTTATTCTGATTGCATTGTTCTCCTCCTATTATGGAACCAGATATGTGGATGCATCGGAAAAACGGTTAGGAATTATTTCAGCGATTGCTTTGGAGAGTTTTTTGAAGCTTTTTTTCATCATTATTCTTGGTATATTCGTTATTTACTTTGTATTTGATGGTTTTTCGGATATCTATGAGAAGGCCAGCCGATTTGAAGATTTCAAGGAAAAAAATACGTTCAACGGAATCGAGGGCGCAATGAACTGGATGGTTCTCTGCGTGATTTCCGCTACAGCCATTTGCATTCTTCCAAGACAGTTTCATACGGCCATCATCGAAAACAGACAGGAAAAGCACATCAAAACAGCCATCTGGTTTTTTCCGCTTTATTTACTGATCTTCACTATTTTTATTTTTCCTATTGCATGGGGCGGAAGACTTATTTTCGACGGACAGAATGTGAATCCGGAATTCTACTCTATTCTGATTCCGCAGCATTTTGACAATACTTTAATTACCGTTTTTGTATTCCTTGGCGGATTGAGTTCATGTATTTCCATGATCATTATTTCTGCAATCACTTTATCCATCATGCTTTCCAATAACCTTATCATTCCTTACGGTTTATTGGGAAAATTCAAATCTGACAATGAAGTTCAGAATACAAGAAATATTACCAACATCAGGAAATTCAGCATCTTCGCTCTGATCATCATGGCGTTTGTCTTTTATAAATATTTTATTCTGAAAACATCGCTGGATTCCGTAGGTTTGATCTCCTTTGTTGTCATTGCCCAGCTGGCTCCTTCTTTTTTCGGAGCGATATTCTGGAGGAGAGGAAGTTATAAGGGTGCTGTAGCAGGACTTCTTGCTGGATTGGCAATCTGCTACTTCGGGCTGATTATTCCCCAGTATTATTTTTCTTATAATCAGGAATTCAAAGGAGTTATCCGGGAAATATATGACGTTTTCGGATTTTTCAATATTTCTTTTTTAAGCAGTATCCCGGAAATCTTCTTCTGGTCGACGTTAGTCAATACCTCCCTTTTCACTATTATTTCCGTAAGCGTGAAGGGAAATTACAGGGAAAGAAATTTTGCAGAATTGTATGTAGATATTGATAAACACATCCAAAATCATGAGAACGCATTCATCTGGCGCGGAACCGCCTATGTATCAGACATTAAAAACATTCTGGAAAGGTTTTTGGGTAAAAATAAAACGGAGCAGGCTTTAAGGATTTTTAATTTGAAATATAATATCGATTCTAAAACCGAAACTGCAGATTCAAGGTTTATCAAATTTTCTGAAAATCTTCTGGCAGGGAGAATTGGAACTGCATCAGCAAAAATTCTGATTGAAGGGGTGACCAAAGAGGATAAAATATCTTTGAAGGAAGTTTTAAATATTTTAGAGGAATCTAAAGAAAATATTACACTCAATAAAAAACTGACAGAACAGTCTGAAGAATTACAAAAACTTTCTGATGATCTGAGGACAGCCAATGAAAACCTGATCGTTAAAGACCGCCAGAAAGATGACTTTTTAGATTCTGTTGCCCATGAATTAAGAACGCCTATCACCGCTATCCGTTCAGCAGGAGAAATTTTAGCGGACGACGATGACATTCCACTGGACATTAAACAGGAATTTTTAAATAATATCATCACAGAATCTGACAGACTGAGTGAAATTATCAATGATATTCTCTATCTGGATCAACTGCAACATGGAGACATTGCTTTAAACATCAAAGAAAATAACATTCTTGAAACGTATAAAAAAGCCTTAAACCCACTACTCCATCTGATCCAGCAGAAAGATATTCATTTAAGTGAAGTGAATCTTCTGAATCAATCTGTATTGGAGCACGATGAAGCAAGAATGATCCAGCTTTTCCAGAATATTTTGGGAAATGCTTTAAAATTCACAGATAAGCAGGGAACCATACAAACGAAATTATCTGAAAAAGACGGTCAGTTGATGATTACGATTTTCAATACCGGAAGGCATATTCCGGAAGAGGATCTGGAAATGATCTTTGACAAATTTTATCAGTCAAAAAATCAGAACATTCTGAAACCTACAGGAAGCGGACTCGGATTGGCTATTTCCAAGAAAATTGTACAGGCACACAGCGGTACGATAAGAGCAGAAAACAGCGGTCTTGGCGTAACCTTTACAATAAACATTCCCTACAATATAACAAAAAATGAAGTTGAACACAACCAATAACATTCTATGAGAAAGATAATTATTGCCGATGACGAACACAAGATATTAATGTCGCTTGAATACAGTTTTAAGAAAAATGGCTATGATGTGTATATCGCCAGAGACGGAACAGAAGTTCTTGATTTTCTTAAAACCATGGTTCCGGACGTCATCCTCCTGGACATTATGATGCCCAACCTGGATGGATACAGCGCTTTGGAAGCCATTAAAAAAGAGGAAAAACTGAAAGATACAAAAGTCATATTTCTGAGTGCTAAAAACAACCCCAGAGACATTGAAAAAGGAATAGAAATGGGAGCCGATGCTTATGTAACAAAACCATACTCTATTAAAAAACTGATGCAGCAGATTGAGGAGATGTTTGAGTAGGGAGATTTTAGATGCTAGACATCAGATTTCAGACACGTGATGTGAGACTTGAGACTTAAGAAATCCTTGGCAAGGTTTTGAACCTTGCCAAGGATAGGGAATTCAGACTTACAACTGAAATGTGAGACAGCAGATTGAAAACAAAACCCTGACCTTTCGTCTGTCCGCAAAAACAAAAAAACATGAAACACAAAAATTAATATGGACGCAGATATTCTGTTTAAACAAAGTATAGAAGATAAAGAACGTTTCTGGAAAGAACAAGCCAAAGAAATAGATTGGTTTCAGTTTCCGGAACAGATTCTTTCTCAAGATAAAAATGATTATCCGCAATGGTACGCCGACGGAAAGCTCAACATATGCCATCTCTGTATTGACCGGCATATTGAAGATGGTTATGGGGAGCAGACGGCTATTATTTATGACTCTCCTGTTACAGATCAGAAGAAAACGTACACTTTTAATCAGGCTAAAGAAGAAATTTCAAAATTTGCCGGAGGACTTGTATCATTGGGTTTAAAAAAAGGCGATACCGCTGTTATTTATATGCCTATGATTCCACAAACTCTTTTTGCGATGCTGGCCTGCGCAAGGATTGGAGTGATTCACAATGTTGTTTTTGGAGGTTTTGCCCCGCATGAACTGGTCGTGAGAATCGATGACTGTAAGCCAAAAGCATTAATCACCGCTACTGCAGGCGTAGAAATAGCGAGAAGAATTCCCTATTTACCACTGGTTGAAAAAGCTATTGAACTGGCACAGGATAAAGTAGACCAAATTATTGTTTACAACAGACAATTAGTAGATAATCAGCACGAAATGTTTGAGGGACTCATTGATTATGAAGAATTAGTTCAAAAATCAGAACCTGCAGATTGTATTTCAGTAGAATCTACTCATCCTTTGTATTTGCTTTACACGTCAGGAACCACTGGAAAACCAAAAGGAATTGTACGGGATACCGGAGGCTACGCAACTGCACTGAAGTTTTCCATGAAATACATTTATGGTGTAGAACCCGGCGAAACCTATTGGGCAGCATCTGATTTCGGATGGGCAGTCGGGCACAGTTTTAGCGTCTACGGACCGCTGATCAACCGGAATACAACAATTATTTTTGAAGGAAAACCTATTATGACCCCTGACGCCGGTACATTCTGGAGGATTATTTCGGAATATAAAGTTTCTACCATGTTTACAGCACCAACCGCCATCAGAGCCATTAAAAAAGAAGATCCGAACGGAGAATTAGTTAAAAAATATGATCTCTCCCACTTTAAAAAGCAGTTTCTGGCTGGTGAACGATGTGACGTGGCGACTTTGGATTGGTTTGCTGAACATATTGGAGTTCCGGCTATTGATCACTGGTGGCAAACAGAATCCGGATGGCCCATGCTAGGTCTAATGACTTTAGATGATCAGTATAAAATCAAAAGAGCGTCTGCCGGAAAACCTATTCCGGGATATGACATTAAAATCTTTGACGAAAATGGATATGAACTTGATGCTCATCAGGAAGGTTACCTTATCATCAAACTTCCACTTCCTCCCGGCGCGCTTTTAGGTATATGGAATGACAACGAACGTTTTCAGAGCAGCTATCTGTCCCAATACAAAGGGTATTATTTTTCCGGAGACGGTGCCATTCAGGATGAGGACGGTTATATTTTCATTACCGGAAGAGTTGACGATGTCATCAATGTAGCCGGACACCGACTATCCACTTCAGAAATGGAAGAAATCGTGTCGTCACATCCCGACGTTGCAGAATGCGCTGTGGTAGGCATCGATGACGAGCTGAAAGGACAGATTCCTTTTGCTGCGGTTGTGTTAAAAAATGGCTCTCCTATAACCGAAAAAGATGTAGAAAAGGATATTATCCGTATGGTTCGGGAGAAAATAGGCGCCGTGGCTTTTCTAAAAAACGCGATGGTTGTCAAACGTTTACCTAAAACACGTTCAGGAAAAATCTTAAGAAAATTGATCAGAACATTACTCGATGGGAAAGATTTTCAGATTCCGTCTACCATAGATGACGAAAAAATCATTGAAGAAATTCAGGAAAAAATCATTGAATACAGGGCTTAAGCCATAAATTAAACATATATTTAATATTAATAAAATTCAAATTTCAAAAAAAGAAGGGATATGAGAAATTACTTAATTGAAGATCTGCCACATTATTTTGAAGAGTACAAAAAGTCTATTAAAAATCCTAAAAAATTCTGGGATAAGATTGCTGATCAAAATTTTGTCTGGTACCAAAGATGGAGCAAGGTTGTTAAGTATGATATGAATGAAGCCAAAATCACTTGGTTTAAGAATGCGAAATTAAATATCACTAAAAACTGTATCGACAGACATCTTGCAGTAAGAGGAGAAAAAACAGCCATCATTTGGGAGCCCAACGACCCTAAAGAACAGGCACAACATATTTCCTACAATGAATTATACACGCGCGTCAATAAAACTGCCAATGTTTTGCGTGAAATGGGAATTGAAAAAGGCGACAGAGTCTGCATTTACCTTCCCATGATCCCGGAACTGGCGATAACGATGCTTGCGTGTGCTAAATTGGGCGCAGTGCATTCTGTAATCTTCGCAGGATTTTCAGCTTCAGCAGTAGCTTCAAGGGTAAACGACTGTCATGCTAAAATGATCATTACGTCAGATGGAAGCTACAGAGGAAATAAAGTTCTGGATTTGAAGAGCATTGTAGATGAAGCTGCGGAGAAAACACCAAGCATAGAATCTATTCTGGTCGTAAAAAGAACCCACAACGAGATCAAAATGAAAGAAGGCAGAGATCACTGGATGGCTGATCTTTATGAAAAAGCCTCCGCTGATTTCGTTACCGTGATCATGGATGCTGAAGATCCGCTTTTTATCCTGTACACCTCAGGTTCTACGGGGAAACCCAAAGGAATGCTTCACACTTCCGCAGGTTATATGGTGTATACCGCCTATACTTTTAAAAATGTATTTAACTACAAGGAAAATGACATCTACTGGTGTACAGCAGATATCGGCTGGATTACCGGACATTCCTATATTCTGTACGGGCCGCTTCTTAACGGAGCAACCACCGTAATTTTTGAAGGGGTGCCTACTTATCCTGAACCGGACCGTTTCTGGGAGGTTATCGAAAAACACAAGGTTACCCAGTTCTACACCGCACCGACGGCCATCCGTTCATTGGCCAAAGAAAGCTCGGAATGGGTTGACAAGCATGATCTCAGCACTTTGAAAGTGATTGGTTCTGTGGGTGAGCCTATCAATGAAGAGGCATGGCACTGGTTCAATGACCATGTCGGAAAGAAAAAATGTCCGGTCGTTGATACCTGGTGGCAGACAGAAACAGGAGGAATCATGATCTCACCGCTTCCTTTCGTTACCCCTACCAAACCTACCTATGCCACACTTCCACTTCCGGGAATTCAACCTGTATTAATGGATGATAAACGCAACGAAATTACCGGAAATCAGGTAACCGGAAATCTATGCATCCGTTTTCCATGGCCGGGAATTGCCAGAACTATCTGGGGCGACCATCAGCGATATAAAGAAACCTATTTTACAGCTTTCCCGGGGAAATATTTTACGGGTGACGGCGCATTGAGAGATGAAGTAGGATACTACAGAATTACGGGCCGTGTAGATGATGTAATTATTGTTTCCGGACATAATTTAGGAACAGCCCCTATTGAAGACAGCATCAACGAACATCCTGCTGTTGCAGAATCTGCGATTGTGGGTTATCCTCACGACATTAAAGGAAATGCCTTGTATGGTTTTGTGATCTTGAAAGAAACAGGAGAAGGCCGCGACAAGGAAAACCTTAAAAAGGAAATCAATCAGCTGATCTCAGATCAGATAGGACCTATTGCCAAACTGGATAAGATACAGTTTGTTTCCGGGCTTCCCAAAACACGTTCAGGGAAAATCATGCGTAGAATCCTGAGAAAAATTGCAGAAGGAGATTTCAGCAACTTTGGAGATATTTCTACTTTACTGAATCCTGAAATTGTGGAGGAAATTAAGAATGAAAAGATATAGATTAGATTTTTGAACAATACTGTAAAAACGGGCTTCGGTCCGTTTTTTTTTGTAAATAATGATACTTAAGAATGTGTATTTTATTCGCGCAGGTTTCAAGGATAATGCAAATTAATGAATAGAGATTATCGGTCTTTATGGAGTAGTACATCTTCATCAAATTCAAACAGGTGTTCAATAGATATCCTCAAACATTTTAACATAAAAATATAGACAAAACAGTAAAACGTAAATTTTAATAAATTATTACTAACAATATTAAAAAATATTTATTACCTTTAAGTATAATTTAAAAACCATTGCTTATGTCAAATATATTAGCTGGATTATTTGCACATCACAGCGATTACAAAAAGCTTGAAGCTGATCTGGAAAATTCAGGATTTGAAAATTCAGATTACATAGTATATGTTAATAACGACTCTGGTACCTCTCAGTATCTGGCGAGTGTTGCGGTAAAAGATAATAACCAAACTGACGGTGCTAAGAATGTTTTTAGCCAAAATTCAGTACTGAAGACCTATTTATTCGAGAATATGGGTATCGAAGAGGCCAATTATGATCACATCAGAAAATTTATCGATGCCAGAAACAGAGCAGAAATCCATAACAGCCCCGATGTAAAAATAAAGGCATCAAGCAGCGGTATGGATTCAGAAGTAAAATTCTGATAAAACATAAAATCTAATAACCGGAAATCCACAGATCGTTCTGTGGATTTTTTATGTATGAAAAGTTTAAAAATTTTCGTATTTTCGTTTAAATATAGGCATTAACACAAATGAGTTACGATTTAGAACAGGAAAACAAAGAGATCCTTGCCCGATATAAGGACTTGATTTCTAACACCTACAGAACTCTGGATGAGGAAAATAATAAACTCATCCGGAAAGCATTTGATATTGCATTGGATGCCCATAAGGATCAAAGGAGAAAATCCGGCGAGCCTTACATCTACCACCCCATTGCTGTTGCTAAAATTGTAGCAACTGAGATCGGACTTGGCGCTACATCAATAGCTTGTGCCCTGTTGCACGACGTTGTAGAAGATTCGGACTATACCTACGAAGATCTGAAAAAGATTTTTGGAGAAAAGATCGCCAACATTGTGAACGGACTCACAAAGATCTCTATCATGAATCATCAGAATATTTCTGTACAGTCTGAAAACTACAGGAAATTATTGCTGACGTTATCCGAAGATTTCAGAGTTATTCTGATCAAAATTGCCGACCGTCTTCATAATATGAGAACGCTGGAAAGCATGGCTCCGGACAAGCAGAAAAAAATTGCTTCAGAAACAGTATATATTTATGCCCCGATGGCTCACCGTCTGGGACTTTATAACATTAAATCAGAGCTTGAAGATCTTTCGTTAAAATACAACAATCCGGAAGTGTACAATGAGATCACGGAAAAGTTGGAATTAGCCAAAGAAAGCCGGGAACGATACATTGAAGAATTTAAGACTGAAGCTTCAGAAAGATTAAAAGAAGAAGGCTTAAATTTCACCATCAAAGGCCGTGCGAAAGCCATTTCTTCTATTTACAGAAAAATGCTTAAACAGGGCGTTTCTTTTGAGGAAGTCTTCGATAATTATGCCATCAGGATTATCTATAAATCGGATGCTAAAAATGAAAAATTCTTAGCCTGGAAAATCTATTCCATTGTAACGGATGTTTACCATAGTAACCCTTCAAGAATGAGAGACTGGATCACACAGCCCCGTTCTACAGGGTATGAAAGTCTTCATTTAACGGTACTTGGACCAGATAAAAAATGGATAGAAGTTCAGATCCGTTCGGAGAGAATGGATGAAATTGCAGAAAAAGGAGTTGCGGCCCACTACAAATATAAAGAAGGCTACAAACAGAGCTCCGATGACCGGAATTTTGAAAAATGGGTCACTGAGATCCGTGAAGTTCTTGAACAACAGCAAAACCTCTCGACCTCTGAACTATTAGATAATATTAAACTCAATTTATATTCTAAAGAAGTATTTGTATTTACTCCGAAAGGAGAAATTAAAATTCTTCCCACCAATGCCACAGCTCTGGATTTCGCTTTTTCCGTTCACTCTGATCTTGGAATGAAATGTCTTGGCGCTAAAATCAACGGAAAACTGGTCCCTATTTCATATGTTCTCCAAAATGGTGATCAGATCGATATTTTGTCTTCACAGAACCAGAAACCTAAGTCTGACTGGCTGGAGTTTGTAGTAACCTCCAAAGCGAAGTCTAAGATTAAAAGTTATCTGAATTCTCAGAAGAATCAGCTGGTAGAAGAAGGAAAAGAAATTCTTCAGAGAAAACTGCGACATGCAAAGATCAACTTTAACGATGAAGAGATCAACAAGCTTCAGAAATTCTTTAATTTAAAAACCTCTCAGGATCTGTTCCTGAAATTCCAGAGCAATGAACTGGATGTCAGCAGTCTGAGAAAATATATAGAAAGTAAAAATGTATTCAACAACTTACTTTCAAGGTTCAGAAAATCACCAACAAAAAATCAGCATTTTGAGGAGCCGAAAGAGCAAAACCTTGACATGATTATTTTCGGGAAGGATGAGGAAAAGCTCAACTACAGCTATGCGAAATGCTGTACGGTAATTCCCGGTGACAAAATTTTTGGATTTATTACCATTTCTGACGGTATCAAAGTCCACAGTGACAACTGCCCGAATGCCATCAATCTGAGAGCACAGTATGATTACCGTGTAATCCCAGCCAAGTGGGTGAATGCAGAGAGCTTTAAGAACAGAGTGAAGATCGAAATTGAAGGTCTTGACAGAATGGGAATGATCAACGATATTACAACCGTGATCAGCGGAAGCATGGGAATGGATATGAAAAGCATGTCTATAGAATCCAATAATGGTATTTTTACAGGAAATATCAATCTTGAAGTTAAAAACAAAGGTCAGCTTGAAGAAACATTTAAAAAACTTAAAAGCATCGACGGCGTTTCCATTGTGAGACGATTACAATCATAAACATGAATTTATCCTTATATTTTAAAAAATTTTTCAGCAGTAATCAGGCATCAGGAATTATACTTATTTTCTGTGTCCTTGTTTCATTATTAATCGCTAATTCGTCTGCAGGCGAAGGTTTTCAGAACTTTTTAGACAAAGAAGTCGGCACTCACCTTTTCCACCTTACCTATCCTGTCAGCATATGGATTAATGACGGACTGATGGCCGTTTTCTTCCTTTTGGTAGGGCTTGAGATCAAAAGAGAAATGGTAGAAGGCGAACTTTCTTCTTTCAAAAATGCTTCATTGCCTATTTTTGCAGCGGTTGGAGGAATGCTCGTTCCGGCCGTCATCTATACATTCTTCAACTCCGGAACAGAATATGGCAGTGGCTGGGGAATTCCCATGGCTACAGATATTGCTTTTTCATTGGCTATCATTTCGATGCTGGGCAAAAAGATTCCGAACTCCATTAAAATATTTCTCGCAGCATTGGCTATTGTAGATGATCTGGGTGCCATTCTGGTGATTGCTGTTTTTTATACCGAACAGATTCACTGGACTTATCTGTTGCTATCTTTTGGAACAGCGGCCTTATTGTTTTTACTCAATTTTTTAAAAGTTACCCGACTTATTTTTTATATTATTCCAGGATTGTTCTTATGGTATTTCCTGCATCATTCGGGAATCCATGCAACAATAGCGGGAGTTTTACTGGCCTTCTCAATTCCTACCAATGTGTCTACTGTAGAAATCTCCCCTCTTGAAAAACTTGAACATAGCCTTCATTTTCCGGTAAGCTTTCTCATCATGCCGATATTTGCTTTAACGAATACCAATATTGCTTTTACCAGTGAAATGGTAGCAGGAGTTACAAGTACGTTAGGTTTGGGTATTATCTGCGGGCTGGTGTTAGGAAAACTGGTCGGGATCAATCTGTTTTCTTTTATCGCCATCAAATTAAAACTAAGCTCACTGCCTCAAAACAGTACCTGGACCCAAATGGCCGGTGTTGGATTACTGGCAGGAATAGGATTCACCATGTCTATTTTTATTGCGCTGCTTTCCTTTAAAGATGATATTCCCATTCAGGACGAAGCTAAATTTGCGATTCTGATCGCGTCTTTCCTGGCAGCAGTCTTAGGATTTATCATATTAAGTATGAGTTCTAAAAAAGATATGAACGAAATAGAAAATTAATCTCTTTTCTTTTCTTCTATCTTTCTTCTGTGCTCCTCATCACTTTCCAGATTGGGTTCTGTAATCCTTGTTTGATAATGAACAGCTTCTCTTTTGATTTCGTCGGACATCAGTTTTTCTATCCTCAGCTTTCTGAGAGCCATGTTCAGTTCGTTTCCGAACAGGAGAAGATACACATTGACATTCACCCAAACCATCAGCAGGATCATGCTTCCAATGGATCCGTAAAGTACGTTATACCGGGCAATATCTTTCACATAGATCGCAAAGATAAAAGTGGTGAGAACAAATAAAACTGTGGTTAAAATAGCTCCGGGAACAGCCTGTCTGAATCTTGCTATTTTTACCGTTCCCAACCAGTAAAAAAGCGTGAGAAGAATAAAATAGAAAAGTGGAAAAGAAACAAATCCAATGATCTTGGAAAGGTTTTTTACGAGCCATGAAATATCGTAAGCTGGGGTAAAAAGTTTCATCACAACTTCCACATAATAGACTCCGAAAAGTGCCAGAAAAACAATGGTAATAAAGCCTATGGTGATAAAAAAGGAAAGAATGAATTCCTTTACATCTGTGAGTTTTTCATCTGAATTTTCATTGAATCCATTGATAAGGGAAAAAGTTCCGTTGGTTGCAAAAACCAGTGCAAGTACGATTGTCAGATTGCTGATCCCTTTCATATTCGGGATAATATTGGTTTCAATATAGCCTCTCACATCATTTTCCATATTAGAAGGAAAAACGTTGTGCATCAGAACTTCAAAAATATAAAACTGCAGCTTGTCATAATGCGGCATATAAGGCAAAACGGAAAGAAGAAAGAGAAGAAACGGAAAGAGACTGATGGTAAAGCTCCAGGAAATAGCGGCTGCTTTTCTCCCTATATTTCCTTTAAAAATGCCGGAAATATAGATCTGAAACATCTGCCATAATGATATTCCTAAAACAGGAATATGAATACCTTCAAAAAACTCTTGAATCTTCAAGATAAATCTGGGAACTTTTATACTCATCGATTTGGTGCATTTCACTTAAAAAAACAGCCTATTTTTATCTCCTTAACCGGAGAAACATTACCGCTTTTACCTAAGTCTTTGTACAAATATAAACATTTTATCCATCCTTTTTCCCATACCTGCCAGGCTAAAAAATGGCAATTATTGAACAGATCAGGAGCTCATAGGCTGCTCAACCAATAGAATCCATCCAAAATAAACAGATTTTAAAATTAAATGAGCAAAATATTAAAAACCTTAAAAATGAAAAGTGCTCCCTATTTTAACATTTCAGGTCCGGCTTTCATCCTTATTCATTTATTTTCACCTGTAAAATTGGTATCTTTGCCCTTTGAAATTTTCTACACATGCGAATCGGCTTACTTTGTATCGGCAAAACAGATGACAAAGAGATTACTTCTCTGATCAGTTATTATCTTACCAGACTTCCCAAACACTGGAATTTTGAAATCACTGAAATTCCTGATGTGAAAAATGCAAAAAATCTTTCGCCGGACCTTTTGAAGAAGGAAGAAGCAAAGCTGTTCTTCAATCATATTGATAAAAATGACCTGGTGGTAATTCTTGACGAAAAAGGAAAACAGTTCACCAGCCGCGAATTTGCCCAGAAAATTGATAACTGGATGAATTCATCAGTAAAAAAAGTCCATATCCTGATTGGAGGTGCCTATGGTTTTTCAGAAGAGATTTATAACAGAGCCAACGAAAAAATGTCATTATCTAAAATGACATTCACGCATCAGATGATCCGTTTATTTATTGTTGAACAGCTGTACCGGGCTGATCAGATTTTACAGGGGAAACCCTATCATAATGACTAAAATTACCGGTTTTCAAAACCGTAATTGACTGCTAACCCTTTACACCAATCTGCCTTTTGGCTTCACCAATGACAAATGCTACAGAATTGGCAATATTAAAGCTTCGGATTAATTTGGACATCGGAATGGTCAAATGATTTTGGAACTGATCCAGAACATCCTTACTCAACCCCACACTCTCTTTTCCAAAAACCAGCCAGTCGCCATCCTGAAAATCGTTTTCCAGATATGATTTTTCAGCATGGGAACTCATTAAGAAAACACGCGACGGATCAGGAATACTTTTTATCCACTCCTCCACATTGGCATATTCGGTAACATCAAGATGCACCCAATAATCCAGGCCGGATCTTTTCAGGTTCTTATCATTGATCACAAATCCAAACGGGTGAACCAAGTGCAATTTACTCTCTGTTCCTACACATAATCGTCCTATATTACCTGTATTGTTGGGTATTTCGGGTTCTACAAGAACAATATTCAACATCTCTATATCTTTATGGGGTTCAAAATAATTAAAACTGAGAATAAAATCTATTTAGTTTTATGGTTAAAATTGGTTTTCGCAAAAAAACGGACGATCAAAATAAGATTATTTTACCGTACATTTCGTATAATAATCTGCCAGCACCACTTTTTCATAGCCTAAACTTACTGCTTTATTAAGATTTTCACAGGCTTCCTTAGGTTTCGCCGTATCAAATAAAACCAGTGCTTTGGTAACATACGACTGCGCAAATTTAGGATCGATGGAAATTGCTTTGTTAACGTCTGTAAGGGCTTCCTTAGGCTTTTTCATTTTGAAATAAACGTCTGCCCTTCCATTATAAAGAAGTGATTCCGGTTTCTCGGAAATCAGCTGGTTGTAATCTTTTAAAGCGCCGTCCAGGTCACCGCTGTTTTTCTTCAGATTTGCCAGTCCTGTTTTTGCATAAATATTATCCGGAGCAAACGTAAGGATCTGCTTAAGGTCTTTAATCGCGAGCTCTTTTTTGCCCTGACTGTCGTAGATCTTGGAGCGGGTGAGGTAAAATTCGGGATTTTCAGAATCAATCGAAAGTCCTTTGGAAATATATTCCAACGCTTTTGTTTTGTTTCCTTTCTGACTGTTGAGCGAAGCAAGATTAGCATATACCGGAGCTGATAAAGGATTGGCTTTCAAAGCAAATTCATAAGATTTCAAAGCTAATGCCGTCTTTCCTAACCTTCTCTGAGCTGTACCAAGACTGTTGTAATATTCAGACTGATACTTTTGAATCTGTTCTTTTTCTGCCAGTTTGGTATATTGTTCTTCTGCACATTTATAGTCTGCTTTTTTAAAGCATTCTTCGGCTATTTTCTTATCCTGTGCGTAAAGACTGAATGAGGAGCATATTAATGCTGCGAGTAATAAAGTTTTTTTCATGAAGTTATAGTTTGTTTGTTGATGACTTTTTTGGCGAGTACTCCAAATATCACTCCCAATAAAGATCCAACAAACGCCCCCACCAAAATATCTATCGGGAAATGTACTCCTAAATATATTCGGCTGTAAGAAACTACTACAGCCCATACAAATATAGCATATGGAAACCAATTGAGCTTCTTTTTCAATAAAATACTTAAATAAGCGGCTAAAAAGAATGTGTTGGAAGCATGGGCAGAATAAAACCCGTATTGTCCTCCACATTTTACAATCCTCATATAATGTTCCAAACTGGGATCATGACATGGTCTGAGTCTGGCGACGCCGTATTTGAAAATACTGGCGAGCTGATCTGAAACGGTAGCTCCCAGAGCAATAAATATAAGGATGAAAACTAAAGATTTTAGTTTGTAATTTTTGTATAAAAAGTAAAGAAATATAATATACAGAGGCACCCAGATCCATGTACTGGAAATGAGCATCCACAGTTGGTCGAAAGAAGTATCGCCCAAATTATTAAGGTACAGAAATACCTTTTTATCTTCCTGAATGATCTCCTCCATGAATTATCTGCTTACAGGCCCTTCGTAGGTCTCATCGTCGGCAGGCTTTATTTTTGGAGGTTCATTAGTTGCTAAAGGTTCCTTTACAACATCTTTTTCAATATCCTTCATAGGATTGAAATCTTTTGCTGCATCTTTTACCTTCTCAATTTCACGCTTGATCTCAGAAACCGGATTATCAGTTTCCTTCATGATCTCAGTTTTAATGTCTTCCACTGCGCCGCGCATTTTTCTTACACCTGAGCCTAAATCACGTGCTATCTGAGGAAGCTTATCCGGACCGAATAATACAACAATCGCTATCGCGATCAGTGCCATTTCTCCAATGCTTAATTCCATGAGGTAAAATTACGAAAGATTATACATTTATTTCGCAGTAAACTAAAATTTTAAACAAATTTTAAGATTTTAGGACTTTTCCGGGCTGGAAGGCTTGATTGAGAGGGTAAATGGGCTGGAGCGTTGCCTGTTGTGGAGTGAATTATGTAAGGCCCAATATCTACTATCCGATGTCTGACATCTCATATCTGAAATCTGAGATCTTACCTCTCTACTCTTTTAACTTCACTACAACATTCAGTTCACAAATATTTAATTCAAATAAATGGGATTTATGATGAATTTTCTTATATTTAGTAGACACAAAACCATTAAATATTGCACTATGAAAAAACTTGTTACTACTTTCAAGCTTTTTGCCGTGATATCGGTATTAACGCTTACTGCATGTCAGGACGACAACAGTGAAATGATTCAGGATTCTACTGTATCTAAGTCATCAACAGCTGATCTGAAAAAGGAAATTACCCCCGGATTGAAGACGATTCCGGAGAATGTACAGATCCAGATCAGTGATTCTAAGAAAAACCTTGAACAGTATCTGAAAAATGATCTGCAGATCACGGGCATTACTATTTTAGGGAAAATTTCTACACAGAAAGGGATTGAAATCTCTCAGGAGTTGATTTCTGACAAAGAACAATTTGTCGCTGAAGGAAATATCCTTGATCCTGAAACCGTAAAAGTTGGAAAAATCGGAGTATTGTTTTCCGGAGATCAATTGACAGAAGCTCAAAAAGGCCTTAAAGAATCAGCTTCTGAGCAGATCAAAACAGGGACTGATCTTCTTGAAATTTCGTGGAACTATAAAGGAGAAACATTTACGTCTCTTTGCTTTTATAATGAGTCCGGGATTATCTGGGATAATGTATTTGCCGGACTTGTTATGATGGATGCAAGAGGAAATTCTGAGGTTTCTTCTAATGAATCTCAGGCTAAAGTATCTTCTAAATGGTTTAAAGAATGGTGGACGGCCAATTGGCTTTGGGGTTCTAAAAGAGGTGAAATAGGATATAAGATCACGATCTATTATTCGGGTTCCAGCGTTTCTAATGTTGATGTAAGCGACTGGGGAAATATCAGCTTAGGTAAAGCTAAAAGTGAAAGTAAAGTAACCAAGAGAACCGGTGCCTACGGACAATGCAGATATGCACTTGGATTGTGTACGCCTACAGGTTCCTTAAGCTTTAACAGCAGTAACTTTTCTGTATCTTTTTCGGGACTGGGAAGTAATGTGGTAAGTAATGGTACCAAATCACTTTATCCGTAAAAATTTTCAACACATTATTAGATTTTTTCAATAAAACAGGGAAGCATTTATGGCTTCCCTGTTTTATTTTTTAATTTTTTCCAAAAACAGAACTGTTAAGGCTGGCCAGGAATGATTTATCTATTTACAGTTTTTTGATCACATTTTTATTCTCTTTCTTAAAGGCATTATAGGTCATTACCACGCTTATAGCCATTAAAATAAATGCAAGAAAGAACGGTGCTCCTGAAAACTCAAACGGTGCCTCATCATGTGTAAAATAGTAAAAAAGATTGGTCATCAATGGCGGTCCGATGATGGAAGTTGCACTCATTAAACTGGTCAATGCGCCCTGAAGTTCTCCCTGCTCATTGGAAGGAACACTTTTCGTGATCACCGACTGAAGTGCCGGTCCACAAATTCCTCCCAAACAGTAAGGAATGAGAAACACAAACATCATCCAGCCTTCCGAAGCAAAAGCAAAGAGCAACATTCCCAATGCATACAGAGCCAATCCGTAATAAATACTTTTCTGCTCTCCCAGCTTCGGAGTTGTCCAGCGGATCAGAACTCCCTGAACCAAACCGACCAAAAGGCCCACGACTCCTAATGAAATCCCGACCATTCTTTCGGTCCAGCTGAATTTATACATCGTGAAAAAACTCCAGTTACTCTGTACCGCATGTCCTGCAATATAAATTAAAATAAGAGCAAAGATCAATCCTGAAATTTCAGGATGTTTACCTAAAAATTTAAATGAACCGACAGGATTGGCTCGTTTCCAGTCGAATTCCCTTCTTTTATCTTTGTCCAAACTCTCCGGCAGAACAAAATACCCGTACAGGAAATTTAAAAGACATAGACCTGCTGCTGCATAGAAAGGTACCCTGGCTCCGTAATGTCCTAAAAGCCCCCCCAGCACTGGTCCTATAATAAAACCAAGCCCGAATGCAGCACCGATAAGACCAAAATTTTTGGCTCTGTCTTCATCTGTGGAAATATCGGCAATGTAGGCACTTGCTGTTGTTACACTGGCTCCGGTGAGCCCGGCAATAATCCTTCCGAGGAAGAGCCACCAGATGGTTGGCGCAAGGGCAAGGAAAATATAATCTACAGCAAATCCAAAAAGAGAGATCAAAATAATAGGCCGCCTTCCGTATTTGTCACTCAGATTTCCCACAACAGGAGAAAAAATAAACTGGGTAAATGCATATGCAAAACCAAGCCAGCCACCATATTTCGCTGCTTCACTGATATCGGCATGAATAAGTTCCTCAATTAATTTGGGAACAACAGGAATAATGATTCCCCACCCTGTGATGTCAATCAGTAAGGTTATAAATATAAAGCTGATGGCCGCTTTTTTATTTGAGTTTTTCATAATGCTGCAAAATTAATCAAATCTGAAATATAATGGTTCTAAATTTCGACTTTGGAAGAGAATTGAAAGACAAATGGTAAGACATATGATATTAGATATCAGACTTGTAAATATAAATTCAAACTTTGAACTTTAAGTATTAAATTTTTAAATTCTAATCCAAAGTACATTAAATCTGATCGCATAAACCGGACCTTGTAACTCGTATCCCGGATTTGTGAACAAAAAAAAGACCGTTTCTTTCGAAACAGCCTTTACTTATTTATTGTAGTTGATCTTATTTTGAAGCAAGTACTTCTTTTGTACTTGTCGTTTTACCGTGCACCTCGTCTTCTTTTCCTGTTTTAAGGAAGTCATACGCGATAGCCGATGCAATAAAGATAGATGAGTAAGTACCGAATCCAATACCAATCAGCATTGCAAACATAAATCCTCTCAAGTTGTCTCCACCGAAGATGAAGATGGCTAAAATTACAAGGATTGTTGTGAATGAAGTATTGAAGGTTCTACCTAACGTACTAGAGATAGAGTCATCAAATAATCCAGCCAATGTAAGAGATTTCTTCTCTCTCAGATACTCTCTGATTCTATCGAAGATAATAACGGTATCATTGATTGAATATCCCAATACGGTAAGAATCGCTGCAACGAAATCCTGATTGATCTCCATGTTGAACGGCATAAATTTATGAAGCAATGAATAAGCTCCTAAAATAATTACCGCATCATGGAATAATGCCACAACAGCACCCAATGAGAATTGCCATTTTCTAAATCTTAACAAGATATAGATAAAGATTCCTGCCAAAGCAGCTACTACCGCAAGGATACCGTGAGTCTGGATATCATCTGCTACTGTAGGTCCTACTTTCTCAGAAGAAATAATTCCTGCGTGTTCTTTGTCTGCAGATTTGAAATCACGCAAAGTCGTATTCGCAGGTAAGTTTGATTTTAATCCTTCGTATAATTTCTGTTCTACCGTCTGGTCAGCTTTTAAAGATTCATCCTCGATAAGGTAATCGGTAGAAATCTTTAATTGTCTGTCATTTCCAAAAGTCTTAGCTTCAACAGAAGAGTTTTTACCATCTTCAGTTTTGAATATTTTTACTAAGTTCTGTTCAATATCTTCAGCGTTTACAGCTTTATCAAATCTTACCACATAGTTTCTACCTCCTGTAAAGTCGATTCCGTATTTGAATCCGTGGATCGCAATGGATGCAACACACACCACTGTTAAAATACCAGAAATGATATAGGCATATTTTCTCTTTCCGATAAAATCGATCCAGGTATTTCTGAATAGGTTCTTCGTTGGAGCTGTCCAAACAGAAAGGTGTTTTCCTTTGTTCAGTCTTGAGAAGATCATTACTCTTGAAAGCAATACAGAAGTAAAGAATGTCATTAATATACCAATTCCTAAAGTCAAAGCAAATCCCTTAATAGGTCCTGTTCCGAATAAGAAAAGTACACCCGCTGTCAGTAAAGTTGTTAAGTGACCATCAACAATTGCACTTAATGCATGTTTGAAACCATCTTTATAAGCTTCTAAAATGCTTTTTCCTGCGAATAATTCTTCCTTCGTTCTTTCGTAAATGATTACGTTCGTATCGACCGCCATGGCCATCGTAAGAACAATACCGGCGATACCAGGAAGTGTTAAAGTAAAGTCTCCGGAATCCATAATTCCGAAAATATAGAATAAGTTAATAATCATTGCAATTACTGCGTAGATCCCTGCTCCACCGTAATAGAAAATGATATAAACAATAATAATCAGGAAGGCAATGGCAAATGAAATAACACCTGCATCAATAGACTCCTGTCCTAATGAAGGTCCTACTACTGTAGCCTGAACTACTTTTGCTCCTGCCGGTAATTTACCTGCTCCTAAAACGTCTACCAGTTCTTTAGCTTCTTCCTGAGAGAAGTTACCGGAGATCTGAGTTCTACCGTTAGGAATAGCGCCCACCACATTTGGTGCCGTATATACTCTGCCATCTAACGTTACCGCTACTGGCTTACCTACGTTTTTCTCTGTTAATGTTTTCCATTCTTTAGCCCCTTTAGAATCCATTTGCATGTCTACTACTACTCTGCTTAGCTCATCATAGCCAATGCTTGCAGTTTCAACAGCACCGTCTACCGGAGCTTTCTGGTTGATGTTACCTCTGATCGCATACAATACTAAACTTTGAGCATCTGTAGCTTCAGGCTTGTAACCCCACATGAACTGAGTATATTTAATGTTGGCAGGACGCAATGACTGACCTACTTTGCTGCTCAAAATTTTGTTTACCGCAGCAGTATCTGAAAGTTTTACACTTGCAACACCGTTTGATCTTAATTTGTCAAGGTTTAAAAGATTCATGAAGTTGGTATTCTTCGCAACTCCCATAGAATCACCTTTGATTGCCACCATGGTAGTCAATGTCTGGAAATAAGGGGCAATTTCAGGAACCTGCTGTACTTCCCAGAACTGAAGTTTTGCGGAAGTCTGAAGCATTTTCTTCACTTTGTCGATATCCTTCATACCAGGCATTTCAACAGAAATTCTTGCCGTACCCGGTACTCTCTGAACGTTTGGCTGCACCGCACCCATTTTATCGATTCTGGTTCTGATGACCTCGAACGCTGTACCTACAGAAAGATCAATTCTTCTTTTGATGATACTTTTTACCTGATCATCAGACGTATTGTACTTGATCTCTGACAAATTGGTATTTCCGAAAAGTTCCGGATCGGCAAGCTTAAGGTTGGTTCCTTTCGCTTTATTGATCGCCTCGAACTGATCAAAGAAATTATCAATATAAGATTTTGTAGAATTCTTCTGAACTTCATCTGTCTTGTTTAAAGCCTCGATAAGCACAGGATTTGTGGAATAATTGGTTAAATCATTCACCAAGTCTCTTTGGTTAATTTCCAAAAGAACGTTGATCCCACCTTTCAAGTCAAGACCAAGTTTCATTTCCTTGTCTTTGGCTTTAGTGTAATAAAGTTTTGTGAATCCCAGGTTCAAAGTATCTTTAGAAAGTCTTAAAAGTTCTTTCTGATACTTTTCCGGATTGTCTCCTGCAACAGCAGTCGCCTGCCTTTCAATTTTGCTGGCGTACCAAGTTGGTAATAGCTCATTTAAGCAAATTAACCCTAGTACAATAGCAACAATTGTAATAAGTCCTTTTCCTTGCATTTTGTTATAACTACGTTAAATTAAGTCGGCAAATATAATGATTTTATTATTATTTTATGAATTTTTTAACAGCAGAAATGGTTTATTTTCAGATATATCCGGGTTTTAATTTCTATTTAAGATTTAATAATTTTTCTTACATATCGTAATGAAATTTTCAAATCCTGATTGGTATAAAATTTTCATTCATTTATCAATACACTAAATATCAAAATATTATGAAAAAACTATTTTTTACCTTAAGCATCTTTTCTTCTTTAATTGCTAATGCTCAAAGCATTAATTTAGTTGAATTTGCTTCCGGGCTTACCAGTCCCGTCGAAATTACAAACGCCAATGACACCCGGCTTTTCGTGGTCCAGCAGAACGGAATTATCAAAATTATCCAACCCAACGGAACGATTAACGGGGCTGATTTTATGAATATCAGTTCCAAAGTTTTGTATGGTGGAGAAAGAGGTCTTTTGGGTCTTGCCTTTCATCCGCAGTATTCCACGAATGGATATTTCTTTGTTTATTATAACAATACTGCGGGAAATATTATCGTAGCAAGGTATTCTGTAAGTCCTACGAATCCAGACATTGCAGATCCTGCGACGGAAAAGATTTTACTGAACATTCCAAAGCCTTTTGACAATCACAATGGAGGAAGTATTCATTTCGCTCCGGATGGAAATCTTTGGATCGTTACAGGAGATGGCGGAAGTGGCGGAGATCCTAACAACAACTCTCAAAATAAAAATTCACTTTTGGGAAAAATGCTAAGAATTGATGTCAATGCAACCGGACCGTATACTATTCCTGCCGGAAATCCATTTGCCGGAGCAATTGACGGAGCTGATGAAATCTGGGCCTACGGACTTAGAAATGCCTGGAAATTCTCATTTGATACTACCACAGGAAATGCAATGATTGCAGATGTAGGTCAGGGAGCCATTGAAGAAATTAATAAAATCCCTGTGACGCAAGCCGGAGTCAATTACGGATGGCGCTGTTACGAAGGCAATAATGCCTACAATACATCAGGATGTGCTGCGATGGGCACCATGACTTTCCCGGTTGCGGTCTATGATCACTCCGGAGGAAAATGCTCTATCACGGGAGGTTATGTCTACAGAGGAACGCAATATCCTTCCCTTCAGGGGAAATATTTCTTTGCAGACTACTGCTCTACCCAAATTGGAATGTTAAATCCGGATAATTCTATCGTTTGGAGCACTGCAAGTACAGGAAATAATTTTTCTACATTTGGACAGAATTCTCAGAAAGAGCTTTTTGTAGCTGCAGTTACAAGTGGAAAAATATTTAAAATCACCACCGGCACTCTGGGAACGGAAGAATTAAGCCGCCAGCCTTCCATCAGGCTTTATCCTAATCCGGCTTCTGAAAAAGTATTTATTGAAGGTTTTGCAGACGGCAAAAATAAAAGTACCGCCGGACTTATCAGCACGGAAGGAAAAATCGTTTTGGATAGTGTGAAAATCGAAAATGATGGCAGTGTAGATATTACGGGAATTCCTGCCGGAGCTTATTATCTTATCCTCAAATCAGGAGATGTAAAATCTTATAGTCAGAAACTTATTATTGAATAACACTTTTACTCAATCCTGAAACTATTAGTTGTAGAAATTCTATCCATTTTCAATAAAAAAGCGGTTCAACCTGAACCGCTTTATTTTATATCGTCATAGAGAAAATTCTCGTTTCGGGTTTGTTCCTCATCATTCTGAGATCAAAAACCATGGCGACATTTCTCGTAAATGCTCTTCCTTTTTCTGTGATCTTAATCTGATTGTCATAGATCTCCACCAATTCATCCCTTTCCATTTCTTCCAGCATTTCAAATGCATTTTCCAGTTCGGGGAATGAATTCTTATCATTAAATGTGGTTTCCAGCTGACACATGAGATTCAGGATATGTCTTCTCACGGTAAGATCTTCTTCATTCAGAATATGACCTTTTACCACAGGAATTTCTCCTTGTTCTACCATTTTCTGATATTCTTCCACCGTTTTGACATTCTGGGCAAACGCATACCAGGAATCTGAAATGGCAGACATACCGAGGCCTACCATCAATTGGGTATTGCTTGAGGTATAACCCATAAAATTCCTGTGAAGTTTTTTATGAATCAGAGATTGGTACAGATCATCGTGTTCCAGAGAAAAATGGTCCATTCCCACCTCAATGTATCCTAAATCCTGAAGCAGTTTTTTCCCATCTTCATACAAACGGCGTTTTTCTTCACCACTTGGCAGGTCATTCTCATCAAAACCTCTTTGTCCTACTCCTTTTACCCACGGAACGTGTGCGTAGGAATAAAATGCAAGTCTGTCCGGCTTCAGTTCCATTGTTTTTCTGATCGTATGTTCCATCGCGTCCCAGGTTTGGTGTGGAAGTCCGAATACAAGGTCATGGCTGATTCCGCTGTACCCTATTTCCTTCGCCCATTCCGTCACATTTTTCACATTCTCAAAAGGCTGGATTCTGTTGATTGCTTTCTGAACTTTAGGATCGTAATCCTGAACTCCGAAACTCACTCTTCTGAATCCAAGATCATATAAAGTCTGAAGATGATCTCTTGTTGTATTATTGGGGTGTCCTTCAAAAGAAAACTCTGGATGCTCTGCAATGTCTACCGTTTCAAAGATTCCTTCCAGTAAGGTTTTCAGGTTTTTGGGCGAAAAGAATGTTGGTGTTCCCCCTCCCAGGTGAAGTTCTTTCAGCTTTGGTCTTTCTTCAAAAAGAGCAAGATAAAGTTTCCACTCTTTTAAAACACTTTCGAGGTAAGGAATTTCAACGCTATGTTGTTTTGTAATACGCTTATGACAGGCACAGAACGTACATAATGCCTCGCAGAAAGGCAGGTGAATATAAATAGAAATCCCCTCCTCTGCATTACTTTCATGAAAAGACCTGATCACCGTCTCCTTCCACTTTTCAGGCGAAAATGTAGTTTCATCCCAGTAAGGAACGGTAGGATAAGACGTGTAACGTGGTCCGGGAATATTATACTTATCTATTAAAGAATTCATTTCAAAATTTAAAATATTATCGAAGGATGAAATTTAGCCTAAAAAATTTCACCGTACAAAATTAACCATTCCTTATGAATTTTAAACCATGAAATATATTAGCCTGTATTTTATAATGAGTCTAAATACGGTCTTTACTGGGATCCTTCAAAGAATGATAAATTCTATTTGTAAGATTTAAAATTCTGATATAGTTAAGTTAGTGGACGCGATATTCAAGCCGTTGCCATTACTATTTTTAAAGGATTAAAATTTCAATTTCATCACAGAAATCCTGTCTTTTCCTGCAAAAACAATGGTATTTCCATTGATCCAACGGCAAACAAAAAAACCTTTTTCATCGGAAATTTTCTTCCATGTTTTCCCGGAATCAAAAGAATAGCTGATATGTTGATCTCCTACTGATATCATTTCTTTACCCTTCGAACCAGGTTTTATTTTCACACAGGTCGTATAGCCTGCATTCTTTCCTGAAGCTCGTATTTGCCAGGTTTGCCCACCGTCGTATGTTGTTGCAATGTTATCGACATTGGCCTCTTGTTTTGTATAATCTCCCCCGACTGCAACGCCGAATTTATCATCGTAAAAATCTATTGAATACATTCCCTGAGAAGACTCTCCCTGAATAAAAGGCGTGTTAAAGATTTCAATTTCTTCAGTTTTAAAATTTAATCGTAAAATTCGCGAAGATTTTCCTCCTGTAGCAATCCACAGATATTTTGTTGTTGAAGCGATATTGGTATTACTGGCTGCAAATGCGGCTTCACCAGGATTTAATTTTACTTTATTTTCAAAAAAACTCCATTCTCCATTTTTATACCTAGTAAGTTTCAATCTATTATCATCTGTATCACTAAAAGCGAACGCCAGTTTTTCATTCACAAAATGAAAAGCATCATAAAATGCTGCCTTACTCATATCAGTAAAAACAAGTTGATACTTTAAATTTTTCTTATCAATCTTATAAAAGTAAGCCGGACTTTCGATATTTACAGCATACAGTGAATCTTTGTCTTGAGCAAGAGTTCTGAACTGCAGCTTTAGTTCAGAGAGTCTGATCTGTTTCTGATTTTTGATTTTTTTTAAATCAACGAACCCTAACTTTGAATCTGTTCCGCTATACCAGACCTTGTCACCATCAACCTCAAGAGCTCTTATACTTATCTTATCATTCAGAATCGTGGTAAAGCTTTCTATTTGCTGTGAAAACACCAACAGTCCAAGACTTAAAAATAAAATGGAAAAAGTTTTTTTCATAATGAACAAAAATAAAAAATCCGCAGATTACTGCGGATTTTGAGTGTATATTTTTTTTAATCTAAATCAGGTTTTTCTAAAGGCTCCTGTTCTGCTTTAAAAGTCTCACCATATTCTCCTTTCTGAAGTTTAGAGTGTTTTTTACTGTACAGGAAGTAAACAAAAAATCCGATGATCAGCCAGGCGAAAGAATACATCTGTGCTTCCTTGCTCAGGTTAAAGATCAGATAAACATTGATTGCGATCCCACAACATGCAATGACCGGTAAAGCAGGAACTTTAAAGTTTCTCTGCAAATTAGGTTCTTTCACTCTCAATACCCAAACGGCTACACATACCATTGTGAAGGCAAATAAAGTTCCGAAACTCGTCATATGTGCCAGATCGTTAATAGGCGTAAGAGAAGCAACAATCGCAATAACGACTCCCAAAATAAGAAGGTTTTTTGTCGGTACTCCTGTTTTAGGGTTTACTTTTGAAAATGTAGCCGGGATCAACCCGTCTTTAGACATTCCTAAGAAAATTCTTGACTGTCCCATAATCATTACCATCAATACAGAAATTAATCCTACTGTAGCAGCAATGGTAATAATGTATCCAGCCCAGGCGTATCCGGCAATATCAAATGCATAAGCAACAGGAGCTTTGATCGCATCCGGATATTTTCCAAGAGGATTAAAGTCTGTATAATGCATCATTCCGGTTAATACCAGAGAAACAAGAATATATAAAAGGGTACAGATAATCAATGAAGCGATGATGGCAAATGGTACGTCTTTTTTAGGATTTATAGCCTCTCCTGCCTGAGTAGAAACGGCATCAAAACCTACATAAGCAAAGAAAATAGCGGACGCTCCTGCTACTACTCCAGCGAGACCATATGCGGAATGTGAGACTCCGTTTTCTGTAATGGTTGTAGGCTCAGGAATAAAAGGAATCCAGTTTTTAAATGGATCAGCAGAATTTAAAATGATATAAGCTCCTGCAATAATCACGAAGATAATCGCGGAAACTTTAAGTATTACAATAAAATTATTCGCTTTAGCAGCACCTTTCGTTCCTCTTACAAGAATAGAAATCACAAAGAATACGATCAAAAACGCAGGTAAATTCATTGAGAATCCTGAGTTTCCTGCAGCAATATAAGTCTGAGGATCTGAGGTAAGATATGCTGGCAAATGCAATCCAAACATCTTGAGGAGCTTGGCAAAATATCCTGACCAGGATACGGCAACGGTCATAGATCCCATAGCATATTCTAATATCAGTCCCCAGCCAATGATCCATGCAAAAATTTCCCCTACTGTTCCATACGCGTAGGCATATGCTGAACCTTCTACCGGAAGAATGGAAGCAAACTCTGCATAACAAAGTGCTGCAAATACACAGGCAATCCCTGCAATAACAAATGAAAGTGCCAGTGCAGGCCCGGCATTATAATATGCACCGGTTCCTGTAAGTACAAAAATTCCTCCTCCGATAATTGCTCCGATCCCGATAGCAGTAAGGCTCCATTTACCCAGAACGCGTTTCAGCTGGCTCTTTTTGATATCAGCTTCATAAGCACTCATTGGTTTCTTAACCCAAATTTTAGACATGTTTTTTTATTTAATTAAAGATTTACGAAAATATAAAAATTTTACAAACCTTAACGTTTATTGACAAACTTTCGTGATTTATTTTACATTAAAATATTTAAAAAACTGATTTACACTTTATTTAATTTATTTCCAAAAGTGTTAATTTTTGTTTATTTTTGATCGCATGAATTTATATGATCTTTTTGTAAAGCCGTATGAAAACTACAGCGCTGTACAAATTCTGCTGGAAGCTACTGGTACGGTTTTCGGAATTTTGAGCGTCTATTTTTCAATTAAAAAGAATATCTGGGTTTACCCTACAGGCATCATATCTACGTTGATTTATGTATACATTCTTTTTAATTTCGGTCTGTTGGGAGACTGTATGATCAATGTATACTATACCGCCATGAGCATTTATGGCTGGATCTTGTGGTCAAAAAACTCTAAAGATCATATTCATGTGGATGTAAGCTGGGCTACAAGAAGAGAAAGAATGTTCGCGGGATTTCTTTTTGTACTAAGTATGGCTCTTGTTACGCTTATCTACTATTACAAACCTTATATAGACAATCACTTTTCTATGGATGGCGCCAACTTAGGACTGTATCATCTGGATTGGGCCAATTGGCTGGATGTGATCACAACTTCTATATTTTTAGTGGGAATGTGGCTGATGGCCAGACAGCGCATTGAGAACTGGATTTTCTGGATTATCGGAGATTTTATATGCATCCCCATGATGATTTTTAAGGAGCTTGGAATCACTTCGGTTCAATATTTGGTATTTACTATAATGGCTATCCTTGGATACCTCAATTGGAAAAAAAGTTTAAAAGAAAAAAATATACAATAAAGTCATGAAAAATTTATTTAAAATAGCACTCAGCATCGTTGCTATTGCGAGTTTGTCATCATGTTTAGCTTACAGCGATGGCTATTCGAACAATGGCTATGGAGATCCATATTATAATAACGGAGCCTATTATGCTCCTTCCGGTTATTACGGAAATGGTGGTTATTACGGAAACGACGGCTACTATTACAGAAACGACGTCAACTATTATTATGATAACGGCATTCCTTATTATTACTACAATTCAGGAAACAACCGAAGAAAAGTATATGTAGAGAGGAGAACTACGGTAACTTCACAGAGACCGAGTAATGGCTTCAGAGGTCAGCCTGTAGATGGAAGTAACAATGGTAATGGTAACGGATTCAGAAACCCGAATAACAGCAATTCTAATAACAACCAAAGACAACAGAGCAACCAGAACAGCGGAGGCTTCAGAAATCAAAGCGGAAATTATCAGAACAACCAAGGCTCTCAGAATAATCAAAACAGTGGCGGTTTCAGAAATACACAACAGTCTAATCAGAACCAAAACAGAAATACTACCCGATCAACAGAATCTTCTAATGGCGGATTCAGAGGCAGTACAAGTACTCCAGCCAATCCCCAGCAGAACAGCGGTTCCACAAGACAGCAGAACAGCGGAGGTGGATTTAGATAAAACGATTATAAATAAGAAAACGAACAGCTAACACTGTTCGTTTTTCATTTTAAATATATTAATTTTGCTCGTTAATTTTACACTAAAAGAATATGGAATTTTATAAATATCAGGGGACTGGAAATGATTTTGTGATGATCGACAACCGGGATCTGCAATTTCCAAAGGAGAAAGATCTTATTGAAAAACTATGTGACAGACGTTTTGGAATTGGCGCCGACGGACTCATCCTTTTGGAAAACGAAGGGGATTATGACTTCAAAATGGTGTACTATAATTCAGATGGCGGCGAAAGCACGATGTGTGGAAATGGCGGAAGATGTCTGGTAGCCTTTGCTTTCTTCCTTGATATATTTGAAGATAAATGTAAATTCATTGCGACTGACGGAGAGCATGAAGCGGAGATCCATAATGGGGTTATTAAATTAAAAATGATTGATGTAGACTCCACTTCGATGGATGGAGAAGATACGGTGATGAATACAGGATCTCCACATTATGTAAAATATGTAGAAGATCTGGTGAATTACAATGTTTTCGCACAAGGAAACAGCATAAGAAATTCAGAAAAGTATAAAGAAAAAGGCATCAATGTAAATTTTGTTGAAAAAATTACGGATGATGAAATCTTTGTAAGAACCTATGAACGAGGCGTTGAGGACGAAACTTTCAGTTGTGGAACAGGAGTTACAGCTTCTGCTTTAACTTTTCTGCAAAAACATAATCTAATCTCTGTAAAAGTTACAACCTTAGGCGGAAATCTGAAGGTTCATGCTGAGAAAAACGGAAATTCTTTTCAAAACATTTGGTTGGAAGGTCCTGCGAAGCAAGTTTTTAGAGGTAAAATAGATCTTATTTAAAAACAAACTTTTAATCAATTTTTTAAGAATGAAAAAAACGGTTCTCGTTATCGCTCTCATTATTTTTGGGGCGGCAGGATTTTTTGGTTTGAGATTTTATAATAAATATTATGGAAACAATGTGGAGAAAGACGGTTACGTTTTGATTCCCCACAAAGCGGATTTCAAACAAATTCTAGATTCCGTGACTCCCTATGTAAAAGATAAGGAAGCTTTTGAGGCTGTAGCCAGGGATAAAGATCTGGATAAATATTTTAAACCGGGACGTTACCATTTCCGATCGGGGGAAGGAAACACGAAACTTGTGAATATGATCAAGGCCGGAAATCAGGCTGAAAACAGTTTCAGAATCGGAGATTTCGGAGATATGTACCAGATGATCGGGAAAGTAACCAAAAAGACTGAATTGGATTCTTTACATTTTGTGAATGATCTGAATCAGGTAGCGGTAGAAAAAGGCTATAAAAATGCAGAGGATTTAAAAAAGTATTTCTTCATCGATACTTATAATTTTTTCTGGACGGTAAGTCCCAGGGAGTTTTTCAAGAAGTTTGATGAACAATACAATGAATTCTGGACCAGTGAAAGAAAAAACAAGGAGCAAAAGTCAGGGCTTACCAGAGATCAGATCTATTCGCTGGCCTCTATTGTTTATAAAGAATCGGGAGGCAAGAAAGATGAAATGAAAACCATCGCAGGACTCTATCTGAACAGATATAGAAAAGGAATGAAACTTCAGTCCGATCCTACGGTAATTTATGCCATTAATAAGCAAACTAATTTCAAGGAACCGATCAAAAGGGTGTTTTATAAACATCTTTCTACACCATCACCTTACAATACTTACGCCAATGCAGGAATCCCTCCGGGACCCATCTGTGTGGTAGATAAAAACTCGGTAGATGCTGTATTAAATGCAGAAAACAACAATTATATATTTATGTGTGCCGATCCTGCAAGGCTTGGCTACCACAAATTCACAGCCAGTGCAGAAGAGCATGCCATCAATGCAAAAGCTTACCAGGACTGGTTAAATTCAAAAAATATTAAATAAAAACCAAATTTAACTTTATTTTAACAATTTCACAATTAACTTTTAACACTTTTATACGACTTATACATCTATAAACAATACATAATTTTAATATTTTGTAAATTAACCCAATTCATAATTTCATAATATTAACAGTTATACTTTCACGATTTTACACAAAAAATACCCTATGAATCAGACGGAAATTGTCAATATTTTCACAAAAAAAACGCTAGCCCTTACTTTTGTACTTTCAGCCGCTGTAATGGCTTTTGGTCAGGAGAAAGCAGGTGTCACGGGAATGATTGTCAACAAAAACAACCAACCGGTTCCTTATGCTTCGGTGACGTTCAGCAATAAAACGAACAAATCGTTAAGCGATGCTGTGCTGACCGACGAAAAAGGACAGTACAAACTGGAATTAGCAGCTGGAAATTACGACATCACTGTAGAAGCCATCGACTACAAAAAGAGCACTATTAATAAAAGCATTGCAGGCGCGGGAAACATCGGAGCTTTGTCTATAGAGGCTGAGTCAACAAGTACTGCCGGTAATAAAACTCAGGAAATCCAGGGAGTTGTGATCACTGCTGCAGCTACAAAACCTTATAAGGTAGAGTTGGACAAAAGAACGTATGATCCTTCTCAGGATATCGTAAGTAAAGGAGGGAATCTTCAGGATGTCCTTTCGAACGTTCCTTCCGTTTCTGTGGATACTGACGGTACAGTTTCTATGAGGGGAAGTTCCAATGTAAGATTTCTGATCAATGGAAAACCTTCTGCCCTGCTTGGGATAGATGATGGTGCCAATGCGCTTCAGAGTATTCCTGCAGACCAGATCGACAGAATTGAAGTGATTACCAACCCTTCTTCTAAATTTGAAGCAAGCGGTACAGCGGGTATTCTGAATATTATTTTAAAGAAAACCAAGAAGACAGGTTTCAACGGGAGTGTGATCGGAACTTTAGGATATCTTCCTCAAACCAACCTGAATGCCAACCTTAACTGGAGAAAAGGAAACTTTACATGGTTTCTCAATGGCGGAGGAGGTTACAGGGAATCAAAAAACACCAGCAGAAACGATGATTATTTTAACAATGCCGTATTAGATGATGATTTGGTACAAAGAAATACGAACTCTGAAACTAAAAGTAAAAACAACAACTATAATGCTTCTGCAGGTATCGTTTATGACATTTCTGAAAAAACCTCAGTAAATGCATCCGGAACCGTAAGAACTTTTGACAGTGAAAATTTTGGAAATATTGATTATCTTTATACTCCTTTTAAAAATCCTTTTTATACATCAAACAGAAGTACTTTCGGAACAAACAACAACCTCGCTTTTCAAGGTGATTTTGGGTTAGATCATAAATTTGATGATAAAGGACAAAATTTATCATTATCATTAAGTTTACAGAGAAGCCGATCATACAATGATACCAATATTGATGATACTATTGATAATTTGAAAGATATCATTAATCAAAATACCACGAACAGATCTGTTATTGGTAAAGCTGATTATGAGTTGCCTATTGGTGAATATTCAAAATTAGAAGCAGGATATAGAATTGATATCAATACCAATGATTATAGCAATGATGTGCGTGAAAGCACCGCAACAAAGCCATTAGATTTTCTTAAGCCATACACTTACGATGCAACCTATAAGGAGACTTTTAATGCTTTTTATTTACAATTCAAAAGTAAAATCGGAAAATTAGGGTATCAGGTAGGTGTAAGAGACGAATTGTCGAATGTAGATATTAATTACGTCAGCCTTGACCCTAAGAAAAGTGTACCTGCAACTACTAAAAATTACAATAACTTATTCCCAAGCGTATATTTAAGTTATGAATTCGCTAAGGATAATCAGTTGCTATTAAACTACACAAGAAGAATAGACCGTCCAAGATCATTCTTTATGATTCCTAACCCGAGTTATAATGATAACCAAAATATTTTTGACGGAAACATTGATCTTAATCCATCCTATGTAGACTCTTTTGAATTTGGGTACAGTATTTCAAAAAAGAAATTTACGATTAACCCTACGCTATATTACAGACATCAGACTGATGACACAAAAATGTTAGTGTACAATATTTTGGCTACAGATGAAAATGGAGTTATTATCAATCCAAAGCGTATAGAATCTCATACAAAACCTATTAACCTGGGTACAGATGACCGTTTCGGTTTAGATTTAAACTTCAACTGGGATGCAACAAGTTGGTTGAAATTCTTAGGAAATGTAGATCTTTTTGGTTACAATACGAAAGGAAGCACACTATATGACACCTTTGATAAAAATGGCAATCCTATTCAGGCGGTTGCTGATTTTAATGGTAAAGGTTTTTCAACAAGAGCAAGACTTTCTTCAACGATTAAAGTGGATAAAACATTCAGCTTCCAGTTACAAGGATTCTACAGAGGGGGCCAGAAAACGGCTTATCAGGATAGAAAAGACATGTATGCCATCAGTCTCGGTGCTTCTAAAACCATTTGGAAAGGTGACGGAACTTTAGCATTCAACGTTCAGGATATTTTTAATACCCGAGCAATGAGATCTACGACTTATACAGCTAATAGTGTAAGGGATTCTTATATGCAATGGCAACCAAGGCAATTCTCCGTTTCTCTTACCTACAGATTCAAACAGGGTGAGAAGGTAGAACAGCCTAAAAGGAAAAAAGATATTAACTCCAATGCATCTGGAGACGACCAGCAAGGTCCAATGTAATACCACAAAAAATCCCGAAAATATGGACTGCCCCCAAAAAGTTAGACACTTTTTAGGGGCATTTTTTATGTATAGAAAAGAAAAATTTAGCGTTGCTTTCAAATTAGAATGTATTAA
>NZ_FRCD01000017.1 GCF_900142785.1 Chryseobacterium carnipullorum | reverse complement strand
AAAAGCGTAATCATTTAGTCAGTCTATTTAAATTTCAAATATTAATAGATTTTATCCTTAACGTACAAAATTTTACTTTTCGTCGACTGACCCCAGTTATGAATAGATTTAGAATAATCGTAGTTCGATTTTCCTTGTGAAATAGAGATTTCAGGCCATCCTTTTGATTCCCTTAAAGCATTAGCTGCAACCGGAATACAAGGAGAATAATTCGTGTAGTCTAAAATTCTGGTTCTCTGGCTATTTCTGAATTCCGCCTGGATTCTTTTTTTGATCACAAGCATGTGTTTTTCTTCGATTTCACTCAGATAATTCTGAATTCTTTCCACAGCTTCTTTATATCCTAAAGACTGCCATGCCTTTAAAGCTGCATCCTCGCGCTTTTTCATATTTTTTCCATCGATAGAAACTTTAGCCATAGCATCGGTATCACCATTGTCGGCAGCCACTCTGATTTCATTGTTCGCATCCACGATATCATAATATTTCATCTGATATTCTACGTATTTAGCATAAGTAGGTGCTACAAAAGTGTGAATCAGCTCAGGTTTGTTCAGGTCATCTACCGGAGCATTCTCGTCAAAATCTGGGTTCTTCACCTTTTTAATTTTGAATAATTTGTCTCTCAGAGAATCAAGTTTTTTTTCTACTTTTTGATCAAAATCCGTGTCAACCACGACAGACCACTGAAGAAGATCCTCATATACTTTTGAAACCCTCTTCTGGGAATCGTTCATAATGGTAATCGCTCTCCCTTTTCCGTCTTCCGTAAGCGGTGGTAATTGCGAAGGAATCGCATCAGTCATCGCCGCGAACTGTTCCATCTGAAGGTATTTTTTGAATTTGCTGTTCGATAAAGCATTTTGATAAGCTTCCATATCGATTTTTGGATTTCCGTTGGCATCAAGGATAGGTTTTCCAGTTCCGTCCAGCATGGGTTTAGGAGAAGGAGCATCTCCGAAAAGTCCGTTTAATGCATAATCGAAAGTGTCTTCAGAAAGTGTAATCCCTACCGGATCAAAGGCGATGAAATCATCAGTTCCTAGAGATTCCGGATTTCCTCCGTTCGTTACCGTGTCATAAACTTGCTTTAAAAGCATGCTCATTAATGAATTTGTTTTTGCTTCTTGAGTTAAAGTTGGCATAATTATAAGTTTTTAAAATGGTCTTGGCTTACTCTTTTTGGTTTTCAGCATCCCCGATTTTCTATGTACAAATGTATTTCGGTGGTGTAAAATAATCAACAGGGTTTTTCCTGTTTTTCGGGTATGTTTTTCACTGTTTTTTAATTTATGTTGAATTTATTTCAATTTATATCTGTTATTTTTATTAAATAAAGGTTGTTGGAATGATGGGTTTGAGCATTGATTTTAATGCAGAATAAAAAATACCAGGCAGACTGTAAATTTTACAGTTTTTGTATTTGGATTGTTTTTTTTTAAAGCTTAATTTTTAAATCTTGGTAAACCTACAGCGAGCCTGTAATTATTTTATAAGTGTTTTCCCCTTTTTAATACCGCGAAATAGGGTTTTGCTAAATTTTTCATATAATTCGTTAAATAATTAACATTTGTGCAATTTTTTGGCAGGATTGTTGATTGAGATTTTAAACTTTTTGCAAAAAGCCATTAAAACTAATAATCACTGATTTTAACAGTTTAAATATTTAATAGTGATGAAACACCTAAACCAAAACCAGGAATTTCGTTTCAACGAAGTTCTTTTTGAGCACCGCAACAAAGAATACGGTGCTTATGCATTAAGAAATGAATCAGATAGAATACTAACCAAAGCACTTTTCGTGGGGGTGAGTTTATTGGCTGCCATTTCAATAACGCCATTTGTAGTTTCGGCTTTGCAGGGACCTAAAATTACGGAACAGATCACATCTTGTGATTTTGGGCCATTTGATGTTAAAGATGTTGATCAGCCTGAGATTCCTCCTGTAGAGATTAAGTTGCCTGCCGTTCAATCTGAAAAAGTAAAAACCTATGTTGAAACAGTGCCAGAACCTAAAGCAGATGTTACCAATGAACATGTTGTAAAAAAAATAGAAGGAGCCATTGCAGGACCTGTAAACTCCTCAGAAGGAGCGATTGCAACAACAAGCTATCATCCAGTGCTTCCTCAGGCAGGAACAGGACCGGCAGTTCCTTATATTCCACCAACTCCGCCAGCTCCAAAAGTGGATGATAATCACATTGCAGATAAAGGAGAACTTGGAACAGAAGCCGTATTTCCCGGAGGACTTGATTCATTCAGAAATAAAGTGATTAATAAATTTGACGGCTCAGGATTCGAAGGAACCGGAGATACAATGAGAACTGTGATCACTTTTGTAGTAGAAAAGGATGGAACTATTTCCGGAATTAAAGCCGATGGTAAAGATGCTGAATTTAATAAAGAAGCGATCAGAACGATTAAAAGCGTTGGAGGAACCTGGAAAGCGGCTAAAAATAAGCAAGGCGAAACCGTAAGAAGTTATTTCAAATTTCCAATCACCATGAACTTTGAATAATTAAGATAAAAAAACAAATCTTGATAGTTATCCACAAAGAATTTTTTTTGTGGATAATTTTTTTAATTGTTAAACTGTTTATTAACAATACTTTAACTCAATTTTGAATTTCGCCATTCATACAGAGCAAAGAAAAAAGTGTATTTTTGAAATCTAAAGTTCTAATAATGGCAAAAATCATAGGTATCGCTAATCAAAAAGGTGGAGTTGGAAAAACGACCACAGCTGTAAACTTGGCGGCAGCATTAGGGGTATTGGAAAAAAGAATACTCATCATTGATGCAGATCCACAGGCGAATGCAACCTCAGGGCTTGGTGTAGATGACGTTCAGTATTCTACATATAATCTTTTGGAGCACAGCGCCGATACAAGAACCTGTATCAAAAGAACCGCTTCTCCCAACCTGGATATCATCCCTTCACATATTGACCTGGTCGCAGCAGAAATTGAACTCGTGGACAAAGAAAACCGTGAGTACATGCTGAAGAAAGCCTTGGCAGAGGTCAGAGACGATTATGATTATATTATTATCGACTGTGCACCGAGTTTAGGGCTTATTACAGTGAATGCCCTTACTGCGGCAGATTCTGTGATCATTCCGATCCAGTGCGAATATTTTGCGTTGGAAGGATTGGGTAAACTTTTGAATACCGTAAAAAATGTACAGAAAATACATAATAAAGATCTTGGAATTGAAGGTCTTCTTCTTACCATGTACGACAGCAGACTGAGATTGTCAAACCAGGTAGTGGAAGAAGTCAATTCACATTTCCCGGATATGGTTTTTGAAACCATTATCAGCAGAAACGTAAGATTAAGCGAAGCACCTAGTTTCGGAGAAAGTATTCTGAACTATGATGCAGAAAGTAAAGGAGCGATTCAGTACATTCAGCTGGCAGAAGAAGTTCTGTTGAAGAACGAAAATTTAGTAAAAAATTAATTTAATAATAAATGGAGTATAAGTGAATGTACATCATCACTTATTTAATTATCATTTATCAATTATATCTATGAAGGACAAAAAGAGAGCTATGGGACGTGGTTTAGGTGCTATTTTAAGTGCTGAATCCAAAGCGAGTGTCAACTCCGCTACTGATGAAGGAGCAGATAAGTTTGTGGGGAATATTGTAGAGGTAGCCCTTGAAGATATTTATCCGAATCCCACCCAGCCGAGAACGTATTTTGATGAGAAAGCACTAAACGAACTTGCTCTGTCAATCAAAAACTTAGGAGTGATCCAGCCGGTTACCTTAAGAAAAGATGGAGAGAAATTCGAAATCATATCAGGGGAAAGACGTTACCGCGCAAGTAAAATTGCAGGCCTTTCAACCATTCCTGCCTACATCCGTTTAGTAAATGATCAGGAGCTCCTTGAAATGGCTCTTGTTGAAAATATTCAGAGAGAAGATCTTGATGCCATTGAGATCGCTTTAACCTATCAGAGACTTTTGGATGAGATTGGTCTTACCCAGGAAAATCTGAGCCAGAGAGTAGGGAAGGATAGAAGTACCATTACTAATTCCATCAGATTATTAAGGTTAAATCCTGATATTCAGAATGCAATCAGAAGTGGTGAAATATCTGCAGGACACGGAAGAGCGATTATCAGCCTTGAAAGTGAAGAACACCAGCAGATCCTGTTTGATCTGATCATTAAAGAAAAACTCAATGTCCGTCAGGCTGAACAGGCTGCAACAGCATTGAAGAATCCTAAATCACCGGCAGCGAAAAAAATAAATGCTGAGCTTTCCAATAATTTTAAGAGAGCACAGAAAACGATCGCTGATATTTTAGACGTAAAAGTTGAGATCAAAACCTCCGGAAACGGTAAAAAAGGTAAAATCGTCCTGGACTTCAAAAACGAAGAAGAACTGGAGTATATTTTATCCCATATTAAATAATGAAGAAAATATTTTTCACATTTTTTTTGTACACTTTTGCTTTCGCTTATTCGCAGGTAATACCAAGCGATACAGTTCGTGTAGATCCTCTTCCTAAGGACAGTATTGCAGTTGTAACGAAATCTTCGAAACCTGCAAAACCTGTGAAAACAGAAGCCAGGATCATAGAAGATCTTGAAAATGCGAACGGCCCTACAAAGAAAACCATCAAACTGAATCCTACAAAAGCCGGACTTTACTCTGCGGTATTGCCTGGACTTGGGCAGTATTACAATAAAAGGTACATTAAAATTCCTATTGTTTTGGGCGCTATAGGAGCCGGAATCGGGTATACTCTGTGGAGCAATAATCAGTACAAAATATATAGAGAATATTACGTGGCAAAACTTAATGGAACGCCTAATGAATTCGTAGACAGTCATCCGTGGCTGGATAAAAAGGCTTTCGGAAATGCCCAGGACAGATATAAAAGACAAAGAGATTATGCCATAGCAATTACAGGTTTGATCTATATTCTGAATATCGTAGATGCTGTGGTAGACGCCCATCTTTACGAAAGCAGACATGATCCGGACCTTACTTTTAACCCAACAGTAATTCAGGATCAGTATGGCGTTTCTACTCCGAAAACAGGATTAAGTTTAAGTTACAGATTTTAAAACATATTTTAATTAAATTGATACCGGCCTTACGGCTAAGGATCATCATAAATAAAGACTTCACATGAGAATAGCATTAGTTGGATACGGTAAAATGGGGAAGATCATTGATGAGATCGCACAGAAGAGAGGACATGAAATAGTGGCCCGTCTGAAAGAAACTCCAACAGCTGAAAATCTTAATAATCCTGACGTCGCTATCGAATTTTCTTTACCAGAAGTGGCATACGATAATATCAAAGCATGTCTTGAACAAAAAATTCCGGTTATCTGTGGGACTACAGGATGGCTGGATAAAAAGGCAGAGGTTGAAAAAATTGCCGTAGACAGCGACAGCGCTTTCCTGTATGGTTCCAACTTTAGCTTGGGAGTAAATTTATTTTTTGCCCTGAACGAAAAAGTAGCCGATATCATGAAAAATGTGGATGAGTACACCTGTCAGCTGGAAGAAATTCATCATGTACACAAAAAAGATGCGCCCAGTGGAACAGCTATTTCAATTGCTGAAGGAATCATCAAAAATAATCCTAAATTTAACGCCTGGAAACTGGAGGAAACTAAAGGCACGGAGCTGGGAATTTTTGCCGTCAGAGAAGATGAGGTTCCGGGTACCCACAGCGTTTATTACAAAAGTGAAGTGGACGAAATTGAAATAAAACATACCGCCTTCAACAGAAACGGGTTTGCACTCGGAGCGGTAGTCGCTGCAGAATGGATCAAAGATAAAAAAGGAAATTTCACCATGAAAGACGTGTTGGGGCTTTAATTTGTAACAAATACGCTAAATAGTCAACTAATAACAGGTAATGATGCTATCATTTATTAATCATCATTGATCATTTATATTATCAGAATAGGCACAATAAACTATGAATTATTTTTTAACTTATACAGTATATGTTCTCATTTTGTCTGTACTGATGGGGATTTCCACTTGGAAACTGTTCAAAAAAATGGGCTACAGTCCCTTATTTGCATTTATACCTTTCTATAATTATTTTATTATTTTAAAGGAAACGGAACATCCGAAATGGTGGGCTATCTTTTCTTATCTGCCGATCGTAGGACCTATCATGATGTCTGCTTTCCATATTTATTTAATGAAAAAATTTGGAAAATCTCTTGTCAAAGACCAGCTGCTTACCGTAATCCTGCCGTTTATCTATATGGCAACGGTGAACTATTCCAAAGATGCAGAGGTAGAAGATGAAAATTCCAACGATCTTTTCATTACAGATGAAGAGAAAAATGCAAAAAAGAAAGATACATTCTTGGGATCTATCACTTTTGCAGTGGTTTTTGCCACCATTATCCACGTTTTTGTAACACAGCCATTTGGTATTCCTACAGGATCCATGGAAAGAACACTTCTTGTAGGTGATTTCCTGTTTGTAAACAAATGGAGCTACGGATACAGAATGCCGATGCGTCCCGTTGCCATACCATTCCTTCAGGGAACCATTATGGATACAGGACAGAAAGGAAATCCAAAAGATGATCCGAAATCATATGTTGATGGTATAAAACTTCCTTACACGAGAATTTTCCAGTTCAGTAAGCCACAGAAAAATGATGTGGTCGTATTCAACTATCCTAGAGATTCTGTCCATACAGCAATCGACAGAAAAGATCCTTACGTTAAGAGATGTGTAGCTGTTGCAGGAGATACTTTTGAAATGAGAGCCGGAAGACTGTTTGTCAATGGAAAATCAGAAACAGTTTTAGGAGATCAGGAAGTACAGCACAGATATATTGTCAATACAGGAAGCCAGCTGGATATTCCTGCTTTGTACAAAACCTACGGATTCTTGCCGGTACAGGAGGTGCAGGGTGAGAAAGGATATATTTATGCTTTCCAGGGATTGACAGATAAAACTGCTAAAGAAATCAAACAACTTCCTCAGGTCATTGACATGAAAGAGGATATTACTCCCAAAGGAGAAGCTGCTGTATATTACAGAGACGAAGCCAAAACAAAAATTGATACAACACAATCGATATTCCCGATCAATCAGCCTTGGAACCAGGACTGGTATGGACCTCTAAGAATTCCTAAGAAAGGAGATGTAGTGGCAGTCAATAATGAAACACTTCCTTTATACCAGTGGATCATTTCACAATATGAGCATAATAACCTTGAGAAAAAGAACGGAAAGATCTTTATCAATGGAAAAGAAGCTAATAATTATACCATCCAGCAGGATTATTATATGATGGTAGGAGACAACAGGGACGCTTCACTGGATGCAAGATTCTTTGGTTTCGTTCCGGAAGAAAATATTGTCGGAAAACCGATGTTTACCTGGATGAGCCTTCAGGGAGCTTTTTCAGACAGCAGTTCCACATATCAGGCGCCGTTTAAAGTTCGTTGGGACAGAATGTTTAAAGCAACCAATACAGGAGAAGCCAACAAAACTTCTTACTGGTGGGTAGCTGCAATGATTCTTATCCTGTTCTTCGGATGGGAATATTTCATGAAACTCTTCGGAAAGAAAAAAACAGAAGACGAAGCATAATTTAATGTAAAACTTAAAGATAAAATGAAGTATTTGAAAAAATACTTCATTTTTTAATAGGATGAATATGACAAATGTATTATTGCCGGTATTTTATATGCCCCCGATTTCATGGTTTTCAGTGTTTTTAAATCCTGAAAATAATATTGTATTTGAACAGTTTGAGAATTTTCCCAAGCAGACCTACAGGAGCAGAACCAACATCTATGGGGCCAACGGAAAGCTTTCTTTAATCATTCCCATTAATCATAACGGTAAAAGAGAATTTAAAGATATTGAGATCTCTTACAGGGAAGACTGGAGAAACCTGCACTGGAAATCGATCAAGACAGCGTATCAGAGTTCGCCTTATTTTGAATACTATGAAGATAAGTTTAAAAAAATATATGATCTGGAAGAGAAATTTCTGATTGATTTTAATCTTAAAGCATTAGAGATCATCCAGCAGATCCTGAAAACGGAAAAGGCACAGTCTTTGAATGAAGAATATATCAAAAATCCGGATTGTATTAATTTTAGAGAAAAGTTTTCGGCAAAACTTCCTTCTGAATTTCAGATGGAAGAATATTACCAGACCTTCTCAGATAAACTGGGATTTTTAGAAGATTTGTCGATTTTGGACCTTATATGTAACAAAGGACCTGAATCTCTGACTTATATCAAAAGTATCAAACAATCGTACTGACAGGAAACCGCTATTGAAGAGATTCTCCGGAAAATGAACCAATGAACATTGCGATTGCATTAAATTTAGAAAAAAAATAAATATCAACATATGAAAAAGGTATTATTAGCAGCTGTTTTTCTTACAGGCTTTAGTTTCTCTTATGCTCAGGAAGCTCAGACTAAGAGCATTGATCCGAAAGAAGATCAAGATCTGATGACCTGGTACCATAAAGACTTTTCAACAACAAAAGTATATGGGGTAAACACGGCAAACGCCTATAAATATTTAGAGTCAAAAGGTCTTAAACCTAAAACTGTTATTGTAGGGGTTTTAGACAGTGGTGTACAGGTAGATCACCCGGGTCTTGTAAAAAATATATGGTCAAATCCTAATGAAGTTCCTGGAAACGGAAAAGACGATGATGGAAACGGATATATCGATGATGTACACGGTTGGAACTTTATCGGTGGAAAAAATGGCGATATTGATATCGACAATATGGAGGTAACAAGAGTTGTCGCTAAATATAAATCCGTTTTTGAAGGTGATGATTCTACAAAAAACAAAGCAAATCAGGCGAAAATGCCGGAAGAATTTGCTCTTTATATGAAGTCTAAAGAGCTTTTCAATAAAAAAAGTATTGAAGCAAAACAAAGCTTACAGACTTACACCATGATCAACAGCATCATCCCGAATATGGTGAAGTTGTTGGGAGGTAAGCCCGTTACTGCAGAAACTTTGCAGGGAATTAAACCTCCGACAGATCAGAAAGATGCTATTGCTCTTCAGGTTCTGGGACAGGTTTCTCAAAGTCCTGAATTCAAAGGGAAATCTTCTGCTGAGTTCGAGAAATTGATGAACGAGCAAATGAAAGAAGCCATTGATCACTTTGCTCCGCAGGCTAAGCAGTACGATCTGAGCTATGACCCAAGAAAAGAAATCGTAGGCGATAACTACGATGACTATTCTGAGAAAAACTATGGAAACAATCACTATGAAGGACCAGATGCAGAGCACGGAACACACGTTGCCGGGATTATTGCAGGGCTTCCGCAAGGAAAAGAAATACAGTATGGAGTCGCTTCTAAAGTAGCTAAAATCATGTCTGTAAGAACAGTTCCAAACGGTGATGAGAGAGATAAAGATGTTGCCAACGCTATCCGTTATGCAGTAGATAACGGAGCTAAAGTTTTAAACATGAGCTTTGGAAAACCTGTATCTCCCGGGAAAAATATAGTATGGGATGCTTTTAAATATGCTGAAGAAAAAGGCGTACTATTGGTAAAGGCAGCTGGTAACGAAAATGAAGATGTTGCCGAGCACCTAGCTTTCCCGACCAACTTTAAAAATGTTACAGACGAAAAACCTTTTGTCAATAATGTATTGGTTGTAGGAGCAAGTACCAACAGAAATAATGAGCTGAGAGCCGATTTCTCCAATTTTAACAAAAAAATGGTCAACGTTTTTGCACCGGGTGAACAGATTTACTCTACCGTGCCTAAAAACGAATATAAATATCTTCAGGGTACTTCCATGGCATCTCCTGTGGTAGCAGGAGCAGCAGCAGTATTGCTGGCTTATATGCCTAATCTGAAGCCTGATCAGATTATTGAAGCCCTTGTAAAAAGCAGCAATCTGAGTTCAGAAAACAAATTTCCTGAGTTTTCTCAGGCGGGAGGAGTGATAGATCTTAAGAAAGCAGCAGAATATGCATACAACACCTTTTATAACGGAAAATCATCAGGTACTGTCAAGCCTGCGAAATCCGTAAAAAAGACTGTTAAAAAATAATATATCTCCCTGTATATAAGGAGAAAGCATTTAAAGTCCGAAATTTTCGGACTTTTTTTATTTTTATTTTTCAATTTGGCACGGTTTTTTGTAACTTTATAAATAACAAAATAATAAACAACAAAATGAAAAAGTTACTACTTGCAGGGATGATCGGAACATCACTTTTTGCAGTGTCTTGTTCCTCAGTGAAAAAAGCGGAAACGTCACAAAACCAAAGAGTTGAATACCTGAAATTAAAAGGCGACTGGCAGATTGTTAGCGTCGATTATGAAAAAGGATTCAAAATCAAGCCTTTTGACGAAGGTGCGGATGCTCAGTGTTTTGTAGGAAGTCATTGGAGATTAATTCCAAATAACTACACCGGTGCCTATACTTTAAACGGAGGTGGAGCTTGTCCAAGCCTTACACAGCCTATTAAATTTGAAGTAAAAGATGGCAATACTTTCTTGTTTAAAAAAATCGCTGCGGGAACGAAAGCTAAGCAAAATACTGTAGGATATTCTTTAACTATTGCCAACCAGTCTACAGATCAGTTTTCACTTGTACAGAGCGTTCCATTCGACGGAAACACAGTACAGGTTGTTTACAACTTCCAGAGAACAGGAATGAAATAATTTATCAATTTTAAAAGATCAAAAAAATGAAATTTACTAAAACATATATAGGAGCACTTTTCTTATCATCAGCATTGTTATTAACCAGTTGTGAAGCTGTTCAGAATTCTAATCACCAGCAGAGAGGTACTGCAGTAGGTGTGGCATCAGGTGCTGTACTTGGAGGTATTTTGGGTAACAACGTAGGAAGCGGTAAGAACTCAGCTTTAGGAGCAGTATTGGGAGGTATTATCGGTGGTGTTGCCGGTAACGTTATCGGTAATAAAATGGATAAGCAGGCTAAGCAGATCAAAGAAACTTTACCCGGAGCTGAAGTCGAAAGAGTAGGAGACGGTATTAAGATTACCATGAACGAAAGCATCGTGAACTTTGCTTTTGACTCTTCCAATCTAACTTCTGTAGCTCAAACTAACCTGAACAAACTAGCGCAGGTACTTGCTGATAACCCGGATACCAATATCAATATCTATGGTCATACAGACAGCAAAGGGGCAGATGCTTATAATTTGTCGCTTTCTCAAAGAAGAGCTGACGCTGTAAAAGCTTATTTATCAGGGAAAGGAATTGCATCAGCAAGAATGTTTACCAAAGGAGAAGGAGAATCTATGCCGGTAGCTAGCAACGATACAGATGAAGGAAGAGCTAAAAACAGAAGAGTAGAATTTGCGATTACAGCGAATGAAAAAATGATTAACGAAGCCAAGCAAGGGCAGTAATTAATTTTATATATAAATATTTTCGTAAAAGACCGCCTCGGCGGTTTTTTTTGTATTTTTATGCTTTAAATTTTGAATTTACTATTTTTGCAACTGAAATAACATAAATGAAGAAATATCTTAAACTCCTTCGGGTGGAGCAGTGGGTCAAAAACTTATTTGTTTTTGTTCCTCTGTTTTTTTCAGGAAATATTACAAATATAGACTTACTCAGTAAAAGTATATTTGCTCTTATTATTTTTTCCCTCGCAGCAAGTATTGTCTATATCCTCAATGATTATAATGATATAGAAGCAGACAGTAAACACCCTGAAAAAAGAAGAAGGCCTCTGGCCAGCGGAGCCATTTCAAAATCAAAAGCTTTGGGAATTCTTACGGGACTCGTTATTATGGATGTAGCTCTTGTCTGCCTCGCTCAGCTTTATTTTAATGAACCTTTATGGAAATTTGCCACCATTATAGGACTGTACGTCATCATCAACATTGCCTATACTTTTAAGCTTAAGCATGTTCCGATTATTGATATTTTCATTATTGCTTTAGGGTTTGTCCTGAGAGTTCTGGCGGGAGGGTATATTACAGGAATCGGAATCTCCCAGTGGGCCATCCTGCTTACCTTTGTGCTGGCTCTTGTTTTAGCCATCGGAAAAAGAAGGGGAGAACTGATCAATGCACAGGTTTCCGGAAAAACAAGAAAGGCACTGGATGGGTACAACGTACAGTTTGCAGATATTGCCCTGTCTATTTCAGTAACGCTTGCTATTGTGTGTTATCTGATGTTTACCCTTTCACCTGAAGTGCAGGCAAGATTTCATGAGCGAGTTTTTTATACCGTTATATTTGTCGTATTTGCCTTTCTAAGATATCTTCAGCAGACGTTGGTGTACAACAGAACAGAGTCTCCTACCAAAATTGTCTACAGAGACCGGTATATCCAGGTAACTTTAGTGCTGTGGGTAGCCGCATTTTTAATTCAGATTTATTTTAAAAAATGAAGCCAAATTTCACACAAAAAGTTACTAACTGGGGAAATTTCCCGGTAGTAGAAAAAGAAATGAGATCCGAGGACAGCTTCAAAAAAATAAAGGAGTTTGTCCTTAATCACAACGAGATTATTGCCAGAGGAAACGGAAGATGTTACGGAGATGCATCTCTGGGAGAAACCATATTTTCTACCAAGAAATTAAATAAATTCATCAGTTTCGACCGTCTCAACGGGGTTATAGAATGTGAATCAGGAGTACTTCTTTCAGACGTGCTTGAAATTGCGGTGCCTCAGGGATACTTTCTGTACGTAACGCCGGGAACAAAATTTATTTCCGTGGGAGGCGCCATTGCTTCAGATGTTCACGGCAAAAATCATCATGCGGAAGGATGTTTTTCTGAATATGTGATGGAGTTTAAGCTGATGACTGAAAATGGAGACATTATTACCTGCTCCAGAGAAGAAAATTCAGATAAATTCTGGTCTACTATCGGAGGAATGGGGCTTACAGGAATTATTCTTAATGTAAAATTTAAACTTAAGAATATAGAAACAGCTTACATTCGTCAGGAAAGCATTAAAGCAGAGAATCTCGATGAAATTTTCAGACTCTTTGAGGAAAGTGAAAACTGGACCTATACCGTAGCATGGATCGACTGTCTTCAAAAAGGGAAAAACCTGGGAAGAAGTATTCTCATGAGAGGCGAGCACGCTTTTCAGCATGAACTTCCCCAAAACCTGACCAGGCAGCCATTAAGACTTAAGAAAAAGCTTCAGCCAACCGTTCCGTTTTATTTTCCGGGATTTATTTTGAATTCGCTCACCGTGAAGATCTTTAATCTTTTGTATTATAAAAAACAGGCAAAAAAAGAAGTTAAATCCTTTATTGATTATGAAACCTTTTTTTATCCGCTGGATGCCATTACAGATTGGAATAAGATCTACGGAAAATCAGGTTTCATCCAATATCAGATGGTGATTCCAAAAGAAGCGGGGAAAGAAGGGATGAAGCAGATTCTTGAGACTATCGCGGCAAGCGGGAACGGATCATTTCTGGCTGTATTAAAGCTGTTTGGTAAAAATAATCCTGAAGCGTATAACTCATTTCCGTTTGAAGGGTATACTTTGGCTCTTGATTTTAAGGTCAATTCAAAACTGAAAAAACTGGTGGAGAAATTAGATGATACGGTGCAAAAGTTCGGGGGAAGGATTTATCTTACGAAAGACAGTATGAGCAGATCTTCACTGACGAATTACCTTAAAAATATTCAAAGTTCAAAATTTGTGTCCTTACAGCACAAAAGAATCATAAACAACAATTCATAAATGATAGTTCTGGGAAGTACGTCTGAGGTAGCTCAGGCTTTTGTGGAAAAGGCTCTTCAGGAAGGAGAAAAGTTTGAAAAAATATACCTTTTCACTTCAAATAAAGAGACTACGGAAAGATTTGCAAGACACATTGACGTAAAATTTCTGCAGCAGTCTGAAGTGATCGAAATTGATCTGATGAAAGAGATCGATTACAATACATTTGATCATGTCAGCTCAAATGTATTATTTTGTGCTGTCGGATATTTGGGAGAGGGAACTGAAGAAGGTCTTTATGACAACAGGAATACGGAAAAGATTATCAGTATCAATTATTCCAAACTCATTCCTGTAATGAACTATTTCGCCCAAAAGTTTGAAAGCAGGAGGTCAGGAACGATCATCGGACTTTCGTCTGTAGCGGGAGACCGGGGAAGGCAGAGCAATTTTATTTACGGTAGTGCAAAAGCAGCTTTTACAGCCTATCTTAGTGGACTCCGCAATTATCTTTTTGAGAAAAAAGTACATGTTCTTACCATCAAACCGGGCTTTATGGCCACAAAAATGACGGAAGGACTTCCTTTGAACCCAAAACTGACGGCAACACCAAAGCAGGCAGCGGAATGCATTTACAAAGCTTTTAAAAAGCAAAAGAATGTGGCCTATGTTTTGCCGGTTTGGAGTATTATAATGATGATTATCAGAAATATACCTGAATTTATATTTAAAAAATTAAAGCTTTAATAAAATGAAAAAATTGTATTGTTTTGATTTTGACGGAACCCTTACCTATAAAGATACCATGTTCATGTATCTTAAATTCTACGATTCTACAAAATTCCGGATACAATTTTTAAGACACGTTCCTCTTTTTATTTTACTGAAATTAAAGCTTGCCGAAACGGAAAAAGTAAAAAAAAGCTTTATTGGATCTATTCTCAAAGGACAGAGTCAGGAGAAGATTGAAATGAAGTCAAAACAGTTTTTTGAGCATCATTATCCCAGAATCGTAAGGGAAAATGCTCTGGACTTTATAAAAAATATCGATAGGAATAATACACAGAGTTTATTGGTCACCGCTTCACTGGATATCTGGGTGAAACCTTTTGCTGAAGAATTGAAAATGCAGCTGGTATCCACCCGTGCAGAGTTTAAAAACGGTGTTTTTACAGGCAATTTCATAGGCAAAAACTGCAATGGAAATGAAAAGCTGGTAAGAATAAAAGCTGAAATACACGATTCTAAATACGATAAAATAATCGCTTTCGGAGATACTTCCGGAGACCGGCAAATGCTTAAATGGGCAAATGAGGGTCATTACCAATTTTTTCACTAATTTTGGGTGGTAAAAATGTAAAAATGAAAAGACTGCTTATTGTAAGTACTGCACTCTTGTTGAACTGTACTGCTACGCCGTCTCAAAAATCATCAGCTATGCAGGACAATGCAGAGCTGCTAGTTTCTGAGTCGCAGGGTGGTACGGATGTAGCCGGATTTACTATGATTAAAAATGAACAGGAATTCCGAAACGCCATCAAGGGTAGTTTCGGTCTTATTGGTTTGAAAAAAGAACCCTCTGTGAACTATCCGAAATTTCCTAGAAACAAAAAAGTAGTTTTGTACCATATGGGAATCTTTAGATCGGGAAGTCACAGAGTAACCAGCATCAGAAATATATCGGTAAAAAACAGGGTGTTGTATGTGGAAGTTCCGGATGCAGCAACAGGTGGAATGGAAATTCAGGTGCTTTCAAATCCATGGTTTATTTTTGCCGTTCCTTCAGATTATCAGTTTACCTCAGTAGAATTAAAATATTCCAAATAAAAATGAACAAAGTATATTTAGATAACGCTGCAACGACCCCTCTTTCAGAAGAAGTGATAGATGCAATGGTGAGCACCATGAAGATGAATTTCGGAAATCCATCTTCTACCCACAGCTTTGGCCAGGAAGCAAAGATCCTTATTGAAAATGTAAGAAGACAGGTTGCAGATTATCTTCATGTAAGTCCCGCAGAGATCATCTTTACCTCATGCGGAACAGAATCGAATAACATGATCATCAAATCCAGTGTAGAACATCTTGGAATAGAAAGAATCATCAGTACTCCACTGGAACATAAATGTGTTTCAGAGACTGTTCTGGATATGAAAAACAGAAAGGGGGTAGAAGTGAATTATATACGCCCCAATGAAAAAGGGGATGTTGACCTTCATAAACTGGAAGAGCTGTTAAAAGCTTCAGATAAAAAAACATTGGTAAGTTTAATGCATGCCAATAACGAGATTGGAAATATCGTGGATATCAAAAAGATCGCGGAACTCTGTAAAGAAAACAATGCACTTTTCCATTCCGATACCGTACAGACGATGGCTCACATGAATCTGGATTTTTCTGATATCAAGGTAGACTTTGCTTCATGCAGTGCCCACAAATTTCATGGTCCTAAAGGGATAGGTTTTGCTTTCATCAGAAAAGCAACGGGAATGAAGGGAATTATTACTGGAGGACCTCAGGAACGAAGCTTAAGAGCAGGAACTGAGAACGTAAGCGGCATTGTGGGGCTAGGAAAAGCATTGGAACTTTCTTTACAGCATATGGAAGAGTACACCAAGCACATGCAGGAGATCAAAGACTACGCAATAGAAAGGCTTTCTGATGCGGTTCCGGGGATTAAATTCAATGGAAGGAGTGCAGAGAAGGAAAATAGTCTTTACACGGTTTTAAGCGCTTTATTGCCTTATAAAAACCCTTTGATAGGACTTCAGCTGGATATGAAAGGAATTGCCATTTCTCAGGGGAGCGCTTGTTCTTCAGGAGCATCGAAACCTTCCATGGTCATGATGATGGTTCTTTCTGAGGATGAAATGGATCATTGTACGCCTTTACGTATCTCGTTCAGCCATATGACGACAAAAGCAGACATCGATGCGCTCGCAGAAGCTTTGGAAGAAATTTCAAAAGACTATGCTATAGAAAAAACAAATGTTGAGCATAGATAGTCTTATCGCTTAAAAATCGTAATTTTGAATATCCAATAGGGATTACAGTAAGAATATAATATTAATTTAAATAAAAGAAACAAAATGGCTTTAGAAATTACGGACAGCTCATTTCAGGAAACAGTTTTAAAATCAGATAAGCCGGTATTGGTTGACTTTTGGGCAGTATGGTGTGGACCATGCAGAACTTTGGGACCAATCATCGAAGAAGTAGCATCAGATTTTGAAGGAAAAGCAGTGGTAGGAAAAGTTGATGTAGACAACAACCAGGAAATTTCAATGCAATATGGCATCAGAAATATCCCTACAGTTCTGATTTTTAAGAACGGTGAAGTGGTTGATAAATTAGTAGGGGTGACTCCAAAGGAGATTATCGCTGAAAAATTAAGTGCACACTTGTAAAAAATAACTTTGATAATGAACGCCTTCCATTTTTGGAAGGCTTTTTATTAGGAAATAATTTGCAGGTAATAAAAAAAGTTGTAGTTTTGCAATCACAAAAAAGAAACAACGTTCTTTATAACAACAGAAAAATGATCCGGTAGTTCAGCTGGTTAGAATGCCGCCCTGTCACGGCGGAGGTCGCGGGTTCGAGTCCCGTCCGGATCGCAAAAGTTTTTCAATTTACTTTTAAAAAAAATTAGATCCGGTAGTTCAGCTGGTTAGAATGCCGCCCTGTCACGGCGGAGGTCGCGGGTTCGAGTCCCGTCCGGATCGCAACTACAATATCAAAGTAGTAGAAAAAGCTTTAAAACGTATGTTTTAAAGCTTTTTTTGTTTTATGTCTGTTCAAAGAGAACTAAAAAAGCACAATCTGAAAGTGACCTATTCAGTGACCTGTTAAAGCAGGTGTAAAAAGGTCACTGAAAATTCAGAGAAACCCTGTTCAGTAGCTAGTTCAGCAACTGAATATCTTGTGATAAGTTTTTGCTAAGGTTAATTTTAAATCTTAAACGCTAAACGAAATGAACAAGACATTCAATTTACTTTTCTATGTAAAAAAAGCTAAAATCAATTCTGTAGGAGAGTGTCCTATTTATTTACGAATTACAATTGATGGCAAAATATGCGAGATCAGCACAAAACGTACAGTAAAGCCTTTAAAGTGGAACTCTGCGATGCAGAAGGTTAGTGGCTCTTCAGAAGAATGCAGATCACTTAATTATTATTTGAAAACATTTGAGCAGAAAGTTTACGATATCTATCACGAATTGATCAGAGATAAGGAAACAGTAACTTCTGAGGCTCTTAAAAATAAGTTAGTGGGTAGAGGTAGATTGACCAGAACACTCATTCCCGTTTTTCAGGATCATAATGATCGAATGGAGCAACTTATAGACAAAGAATTTGCACAAGGAACATTAACCCGCTATAAGACCTGTCTGAAACATACCAAAGATTTCTTGAAATGGAAATACAGTGTTACCGACATTGAAATTAAAAAGATCGATTATGCATTTCTAAACGATTTCGAATTTTTTTTAAGAACCGAAAGATCGTGTAACAATAATTCCGCAGTAAAATATATCAAGAACTTCGGTAAGATCATTCGTATCTGTCTTGCAAATGGATGGATGGAAAGAGACCCTTTTATGAACTATCATTCTAAGTTTAATGAAGTGACAAGAATGTTCCTTAATGAAAAGGAAATAGAAGTGCTTTTTGCCAAAGATTTTAAAAATGAGAGATTGTCTTTGGTAAGAGATATTTTTCTGTTCAGCTGTTTCACAGGATTGGCGTACATTGATACTCAAAAACTAACCTATCAAAATATCAATTTAGGACTTGATGGCTCTCAATGGATCTATACCAAACGTCAGAAAACTAAAACTACTTCTAATATTCCCATTCTTTCTCAAACAGAGAAAATTATTGAAAAATACAAAAATCATCCAGTATGTATTAATAATGGAAAGCTGCTGCCTATTCTTAGTAATCAAAAAATGAATGCCTATCTTAAAGAGATTGCAGACTTGTGCGGGATTAATAAAGAATTGACCTATCATATTGCACGGCATACCTTTGCAACAACTGTTACCTTATCTAATGGGGTTTCCATCGAAAGTGTTAGTAAAATGCTTGGTCACAAGAGCATTAAAACGACCCAGCATTATGCTAAAATACTTGATGAAAAAGTTAGTGAGGATATGATGGCATTGAAACAGAAATTTTTTAATAAAAAAAATCAGCAGCTGTTAGGTAATTTTTAGTTATAAAATGATATTTTGAAAAATGATTTGTTTTTTATATTTGTTGTTTTTCTATCCATAACCGAAGAAATATCGAAGTATTTAGCACCAGATATAACGAATTTTAGAATTAAAAAATTGTAGCTGACAACTGTTAAAATGAAAAAGATTTTTAAGAGTTGTTTATGTTTCAATATTACATATTTACAAATACTATCAAATTTATATTAGAAACCCGTAGCGCAATATTCTACAATATTAACTTTAATATTTCTGTTTAATAAATTTGTTAAACTATTGAATTGTTTTAAATTTACTCCAAAGTATGATTAACTATAATAATTTTGATTTTTATAATTTTTTAACTAAAATTCTATCTTATATTGTTCGTTATTAATTTTTTTGTTAAAGTAAAATATTTACCTTTGTCTTATGAATTTTCTAAGATTGCTTTTTACAGTCTACTTCATGGCACTATCATTAATGCCATGCATGGATGTTGCAAAAGCGCAATCAAAAACTGAAAATATATCGTATTCCTTTATAAAATCTGAGCAAAATGATGCTCATTCAAAAACAGATTCATGTTCGCCCTTTTGCTACTGTAACTGCTGCAGAATCAGTGTTACTTCCATTAAAATTAAGCCTGTTATAGAATATCGTAAACAGATTAAAGAATACTTTTCTAAAAAGATACTTTTCAAAAAGAATGACTTTGCATATTTGGTGTATGACCAAATATGGCAACCCCCTAAAATATAATTTTTATTGATCAGACGGAAGAATTGTCTTTCGTCCAAACTGTTATGGAAACATTGCAATAGTATTGCATTACATTCCTATTCATTTTTGTCACTCGATTTTAGAACAAATAGTTGTTTCGAAAATTAGTGACATTCAATAAAAATTATATTCTAATGTTAGATAAAATCATAAGATTTAGCATCAAGAACAAGATTGTCATTGGTATCATGACCTTGTTGTTGATAATTTGGGGAGTTTGGAGTGCAACAAAACTTCCAATCGATGCCACGCCAGACATCACCAACAATCAGGTTCAAATAATTACGGTATGTCCTACACTGGCCGGCCAGGAAGTTGAACAGTTGGTTACTTTCCCTATAGAGCAGAGTATTGCTAATGTTCCTGATATTGAGGAGACCAGAAGTATATCACGATTTGGTTTGTCTGTAATCACTGTTGTATTTAAAGAAGAGGTAGACGTTTATTTTGCCCGTCAGTTGATCAGTGAAAAGCTGAAACAAGCGTCTGAAGAAATTCCACAAGGAATTGGTACGCCAGAGTTAGCCCCGGTAAGTACGGGTCTTGGGGAAGTATATCAATACATTCTCCATCCAAAAAAAGGAAGTGAGAAAAAATACGATTCTAAAGAACTTCGTACGATGCAGGACTGGATCGTACGAAGACAACTTAACGGTACTCCTGGTGTTGCCGAGATCAACAGCTTCGGAGGACAGCTTAAACAATATGAAGTTGCTGTTAACCCTGATCGTCTACGAGCGATGGGAGTCAGTATTTCTGATATTTTTGCAGCTCTTGAAAAAAATAACCAAAATACAGGGGGAGCCTACATTGACAAAAAACCAAATGCTTATTTTATTCGCGGGATCGGTCTCGTAACTTCTCTTGAAGATGTTGGTAATGTAGTTGTTAAGAATGATACTGGAAGTGTTCCTATTTTTGTTAAAGATGTTGCTGAAGTTCGCTTGGGAAGTGCTGTAAGATATGGTGCCATGACATTTAATGGTCAGGTAGATGCCGTTGGTGGAGTAGTCATGATGCTGAAAGGAGCAAATAGCAATCAGGTGGTGCAGAGCATCAAAGAAAAAATACCGGTCATCCAAAAGTCTTTACCTAATGATATAGTTATAGAGCCTTATTTAGACAGAACAGATCTTGTTGGGAGAGCTATTGACACGGTCGAGAAAAATCTTATTGAAGGAGCCTTGATCGTTATTTTCGTGTTGGTTTTATTTTTAGGAAACTTGAGGGCTGGACTAATTGTAGCCTCGGCCATTCCATTATCATTACTCTTTGCTTTGGGAATGATGAATGTTTTCGGAGTGAGTGCCAACCTAATGAGCCTCGGGGCGATCGATTTTGGATTAATCGTTGACGGCGCGGTAATTATTGTTGAGGCTACGTTGCATGTCCTACAGCATAAAAAAAATAGAAAAGAGCTTACCCAGGCGCAGATGGATGAAGAAGTAGGGTCTGCTGCATCCAAAATGATGAACAGTGCAATATTTGGGCAGATCATCATTTTAATTGTGTACATACCTATTTTAACTTTAATAGGTGTTGAAGGCAAGATGTTTACCCCCATGGCTAAGACAGTTGGTTTTGCCATTATAGGTGCAACTATTCTATCTGTAACCTATATACCTATGATGAGTGCGTTGTTTTTATCTAAGAAAATTTCTCATAAAGAAAACTTCTCAGACAAAATGATGAATAAGATCCAAAGAGCCTACACGCCTTTATTGGAAAAAGCGCTGAGGATCAAATACTGGTTGGTTGGTGTTACCGTTGCTATTTTTGCTGTAGCTGTATTTTTCTTCGGAAGGATGGGAGGTGAGTTTATCCCTCAGCTCCAGGAAGGTGATTTTGCTTTTCACTGTATTCTTCCACAGGGAAGTTCATTAAGTCAGAGTATCGAAACCTCCATGCAGGCATCAAGATTGATCAAACAATTTGACGAAGTTAAAATGGTTGTAGGAAAGACAGGATCTGCTGAAGTGCCTACTGATCCGATGCCTCCTGAAGCTACTGATATGATGGTGATCTTAAAACCTCAAAGTGAATGGAAAACAAAAAAGTCATATGATGAATTAGCGGATGAGATCTCTGAAAAACTCGAAGCCATTCCGGGTGTATTTTTTGAAAAAAATCAACCTATCCAGATGCGTTTCAATGAATTGATGACAGGGATCAGACAAGATGTAGCAGTTAAAATTTTTGGTGAAAATTTGGATTCTTTAGCAATATATGCTGAGAAAACCTCCAAGGTTATCCAGTCTGTAAATGGTGCGAGTGCTCCGCAGATCGAACGTGTCAGTGGTCTTCCACAAATCAATGTCGAATATGATCGTACAAGAATGGCAAATTACGGACTGAATATTGAGGACGTGAACACTGCGGTAAGTACGGCTTTTGCAGGTCAGGCCGCAGGTCAGGTATTTGAGAATGAAAGAAGGTTTGATTTGGTAGTTCGTCTGGATAGTTTGCATAGAACAAGTATTGATGATGTCAACAATTTGATGGTATCTACTAACACAGGAGCACAGATCCCGCTTTCACAAGTGTCCAATATCAGTTATAAATTGGGTCCGGCACAAATCAGTCGTGAAGCCGGAAAAAGGAGGATCGTTATTGGTTTTAATGTAAAAGGCCGAGATGTAGAAAGTGTAGTAGAAGAAATCCAGAAAAAGTTGGATAATGTTAAATTACCATCGGGATATTATTTTACGTATGGAGGACAGTTTGAGAATCTTAAAGCTGCTAGTAAACGACTGACCATTGCTGTTCCTGTATCCTTATTTCTAATCTTTATGCTGTTGTATTTCACTTTTGGATCACTAAAACAGGCAACATTAATTTTTACTGCAATCCCAATGAGTACGATCGGAGGTATATTTGCGTTAATGCTCCGTGGAATGCCTTTTAGTATTAGTGCGGGAATTGGCTTTATTGCATTATTTGGAGTAGCAGTACTTAATGGTATTGTGTTGATCGGAACCTTTAACCAGTTAGAGAAAGATGGTGAAACCAATATTTTAAAACGTGTGATGGAAGGGACCAAAACTCGTCTAAGACCCGTTTTGATGACTGCTACAGTCGCGTCATTAGGATTTTTACCTATGGCAATTTCAACAGGTGCCGGTGCTGAAGTTCAGAAACCTTTGGCAACCGTCGTAATCGGCGGACTAGTTACAGCAACATTCTTGACACTTTTCGTTTTACCTATGTTATACATTATTTTCAGTACTAAACTAAAGATCAAAAAAAACTTTTCAGGTAATAAACCACTGACTGCTGTTTTTATTTTAGGATTCTTATTCATCGGACAGACCTTTAAAGCACAACAGGGTACGCCTTTATCTGTTGCTGAAGCAACGAGCATCGCATTAAGTAATAATAATTTAATACGGTCGAGAGATTTAGATATTAAAGTTACAGAGGCACTGAAGCCTACTGCTAAAGAACTTCCAAAAATGAGTGTAGATGCTCAATTAGGACAATATAACAGTAAAAAGTTCGATCAGTCATTTTCTATATCTCAAAGTATTCCCTTTCCGACGTTGTTCAAAGCGAGAAAAGAACTTATTGCTGAACAGATCAAAGGAAAGCAGATTAATAAAGAGATTTCAATCAACGAACTTGCAAGACAAGTGCGGACGTATTATTATCAGATCGAATATCTGCAGTTTAACCAGTCAAAATTAAAAAATCTGGATAGTTTATATCAGGATTTTATACGAATTGCTACTGTCAGATTTAAATCGGGAGATATTAAAAAAATTGAAATCAATACTGCAGAAACTCAAAAAGGTGAGATCAATTTACTATTAAAGCAAAATGAAGTTTATTTGAATAATGCATACAAAAACTTAAAAGCATTATTGAATACTTCAGGGGATATTGCGATTCCTTATAACACAAACTATGAACCCCTTAAAGCTAATTATGTACTTGATAGCACGGCAATAGCAAATCATCCGACTGTAAGGTCTTACTACCAGGAGATGGTTATAGCGGAAAAAAATAAAAGCGTTGAAAGGTCTATTGGTCTGCCTGATTTCAGTATCGGTTACACCAATCAGTCCTTGATCGGTACCCAGACGATCAATGGTATGGATAAAAATTTTAATGCGGGAAATAGATTTCATGCGGCAACTATTGGCGTTACCATTCCCCTGACTTTCGGTGCTACAAAAGCGAGAATCCAGTCTTGGGAGTTCCAAAAGCAAGTAGCGGAATCTAATGCAAAATTGCAGCAAAAACAGCTGGAAGCGCAATTGCAAAATGCTTTGAATCAATATCAGCAGGATGTAGACCAGTACAGCTATTATATTAATCAGGCAATACCGAATGCTGAGAAAATAGCTAAAGCCGGACAATTAGGATATAAAACAGGAGAAATATCCTATGTAGAATATCTTTTTGCGCTCCAGACTTCCACAAATATTCAATTAAAATATTTGGAATCCATTCAACAGGTTAATCAATCTGTCATTACCATTAATTCAATCATAAACAAGTAAAATGAAAATTAAATATAATGTAGTATCTGCGGTGTTAATTTCTTTTTTAGCATTAAGCTGTGGAAAAAAAGAAGCAACTGAAGAAACGGAAGTAAAAGCAAAAACAGAACAGGCAGAAGAAACTCATGAAGAAGCTCCCCAGACGATTGCGACGTTAACAGAAGAACAGATGAAAGCTGTAGGGATCTCATTAGGCAAAATTGAGACGAAAGATCTGGCTTCCATAATCAAAGCTAATGGCGTATTGAGTGTTCCAAATAACAGAAAAGCCACGGTTACTTCTTTGTACGGCGGAGTGATCAAAACATTAAATGTACAGATAGGAGATTATGTCAGACAAGGTCAGGTAATTGCATCAATTAATAATCCCGAGTATATTCAGCTTCAGGAGCAATATCTGACAGTAAACAGCAGAATTTCATTTGCTGAGCAGGAATATAAAAGACAACGTGAATTATTTGATAATGATGCAGGAGCAAAAAAGAATCTGCAAAGCTCTGATGCTGAATTAAAAAGTTTAAGAACCCAGAGATCATCATTGCAGAGACAACTCCAGCTAATGGGAATAAGCCCGGGAAAAGTGAGCAATGGGAATCTAAGATCAGGATTGGTTATTACCTCTCCGATCAGCGGAACTGTAAGCCGTATCAATGCGCAGATTGGAAGTTATGTTGATGTTGCATCACCGGTTCTAGATATTATTGATAATAGCTCTATCCATTTAGATCTTCAGGTTTTTGAAAAGGATCTACCTAAAATGAAAGTAGGTCAAACAGTACAGTTTAAATTGACCAATAATCCGCAAACATTGTACAACGCTACTGTGTTTAGTATCGGCTCGTCATTCGAAAATGAGAGTAAAACAATCTCTGTACATGCCAATGTTACAGGAAATAAAGTAGGGCTGATTGATGGAATGAATGTTACCGGAATGGTAAGCCTTGGAAACTCGAGCACCGCTGCTGTTCCTGATGAAGCGATCGTAGAAGCTGACGGTAAATTCTATGTCTTTATACAGACTTCTAAGAAACCTGAAGAACATGCTGAGGAGAAAGAAGCGGGTGAGAAAGAAGCAGGTACAAAAGAAGCAGGGGGACATACTAAAGATCAGGGTAAGACATTAAATTTTGAAAAAATAGAAATAGTGAAAGGCTCATCAGATTTGGGGTATACTGCTATCACGCCAGTGACTACAATTGCATCTGATACAAATATTGTTGTAAAAGGAGCATTCTTCGTCAATGCTAAATTATCTAATGCCGGAGGACATGAAGATTAGATTTTAAAAACTGAAGCCCTTATATAAAATTTCAGTTGTCATAAAGGATATTATTATGCTGCAAATCAAATTGATTCATTCAAATACTTTGTAGCATAATGTTATCTCTAATCTATAAAATAAAAGTTATGTTATTAAACAAGAAAATTTCAATCTGGTATTTTATTGATCAAATTAAAAGTCAAATATTACTGATTGTTATACTTGCTGTAGGGACAGGTTTGTTAGATCTGCATCCAATTTTCACAAAAATAACAATCCCTTTAAGCATTCCCGCAATTCTAGGAACTGCAGTATCATTGCTTCTTGCATTTAGGACGGCGCAGTCATACGAGAGGTGGTGGGAAGCGAGGATCGTTTGGGGAGCCATCGTTAATGATTCCAGATCTCTTATTCGATTAATTAATCAGTTCATTCCTCAGAATAGTGTGGACAAAAAAATATTTGCAGAAAGACAAATCGTCTGGGTGTATGCGTTAGGCGAAGCATTAAGAAAACAGCCTTTTTCCAATAAAGTAAGTGAGTATTTGCGTACGCATAAAATCGATGCCATCAATATACCCAATGCAATTTTGGATGAACATTCATTTCAGATCAGGGGAATAGTTGAAAAAGGTTTGATTTCAGATTTTAAGGAGGTTCAGCTCAATGAAGTACTCATGAGGCTTTGTGACAGTATGGGAAAATGTGAACGATTGAAAAATACGGTGTTTCCACGTGCTTACAGTATTTTAATACATACTCTTATCTATGTTTTTGCTTTTATACTCCCATTCGGATTAGAGGATTCCCAGCTCACTTTGGAAATCATTACAACGATCATTATTCCACTGATATTTATCTCTATAGAAAAGACGGCGATCATCATGCAAGATCCTTTCGAGAATACTCCTGTAGATACGCCAATGACTTCTATTGCACAGACCATAGAAATCAATATTCTCCAGATGATCAAAGAAAAAGATGTTCCTGTTAAAAAAGAAAATACTACTTACTTTGAAATGTAGAATCAATCTAATAAATACTTAAAATTATGAGTGACATAAATAAACAGACTGTATCATCATCAAGCAGGCATAAGAAAAATTTACTAATTGTCTTGGCACTTAGCGGGACCTATCTGATAGCTGAAGTGATTGGAGGAATTGCAACAAAAAGTCTTGCGTTGCTTGCAGATGCTGCTCACATGCTGACGGATGTTGTCGGTTTACTCTTAGCATTTATTGCCATCAAAATTGGTGAGAGAAAGGCCAGTCCTGAAAAGACATTTGGGTACTATCGCACAGAAATTTTAGCTGCTGTGATTAATGCTGTTGTACTTTTGGGTATTTCATTATTTGTTTTATATGAGGCGTTTCAGAGATTTAAAAATCCACCTGAAGTACAAAGTGGCTCTATGATGATCGTTGCAGGAATTGGTCTTGTGGTCAATATCATCGGTATTCTTATTATCAGAAAGGATTCCAATGAAAGCCTTAACATGAAAGGGGCTTATTTTGAGGTTCTATCGGATATGCTGACATCGGTAGGAGTGATGATTGCGGGCGTTATTATGCTGACAACACAATGGTATTATGCAGATCCGATCATTTCTGCGGCAATAGGTCTATTGATCATTCCCAGAACCTTAAAGTTGCTTATGGAAGCGGTAAATGTTTTGCTGGAAGGTACGCCGAAAGATGTAGATATCAGCAAGCTTCGAGCGTCACTGGAAGAACTTCCCGGAATTAAGAAACTCCACGATTTACATGTATGGTCACTGACATCAGGTGTTAATGCCATGAGTGCTCACGTGATTGCAGATGATAACAAAAATCGTAATGAACTCTTGCAAATATTAGTAGATAAAACAACGACTAATTTTAAAATTACTCACACTACCTTTCAAATAGAATATGAGGGGTATAACGATATTGAAACACACTTATAGGATTGAGATTAAATAGATTAATAAGGATGACCAAAGCATGATTCAAGGTCCTATATCATTTACACAGTAATAATTAATCATATATGAAACTTCCCTATGCAAATAATTAAATTTACGAGAAGTACTTACAGCTTACTGTTTAACTTTTTCTTTTTATATATTATCATATCCTTTCTTCTTAGAGTAGGATTATCCTTTTCCAGCCTAGAAAAAGCTGATCTTACTTTTCTTTCATTTTTTAAAATATTAGCTCTGGGATTTTTATTTGATATAGGTGTCGGTGTGTTTTTTGTGCTACCATACAGTCTTTATATGCTTTTATTTCCTCAGAAATATAATAATTCGTTGCTCAATAGAGTTATTACTTTTATTTGTTTTACAATAGCGGTTCTTATCTTATTATTTTCATTTTTTGCTGAAATAACATTCTGGCAGGAATTTGAAAGCCGATTTAATTTTATTGCGGTTGATTACCTGATTTATACTTACGAAGTAGTCAATAATATTAACGAGTCATATCCTTTACCATTGCTTATTACAGCCATGTTAATAATGGCTTCTTTAGTATTTTTATTTTTCTATAAAAGGCAATACTTTACTTATAATTTTACCGGAAGTACATCTTTTTTACAAAGGTGTACTGTCTTTTTCGGATTGCTTTTTATTTCGATCACCTACGCATTTTTTATTGACAATAGCTTGGCAGAGAAGAGTGAAAACAGGTATCAGAATGAGCTGTCAAAATCAGGAATCTATTCTTTTTTTTCTGCTTATAAAAATAATGAGATCAACTATGAGCACTTCTATAAACTTATTGATAATCAGGAGGCTTTTAACATTGTAAGAAATGATCTGCACGAATCCAATTCACATTTTTTATCAAAAGATTTCTCAATCTCACGCAAAATTGAGGGAGCTGATTCATATGAGAAGCCAAATGTTATTATGATCACCTTAGAAAGTTTCAGTGCAGACTTTATGAAAATATTTGGCAGCAATCAGAATCTGACCCCCATATTGGATTCATTGGCGAACCGCAGCATTTTATTTACGAATATGTATGCTACTGGAACAAGAACTGTGCGAGGCATGGAAGCGCTTTCACTTGCCGTTCCCCCTACACCGGGGAATAGTATTGTTCGTAGGAAAGAAAATAATAATCTTACTACCGTAGGATCAATTTTCAGTCAGAAGGGATACGATACTTCATTCTTGTACGGAGGTGACGGTTATTTCGATAATATGAATAAGTATTTTGGTAATAATGGATATACAATTGTTGATCGGAAAAGAAATTCTTTTGTAGAAGAAGATTATCAGTCTCCAAGGATTCCAATCGATGAAAAAAATATCACTTTTGAGAATGCTTGGGGTGTTTGTGATGAAAATCTATATGATCAGGTGATTAAGCAAGCAGATCAAAAATTTGCAGTAGGAAAACCCTTCTATGATTTTGTAATGAACACTTCCAATCATCGTCCTTATACATATCCTGATGGGAAGATTAATATACCCTCAGGATCAGGAAGGGAGGGAGCCGTGAAATATACTGATTATGCAATCGGTCAGTTTTTTAAAAAAATTAAGAATAAACCATGGTATAAAAATACCATTGTCGTCATAGTTGCTGATCATTGTGCAAGCAGTGCAGGTAAAAATGATATTGATGTACAAAAGTATCATATCCCTGCAATGGTTATCAACGTAAACAACAAAGAACCATTCAGAATTGACAAAATGTGCTCTCAGATCGATTTGTATCCTACACTTTTTTCCCTTTTAGGATGGACTTATAATAGTAATCTTTATGGGAAAAACGTATTGAGCGATACTTACACTCCCAGAATATATGTAAGTACCTATCAGAAACTCGGTTATATGGAAGGCAATAAACTGGTCATTCTTGGCCCACAGCAAAAAACAGAGACGTATTTATATGATAAAGTGACAAACAAACAAAATCCGGAGATTTTGTCTGAGCAATATGTTAAAAAAGCGATAGCGAATTATCAGACAGCCTATTATCTTTTTAAAAACAATGGATTAAAACAGAGATCTATAAAATGAAATAAGTTAATAACTGAAAATAATAAATTTATATTAAATGGATCTAAAATTTGAACTTTTACTTGCCGGAAAATTGTTATTGGCACTTTTGTTTGGTGCAGTAATAGGTTTTGAAAGAGAAACCGCCCACAAAGATGCTGGCGTCAGGACTTTTAGTGTACTGTGTATGGCTTCCTGTTTATTTGTAGCCGTCGCTTCACATCTTACAGATGATAAATCTGCGATAGCAAGAATGTTGGCTGCAATCCCTGCCGGTTTAGGATTCATTGGAGCAGGCCTGGCATTTAAAGACAGTTCCAAAAGCATGCAGGGTCTCACAACATCAACTGCTCTATGGGCTGCCTCTGCGATAGGGTCTGCACTTGCTTTGAATATGTTTTTATTATCTTTTTTAGCAACAATTTTAACCTTGTTTATCTTAAGTCTAAACAAATTTGCCTGGTACAAAAAAATTCTAAAAATCGGAAGTAAATCAGGTCAAGATATATAAAAAGTAACTTTACAATTATTAAATAAATATTATTATGGAACATAAACACACCTACGACGAGAATGGAAAGCAGCTCTGCTGTACTCCACAAGAAGGCAAAATTTATAATGATGCCGGAGCAAAAAAATTAGTTGAAGAAGACGGATGCTGCACTCCAAAGAAAAAAAAGGATGAGCATAAACATACTGATGATGATGGACATGACCATGGAGAAGTTGATAAAACAGCGTTTCAGATGTTTTTGCCTGCGATTATTTCTTTGGTATTTTTGTTAGCGGGTATTGCATTGGATAATTACATTAAACCTGAATGGTTTAAAGACTGGGTTCGCATTGTTTGGTATGGTGCTGCTTACCTGCCGGTAGGCCTTCCTGTCTTAAAAGAGGCTTTTGAAAGTATAAAACAAGGTGACGTGTTCTCTGAATTTTTTCTAATGAGCATTGCAACTATAGGCGCATTCGTCATCGGGGAATTTCCAGAAGGAGTAGCGGTTATGCTGTTTTATGCAGTAGGTGAGGTTTTTCAGACTTTGGCTGTGTCGAGAGCTAAGACTAATATTAAGGCACTTTTAGATCAACGTCCTGATGAGGTGACCATTATTGAAAATAATCAGCCTAAAAAAGTAAAAGCTGCTGAAGCAAAAATCGGCGATACAATTCAGCTAAAATCAGGAGAGAAACTGGCATTAGATGGGGAATTGATCTCAGACTCTGCCTCTTTCAACACTGCAGCATTAACAGGAGAAAGTAAACCTGATTCTAAAAATAAAGGCGAGACAGTTTTGGCCGGAATGATCAATATGAACAGTGTAGCTTTGGTCAAAGTCAATACAGCTTATGAAGACAGCAAACTCAGTAAAATCTTGGAACTTGTACAGAATGCAACAGCTCAGAAAGCGCCGACTGAACTTTTTATTAGAAAATTTGCAAGAATATATACACCAATCGTAGTTGCGTTAGCCGTTTTGATCTGCCTAATACCTTATTTCTTCATTGATGATTATGTTTTCAGAGATTGGTTGTACAGAGCATTGATATTCTTAGTGATTTCTTGCCCGTGTGCGTTGGTGATTTCTATCCCGCTTGGCTACTTCGGAGGAATAGGGGCAGCTAGCCGTAACGGTATTTTGTTTAAAGGAAGTAATTTTTTAGATAAGATTGCTGAGATCCAGAATGTTGTGATGGATAAGACCGGAACAATGACAGAAGGTGTTTTTAAAGTTCAGGATGTTAATATCAAAGGAGAACTTGATGAGAATGAAATTCTCCAAATGGTCAATATTGTTGAAAGTAAAAGTACCCATCCTGTGGCTACAGCTGTTCATGAGTATGTAGGAGAAATCAACAATTCAATCAATTTAGAAAATACTGAAGAAATTGCAGGGCATGGTCTAAAAGCGAGAGTGAATGGCAAAGAAATCCTGGTCGGTAATTTTAAACTACTTGATAAATTCAAGATAAGTTATGACGTAAATCCTTCCGAGATAGTTTACACGGTCATAGCCATTGCATATGATGGGAAATATGCAGGATTCATTACCATTGCTGACCGCATTAAGGACGATGCAAAGCAAGCAGTTGAAAAACTTCATCGTTTAAATGTAAAAGCGACTATGCTCAGCGGCGATAAAACTACTGTGGTAAGGTATGTGGCAGAACAAATCGGAATTGACAATGCCTTTGGAGATCTACTTCCCGAAGATAAAGTAAACAAAGTCAAAGAGATCAAAGCGAGAAATGAAAGTGTAGCTTTTGTTGGTGATGGCGTAAATGATGCGCCAGTTGTAGCATTAAGTGATGTTGGAATTGCAATGGGAGGACTTGGTAGCGACGCGACTATAGAAACTGCCGATGTTGTTATCCAGGATGATAAACCTTCAAAAATACCTATGGCGATCAATATTGGTAAAAAAACCAAAAGAATTGTGTGGCAGAATATCATTCTTGCTTTTGTGGTAAAAGCTATTGTGCTAGTACTTGGAGCTGGTGGTCTGGCTACAATGTGGGAAGCAGTATTTGCTGATGTCGGAGTTGCTTTGATTGCTATTCTTAATGCAGTAAGGATTCAGAGAATGAAATTTTAGAAGAGATTGAATACATAAAAAATAACACAATTTGTGGTATCCTGTCTTCTGAGGATACTCAATTCTAAGAATTATTTCTCAAGTCATATCATTCGATTTAGTTCCCATAATTTATGGGAACAGTAGCATTACATTTAAATGTTGTAGTAAGAAATTAAAGGAAATTATTAATAAATAGGAACATGCAACACTCAAAATTTGTATATCATATGAGGCATTTTATAAAGAGATTTACGCTGCTGATTATTTTACTGAAATTTTCTTTAAGAATTTATGCCCAGGATAGTTTGTATTTACAAAATGTGGCTCAAAAAGATTCTTTAATAAGAATTGATTATTTAGATTATAAAAAACTCGTTATCCCGGTTAGCTTAATATCGGCAGGTGCGATCAGTTTTGCGATTCCTGCTATAAAAAAAATTGATATTAGTGTAAGAAGAGAAGTAAAAGAACACGAATTAAGTAATTCAAAATTAGATAATTATACTCAATTTATTCCTGCTGCGATGGTTTATGGATTAAATATAGCAGGTATAAAAGGAAAACATAATTTTAAGGATCGCACCATTATTTTAGCAATTTCACAGACTTTCACTTCAGCAATTGTAATTCCATCAAAACTTCTGATAAATGAGGAGCGTCCGGATAATTCAAATAATCTTTCATTTCCTTCAGGACATGCAGCAATCGCATTTTCAACTGCACATTTTATGTTCAATGAATATAGGGACAGTAATTATTGGATAAGTCTTTCGGGGTATCCATTTGCAGTTTTTACAAGTATTTACAGAATAATCAATAATAAGCATTGGGCTACAGATGTCCTGGCCGGAGCCGGTATCGGAATTCTTTCCACCGAATTAGCGTATTGGCTATATCCAAAACTCACAATTTTATTTAAAGGCAAAAATAAAAAGACATTATCTATGATTTCTCCTTACTTTCAGAAGAGTTACCAGCAGAAGAGTTTTGGCCTTAATTATCAGCTATTTTTTTAAAATACGGTATTATGGGATTTAAAAGAAGATTTAGAAGAAGAATAACAAGAAGGGGAAAACATAGACTTTCTTCGGAGGATATATTCTGTTTGATAGTCTTAGTTATTATGTTTCTCTCCATGATAATTTATGGAGTTCAGAGATTTCTTCATCCCACAAAACCTCATCATTCTAAATATCATCACAGTAAAGAATAAATTATTTTAGCTTACATTCCTAAAACTCTAGAAATAATTTTTGACTATAGAAAGACAATAAATGTTGACAATTGAAAAATTATATCTGAAATTACCAGCTTCGAATTAAAGAATGGAAGAATATAGCAATAAAAAGAAATAATTTCATAATTTTGTAGTGTTGAAAAATTTAAGTAAACATATCAATTGGATTTTTTTTCTGTGTTTGGGCTTTTTCCTAGTGCCAAGCATAAGCTATGCTTGTGCCAAAAAAACAGCCAATTCAGAACAAAAAAGTTGCCCAAAAGACCAATCTGCAAAAGCAGAACATAAAAGTAGTTGCAAGGACAAGTCCTGTAAAAAATGTAAGGATGGTCACAACTGCGATGGCAATTGTAAACACGGCTCTTGTGGATGTAGTGCTTCTTCATCTTCTGTAAGCTTAACAATACCACTTGATTTAAAAGTCACAAACCCTTTTGCTGAAATTAAAAAGCAAAAAATCGCTTTCAAGCAAATCTATTATTCTTCAGGTTACTCTTCCATTTGGCAACCGCCTAAAATAAGCTAAAACGATGGCGTGTTAGCCATACGTGTGCCTTGTCGAAAACTAAATCAAGTTTTCGCAAACTCTTCGTATATCTTATTAAAATTAAAAAAAATCAAAATGAAATCAATATCAAAAATATTGATGGTAATCACCGTATTACTATCAACCGTAAATAGTTTTGCACAAATTAAAAATGCAAAAATAGAAACCGTAAAAATATATGGCAATTGTGAAATGTGTAAAGCCACAATTGAAAAAGCAGGAAATGTAAAAAATGTAGCCACAGTAGAATGGAATAAAGACACCAAAATGGCTGTACTTAATTATGATGATAAAAAAACAACTCAGGATGAAATACTGAAACGTATCGCATTGGCAGGTTACGATAGCGAAAAGTTCTTAGCGCCTGATGATGTTTATGCCAAACTTCCGGGATGTTGCCAATACAACAGAGAATTAAAGCCAGTTGCAAAAGTTAAGGGTGATGGTATGAATATGAAAAATGAACACGCCAACCATAACCAAAGCGATATGGTTCAAAAAAACAAGGATGCAGCCCAAACTACACCCCAATTAAAAGCTGTTTTTGATAATTATTTTTCGGTAAAAGATGCCTTAATAAAAACTGATGCAGGTACTTCATCTGCAAAAGCTACAGAATTGATAAAAGCGATCAAAGCGGTAGAAATGACAAAACTTTCTACAAAAGAACATAACGTTTGGATGGAAGTGATGAAGGATTTAACAGCAAATGCTGAAAAGATTGCTACATACAAAGATGTGGTAAAACAAAGAGAAACTTTCTCTTTGCTTTCCAAAAACATATACGAATTAACTAAAGCATCAAAACAAGAAGCACCTGTTTATTACCTGCATTGCCCTATGTACAATAATGGGAAAGGAGCCAATTGGTTAAGTAAAGAAGAAGCAATCAAAAATCCGTACTACGGTTCTAAAATGCTTACCTGTGGCAGTGTACAAGAAACCATTAATAACAAATAAAACCTTATTGTTATGGAAAATACAGAAAAGCAACTTGCTATGCAACACCATACTACAGATGAGGGGCATAATGCTAAACATTCTTTAGCAATGTACAAACGCTTTGCAATTATGGCGGTTATAATGTTCGTAGCAATGTATTTCATTATGTTCGCTATGATTGACGGTTTGCAGAACCTTATCCTGAACATCAACAATTTATATATGACCTTGCTGATGATTTCTGCAATGTTGATTATTGAAATCTGGATAATGAATGGTATGTATGAAAACAAGAAAATCAATTGGGCCATTATAATAATTTCTGTTGCAGTAGGTCTCTTTTCATGGTTTGGCATTCGGGAGCAGTTATTTGTTGGTGATAAGGAATTTGTAAAAGGTATGATACCGCACCACGCAGCGGCAGTATTAATGTCTGAAAAAGCAAACCTTACCAACCCCGAACTGATACAATTGCAAAAAAACATACTCAAAACCCAAGCAGAAGAAATCGAATTTATGAAGCGAAAGCTGAAAGAATTTGAAACAAATAAGTGAAAAATCATTCTTTAATAACTTTAAATATCATTACAATGAAAAATATATTTTTCTCCATCATAACACTAGCAATAGTGGCATTAGTAATAGTTTCCTGCAATCAGTCTTCCAATAAAAACAACAACCAGCAAGCTAATGATAGCACTGCGATTGCTGAAACTCAAAATTTGTCATTAGCAACACAAAATGATACAGTAACAGCTGTTGCTTCAAGAGATATGCTATCTCAAGAAGTGGAAAAATCCACTGTAAAGGAGCAAGCACAAAACTTTACTATCGCACCTATAGTAAAGGATTATTTTGTATTAAAAAATGCGCTTGTTGCAGATAATGATAAAGCAGCATCCAGTGCAGGCAAACAGTTGTTTAGCACCCTAAATAAGGTAGATATGAAAGCCATACCTGCAAATAAGCATAAGGAATATATGGAGATTGCGGAAAATGCAAAAGAAAACGCAGAGCATATTGGCGACAATGCAGGAAAGATAGATCATCAAAGAGAGCATTTCGCATCGTTGAGTAAAGATGTTTCCGACCTTATTACCCTGTTTGGAACTACGCAGAAACTATATCAAGATTATTGCCCAATGTACAATGATGGTAAAGGTGCTGTTTGGATTAGTGAAGCCAAAGCAATCAAAAATCCTTATTACGGCAATAAGATGCTTACGTGTGGTTCAGTAAAGAAAGAATTGTAAAATGAAAAAAGTTGTAAAAATAATTATCGCAATAGTGTTGTTTATTTTTATTGCAATTCAATTTTATCAACCTGCCCTTAATATAGATAAAGGGCAGGTTTACACAACCGATTTTACCCAAGTCTATAAAATGCCTGTTGAAGTAAAAGCGATGTTTCAAACCTCCTGCTACGATTGTCATAGCAACAATACCAACTATATTTGGTACGATTATGTACAGCCTGCAAGAACATTGGTAGAGAACCACATCAAAAGCGCAAAAGAGGATTTGAATTTTAATGAATGGGGTACATACTCAAATCGAAAGCAAGAAAGATTACTAAACTCAATAAAAGAACAAATCGAAACGAAGCAAATGCCTGTACCCTCATATACATTGATGCATAAAAATGCAAAATTGAATAATGAGAACATCAAAACATTAACCAATTGGTTAGAGCAGCAGGAATAAGTTTCATTAATAAAATATCAAAATGAATATACAAAAAGAAATATCAGAAAAGTTGCTACAAGTAGTTTTGATACTACTTTGTACGCAATCTTTATTTGCACAAAAGGTAGTCCGCTATGATTTGTATGTAAAAGACACGCTTGTTAATTACGCTGGTAAAGAAAAAAGAGCCATTGCAGTAAACGGGCAAATACCAATGCCTACACTTACTTTCACAGAAGGTGATACTGCTGAGATTGTAGTACACAATCAATTAAAAGAAAGTACCTCGTTGCACTGGCACGGTGTGTTTTTGCCTAATAAAGAAGATGGAGTGCCTTGGCTGACTCAAAAGCCTATTAAGGCAGGTACAACTTATACCTATCGTTTTCCTATTATACAGCACGGAACACATTGGTATCATTCCCATTCTGGTTTGCAAGAGCAGATTGGGATGTATGGAAGTTTTGTAATGAAAAAGCGCAATAATGATAAAACCTTTAGAAAAGGAATTGACGATTTACCAACCGTACCCATCATTTTAAGCGAATGGACAAATCTTAATCCAGATAATATCAACCGGATGTTGCATAATGCCAATGATTGGGCAGCTATCAAAAAAAATGCAACCCAGTCTTATGCAGAAGCCATTAAAGAAGGACAGTTTAAAACCAAAGTAAAAAATGAATGGAAACGACTGACAGCAATGGATGTAAGCGATGTTTACTATGATAAAATATTAATAAATGGAAATCACACTACCGATTTAAAAACAGTTGATGGCAAAATACTAAAAGCAGGCGACAAAGTACGTTTACGTGTATCAAACGGTGGGGCATCTTCTTATTTTTGGCTACGCTATGCTGGTGGTAAAATAACCGTAGTTGCCAATGATGGTAATGATGTAGAACCTGTTGAAGTAGATAGATTAATCATCGCCGTTTCTGAAACTTACGATGTCGTAGTAACAATACCTGATGATGGTGTTGCCTATGAATTTTTGGCCACAACCGAAGACCGAACACAATCTGCAAGCTATTTTGTGGGCAACGGTATTAAGCAATTGATCTCACCACTTCCGAAATTGAAATATTTTGAGGGTATGAAAATGATGAATGATATGATGAAGATGAATGGCGACTTAGATGATATGGGAATGAAAATGAGCTTGAACCAAATGGATATGAATGTAGTGATGTACCCAGAAATTACTGGAGATGCAAAACCTAAGCAAGACCATAGCCAACACAATATGAATATGGATAACGACCCCAATCGTTACAATGCAAATGCTTTGGGAGATATTAAGACCCTGAATTACGCAATGTTGCAATCTCCTCACAATACTGAACTTCCTAAGGATGCTCCGGTGAAAGAATTGAAATTTACCCTCACTGGAAATATGAACCGCTATGTGTGGAGTATGGATAATAAAATACTTTCAGAAGTTGATAAAATACCTGTAAAAAAAGGAGAAATTCTACGCATTACCATTCATAATAATTCAATGATGCGGCACCCAATGCACTTACACGGTTTCGATTTTAGAGTGATTAATGGCAAAGGCGAAAAATCACCACTCAAAAATGTTTTGGATATAATGCCAATGGAAACCGACACGATAGAATTTCTTGCAAATGAAGAAGGAGACTGGTTTTTCCACTGCCATATCTTATATCATATGATGTCGGGAATGAACAGGGTTTTTGCGGTAGATGACTATCAAAACACTAATTTACCTAATAAAAAACAAGCTTACAATATGTTGCAGAAAGAAAGCAATATGCCCCATTTTATGGCACAAAATGATTTTGCTACCAATGGAAATGATGGTGATGCAATGATACAAAATGCAAGATGGAGTTTAGGCACAGAATGGCGTTTAGGTTACAATGATATGCACGGTTACGAGGTAGAAACACACTTGGGCAGGTACATCGGTAAAATGCAATGGTTTATGCCATTTATTGGTTTTGACTGGCGTTACCGTAAAATGGGCATAGATGAACACGAAACAAATTTATTTGGACAGAAAAACGAAAAAGATACACGAAGAGCCTTTAGTTTAGGTTTCATGTATACGTTACCAATGTTGGTCAATTTTCAAGCAGAAGTTTATCATGATGGTATTGTCCGCTTGTCTTTAATGCGAGAAGACATTCCTGTTTCTAAGAGATTAAGAGCAGGTTTTATGGTTAATACCGATATGGAATATATGGCAGAATTAAAATATATTATCAATAAAAATATGGGTATCCGTACACATTATGATAGTGATATGGGATTTGGTATGGGTTTATCTTTTAATTATTAAATAAAACTTATTTAATATGAAAAAATACTTAGTCTAAATAGATAAGGTGGTCTATTTTTCGCACATTATAAAATCTTTTTATAATGTGAAGAGATATTTTCTCATTGAAGTTGTCAGTGAAAATTTAATATTGTTATAATTAAAAGATTATAAATAGGAAATAAGCATAGCAACAAAATGAATGATAACGTTTATACAAACAAAACTATGCTATAAAATTACAGTCCCGAAATTATTTCGGGACATTTTTATTATATGAATTAAAAACCAATAAACGTAATCAATTATAAACTCCTATTCTTAAGCCAAGATATTTTACTGCTTTTTCGACTGCTTGATGATAAAAATATATTGCATTACTAAATATATTGTTATTAAAAAGCAACTCTGCAATATTAATATCATTTCGAGCTAGTTGTAATAAATCGTTCTTGGTTATGTCTTTCAAATATCAGTAAGTAAATATAAATGTTTATTAGTAGTTAAAGTATGTTTTTTAGGCTAACAGATTTGTAATCTTAGCTATTTAAACTATAACTATCTGCAACATTTCTTTTTAAAAGAAGTACAAAAAAAGTCCTCGAATAAATCGGGGACTAAAAACTAATAACCATGAAACTCAGATTAACTGGGAATCATTGCAAATATATAAATTTACATCAAAAGAAATGGTTTTAAAGTGGCAATCAATCTGATGTTTATATATTCTTGATTACCAATAAGAATTTTAATGAATCAGTTTTATTTCTAAGAATTTACTATTGCCTCAATATTGGCAATGTAATATTGCTTTTACTAAAGAAGAATTTATAAATTCTTCAACAAAAAATAATGTAAAATTTGCACTGTACCGATTATACATCTCCTATTTAGAAGTGGATTATGACGATTAAGATAATAAAATAGTTAATGATAGCAACTTTATAAATGCTAGAGACTAAAAGGGATAATTTCACATTTTCAAAACAAACTGCTGTTGTCAGTTTTTTTACTTCTTCGGTTATTATGTAGTTTAGCTTCGTCTTCGGTTAATACCCTTTTTTCAAGTATGACATAGTTTTTAATTACATTACCATCCTTGTCAAAATCAACGGTGTCATTTTTCCTTCTATTTACTAGAATTCGCAATAAAACAAGATCATTACTTAAAATTTTTTCAGGTAAGAGTTTAGTATAAGAACTTAATCCCAAAGCCTTCGCAGCAAGATGCATCTTTCTAATGTTATAACGAGCGTTCGAGCCGAAATTTTCAACTTTACCTACATAACCATCTGCAAAACCCATTCTTTGTGATAGCTCTACCTGCGATATGTATTTGTCCGCTCTTCCTCTATATTCCCTAATTATATCAATTATAAAGAGGTCAAGTTCAGATATAATAATTTCAACAATTTTACCGTCCACCATTTTTAATATTTCCACCAATTACAACATTCTTTAAAAAATACACACATCCATATTTGGATGTATTGAATTTTATACATATATTTGCTTTTTACGTTATAATACGTAATTTTGCGATACTTCAAAGAAATATAGAAGCTATTGCTTAGAACCTCGTACTAGAAAATCGCCAATTTTCAAAACAAATGCAACGAGACCATAAGTAAAGTAGCTCACGCTTCGGCGTGGGCTCACTTACGGAGTTTGTTGCAAGGTGTTTGGCGATACCTCTAGTACAAGCGATGATGTAGTGAGTTCCACGCTGTTTTTTTCTCAATGCTGTTCGTTCGCTCTACATTCTAAGCCGCTTCCACAAAATACAGTATCAGACTGCACGATACAATGGGGTGTAAAATCCATTGTGGCTTTAAAGCTTTCACGGGACACAATTTCATTCATATTATTTCAAGATGTGCTGGGGCAGGAGGTTTTGCTATGTCCTTACTGAAGCTTCCTCCCAAGCATCATCAAATAGATACGCTAAAAACATATTCAAGAAACAGAAAGTGTAACGTAACCATAGAAAAACAAAAGCTCTTTCCACAAAAGTTGACTGCTAGCGTAGGAAAGAGCAAAGTCTAACGAATTAAACCTATTCAAAAGTATGAAAAAAAACTTTTGCAGCCTAAGTCATCTTCAAATGGCTTTTGGCTTCACCATGCTCGTCTCCGGCGTAGCAATAGGGCAGATGCGCACCATTACAGGCACTGTCACGGAAAATAACCAGCCAGTCAAAGGTGTTTCCGTATTTCAGGAAGGTAAAGAAGAAGTGGCTGTGACCAATGCAGCAGGTGTTTACCGTGTTCAGGTATCGGGAGAAAACCCGGTGATCATTTACCGCCATCCGGATTATCCCGAAAGAAAAATCACTTTAGGCAGCAGGATAACCGTCAATATCTCATTAGGTAAAGAAAAAGAAATTGAGGAAGTTGTTCTCAATGCAGGTTATTATAAGGTCAAAAATAAGGAAAGAACAGGAAGCATTGCCAAGATCTCAGCCAAAGACATCGAAAACCAACCTGTCACCAATGTCCTTGCTTCAGCGCAGGGTAGGATGAGTGGGGTTTCTATTACCCAGAATTCAGGGACTCCGGGAGGTGGATTTGATATTCAGATACGAGGCAGAAACAGTCTTCGTACTCGTGCGAACTCTGAAACCGACGGAAACCAACCCCTATATATAGTGGATGGAGTTCCCATTGTAGGAAACGTTACCTCAAGATACGGAGCCGGAATTTTACCGAATGCTGATATCAATCCTTTAAATGCAATTAGCCCCAACGATATTGAAAGCTTTGAAATTCTCAAGGATGCCGATGCTACCGCCATCTACGGTTCCCGTGGAGCGAATGGAGTAGTACTCATTACCACCAAAAGAGGAAAGAAAGGAAATGTCAAACTTTCCCTGAGTTCTTCTTATGCTCTGAGTCAGACTTTATCCAACCTCAAGATGATGAACACAGAACAATATATTGCCATGAGAAAACAGGCTTTTGCCAATGACAATATTTCTGTGTATCCTGCCAATGCCTACGATGTGAACGGTGTTTGGGACAGCAACCGTTATACTGACTGGAGGAAAGAACTGATCGGGAATTTTGCCACTTTGTCCAACACACAGCTTTCATTAAGCGGAGGAAGTGAAACCACCAGTTTTCTGGTTAGCCTGGGACGTCTGGAACAGACCACAGTATTCGGGCAGGATTTCAGGTACAGAACCAATACAGTTTCCGGAAATATCAGCCACCGCTCTCAGAACAGAAAATTCAGTTTTAACTCATCCAGTTTATTTTCATCATTAGATAATAATCTGATCAATTCTGATATCACAAGGAATGCGTACAGTCTTTCTCCTAATGCACCCGCTTTATATGATGCTAACGGCAATCTGAATTGGGAAAATAACACGTTTACCAATCCTGTTGCCGCTTATGAGAATTCATATTCCAACGATAATCTTCAGTTCATGAATAATATGAGTGCAGAATATGAAGCATTTGAAAATGTCAGGATCAAGTTTAACGGCGGATTTAACTATCAGACCCTTGAAGAGTGGTCTTTACGACCAAGTACAGCTTTTAATCCTTCCACTGGAGCAACTTCGCTTAATTCACAGTCTTCCAAAAGCAACATGAACCGTTTTTCTATGGTCATCGAACCACAGATCACCTGGCTGTATAAAAAAGGAAAACATCAGCTGGATATTTTGGTAGGAGGAACTTACCAGAGAGATACCAACGAATCAGGTGCTATTCAGGGAATCGGTTATGAAAGCAATTCCTTTATCAATAATATCGGAGCGGCACAGACCAAGGTCATTCTGGATCATATCACCACAGAATACCGATATGCAGCATTTTTCGGGAGGGTCAATTATCAGTTTGATAAAAAATATATTGTCAACATTACTGGTAGACGAGATGGAAGCAGCAGATTCGGAAGCAATAATAAGTTTGCCAATTTCGGTGCGGTAGGAGCAGCATGGTTATTTTCAGACGAGAATTTCCTTAAAGATAGTTTATGGTTGAGTTTCGGAAAACTGCGAGGAAGTTTTGGTTCCTCTGGTAGTGATAATATCGGAGATTATCAGTATCTGAATACATTCGCAACATCAACACTGATTTATAACGGAACATCAGGACTCAGTCCAACCAAATTATTCAATCCGGATTTCAGTTGGGAAAGAACAGTGAAAATGGAGGCGGCTCTTGAACTGGGATTGTTTAAAAACAGACTGAACATGACGGCAGCATATTACAGAAACCGCTCCGGAAATCAGTTGGTGGGCTACCAGCTTCCCGCAGTGACAGGATTCAGTTCGGTTTTAGCGAACTTGGATGCAGTTATTCAGAATACAGGGTTTGAATTTGAATTGAGAGCAGATGTTCTAAAATCTGAAGACTTCTCATGGAACAGCTCTTTTAATATAACATTTCCTCAGAATAAATTAATCTCATTTCCGGGTCTTGAAGGTTCTACCTATGCGAACAACTATATTGTTGGAGAACCCATTTCAATCATTAAACTATATGAGTTAACCGGTATTAATCCCGCTACAGGATTATACAGCTTTACGGATTTCAACGGTGACGGAAGAATCTCATCACCAGACGACCGCCAGATTGTGGAAAATATTGGGCAACGGTTTTTTGGAGGATTAAGCAATGAGCTGAGATACAAAAACTGGAACTTATCTTTCCTTTTGCAGTTTGTAAAACAGCAGAGCCGAAATTACAACTCAATTATAACATCACCGGGCATCATGACCAATCTTCCGGTGGAAGCGCTCAATGTCTGGTCTCCTCAAAATCCAAACGGACTCTATATGCCGTACAGATCTGTGAATTCATCTTCTAACACCTTATTTCAGACCAGTACAGCCAGTGTATCTGACGGATCGTTTATACGCTTGAAAAATGTTCAGATCAATTATACCATTCCGATGCGCTCATCAGTATTTCGGGAAGCTAAAGTCTACTTTCAGGGACAGAATCTTCTGACATGGACGAAATATTTCGGAATTGATCCTGAATTTACATCCGTAGGTTTCTTACCCCCTTTACGTACTTACTCATTGGGAGTACAGATGACCCTTTAATTAAATGATCTTGAATTTGAATGATTAAAACAAAAAGAAAATGACAACAAATATTAACAAAATAACGGCAGTCGCATTGCTTTACGTCCTGACTGCACTGATGTCGTGCGAAAAAATGCTGGAAGTAGATCTTCCGGAAAATCAGATGCTGTCTGAAACAGTGTTTCAGGATGCCCAAACTGCTAATTCGGTACTCTCAGCCTTATACGCCGGACTTTGGGAAGCTTCCCCGATTGCAGGAGATCAGAGCGGCAGAATTTTGAGTCTTTACACCGATGATCTGACGTATTACGCAGTGAACGCAACCAACGGGCTTCCCGAGATTTCAAATAATACTTTGATAGACACCAATCAATTTGTAAATTCACTGTGGTCTGCCGCCTATCAGAAAATATATATCAGCAATTCCATTATCGAAGGGCTGGATAGCTCAAATTTTATATCAACTGCTGAAAAAAACAGAATGACAGGCGAAGCCTTAACCATTCGTTCTTTGCTCTTTTTTTATCTGCAGCAAATCTACGGTGATATACCGTATCCCGTTACCACTAATTATCAGATCAATCAATCCATTGTTAAGACCAATGCTGATGAGGTTTTACAGCGAATTGAATCAGACCTCATATAGAGACGGCAGGCAGTTTGACTTTGCTAACAAAATGAAGTATGCAGACAGCGCACTGGCGATAAGTATTAAATACAAAAATAACGATGATATCAGCAAAGATTATTTAAGCAAAGGAATCATTTATTATTTCTATCAAAAAAAATATAAACTTGCTTTGAATGAATATTTAAAGGCATATGAATATTCAAAGGATTCAAAAGATGAGTACAATCATTATAAAGTTGTCTATCACCTTGGAATAGTAAAAGAGCATTTGGGATATTATGATGAAGCGTTGGAACATTTTAGGAATTGCGCAGAATTCTACAGCACCAAGATGAATAGTAAAATGCATGAAAATATACTTTTTAACTATAGAAAAGCTTATTATAACTCACTACATCAGATGACTATAGTTAACCGCTATCTCAAAAATTTTTTAAAAAGTGACAGTTTGAGTGAATTAGGATATCAACTAACAAAAGATGATCAAGATTTTCTTATTGAAAACAGTTACTTTCTGAAGTGCAAGGGTATTTCAAAATTTCACAAAGGAAATTATACCGAAGCACAAAAAGATTTAGAGCAGGCACTACCCATACTGTTGCAAAGAAATGATTTTGCATGGTCATCCGTAATCTATTATTATCTAGGAAAGATTTCTGAAGCAAGAAATCAGGTATCAAATGCTATCAAATATTATAGTGCAATCGATTCAATTTTCGAAAAGCAACAATTTATACTTCCCGAGATTTATAGAAGTTACAATTATTTAATTAGCCATTATAAGAACAAAGATGTTAATAGACAGCTTTATTATACTAATCAGCTTTTGAAAGCTGATAGTTTAATTACAAAAGATTACCCTTATTTATCAAGTAAATTACATAAGAATTACGACCGAAGTGCTTTGATACAGGAAAAAGAAAATATTGAGAAAACATCTAGAAATAATATGTGGTTTGCAAATATTCTAATCTTAACTGGATCAGTTGCGTTTATAATTCTTACATACAAATATGTAAAAAATCAGAAAATAAAAAAGCAGTATGATTTACTTCAAAAAAGAATAGTGCAAGGTAACAATATAGTTGTGGATAAAAAAGTAAATGTATCAGCTGACATTTCAGTAAGAAAAGTTTTTCTTACTCCTGAATTATCCGATGAAATTAAAACAAAGCTGGAGAAGTTCGAGAAGGATCTCCAATTTACAAAGAAGCGTTTGACACAAAATAGCTTAGCTACCAAATTTAACACCAATTCACGTTACTTATCCGCATATATTAATGAAAATAAAGGGTTGAGTTTTAACAAGTACATAGCAGAATTACGTATTAACTACATTACTAATTTATTAAACACTAACAGTAAATACTTAAATTTTACATTAGAAGCTTTAGCTGACGAGTGTGGAATAGTTGCTAGACAAAATTTTTCAAAGGTTTTCTTCGAGATCAACGGGATTCGTCCAACGGATTATATAAAAAAGCGAAAACAAGAGCTCGGTCTAAGCTGAATATGCCTCCCGTAAACGTTTTTTTGTAAATTTCTAAAAAAAGGACATGGTAACAAATACTATTTTTAAAGAAATTACTCAATTACATAATGAGTTAGAATCAGAAATTAATAAAGTTTACAACGAAGATAATGATGTCGTCAAACTTGCGGAAAAATCTTTAATTCTAATTGATGATGCAGTACGAAAAGTAAAAGAAATGATTTCACCTCATCATTTTGATACAATTGCTCAAGAAATATATTTTTTCAAGAAAATAAAACCTCAGTTTATTTCAAAATTTATTTATTACTCTACGATCCTTGATGTTGAGACTCACAAACCTAACGGAGGCAGTAAAATAATCAAGGAATATTATGAGACTGAGCAAGGAAAGCTTAAAGATTTCCATACTGAACAATCAGAATTTTACAGCTATTATCGAAGAGAAGCTACTTATCTCGACCATAAAATATTTGTAAGAAATTCTTACGATTTAAAAATGAAGTTATCTTATGGTTTTTATAATTTTGATACGACTTTTACGACATCCCATGATCATATTATAGCAAGATTTATCGCCAATCAGCTATTCGATCAATATTTAAAAGAGTCAATCGAAAATCTTTATGAAAACAACAGGAGCGGTAGAATTTTATCACCTTTAATATGGTCCGCTTCGAAAGTGGCTTTAACTGAGTTGCTATATGCTTTGCATCTAAGTAATTGTTTTAACGCTGGTCATACTGATTTATCTGAAATTTTCAGATGGGCGGAAAAATCTTTTGATATTAGTTTAGGGAACTATCACAAGACTTTAGGCGAAATAAGAATAAGAAAAATTGAAAGATCTAAATTTCTAAATTTACTTCAACAAAATCTTAGTCAACATCTGGATGACTTGGACATTTAAGGTCTTTTCATTTCGGTAGTACGAAAAACTACCGAAAAATACCTAAGTACAAAAAATCATATAATTTATAATAAATAATTAAGGTTTAAATTTATTTAAATGCTACCAATTTGTTCCAGAGAATCTCTTTCTACACAATATTGAACAAAGCTTTTTATCAAAAAATATCTTTCGGTAGTACCGAGAAACTACCGAAAGATGTTAAGCGTGATTTTGAAATTTTGTCGAACAAAATAATTGACAAATGGCAATATCTATTATCACCAAAGAAGACCTGCAGCAATTCAAAATTGAACTATTGGAAGGCATTGAAATATTACTCAAGGGTAAGACGACAGAGCAAAAATTATGGCTTCGGAGCTCCGAGGTCAAGAAGCTTCTTAACATATCTTCAGGAACCTTACAAAATCTGAGGATCAACGGAACATTATCGTACAGCAAGATAGGGGGCTCCTTGTATTACAATTATAAAGACATCCAAAAATTACTCTCGGATGTTAAACATTAATTTTTAATACGGAATTATGAAGAATAATAAAAATATCATCGGCTTTTTTGAGCGTGTTATTGAAGATGATCGATTGTACCCCTCTCACATCAGTATGTATGTTTCACTTTTCCAGTTCTGGAGTTTGAACCGGTTTCAGAATCCTTTTCGGATTAGCCGGGAAGATGTGATGAAGTTAAGTAAGATCAGGTCAATCGCTACCTACCATAAGTGCATCAGAGAACTTTATCGTGCAGGATTTATACGATATTCACCAAGTTACAACTCGTACAAAGGAAGCTTGATCGAGATCATTGATTTTGACAGTGAAAAAGCAGGTGGAAAAAAAATATCTCAAAATCAAAAATTCTTACCACAAGATGATATTCGGTTTTTAGTTCCGGTGTTTAATGAAGTTGAGTTATATTTTACTGAACGGGATCTCCCATCTGCTGAAGCAGATCGTTTTTTCTCTTTTTATCGATCTAAAAACTGGAAATTGAGTAATGAGAAACCAATGAAATGCTGGCAGGCTGCTGCGAGGAATTGGATCTCTGAATTGAAAAAATCTATAAATTAAGAATAAATGAAGAATATAGATCCCAAAACTCCGATATGGCGACTAACTGTCGAAGAATTTTTGGAGGTTTCCAAAAAAATTAATTCGGAAAAAAAATATGAATATGGATTGAAAGGTCTGGCAAAAATGCTGGGATGTTCTATTTCGAAAGCCTCGGAAATAAAATCTTCAGGAGTTTTGGATGACGCCATCATTCAAAACGGAAACATTATCATCATTGATAAGGAAAAGGCATTAGCGCTTTTCGCACAAAAATAAGATGCATTACCTTGAATTAATGCAGCGGTTTTGGGATTTTAACCAAAAAACATCAATTGGAACAACGGGAATTTCAATGTACTTATACCTGCTGAAAATTGGTTCTGACAATGACTCTTGTGATTTTCAAATTTCTGATGTTGTCATAAGCATAGAATTAGGGGTGACTAGAAAAACGGTAAAATCCACTAAAGAAAAACTCCGGAATTTAGGATTAATTCAATACCAAACAACAAGCGGACTTGCGTGTAAATACAGGTTAATAGGAGATTATCCTTCACAAATTTCTAGCCCTGAAATGGTGAGTAAAGAAGAAATTGGAAAGGAGGAATCTATTCAAAAAACAGTAGAATCCGGAGTTTCATTACTTACAGATCGTCCCGTTCAAAATTTTTCTGAAAACACCAATGATCACGAAATTGAAAGCTATTTATCGCAAACAATACAATCCTCACAACCACAACCAACAAATCAAAAAGGGAACGATGAAAATATTCCGTCTTTGGAAGAATTTATGACGTATGCGGAAACATTAAAAATTTACGAGCCTGAGTTAGATTCTGAAATACAATCGAAATATGAGAATTGGAAAAAGAATGGATGGAAAAATAGTTCTGATAGACCCATTACCAATTGGAAATCTTCATTGAAAAGTACGTTACCTTTTATGAAAGGTCAAACGGAAAGCCATCAACTTTCACTTCAATCCATTCCGGATATCAAACGTCCAAAATCCCAAAACGGCAACCTTTGAAACCTAGGCAAATGTCTAGGATAAGAACACACTAAAAAATTAAATTATGAAAATATCAGATTTAAAACCCGGTCAAAAAGTAACCATCAACGGAATGCTTGCCGAATACAAAGGAATTCAAAAAGTGAAGATCCCAAATTTCGGTAAAGTCGAGAAAAGGGTCTTTCAAGGTGAAGGAATTAATATTTACAAATATTACAGTATTGCAGACGGTACTAAAACGCTCGAAAGCGAGAAAATCAAGTTGATATAAAATTACAAATCGATTTTAATCAATTTAGAATATAAGGAAGGAAAATAAAGATTGAAATTTTAAACCAAATTGAAGCATTATTATGGCTGTACCGGAAAAGGATTTACGGTTGATCCGCAAGAAATTTGAAAATAGTAATGAAGTAAATCCTGAGAGAATTCGTTTGGGAAACCATTTCGTGGACGATTTCATTTTCGAAGGTCACGAGGCTGCGGATATTCCCATCAATGCGCTTAGGGTGATATTTAATATTGTCTCTACCATCAGTAATGAGCAATTTCGTCCTGAAGACCGACCTAAACAACTTTCCTTATTCGATGAAGAGTTTGAAACCGAGAACAATATTTTCGCTTCCTTAAAAATCAGGAACAGCAAAATTTCACCAAGCGGTTCTACTAAGCAGGTGGTAGATGCTTACGAATTTCTTACGAAGTTCAAAATGAGCTGGTACAAATCTACTAATTCCAAAGGCAAGGAAATCAAAACTTTTGGAGGACTAATTTCTATACCTAGTTATGACCAGAGAGGTTACACTACGTTTTTAATCAATAGTTATTGGCTTAAAAAACTAATGGTTATTCCGGAATACAATTACGTTTTGTACAATTTGGTTTACAATATCAGGAACAATAAGCATATTATTTTCGCTATCTGGCTTGCAAAGCTGCCTGAAAACGGAGCTGTTTTAAAACTCTCAACATTGAACAAGAAATTTGGATTGAAGTATAAAACTTCCAAGGATTTTTGTTTCAAATTTTTAAAACCTGCAAGAATCAGTTTGAATACATTCAATACGCTTTCCTTCAATTACAAGTATAGAGGGGATTCAATTTTTATTGTTCCTTGTTTAACTAAAATCATTTTGAACGACAATTTATCCCAAAACACAAGAGAACAATTGGAATCAAGCGAAGCGTATCTTGACCATAGGGAAAAAATTGGCCAAAGATTAAGTTACATCAGAAAAAGATATGGTCTGCACGAAAATGAATTGCTTCAGTTTTCCCATCAATACAGAAACGTTCCACAAACCAGAGTTTTGATAGAAAAGGCATTCAAAGAATTTATCCGAACAGCTCGATTGAAAGAAATTAAATCTACGGAATTTCAAGGAAAATTATTTCTGAATGAAATTCAGGAACATCTCATACAAATTTATCGGCGTACAAAAATGGGAGAATTATTACCAAATGGTTATCCGATAATTATTTGAATTCCGGAATTGCGCTCACCCGGAATTCGGAATTGCGGTCACTGAAGTTAAGAAAATGTTAAAATTCCGAAACTTTTGATTGAGATTTCGGAATTGCGCTCACTCCGAAATTCAGAACCCACTAAAAATATGGATAACTACGAGTATAGTATTAAAAATGAATGAAAATAGAAAGTTGAATTCGGAATTGCACTCACCCGAAAACTGTTGTTTTTTCGGAATTGCGGTCACTCTACTTTCGGAATTGCGCTCACAAGAATTCGGAATTTCGCTCACCGAAAAAACGGCTCAAAACCTTTGCCATAAGAGGATGCAATGCCTCATTAAAAGTATATTAAAAGTAATTAAAAAGTCTTTTTTTTATTAAAAAGGAAAATGTGGATAAAAAATTTGCTTTAAAAAAAAAAAAATGAATTGCGAAGAAGTAAAAGAAAAAGTGAATATAAGAACAGTTTTGGAATCGTTCAGCCTTTTTCCTGTTAAAGAGAATCGGAAAACTGCATTTTATTTTGCGCTCGATAGGGAAGAAAAAATCCCGAGTTTTGCGGTTGATTTCGTTAAAAATAAAGCATTTGATTTCGGAACAGGGAAAAGTTATGATGTGATTTCAATCGTTCAGCAAATGAATCGATGTTCAGTTTCTGATGCTTTGAAGTATCTTGAGAAATTTGACTTCTCAGTTCAAAATAATACCCAGATGGAAGATGGCGACAAAGTCAAAAGTTATCAAATCATAAAAGTAAATCAAATTCAGCATCCTGCTTTAATTCAATATTTGAAATCCCGAAAAGTGTCTGAACAAAAAGATTTGGTAAAAGAAATTGAGTATATGTTGAATGGTAAGAAATATTTCGGAATTGGCTTTTTTAATAATTCCGGAGGAGTTGAAATCCGAAGTAAATATTCAAAAATATGTTTAGGCAAAAAAGATGTCACTTTGATGAAAAATGATTTGAATAGTTCTAATGAAATTGTGGTTTTTGAAGGTTTTTTTGATTATCTGACTTTTAAAAATTTGGAAAGTGCAGAAAGTTCAATTTCAGATTGTTTGATTCTCAATTCTACAGCAATGCTTTTTAAAGTCGATGATAAACTTAGAGAATATGACAAAATCTCACTTTTCCTAGATAATGATGATAATGGAATTACAACCAAAAAGGTTATCCGGAAAAACTATAAAAATGTTGAAGATTGTTCTTTGTTGTACAAAGATTTTAAGGATTTGAATGAGTGGTTTTGTGCAACAAAGTAAAAAGTAAAAATTTTGAAAATAATTTTAATGAGAAATTAAATTTTAAGAATGATAAAACTGGTTAAGCTTTAAAAAAACAGATTAGCGAATGTTTGATTTTCTATTTTTCCTACTATCAAAACCGTCTATTTAATCACTTCTAACTGATGTTTGGCTTTTTACTATTGCAAATGTAGGACAGTATCATTCACATAAAAAAATATTTTTGGGTTTCTATAAAAATTTTCTCCACAAGTTCCAATAATTTTTCCAGACACTCCTGAATCCTTCGGACAAAAATATTTCGAGCCACAATCCTCCAAAGCTTTGGAGGATTGTGGTTTTATATGCCTAATACTCTCCTATGATCATCGGCAAAGAAAAAGACGGAACCTCAGTTATACGAATCAATTAAATCGCAGACGGTCTTTGACATCAACGGAAAAAACAACAAAATAAAACAACAAATAATTCTGCTTTTCCAATTGGATATAAGCAGAAAAAAGAAAAAAAACGAGTGTCCTCGAAACCAAATCAATCAAATCGAAAATTTTAACAAACTCGAAAATAATTATTAACAATCAAAAATTAATATTATGAACATCGTAGGCAGAATTACAAAAAACGCAGAAATCAACAATTTAAAAAACGACAAACAAGTCGTTAATTTTTCAGTAGCAATCAATGACAGCTACAAGACTAAGCAAGGCGAAAGAAGAGAACAGACCACCTATTACAACTGTTCTTATTGGCTAAGTCCAAATGTTGCTAAGATTTTAACAAAAGGAACTTTGGTAGAACTTATAGGCAGAGCAAGTGCTAGTGCGTGGATTGGAAAAGATGGAGAAATAAAATCGGGACTGAATTTCCATACTTCTAACATCAAAGTACACGGAGGTGGAAAAAAGTCTGACACAGAAGAACAACCAGCTTCACAGGCACAGAAGTCCAATGTTTTTGCGGAAGATACAGACGATGATTTACCATTCTAAAAGCATTCAAATATCGGGGCGGGTGGAACAGGTTCAAAAGTATTGACCGCTTTAATGGAAATGAACCATTCATTGATTGAATTGGGACACGCAGGAATACAGGTGCGGTTGTGGGATGATGATATTGTCACAGAAGCAAATCAAGGCAGACAGCGTTTTGCAGAATGTGAAGTAGGATTGCCAAAGGCAGTTGCGCTGATAAATCGGGCAAACCGATGGTCTGGAACGAATTGGAAAGCCGAAGTCAGAAAGTTTGAAAGAGATTCTTTAGGAAGAATTCAAGAGAATATGCAGTCCGCAATTTATATGTCGTGCGTTGATAATGTCAAATCACGATTTGAAATTGCTGATATTCTGAATGAATTGAAAGAAGGTAGGAGGCTATACAGAAACCAGGCTAAATATTGGATGGATTTTGGAAATAATCGATATTCTGGGCAGGTTTTGCTTTCTACAGTTGAGAATATCAAACAACCAAATTCAGAAAAGTATCAAACTGTACCGAATCTTGCTTATGTGACGGAAGAATTTGGAGAACTGCTATTGCGGTCTAAAACCGAAGACGATATACCAAGTTGCAGTTTAGCGGAAGCATTGGAAAAGCAGGATTTGTTTATTAATTCAGCATTGGCACAGATGGGATGCTCATTACTATGGAATTTGTTCCGCAACGGATTGACTGAAAACCGGGGATTTTTCCTAAATCTAAAAAATTTCCATTCTCAACCCATAAAACTATAAAAAAGTCGCCTGACCAAAAATTGGGCGGCAAAAATGCAATTCCTCCCAACGGTCGGAAACGCATTTTTGCGGAAAGCGGAACAACCCCATTTCTAAAACAATTCCGGACTTTGGCTTTGGTTTGTTTTTGAAAAAAGGTTGTAGGTTTTAGTTGAAGATGTATAAATATTTTTTTTCGCCTCAATATTATCCCAAATCATCAAAATATTTATTTTTTGTGTAGTATTGCAAATAGTGATGTGTTTAATAACTAATATGCGTACTTAAGGGTTTTTGATAATTAAGATAGTACACAAGTTACAGTTTAGCAAAAATTTTGGGAAAAGTGGATTTGTTTATAATTTCTTTTTCAAACTTATTGGAGGTTCTCCTTTGTCAATGTCATCCTTTATAGATGAACAAGCACTTACATATGTTCCTTAATTATAAAAATCAGTTCTAAATCAATAAAACTATCAAGTAGTCTGAAGCTTTTTTGCGTAGTTTTGGTTTTTTCCTCCGTATACAGTTGTAACTATTTCGTTGAAAACCACTGCGACTGTATTCAAAGATGTAATCCTGATTGAAAGTTTTTAAGTAAGTAATTTACTTAAATGTACACTTCACAATCAAATCGAATCCTTGTACGAACAAAATTTAAATATGTTAATGTTTAAAAAAAATCGAATCTTGCCTTCTGCTGTTACAAATTTTAAATAGATAATATGTATATATAATAATATATAGATATGATGTCGGAAAGAAGGTAATAAAACCTAAATTAACTATAAAACAAAGCAAAGATTTTAGTACTTTTGTTAGTTGATTAACGTGGATAATACTAAAGTTAAAAATACTGATTTCCTAGAAGACATAGCAAAACTTGGTTTTGTTATGGAAGACGATTGTCTGTATTTAACAAATAAACAAAGCTCAATATCTGACCCAGAAATTCAATTTCATATTGAAAAAGCAAATGAGCTCAAGGTTTCCGCGGTTTATCTGCGTAGACAGATCACCGGAAGTTATAAGCCCCAAGTTTATTTGTTTGATTTCACAGACAGAAATTTTGAGGAAGCAGAAGAAAATGAGATAGCTGATATCCAAACACGGATATGGAGTAGTGGAGAAGCTCCCTTAGCTTGTGTGTTTTACAACACCGAAATAAAAATTATTGACTGTACCAAACACGTAACGAAAGATTACAAACCAGAATATTTAATAAAGGATTTACAATTAGCTGGCACAGTTAACAATCTATACAACGAGCAATTTGCTATAAAAATTAAAAGTGGTATTTTTTGGGAACAAGAGGAGCTGAAAAATAAATTTAAATTTCAAAACTCTGCTTACGATAAGTTGATAGATAATATTCGTTTTGTTGCAAATAGGCTAACAAAAGAGTTTGAAGATGCATCTTCTGAAATAGTCAATAAGATTATTATTCAAGCAATTTTAATAAAGTATTTGGAAGAGAGAATCGATAATAAAGGCAATAAATTATTATCAAAAAAATACTTCCAGAAATACGATAATGCGAGCACTTTTAATGAAGTATTGAAGCAGAAGGGTAAATTTGCTGAACTTCTTTCAGACTTAAATACAGATTTCAATGGAAATGTATTTAAATGGGAAGATGAGGAACAAAAACAACTTAAGACATTAGATTTATCAATCGTTGCTGACCTATTAGCAACAGATAAAACGAGTTTGGGTTCTGAGCAGCTTGAAATTGACTTTCCAGATTGGAGGTATTTCGAGTTTAAGTTGATACCCGTTGAGCTGATTAGTCGTTTATATGAGGAATTTTTGGGAGAAGATAAACAAGAAAAAGGCCTCTATTACACACCTTCACATTTAGCCAAATTGTTAGTTGATGAGTGTATTCCGTTAAAAAGATATAAAGATTTTGACTTAAAAAGTTACTCGATTTTAGACCCCGCCTGTGGTTCAGGAATTTTCTTAGTTGTCGGCTTTAAACGATTAGTTCAGATTTGGAGACTTCAAAATAATATGAAGACTCCTAATATTGCAATTTTGAAATCGATATTAAAAAATATTTATGGAGTAGATAAAGAAGAGCAAGCTGTTAGATTAGCTTCTTTTAGTTTAAGTTTAGCTTTGTGCAATGAATTAAATCCCGTGAAAATCATCAACGAATTACGATTTGATGATTTAACCGAAGAGAATTTAATTCATTCTGATTTTTTTGAATGCAAATCCATTGAAAACAAAAAATTTGATTTGGTAATTGGTAATCCTCCTTTTAAAACAGGTGCAATTTCAAGCTATTCAAACGTATGGGAAATCAATAATAAAAAAACAAAAATTCCACAAGGACAAATTGCTTTAAAGTTTCTTTCGGAATCATTTAGTTTTTTAAAAGACAAAGGATTGGTTTGTTTGATTATTAAATCATCTGGCTTGTTATATAATAGTACTTCCAATGATTACAAGAAAGTTTTGTTTTCAAACTACAATGCAGTTCAAATTTTAGATTTTACTGCCTTAGCTGAAGGTAAATCTCTGTGGGATAATGGGGCAAGAGTCGGTTCTGCAGCTATATTTATCAAAAATGAAAAACCAGATTTTAGTAAAAATATTTTACACCTAACATTTAGAAGGACTAAGGCAACCAAGGAAAGAATTGTTTTCGAAATAGATGATTACGATTTGCATTTTGTAAACCGGGAAACAGCTATTAATAATCAGTTTATCTGGAAAAATAATTTACTCGGAGGTGGAAGAATAAAAAATCTTGTAGAGAAAGCAAATAATTGTAAATCTTTTGAAGAATTTCTTAAGGAAAACGATTGTGTTTTTGGAGAAGGTTTTAAAATAGGTTCAAATGGGAATTTGAATCCTGAATTTATTTATTCTTTAAAAACTCTTCCGACAGAAGCTATAAATGAAAATGAAATAATTATAGAATCATTAAAGGATATTTCAAGAAGTCAAAAATTTGAGAAAATTCCAAACGAATTAATATTTAAAGCTCCTAATATTTTAATCAAAGAAAATACAGGTCACGTAAAAATTCCAATTCACCTAAACAACTATGACTTTTCTTTCCAACATAAAATTATTGGCATTTCTGGATCAATAAAAGTACTTCAACAAATAAAAGAGACATTCGATAATAAAAACGAATTATTCAGATTTTTGATTTTTTCTTGTAGCGGACAGGTGCTTATAAATCTTAATACGGCATTGTTGAAAAAAGATCTAATGTTTTTGCCTTTTTTTGATTTTCCTTTATCTTCATTTGATATAAATACAATAAATGATGTCAATAACTATACGCAGGATTTTCTTAGACGTGGTGAAAATTCAAAAGCTATAAGCAAAATTACAGGAGATAAAAATATTAAAAAAATTATAGGTAATTATGGTGCTGAATTTTCACGAGCATTAAATACAATTTATGAAGATAATAATCGTAAATTCAGATTGTCTGACGTTATTCAACTTGAAAACTCATTAATTGCAACTGTCTTTAAGTACGACAGCGAAAATAAAGAGCCGAATTTCAGTAAAGACTTTTCTGCACTAAATATTGAAGGACTTACAAATAACGAAATATCTGCACATCTTTCCGTTAATAGAATAATAAAATTATATCCTCAAAAGGATACTGTTGTTTTTATAAAACCTAATCAATATAGGTACTGGCTCTCTTCTACAGCATATCGTGATGCGGATAAATGTTTCTCTGACCTTTCAAATTTAAAAACAGAATGATAGCGGAGGAAAATTTATATAATAAATCCAATCCTCAGATTAGTATTCCAAATACTAATATTATTTTGCTTATCAGTAAGCTGATGAAATCTGTTGTACCACATTTCAAGTCATATGTAGTTTCTGATTTCTATAAAAAGAGAAAACTAAATGAAGATGATTTTACGCAAATTTATATCGAACAAGCTCAAATCCTAATTAGAAAATATGATTATCCATTTAATATTAACGGACAATACCGTGATATTACAAATTTAAGCAAAGGTTTTTCAGATTTTTATTTTTATCCAAATGAACAAAATGTTTCAACTTCGTCTCTTTTTTCGGTAGAAAGTAAACGGTTGCCATCTCCTGAAAAATCAAGAGAAAAAGAATATGTGATCGGAGATAATAATAATGGGGGAATACAGAGATATAAAACTGAAAAACACGGCAAAGGTATTTATGAGTGTGGTTTGCTAGGTTTTGTAGAAAAAGAAAGTTCTAACCATTGGATGACTACAGTTAATAGTTGGATTAGGGAATTGGCACAAACAGATAAGAATTGGAAAAATGATGAAATTTTATCGGAATTAGAATCTAATACAGATTTTAGTTACTTAGGATCTACTGCGCATAGAGAAGATGGTGATGTTAATTTGACCCATTTGTGGGTAATTGTAAATTAATACCGTTTTCAATATACGATTTTTTGAAATCCAGACCTATAAATCTTATCCTAATGGTGTTATCGCTGCCAATAACTCTATCAATTTAAATTTTTTAGTTTTACCAGCTACCAAATGGTCTCTATCTCTTTACTCTTAATGAATCTTTTACTCTGCAACTTATTGAATAACTCATTGTGATAGTATTGAATATTGATTTTTAAGAATGTTTTTATTCAGTAAAATGTAATATCCAATATTGCGTCTATTTTCACTCGTCTAACCATTATTAGTGATTAATTGTTAGTTTTGGGGTATGAATGTCTTTTAAACAATTTCGTTTCAACTCATAATACGTGCGTAGATTACATACATGCTGTCTGCATAAAAAAAGGATCCCAATCATCAAACCTGCGTAAAATAAGTACAGCTAGAGTTCATACCTGCGTAAATCAGATACAGGTCATCAACATATAATAGGACAATATTAATAATCGAACCTGCGTAATACGAATACAGTTGCAATCTCATACCTGCGTAAATTAGATACAGGTCACCTGCGTGAAATAAGTATAGGTTAAAATCATTACATTTTGATTTACAATACTATAGGTAAATTCTCACTTTACAAGCAATTATTATTTTTCTTTCATACTTAAAGACTTCACTTTTACACTTTCCCAATAAAAACAATAAAACTTACTGATTATCAATACTATAAATTACTTTTCAGGATTCCGAAAAATAAGCAGCTTTTTTGAGCAAGATGTGTCTTTGTATATACAAACTTTTCAAGTTTGATATACAAAGACAATCTTGCCTTTTTCTTCAAAAAGGGTAAAAAAATTGCGGAACTTGTTTTTTTGTTTTCTGTGAAATTAGGTTTAAGATTCCAGATTAATCCAGATTATTCTTTTTTAATCTCCATAGATTCCAGAATCATCCAGATTCATCTTATTTAGCCCAGCTCCCATTAACACTATTGTTTTCAAGGTTTTGATGTCCCAACTTTGCAGAAGAAATGTTAACCAAAAAAACGAAATGAGAATACCTTTTTATTTTTTTATGCTATTTATAGTCATAACTATTCGGGGACAAGTCGGAATTAATACCAAATTACCAGAAGCTACTTTGGATGTTGTAGGAAAACCAAGTGATTCTTATCATTATGATGGCATAATTCCTCCTCGTATTACAGGCGATCAGCTTTCAAAAAAAAAATACTCCACTTCAAAAAATGGTGCAGTAGTATTTGTAACAACTCCATCAACAAATTTGTTGGGACAGGTAGTAAATGTTGAAGAATCAGGACTGTATTATTTTGACGGGCATATGTGGCAAGCACTTTTAAAAAAACAACGAGCAGTCGAGTACAGAATCATATTGACTTTTGACGATACTAATGATGATATGTTAACAGCGGAATCGAAATGGAATGAACCCATTGACTTATGGGAAGATAAATATACCTATTTAACTTCAACAAAATATTACAAAATTGGAACAAAAAAAATTGGAGGTTTGAAAGGCTCGATTGTCTTCAAAAAAATTGATGGAATTATAAATATTAAACTCGAAATCTCAAAGAAGACTGATTTTAATAATGTTGATCAAGATGTCAAAATAGATATTTCTGGTATATGTAATGAAATTGGTTATTTTCCAACTGATATTGCTTTTCTCCATACAGAAGAGAATCCAACATTTATAATTCCTATTTATTTTCAAAATAAAAGTATCTACATTCCATCAGTCAATTTTAGCTATATCTCCTCAAATTTAATTGGATCATTTCAAGGCTATTCCAGTTGGATAAGACCACACTTAAGATGACAAACTTTAATGTCAATTATATTTAAAAATAGAAATATCGATTCTAAAAACAATAATAAAATGAAAACACTTATTTATCTTTTTTTGTCCTTTTTTGGTATAGCTGTTCACGCTCAAGTCGGAATCAATACCCAAACACCAGAAGCAACATTAGAAGTTGTAGGCAAACCCAATGATACTAATCATTATGATGGAATTATTCCACCGCGTATTACGGGAGAACAACTCGCAGCAAAAACTTATTCAACTGCAAAAAAGGGAACTATAGTCTTTGTGACGTTACCTGCGACAAATTTAGTTGGCCAAGTGATTCATATTACAAAATCAGGTTTATATTATTTTGATGGTAGTGCGTGGATACCTTTTACTCAAGAAGACCCTCTAAATAATGTTGCTCTCAGAGGAAATTCTTCAACAGTAGAACTTGTTGTCAAAAGTAATCTCCATCTTGATTTTGATAGTAAGGAAAATTATACACTTGGAAATTCCCGAGGTCAAATTACAGGCGAGTATAATTCCATCGTTGCGACAGATTCTAAGATTACTTCAGGAAAAGGAAATTCTGCTAGTTTTTACGCAATGTCTCAGGGAGAAATTACAGGGAAATTGAATTATGGAGCAGGTGTTTCGGCATTAAATGGCATTGTAAACGGAACAATTTCAGGAAGCAGAAATATTGGAATCGGAGCAGGAGCAATGTCATATATCACTTCCGGGAATGATAATATATCGATAGGATATTTGTCAGGTACAGGAAACCGAACAGGTTCCAATAATATCTTCATTGGTACAGGAGCAGGAAGTCCTGCCACTGGTAACAGAAGTGTTAGTAACAAACTCGCTATACATTCAACCCCCGTCACAACAAGTTCAACCAACTTTTGGGATAGTATTACGAATAATTATACGGATTACAAATTCGCGTTGATTTCGGGGGATTTTTCTGAAAGATGGCTAAACATCAATGGAAAATTAAGTGTCACGCCTTCACAAATGCCTAATGCAGATAACGATTCTTCATATACGAAAAGAGTAGTGGCTAAATCTGATGGATCATTTGGTTTTGCAACAGAATTTATTCCTCAACCTCCACCTGTAGGAAGCTATGTTCTAAAGAGTGTAAATGGTGTGGCAAATTGGGAAGCACTTTAATGCACAGCGAATTCAATTATACTTAGAAAATAGACCAATGAAAAATTACCAAATATTTTTAATTCTGTTATTATGCATTTCATTGACCTCCTGCAAAACCATAGTAGCTAATCCTGGGAAACCATTAATTGAAAGTTCAATAGAAGTTGGCAGAAGCTATGAAGTTCAAGATTTTAATGCAAAAGTACTTAATCTAAAAATCACGGGATTTGATAAAGATTGTATCTATGGAATTTCGGCTAAGAAAGAACAGATTATCCTTGAGAAAGCAAGCATTAGGCAAATGAAGAAATGGAAAATATTGAATTCTGTTTTTGTAGGCGCTTTAGCAATTGCTGCTCTAATTTTTATTCCAATTTAGATATACCTGAATGAAACTATTTACTATTTCAAATGAGTCCGATTGAAACCGAGAATAAGACTATCATTTTTAGAATCAGTAATCAGAAAAAGCAAGAATGGAAAAAAATATGCGATACAAGAAATATTTCGCTTACAAGTTTAATCATCAATTCTGTCGAAAACAGGATTTTGGATGATGATAGAAGAAAGGTTCTCGAATTCATCGAAAAACAAGATAATGTTTTTGTAAAGATTGAGACCAATATCAATCAGGTTGCTAAGATTGTAAATGCGCAAAAATTCATCGGTTCAGAAGAGTTAAAAGTTTTTTCTGAAAAGCTTTCAGAAATGATAATTCTAAAAAAGGAGCAGAACAAAATATTTGAAAACATTTATTCTTTGCTTTCAAAATGATTGTTAAAATAATGAATCCAGCTGGATCTGACTTTCCAGGAGTTAATTACAATGATAAAAAAATAGACAAAGGAAAAGGGGAGTTGATGATGATGAAAAACTTTCCATCATTTATTAATGAAAATAGTGATAAGCAGCAAGTAAGAGATTATTTAAAAGCTATTTCGGCTGGAAATAAAAGAGTAATTAAGCCTCAATTTCACGCAACAATTTCGACCAAGTTCAGGGAACATTCAAAAGAAGAACTTACAAAAATTGCTGATGACTTTATGGATGCATTGGGATACGGAAAACAACCATTTATTGTGGCTTTCCATAATGACACAGAGAACAATCACATTCATATTGTTACAACTCGAGTAGATAAACAGACTGGAAAGAAAATTAATGACAGTTACGAAAAGTTAAAAGCTCAAAAAGCTTTAGCTAATACTCTCGAAAAACTTTACGGAATCAAATCGGAGGAAGTATTGAACAAACTGTTGAAATACAAAATGAGTTCTCTCAATCAGTTTGAAACTTTACTTAACAGAAATGGCTATAAACTGGGCAAAAACACAAATGATGCAAAATCTTTGACCATTTTAAAAAACGGAGTGATCGAGCGAACATTATCAGGAGACCAAATTGTTTTTGATAGTAGAAAAAATGGGAAAAGGACAAAACAACTGAAAGCCATTTTTTCAAAATATAAGGATATTTACTCCAATAAGGTTTTCAAAGTTGAGGATTTTAGAAAGCAGGAAGCGATGCTTCCCGAGGAAAAGCAAAAAGCTGATTGGACACCCATAATTGAATTCGAAAGTGAACTTCAGAAAAAGCTGAAAGATGTTTTTGGGATAGACTTAATATTCCATCATAAAGATGATTTTCAACCTTTTGGTTATACGGTCATTGACCACAAGACAGGCTCAGTTTATAAAGGAAGTGAAATAATGAAAATGAATGAGTTGTTCGAATTCACTTCGGAGAAAATGGATAAGAAACTGTTTGAAAGTCTTAAGGATTACAATATTCCAAATGATGAAACTAAAGTAGTACTGCAAAGGTTTTTGAAAGATAGAAATAGGAAAAATGAAATAAAAGATTTTATGCTTTTTGAGAATAAAAAGCTGAAAAGTAAGGAGACATTTGGAGCTATAAGGGATGATGTAAAAGAATACCTGAAAAGCCAAAATAAAGAAGATGTTAATATCATCAAATCAGAGGATGGAAAATATTACATCGTTCATTCAAGACTTCATTACATCGGAGAATTGGAACCAATGATTGGGGAAAAGAAATATCAGGAATTCCTAAACCCTCAATTGCAAACGGCGCAGCAAAGCGAAAATAAGGAAGGAGGTGAATTTAAAAAAGCTGTCAATGAAATGCTTTTTGAATTAATGAAAAGTACTGGCCCTGCAAGAGACCCTGCTGAAAATGAACTTAAAAAACGAAGAAAAAAAAGAAATAGATAAGTAAAATGCAGTTCCAATTATTTAAAAGATATAGAAAATTATGATAATCACTTTTGCCACACAGAAAGGAGGAACCGGTAAAACAACGCTTGCCATTGCTTTTGCCAATTATATTTCTGTTAATTCTAAAAGAAAGGTCAATGTATTCGATTTCGATTTTCAGAAGTCATTTTATCATAAATGGAAAGAAGACGAATTGCTGGAAATTCCAAAATTATATGATGTTGAGATAATAGATGAAGAAAACGAACAGCCTTTCTCGGATTTTGAAACTTTGATCGAATTGAAAGAAAGTGAAGAAATAAACATATTCGACCTTGCAGGAACATTGGATGTGAAATACAGCGACCTACTTATCTATAGTGATTTCATTGTCATTCCTTTTGAATATTCCAATGTCTCTGCGAAATCAACGTTGGTCTTCATTAATTTTTTGGGACTGTTGGAAAGCCAGGCGGAACGAATATTTATCCGTTCGAAATATGATAAAGGCTACAAATACCTTAATCAGGATGGAATGGATACCGAAATCAGCAGGTATGGAATCTTACTGAAAAGTCCTGTATTCAAAAGAAATTGTCTCCAAATCCTCGATACAAGGAAACTGACCTATGAACAAAAATATGCTGTTAAAAGTCCATTCGCAGAATTAATAGAACACATCAACAAATGCCTTGAAATTACTTTGTAACCACAAATACTTTACTAAAGATGATCAAAATAATTACTACTATCATAGCCGTTTATCTGCTTTATTACGCGGGAAATTTTGTGTACGATCTTTTTCTGAAAAAAGATAATTCTGGAAGACCGGAAGAAACTGAAGAGTATTCCCTGATGGAATTTTCAGAAAAAGACAAAAACGAAATACAACAAGTTGGAATCGATGATGTGGAAAATATCAATACTCCTAATTCTTTTAATCAAAAAGAGCTTTCTCCGTCTAATCAGGAGATGCAGGATGAAACCCGTGACCTTGATCACTTTCGAAAGAAGTTCGAATCAGAGCAGGATATTGATGACTATAACAATATTCCAGAAATATCAGAGAGAACAAAAGAAAATAATCATAAGGAAACTGCAAGTCTTGATTCTGCACAAATTGAGAATCAGAATCAGGAAAAAAAAGAAGCAGAATCACCTAAGCTCAAATCCTTTCATAGACAGTTTAAGAACTTTCTAAATCTCGCAGAAACCAACGTTCAGGTTCTTTCTGACCGTGACGGCTATAAGGTCTATCAGTCAATGATCTAAGAGATTAATCCACACATTTCAAATCTAAAATAATCCGCCAATAAATGACGGATAGCACACCCCATATGCCAATTTCTGAGCAAAATAAACACAATTCTTAACATAAATCTTCAATTATTATGAACTACAAATCTAAACGACATCAGCTGGTTAAAAAGTTATTAACTGCTTGTGTAATTCTTTTGGCTATTACCCCGGCATTTGGACAGGGTGGTGCAACAGCGATTTCCAATGCTGCCAATGATATCAAGGATTATTGGGATCCAATCAAGCTTATTCTAAAAGCAGTAGGAGGATTGGTCGGTTTCATCGGCGGTCTAAGAGTATATAACAAATGGACGAATGGTGACCAGGATGTCAACAAGGAAATCTTGGGCTATGGAGGTGCTATGATATTCTTATTGGTAGTTCCGGAATTCGTAACAGCATTCTTTGCTTAATATGGGATTCTATCTCTACAAGGGGCTTAAAAAACCCCTTGTATTCTTCGGACTAAAAGGTAAATACATCTTTTACGCAGTAGGCGTCATTGGAGTTGGTGTCATCGCAGCACTCATATTATCCAAATTCGGATTGCTGGGTTCTCTTTTGGGACTCGCAGTTACAGGAGGAGGTGTCTATTTCATTTTTAAAAGACAGGATAAATATGGTTTGTACGATAAGACCAAAAACTTCAACCAAGTTTTGATTTTTCCAAAAAAAATAAACAATAAAACACTTTTAGGTTATGTCCAAAATAAAGAAACTAACATTTGATATTCCTTTTATCGGATTTGATTACGGAAAAGATTTCGGGTGGGACTTTGATGTTTTATTTGGACAATACGGAAATCCTATTATCGGAATCAAAATAAAAAATCCTGTTGAGCAGTATTCGGCAGATCCTGACAATTATCTGAACTTCCATACGGTTTTAAATCAGGTTGTAGCCATTATAGGAGAGGGTAGAATCGTTCAGAAACTCGATTTCTTTTCAAAGAAAAAATACACTGCTGAAGAGTCGAACCAATTTCTACAGCAGAAATACTCAGAACATTTTGAAGGGCGACTTTTTAAAACTATTGAGACAATACTTCTTTTTACAGATATTGTGGATGATAAGCTGAAAAAGAAAATGAAGCACTACCATTTCTCTGATAAGAGTTATAAAGAGCTTCGTGATAAATGCCAAAAGGTATTTATGCTTTTAAAGCAAAATGACTGCGAGCCACAATTTTTGTTTGAAAAAGATTTTGAACATTACATTTCCGGTGTATTGTCAATGCAGTTTTCTGACATACCAAGTTTTGATAATATCAAATCAACCAATGAATATCTGCAGATAGGAAATAAATTCGTTAAGAATATTTCCTATGTCGATGTTGAAAATATTGATCTGCCTTCTGAAATAGAGCCTTATTCTATACTTGGAGGAAATGGTGCAGCATCAGAAACAGCTGTTGATAATTTTACATTCATCAATGAATTGGAGGATTATGAAACCATCATTTACAATCAGGTAATTACTATTCCTCTTCAGGCACAACAACAGCGAGAACTCGACAAGAAAAAGAAAAAGCACGAGGGTGCGGCTAATAACTCTCCGTCCAATGCCATTATAGCGGAAGAAATCCAAACCCTTCTGCATAACATCGCTATCGATGGTCAGTTGGTTGTCAATGCGCATTTTTCCCTGTTATTTTCAGCAGGGACATTGGAAAAAATGGAAGGAACACAGTCCCTAATTGAAAACAAGCTATTCACGAAAGGAATCATCGTTTCCAGGAATGCATACAATCAACTGGAACTATTCCGGTCTACCATTCCCGGCAATGCTACGGAACTTAGGGAATATGATCTATTTATGACGACAAGCGAAGCGGCCTTGTGTTTTTTTTTTTAAAGAGAGTTACCCCGTGAACGAAGAATCCAATTTCTATCTGAGATTTACGGACAGGCAAGGTGTTCCATTGAAAGTAGATCCTGCTGACCTGCCTATGAAAATTGGCAGAATTAACAATCGAAACAAGTTTGTTCTTGGACCAAGTGGATCAGGCAAGAGTTTCTTAATGAACAATATCATTGAGCAATATCTTACCTATAACTATGACGTGGTCATCGTCGATACCGGAGATTCCTATTCAGGAACCTGCAAATACAAAGGGGGAAGATACATTCAATACACTGAAGAAAAGCCAATCACAATGAATCCTTTCCTGATGGATAAGAAAGAATTCAATATTGAAAAAATAGAGTTTTTGACCAATCTTATTTTTTTAATATGGCAAGGTCCTGATGCGTCAATGTCATCTGCGCAGAAATCAATATTGGACAATGTGCTAATGTCCTATTATCATCAGTATTTTAATTCGGGAACTGAATGGTATGAGAATAAAACTTCAGAAGAATTAATTCTTTATTTGATTAAATACAACATTCACGAAGAAGATATTTATGCTCAGTATGAGAATGAAGTTAATAATCAGCGGACTTACTATGATGTTTTAGGAATTGCCTTCAATGCAAGTTCTGAAGAGATCAAGGAAGCCGGAAGGAAACTATTGATGCTCTATCATCCTGATAAGAACATCAATAATCCTGATTATGACAACGAAAAATTTTATACAGTTTATGAAGCTTATGAAACGCTGGGTGATGAAGAGAGAAGAAGGATTTATAATGAAACTCAATTAATTCTCATAAAATCCAATGAGATCATCAAAAAGGACAAAACAGAAGAAAACTGGAACGAATCATTTAGAAAAGCCATCATCAGAAAAATCAAAGAACTTGAAGAGAAGTTGGATGCAAAAGAACTTTCCTTTAATGGTTTCTATGATTATTGCGACAAATTTCTTCCTCTTTATCTGAACAATAAAAAACACAGCATCACAGAAAGGGAATTCAATCTGAGAACTTTTCTATTTGTTCTGAGGGATTTTTATAAAGGTGGACGATATGGAACAACGCTCAACGAATCTGCGGATAACACTTTGTTTGATGAATCATTTATCGTGTTCGAGATTGACAATGTAAAAGATAATCCAAAGCTTTTTCCTATTGTGACCCTAATCATTATGGACACATTCATCCAGAAAATGCGACTCAGAAAAGACAGGAGAAAAGCTCTCATTATTGAAGAAGCCTGGAAAGCAATCGCAAGTAAACTGATGGGTGGATATATTTTGTATCTCTACAAAACGGTTAGGAAATTTTGGGGAGAAGCAGTGGTGGTAACGCAGGAGTTGGATGACATCATTGGAAATGCAGTTGTAAAAGATTCCATTATCAATAATTCGGACACTTTCATTCTTCTTGACCAGACCAAATTCAAAGACAACTTTGACAGGATTGCTGCTTTACTTTCACTGAACAAAGTCGAGCAGAACAAGATTTTTACCATCAACAACCTTAATAACAAATTCGGACGAAGCAGGTTCAAAGAGTTTTATCTGAAACGAGGTTCTAAAGGAGAAGTCTATGGTAACGAAGTTTCAATAGAGCAGTATTTAACCTATACTACAGAGAAGCCAGAGAAATCGGCAGTGGAGTATTATGTACAGAAGTACGGAAGTTATGATGAAGCACTCATTAAAATTGTATCTGATTTAAAAATTTTTGGAGACAGCCTTGAAAATCTTGTTTCACTGGTCAATCTGTATCAGAATCCTTTAGACCAAAAGATTGTGTCCTATTACAACAGGGTGAAAAATGAGAACAAAGGGAAAAATGTTTTCAAAGTCATCTCACAGGAGCTCGAAAATCATCAAATCTGTTTTTCAGAATTAATCACTAAAAATTATCAGTATGAAGAAACTTAGTCTATTTTTTCTAGGATTCGGCAGTTTTTTATTTGCTCAGAATACCTACATAGATCCTACTGTTACAGCAGCGATGATATTGTATTCAGAAAATCTGAAAGCCAAGCAGAACGAAGTCATCGAAGAAACATCCAAATTAAAAGATGCTCAAACCTGGGTCGGAACCCAGATGGTAGCTGCCAACGATATTCAGAATAAAATATTAAAAGGCTTGAAAGAAGTTTCAGGAACACTACAAAACGGTATTCAGGTACAGCAGATCTACACTGAGCTGAACAAATGCTATGATTATTCTGCTCAGATAGTTCAATTGGCTTCCCAGCATCCTCAGTATGCGATATTTGGAACCAAAGCTTCACAGAAAACCTATGAGCAAAGTCTGAAAATAGTAACAGATATCACTGATATTTTGGCGTCTGGAGAGTTGAATTTAGCTACTGCCGGAGACCGATATAAAATCCTGCATAATATATCCGGAAATGTAAAAAATCTAAAACTATGGCTTTTGGCAATAAAGCTAAGACTGGAAAAAGCCAATCGATTGGGATTCTGGAATTCAATCAATCCTTTTGCTGGATACATCAATACTGATAAAGGCATTGTGGAGAACATAATGAATAAGTACAAGAGGAATTTTTAAAAGTCAAAAAATGAAAAAGATTTTTCTGATTCTAATTATTCCAATTTATATCGTGATGACTTCTTCAGGTGGGAGTTCTACACCTGCGTGGCAGCAGGAAAATGTTTCCTTTCCGATGATGGATTTAGAGATCAATGCCGCAATGAAAGAGCACGACCGACAGAAAGAAATGAGGCAGAAGCAAACTGTAAATGCTACGGTGGAAACTGTCAATCAATCACAATGGAAAGATTATAAAGATAAAGTAACCAAAGTACAGGACAGGTTACGCATTGTATCATTTGCTATTCAGTCAATACCCACAGGAATCGCTATGAGCAGAGAGATAACGAAGATAACGGATAATCAGACAGCGATTATTAATGAGATTAGCACTACTCCATATTCAATCGTAACCATTCTGCCATCGCAAGTACAGTTTGTGGATGACCTCCAAATGGCAACTCGGTTAACGGATGACCAGACTTATGGTTCAGCAGCTGTTAGTGCAATAAAAACTCTTTCTCGGAAGTAAATAAAAATTCATATAAATAAATTTAAATAATGTGATGGAAGAAAAGTTATCAGAAAAATTAGAGGTAATGTGCCATATAATCTTAAACGCACAAGCTAGTTTTGATGTAGTACGTTATTTTAATAATGAAAATCATAATAAATTTAATTTAATTAATCGCGAACGGATATCTAATCACTTCTTTCAATTTGTTGAGGTTAATTTCTTTCGAACTACTATTATTGAACTTTTCAAACTATATAGCCCAAGTACAGATGATTACTATTCCATTTATTCTTTAAAGAATAGGTTTAATCCCGGAAAGAAGTATGAATCAATAGAAATATCGGAAGAATTATTTAAAGATGTTAATTTGATTTTAAAACAATCAAGAGCTGAAATAGAAAAGTTACGCGATCTTAGGAATAAAGTATATGCTCATAATGATCAGGAATACAAAAAATATTTAGGTATTTTGACCATAGAGGAAATTTCTAAACTAATTAAAGCTGCTAAAGATATACTGGAAAAAATTTATTCTGAAATTCTAAAAGCTTATTACTTTTTCGATTCTCCAACTGCAACTCCTATTGACAGTTTGGAAAATCTGTTTAATAAAATCGAATTTTTTAATATTAATTATGAGGAAGTTATATTGAAAAATATTGGAATTACAAAATCTGATGAACTTTAAATAATATTGAAATAGGTGTCTTTTTCAATACTAAAACCATCTGTTGATTTCAAATCATAATTATTATAAAGTAATGCCATTATGGATTTCCATATAAAAATAAAATAGTTTTTAATTATCTTTGGTAGAAACTCAACCATGTAAAAATTTTACATTTAGACTGTCTAATGACTGTATTTTTCAATCATTACTTATGAACAGATGTCTTTTGTAAAATGTATAATTAAACACTATTTTATGTATAAATATTTTGGGCTTTATGGTAAAGCATTTGAAAAGTTACGGAAAGACCATTCTCAACTTTTTGATCACGGCAGGGGCAATTACTTCAGGAAATCTTCCGATTTTCTGTCCAATAGAAATAATTGGTACGTGATTTTTTTATTAGTCGGGATATGCTTTGCAATTCCTTTAGTATTTAATTGTGAATTTTTAAATGTCATTACAATCAGTGAAAAAACTTTAAATATATTGGTTGATCAGAGAACAACTAATATTGCAACAATTATTAGTATCTCACTTGTAGTTGTAGGATTTTTAATAAATAACCTCGCCGTTAAATCTCCTACAACTTATAAACTGTTATTTAAAAAATCCCTTCTATATTTAACTATATATCTGACCCTTTCAACAATATTCTGGTTTATAGTTTTATCTACACTCAGGGATACTATTCCACAGCATCCGTTTTCTAGATCGGTAGTTGCGGGTACTTATCTTTCTCTTTTTATTTTAGTATTAATAGGTATACTCTTTAGAAATATCATCTATTACACAAATGAAAAAGAAATTAATTCTATGCTGTCAAAAGAATTAATTAAAGAGGCTAAGAATAATCTTAAAACTATTCTCTTAAAAAAATATAGTTCTAAAATTTATCATGAATTCATGTCGGAAAGAGGTCTAAAAAGAAAAACAAATGATATGAATTTGGACATCTTATTTAGCGCCCAAAATGTTACTAATGATGATTTATTTTCGGCGGAATCAAATACTAAAAATCGATATTTAAAAAATGTTAATCTCGCAATTCTAAAAGTATTAGTGAAAACTGATTTTATAAAAGAATATGATGTATTAACACTTGGTAATTTGGTAAATGTCAAAAGTTTAAATACTATCAGCTTCAAAGCAGAAAAATATGAAGGATTAAAAAAATGGTTGCTGAAAAGATGTTTTTATACTTCAAAGAAAGCTGTACTGAAAGAAGTTTCGGACGATTATAGAAAAGAATTTGATAGCAAAATATTACAACTTGCTGAAGAAAGCAAACATAAAAGCCTCTCTCAACCTTTAAGTGCTTTCATAGAACTATATAAACTTCAAATGCAACATCAAAATGAGAATATTTAACGATCCGTCAGATATAACTAACGGAATTGAGGAGACGATCTGGGCATCCATAGAAAAAACTGTTGAGAACAACAGTTTGGAGACTTTTAAGGTTCTAAACAAATTTGTTTTAGATGTGTTGGTGGTTAGTGTTCAAAATAAATCTCTCATAAATTATAATAAGTATGTCAACTTTCCTGCTTCCTATTATTACATCTCTTTTGCGAAAAGTAAAGAAAGTATAGTGTTTCATAAATTTTTCAGATATGCTGTTGAAACCTCCGCAAGACAGTTAAAGGAAATTATAACTTTTTTTTTAGTGTATAAGAAAACCGATATTGAGGAAATCAATGAATCTAACTTAAGTTTGAACAATGATTTTTTGTATTCCACATTCAATAGTTTTAGCAGATTACTATATTCAATGATTAGTAATGGCGATAAAACATTTTTTAGTTATGTACTCAATGAATTTGATAATATTGATTCATTAAAAAAAAACAGCTACTATGAATTGAAATTTGAGTTAAGGAATTCATCAACTAATGATGGAGGCATTGAAAAAAAGCAAAAATTGTATAAGCACGTTAAACTTTTTGATGAATACAAAAGGCACGTTATTTTAGGACTGCGATATTGGACTATCTTTCTTTATAATGTCGGAAATAATCCAATTGATATAACAGAGACCTTTATAAAGGAATTGAGAATTCAAAAAGATTATTCAGAGTTACTTAGAGATATACTTATTTTGAGAAATAACCCAAACTATAATTATTTTGAATGGAGTGTATGGGATTATAAGGAAAGACCTTTAGAAAAAACCTATAGCCCTCCGAATCCTAATGATTGGTTGACATTTGGATTCGTTATAGATATACTTAAAGTGAAAGAAATATATTTTGATACCCAGAATTTAGATTTCAGGCAGCTTAATGATATTTCTTTTTTGTATGAAAGAATAAAGGATTTTATTAAAATTATTGATAAAGATTTCGATAAGTGGCAGTCAATACTCGAATTAGATTCAAAGAGGGAGTTTGAAGACAGATGTAAAAAAATAAATGTTTTTTTTAAGAACCTCCTTCATAAAAGCGTCACAGCAAAAGATCAAGCTATAGCTGCTGAGGAGTTAGACCCAGAAAAAATTAAAGACTTCAAAGCTAATGTCGCAAAATCATGGGAAGCTAATTCAAGCCTTAATGCTATCTTTTTGTCAAAAAAGAATATGAAAGAAAATGAGGCTGTTGAAAATTTTATCGGTTTTAGAACTTTTTTCCAAAATAGCAAGATAATGTTTGTGAAGGAAAACTATCAGACAATATACAATATTGATATTTTTGGTGGTCGGGCAGCCGGATGGATTGATGACGATTTTTTTAGTACGGTTATTTCTGAAGAAGCTTATTTTATTACAAAGGACAATATCACAAATTTGATTGAAGAATGTTTTATACTGCTCAAATCAAAGGAGATCAGCCCCTCAATTATCTTGCTTCCTGCTGCGTACAGTTTTAAAGATCAAAAGTTTCTTAACAATCCTGACTTTAAGAGAAAATATGATTTTCCAGATAGGAGGGAAGATAAATTTTTTATGGGAACTTACAAAGGTGTGGAGATTTATATCAGTCAAAGTGATGAAATCACTAATAAAGTTATAGTTGCTGATTTTGAGAAAGCGTTTGAAATGGAATACCAGACTTTGGAAAATGGCTTCAAACATTTACTAAAAATTGAAGTAGAATCAATTCAGAATGACGAAGCTGAAGTAATCTATAAAGAGGAGCCTGAAAATTGGAAATTTACCAGTAAACAGACGCCAATGGATAAAGATGAAGCTCTTACACTTATTAAAAATTCTTTAAATATAGAAGTTGGAGCGTTTTATGAGTTTAAAGTAAAAGATAAGGAATCCTTTGTAGTGGGAATCATTAATTCTAATATTAGTTAATCTGATTTATTCATGAAAATTAATCCAAATAGTTCGATAAGAAGTGGTTATAAATACGAAGATCTTTTTACGTTAAAGCTAATTGTAGATTGGCTACTTTATCCTGAAAAGTATGAAAATATTCGTGTGCAGTATAAACCTGATAATGTTCAAATCAGGCATTTTGCAATCGATGATATTGTAGCGACTAGGAAAGATGGAGCGGTTGAATATTACCAGATTAAACATAAACAAAATCCAGATACAGATCTTTGGACTTTCGACGAACTCATTGATAAAGGATTGAACAAATGGATCAATTCGTTTCATGCAATTAATCAAGAAAGAAAGTATTGTTCCCTCATCACCAATGGGAATCCGGACAAAAATGTTCAAGACTGCTTAGTGCATAGAAATATAGATCTTGGAAAAGTCAAAGAATATCAGCATGAATTCTTTTCTGTTGTACAATCATATTTTTCTGATCCTTCAGATACATTATCTTTCTTTGAAAATTTTGAATTTCAGTTCGGCCATCCTAATAAAAGATCTTTAGAAGATACACTTAGAAATATTCTTTATAAGCAGTTGAAAGTTACGAAAGGTGGCGTAGACAACCTATTGCTCTTTATTGGAGATGAGGGTTCTGAAAAATTCCCTACCATTTTTACTCTGGACATTATACGTAATCTTTTGGAATGGGATAACCCCAGACCTCTTAATCAGAATTTCAATGTTCCCACTGATTTTGAGTTTTTTGACAGAGGTACTCACCAAATTCTTCTGCGGGATATCAGTACTGTTGAAGGGGGAATAAAAGTGATTGTAGGAAAACCGGGAAGTGGAAAAAGTACTTATCTGTCAAAATTGTATTCGTCGTTGGAAAAGAAAGGTGCTATAGTTTTCAGACATCATTATCATCTTAATCCTAAGGATGTTTCTTATGCTGATAGACTCAATAGTGAAAGGGTCATTGAAGGGTTGAAAGCAGAATTCAAAAAACAGGATAATGATATTATAAAGTCGTTAGGGGAACAAAATACTGCAGGGACTCAGCTTAAAGAATTTATTGATCAGGTAGCTTCCTATTGCCGTGAAGTCGGGAGGTCATTTATTTTAATTATTGATGGTTTGGATCACGTTATCCGAGAAGGAAATAGCCAAAATGAACTGATTGACTTTTTAAATGAGGTTTTGTTCCCTCAGCAAGGATACTGGTTGATTCTAGGAACGCAGGAAATTGCGACGCATTGTTTCCCAAATTCGATTCGCCAGCTTGCTCCAAAAGATGAGTGGATTGAAATCAAAGGCCTTAAGCGAGAAAGTGTTAAAAAGATTGCGTGCAAAAGTTTCCCTGAAGATTATAAACTTTTAAGTTACGATTTTGATTCAATTGTTTCAAAGCTCTTACAGGTAACTGGAGGAAATCCCCTTCATTTAAGATATGTTCTGACTTCCATAGAAAATAATGGAAGAGGAATTTCAAGATATGATCTTGATACTATTCCTCATTACAATAATGAAATAGAAGAGTATTATCAGGCGCTCTGGCAACAGCTTCCTATGTTAGCAAAAACGATGGCTTTTGCACTAACTGTTTTAGACTTTAAATTGCAGGAGGAGCAAGTTTTTTCTCTAGCAGCAGACCTGTGTCAATATCCTCAAGAAATTTCGGAGAATCTCAATCAAATACGTCATTTGTTTAGGTTCGAGCTATCAGGGATTTCTGTATATCACAATAGCTTTTTGGTATTTATCCAACAGCAAAAAGAGTTGAAGGAACAAAAGAAAAAGTTATATAAAATTGTAAAAGAATGGCTGAATGAGGCCGAACAAAGAGAAATTCGCTGGTCGGAATTACCTAAAGTTGAATACTATCTTGGAAATCCAGGACTCCTACTGTCAATTGATAACGAATGGGTTATTAAACATTATTTAGATAGTAAAGATGAAGAAATAATTGAAAATATTCTTTATCTAGCTTCAAAGGCCGCTTTTGAAAATAACGTTGATCAAAAAATAATATATTTCTCTCTTATATATGGCTTATTTAAAAATCGCAGTGATAACCTTTCGGAATCAATTCGGAATCTCTGGTTGACCTCGTTCAAGAATAATAAAATTCTTCGTCCTAAGTATCCTAATTTTTCTACTTTAACTGATTATCAGTTAAAGGAAATGCTTATAGCACTCAAAGCAACCGGCATTGTCAACACAATTCCTGATGATGCCGTTAACAGGGTTAATGAATTGTTTACAGAAAATCGCTACGACACAATTAAAGTGGCCATGTGCTGGTTAGAGATTTTAGCACACTTTGAATCTACTTCCACATCTCGGGTTTTTAATTTTATAGAACAATTTCGTGATGAGGAAAAAGATGCATCGCATCTTTTTAAATTTTATCTTCAGAAATTGCTGGATTTCCCTAAACAACCTCTTCATTTAATTGATGCCATACTTAAAACGAAGTTAGAGAAAAGTGAGAAAATAGCGATGGCTGAACTACTGATACTTGATGATTTGAAAGGCAACCTGAGTGATTGCAAGTGGAAGAAACATATTCAAAAATTGTTGACAAAAGAGGATAACCTATTTTTCTCATTGTATAAAATCATATATGGCGAAAATATAAAGAATTTCAAATCTGCATTTTCATATTATTCTCCACCACCTAAAATAAACAATTATTCGTCTGAGAAATTAGTGAAACAATTCATTAAAACCAATGTGCTTCTTTCTTTTATCAATTGTATCAATGATCTCAATTTTGAATACAAATGTAATCATTCTTCTGAGTGGCTGTCTGAGCTAGATGTTTGTATTTTTAATCTTGGGAAATTTTTCTCGCAAGCATTCCGTGAAAAATCTGAAATTGACCTTTTAGTCATTTTGAAGTTTATAGGAAAACTCAGGAAACTACATTTTAATAAAGATCATGATATTTATGATTATGAGAGAATTGGTATTCCTTATTTTATTGATTTGGCTGTCTGGCTGAGCGCTGTAATTAATAAAAAGAACCAATTTACATCAGAACTTAATTATGAACAATTGTTACGTCTGGGTAATTCGAAGCGCTATAACAAAGCATCGTTGTTGGAGATTATCAACTCTAAAATTGTATCTGTTAACAGAGATGAAGTTGAAAGATATATTGAATTTGAAATCCAAAATAATAATGAGATGTTTCCCTTTCCTGAAATCGCTAGTTTTCTGACAGACATGGCTCAACTCTCATATGATTTCGGGAATCAAAATAATGTCAGGCCGTTGCTCGAAAATGCAGCTTCTAATATTTTAGCATACGGTCATCATAAGGATATGTTACTTTACAATATTTTAGAAAGTATTGAAATTTGCATCAAAGCAGGATCATCGGAATCCAACAATTTCTTATTGCAGATTTTTCCTTACGTCTTTAATATCGAAGCATTAACTGACGGTGATGAGACCCGCCATTTTATGAATTATTTCTGTGATCTCTTGGCAAAGGTTAATCCCCAGCTTTTGTACAATTTATTTTTTTACAATATCAACATGAGAGATTACACAATGGTTGAAAATATCTTTGATGATATTTTATCGACACTAGATTTCCAGGAGCCCATTGCCAAGGCTGTTGGGAAGACGGCTATAGGGCCACACTTTCAAACACTTTGTAAACTTCAAAAAGAACAATCTTCGGTTCAAGATGTTATTGAGAGCTTGCAACTAAAATTTGGACTTTTTCCGGAAAAGGAGGAAGAGAAAGAAGGAGAAGATAATGACAACAAACAAATCGATCAAAAACTTATAAAAATTACTCCTGAGAATTTGAAAAATTATATGTCCAAGACATTAAATTTTAACGGTAGGCGATTAAATTATGATGATTCTTATTTTCTACAATCTTGGATAACTTCTCGACTCCACAAGTATCCAAATGATAGGAAGAAAGTAGTAGTATCATTAAAAGATATCATTGATGATAGTTTTTCTACGATATCGGCAAATCTTTTAGATCTGATCTATGAAATTTCTTATGAAATTGATAGGGAATTTGCTTTTTTATGTATTTGTTGGGCGAGTTCAAATGGTGGTGTATGGGCACCGAGTTATCGCTGGAATATCGCTGAATCCAGAAAAAGATGGAGAAATATTATTGATTTTTTTCCTGAAAGAATAGAGGAGTATTATCAAAAAAGTGTTACAAACACTGGTTTGAGGTATGGACTGCAGAAGGATTATGTAATTCCTGTCCCCAAAAGTACTCAATTTCATATGGACTGTGGAAGGCTACAAAAAGCAGAAAATGTAACGCAGGATTATTTAGATTTTTTGCCTCATATATTCCCTAATGTAAAGCTCGATTTAGCTGAAACACTTATTGAGCCAATTGAAGTGTCAAATTTTGATATTTTAATGGCGCGATTAACATGGCTAAGCCCTATAGTTAGAGCACAAGCTGCAGAGGGAGTTACAAACTTATTGAAGAATGACAATGATGGATGTTGTCACCAAGTATTTTTTGAATATTTAAAATTTCAGGATTTAGAAAATGCAGCTTGTGAAGGACTAATAATACTTATTAATTCTCTACAGGACTCCGAATCTTTAACTTTTAAATTTTTAACACAAGAAACTCTTAATTCCTTGCTTTCAATAAGATGCATGGCAACGGATTTATTATTGAAAAATATTGCTGGAATTTTAAAATTTGAATTGAAATTAAATGTTCCCCTGTTATCATATTTAAGTTCAGGAAATACAAGTTTAGATGAAGAAGCTTTTAGAAAGATAATTAATAATAATCTAACAAATGCGTATATTGGATTTCTAGATTATTTACAACGTAAAGTAGGTGATTCTTTTATTATATGGAAAATATGGTGTACAAAATATGAAGATTACTGCACTCAATTTGACCTAAAATACGACTATAGCCGAGATGATAGTTTTGCAACTTCTAGATATAGTTTAATGATTGGTCGAACAACAATATTTGGAGATATACTAAAATCAACTTTTATGCATGTTGTCGATGCCTTATATAATTTAAAAAGAATTGAGTTTTTTGATCTATGGCAGTTAACATTAAAAAATTTACCGGTTGATTACTCAATTTTGAAAATTAATCTTGAAGTCCGGCCAGAATGGTGGTTTTCATTAAATGTTGAAAATTTTAGATCTTTTGATTTACATCAGAATTATAGCCAGCTTTTAATTAATTGGTTCAAAAACTCAGATACATTATTTCCTTTATATTATAATGCAACTTACTCATCAGATAAATCATTTTATGGATCTACTGTTTTTTGTCAATTTAAATCTATAGCTATTGCTATACCTAAAAACTATGATATTGATCTTGATCTTGAGATGTTGTTTGACGACTTAGAAAATAGAGGAGTTTGGGATAGTTATAATGAATATCCAGAATATTACGGTTTTTATGAGGGCAAACTGATTTTTACTGGAACGAATGAAGTAGATCTCGTTTTACCCTTAGTGAAACATACACGTGTTTTTCCAGGCAATATATGGCAGTATTATAGAATGAATGATGGTATATTTTTACTTTCTCCAACTTTGATGGATCATCTGGAACTTGATTGTATATCCAACAAAATTCAATTTAAGGATAATAGAAATAATATGGTTGCTTTCTTTGGTGATTTCTTATATAACTTCAATGATACAAGCCAATTCGGGGAGCCCATACCCTATAATAGCTATTTAATGATGGATAAGGGCTATTTAAACAAATTTCTCGGAGAAAAAGATTTAAAATTGGCAGTTATTTTACGGCAAAATTTGAAAATTAAAGATAGCCATAGTATCGACGAAAAATATAGCACAAAAATCACTTATGACTTTGTTGATTTATAGATGATTATATATAAATAATTCTATATTGATTTACCGACTTAATATTTATTACATTTCTTTGGGCTAGTATTAGAATAAACAATCTAGGAGTTTGTCTTATTTAAATTAGATCAAATTATTAGTTTGATTAGCCTGACGAAATAGTTAAATTTACTATCTTATAATTAATACACCTAGATTTTATCAACTAAAAACTAATTATCTAATAGTTGGAATTAGTTTTTGATTAAATTCAATTACATAAATTATAATTGGAGGAAGAGAAAATTTTGCAGTAGTTTCAATCATTATTAACGATATTCTAAAATGACCCCAATAATCCAATTGAAGTCATTTTAATAATAAGTATTTATTATATTTATATCCCTTTTAGATACAAACTCTGAAATTCTTCAGCAGAAAAATCTTTCGAAGCATATGCCGTATGAGCCCACCTTGTTTCTTGAAAGGTCAAGTGAAATCTGGTACTGCTATATTTAAAGCTGTTATTAATGTATTAAGCACCGAAAAGGATAAGTAAGGTAATAAGTTAATGATGAAATTGCTTTAGTTGAATTTTTACTTGACTAAAATTTCAGACAGTCTTTTCCAATCTTCACCATTGAGACGAGAACCAACCGGCACAACCGACTGCCATTCATCCGTTGTTAAATTGCTTATTTTGGAGCGAATTTGTGTTAGGCTTAATGTCTCATTTTTAGGAATAATTTTAGATATAGACTTTGCAAGTCTTCGTGGGATTCCTGCCATACGCATTAATAATGCCTGTTCAGTATCTACCCCGTAATAGACCATTGAGGGGATATATGAATTATCATTAAGATCATCACTGTTGCTTGTTACAATTCCTTCAAGTGCGCCTAACCCCCAAGAAGCTTTAAATCTTGTATTATTAATATATTTTACAAAGGTATTTATTCTATCAGCCTCATCTGTATTGTTTGCAAAAGTAGGGTGGTGAGACGAAACTTCAAATAACTGATCACCTTTTACCCAGCTAATAAGTACTTTGGCTACTGCCTCTTCATTAAATGTGTTGCTATGTGAGTCGGTGCCTAAGCCAGTTTCTTTTAATTTTGCAATAACTTTGATTTTTTCTTTAAGATAATCGGTTCTGAAATTAAAAAGATTGTCTGGATTCCAGCTTTCTGGAGCTGCAATTGCCGGGTTTTTACGATTTTCATCTTTCATTATTTCTAATACCGAAGGAACTGAAAACCCTGTTTTGTCAGCAAAGCTCAAAGTTCCAGGATTAAATTTTTCCTGTAACTCAAGATAAATCATTTTACAAATATCAATGAATTTTTGCTTGTCAGAACTTTCAAGTTGATAATATCCGAGACTATCTTTAAATAGGTCACTAATTTCCAAAACACTTTCATTTCCGGAGTGATTTAGAACATGGATTAAGTATTGAACCAATGGCTCCAGTGAATTTGAGTATTTGTATGCAAGCTTGAAAATTTGACTCTCGACTGCTCCGAGTGCTTCAAGAATATTATCGGCATTTATCATTAATTCTAAAAGCATACTGGCAATACCCTTAGAACTTTCCTGAATTAAAGATTTTGCACTTTCAATATTGCCTTTTGAGTTAAACGGAAATATTAACTTACCATAATTATCAACTAATGTCCTACCAGCTCGACCAGCAATATTCCAGAAATCGCTTGTGGAAAGTTTTGTATCGCCTTTGCGATATGAATCAAAATAAACTGCAGAAACTGGAAAGTTAACACCTTCAGCAAGTGTGCTTGTTGCAAAAATGTGTTCAATTTCTTTTTCGCGTATTAAATGCTCGATTAATAGTTTAGTTTCATCAGATAAGCCTGCATGATGAAGGGCAATTTTTTTCTTTAAAACTTTTGTTAAAATGGTCTCCTTTCCAACCTCGTCGATAATAAATTTTCTTACTAATTCGATTGAATCCGAAACCTCGGTTTCTGGTAATGTATTATAAAGGAACTCTGCTCTTTTATCTACCATGCCAGAACCTTGGCACAGGTATAATATAGACTTGTTTGCTGCGCCGTATCTTTTTGCAGTAAATTCTATGTATTTTTCTTTAGGTTGACCCGTAAGTACAAAATCCAATTCTACATCTTCTAATTTATTCTCGTCTGACAGAAGAGAGTAGGCGGAAGGTAAAAGTGTTTGTTCGAATTTCTTGAAATTACCTTTTTGTTTAATTCCTATTAAAAGCTTTTCAGCTGGTTTCCAATTTATCCTAATTGGGGTTTTAATCTTATTTCCACCCATCCAGTCCGCAATTGTTGAAGCAGAGTCTTTTAGAAAAGGTGAAAGAAACATAAACTTTGAACTGGGTCTTTCACGTTTTAAAATAGCTAAAAGTAATTCAAGGCGTGTGCCTCTGCTACCATTCTGTATCATATGAGCTTCATCAATAACAAATAGTGCTACATCACTGACAGATTGATGATTTCTTCTGATTAAAAGGTCAAGTTTTTCTGGTGTAGATACCAGAATGTCGATTCGTTCCTGCAGTAATGCTTCTTCAGAAGGATCTACCTCTATAGCCCCAGATGTCTTTTCAATTGAGAAATTCAGACCTTCAAAATCAGATTTTAGATCATAATAAACCTGATTCACTAGCGCTCTTGTGGGAACAACATATACAATTTTAGAATCACTATTTAAAGCCTTTGTTACAATTATATTAAACTCTGCTAAAAGTGTTTTTCCTGCACTGGTTGGCATTTCAACAACAGTTACGCTGGCTGCAATATCTAACAGACTCATATTGATTGCATCCCTTTGTGATGGCAATAGATCTATTATTGCCTTTTCTGACTGGCTTTTAGCAATACAAAAATCTTTAAGTTTTTTGATTTGAATAGCATCCGTGGAGTACCAAATTGAGTTATTCTGGAGTAAAATTAAATTGTACTCCATTATATTGACTATACTTTGGAGCTTAGGATAATTACTAAATAACTTTTTGGCTACCTCGGAATGAATTCTAATCTCACTTTCCAATTTACCTTTATAACTATATCCCATAGTAAGGTAATCGGCAGTTTCAGTGATTGTTTTAGATATATGATACCACCCCAAAAGAAGTTCTGCGGATTCTATTTCTTCGGGATAGTCATGTATTTGCCTTAAATATTCTGATTCAAATTCTTTTTGTGATGTTTTTAAATCTGCTATAAGTTCCAATGAATGTCTAATATCAGCATAGCCATTATCTTTTCTTACCAGCAAGATAAAGGCTTCAAAAGTTTTATTTGAAACAATCTCCTGCCAATTTTCAAATTCATCATAATCTTTAGCAATATATTCCTTAAGATCAAGTCTAACCCTTATTGTATTATCACCCTTAAGACCTAGTGAGGCGATATAAAAATAATATAAGCTATATGGGTCTATACTAATCAAACCAAAAAACTCTTCAAATAGATCGATAAAATATTCACTTTTTATATCATATGATTTTAAAAGTGAATATGCTATATCATAAAGAGAATCTTCTATTGATTCGGTATAATCTGTTAAGACTTTATTCAGTAATAAATATTCTATTTTAAGTATCTTTCGATCAATATCTGGTGTGTTGTTAGGTATAGAATAGCCAAGCTCACCTTTTAAAAAGGCAAGTTTTCGATCTTGTACATATGATCGAATTTCATCATCATGTAAAACGTATTGTAAAATGTCTTTCATTTTTATGCTTTACAAAGTTCTTGTACTTTTTCATAAAAAAGATCAATTGTTTTGGTAATCTCTTTGTTGAAATTTAAGACGCAAAATGTAATGTTATGTGGGTCGAAATCGGTTTGTTGTGTGAAAAATTTACCATAATCCTCATTGATTTTAACACATGATGCATCGCGTATCAAGGCACACCCAAAAACAAGATCAAAATCAGCATCTTTGCCAAACTCTAATAAAAGCAGCACTAATCCAATTTTTTCTGCCGCCTCGGTAGTGAGATTTCGAGTATAATCTGATAATCTGTTAACCAGGAGATCACGATTATTCTTAAATTTTGTTTGGGTATTAAAAATAGAATCATCGTTGTAATCTACTACATAAGGGGGATTTTTCTTCTGGGCTGATACCTTACCTTCACCAACCATAAGACTAATTCTATCTTTATTAATACGGTATCCAACCGCATCAAGCCCTCTACCTGGTTGAGCGGCTAATTCTCTGTTAGTGATATTTTTATAAGGGATAGTAAAACGTTCCTCAGGTGGTAACTTATCTTCGAAATAGTAGGTCAAAAGTAGCTCACCTAGGTCGCTTCGATAAATATCAGTTATTACGGGCTTGTGTATTTTACCAGCTTCTCTAATTAAATCTTTAGCGACTGAATTCTTTTTAATGACTTCTTTAAGTTGAGTACTATCAAAACCATGTTTCTGAAATAATAAATTTTCATCAATTTTTCCATATTCAAATTTAGTTTCAGATCGTTGTTTAATATACATTTCCGAAAATTTCATTATAAACTTCTCAGTCACAGAAATGTCTTCCTTAACGAATTTATGAGCCATCAATTATGAGTATTAGTAAAACGTTCAGTTAGGTAGATTTTGACAATCAATCAGAATCATAATAGTTTTTTATTATCCAAAGATATTAAAAATAGTGATGTGAATTCAATTAAAAGCCAATATTAACTCATTTGAAAAAGTATTATGCAATGCAATAAATACACTTAACATTAGCTAAATAATCTTAAATATGAAGACTTTTGTATCTACAGATGTTTAGCATAAATTTGGGTGGAAAGTTCTCCAATTCTTAATTGATTTTAAATATTTTTATGAAAGTAATAAATAGTGTGGTTATTTCAGAAACTATTATGTGATTCTAAAAAAAAAAGACATATTTATAATGAATACAGTTCTTAGCTTTCAAATGACCGCTAAATTTTAACAGAAGGCTATTCTAGAAAATTTAGAATACTTTATTAATATAGAGTAAATTTATTACCCGAATAATAAATACAATGTACTACGAACAACGATATATAAAAACTCAAAAGAATAATTCAGAAATTCAGTTGATTGATGAGCAAAGTAAAAATACTTTATATGATATTTTAGGCCAAAATAATAGAATTGTTTTACTTGGAAATCCAGGAATAAGCAAGTCTACCGAACTTAATATTTTATTTAATCATTTAGAAAGAAAAAAAACAGACGATTTAAATTTTCCCTTAAAAATCGATTTGAAAAACTTTCGTTCAGTTTCAAAATTAGAAATTCATTAAATTCATCTATGCAATAATTACTGATGGCATAGAGTCCCCATTTATAATTTTCATTTTGATGTAATTCGGAGTAAATAACATCGCCTAATATCTCAATATTCCTAAATGTCGTTTTTATTATTTTACTAAGGTATTTTTCAACATCATAGTTAAGATTTTCTTCTTCTAAAATGTTGGGCGACAGGTTGTCTTTGGAAAATAAGTCTTTGATATTCATGCTCATATAGAGTATTCCGGAATCTCTAGTCAGCATTATATCTTTTCCTTTGTGAATAATACTGTCCCGGATTTTTTTAATATTGTCTAAATCTGATTGAATATATTCCAAATACCTTATTATTTCAGACGGTAATTTGTTGGCATTATTTGGTTTTTTAGCATAGCTTACTAAGGTATTTATCGAATCTGTTCCCGGATATTGTTTAAGCTGCTTTTCGTCAAGGCAATTTTAATAAAGTGATAAAAGAAATCATACACACTTCTGAGATTAGTAAAAATATTTTCGGCAACTATATACTTGAATATACAAGATTTATTTTTTGATTCGCTACATCCAAATATATAGTATAGTGGCCTAGCTCATTTTGGGACTAACGTTCTTTTTCAAATCTTATTGCGGAATTTCCTCTAACAAAATTTCGTTTCCTGCTTTGTCAAAATATGTACAAGTCATTTTATACATACAGATTTCCCACTTTTCAATTCCTGTTTCTGCACACATTTTTATAAATGTTAAAAAATCTGTTTTACCTTGCTGATGAGCCTTCAATTCAGCTTTAAACATTTCCATATCTGCATTTTCAGCGATGATTATTGTTTCATATTTCGCGGGGACTTTTGCAACATAATTATCGGTGCCGTAATAATTAATATGCCCATCACTAACATAAGTTTCATAATGAGTTACACCCATTGCTTTAATTTCTCTAATGTAGGCAGGAAAATCTGCACCCGATTTTACTTTGCTGTGAGCTGTTCTTAATTGTTCTACTGTAAACATTTTTTCTTTGTTTTTAATTGTTAAACGATTTGTTGAATTACACGCAACCATAATGCTGAAACCTATGAAAAAAACTGTTGATTTTAAAGCTGTTTTCTTCATTACTCTGCTTGATGATTACACTGCAAAGTTGCGATACCTACAATAGGTGCAATTGTAAAAAATCGTTTTTTTTACAAGAATCGTTTAAAGTTTTCGGGAGTATCGCCAGTAAATTGTTTAAAGTCTTTGATGAAATGCGCTTGGTCGAAGAAATTATTTTCGTAGCAAATCTCAGTCAGCGATTTTGTTTCGTTCAGATTGTCAAGCACGGAATTGAAACGAACAATAGAAGCAAATTTTTTGGCAGTTGTCCCCACCACTTTTCTAAAACGCTTTTCAAACGGACTTTGGCTGATGAATAACTTTTCGTTCAGCTCTTTTATACGGATAGTTCCATTGGTTTGATAGATAAGTTTTACCGCATCCACAATTAATTTATCGGTTTCAATATCTTTAAGTTGAGATAGCAAAAATTGCTCAACTATTTTGATTCTTTGTTTGTCGGAAATGGCCATAGTCAATTTCTCCTCCACTTCTGCAACACTGTTTTTATTAAAAATATCGTCCAGCGAAAGGCTTAAATTAAAAAGCTCATTGGCAGGATGTGATGCAAAATGTGTAAAACCGATTTCAGTGAAATACACCAAAATAGTTCCTATGTGAGCCGAGTTTTTGAATATTTTGTAACCATCAGAAATACCTGTAATTCCTGCCGTTGTCAGTCTGTTTTCCCTATTATTTGTTACAACAGAAAGTTTTCCTTTATATTGAAAACCGATCACCAATCCCGAAGACGGAAACACTTTGTACTCATTTTCCAATTCATTCTCTGACACTACAAAATACTTGATGTACGGTTTTAGTTGAGCTGTTGGAAAATGTTTGTCGAATTTCATTGATGAGCACAATATTTTATAAAATATTTCTTATTATATATAGCAAAATTAAAGTAAAATATGGCACCTATATACTTGAATTTCTTGAAAATAAAATATTACTCGTTTTTTTTTATCGGTACATTTAAATATATAACAGCCTAAATAATTATGAATGAATTTCAGAATCAATATATTTTAATTGAAGAGTAAAAATATTTAAGAATTTTATGTTTGAGACTCTGGTATTTACAATGATTTTTTATGAGATTTAGTAAAATAATTTGCGAAAAATAAAAAAAGACCTATATTTGCACCAGTAAAAACAAACAATCTTAATCTTGTTTAAAAAAGTGACCTATTCGGTGACCTAAAAATAAGAGAACGATATAAAGCTTATGGATAGGGAGTTTTTCAAATAAGAACAAGTCCCGTCCGGATCGCAGAAGTTTTTATTCAATTTCTTTTAAAAAAAATTGATCCGGTAGTTCAGCTGGTTAGAATGCCGCCCTGTCACGGCGGAGGTCGCGGGTTCGAGTCCCGTCCGGATCGCAGAAGTTTTCATCAATTTACTTTAAAAAAATTGATCCGGTAGTTCAGCTGGTTAGAATGCCGCCCTGTCACGGCGGAGGTCGCGGGTTCGAGTCCCGTCCGGATCGCAAGATCTTTTCAACCCCTTCAATTGTTTGAAGGGGTTTTTTATTTGTGTCATTGCATTTAAAAACAAATTAAGCCTTTATTTATATTGTAATAAGATTGGTGCAAAAAGTTAGAGATAGAATCATCTGTTTTTAGCGCAAAGCCAGATTCTAACAATAAATATAATCAGGATACAAAGAGGAAAGTTTCTTCGCCCTATTTTTTAGTTATTCCGACGAGAACAATTTCTACGAAACAATATACTCTACAATAGCTTCACAATGTATTTTTGTCGTATCAAAAACAGGAACAGAAATATCATCCTGACTGATTAGTAAAGGAATCTCCGTACAACCCAAAATAATACATTCTGCTCCGCTGTTGACAAGGTCTTCTACAATCGAAATGTAACTGGCTTTTGTTTCCGGATTAATGAGGCCCACTCCCAGTTCATCTTTTACAGTCTGCTGAATATAATCTCTTGTTTCCTGATTTTCCGGAACGAGAACTTCAAGTCCATATTCTTCAAGTTTATTTTTGTAAAATTCCATTTCCATGGTAAACTTTGTTCCGATTAATCCAGCCTTTTTAAAACCTGCTTTTTGTATAGCCCTTGCGGTTTCTGTTCCTAGATGGATAATCGGCAGTTTTAGGGTATTCTGAAGCTCATCAGCAAAGAGGTGAGCGGTATTCGCACACAGAACAATGCTATCGGCTCCGCTGTTTTTAAGATGCTTGCAGGCATTCAGTAATAAATCAAAGGAATGGACCCAGCTTTTAGCCTGGATATCTCCAAAATTCAGAGAGTAGATCATGCATTCGGCGGCATTCAGTCCTCCCAGTCTTGCATTAACTCCTTCATTGATGAACTTATAGTAATCTAATGTAGATACCCAGCTTATTCCGCCTACCAATCCTATTTTTTTCATGAATTTTGCAATTTACCATTCACGACAAATCTAGACAAAAGTTTCCATTGTATCCCGTACATTTGTTGGTATATTGATGATTTCAATGATGGATGAGCCGGTTGAAACTTTTAGATCTGTTAATCCATATCCGTACACTGCTCAGGTATCTATGTTGATTGAGTTTGAGTTATCGGCAAATAAAAGTTCGTTCTTTTTCAAACGAGTGTTTGCCAGGAAAAGAGATATGATAGTACCCTATTTATAGTTATTTTTGTTCAGAAGAAGCATCGAACCAAACGATTTATTGTTATAATATTATTGAAAACTATAAACACCAACAATGTCAAGAAGAAAATTTATTCTGCTTTCCATCCTTAAAACCTGGTTTATTGCTACCATTATTTCTACAGTGATTCTGATGGTTTACATGATGATTACGGAAGTTCCGAATAAACAAACCAGAACCTGTGATATGAGCGGCCTTGCGTATAGCCTTCTGATCATGTGGATTTTGTCTTTGGGTATTGTTTCCTTCAGCAGTCTTTTTTCTCTTTTAAAAGTTTTTCATGGAAAGATAAAAAGAGGGCTGTGCTGGTTTTTACTTCCCATACTTACGGCGGGATATTTTTTTATAGCCATTTCTGAGGGAAAAATCGATGGGGAAGGAGTGATCTATTTTTTGATCTCCAATCTTCCGTGGTTTCTTCTGTGGGGATTTTATTACTCCCGATTTAATTTTTTGTTTAAGTCATCATTAACAACACCATACAACCGATAAAAAAATGAAAAAATTGTTTTTGTTCCTCGCAATTATGCTGTATACCTTTGTCCTTAAAGCTCAGCCACTCACCTTAAAATCTGTCGACGCAGATAAAGAATTCAGGTTAAAGCTATATTACGGAAATGCTGGTAAAGGAGCTTTTGTGCAGTATGAAGGAAAGAAAGGCATTATTCCACTGCGGGTTAAAAGTTATGTATTAGATACCCTTCAGGCAAGGAATAACCAGCCGGACCGTCATTATTTTGTATGGGAAGAGATGGTGAATGGAAAAGTACACTGAACATATCAATTGCTGCAAATGAATCATCTGATTGCTGATGCATCTTACATCAGGGAACAAGATCGAAGACATTTCTTACTTGATCTTGCAGAAATTCATAATGAAAAAGAGGATGGTAATGATCAATACCTTTTGCATGGTGCATTAATCTCATTTAATCATTTTTATAATAGTAATTTGCTGATCGAATATCCGGATGGAAAAAAGATGACTGCCGAGCTTCCTTTTCCGGACAATCCTGAGGCAGCCCAACAAAGTATCATTGAGGATTATAACTTCGATGGCTATGATGATCTCGCCTTCACGATTCCCGATGCAGGAATGGGTGTATACCACAGGTTTACGATTTATCTGTACAATCCGAAAAAGAAACGGTTCGAGAAATTAAAGGAACCGGATTACTCACGTTCAGACTGTTCGTGTCTTTGCGATGTTGATGCAAATAAAGAAAAGAAATTATTACAGACTGGTTGCCGTGGTGGTGCTTCATGGCATCAGGACTCATACCGTTTTGACAAAAATGGAATGTTACAATGGATTGGTAAAAGGGATTTGTCCGAGGAGATTGAGTAAATGAGTAGTGATCTTTGGAGAAAAGGATTAAAGATTCTGGATAACAGAATCCATATAGTTTAAGGCTTAGATAAAGGGAAATACTGCAAAGAAAAATTAAGAACCTTAACTCCCTCCGCATTCAACATCTGAAAAATCTCAAACCGTGAAACGCTTCCAAGTCGGAAGCATACTCCAAAAAACAACATTCCCAATCAATATCCGTAAAAAAAATTACTGCCCAAAAAGACAGTAATAGACAAAGATCAGCTGATATGATATTTCACACAGTTTGCGGTTTTTTTACTACAGAAATTAATTTCGTTATTGAGAAAGCTGATCTCTAAGGGCTGCTTTAATCCGGCCGCTGTTATTGAATATTTTCAGTCTGAACTGACCCTCATGGGCGGAGTTATTTACGATAAAAACTTGATGTTTGAAATCTACCTTAACTTTGACCGAATCGTTTTTTGGCAGCTCCTTTATTTCACGGTTATTGATGACATATTGAAGTGGGTCTTTCTGCGAAGAATTGTATAAAACCACTTCGAGATTCTCCTTTGACGAATTTTTAATGTTTAGATTTTTGTAGGCAGGAATTTTCCATCCATTGCGGTAAAGATGTCTGCCACGGGTAATCTGAAAAGAAGATAGAATAATAACAAAAACTGCTAAGAAGATAAATAGTGAGCAAAAATAGATATTTTTCATTTTTCGGACTATTGATTTGTTTTGGTACAGAACCGACTTTATTTTTGGTAAAATTATATTACGTCATTTTGATAACCGCTACACTTTTGTGTAGATTTGCTTAAATAGGATAAAAACTACACTTTTGGGTAGTGATTGACCGGTTGATTAACAAAGGTATGGAAGAAATCAATAAATTTTTTAATAATAAAAATAATGTACAAAGCGATGCAGCAATTGATCAAAGCCAGGTCGGAGATTATTTGCAGGCCGTAAAGGCATTTTCCAGACTCACTTATCAGAGCCTGTATGTCATCGATTATCAGACCAGAGCTTTTGAATATGTATCTGAAAATCCGCTGTTCTTGTGTGGTAAATCTTCGGAAGAGGTCAAAGAATTGGGCTATGCTTTTTATTTTCAGAATGTAAAAACTGAAGATGTGGAATTGCTGATCAGGATCAATGAGGCTGGATTTGAGTTTTATGAAAATATTCCGGTGGAGGAGAGAAAACTGTATTCTATTTCTTACGATTTTTATCTCATCAACAACAAAAAGAATATGGTTCTGGTGAATCATAAACTCACCCCGATGTTTCTTACTGAGGAAGGGCAGATCTGGAAAGCTTTATGTATTGTTTCCCTTTCAAACAGTACATCTTCTGGTAATGTTGTGGTGAGTAGAGAGGGTTCGGATGAACTTTGGAAATATGATCCTGTAGCGAAAAGATGGGGGAAAGATGAAAAAATAAAGCTTTCTCAGAGAGAATATGAAATTCTGAGATTATATGCCAGCGGGCTAACGATTAATGAAATTGCAGAAAAACTGTTTATCTCTGCTGATACTGTAAAATTTCACAGAAAAAAACTCTTTGATAAAATTGGAGTTAATAACATTGCTGAGGCGCTTTCTTATGCTAAAACTAATAAGTTGCTGTAACACAATACTCTTCGGTACCGTTTTTTTACGGTATTTTTTATAATGTCTTTTATGATTCAAAATTAGGTCTGATATTTGCAATGGGTAATCAAACTAAATGACCTGTTTTATTTATGAAAAACATATCTGTGAAGAAATCATTTTTATACGCATGTATCTGTGCCACGTTCATGGTCTCATGTAAAAAAGAAATTGAAAAAGTAAGCGATACTTTTAAAGATACCATGTCTTCGTCCGAAACACCAGTTGTCGAAAAAGACTCTATTAAAAAAGATTCAGTCATCCAAAAAGAATCTGTACCTCCTGCAATGCAGGAAAACGGTTTTTATAACGCATTTGTACTTCCCAAGGACAAGAAGCTCAGAGACTCTGTTTATGCAGAATTCAGCAAAAAATACAGTGAGAAAGAGCGTTATGCTATCTTGGCCCTGAACAGACTTGATTCTAAAAATAGATTTAACGCTGATACCTTAGTGGTTCCTGCCAAAATAGATACGACGCTGATGTCTTACTCACCTTTCCCGATGCAGTTGGATATTCTGAGCGGAGTAAAAAAGTTTGTGATCTTCTCCTACCCAATTCAGGCTTATGGAGTGTATTCTAACGGAAGCCTTGTCAAATGGGGGCCTACAAGTATGGGGAAAAAAGCGGCCCAGACCACAAGAGGCCTTACTTTTGCCAACTGGAAAAAGAAACTGTCAATCTCAACGGTTAGCAGCGAGTGGAAACTTCCCTATAATTTCAATATTCACAATATCGGTGGTATCGGATGGCACCAGTATGATCTGCCGGGTTATCCTGCATCACACTCATGTTTACGTCTGCTGATGAAAGATGCCCAATGGTTATACTCCTACGCAGACACTTGGATTCTAAATCCGGGAGGGGCAACCACCAAAGCTAAAGGAACAGCGGTAATGGTCTTCGGAGATTATAAATGGGGGGGACGAAAACCATGGAAAAAGCTTTTGGATGATCCCAATGCAAATAATATTTCAGTGGAAGAAATGACCCAACTCCTGGAACCTAGTGTTGACAAAATGATCAAAGAACAGGACAACAGAGAAAAAGTATCAGATTCTATCAAAGCCGCCAAAGCTATGGCAATGCCGGCCCAGAGTGAAAAACCTGCAGAAATTCCTGCTAATTGATTTTCTTCTCAAACTGTGAAGTAGATTCTTCAGCAAATCTTCTTAGCTTAAGCATTTCTTCTTTGCCCTTATATTGTCCGAACCGGGCAGCTACATAAGTAAGAAGAATGAAAAACAACATAACAAATGAAGCGCTCAGGGCCCACGGGAACTCAGCGCTTTTTATCTGTTTTTCCACGTAGAACATCGTGAAAAATGTCATCCAGAGAATAGAAAATGAAAAATACAGGAACATAAAGAACGTCCATACTGCAGAGCTGGGACCAAATATTCCCCGTATGGCAATATCATCCTCCTCAACCTCTATTCTTAAAGAAAGACGGGGTTTCCAGTAATTATCATATTTTGTTTCTACCCAGATGGTAGCTACTTCCTTGTTGATGTTTCCCGAAAACTCATCCTTATGTTCCGCAAGGTATTTTTTTAATTGCTCTGCATATTCATCTTTGGTAAGATGGGTAAACATTTTGAATCTCGGGCGAGTTCTAATTTTATCTATTGTGCTTTCTTTAGTTTCCATATTTATTCTTGATAGGGTATAGGATCTTCCAATACAAAATTAAAGGTCATTTCTTTATTCTTTCTCTGAATCACCATGGTGATGTTTTTTCCTTCTTCAGATTTCATCAGGTCCATGATTTTTTCCATCGTCATATCTGCAGTCTTGCTTCCGTTAATAGTTAATACACGGTCATCTTTCTTCACTCCTGCTTTAAATGCTGGGGAGTCCTTTCTGACGCCGGCAACAGAAAAAATAGGTTTTAAGGTGAATTTATACTGGAATTTATTGGTTACCGAAATTTCTGTACCAGCTTCCGATAATTTTTTCGGTTCAATTTTTACACGGTCTTCCTGCCATTCCAGTCCATCCTGTTTAAAATCTAATCCACTCATATTAAAATGAAAAGGATCGTCAAAATTCTTGTTTTTTTTAAGATACAATTTTCCGCCCGTATAATCAAAAATTACTGAAAATCTGCGCATGATTTCTCCACCTAAAGATCCCTTTCTGTCCGCGACCAGATTCACGTGTTGGATAGAATATTCATCAGGCATTGCTGTGAGCGGTTTTTCAAATTTAAAGTCCTGCAGATAAAAATTATGGATTCTGCTTCTTTTACCATAAATGTCTCCATTGAATCCCCGCCCCAGATAATCTTCAATATTAGGTCTGTTGTACACAAAATCTTTGATGAGGGCAGGGAAGAGCCAGATGGCATCACTGTTTCCAAGATCAATCAACAGTTTTGAACTTTTTTTGTCATTGGTCATCTCAATATCTGCATAAAGATAGGGTTTATCTTTCTCTATGCTTAGGGGGAATTCCGTATACTTTCTGATCTTCTTTTTAAGTATATCACCATTTTCATAAACGGTTATTTTTTTTGCCGTATAATCTATTGAAATAGGATGGTTTTTGAAAAAATGGTACCCGATCACTCCATTCACTGGAATTCCTATATGAGAGGAAATATTAAATTCTTCATCGGTGATAATGAACAAAAGCATGGAAGAATTAATAATCTTGTTACCTATTTTCGCAAGGTTACGGTCAGATTTAAAACCGTCTATGCTTACGTTTCCTCCTAATCCCGAAAATTTTATTTTCTCAACATTTTCAAACTTGATTTCTTTATTGTCAAGACTGAAAAGAATGGTTTCTGCCACCCCCGTATCCAACATAAAAGTAAGGTCTGCACCGTTAACATTAATTGGTATGAAAATGAGGTTATTAATAAGCTTAAAAGGAATAACCGCTTTTTTTACATTAACCAACTCAAAATTGTTCTGAGCATCAATAAAAATGCTAAAGAATATGGTCAGTAAAAAAAGCTTAAGTTTCATTTACTGAATTTAGTGAAATAATTCTTACTGTAAATAAAAAAACATTCCAAAAACAGGAATGTTTATATCAACTGCAATGAAACAGCAGTAAGTTTGAATTTTATTTAAAATAGATGCTGGTCTTATTTCGAAAAGAAATCCATCAGGTCCATATAGTTTTTCTGATTTACGCCGTGTCCACTCATATATTCTCTGAATGTAAAATAGCAGCTCAGGTCATACAGAAGATCTGCCGCTTTTCTGCCCCATTCCATAGGGATCACCGCATCATCTGTTCCGTGGGATACAAAAAAGCGAAGACGTTCCAGTTTCTTTTTATCCTTTACAATACCGTCCAGCAATTTTTCCTCCGGATAACTGCTCAGACAAGCCACATAACTAAACATATCAGGATGTTTTAATGCCAAAGCATAACACAATATTCCACCCTGACTGAAACCACATAAATGCACTTTTCCTTCGGTAAGCCCATAATGATTCACAACTTTCAATATATTTTCCAACACGCCATCCAACGATTCCTTAGCCTGAGCAACATCTATGAAGTTTTCAGGATTATTAAAATCTATGTCAAACCAGGAATACCCTTCAAACTGAGTATCTCTTGGTGCTCTGAAACTTACAATAAGCCAGTCAGCGGGAAGAGTCTCCCTGAAGCTGAAAAGATCCTGTTCATTACTGCCGTACCCATGAAGCATAAAAAGTACAGTAGTATTAGGAGTGATATGTTCCGGTTCTCTTACTATATAATCTAAATTCATACAGCAAATATAATTAATAAATCACATTGTAAAATTCAAAACATGATGCTGTATTTTAATATTTCATCATTAGTGGTTTGTTAGCTTCAAAAGGGGCTGATCCTGCAATTGTGCTTTTTGCTGATTTGATATTATTTACAAAACATTGTTGGAAATTTTTCATAAAAGTTATTTTTATATTAATAAAAAACTTATATTTGAAACATTAAAAATCTATTTGGAGAAATGAAGCAATTTTACAAATCAAAAAGTTTACTTAGACTTTCTTTTTTATTCGTTCTATTATTTTCTGTAATGACCGTGTTGAATTCTTGTAAAAAGGATAATGATGAAGAAGAGTTTGCAGATCATGTTGTTCAGTTTGAAGTAAAAACAACTACCGGAGGTGTTATCAGAGCTATTGTAACACAAGTAGGAACCGTTAAAACTGATATTTTCGATCCTGTAGGAACTACCTGGGCAAGCGGTGAATTTTTCGTAAATTCCAGCCAGGCACAGTTAAACCTTGATGCTAAGGCAGATCTTCCTAGTGCAGATTCAGAACTGGTGGTTAATCTTTATATAGACGGGGAAATCGTAAGAACCAAAAAAATGGTTGGAGCAGGTCCTTTAGTAGCTTCTATTGATTACAGCTTCTTAGAATTATAAGTATCATTTACTTAATATATATAAAACCGCTTTCAGAGCGGTTTTTTTTATATACCGTTTTCAATCATATTCTGCTGGATGGCCCGGTGAATAAGCTCAGTAGAATTTTTCGCCTGAAATTTCTGCAGCAGATTTTTACGGTGGGTATCTACAGTAAGCGGACTTAAAAAAAGTTCATCTGCAATGATCATGCTGGTTTTTCCTTCTGCTACCATTTGCAGGATCTGCTTTTCTCTCTTTGTCAGCCTGGGTATCGGCAGATCATTTTGAGTAGGCTTGCTGATCATTTGTCTGGTCTCATTGCAGAAGACAATATCTCCGGAATAGGCTCCCTGAATGCATACCACCAGTTCATCTATCGATGTGTTCTTAAGAATATAACCGCTCGCACCGTTTTGTATAGACTGCATGATAATACTTCTTTCAGAACGGTTACTGAACATGATCACCGAAGTTGCGGGTGATATTTTTTTAATTTCTCTGCAAAGTTCTGTACCATTGGCATCAGGAAGGGTAATATCCAGAAGAATGATATCTACTGTATGATTCCTGATAAATCCAATGATCTCTGAACCTGTGGTGAAACTTGCGGAAACGGTGAAACCGAGCTGAGTGCTTAACATCATTTTTAGCCCTTCTATGACAATAGGGTGATCGTCTACAATGGCAATATTTATTTTTTTATTCTCCATCAATCTTAAGTTCAATATTAATAGTTGTACCCTGCGGGTCAGAGCTGACCTCCATTTTTCCTTTCAGGTAATTGACCCTGTTTTTTAAATTACGCAGTCCCATACTTTTAGTATGTTCAATCCCTGTATCAAATCCCTTTCCGTTGTCTTCAATGGTAATCATAAAACGGTCATCAGATTGGGAGCATTGGAGCAAAATACTGGTAGCTTCGGCATGTTTCAGGGCATTCGCCAGTAATTCCTGAACGATTCTATAGATATTAAGCTGAATAGGTAAAGGTATTTTTTTTTCAATATCAATAGCCTGAAAGTCAATGTCCAGATCTTTTCTCACATAAAATTCACAAAGATCATTTAAAGCCGTTTCCAAACCAAAATTCAAAAGTGATTCGGGCATTAAGTTTCTTGCGATATGACGAAGTTCACTTACAGAATGGTCTAGCTGTCCCAGGATCTTATAAAACTCTTTATCTTTTTCAGCCGGTAAATGATGGGAAGACCATGTAGAGAAATTAATTTTAACTCCGGCAAGCATTCCGCCTAAACCATCGTGCAGGTCTCTGGCAATACGTTCCCTTTCTCTTTCTTCACCATCAAGAATAGCTCTTGTTAGGGAGAGCTCCTCCTTTTGTTTAATGTCGTTGATTCTTTGTTCGGATATTTTTTTATTTTTTCTAAATAAGATAAAAAGGAAAATCAAAAGGCTTAAAACTAATAATAATATAAGACTAAGTCCCCACAGATACGAATTTTTCTTATTTACTTCCAGATTTTTCTGGTTCCGTTCAGCATCTAAGATGGCTATTTTCTTTTCTTTTTCAGCGGCATTGAATTTTGCCTCAATTTTATTGATCTCAAGCCTTACATTCGCACTGCTCAGGCTATCATTGAGTTTCGAATACTTTTGTTCCCATACCAAAGCTTCCCGGACATTTCCCATTTCTTCATTCAATGCAGAAAGTTGCTTATAGATGGTTTTTCTGTTGTTAAGATCGATGGCAAGAGATTTCTCTGCTAAAATATTTTCCAGTACATTTTTGGCTTCACTGTATCTTTTCAATTTCTTTAAAATATCATATTTGTTGAAATAGAACATTTGTGCCTGGAGATTCTGATTGAATTTTTTGGTATAATAGAGCCCTTTTTCAATAATGGGTAATGCCTCTGAATTTTGCTGTTTCGTAATTAAGTAAAGCGTTTTACCATAATAAAAAAACGAGTTGGCTGAAGACTCTGGATAAGGCATAATCAATTTTTCAGCTTTATCCAGAAACTTTTTGGCTTCATTTCCTTTCGCCTGATAACAGAAATTGCTGGCAGAGTTGAGGTAGGTATAAAATAATTCAGCAGAATCAGGATAATCTTTTTCAAGAATTTTTATAGCCTGTTTGTTGTAGTTTCCAGCCTTTTCAAACTGTGCATTATAAGTAAGGATGATCGCCAGTTGAGTATAGGCAAATCCTAAGTTTTTGCTGTTTCCATATTTTTTTATCAATGGAATACACTTTTCTACCACGGTTTTCACCAAAAAAGGGTAGCCCTCCTTATCTTTTTGGGTAACTCCATAGCCATACCAGGCCAAAGATTGATAGAAGTCAGATTCCCTTGTTTTTAATTTTGATAATACCTTAATGGCCTGTTGATAAGCATGAGCGGCTTTTTCTTTATTTCGGTCCAGATGGTATTGACCTTCGTAGTAATCATATTTTCCGGTAAGAAAAGCATCATGGGTAATGAACGTTTTTCCATGTTCCAGGTATTTTTTGCTTAAAAGAGAATCACTGTTTCTGTAATAATTTGATAAAAGAAAAGATGCTGTTGCTTTTGAAGTATGGGCAGCTGTACTTTTTGTGACATTCTGTAAGCTGTCTAAATATAATTTCTCATTAAGAGGGAAAACTTGCTGGGACTGTAAAGCAAAAGATAATAATATGCTTAGTAGAATCAGTAATCTCTTCATTGGGTATCAGTTCTGTAAATGGATTTGGATGCTCAATTTAATTAAAAATTTCAGTAAATAAAATACCTGATTTTAGGTAGAAAAAAATACACATTTTTCAGGATTGATAAAGTTAGATCACTCTGATAGCTTTGCAGGTACCAAATCGTTGATCATAGAATATTAAATAAATAACTTACATTTTAAACAAAAAGATTATGAAAAGAATGAAATTGAACCAGCTGCTTAGAGGAACATTGGCAGTATTGCTGACAACCCTGTTTTTTGGATTGGTGACCTCTTGTAGTAATGATGATGACGATGACAACAGCCCGGCAAAGAAAAGTCATAAAGTTGTTTTCAAAGCTATAGCGTCCTCAGGAAGTAATATCGATGTAGCGGTATATGGAATTGATGGTAATCCAACCACGGCTTCAAGCCTTAGCGGAACAACATGGACCAGCACGGAGGTAACGTCAGAACCAGGAGCATATAATGCGAATGTTGCGGTCAATGCAATCGGGGCAAATGCCTCTTCTACATTGAAGGTTCAGATATGGGTAGATGGCGAATTGAAAAAAGAAGGATCTTCCAGCGGACAGTATTTATCGGCTTCTGCCAGTTATGTATTTTAAAACTAAATAACTTTCATGAATAAAAACCGGCGCTGAGATCAATCTCAGCGCCGGTTCTTTTATTTTTATAAGGTATTGAAATTAAATAACCTTTACAATGAAATAGCTTTTCTTACCTTTTTGAAGCAGTAGAAATTTACCATCAATAAGGTCACTTTCATTGGCAGTATACGTGTCATTTACTTTCTCTTTATTTACAGAAATAGCATTTCCTTTGATCTCTCTCTGAGCTTCACTTTTAGATTTTAAAAATCCTGATTTTTCAGAAAGAAGATCAACAATGTTAATGCCCAAAACATCAGTTTTCGCCACTTCTTTTTGTGGAACACCGTCAAAAACTTCAAGGAAAGTTTCTTCATCCAGACTGACCAGATCTTCAGCAGTAGAACGTCCGAAAAGAATTTCCGAAGCCTTCAGAGCTTTTTCATATTCTTCTCTGCCATGTACCCAAACCGTTACCTCCTCAGCCAGTCTCTTCTGAAGTTTTCTTTCGTGAGGAGCGGTTTTGTGCTCTTCAACTAAGGCTTCAATTTCTTCTTTTGCTATGAAAGTGTAGAATTTAATGAATCTTTCTGCATCTTCATCCGTAGCATTCAGCCAGAACTGGTAGAATTTGTACGGCGATGTCTTCTTTTTGTCCAGCCAGTAATTCTCTCCGCTTTCAGACTTTCCGAATTTGGAACCGTCAGCTTTAGTGATCAGAGGAACCGTTAATGCAAACGCTTCTCCCTGAGCCTTTCTGCGGATCAGTTCAGTACCGGTAGTGATATTTCCCCACTGGTCAGAACCTCCCATCTGAAGCTTTACATTATTATTTTGATACAAATGAAGGAAATCATATCCCTGAATAAGCTGGTACGTGAATTCCGTAAAACTCATTCCGTCTGCTCCGCCATCTCCCGAAAATCTCTTCTTAACAGAGTCCTTCGCCATCATATAATTAACCGTGATGTTTTTCCCTACATTTTTAGCAAAATCAAGGAAAGAAATATTCTTCATCCAGTCGTAATTGTTCACCAATTCTGCTTTATTAGGACCATCACCCTCAAAATCCAAAAATTTTGACAGCTGGTTTTTTAAACAGTCTACATAGTGAAGAAGAGTCGCTTCATCCAGCAGGTTTCTTTCTGCAGATTTTCCTGAAGGATCTCCGATCATCCCTGTAGCACCTCCCACCAAAGCAACCGGCTTATGTCCGTGCTGTTGGAAATGGGCTAAAATTTTGATCTGGATAAGACTTCCGATATGCAAAGAATCAGCAGTCGGGTCGAAACCAATATATGCAGTAGTTACCTCTTTATTCAGCTGTTCATCGGTTCCTGGCATCATATCGGCAAAAAGACCACGCCATTTTAGTTCTTCTATAAAGGAATTCATCTATACTTTTCTTTAAAATTTTATGGTGCAAAGATAGTAAATTCAGGAGTATCGGTAATCGATGAAACAAGGCAAAAAAAATAAAGGATAAAAAGGCGGATTTGCCCCTTTGCCCTTTCACTTAAAAAAATTATATTTGTTAGTAATGAACGACGAACAGCTATTTCTGCTTATTCAAAAGGCAAAAGAAAAGGACCAGAAAGCCCAGACCAAACTCATCAATGTTTTTTGGGTGGATGTTTTCTCTTTTGTGATGAAGAAAGTAAAAGATGAAAATGATGCAGATGAGATCACGGTAAATGTTTTTTCAAAAGTGCTGTCCAAACTGGATATGTACGATCCCCATTTTCAGTTTAAAACCTGGATATTAACCATTGCCCAAAATACGGTCATTGATTTCTGGAGAAAAAGAAGTCGTGAAAACCAGGACCCAACCGAAAATCTGGATGAAGTTAAAAATCAATTCGCAAAATCACCTGAAGAGCTCATGATCTCTAATGAAGAGCAGAAAAAGATCATCAAAACCATAGAATCGCTGGATGCCAATTATCAGGATATTATCAAATTAAGATTCTTTGAAGAGAAAAGCATCAAAGAGATTGCAGAAGAGCTCGGAATTTCCGTGGCCAATACAAAAGTAAGGGTCATGCGTGCCAAAAAAGTCCTGGCAGAATTACTGAAAAACAATGAATTTGATGATCACTAGAATATCAGATCGTTAATTTGTTCTATCAATTCAAAGTGAGTTGTTTTAATTATTGTAATGACTTAATAAAAATTTGAACTTTCAAAATGTTAGAAATAAACTTCTTCCTTTGTCTTTGGAAGAACAATTTTTCTTTGATCCTTTTGATGTCTGTTTTGCAGATCGATCTTTAATCCCTTTTTAAAATAAGTTTCCTGCTTCGACTTCCCATATTCTTTGGTGTTTTCTACCTCCTTTTTATAGTTAAGCTGACCTGTAGAAAGGTTGAAATCTACTTCTGCCCAGTAATCTCCCGGTCTTCCTGATTCTGAAGAATAGCCTATCAGTTCAAAATGTCCGTTCTGCAACCTGTATTTATCTGTGTAACCCCATTTCCAGCTGCTTCCGCCTGCCTGAGTGATGCTTAAAATTCCTTTTGAAATCGTTGTACTCTGATAAGGGTCGCCCATCATACCTCCGCCGGCACTTTCTAAAATAGCATTTCTTGATTTGCTCAGAATCATCCACGTACCGCCACTTTTCTTCAGAATCTGAATTTCGCGGATGTTGCCCAGTTCACCCTCATCTGCTGTATTATAAATAACCACCTTTTCAGGAATTTTATCACCATCCAGATCGCCCTCGACAGTTTCAATGATTTCCGAACCTGCCGGCTGAAGTTCTTTTTGAGCAAAACAAAATGTACTGATCATAACGGATAGGGTAAAAAGAATCTTCTTCATAATTTAAATTTGGTATTTTAAAAGTACAATTATATTTTGAATTATCTGTTTCATCAATTTCTCCGGTAGATGGTTTCCATTAAAAATTCCTTAACTTTGAACTTCAATTTTAGAAATGGAAAATTTAGTTCAAGATACTACCGTTCAAAAACCAAAGTGGATCCGTGTAAAACTTCCTACCGGAAAGAACTACAGGGAGCTGAGGACTTTGGTAGACAAATATAAATTAAATACCATATGCCAGAGCGGAAGCTGTCCGAATATGGGAGAATGCTGGGGAGAAGGAACGGCGACGTTCATGATCTTAGGAAATATCTGTACCAGAAGTTGCGGATTTTGCGGGGTAAAAACAGGAAAACCGCTTGATGTTAATTGGGATGAGCCTGAAAAAGTGGCCCGTTCTATCAAATTGATGAAGATCAAGCATGCTGTACTTACTTCTGTAGACCGTGATGACCTGAAAGATATGGGTTCTATCCTTTGGGGTGAAACGGTGAATGCTGTAAGAAGAATTTCTCCGGGAACAACAATGGAGACTCTTATTCCGGATTTCCAGGGACTTACCAAACATATTGACAGACTTGTGGAAGTCGCTCCTGAAGTGATCTCTCACAATATGGAAACCGTAAAACGTTTGACACGAGAAGTAAGAATCCAGGCTAAATATGAGCGTAGCTTGGAAGTATTGAGATACTTAAAAGAAGCAGGCCAGAGAAGAACAAAAACCGGAATGATGCTTGGTTTGGGTGAAACTAAAGATGAGGTTTTCCAAACGATTGAAGATATCAGAAATGCTAATGTTGATGTGATCACCCTTGGGCAGTATCTTCAGCCAACTAAAAAACATTTACCGGTGAAAAGATTCATTACACCGGAGGAGTTTGATGAGTTGGGTGACTTTGCAAGAAGCTTAGGTTTCAGACATGTGGAGAGCTCTCCACTAGTCAGAAGTTCTTACCACGCTGAAAAACATATTCACTAAAAATACAGCCGCTTCAGAAACGAAGCGGCTTTTTTTTGTTTAAAAATTTAAGGTATTAATAGATAGGGGCTTCAGAAGCCTCATTCACCACTAATTTTTTCAATATTAAAAGTCGCGAAAGTTTTATAACACTTTAGTTATTTTTAAGTTAAATACTTTGCAAATAGGAAGTGAATTTAAGTTTTTTGACAATCGAAGATTTTCGTAATGACAAAAATATGTCGGAGTTGAATTCCCCTCCCTTGGAGGGGTGGCAAAAATTCAAAGAATTTTTGACGGGGTGGTCCAGCACTTATCCATTCTGAAGCGGCTTTTTTATTTAAAAATTTGAAGGATTAATAAATGAAAAAGGATTTGGTAGTTTCAGTTCTCAATGGTTTTTTCAACCACAAAAGTCGCGAAAGTTTTATAACACTTTAGTTATTTTTAAGTTAAATACTTTGCAAATAGGAAGTGCATTTAAGTTTTTTGACAATCGAAGATTTTCGTGATGACAAGAATATGTCGGAGTTGAATTCCCCTCCCTTGGAGGGGTGGCAAAAATTCAAAGAATTTTTGACGGGGTAGTCCAGCACTCATCCATCATGCACCCAAAAAAACTACTTCCTCACCTCAATATTCCTCAGATACTTTTTCCTAAATTCCGAAGGCGTTTCACCCGTATGCTGCTTGAATAATTTATTAAAATAGGACAAGCTCTCGAAACCCACCTGAAAACAAACTTCCGTTACAGAGTAATCTTTCAGCAGAAATATTTTAGCCTGATTGATTCTGTAATTATTCACAAAATCGGTGAACGTCATATTCGTCTGTTTTTTAAAATAACGACAAAAAGCAGGTGTGCTTAAACTTACAATTTTTGCAATTTCGTTGACGTTGGGCTTTTTATCATAATTTTCATGAATATAATCATAGATGGTTCCCATTCTGATTTTATCGTTCAGAAACCACTTGATTCTTGTATCTTCTTTGTTCAGTTCTTTGACCTCATCGGAGGAAGCTAGAATTTGCAGAATTTCAATCAGTCCGATCAGAGAATCGAACGAACTTTTTTCCTTGATTTCATGAAGCTTTTCAACGACTTCTTTTTTGGTTTCTCCTGAGAATGAAAGCCCCAGGTAAGATCTTTCCAGAAGTCTTTTAATATTTTCAAATTCCGGAACGGGCAAAATAATATCCTGGAGAAAATTTTCTCTCATCTGCAGAACCATCTGTCTGCATTCTGTCTGAATGCCGTAATCAAAATTCAGATGAGGAACATTGGAACCAATCAGGACCAAATCACTCTCTGTAAAACCTGAAATATCCCTTCCGACGTGACGAATTCCATTAATGGCTTCTACATACACCAATTCTATTTCAGGATGATGATGCCAGAAAAAGCAGTTCTTTAAAGACGGTGAAAAAAGTTTAAAAGATTTGCCGTTTTCAAATTCTATAACCTCTTTCTGGATTTTCATCTTGTTCTCATTTGATTGTTTCTGATTTTAAAATTACACAAAAAGGTTAATATGGAGCAAATTTTTATCATTTCAAGAGAAGTAAAAACCAATATTTCTAGCGATTTTTGCACTTTCAAATTGATAATGGACAACCATTTTTAATGTTGGAAAAAATCGTTTAAAATTAAATTCGAAAAAAGAAGTTTACTCACAATGAAGATTGATAAAAGAATTATACCGCTGGCCATAGGTGGACTGGGAATCGGAACTACGGAATTTACCGTTATGGGACTCCTTCCTGATATTGCCAATACCCTAAAGATTACCATTCCTGAAGCAGGACACCTGATTTCGGCTTACGCAATGGGAGTCGTGATCGGAGCTCCCATTCTGATCGGATATTCTGTGAAATTTCCGCCTAAAAAAGTCTTGATGGTTTTAATGATCCTCTTCACTGTTTTCAACGGGCTTTCTGCAGTGGCTCCCGATTATACCAGTATGCTCATCATCAGATTCATGTCCGGACTTCCTCACGGAGCATTTTTCGGAGTAGGAACGGTAGTGGCATCCCGGATGGCAGGAAAAGGGAAGGAAGCATTTTATATATCCTTAATGTTTACTGGACTTACGGTCGCCAATCTGGTCATGGTTCCGCTTGTAACTTACATCGGACACGCTTATCATTGGAAACTCTATTTTGCAATTGTAGCATTGATCGGCCTTTTCGCCATATTGTTTTTGAAATTGTGGCTTCCTGCGATAGAAACGAATCAGGATACCCACTTCCTCGAAGAACTGAAATTTCTAAAAAAGAAGCAGTCGTGGCTGGTTCTGGGAATTACAGCCATTGGATTTGGTGGACTTTTCACATGGTTTAGTTACATCACTCCTTTAATGACAATCGTTGCCGGAATCCAAAGCAACCAGATGGCTTACGTGATGGTGCTGGCGGGTGCGGGAATGGTTGTTGGAAATCTTGCCGGAGGATTTATTTCCGATAGGCTAGGACCCGAAAAGACATGTGCATTATTGATTTTTCTGATGATGATCTCCCTTGGAGGAGTATTTCTGTTTGCAGAACATCAGAATATAGCCCTTATTCTGACATTTGTTTGTGGAGCATTGTCCATGTCTGTGGCGGCACCTATTAATATCATGATGATGAAGGCAGCTCCAAAAAGTGAAATGATGGCTGCGGCATTTATGCAGGCTGCTTTTAATATTGCCAATGCAATGGGAGCATTTTTAGGCGGAATTCCTTTAGAATACGGATATTCATTCAAGTATCCTTCATTAGTGGGCGTTGGAATGACCTTCATTGGTCTGGCAATAAGCTTAAGATACAGATATCTGTATGGAAGAGAAACTCCTTCTGACAATGACACAACTGTGGAATGCGTGCCCTGTGATAAATAAAAAACAGGAAAGCAGTAAGGTGAATCGAATCAATTGACGATTTCTGCTTTGTTTTCTGAACTAAATTATCTGATGAATTAAAGCATCAATAATATAAATGAGACCCAGAAAAAAGACTTTGTTCAAGTAGATGAACAAAGTCTTTTTTGATGATGAATTACGTTTACACCTCTACTTCATCTCCATTTTTACACCAATACAGTGCGTTGTATAAATTCTCTTTAGGGAAAGATTTAAACTCTCCCGGCATCAGAACACTGAAAATATCGGTAAAGTTCTGTACAGCTTCTTTGTCTGTAACAATGGCCGCGCGATTCCACTTGGAAAGATTTTTTAGTCCTAAAAGAGCATCTTGAAGCCATGCTCCCATTGTAAATTTATCCAGATCCGTGTCCAAGTATAAAAGGTAATTCAACTCTCCGAATTCGTCTACTTTCTCTTTTACATGAGGAATGACAAGGTTTTCAAAATCTTCTCTCGTTATTTCTCCCGTTGCATTAAATGCGGCAACATTTTCCGGAGCTTCTGGAATAATCGTTATCATAGTAAATTATTTTAATGTGGTTGGATTTTAAAACTGGGTACAATAATTGCACCATAAACTGATAATAAATAGTTAAAATACTTATAAGTGTTATTTTTTTAAATATAATATTCAATTATGGATCTAAAATCAAACGAACCTTTCTGGCTCATAAAGAATGGACTTATAGAGTCTTATCCGTCACTGAAATCAAATGAAGAATGTGATGTTTTAATTATCGGCGGAGGTATCACCGGAAGTCTTATCGCCCAGCAAATGATAAAAGACGGTTATAAAACAATCCTGATTGATCGACGTGAAATCTGTAATGGGAGTACTTCAGCTACCACTTCGATGCTGCAATACGAAATTGATGTTCCCCTTTATGAACTGATTGAAAAGATCGGGGAGAAAGGAGCGGTCGAAAGTTATAAAGCCTGCTCTGATGCAATAGATACTCTTGAAATGCTTTCTAAACTGATTAGATCTGACGCAGGGTTTAAACGAAAAAAGTCATTGTATTTCGCGGCAAAAAAGAAAGATGTAAAGTGGCTCAAGGAAGAATACAAGGCAAGGAAAAAGGCTGGATTTAATGTGAAATGGCTGGAAGCAGAACAAATTCTAGATCAGTTTGGGTTTGAAAATACCCATGGCGGTATTCTGTCTAAACAGGGAGCCAGTATCGATGCTTTTAAGTTTGCTCATGAGCTGTTTACCCATAATGAAAAAAAAGGATTAAAAATATTCGATAAAACTGAAATGAAAAAGGTAGAATATCATAAAGGTTTTAATCTGGTGACAGTAGACAGCGGTTATCAGATCAAAACGAAAAAGATCATCTACTGTATCGGTTATGAGAGCAAAAATCTGATCAAAGAAGACTTCGTAGATTTAAAAAGTACCTTCGCCATTGTATCAGAAATTGATGACGATAAATTTAAAAATATAAGCAGCACACTGGTTTGGAATACCGATGAACCCTACATCTATATGCGGACAACAGATGACGGAAGGCTTCTCATCGGTGGCGGTGATGAAGATTTTAATGATGCTCAAAAACGGGATGCTCTTCTCGATAAAAAAGAGAAAGAGATCCTGAAAAATCTAAAGAAAATAAAACCGGATTATCAGTTTTATACAGATTTTGTATGGGCCGGAACTTTCGGAGAAACTAAAGACGGGTTACCCTATATCGGAGAGCATAAAAAGTTTAAAAATTCTTATTTTGTCCTTGGTTTTGGAGGAAATGGAATTACTTTTTCTGTAACCGGAATGGAAATGGCTTCCCAGTTTATGAAAAATAAAAAACATTTGCTTTCTGAATATTTTAAGTTTGGAAGATAAAAACCTGATGGCTTCTAAGCCACCGGCACAGGAATAAATTAAAGAAAAATGGTGGCTGAAAAGCCACCATTACTGTTATTTAGAAGTATATCCGCTCATTTTTGCCCGCTCCAAAATTGATTTCTCAATCGCTTTTCCAAGATCGTCGGAATCCGGATTTCCCCGTTTTTTCATTTCGGTATCAATATATTCCTGACGTTTTCTGGAAAGTTCTTCAATCTCCTTCTGAATCTTTCCACGTTCTGCAGATTTTCCGGCCACCGCTTTTATAATGTCTTCCTTACTTTTACCCTTTAGTTCAGCCGGAAGTGCATCATCTTTTACGGTGGCAATAAATCCGGCATCCTTTTCAGCTTTGTCTACCAAATCCCAGTGATCATTTTTATAAGCGTTTTTCTTAGACTTCGCAACCGTTCTTTCTACATAGTTGGAAACCGATTGTACTTCCGCATTTCTGTCCTGTGCAGCCTGTTTTTGTTTATATTCAGAGCCGTGACTTCCATAATAGAGGTAGGTGTCGTTCAGTTTTGTATTACATTCTGAGATTCTCACATCGTAAGGCGTTTCAATGTAAACGACTTTCCTGTCACTGTCGATATTGAAATATTTTCCGCCACCAACTACAGCTCCGTTTTGCCAGAATGTTTGGGTTCCTTCCTCTCTGCTTCCACAGAAAATGGTATTGGTGTAAATATTTTTGCTTTTCGCTTTGGAGATCACTTCTTTGTAATTCACTCTCCCCTGATCAAATGGTTCATTGCCGGCAATGTAGATTAGTTTCATGCTCTTTTCGTTGCCGTCCCAATTCAGATTCATCGAGGCGTCGCGGATTACGGCACCACAGTATTCACTTCCGCCATTGGTTCTCAGAGCAAATAATTTCTCAGAAACCAGATCCAGATCCTGCGTAAGAGGAGTGACCTGACGAATATAGTTATCATCACGGATGCCGTCATTTCCATATTCATAAAGGGCAATTTCAATCTGTGGAGCCTGTCCGTTGTACTTCAATGTAGTTAAAGTATTCACGATATTCCAAAGCCTTGATTTGGCCTGATCAATCAATCCGTCCATACTGTTGGAGGTATCCAGCAGAAGCGCAACCTGAATTTTGTTGTCCTTTGCTGGTGTGGATCGCTCTGTAACAGAAGCATTCTGTACCACTGCAGCGCGGTCTTTTGTATGGCTGCCTGAGCAGCGGATGTCTGAAAAACTGCCTGAGCTCAAAAAAGCGGTAACAGCGGTCAATGCTAAGATTTTTAAAGTTGTCATATTATTTTTTTTATTGGTTATCTGCTGTAATATTGAATCTGCATCTCTTTCGGGTACTTCACTTCATAAGAGAAATTGATTTTATCCGAACCTCCGCTGCTGATGTTTCTGTTCCAAAGGATACTTCCCGTTTTGTCATCAAGACTTCCGTTTCCGATCTCTAATGCTTTTACCAGGATTTTTGAATTTTCACTGATTGGAAGCTGATCAAGAATTTCCAGTTCGATGCTTTCTTTCGTATTATTTCTGATGCTGATCTGGTAAGATTCCGTTTCCCATTTATTGCTGTTGAAGTTTTTCTGAGAAGTTTTATCTTCCAGTTTGATCCTTTTTACTGTGATTCTTTCGTCCACACCCAGAGAAATAGGGAATTCATCTTTCACGTAATTGCTGGCGATGTTTGTTTTTCCAATATAATTATCATCAAAATAAATATTGGCTTCTCCGGAGATCAGGTTAAGATTCTGCCAGTTTTTAATAAAGGCCATCAGGAATACCTGATTGTTCAGTTTTGGAACGGTGTGGTACTTGTACGATGCATCAATCTGTTTTTTATCAAGGATCACATACTGTTCTTTTTCCTGGCTTAAGATCGTTTGGTTATAATTAAGCTCATACATTACATTCATCTGATTATCCGAAACGGTGGCCACAGGGATTTGACTTGGCTGAGCAGCAACCTCATCTCTCATCTGATAGGAATTCACTTCTTTTGCTGCAGCTTTAAGCTTGTAGCCTGCAGTTTCAGCCTGAGCATTATAAGCAGTATATTCAGCGACATAAAGTGGAGATAAAATAGGTCGGTCCTGGTTATAAGAAGGTCTGTAGGTAGAAACAAACAGTTTTATATTGTTCCAGTCCTGTCCGGTTTTTTGATAGATCTTTCCTTTATAAACCATTTCAAGAGGTTTCTTAACCGATTCTGCACGAAGATCATAAGAAGGAACCCAGCCTGCATCAGAAACGATATAGCTTACTCCTAAATTCAGACTCGTTTCATTGTCTGCAAGAATTTCCAGAAGAAGCTCTTTCCTGTTGGTGTTTTTGTGGGTCTGCTCTTCTGCAAACTGATGATTTATTTTAGCAATACCTTCGTCCAAAACTGTTTTCTGTTCGTTCAAAACAAAAACCTGATTGTCGATTTCCAGCATTCTCTTTCTGTAAAACTCGGTCAGTCTGATCAGTTGTTCCTGCGGAGTGGATTTGTCGTTGGTAGAGACCTTTAAATTGTCATTAATGATATTCTGTTCACCCGTCAGGTTCTTGATCTGGATATTCAGTAAATTAACCTGTCTCTGTAATTTTTTCCTCTCGCTATCCAGTTTTTTCTCTCCGTCAGACAAATCCTCATTTTTCAAAAAATGGCTTTGTGGAGTAATGGAAAGAAGCGTTGTATTTTTTTCAAGATTGATCCTGTAGGTATTTTCGTCCAGATTGTTGGGAAGGTTGACGATTCTCACACTGTTTCTTCCTTTCTGCAGATTGACGGTAGTGCTTCCAAACACTTTTGCCCCCTGAAGGAATACAGTCGCCTGTTTTACATCGATTTCTTTTTTTATTTCCTGTGCTCTTAAAAATGAAGCAGAGAATACGATGAGTAATATTAAATAGCGTTTCATAGTATATTATTTTAAATTCCTGAAGTAAAATTATCGGTATTTAAGACTGAAAACCGGGAGACTTGGTGAAACATGACTTTCACTTGGTGAGTTTTTAAATCAACTTTAAAAAAGAAAAACAGCCCTTTCGGACTGTCTCTTAAATCTGTTACTTCTAAAGGATTTCGTATCTGGTTTTGATGCTGTATTTCAGTTTGATATTCTCAATATTATCGAAAGAAAAATCTACTGTAGCGTCGGCGGCTTCCAGCTGCATATTTCTGACACTGCTTTTGTAGTCTACAGGAAGAACCATATCACTGGTGTAGTCTTCAATTTCCACGATCTCAATAGCAGCTCCGGTTTTTTTACCCATACTTTCCAACAGATAATCTGCCTTTTCTTTGGCTGCCTTTAAAGCATTGATTTTAACGGTTTTCTTAAAGTCTGCAATTTTGGTATTCTTCACTTCCGCAACATTCAGATTGCTTACCCATTTCTGGTTCAGATCTTCAAATATTTTGCTGATATTTGATTTTGTACTCGCCTTGAACTGATAGCTTTTCGTGAATTTTCCATTTTTAGCATAGATATTCTGGTACATGGATTTAAATTTAATATCCTCGTTCTTCACGCTGGCATTCTTTAGCGTTTCAAACAGTTTCTTTTCATTATCCGCCAGATCGTTTTTGTTATCCGCTTTGATGCCGATACTGAAGATGATCTCATCCGGTTCCACTTCCATTTCTGCAATCCCTGTTACTTCAATAGCATTTTTCTTTACCTCCTGTGCATTCACAAAACTTCCCAGGGTAAAGATTCCGATCAATAAAAAATGTCTTAATTTCATAATTTCTTGTTTTAAATTCTGAAGTAAAATTACTGCGATCTGAAACCCGAAATTGCGAGACTTGGTGAATGGAGGTTTTGACTTGGTGGATGGCAAAAAAAAAGATAATTCCTTTCGGAGTCGTCTTTTAAAAGTTTTTTTGTAGTATGATTTGAATGATGATAAAAATTTTTAAGTTTTAAAGAACACTGTTGGATCATATAATAATGAACCCGATAACAGAGTCTGTTGCTTAATTGTTACCACTGGAAAATTGAATGATCAGCTTATTCATCAGCTAACTTGGTGAAACAGAGTTTTGACTTGGTAAAGAATAGAAAACGATACCTAAAGTTTTACTTACTTTGCAGTAAAGATTTGAAATCCGTGAAATTAGTTTTTAAAATACTATTGATCTCTGTTCTTGCTGCCGGAAACTTCTGTACAGCACAGGATTCCACGCGGGTTACCCAAGCCTATAAATCTGCGGCTAAGCTTAAAAAAGCAGTAGACAATAATGATAATAAGGGCGTAGCCGACTCTTACGTAGGGATTGCCAGCGGTTATTACAATCAGGGAAATTATGCTAAAAGCGAAGAGTTTTTAGTTAAAGCCAGAAACATTTACAAAAACCTCAACGATAAAAAGAATCTGGAAGCTGTCACCCGGAAAATTGCCCAATCCCAAGAGAAGCAGAATAAGATAACACCGGCTATCAGCAATTACAGCATGGCCGCTGAAATGGGCTACACTGAAAAAAGCAGGGCGGTGAATACTAATGATGCTGCAAGGCTTTCTTCTCCTACATCGGAGCAGAAGGTAGAGGCCATTCAGGATAACATCAATATAGGTCTGAAAGAAAAGGATAAAGGGGATCTCGCGGCGAGCTACAGCCAGATGGCCGATGTGAATATTCAGCAGAAAGACATTCCCAAAGCAGAAGAAAATTTGAATAATGCTTATAAAGTTTCCAAAAAAGCAGCCCCTCAGCAGGCTTTGGAAATCAACCAGAAGCTGACCAATTTTTATGTTGAAAACAGAAATTTTGAAAAAGCCATTGAAGCTAAAAAGAAAGTTCTGAAAGAAGATTTTGTCAAAGAGAATTCGCAGGAAAAAGTTAATCAGATTCAGGAGCTGGCAGATATTTATATTAAAAAAAATGATCCAAAAGAAGCGGCCACTTTATTAGAGAATGCCTACAAAATCGCTTTGGAAAAAGGACATACACTGGAAGCGCAGAAAAGTGTAAAAAGACTGGACAGTCTTTATGATAGAGCAGGTAATACAGATGCCTCAGTTTCGCTGTACAGAGATTTTCTGGGGAAACTTCCTGACCTTGTATCTAAAGACAGAAGTCTGGTAGACAATAAGATACTGGAAGATACCGAACAAAGGATTTCTCAGCTTGAAAAGGAAAAAGAACTGAAAGATGCACTTATCCATAAGAAAAATGTATTCAATTACAGTCTTATTGCGGTGCTGATTCTCCTTACCGGTCTGGTTATCTTTATTTTCAGAATGCTGAAAAAAGTTCAGATTAAAAATAAAAAAATCGCACTGCAGTCGCTACGCCGCGAAATGAATCCTCACTTTATCTTTAACAGCTTGAATAGCGTCAATCACTTTATTGCGACGAATAACGAGCTGGAAGCCAATCAGTATCTGACGAAGTTCTCAAAGCTGATGCGTGGCGTTATGGAGAACTCTGCCGAAGATTTCATCCCTTTCCAGCAGGAACTGGATCTGCTTCAGAATTATCTTGCCTTAGAAAAAACACGTTTTGCAGATAAATTCGATTACGAAATTGAAGTAGATGAAAATCTCAATTTGCATAGCCTGAAAATTCCCGGTATGCTTGTTCAGCCTTTCCTTGAAAATGCAGTCTGGCACGGATTGCGTTACAGAAGTGATAAAGGATTTTTGAAACTGAGTTTTGAAAAAGAAGACCAACTCTTAAAGATCACGATCGAAGATAACGGAATTGGGATTGAAGAAAGCAAAAAACAGAAAACCCAGCACCAGAAGAGCAGGGAAGGTCGCGGAATGAAAAATACCCTGGAAAGGATTAAGCTGCTGAATGACCTCTATAAAAAAGAGATTCATTGTGTCATTATTGATAAGGAAAACAGTAATGGGGTGCTCGTGAATATTAAAATAAAACTAGGGTAAAGAACAAAAGATGAAGAAACATATATTAATCGGAATATTGATGTGCTCATGGGCAGGAATATTACACGCACAGGAAATCAATCTGGCCCGTTTTGAGAATATAGTGAAGAGCTTAAAGCTTGATAAAACAAGGATCAAAGGAGAATTCTGTATCGAAAAGAAAATGCCGAACGCAGAAGATTCCTATATCGCTGTTTTCCCCATTCTTCAGGGAAAAGAAGAAGAAGATTTTTTCGTGGTCCGTAATTATATTGTCATTACAGATGAAAACGGAGCCATCAAAAACCAGTATGTCGATCCTGTGGAAATTACTTCAGATGCTATTATGCTGAGAAGTATAGCAATCGATACCGGATTGTATACCATCAGCAATGGAATTCGCGCCTTTGGTGTAAAAGTGAGCGTTCAAAATGGTAGCCAGCCCAATCCCTATTCCTCAGAAACGATCTCCCTGTATTATCCGGCGGGAAAAACACTAAAAAAAGTGTTGAATGAATTTGAATTAAGCAATTACAGTGCAGAATGGGATACCAGATGCACAGGCGAAGCTGATGATAACCATTCTGTCATTATGATGGATAAAACAAAAACCAATAATTTCACGGATCTAAAAATCAAAACTATTTCTACTGCTAAAAATAGCAAGGAGGTCAATGGAGATTGTAAGGAAAATGAAACCTCAAAAACTTCCTACCGAATCTTAAAATTTAAAAACGGAAAATACCATTAACCGATTGACTCACCCAATACCTGCTCCTTTTTATCTGCAACCTCTAACCTGAAAAAAAATGAAAATAAAATCCGTAATCGTAGACGATGAGATTATTGCAAGAGAAGTTCTGAGAAACTACCTTACAAAATACTGTCCGCAGGTAGAAATCCTGGGCGAGGCTGAAAATATTAAAGAAGCCGTTCCGCTGATTGCCGAAAAGCAACCTCAGCTGGTTTTTCTGGATGTAGAAATGCCATTTGGAAATGCCTTTGATGTATTAGAAGCTACTAAAGAATTTTCTTACGAAACGATTTTTATCACCGCATTTTCACAATATTCGCTCCAGGCACTCAATAAATCCGCCAGTTATTATATTTTAAAACCAATTGATATTCAGGAGCTTATTTTGGCAGTGAATAAAGTAGCAGAGAGCCTTGAAAGTAAAGAAGAACTCAATAGAAATAAAATTCTCCTTGAAAATTTAAAATTAAAACCTGAAAAACAACAGCTGATCCTTCCTACACTGCAGGGATTCGATGTTGTAAAAACAGAAGATATCCTGAGGCTCCAGGCAGACGGAAACTTTACACAGGTTTGCCTCACCGACGGTTCAAAAAAGATGGTCTGCCGTTTCCTGAAACATTTTGATGACCTTCTGGAAAATCCATTTGTCAGAGTTCATCGTTCCCATATCATCAACACCAGATTTGTAAAATCCTATCATAAAAGTGGGACCATAATGCTTTCTGACAATACGGAAATTGAGGTCTCCGGTAGTTTCAAAGATCAATTCCTAAAGGTTTTTTCTTAGAATTTATTCTTTTTAAAAGCTTAAAGGCACTGTTTTTGAAGTTTTCATGGCAATCATTCAAATATATCCAACTATGAAAACGTTTAAGAAAATTGCTATTCCAGTAGCTTTAGGTGTTTTAGGCCTTATTGTTTACAGTTCATGTTCTACAGGAATTCCAAAAGGAGCAGCAGCTGTTACTAATTTTAACGCTAAGAAATATCTCGGAAAATGGTATGAAATTGCCCGTTTTGATTATAGATTCGAAAAAAATATGGACAATGTCACTGCCGAATATTCGGAGAACCCTGATGGTTCCATTCGCGTAGACAATAAAGGCTATGATTATATAAAAAAAGAGCACAAAGAATCGATCGGAGAAGCCCGATTCGTAAATGACAAAACGGAAGCCCGTCTTAAAGTTTCATTTTTCAAACCCATCTGGGCCGGCTATAATGTTATTGATATCGACGAAGATTATCAGTATGCATTAGTTGCAGGAAGCAGCTTGAAATACTTATGGATCTTGTCAAGAACACCCTCTATTCCGGATAGTATTAAGCAACGTTTTATTGAAAAAGCAAAAAAAATCGGCTATAATACCGATGAGCTGATCTGGGTGAAACATAATTAGGCCTTGACAGAGTCAGGAATCAAGATTCTTGATGAAAGATATCAGATATTAGACGTCAGATATTAGATATCAGATGTCAGACATAACAGTATTACTGGTGGCTGAGGTACCCGAAGCCACCAGATATTTTTCTGATTCAATATTTCAATATCAGGCTTCAGACTATTTAAATGGTTTTTTAGTTACTGCCAAGCAGCAACTTTTTTTCACACACTCAAATCCCTGCAAACTCTTTCCACTCTTCAAAACGCTGATCGATAAGCGGTTTTATGAGATCATAGTTTTCATAGGTATCTTCTACATGGTAGAAAGATTCGTATTCAAAATCATTTTCTTCTGCTTTTCTGTCAAAAGTTTCTGAGTAATCATCTGCAAAAGAACTGAATTTCTTCCCAAATGCTGTATCATCATTATAGTAAGCCTTCGCAAAACCATTGCCCTGAGTATTGAGATCATACTCGCTCAACTTTTCATCGCATACATCAATCAGGAATTCGCCTCCTGTCATTTCCCGTCTTTTCACCCTTTGGATCTCATCTGTAGAATCTTCCGCCAATTCTTCAGACATCAGATCGTTGTTGATACACCAAGCCAGAAACATTCCGATATGGGTCGCTGCATTTTCATCAGGTAAATTTTCCGGATATTCTCCGCCATAGTGCCAGGAAGCATCATCATATTTTGCCATCGCCGAATAATTATAGTTTTAAACAGTATCAGCCAAAGATAGAAAAAATCATTTTATGTTGTCGCAGCCATAGATTTTCCCGTCATTTGCAGGAGATTTTCTTTCAAGAATTTATATATGGAAAAAGCAGTTCTGATTACTATCGGTGACGAAATCCTTTCCGGAAACACCGTTGATACCAATTCTAATTTTATTGCCACTGAACTTAAAAATATAGGCATACAGGTTATACAGATTTTCACAATTTCAGATGAAATCGGGACCATTAAAAAAACTTTAAAGGCTGCTTTTGAGATAGGTGACCTGATCATCACCACTGGTGGCTTAGGGCCGACACGCGATGATAAAACCAAAAAAGCACTGGCCGAATATTTCAATGATGAAATTGCGCTCGATGAGGTGACCTTCAACCACCTTAAAAAATACATGGAAAGACGGGGCCGTACTGATATCCTTGAAAGAAACAGAGAGCAGGCCTTCGTTCCTACGAAATCTGTAGTTTTTCAAAATCATTTCGGGACTGCACCGTGCATGATGATGGAGCAGGACGGGAAATTATGTTTCAGCCTTCCCGGTGTTCCTTATGAAGTAAAACCACTGATCAGAGACCAGATTGTTCCGTATTTAAAAGAAAAATTCAACCTTTATTATATCTATACAAGAATTGTTTCTGTAGTGGGAATTCCAGAGAGTATTCTCGCAGATACCATTGAAGACTGGGAACTTGCACTTCCTGAAAACCTTTCATTGTCCTATCTTCCGGTAGGAACACGCGTAAAGCTCAGACTCACTGCCTCCGGAGATGATGAGTCTGCCCTGAAAAAGCAGGCTGAAGAGGAGATTCAAAAACTTCTTCCTTTGGTAAAAGACCATGTCATTGCAGTCACTGAAGATAAAATAGAGAAAATCCTTGCAGAAATTCTTATGGAAAGAAATCTGACCATTTCAACTGCAGAAAGCTGTACAGGCGGTGAGTTGGCAAAAATGATTACCTCCACTGCCGGAAGTTCAAAATATTTTATTGCAGGTATTATACCGTATGCCACAGAAAAGAAAATAGAGATTTTAAAAGTTTCTCAAGAGACCGTAGACGAGTTTACCGTAGTCAGTGAACAGGTGGCCAGCGAAATGGCAAAAGGTTGTCAGAGATTATTTGATACCGATATTTCCATCTCTACAACAGGCGTGGCAGGTCCCGGAAAGGGAGAAGATGGCAATGAGGTAGGAACTGTTTTCTACAGCATACGCATCAAAGACCAGCAAGTGACTTCAAAATTGTATATGCCACATTTAGACAGACTTGATTTCATGAATTTTGTTTCACAGAAAATTATTCAGGATTTGGTAGGGCTTCTTATCAATAGATAACAACCAGGTATTTTTTAATTTTATTTTAATTAAAATGAATGCCCTTTTTCACGCTTTTTGAGATCTCTGTAATAAATTTCATAACGTGAAAGACTCAAAACAGATTTTTCAGACTGATAGTAAAAAACGCTGGAGAAGCGTACAGTGGGGAAGTCGTATTTTTATTTTCGTGGCCGTATTGCTCGTTCTTGCTTTAGGGCTGATGATGAAACTGGAAAAAAGCCCGAAAATTCCATTTAAAGAAGATTATAAAGCAGTAATTACCGCCAGTAAGCCTTATCTTCAGGAAAATAAAATATCCAAAGAATATAAAGGTTTCAGAAGTTTTATTTCTGAAAAAACAATGCATACCAGTCTGGCTAAAATCCAGCAGGCAAGAGCCGAAAGGCTCAAAAACCAAAACAGAAACTGGTCCCAGTTTCCGGGTGGAATACGCTCGGCATTCTACGTAGCCTGGGACCCACAGTCACTGATGTCTCTGAAAAGAAATATCAGACACATCAACCTCGTTTTTCCCGAATGGTTTTTTCTCGATCCTAAAACAGGAGACTTAAAGACCAACATCGATCCTGAAGGCTACAAAATCATTAAAAGAACCGGAGTCGCAGCAATGCCTATTTTAAGTAATAATTCTGATCGTGAATTCCGTTCTGAAGGTCTTGGGAAAGTCCTGAAAGATCCTCAAAGAAGAACAAACCTTATCCAGAAACTTACCCGGCAATGTCAGAAATTCCATTTTAAAGGAATCAACATTGACTTTGAAGATATGAACCTGGATTCTGATGAATATCTTATCGTCTTCATGAAGGAACTTTCAGAAACTTTCAAACAGAACAAACTGCTGGTTACCATGGATATTATGACGGATAATGATGACTATAATATCCAAAAACTCAATCCTTATGTAGATTACTTCATCCTGATGGCCTATGATGAATATGCCGCAGACAGTGATTCGGGGCCCGTTTCTTCACAAAAATGGGTTGAAGCACAGACTGAAAAAATCCTGAAAAAAACATCTCCTGAAAAAATAATTCTGGGATTGGGTGCCTACGGATATGACTGGAGTACCAATAAAGATGACAATACCTCCGTTACTTATATGCAGGCTATTACAAAAGCCAGCGCGAGTAAAGCAGTTATTAATTTTGATGATAATACATTCAATTTAAATTACTCCTACACAGATTCTAAAAACAATACCCACACGGTATTCTTCAACGATGCAGCTTCCATTTTCAATACCATGCGTTTCTCCTCTGAATATCCTTTGGCAGGAACTGCAGTTTGGAGATTGGGTAGTGAAGACAGCAGAATCTGGAATTTCTATGATAAAGATCTCTCATCCGCCGGTCTTCCTACGTTTAATTTAAAAACTTTAGAAAACGTAAAAGGGCAGACCATGGTAGACTACATCGGAGACGGAGAAATACTGGATGTTCTGAATACTCCTCATGACGGAAAAATTGCCCTGGAAATAGATCCGAAAGAGAAAATAATCACAGACGAAAACTATATCACCTATCCAAGTTCTTACGAAGTGAAAAAATATGGAGAAGCACCCCAGAAAGAGCTGGTCCTGACCTTTGATGACGGTCCGGATGAGACCTATACTCCGCAAATTCTCGACATTCTGTCAAAATATCATGTACCCGCCGCATTTTTTCTTGTAGGACTTAATGCCGAAAGAAATCTTCCATTGGTTAAAAGGATATACCGTGAAGGTCATGAGATCGGCAACCATACCTTTACCCACGAAAACGTAGCGAAAGTAAGTCCCGAAAGAGCACTGCTTGAAATGAAACTCACAAGACTGCTTATTGAATGTGTAACAGGTCACAGTACCATTCTGTTCAGAGCACCTTATAACGCAGACTCCGAACCTACCACTTCTGAAGAGATCATTCCTGTAGCACTCGCAAGACAGCAAAATTATCTTGATATCGGAGAAAGCATTGATCCAGAAGACTGGCAGCCGGGAATAAAATCAGATGAAATCATTAAGCGCGTACTGGCAGGGATCAAACAGGAACGGGGAAATATTATTCTTCTGCACGATGCCGGAGGAGATACCAGAGAAGAGACTGTTAAAGCCCTTAAAATTTTAATTCCGATGCTTCAGAAACAAGGTTATCATTTTACCAACCTTTCCAGCATTCTGCATAAAAACAAAAATGTACTGATGCCGGAAGTTCCTAAAACTAGATCATATTATGTGATGCAGCTCAATTTGGTTCTGGCTACAGCCATCTATGGATTAAGTCATTTTCTGGTGGCACTTTTTACCCTCTTTATTGGCTTAGGTCTTATTAGATTGATGTTCATGATGTATTGGGCTTTTAAAGAAAGAAAAAGAGAAAAGTTGCTGGGCGATTTTCCTGCTTTTGAAAACTATCCGAAAGTATCCATCATTGTTCCTGCTTATAATGAAGAAGTGAATATTATTTCTTCCCTGAATAATTTATTGAAACAAACTTATCCGAATTACGATATCATTATGGTGGATGATGGAAGTAAAGATTCAACGTATGAAAAAGCAAATGAAGCATTCTCAAACCATCCGAAAATGAAAATTTTCACCAAATCAAATGGTGGAAAAGCAACCGCCCTGAACTTCGGAATTTCCCAAACTGATGCGGAATATGTAGTCTGCATTGATGCGGATACCCAACTTCAACAGGATGCGGTAAAATATCTGATTGCAAGATTTTTAAACTCAGATCCTGAGGAAAAGATAGCCGCCGTTGCAGGTAATGTAAAGGTAGGAAACACGGTAAACTGGCTCACCAGATGGCAATCGATAGAATATACTACCAGTCAGAATTTCGACAGGTTGGCTTATGCTCATATCAATGCTATTACAGTGATTCCGGGGGCAATCGGAGCATTTAAAAAATCCGTGATCACTCAAGCGGGAGGCTATTCTTCCGATACGCTGGCAGAAGACTGTGACATTACAGTAAAGATTTTAAAAGCCGGATATACCGTTGCTAATGAAAACAGAGCTGTTGCAGTAACTGAAGCGCCTGAAAGCGTAAAACAATTTTTAAAACAACGATTCCGCTGGACCTATGGGATTATGCAGATGTTCTGGAAACAACGTCAGACCTTCCTCAATCCGAAATACAAAGGACTTGGACTTTGGGCGATGCCGAATATTTTACTGTTTCAATATATTATTCCTTTCTTTTCACCTTTGGCGGATGTGATTATGTTCTTTGGAATTTTATCAGGAAATGGCGGAAAAATATTAACGTATTACCTGATCTTCCTTCTGGTAGATGCTTCCCTGGCACTGGCGGCATTTATTATGCAGCGGGAAAAACTAACGGGCTTGCTCTATGTGATTCCGCAACGTTTCGGATACCGGTGGTTGATGTATATCGTGTTATTCAGAAGTTTAAGAAAAGCTTTGAAAGGGGAAATGCAGGCATGGGGATTTTTAAAAAGAACCGGAAATGTAAAAGAGATGGCAACTTCCTGATATTTGTTTAAATTTGTTATTTATAAAAAGTAACAAATCATAAAAAAAAGAGACCTATACTATAAATTTGCTATCATAATGAAAAAACTAACGCTTTCTTTGTTTTTATTGGCAGGTGTTTGTTCACTTAATACCGTGAACGGACAGTCTAAAGCCGTGAAAACAGCAGTTAACAGCACCGATAAAGGCTTAGATATGAGCCTTATGGATACTTCTGTACGTCCGCAGGATGATTTTTATAACTACGTAAGTGGAACTTGGATGAAAACAGCCAAAATTCCATCCGATAAGCCAACTTGGGGTAGTTTCAACAAACTGGCTGAAGATACAGACAACAACTCCATGACTATTTTGAACTCTCTTCTGAAAGATAAATTTGCAGACGGAAGTGAAGGGAAAAAAATTCAGGATCTGTATGCTTCTTACATGAATATGGAGAAGAGAAATGCAGATGGGATCAAACCTATTCAGGCTAACCTGAATAAAATTGATGCGATTAAAAATCTTGCCGACCTTCAGAACTATTTGGTTTCTGTAACGAAAGACGGAGAAAATACGTTATACGGATGGGGTGTGGATGCAGATCTTAAAGACTCTAAAATGAATGCCGTTTACTTAGGAGATGCTTCTTTAGGTTTAGGAAGAGACTACTATCAGAAGGTCAACGAAAAAAATACAGAAGCTATTGCTGAATATCAGAAATATGTAGCCTCTATGTTGACTGAGTTAGGGTATAAAAATGCTGATGCAGCGGCAAAAGGAATCGTAGACTACGAAAAAAGCATTGCACAGACTTATCTTACCAACGAGCAGAGCCGTGATAACACGCTTCAGTACAACCCACGAACAATGGCTGAGCTTTCAACACTGGTAAAAGGGGTTGATATTCCTGCTTATCTTAAAAAAGTAGGGGTCAATACAGATAAAGTAATCATTGGAGAAATCGGTTATTACAAAAACTTTGATAAATTAGTCAATGCTCAGAATCTTCCTGTCATTAAGGATTATTTAAAATTCCACATGATTCACGGAAGTGCTTCTTACTTAAGTGAGAAACTGGGGAATATGAGATTTGGTTTCTATGGTAAATATTTAAGAGGCCAGCAGGAGCAGAGAGCATTGAACAAAAGAGGCTTTGAGCTTATCAATGGTTCTCTTGGTGAGGCTTTCGGTAAATTATACGTTGAAAAATACTTCCCGGCTGAAGCAAAAGCTCAGATGGTGGAATTGATCGACTATTTAAAGAAAAGTTTCGCTGTTCACATCAACAACTTAGCATGGATGTCTTCTACAACGAAAGAAAAAGCAATGACTAAACTGAACAAGTTTACTGTAAAAGTTGCTTATCCGGACAAGTGGAAAGACTATTCAAAATTAGAGATCATTCCTGAAGCTAAAGGTGGAACTTTATACAAAAACCTTCAGAACATCAGCGAATGGCAGTACAATAAAGATTTAGCAAAAATTGGAAAAGCTGTTGATAAGACAGAATGGGGAATGACGCCACAAACGGTTAATGCTTATTATAACCCGGTAAACAACGAAATCGTGTTCCCGGCTGCCATCCTTCAGCCTCCTTTCTTCAATCCTAAAGCTGATGCTGCCGTGAATTTCGGAGGAATCGGAGCCGTTATCGGTCATGAAATGAGCCACGGATTTGATGATTCAGGTGCTCAGTTTGACGCAGACGGAAACCTGGTAGACTGGTGGACGCCGGAAGATAAAGCCAACTTCGAGAAAGCAACAAAAGCTCTTGCCGCTCAGTATGACAAATACGAGCCGGTAAAAGGAACGTTCGTAAACGGTACTTTTACCAATGGTGAAAATATCGCTGACTTGGGTGGAGTAAACATTGCTTACGATGCCCTTCAGATGTACCTGAAAGATAAAGGAAATCCAGGAAAAATCAGTGGATTCTCTCAGGATCAGAGATTCTTCTTAAGCTGGGCAACCGTTTGGAGAACTTTATCAAGTGAGAAATATATGGTGAATCAGGTTAAAACTGACCCGCATTCTCCGGGATACTTCAGAAGTTTTGGTCCATTGATCAACGTTGACGCATTCTATAAAGCATTCGATGTGAAAAAAGGAGACAAACTATACAAAACACCGGAAGAAAGAATTAAAATCTGGTAAAAATAACAGGCCGCTCAGCAATGAGCGGTTTTTGTTTTTTAGGTAGGAGGTGATAGGTGTTGGGAGTTATAGATTAGGATCGGAAGAACGATAATTGTAATAACAACTTCCATCATTTCCCTTTTCCGGAGAGTTGGCGAAAATTCAAAGAATTTTTGCCCGGGTTGTTTCCCCATAAATCTCAACTTCGTTTATATTTCCAAAAGATATCCTATAAACTTTAAATTTTTAATCAAATCATCAATTTCCCACTTCATATATCAATTATCATTAATCACATATTGTTAAAGTTTGTATATTTGGTAAGTTTGTATACAATCAAAATTTTTTTTAATGAAAAAGCTAAATATTGGAATACTTGCCCTTTCCGGCATTGTATTTTTAAACTCATGCGGAACGGCTAAAACTGCTGGTACAGAAACCAAATCTGAAACTACGGCTGTCGTTGCAGAACCTATGAAAGAAGAAGCAAAAGAAGAGGGAATCAATTTATCGTATATGGATAAAAGCGTTCGCCCGCAGGATGACTTTTTTAGCTATGTGAATGGAAATTGGGTGAAAACTACTCAGATCCCTTCAGATAAAGCTAGCTGGGGTTCTTTCAATGCGTTGAGAGAAAATGTGGATGATGCTTCGTTGGATATTTTGAATAAAATTTTATCCGAAAATTATGCTGAAGGCTCAGAAGGGCAGAAGATCCAGAATCTGTACGCATCTTTCATGGATGTAAACAAAAGAAACGCAGAAGGGCTGGCTCCTATCAAAGGAGATCTTGCAAAAATTGATGCCATCAAAAACCTTAATGACCTGCAGAAATACCTTCTTGAAGCAACAAAATTAGGCGACAATTCATTCTACGGATGGAGAGTAAGCGCAGATATGAAGAATTCTAAAATGAATGCAGTATATCTTGGTGGTCCTGATCTTGGATTAGGAAGAGATTACTATCAGAAAGTCAATGAAGCCAACACCAAAACTTTGGCAGAATACCAGACTTATGTAGGGAAGCTGTTCGGAGTTTTAGGAAATAAAAATGCAGGACAGGCTGCACAGAATGTAGTGACCTTTGAAAAGCAACTGGCTAATTATCTGTTGACTCTTGAGCAAAACAGAGATGCCAACTTGCGATACAATCCAAAGAATGTAACTGAACTTTCAGGACTCGTTAAAAATGTCAATCTGGCAAAATATCTTAAGGAGGCAGGCGTAAATACAGATAAAGTAATTATCGGCGAACTGAAATATTACCAGAATATGGATCAGTTCATCACTGAAAAGAACCTTCCGCTTCTGAAAGATTACCTGAAATATCATTTAATTAATGGCAACGCCAGCAACCTGAATGACAGTCTGGAGCAGATCAGATTTGATTTCTATTCAAAATACCTTCAGGGTCAGAAAGAGCAGCGTCCTATGGACAAAAGAGGACTAGCTCTTGTAAACGGAGTTCTTGGGGAAGCTTTCGGTAAATTATATGTTGAAAAATATTTCACACCTGAAGCAAAAGCTCAGATGGAGACCTATATTGACTACATCTTAAAATCATTCAAAACCCACATCAATGATATGGACTGGATGTCTCCGGCTACTAAAGTGAAAGCTCAGGAAAAACTGTCTAAATTCACCGTAAAGATCGCTTATCCTGACAAATGGAAAGATTATACCCAATTAAAAGTGGAATCTCCAAAACAGGGGGCAACGTTGTATTCCAATCTTCAGAACGTATCTGCATGGCAGTATCAGAGAAGCCTAGATAAAGTAGGAAAACCGGTAGACAAAACAGAATGGGGAATGTCTCCACAGACTGTGAACGCGTATTACAGCGGATCAAATAATGAGATTGTTTTCCCAGCAGCTATCCTTCAACCCCCTTTCTATAACCCTAAAGCAGATGCAGCGGTCAACTTCGGAGGGATCGGAGCGGTTATCGGTCACGAGATCTCTCACGGATTTGATGACAGTGGTTCCCGTTTTGACGGTGATGGAAACCTTAACAACTGGTGGACAGACGAAGATCGTAAGAACTTCGACGCTAAAGTAGGACAGCTGGCAGCTCAGTACAGCGCTTATGAACCGGTAAAAGGAAGTTTTGTCAACGGTAAATTTACAAGCGGTGAAAACATCGGTGACCTTGGTGGAGTAGCAGTGGCTTATGATGCTCTTCAGATGTACTTAAAAGATAAAGGAAATCCGGGGAAAATCAGTGGATTCACTCAGGATCAGAGATTCTTTATGAGCTGGGCTACGGTATGGAGAACAAAAGCTACCGACCAGTATATGATCAACCAGGTGAAGACAGATCCACACTCTCCGGGAGTGTTCAGGGCATTTGGTCCACTGGTAAATCAGGATGCCTTCAACAAAGCATTCGATATCAAGCCTGGTGACAAAATGTACAAAGCGCCTCAGGACAGAATAAAAATTTGGTAGAACAACCAAAAATTGTTAGAAAAGAAAGAATCCGTCTCCATTCAATGGAGATGGATTCTCCTTTTAATAGGATTTCTTATAATTCCGGAGAACAAACTTGATTCCGGTTTCTATAATGTCTCCCATGGTTTTACAATACTTGAAATTGACATCGTAAGTGAGTTTTTGTAAAGCTGTTTTCAGCTCTGTAACATGGGCTTCCGGTGCAATATTTTCTTTTTTCATAATAGAAATGAGCTCATCGAATCTGTTTTGGCTGCTGGTCACTCTTTTTACAATCTGTGAGCGTACTTCTTTACGATACTGTTCTATAGAATTAGGCTTCAGTTTTTCTAATACCATACTTACCATTGGGCTGTTTTCTTTGAAATACTGGGGAAGATATACTTTCAGATTCCCTTCATAACTCTGCTGATCAAAATCGATGGGACGTATTCTGTAAATAACCTGATCAAAATCGTGTATGGGAATGATAACATAATTGTAGGAGCGCATGTCACCCAGCAGCCCAATGAGACAACGTTCATTGAATTTTACAAATTCCTTGGAAATTTGTGCCTTTTCCGATTCTGTGCAATTCAATAGATGTTTCTTGATAAAAACATCTCCCGGAATTCCCAAGATATGCTCTTCTATCAAAGTGTTTTTGTAAATTAAAAAGTTGATTCGGTTGGGAGAAAGCAGGTCTTCTATCTCCAATCCGTAGATCCGTGAAGCATCGGCCTGTTTAATGTAAAAATTGGTATAATTGTCGTTCAGAATATTTCTCACCCGAATTCGAAAAGGTTTAGAGTTTCCGAACGTACAAAAGTCGATCGTATCCACTTTCAGATAAGGTAAAGTAGCCTCATCTCCGTCAGAATGCAGAAGGGTATAAATCTTATTTAAATTAGCTTCTATTTCTTTAAACTCATATTCAGAATACAATACACCAAGCCACAAAGTATCTTTGCCCTCCTTATCCAGAATATTGACACTGTCACTGAATCTCAGCAGGTCCTCGTACAGAAACTGAATCTTGGTCGTTCGGTTATGTTTTTCCAAATACAACTCTAATGCTTCTGAAACGGGATATATTGGTTTTCTAAAAGCGATCTTTACATCTTTCATGACTCTGTTTACTTTACTTAAAATATAAAATGAGTTCGGGGTAAGATCTGTTTATTTTAATGATGGTCATGAAGTTTTACTTGGATCTGAACACTCATGCTATCCTTGTCAAGATTCTGAACCTTGACAAGGATAATTAATAACTCCCATTCTCCTTTTTCCAGTTTTACCATCTAAATTTTATTATCCCGGAATCAGGTTAAATATAAAGAATATTTTTTCTTCTCCTCATAGGAATTCTTATTTTAACAGGTGTTTGATGTTTTTTAATCAATGCAAAATGCACCAGGATTTTATTTTATCACGCTATGGTTGATTTTATTTATTTTTTCATAGTTTAGTGATATCGTAAAGTCATGATTTTACGTTATATATATAATGGGTTAAATTAAATAATTCAAGAAAAATCTTGACAAAATTTTGTATGTTACAGTTTTTTTTTAAATTTAAACATTGGATTGGTAATTTATTTGATTCATCGGTAAATTACTCAAAGACAGATCCAAACCAAAATCAACAATCTCAAAATAACAATAATATGGCAATGTTTAATTATGGTGTTGGCGGCAACGAGGTAAAAGTAGACGCTAATGAAGCTATTCAGGAAATACAGGAGAACAAATCGCTGATAGTGAGCCAGCTTACTACCGAAGAATCTTATACCCCTGAAATCATCACAGGATTAAAGTCAGTGGATGATGTCTTCAGACATTTTCAGCCTTCTGTAGCCGTACAGCACGAAACAGAAGATGGAGGTGTAATAGAAGAAGAATTCCGTTTTCAAAATCTTGCAGACTTCACTCCTAAAAATCTTACTCAGAAATCAGACTATTTACAACAGCTTAGTATGGAGCAGGAGCAGTACAATAAAATCGTACGTCAGCTGAAAACCAATAAAATTCTGCGTAATATGCTTGAGAACGATCAGACCAGAGCTGCGTTTATCGAAGTATTGAAAGATGTGGCACAAGAACTTGAAAAATAATCATTTACACTAAATCAAATCATGGATAGCAAATTACAGGCACAAGAAAGCCAACAGCAGGGTCAGCAGCAACACTCAGGGCAGCCGAAAGGCAACCCGCTTGCAGAGCTTAATAAAATGGGAGGTTTTGGCTTTGTTGAATCCGTTGTAGACGGCATCGCCAATATGAACCCTACCAGAAAAGCAAGGAAAGAAATTTTTCTTACTGATAGCAATAAAACAGATGAAAGAAAAGAACTTCTTCAAAAAATAAACCTTTGGGTAAGTCTTTTGGAAGGAAATGAATCTGCAGATAAAATGGCGGATACCTGCAAAACTAAAGCGCAGGCAGCCGATCAGAATTTAAAAACCAATCTAAAAAATACACTTGACGCAGTACGTTTGTTGGAAACCAACTACAGAACCGTAGCCCAATTCTACAAAAACACAGAATTGGATAAAGTAGACAACGTAAGCATTGTCAATGCAAGTCTGGAACAGGTTTCAGATCTTGATAACCCTTTATTCATCGATGCTATTTCCGAAGAATTCAAGAATTATTATGATCGTCTGGATCTTAGAGACAACTATTCTATCCTGGCGATCCCCGGATATTTAGGGTCCAACAAAGTCATTGAAAAGTGGGCAAAGATCTGTAACGAGAACAAAGTAATGATGGTCACCGATTTCGCCAACCTTGATAAGCCGGATGACGTAGTAGACTTATTCCACTCGGCTAACCTTACAGGAGGTGAGCTACACAGAAGTAACGTGATTATGACGTGTAACTGGCTTGTAGGAAGAGGAAGAGCCGAAGAAGTAGGAGAAGAAGAAAACGTAGAACTTCCACCTTCCACTTCATTGGCAGGAAAAATCCACAAAACCCTGATGTCTCAGGTAGCAGCAGGTAAAAAACATGGGAATATCAACGAAGTAGATGCCGTAAAATTCGAATTGAAGAAAAGTGAAATTTCTCAGTTGGAAAAAATGGGTCTTGTGCCGATGGTGAACGAGTACGGAAAGATCATGGCATTCTCTGCCAAAACATTGTTTACAGGAGATAATATCGGTCTTCAGACCTATTCAGTAGTACGTGTATTCGACTATGTGACTAAGGTTTTACTGGATTTCCTGAACAGAAGAGCTTTCGAAAACTGGAATGCCAAGAATGAAGATGATCTGAGAAGACAGATCGTAACATTCCTTGATAACATCAAAGGTCCGGATAAATTGATTGAAAAGTTCAAAATCGTTCGTTTCGAGCAGGACAGAGTCAATAAAGACAGAGTATGGCTTGATATCCGTATGACCCCTTATTTCCCTACAAAAAGTTTCGTTATTAAATTAGACGGGCACAAAGGAGATGATGGTAACGAATGGGATGCACAATACACTCAGGAATAATAAGAACCTAATTTTAAATAACAAACCGATGCATTTTTACATCGGTTTTTTACTGCCAATTCATATGAAAATTAATGTGATCAAAAAAAGTCTAAGCTTTTTCCTGCCGGTATTCCTGCTGATTGTATTATCAGGATGTGAAAAAAAATATGAAGCGCCGGATCATTATGCAGTGGATCTCTTTAAAGACGAGCGTACAGAAGGAAAAGCCTACATCATGAACGAAGAAGAATGCTTTGACGCCAGTGAGCTGGTTATCGCAAGTGGAAATGTAAAGCTGACCGACAGTTCAAACGGAAGAGGAAAAACGTTTTTTCTCTACAAAGTAAAATCTGGAAAGATCATGAAAACAATAAGAGACTCAGTCGTAGACTATCCATTCATGTTCCTTTCTGATCAAAGACTTAAGCTTAAAAATGACTCCATCTATCTTTATCTGAAAAAACTTGAAGGATACCGTTTTATTGCCGCAGAAAGAAACCTTAAATATCAGTGGCTGAAAGCAGCTCCGGTATACTCCGTTAAAAAGGATAAATAATTTTATCTTTGCAGGAGGGAAATTAACATCTGCTACATTTCCGTTGCAAGTCAGTTACTAATATAAACTTCTTATGTTGGACGAAGTCGAAGCATGATAAAAAATAGTGATCGTTAAGAATTCCCTCAAAATCATTTAAACAGACTAAGGTTGTTGGAAATAGATAATAAAAGTTCGGATTTTCTCCATATTGGATATAAATTGTTGAACTGGTACGGAAAAAATGCAAGAGATCTGCCTTTCAGACAGACAAAAGACCCTTATAAGATATGGATCTGCGAAATTGTTTTTCAGCAGACCAGGATCAGTCAGGGACTGAATCATTATAATAATTTCATTAAAAGATTTCCGGACGTCAGAACTCTGGCTGGTGCTGAAGAAAATGAAGTACTGCTTTATTGGAAAGGACTTGGGTATTATTCACGGGCCATTAATATCCATAAAGCTTCACAACAGATCATGAATGATTACCACGGCGTTTTCCCTGCTGATTATGAAGAAATTTTAAAATTAAAAGGTGTTGGGAAGTATACTGCTGCTGCAGTCTCAAGCATCTGCTTTGGAGGTAGAATGCCGGCGGTTGATGGGAATTTTTACAGAGTTTTAAGCCGTATTTTTGCAGATGATTTTGATATTTCCAGCTCACGCGCATTTTCCTATTTTTCTCAATTGGCCGCATTGGTCATGCCGGAAAATGTAGGCGATTTTAATCAGGCCATGATGGATCTTGGCTCAGAAATCTGTAAACCTAAAAATCCACTTTGTGGCGAATGTCCCGTTAATGATGACTGCCTTGCCTTTTCTCTTGATAGAATATCGGATTATCCCGTAAAAACAAAAAAGGTGAAAGCACAGGATCTCGCGTTGAAATACTATTTCGTCCACAGAAACGGAAAGTTTTTGATCCGGCAAAGGAAAGATGACTTCATCTGGAAAAAATTATTCGAGTTTCCGGATACTATTTCAGAAGATCTGGAGCCCTTCATCAGGAATGTAAAAACGGTTATCCACAAACTTACCCACAAGAATCTGACCATTGAAATTTCAAACGTTGAGGTGGATTCAGAAGTCGTTTGGGGCCGTTTCATAGCACAAAATCATTACCTCATTACAGACTTTGAAGACTCTCACGATAAATCTTTTCCCAAGCCTTTGGAAAACTACATTCAAAACGCACTGAAAGACTGAAATTTGTCTCCCAAAATCTAAAATCTAATTTGTACTTTTGCAAAATGATAAAAAACGTCATTTTTATTTTCGTGTCACTGCTTTTAATTTCGTGTGGAAAAGATCATGTTCCAAAACCGTATGGTGAACTCCGTCTGGAATATCCGGAGCCGAAATATCAGAAGTTTGAAAATAACTGTGCCTATACCTTTGAATATTCAGATTTTGCATCCATTAGTGATGCTAAAAGGCCGTGCTGGTACTACATCAACTACCCGAAAATGAAAGCAAAGCTTTTTGTAACCTATTACCCAATACAGAATGATTTTGCAGACCATATCAAAGAAACTGAGAAAATGGTCTATGAACATACCGTAAAAGCAAGTTCCATAGATACCAAGTCATTCGAATACCCTGATAAAAAAGTATACGGGAATTTCTATGAATTGAAGGGACAGACTGCTTCCAATCTTCAATTTTACATTACAGACAGTACGAAACATTTCGTGACTGCTTATTTATACTTTAATACAAGACCGAAACCGGATTCTTTGGCCCCGGCAGTAAACTATATCAAAAATGATATGAAACATCTGCTGGACACTTTTGAATGGAAAAAATAATTGACTTTAAAATACATTGAAAAATATATGAAACTTTTAGTTGTAGGAAGCGTTGCATTTGATGCGATCGAAACACCATTTGGTAAAACGGATAAAATTTTAGGAGGTGCAGCCACTTATATTGGTATCACTTCATCTATTTTAGGGGTTAAATCCGGTATTGTTTCTGTTGTTGGAGGAGATTTCCCACAGGAGCACCTTGATATGTTCACAGACAGAGATATTAATATTGAAGGAATTGAGATCGTAAAAGAAGGAAAAACATTTTTCTGGTCTGGGAAATATCATAACGATTTGAATACCAGAGATACTTTGGCTACTGAAGTGAATGTTTTAGAAAATTTTGATCCGAAAATTCCAGATTCTATGCAGGATGCAGAAATCCTTCTGCTTGGAAACCTACACCCTGGCGTTCAGTTATCCGTATTGGAAAAGATGAACAACCGTCCTAAATTGGTTATCCTGGATACCATGAATTTCTGGATGGATTCAGCTTGGGATATTTTAATGGATATGATCGCTAAAACAGACGTTATTACGATCAATGATGAAGAGGCAAGACAGCTTTCAGGAGAATATTCTCTCGTAAAAGCAGCTAAAAAGATCCACACCATGGGTCCGGACTATGTGATCATCAAAAAAGGAGAGCATGGAGCATTACTTTTCCACGACAATAAAGTATTTGCGATCCCTGCGCTTCCACTGGAAGAAGTTTTCGATCCTACCGGAGCCGGAGATACTTTTGCCGGAGGTTTTGCAGCGTATCTTGCTAAAAAAGGCAAGGTTGATTTCGAAACCATGAAGTCTGCTTTGATCGTAGGTTCTGCGATGGCTTCTTTCACCGTTGAGAAATTCGGAACTGAAAGAATACAGGAGGTAAAAGAATCTGATATGTTCGACAGATTGAGACAATTCAAAGAATTAACCACATTCGATATCGAACTGCAATAAATAAGTCTTTTTAAGAAATATTTATAATAAAAAATTTAGACTAATTCGTTAAGAATTCTAAATTTGCAACTTGTTTAAAATAGTAAAATGACAAATAAACTAAAAATCACTTTTCTTCTTGGGATTTTCATGATGATATTCTCTTCAAACATGAATGCTCAGCTAAAACCAGGAGAGTTAGTGGATGGTATTGCTGCTGTTATCGGTGATGAAATTGTTTTGGAATCAGATGTGAATGAGCAGATGAACTATGCCAAACAGCAGGGAGCCTCTGAAACTGACAAATGTGAGTTCCTTGAAAACCTGATCAGCAACAAACTTCTTGTATACGAAGCCAAAAAAGATACATTGATTGAAAACCGTTCTGCGGCCATTAAGGAGCAGGCCAATGCGAAATACCGTCAGTTGCTTTCTCAATTCCCGGACGAAAAAACAATGCTTACCGCATATAAATTCAGAAACGGATTTGAAATGAAAAACGCGATCGAAAAGATCGATATAGACCAGTATTACGGACAGGCAAAATATCAGCGTATCACTGAAAAGGCAGATGTAACGCCGAACGAGGTGACAGACTTTTATAACCTGTATAAAATGCAGCTTCCGCAGGTAAAAGATGAAATTTCTTTAGCTCAGATCATGATGTATCCGAAGCTCACCGAAGCTCACAAGGAAGATATCATTAAAAGACTAAAGAAAATCAAGCAGGATATTGCAGGCGGAGAAACTTTCGAAAGCCAGGCAAGGATTTATTCTGAAGATGAAGGATCTGCAGCGAACGGAGGTCTGTATAAAAACATCTACAAAGGACAAATGGTGAAGCCATTTGAAGCCGCGGCTCTAAACCTTCAGGAAAATGAAATCTCAGATCCAATTGAATCTGAATTCGGATATCATATTATACAGCTGATCAAGAAATCAGGTAAAGTATATGATGCAAGACACATCCTGTTAAAAGCGACCCCTACAGATGACGAAATAAAAACGGCAAAAGTAAAACTAGACAGTATCAAAGGTCTTATCGTGGCCGGGAAGATCACATTTAAAGATGCTGCTTTTAAATTTTCAGATGATAAGAAGACCAAGTTCAATGCAGGAATTATTGCGGGAGCAGACGGTTCTGATAAAATTGAAAGAGAAAGTATTCCTGGATCTATCAGCTATGAATTGGCAGGTCTGAACAAAGGAGATATTACCGCTGCTTTCGAAGATGAAGACAATAAAAGAAAAGTGGTTAAGATCATCAAGCAGGAAGATGTGATTCCTGCACACCAGATTACAATGGAGACAGATTATAACAGAATCAAGCAGATGGCGCTTAACAAAAAGCGTAATGAAATGATTGAGAAGTTTGTCAACTCAAAACTACCGACAACCTTTATATCGATTGACGGACGTTATGATAACTGTAACTTCAAAGCCAACTGGAAAAAAGAATCAATCAAAAAATAAATACAAAAACCTTCAGAATTTCTGAAGGTTTTTTTGTGGTATGCAGATTCGTTTTCTGAAAAATTCTATATTTAGATAATAAAATCATAAAGCAATGGATGAACACTTTTATCAAAAGGAATTTCAGAAAGCTGTTGACACCATTTCGGCAAAAGACTTTGATGATGCCGGACTTCATCTTTCTGTCAACCTCATTCTTGAATCCGTTGCATTAAAAATATATAAGCCAGAATGGGCCAGTAATGAACAATCTCCTTTGAATGCTCCAGGCAGAATCTTTTTTTCGGTATGGGTGAGTGAAAAATCAATTAAAGAAGGGAAGCTATATTACAATATCCATGCATTAAAATTAAGAGCGCTGAAAGCCTATACAATCCCGGCAAGAAGTTTCGCTGAAGAATTTAGAATTCGTTTTGAAGAGGACAGAGAAAAATGGGACAATGTCAGCGTAAAATACGGACCGTTGACCTTAATGGAAGGCTGGGTTGTATTAAGATCTGATCATCTCCCGGATGACCTCCGGAAGCTGGCTCATCAATTTTTGACCATAAGCCCTGTCATAGATGAAGTACTCAATAAGTACCGCTTAAAGCCATAACTAATATCAAATAATTTCCCCCAATTTTTAATGACTGAAAACCATTGTTTTTAGTATTTTTACGCATGAGCAATTTTATAGATTTCAATTCAGCAAAAAAACTTCACGAAATGAAGACCGGTCAAAATAGAATTACAGAGCTTTTTAATATACAATATCCTATTATTCAGGCCGGAATGATCTGGCATTCAGGTTGGAAATTAGCTTCAGCGGTTTCTAATTGCGGAGGATTGGGAATTATAGGGGCAGGAAGTATGTACCCTGATATCCTCAGAGAAAATATCCAAAAATGTAAAATGGCTACCAATAAGCCTTTTGGCGTGAATGTACCTATGCTATATCCTAATCTTGAAGAGATCATCCAGATTATTCTCGAAGAAGAAGTAAAGATTGTTTTTACCTCTGCAGGAAATCCTAAGACTTATACAGAAACACTTCAAAAAGAAGGAATAAAAGTGGCCCACGTAGTTTCGTCTACCAAATTTGCCGTTAAATGTGAAGAAGCCGGAGTAGATGCCATCGTCGCAGAAGGCTTTGAAGCCGGCGGACACAACGGGCGAGATGAGACCACAACTTTCTGTCTGATCCCGAATGTAAAAAATCATATTTCTAAACCCTTAATCGCTGCAGGAGGAATTGCGCTCGGCTCACAGATGAAGGCTGCTATGATTTTAGGAGCTGATGGAGTACAGATCGGTTCAAGATTCGCTGCAACCGTTGAAGCAAGTGCCCACGAAAACTGGAAAAAGAAAATTACAGAACTGAATGAAGGAGATACTCATCTTACTTTAAAAGAACTGGCCCCCGTAAGGATGGTTAAAAATAAATTCTTTAGCGAACTGGAAGACATCTACCAGTCCGGAAGAGATAAAGATGCTTTGATCGCTTCATTGGGACGAGCCAGAGCAAAACGCGGAATGTTTGAAGGAGATATGGAAGATGGCGAGCTTGAAATAGGTCAGGTTTCGGCTTTGATTAATGATATTCTTCCGGTAGAAACTGTTTTCAGGAATTTACTGAAGGAATTTGAAGAAGCGAATGCGCCGGTATTGTAACAGAAGTTTGGATAAATGGAAGAGAGAATACTGGAAGTAAGAGGTCAGAAACTTTATACAGCATATCATCATTCATGTGAGGGAAAACCTGTTATTGTTTTTCTACACGATTCCTTAGGTTGTACTCAACTTTGGAGAGATTTTCCTGCAAAACTCTCACAAGCTACCCACTGCAATATCCTGGTATATGACAGATTAGGCTATGGAAAATCAGATCCGATGCTTACCCATGAGAGACCAGTCAATTATATGGAATTGGAAGCCGATCTGTTGAATGATCTGCTTGCGGAACTTCATATTAATAATGCTATTCTATTCGGGCACAGTGATGGCGGAACGATTGCCTTGATCACCGCGGCTAAATATCCGGAAACAGTAAAAGCGGTTATCTGTGAAGCAGGACATATCTTTGTAGAAGAAGTGACGCTGAAAGGAGTTTATGACGCCTGGGATGAATATAAAACAACCAATCTTCCCGAACGTCTGCAAAAATACCACGGTGACAAGGTAGAAATGCTCTTCAAAGCATGGACAGAAACCTGGACCCGAGAAGATTACAGAAGCTGGAATATTGAATACCTCTTAAAAAATATTCAATGCCCTTTACTGTTCATTCAGGGAGAAGCTGATGAATACGGAACATTGGAACAGGTTGAAAAAACAGTAAATCAGGTAGCCGGGACTTCAGAAAAATATATAATTCCCGGAACAGGACATACACCACACAAAGAAGTTCCGGAAATAGTTCTCAATAAAGCAGCAGCATTTATAAAACAGAATAGCTGATAAAACAATACTTACAATACGAAGCATCTTGATTGAACAAGGTGCTTTTTTATTCAAAATCAACTTGTTCTGGTGTGTACAGATTTAAAGATAAGTCACCATTTTGTACAGAAGTTACATATTATTAAAATAATCACATCAATTTTCAAGCGTATTGAATGGAGATTTTACCAGGCTTATTATTCTTATTTGTATAGATTTTAATGAAAATAAAAAAATAGATAATTTGTGTTCAAAATAAAATATAAATCTGTTTCCTTAAATTTTTTAAAATATTTAAGTGTCTTTCAGAGAGGAATAAACCTTTACTATCATTGCCTTTAACAGTATTTTTCGATGCTTAAATTACATAATACATGCAAATAAAATCACTTTATGGTGATATTTAAATGTCTATTTTTGAAATGTCAAATGGTGATGCAGATGATTCTAAAAACAAAAATGATGAAAAAAATATCTTAAAAACGTACGAATGTTTTTCAATTCATCCTGGGTGTTAGAATGTGAAATAGTTGTGTTAGAAATGGTTTGTGTTTGAATGGATGTTTTGATGGAGATGTGGCGTTTGCTGCATCTCTTTTTTTATATGATATTCACAGAATCTTAAGTTCTTCTGCCATATTTTTTTTGGACTTAAGCTCATATTTTCCCCTGAATTCATCTGTTTTAAAAACACTTTCGAGCTCCAGAAAATGTTTTAGCACTTTTTTTCTTCCGGGTTTATAAAGCAGATCCGGATAAATGAAATATTCTTTTCTTATTTTCCGGGTATAATCCAGATAGACCTCCGGATCTTTTCCCAAAATAGAAAGGTCAGCATCCAAAAGATAATTTGTGTCTGTATCTTCAGCCTTTTGATGTGTTTTTGTAGCGATAATCTGAGTGGTAATTTTTGAAATAAGATCTTGAGGCAAACCCAGATTTCCAAGTCTTGATTCAGCATACGACGCGCTTTTCTCTTCATTTGATTTTGAAGAGGCATTGTAAATAATATCATGATAAAACACAGCGAAAGAAACAGCAGTGAAGTTTTTAATACGATCTTTTACAGAATCCAGCTCTCTGAACATATTTTCCAGATGCAAAAGGTCATGATAATGCCGGCTTTTTTCAGAATATTTTGTCTCAATTTCATGCCAAAAGTGATTGATAAGACTTTCATCTTTTGAAAAAGGAAGGCATAGCTGTATGAAATTTTCTTTCAGATCCATCATAAATAAGATAAAAAAAGGAACTTTAAAAAGTTCCTTGATTTGATTCCAATACTGCTTTAAGCTCAGCCCAGCCTCCGCCGTTATAACCGTCTTTCAAGCCTTGTCCGTTAAGATATTCCAATGCTTTTCCACTTCTGTTTCCACTTCTGCAGAATAAGATGACCGGTTTTTCAACAGATAAGATCTCGTCTTTTCTGTCTTCTACTTCACCAAGAGGAATGTTTTTAGCTCCATCTATATTTCCGTCCATTTCAAGCTCCATTGGCTCGCGGACATCGATCAATTCATAGTTTCCAGATTGTATTACTTCTATTAAAGACATAACTGTTTAATTTTAGATTAAAAAATAAGAACGAAAATACGCAATTTTTTCCTTAAAAAGCTCCTAAAAATTTACCTTTATCCACTCCTGAATTCAAAAGAGAAAGATTGGTAAATTAATCTTAATTTTGCAAGGTGAAAATTCTGAATTCCAGTGCCGAAAAATATTCCCAACTCATCAAGTCCAAAGCAGAACGTTTTGGGTTTCAGAGCTGTGGTATTTCCAAAGCTGAGTTTTTAGAAGAAGATGCCCCCAATCTTGAAAAATGGCTTAAAAATAATTTTCATGGTGAAATGAAGTACATGGAAAACCATTTTGATAAAAGATTAGATCCAAGACTGCTTGTCGAAGGCTCAAGGTCTGTTATTTCACTTTCCTATAACTACTTTCCAAAAGAAAAAATTTCAGCATTAGAGAATTATAAAATCTCCAAATATGCCTATGCAGAAGACTATCATGAAGTGGTAAAAGAAATTCTTCGCGAAATGGTTTCAGAACTTCAGGACGAAATTGGAGCATTCGGATTCCGGGTCTTTGTAGATTCAGCGCCCGTTATGGAAAGAAGCTGGGCCAGAAAGTCAGGAATAGGATGGGTAGGGAAAAATGCCAATCTTATCACCAGACAAAACGGTTCCTTCTACTTTTTGGCAGAAATCATTTGTGATCTTGAGCTGGTTCCCGATCATGCGACAACAGATCATTGCGGAACCTGCAGGAAATGTATCGATGCATGTCCTACAGATGCCATTGTTTCAGAAAAAATTATTGATGGAAGCCGTTGTATCTCTTACGCGACCATAGAACTTAAAAACGAAATTCCGGACCACTTCAAAGACAAAATGGAAGACTGGATGTTTGGCTGTGATATCTGTCAGGATGTATGTCCGTGGAACAGATTTGCGGCCCCCAACAAACAGAGCAGATTTGCTCCCAATGAATCGTTGAAAAATTTCAAAAAAGAAGAATGGAAAGAAATTACTCAGGAAATATTTTCTGAGATCTTTAGGAAATCTCCGGTGAAGAGAACAAAATTTGCTGGTCTGAAGCGGAATATTGAATTTTTGGAAGGCTCTTCAGGTAAAATCTAGCGCAATTTTTTGGTGACGAATCCTTATCTGGAATTTTTGAGTTCCAAAACTTGGTGGTTAACTGGCCGTCCCTTAAGCCATACGTCTTAAGGAGGATAAGATTGAATTCAGTAAGAATCTTTTGAAAACTTTTCCTAAAAAGAAAAATTGACTTTCATGAGACAAAATCCCACAGAAAATCAACGTTTTTTTTGTACTCTTTTAGGAGCAATTTTCACTCTTACTTTAAATCTTTTTTGTGATTTTACATTTTTACGCATATTTGTGAATATTTCGTAATTAAATTTAATCATTTTTTCGATTAAAACAAATACTTTTACGGAAAATTGAAGATTAAATTGTATTAAAATATGACTGCGAAAATTGTATTAGGATATATCCTCAAAACCATAGGAGTTATTTTAGGAATTGTAGTGTTCTACATTATTTTAGGCCTTGTGCTTCCACTCATAGAAGTTTCTGCAGAGGACGACGGGCAACCGAAAGATATTCCCATCTATATTTATACAAACGGTGTGCATACCGACATCGTAATGCCCGTAAAAAATGATCTTCAGGATTGGGGGGCAAAAGTTCCGTTTTCCAATACCCAATCTAAAAGGACAGATTACAACTATATAGGAATAGGCTGGGGCGATAAAGGTTTTTATCTTGATACTCCCACATGGGCGGATCTAAAGGCTTCCACTGCTTTAAAAGCGGCATTCTGGCTCAGCGATTCTGCGATGCATTGCACTTATTACAAAACCATGAAAGAAGGGGAAGACTGCAAAATGATCATGATCAGCAGAGACCAGTACAAAAATCTCGTCAAATTTGTGGAAGATAAATTCGACAGAGATCAGAACGGAAATTTTATTGTGATTCCTACCAACGCTGTTTATGATGTCAACGATGCTTTTTATGATGCCAAGGGAACCTACAGTTTCCTTTATACCTGTAATACATGGGCCAATGATGCTCTCAAGGCGGCAGGACAGAAAGCGGCATTATGGACCCCTTCTGACTTCGGGATTTTCAGACATTACAAATAATTTTCAATGAAGATAGTTGCAGTAATTCTTGCTATTCATCTTATATTTTCCTGTAATAAAAAGCCCGACGAAATTAAGACGGCTCCCGAAAGTTCTGTGGCAAAAGAAGAAAGAAGACCCGAAATACCCGTTTCTGAAATGGCAGATAAGGCAGAAAAAGCTTTGCAATTCTGCATTTCAAAAAAACTCAGTACAGATTTTTGTATTCTCATCGACATGAGTCTTCATTCAGGAATTAAACGATTTTTTGTATGGGATTTTAAAACGAAGTCTGTTTCTAAAATGTATCTCGTAGGACATGGCTGTGGAATAAACCCATGGAGTAGTGATGGTTCTAAAAGCAACCCGAAGTTCAGCAACGAAGACGGAAGTCATCTTTCATCTTTAGGAAAATATAAGCTGCAGGGAAGAGGTCAAAGTGAGTGGGGAATTCATATTAAGTATCTCATGCATGGTCTGGAAGAAACAAACAGCAATGCATTGAAAAGATATATTGTTTTTCATTCATGGGATCGGATGAGTGACGACGAAGTTTTTCCGAAGGGTTCTCCTGAAGGTTGGGGCTGTCCCACCGTTTCCAATAAGGCGATGAAAGAAATTGATCCTATGATTCAAAAAGCAGGGAAACCGGTTCTCATGTGGATTTATCAATAACTATCTTCAATTAAAATATTACAGAGTTTTATAAAAATATTCCATTAAAATAAATCTAAAAAAGAATTGGGTCTTTGAATTGTTTCAAAGACCTTTATTTTTTAATGATATAAAACATTATTTAAGTTTTTTTAACATTCACAATACCACAGAACCCACCTAAAATTCATAGTTTCGCGGAACTATCGTTTTTACTATAAAACCAAAGCTTTTCTTATTGACATGGCAGGTGTAAGATCACTTATCTTTTTTTATTTCATATTGGTTTTTACCCTTTTCAATTCGAAATGGGCAGAAAAATCAATGGGAAATATTCCCTGTGTACCGACAATAGGGAATATCCATATTCTGGATTTTTATGAGGAAGCAGACATGAACACTCATGCGCTGCCTTCTCTATCGAAAATCATAAAACATTCAGTCCGAAAAGATGAGGTAGCAACTGGAGATTTCTCGGGAATTCTTAAGATTACCTCCAGAATCAGTCTTCCTGATATCGCGATTTCCATTATCTGCGGCGTAAAGTCCTTTCTCCATCTTTTTCAGTTGTATTAATTTAAGTTATTGAAAACCAGTTTATTTTAACGAATTTTTTATAACTTAAATACTTTAAGATGTATTCTAAAAACGTAATAATTTGCATTTTTGCAATATTATTCGCTGTGTCATGCAGTAAAAACAACAAAAAAAACAAAGCGAACGAAAGAGAAGTTCCTGTACTTGAAATCAAAGAAAAAGATACACTTGTCAACAACCAGTTTGTCACCGATATTCAGGCAAAGAAAAATGTTGATATCCGTTCCCGGATCGGTGGAATCATTCAGCATATCTATGTGAATGAAGGGCAGTTTGTCCACCAGGGCCAGACCCTTTTCAAGATCAATGATGCAGAACTCCGGATGGAACTTCTAAAAGCAGATGCTACTTTAAAACAGACTGATGCCGACGTACGCGTGGCAGAAGTAGAATTGAAACAGATCCAGAGTCTCCACGCCAAAAAGTTTGTCGCAAATAATGAACTTGAAATGGTAAAGGCTAAACTTTCATCAGCGAAAGCAAAACACGCTTTTGCAGATGCAGAAAGAAAAACAGTGCTGCAAAAGATCAGTTTTACAAGAGTAACAGCTCCTTTTGACGGTGTTATCGACGTTATTCCTCATAAAGAAGGAAGCCTTGTAGAAAACGGAACCCTGCTCACCACTTTATCCCAGCTAAATGAAGTCTATGCCTATTTTTCTATTCCTGAAAACCTGTATTTCGAACTTCTTGCCAATGATAAGATCGGAAATCACCAGAAAATAGAACTTACCCTTCCCAATGGAGTCAATTATGAATTCAATGGAGCCTTGAAGACCGCCGAAGGAGAAATCGACAGAACTACTGGTTCTATCCGGTATAAAGTACTGTTCCCGAACCCTGACCGCCTGATTAAACATGGTACTTCTGGAAAACTTATTATTTCCGAGCATCAGGCCAATGCGATATTGATTCCTCAGAAATCAACATTCTCTATCCAGGACAAGACCTATGTTTTCGTTGTCGATAAAAATAACAAAGTGAAAATGACCAGTATTAAGATCGGGACGACCCTAAGAGATTCTTATGTGGTAGAGGGTGGTCTTAAAAAAGGAGATGTAATCATTTATGAAGGGACGCAGTCTTTGAAGGATGGTGATATGATCAAAATTAAAAAGAAGTATTAACCTTTCATCTTTAAATCAACTGACATGGTAGAAATGTTTATAAGACGAAAGGTGCTTTCGTTGGTGATTTCCATTGTATTTGTATTGCTGGGAATTATGGCATTAATGAAAATGCCCATCACCCAGTTTCCCGATATCGTACCGCCTTCTGTCACCGTGACCGCAAAATATACCGGAGCCAATGCTGAAGTTTCAGCCAACGCTGTTGCTCTTCCTTTGGAACGGGCCATCAACGGTGTTCCCGGAATGACGTATATGTCCACGGTGACTTCCAACGATGGACTTACCTTAATTCAGGTATTTTTCGAGGTGGGAACAGATCCTGATGTGGCCGCAGTGAACGTCCAGAACAGAGTGACAACCATCCTTGATGAACTTCCCGAGGAAGTAATCAGAGCCGGAGTCACCACTGAAAAGGAGGTGAACAGTATGCTGATGTATCTGAATATTACCAGTGCAGATCCCAGCCAGGACGAGCAGTTCATCTATAACTTTACAGATATTAATGTACTCCAGGAATTGAAACGTATCGATGGAGTAGGACGTGCCGAGATCATGGGCCAGAAAGAATATTCCATGAGAATCTGGCTGGATCCGCAGAAAATGGCCGCATACAGTATTTCGGCTGATGAGGTGATCAGTTCTCTGCAGAAACAGAATATTTCAGCTGCACCGGGAAAAGTAGGAGAGACGTCCGGAAAAACGTCCAGTCAATTACAGTATGTGATCAAATATAAAGGTAAATTCTTTGAGCCCAAACAGTATGAAGAAGTTCCCATCAGATCAGACGTGAACGGAACCATCCTGAAACTTAAAGATATAGCAAAGGTTGAATTTGGTGCCATGAATTACGGAATGGTTTCCAAGACAGACGGAAGACCTTCAGCGTCTATTATGATGAAGCAAAGACCGGGCTCCAATGCATCCGAAGTCATTGAAAGTGTAAAGGCAAAAATGGAAGAATTAAAAGTCACTTCGTTTCCTCCCGGAATGGAGTATAATATGGCGTATGACGTTTCCAGATTCCTGGATGCTTCTATCAGTGCGGTATTGATGACTCTTATCGAGGCATTTATTCTTGTAGGAATTGTCGTGTTTATTTTCCTTCAGGACTGGCGTTCTACGCTGATTCCTGTGCTGGCTGTACCGGTAGCATTAATAGGAACCTTTGCTTTCATGAATATGCTGGATTTTTCAGTGAATTTATTAACCCTCTTTGCTCTTGTTCTCGCCATTGGAATTGTTGTGGATAATGCGATTGTCGTCGTGGAAGCCGTCCATGTGAAAATGGAACAGGGCATGGAACCTCTGGAAGCCACAATCAGTGCGACAAAAGAAATTGCAGGCGCGGTGGTAGCTATTACCATTGTGATGTCTGCTGTATTTATTCCTGTAGCTTTTCTGGATGGGCCTGTAGGAGTGATTTACAGACAGTTTTCATTGACACTGGCTATAAGCATCGTCATCTCTGGAGTAAATGCCCTCACCCTGACTCCGGCACTTTGTGCTATTATTTTAAAACCTCATAACCACAAGAAAAAGAAAACTGTGGTTGACCGGTTTTTTCAAAGTTTCAACAGAGGTTTTGAAAAACTGACCGAAAGGTATGTTGGTATTTTATCAAAATTTGCTACCAGAACAGTAGTCACATTTGGTATTCTGTTTTTATTTATTATACTGACTGTTGTTACCAGTAGATTTCTTCCCACCGGATTTATCCCGATGGAAGATCAGGGAATGGTTTACGTCAGCGTTACAACCCCTCAGGGCGCCACTGTTGAAAGAACAGAAAAAGTACTGGATGAGGTCACTGGTATTGCAAAGAAAATAGAAGGGGTAGAAAATGTGACCACACTTGCGGGATACAGTATTGTGACAGAAATTGCTGGTTCTTCCTACGGTATGGCTATGATCAATCTGAAAGACTGGAAAGAAAGGAATATTTCAGTCAATGAACTGATTGCTGATCTATCCGAAAAAACGAAGAGCGTTGCAGATGCACAGATCGAAATTTTCGCTCCGCCTACATGGACTGCCCCCAAAAAGTTAGACACTTTTTAGGGGCATTTTTTATGTATAGAAAAGAAAAATTTAGCGTTGCTTTCAAATTAGAATGTATTAA
>NZ_FRCD01000048.1 GCF_900142785.1 Chryseobacterium carnipullorum | reverse complement strand
ACTACATAAAGTCCGTGAGTCACCGTCAAGATTAACTATAATTCACAATCAATCAAGTGACTTATCTGATGAAAAAGAAATTCTTTAGAATATGAAATATTTTATTAGTTTTATCGCTGAAAATTAACACACTTAGTACTACAAAAAATTCCTCATTTATGAATGTCCAGCAACGTTTTAACAAAGATGGAGTATAACAGGAATATTAATACCAAAATGAACAAAATTTCTTGTGTATTATAATATGAGCATAATCTTAAGTGTCCAATTGTTCTATATATATTTTTATAAATTAAACAAAACTTATGAAATTTAAATTACTATTTACTGCTTTGAGTCTAGGTCTAAGTTTAGTTGCTTACGGCCAAAACATTTCTTTTGAGTCTGCTGAAGGCTACACTTTAGGAGAAATCAACAATCAACAGGGCTGGAGTTATTACGGAACCACTACCCCCAACACAGCAACGATTATTAACACTACCTCTACATTGGGTACAAACTCAGCGAATGTTTTGGGAACAAACAGTTTTGATGATGGCGGAATTAGAAAGAACGTTGTTGGTTTTAATAAAACAGAATTTTCCTTTGACTATAAGATATCCGCTCTTGATGAATCAGACTATTTTATCGCAGTTAGGGATAATTCAAATACAATATTAGCTGCATTTGTTATCAATTACGAGCAGGGTAATGTGGCGATTTACGACGGTATCATTGATGATGCAATAGAAACCTCTATTGATGTAACCCCTAATACCTGGTACAATTTTAAAATGGTCGTCGATATGACAAATCACTCTGTACAATATTTCCTTAATAACACTTCACTTGGCAGTAAAAATTTCCTGACCACAACTACGGGTTTCCAAGTCATTGATTTTGCTTATGATGATTTCGATTCGGGATTTACAGTTGATAACATCAAAATCCTAAATGCTGATAATCTTTCGACAGCAGAAATTTCTCAAGTTAATCACCTCAATGTATATCCTAATCCCACTACTGATTACTTACATATTCTTACAAAAGAAAATATAGAAGATGTTGAAATTTATGATCTATCCGGAAAATTGGTAATAAGAGATAGGTCAGGAAAAAATGAAATCTCTGTATCATTTTTAAAAACAGCGACGTACATTATAAAAGTAAAAACGAAACAATCAACTTTTAGTGCAAAATTTAGCAAAAAATAACATCTTACTTTGATTTTAAAATCACTCCAAACTCGGAGTGATTTTTTAGCAGTAAAATAATTTGCATGATATTAAAAACTACTCGGGAACGAACTTAAAAATACTATATGCTTAAATTATCCTTTTTAAATGTGTTTTTCTCCATCTTTTTGGTTCCTCTTATGATGCAGTGTGAAGATGGACGCGGTGGTCCCTGTGATACATATACCCGTTATACCATTGAAGATAATCTTTGTGAATTGTTGCCCGGTAAAATTAAATATGATCAAGGCGAGACAGTAAATTTTAAATTTGCAGTCAAGTCAAAACTCTCAATGAGTGGAAAACAAGTTGATATTTATGAGGAAACAAAACTAAACTCCGGCCTGTTGCTAGTCAATTTATCTGAACTCTTCAAGGGCAACACGGTCATTTTTCTAAAGGGTGACAAGGTGGACGACACAAGATTTAAACCGGTTTACAATAATGCTACCGATTCATATGAGCTGGAAATAAGCATCAAATTAAATCGGGTGGGAATTTACTCTTTTGAATCAATGGCAACTTTCCGAGATCTCGGCGAGAATGATTTTAACTGTGCTCTCATTAACGTCACAACAAATATCAAGGACAATAACTTAGATGATGGGAGAACAGAATTTTCGGTTGATTAATCTTTAAAAAAGAACTGCATTTTATAATAAACAAAAGCGTCGTGAAATTTCAGACGCTTTATTATTTGGTGATTAGAATTCTCATTAGATAATGTTACAAAACGACCTTCTAAATGATTTACATAATTCGGAT
>NZ_FRCD01000032.1 GCF_900142785.1 Chryseobacterium carnipullorum | reverse complement strand
AAGACTTAATCTAAAAGGAAAGAGTCCGGTACAGTACCGAACTCTTTCATATAATAATATTGTTTAATTTTGTCTAAACTTTGGGGTGCAGTCTACTCCTGGGCGGGATTTTTTTATGACATTGAATTTAAAATTGTTTGATACACAGTAGGATCAATATAATATTAATCATAATAAGTAGAAGATACAGTAGTTTCAATAATTTGTGTTGATCAACGATTAAATAATTAAGAAATACAGAAAATCCCAAAATAAAATAAATAAAATTTTTCCCGTCACGGCTATTAAGATTTGAACTGAATAATAAATTTAAATGATGGGATACGTTACCTGCCGAAGCCCCGTATGAAAAATTCAACATTAAAATTATAATAATTGTTACAGAATGAATCAGACGATATATTTTCATTTTTGAGACTGTGTTTTCATAATAACTTTCTCTGCTGATTATTTTTTCCTAAATTTAAGTAAAATTACGTCAAATGCAAATAGAAACAAGAGCCCTGACCCTTCAGGATTATGATGAATTGGTAATAACGATGAAACGCGCATATCCGCAGATGTCCGAATCTATTTGGTCTAAAAAGAGCATCGAAAAGCTCACCAGAATATTCCCTAAAGGTCAGATCTGTATCACCGTAGATGGAAAACTGGCCGCAGTAGCCCTTTCCATTATTGTGAATTATGACGAATTCGGAGATGACCATACCTATGTAGATATTACAGGAAATTATACCTTCAATACCCATCTTTCCACAGGAAATGTACTCTATGGAATCGAGGTCTTTGTAGATCCTGAATTCCGTGAGCTGCGTCTGGGAAGAAGACTGTATGACGCCAGAAAAGAATTATGTGAACTGCTTAACCTGAAGTCCATCATTCTGGGCGGAAGAATTCCGAACTATCATAAATACAGTGATGAGCTTTCTCCAAGAGAATACATCAGAAGAGTAAGAGACAAGGAAATTTACGATCCCGTATTGTCATTCCAGCTTTCCAATAACTTCCTGCCTATAAAAATCCTTAAAAAATATCTTCCTGAAGATGAATCATCACTGGAAAATGCGGTTTTGTTGCAGTGGAACAATATCTACTACAGCAAAAAGCCCAATACCATGCAGGACAGCATTATCCGTTTGGGATTGGTGCAATGGCAGATGAGGCATTTTAAAAATATCGATGCTTTTTACGAGCAGGTAGAGTTTTTTGTTAATGTAATGGGAGATTACAAATCCGATTTTGTCCTTTTCCCTGAGCTTTTCAATACTCCGCTGCTGGCACCCTTCAATAAGCTTTCAGAAAGAGACAGTATGATAGAATTGGCTAAACTGAGTGAAGAAATCAAAAATAAAATTTCTGAACTGGCCATCAGCTACAACGTCAATATTATCTCAGGAAGTATGCCTGTTTTTGACACAGATACTAATGATTTGTATAATGTGAGCTACCTGTTGCATCGTGACGGCCGCATTGATGAATACCGTAAAGTTCACATCACGCCAAACGAAAGAAAATATTACGGGATGAAAGGCGGAAACGAAATCAGGGTTTTTGATACCGACTGCGGAAAAATTGGTCTGGTGATCTGCTATGACGTAGAATTTCCGGAACTGCCAAGGATTCTGGCAGATCAGGGGATGAAAATCCTTTTTGTGCCTTACCTTACCGATACCCAAAATGCCTATATCAGAGTACGTCATTGCGCAGCAGCAAGAGCTATCGAAAATGAATGTTATGTTGCTATAGCAGGATGTGTCGGCAACCTTCCGGGAGTCAACAATATGGATATCCAGTTTGGGCAGGCTGCTGTATTTACCCCTTCGGATTTTGCTTTTCCTTCCAATGCTGTGAAAGGTGAAGCTACTCCCAATACAGAAATGACCCTTATTGTGGATGTAGACCTTAATCTTCTGAAAGATCTCCATCATAACGGCTCTGTTCAGGTCATGAACGACCGTAGAAAAGACCTCTATGAAACCTACCTGAAGTAAAAATGTTATCATTTTAAATAAAAAATATCCTGTCCGGGTGGCAGGATATTTTTTTAATGTGTACAACCTTCCGGTATAAAAATAAAAAAAGAGCAGATTAGGTTCTGCTCTATAATAGTGATTTTATATTTTCTATAGATATTGCGGGCATACCACAGCAGGGCAGATCAGCCTTGGACATCTGGGCCTTCCGTCATCCGGACAGCACTTGTTTGAACAGTTACCGATAACGATGGCGCTTCCTGAAATTCTTTTTAATTGTTCTCTTGAAAGTTTGTTGTTGCGTAAATTTTTCATTTTGTAATATTTATAGGTTAGTCTGTAATTTGATGTTTATAAAGATAAAAAAATACTTTAAACAAGATGATAAAGAGATTTTTTTTTATTTGTATTTATTTTGTTATCTGGGTATTAGAAAAAATAATGAATTAAAATTGTTATTTTTTTTTCATGATATTCTTGAAATTTACTATCTTCACTGATCAATTTAAATAAAATATAATGACAGGAACAGTAAAATGGTTTAACGAAACAAAAGGTTTTGGTTTTATTACACCAGACGGAGGCGGAAACGATATTTTTTGCCATCATTCAGCCATTCAGTCTTCAGGCCTTAGATCTTTAAAAGAAGGACAGGCAGTAGAATTTGATATTAAAGAAGGTAAAAAAGGACCTGAAGCAGACAATGTTAGAATAGTAGGATAATAACTTATTAAGATATTGTTGAAATAAAGCTGCCATATTATGGCGGCTTTTTTTATGGCTTAGCTCAGGCTGCAGATTGTTCTGTTGATCGCATTAGCATAGATTCAAATTCAAATAAAAATAGCAAAAGGAACAATTTTTGGAGTAATTTGCATCAACTATCTACAAATATATGTTTGACAAACAGCAAAGAAAACTGAAAAGATCAGCCAGACTTATTTCCGTACTCAGTAAATACGGATTTAAAGATATGCTGGCAAGAATGAATACAGGAAATAAACAGGAACCGGTTTCTGCCGATCCCGATGAAGTTGTTTCAAAAGGCACTGTCTATGAAAGAATCAGACTGGTGCTGGAAGAATTGGGACCTACGTTTGTAAAACTGGGTCAGACATTCAGTAACAGGGAAGATCTGCTTCCATTCGAGCTTATTCAGGAATTACAAAAGCTTCAGGATAAGGTAGACATGGTAGAGATGGATGTAGAAGAAATTCTGGAAAACGAATTTAATATATCTGTCAAAGATCATTTTCTTGAAATACAGAAAGAACCTCTGGCAACGGCATCTATTGCTCAGGTATATAAAGCTGTTTTGCTGGATGGAAGTCCTGTTATCCTCAAACTTAAAAAAGCTGAGGTACAGACCCTTATTGAAGACGATTTGCTTCTCATTAAGGACCTTGAAAAATTGGTCTCTGCTTATTCTGAGATAGGAGAAAAACTAAATCTTAAACAAGCGATCTCTACTTTTGAAAAATCTTTGCTGGAAGAGGTCTCTCTGATCAACGAGAAAGAAAATATCCTGCATTTTGCCAGGAATTTCAAAAATAACAAAGAAACCTATGTGCCGAAAATCTATGAAGAATTTTCGAATAACAATATTCTTTGCATGGAATTTATCGACGGGATAAAAGTAACTGATAAAGCTGCTCTTTTAGCTCATGATATCGATCCCGTAAAAGTTTCTGAAGTGGGTTTAAGACTATTCGTATCCCAGATCCTGGATTACGGTTTTTTTCATGCTGATCCGCATGCGGGAAATATTTTAGTAAGAAAGAATGGAAAAATTGTCTTTATCGATTTTGGTGCTGTAGGAAAGATACAGCCTAATGATAAAGAAATCCTTGAAAATCTGATCGTAAGTTTTGTAGCTAAAAATCCCCATAAAATAGTCCGGTATCTCAAAAAAATGGCAGTCAGTTATGAAATTCCTGATGAAAGAAGATTTGAGAGCGATGTAGAAGATATTCTGAATTTTGTTCACAGCTCATCATTGCAGGACATCAACGTTCAGGTGATCATTAATAAAATGAAGGATATTCTAAAAGATAACAGGCTTTATATGCCGGATTATTTCTACCTGCTTTTTAAAGGAATCAGCCTGATAGAAGGAGTGGGAAGAACCATTAATCCGGATCTGGATATTGTGAAAAGCCTCCATCCGTACACCAGAAAAATAGTAACCAAAAAAATAAGTCCAAAGAATCTTTTAAAGACGGGAATGGACAGGATGCTGAATTTTACAGATAATGTAGATGAAATTCCTAAAGAACTCCGGTCTGTTCTTCAGAAACTGGATGACAATAAATTCACCATATCCAGCGAGATTAAAAATATTGAGAAGACGAACCAGCTGATCAAGTCTAGTATCATCAATTTAATTTTGGCCATGATCCTTGGTGCTAATATTATTGCTACCGCTATCGTATTTACTTCAGAATCGGGACCCAAAGTAGGAGAGATGTCTTTGGTTGCTGTTTTGGGATTTGTATTTTCTGTTATATTGGTATTGGTCATTTTATTAAGAGTAACCAGGAAGTAAGAAGAGTTTAGACAGGAGACAAGACATAAGATACATCATATTTCTGACTTCAATCACTCTCTTTAACTTTTCATCTTCACTAACACTAAAACATACAAATAAAATAGAGCTTTCAATCACGAAACCCGAATCCCGGAAAAAAACTATTCTATGAAAAAACTAATCTTAATCGCTGTGACTTTAACCGGTTCATTATGCGTGGCTCAGGAAACTGCTGAAAACGGTATTTTGGGCAACTTTGATGGCAATGGAACGAAAGAATATGCCTATACTAAAGTAAGAGACTGTACTGATGAATGTGACGGAAAGTGTGAAACAACCATTTATTTTAGCGACAAAAAGATAAAACCTTTTATGGTTTCCCCGGCTTATGACGGTACTTTATATAATCTGGGAGATCTTAATGAAGATGGAAAAGATGAACTTGGGTTTTATCCCGGATGGTGTACCAGCTGCTGGCGCGGTTTCCTTGTGTATACCTTAACTAAAACAGGGTGGAAGACTTTAGTTCCTTCTATTTCCACCCATTGTTCACAGTGGGAAGATGAAAAATTCCCGATCAAAAAGGATCCAAAGAAGAAAGGATATGTCATCATTACCTCCAGCCAATGGGAAGATGATGATATTAGAATTAAAAGCACAAGTGTAAAGGTGAATTGAGTTTCGTGTTACGAGATGCAAGATAGGAGAGTTAGAGTGTTGCTGATTTATTGTGTTAGTTGATGGATGGAATGTCTGAAATCTGAAATCTGATGTCTACCATCTTGGTTCTTGGCTCTTGGCTCTTGATTCTTAGCTCTTGATTCTCACAACTTAAAATTCACCACCGACATTAAGTTTAACCTATAAATTTAAATACCTATCTTTGCATCATGGAAAAACTCACTTTTGCGGATTTTGACCTGCCGGTTAAAATTCTTGATGTTTTAGCGGATCTGGAATTATTCGAACCTACCCCTATTCAGGAAAAGAGCTTGGGCCCTATACTTTCCGGGAGAGATGTAATGGGAATCGCGCAAACCGGAACCGGGAAAACATTAGCCTATCTTCTGCCCGTTCTTAAAACATGGAAATACAACAAAGCAGGGAATCCAACTGTTTTGATTCTTGTTCCTACAAGAGAATTGGTAGTACAGGTAGCCGAAATTGTTGAGAAACTGACAGAAAATATTACCGCCAGGGTAATCGGAATATATGGAGGGAAAAATATCAATACGCAGAAACTATTATTTAATGCAGGATGCGATATTCTGGTAGGAACTCCGGGAAGAGTAATGGACCTTGCCATTGACAATGCCATTTCATTGAAAGAAGTTCAGAAGCTGATCATTGATGAGTTTGATGAAATGCTGAACTTAGGTTTCAGACCACAGCTTACCCATATTTTTGAAATGATGAAGCCTAAGAGACAGAACATTCTTTTCTCGGCCACGATGACGGAAGCGGTAGATGAAATGCTGGACCAGTATTTTGCCAATCCGATTGAGCTTTCATTGGCTAAATCAGGAACACCTCTTGAAAAAATTGAACAAACTGGTTATAAAGTTGAAAACTTCAATACAAAAATCAATCTTCTTGAGCATTTATTGAAGAATAATGAAGACATGTCTAAAGTTTTGATTTTTACCAATAATAAGAAAAACTCTGACCTTCTTTTTGCTAAAATTGATGAACTTTTCCCTGAAGAATTTGATGTCATTCACTCAAATAAATCTCAGAACTACAGGCTTAAAGCCATGAAGAGGTTTGAAAATGAAGAGATCAGAGGATTGATTACTACCGATGTAATGGCCAGAGGTCTTGATATCTCAAATATCACCCATGTTATCAATTTTGAAACGCCTGAAATCCCTGAACAGTATATTCACAGAATAGGAAGAACGGGTAGGGCAGACAAAGACGGTAAGGCAATTACTTTCGCCACTAAAAAAGAAGAAACTTCTATTCTGGATATTGAAGTATTAATGGATAAGGATCTTAAGTTCCATGATTTCCCGGCAGAAGTGAAAATAAACCCTAAGAAAATAGCTTCCGAAGAAGATGTGATCATTATGAAGAATCCTGCACAGGTAAAACTGTACGAAGGAGGAGGAGCATTTCACGAGAAGAAGGATAAGAACAAAAAAGAAAACTGGGGTGGTCCTTCAAAAAGAAAAGCACCTAAGAAATTTGGAGCTAACAGAGCCCAACAGAAATCGATATCAGTATCAAAATCTACTAAGAAAAAGAAATAAAAAAAGCTCCCAAAATTTCGGGAGCTTTTTTGTTACAGCTTTTTCAGAAAGCCTTTACTATTTCATATAAGGTTGCATCACTTTTGCCCATATCTTATATCCTTCCGGAGTCAGGTGGAGCATATCTTCCACGAAAAGATCTCTTCTTACATTTCCAGTGGAATCCTCCATAGCTTTAGTAATATCAATGAACTCTGCATTAGGTTCTTTTTTCATGAAAGCGGCGATCTTTTTATTCGTCTCTTTCATCTGTGGCCACAGAACTTCGCGGCTGGGAGAATATTTTATTGAAATAAAATCCACTTCAATGGTAGGAAACTTTTCACGAATCTTTTTGTAGAACGTTTTAAACCTGTTGACCACTACTTTGGCTTTCAGGTCATGATTGTCTGCAAAATCGTTATCACTACAATAGATAATGATCTGCTTAGGCTGATAAGGGCTTAAAAGATCATCGGCAAAATCATTCAGATCCGTCATTCTTGAGCCGCCAAAACCTCTGTTGATAATCGTTTTGCCAGGAAAATAGCTGGCGACGTCTGTCCATTTCGTGAAAGAGGAGCTTCCTATGAGAAGGATGGCATCTTTGGGTGGAGGTGTTTCCTGATCAATTTTTTTGAAATTCTGAATGTCTTGCCAGAACATTGGCTTTTTTTCCTGTGAAAAGGACAGGGCGAAATACAGCAATAGAAATGCTGAAAGAATCTTCTTCATTGTAATCAAATTTTAAATGTCTTATAAAAGTAATAAAAAACTCCCGATAAAATCGAGAGTCTGTGTTTATCTTTTGTAGGTAACGTAGATCAGATCGTCGGTACCGTCATTGTTGAGATCCGATGCTGCGAACAGCTGTGCCACTTTCAGGTCCTGACTTGTCAGCACTTCCACTCTGTATAGTCTTTCAGTGTCATTGTCATTTTTAATGCTTAGCAGTTTAGACTCTTCAGTGTAGGTATATTTACCTTCTGTTTTTCCGGCTAGCTGGCATTCAAGCCCTACTGCGGAATAAAAAGTATTACTGGTGTAATAATCAGTTCTGAAGTACAGGATATTTTTAGCTTCACATTCAGAAGGAGTTTCAGTCTTAAGTACTGTTTTATTGTCTTTTCCGGAAATAGTTTGTATTTTACTAATCTTCCAGTCTCCGCTCATCATTTCCAATTCATAAGCTTCTATGTTGTCATCTTTACAGGAAGTTAGTGCCATAGCTGAAAAGGCAAATAAAAGTAGCTGTTTTTTCATTTTCACAAATTTAAGAATATGCTAAAATATAAATAAATTTGAAATATTTACAATGAAATCCTGCTTTTTTAAACGAATGTTTATAAATAACAGGATTTTATATGATGAATTTTTGAAAGGGATGCATTTTTATGGGAGTAAATAGTCTGTTGCAGGCAATAAGAATCATATCAAAGTTGGTATACTGAGGTCAATGATCAATTTTGCTTTGCAAGTAAACAGTCAATTTTACATGGTAACAGATAAGAATAAAGAGCCTGGGTGAAAGATGTCAGACACTAACTCACTAACTCTTCAAACCAGCAATTGACAATCCGTCAATAGATTGACTATCAAACGCTCTAACCCCGATCAAACAAACCTAATAACTCATTTCCACAATCTTATAAGCATCCTGAGGCGTCAGTTTTTTATACTCACCCAGGCCGGACCATTTTCTGTCTGTAAATGCTTTTTCTACTCTTTCAGCGGTACCTTTGTAATCTTCTGTATATTCGGAAAGTTTAGTTTTGATATCCAGGCTGTGGAAGAATTCTTCCATCTTTTTGATTCCTGCTTCAGCTTTTTCTTCCAAAGTTCCGTCTTTGATTCCCCATACTCTTTCAGCGTACTGGGCCAGTTTTCCTTTTTTGGTTTCAAAGTTATAACGGTAGTGAGAAGGAGCGATAACGGCTAAGGTTCTTGCATGATCAATTCCGAAATAAGCAGTCAGCTCATGCCCCATAGCGTGTACTGCCCAGTCTGTGATCACTCCTTTCTGGATCAGTCCGTTCAGAGCCATCGTACAGCACCACATAAAGTTTCCGGCAGCGTCATAATTAAAATCATCAGCCAAAACTTTTGGAGCTGTTTCCTGAAGGCTGATCAGGATACTTTCCGCAATTCTTTCCTGAAGATCTGCAGAGGAAGGGGCCGTCATATATTGTTCCAGTACGTGTGTGTAAGCATCTGTAATTCCGTTGACGATCTGGTTTTTAGGAATTGTTCTGATGACTTCCGGATCTAAAACAGAAAACTGAGGGAAAAGGCCCGGTCCGCCCGAAGATAATTTTTCATTGGTTTCTCTTCTTGAAATCACATAGCCTGAATTCATCTCAGAACCAGTTGCCGGAAGCGTCAGAATAGTTCCGAAAGGCATTCCTTCCCCTTCAAATGTTCTCACTGAATTTCTAAGGATTTCCCACGGCTCCCCATCATAATTGGCGGCTGCAGAAAGAAATTTAGTCCCATCAATCACCGATCCTCCACCTACAGCCAGAAGATAATTGATGTTTTTTTCTTTAATAAAGCTTAAAGCATTGATTAGTACTTCATACTCAGGATTCGCAGGAACACCTCCGAATTCATGTATATCATGATCTTTCAGCGCCTCCTTTACCTGATCGTAAACACCATTGTTCTTGATGCTTCCGCCTCCGTAAATCATTAATATTTTGGCGTCTTTTGGAACTTCACGGGAGATCTTGGCGATTTCACCTTTTCCAAAAAGTATTTTTGTGGGATTTTTAAATTCGAAATTAAGCATTGTTCTAAATTTATTTAATTCAAATTTACGCAAAGCAATGCGAAAACTGAGTTAATGAAATTTTAAAATTACTATCACCCTATTTTATAATAACAATTTAAATTTAATTCAGGTTGGGAATAAGATGTTTGGAAAGCGATAGGGGTATGATTAAATTCAGAAGCAAGACATCAGACACCAGATTTCAGGCTGAGGACTTTGAACCGTTGTGGAATTTGAATGGTGAATTTTGCTTTGCAAGGGAATGGTGAATTTATATGGTAAATATGAGATCACGGATAATATTTATCCGATGCTGAATGGATAAACTTAATAACAATCATTTGTCAACCAATCACTTAAAATTTTCTAACTGCCCTGGGAAAGATAAATTTTAGCGTCCCGGATAAACTTTTCTTTGTCTTTTTTTATGTTTTCCACCAATTTCTTCCTTTCATCCGGAATACCCAGATATTTTTCACCCCAGAGATTAATTTCAACAATGATGGGAATCAGGTCAATCCCTTTTTCCGTAAGGTGATACAGAATTTTTAACTTGCTATCCGGGTGATCTTTTTTATCAATAATATCTGATTCCAGTAAATGCAGTAGCTTGGAAGCGAGAATATTGGTCGCGATCTTTTCATCTGCTTTCAGAAAATCTCCATACGTGCATTCTTTCTTTAACATAAGGTCGCGGATAATCAGCAGAGACCATTTATCCCCCCAGATTTCCAGGGAAGAACTGATAGGGCAGTCCGATCTTTTTTTGCTCATAGCCATATATTTTAAATAATACTTGCGAAATGCAAGTATTTGTTTTAATTTTACTTTCGTTTTGCAAGTAAATTTAACTATAAAAAATGAATAAATCAAATGGAGAATTTTGATATTGCCGTTATCGGATCAGGACCCGGCGGTTATGTAGCCGCGATAAGAATTGCACAACTTGGATATAAAACAGTGATCATAGAAAAATATGATACTCTGGGAGGCACCTGTACCAATGTAGGATGTATTCCTACCAAAGCTTTACTGGACAGCTCTCATCATTATGCTGAGGCATCTCATCAGTTTCGAGATCATGGGATAAAGCTGGAAACTCTGGCTGTAGATTTCCCGCAGATGTACAAAAGAAAATCTGAAGTCGTATCCAAAAATACATCCGGGCTTGATTATCTGATGAGTAAAAATAAGATTACCCGTTTAAAAGGTACAGCGAGTTTTATCAATAATTCTCTGATCAAAGTTACTGATGGAGATCAGATTATTGAAATTAATGCCGGAAATTATATAATAGCAACAGGTTCCAAACCTTCATCCATACCCGGAGTAGAGATTGATAAAAAAAGGATTATTACCTCTACAGAAGCGCTGTCTTTAAAAGAACATCCAAAATCCATGGTCATCATAGGAGGTGGAGTGATTGGAGTAGAAATGGCATCCATATTCAGTCGCATTGGAACTCACGTGACGATTCTGGAATATGCCGATCATCTGATTGCCGGAATGGATCATGAGTTAGGCAAAAGCCTTCAGAAGACCATGAAAAAGGAAGGTGTTGACATCCGTTTGAGCCAGTCTGTTTACAAAGCAGAGAATTCAGGATCTTCTGCTAAAGTGTTTTTCAGGGATAAAAATAATGAAGACCATGAACTTGAAGCGGAATACGTTTTGGTTGCGGTTGGAAGAAGCCCTTATACAAGTGGATTAGGACTTGAAAATACAGGAATACAGATGGATGACCGTGGATTTATAAAGGTTGACGAAAAGAGAAAGACTTCCGTTTCCCATATCTACGCAATAGGTGATGTGGTTGGAGGGGCAATGCTTGCTCATAAAGCTGAAGAGGAGGGCGTTCTTGTTGCAGAAACAATCAATGGGCAAAAACGTCATATCCATTATGACCGTATTCCTTCGGTGGTATATACCTGGCCGGAAGTGGCTTCTGTAGGATTTTCTGAAGAATATTTAAAGAAAAACAATATAAGCTATCAGGTTGGGAAATTCCCCTTTTCTGCCAGTGCAAGAGCAAGAGCGTCCATGGATACAGAAGGTTTTGCAAAAGTCCTTGTCGATCCCAAATATGGTGAAATACTCGGCGTGCACATCATTGGAGCCAGAGCCGCAGATTTGATTGCTCAGGCTGTTATAGCGCAGGAATATGAGGTGACGGCAGAAGATATGTTCCGTATCTCCTATGCGCATCCTACCTACTCTGAAGCTCTAAAAGAGGCTTATTTAATGGCTTCCGGTCAGGGAGCAATCAATATTTAATGAAAGAAAGAGGTTGTTTCAAAAGGTTGCAAGAAAATTTTTAATCTTTTGAAACAGCATTTTTATTTGTCAATAACCTGAGCTGAGGTATTGCAGTTCTCACCTTGAAAATAAACCCCATTATTTTTTGACTCCAGTCTGCCTGTTTTTCTATTGATTTTGATGACGTAGGATTCTTTAATTTCAGGACAGCCTTTAGGTTTTGAGACATACAGGGATATATAGTTGTCTTCAATTTTATAGGAACCTCCTGCCTTATTGCCGGTATCTATGGAAAAACCATACGTTTGGGCCACTAAAATAGCTTCCGGAAGATTATCTACCGTTCCGATAAAGTCGCGTAGTTGCTGTTCACTGGAAAAATAGACAGACCTTTCTTTTTTACAGGCAAGGATATAGGAAAAGCATCTGTTGCCCATACATTGCTGGAAAAAACCTCTCTCAGGAATCGGCTCATTGATGGTCATAAAGTCCGGCATCTGGCTTTCATAGATCACTGCTTTTTCAGGGTCAGTGTCATTGGTAAGCACCCTCCAATAACCATAATCTTTATCAGGAATAATAAACGGGTATAAATATTCTGTGGTATCCAGAATATCCGGAATCTTCCTGTAGTCATCTGGAACTGCAGTCTGTGCAAAGAACAGATGGGATAGAAGCAGCGAAGTGATGACCATGAGTTTCATAAAGTAAATACTTTACGGCAAATTTACGAAAATGAATGATGATTTATTTTTTATCCTTTAAATAATTAGCAGCATTGGTATTATCGGGATTGAGAAGCAATGATTTTTTATAATTCATAATGGCTTCTTGTTTACGTCCCAGTGCATCTAATATTTCACCATAACTGTCAAAAACATTGGAACTGTTGGGAAATAATTCCTTATTCAATTTAAAAACAGCTAATGCTTCATTTTTAAGATCACGTCCCATCATCTGGTAGCCCCATGAATTGATCTCATCCTCAGACACCTTAAAGCTTTTGTTTTTCTTTTTGATTTTCTGATAAACCAAAGCTACATTTTGATAACCGTCTGCACGAGTTTGTAAGTACAGCATTTTCATGTTGGGACTGAGCCCAAAACCATTTTCAGCTTTCATATCAGGAATATAGTAGCCTGCAATTTCATCAATGAACCATTCAGGATTTGAGCCTTGCAGATTGGTTAAAACGACAATAGACAGGTGATCCTGAGGATATACAAATAGGGCAGAGCGCATACCGCCCACAGGAGCAACAGCAGGATGTTCAGTTCGTACAACAGTCGGCCATCCCAGAGCATAACCATTCGTGAGTTTATTGAAACCACCTATATCACCGTTATTGAGTTTTATGGTCGTGAAAAGTTCTCTGATGCTTTTTTGATCCTTAAGCAGTTTGCCTTCCTGTAAAGCTAGTATCCATTTGCTTAAATCTTCTGCTGAAGACAGAATTCCTGTAGCTGTCCGGAAAAAGAGTGGGAAAGTGGCATAAGCGTTGTGAAGTTTTCCATCGTTGATCCAGTGGCCGTCGTTATTGATAATGGTAGAGTAGGCCCCTGCACTGTTCTCAATGATATCGTTGGAATCTCCAAATTGAGTGACCAGCAGTTTGGAAGGTTTGAATTGATTGTCTTCAATAAATTTTGTGAAATGAACTCCACTTAACTGCGTAATTATTTTTCCTAAGATAAAGTATCCGGTTTGGTTATAACTGAATTTTTCACCGGGTGAAAACTCCATCGGGAGGGTCTTGACGATTTCCCAGTTTTTGTTTTCGATACCGTCACCCAATACCTGTTCTTTTTCATCAATATTATTGGGAAGTCCTGAGGTATTACTCAGTAGCTGTCTAATGGTTATTTTTTTCCAGTTTTCAGGAATGTCAGTGATGTATTTTGAAATAGGATCATTGGTTTTTAATTTTCCCTGCTCCTGAAGCTGCATCACAGCAACCCCAACAAAAGCTTTTGTCATTGAATTGATAGAAAATACCGTATTGTTTTTTGTCGCGATCCCATGTTCTATATTGGCAAGTCCGTAATGACTCAGGTGATCAATTTTTTCGTTTCTGATGACGGCCAGTTGAAGTCCCGGGATTTTCAGTTCCTGCATTTTATGGGTTATGAAGGCATTAATGCTGTCAGAACGCTTTTGTGCTGTATAGTTTTGTATCAATAAAACGATAATAACAAGAAATGATTTCGATGAGGTTTTCATAGGGCCGTTTATTCTAAGACAGTGTAAGATAGCTTTTTATTACATTGGACCTGTTCTTTTTCAATCTGACCTTCATCTGCTGCAGATTAAATTCATCATGAAGACTATTGAAGTACGATTTTATAATATCCTTTTTCATCCGTTACGTTGATCCCTACCCCTGTAAACGTTAATTTATTGATCTCAAAACCATCACAACCTCCTTTAAACTCTGACGACTGTATTGAAAAATTAAAAGACTTAATATTAGAAGAGAAAATATAATTTTTTGTTCCATTATAAGCACCTACATTTTCTAAAATGATCAGATCTTCGGAGGTTTTAGTTAATTGTACCCCAACCTGATGGTCATCTTTAATAGAATAAGCGGTAAGGGTTCCATTCGTGATCAGATTTTCATCATTGGAATTCACCAATTTAAATGCTATAGTCTGAGGAGCATTGTAGCAATCATCACCACAGCCTGTGAAAATAAAGGTTATTAAAAGGAATATAAATAGATGTTTCATTGGATGTTGATTAATTTCTATGAAAGTAAAATTAATCATTAAACTGATTTAATTCAAAATTGTTATAAAATTGAATAGTAATACTTAAAAATCCTGTTGATATTGTATTTTTTGCAGTGATGTATTTGGAAGTCTGTCGAAATTATTATCTTTTAATCTCGTTTATTTTTAAATATGTTCCATGTTGAGAACCCTTGCCTATAAAGTAGCCTATTTCAGTCCTGTAAATTTCCATATTTATCTTAAGATAAAAGGGATTAGCTGTAGCGTTTTCTTTAATGGGAGTAGTTTTTAGAAAATAGTAAAATAATTTTATTTCCGGTAATGCATTTTTTGTCATTTATCAATTCATTTAATTCCAAAATCCGTTACATTTGTTATATGATACACGACGAACGAGCAGAAAAATTCAGGCAGATCGTGGAGAATAAGTTCCAGATCTACAATTCATTATTTATGAGCCTGCCTTATGATAAAATGACCAATATTGGGATGCTTCTTCCCTTCCTTTACGAGGAAAGCCGAAACGGATACGAAGAAGGAAAAACGCCTGAGGAGATTGTTGAAGAATTCTTTAAAAACCATACCGATCTTCAGACGGAAGAGCAGAAATTGGAACTGCTTTTTAAAGTCATACAATACATCGAAAGACAGGTGGTTTTGTTTGACAGTATTGAAGATGCTGCATTCCCCAATCTTCATTCCGAAAGCGACAGCGGAACAGTAACCAATCTTTTTGAAAGGTCGTACCAGGATCAAAAACTTGAAAAAGTCCGTGAAAAGCTGGAAGACTTTACGGTAAAAGTGGTGTTTACAGCACACCCCACCCAGTTTTATCCAAGCTCGGTACAAAGAATCATCCAGGATTTAAGAGGCGCTATTACCAGCGACTCAGTAACTCAAATTGATATGCTTCTGCAGCAGTTGGGAAAAACTCCTTTCGTGAATAAAGAAAAACCAACGCCCATCGATGAGGCATTGAGCATTATTTCCTATTTGAGATATGTGTATTATGATACGATCGGGGAGCTGTTTACCAAGATTAAGAAGACATTTGGAAGCAGTCATTTTCATCTTCATGAAGATATTATTCAGCTTGGTTTCTGGCCGGGTGGCGACAGAGATGGAAATCCATTTGTGACCGCGGATGTTACCAAAAGAGTCGCAGAAGAACTCCGTTCTGCCATTCTGAAATCCTATTATAGCCATTTGAAATTTATCAGAAGAAGATTAAGTTTCAGAGGTGTTTCTGAAGTATTGACTCAGTTAAGCGATGACCTGTACAGAGCCATCTTTAATGGAAATATCATTACCGCAGAAGATATTCTTAAAAAGGCAGATGCAGCCGAAAAAATACTCGTGAATGAACACAATTCTCTGTTTTTAGATCTTCTGGCTAACTTTAGAGACCGGGTGAAAATTTTCGGAACTCACTTTGCAACGCTGGATATTCGCCAGGACAGCAGGATTCATCAGAAAGTCATTGATGACGTTTTTACAAAAGTATATGGAAATACAGAGGTTTCTCATGAAGAAAAATTCAATAAACTGATTCAGCTTGATGAAAAAGTCGATGCAAATCAGTTTGAAGATATCGTGAAAGATACCTTACTGACAGTTTCGCAGATTGCTGAAATTCAGGATCTGAACGGACAGCGGGGTATGAACCGTTATATTATTTCAAATTCTGATGCTGTAAAAGATGTGATGAATGTCTATGCATTTTTTAAGATCTGTGGTTATCAGGAAGATCAGATCAAAATGGATATCGTTCCGCTTTTTGAAACGATGGAAGGTCTTGCCAATTCTGAACAGGTCATGAACGAACTTTACCAGAATCCTGTTTATAAAAAGCATCTTGAAAGCAGAGGGAATCAGCAGACCATCATGCTTGGCTTTTCAGATGGAACCAAAGACGGTGGATACCTGAAGGCAAACTGGGAAATTTATAAGGCTAAAGAGGTCTTAACTAAACTTTCCGTTCAAAATGGTATTAAAGTGGTATTCTTTGATGGTAGAGGAGGGCCACCCGCAAGAGGAGGAGGGAAAACCCACGATTTTTATGCTTCACAGGGAAATACGATTGCCAACAATAAAATTGAGCTGACTATTCAGGGACAGACCATCACCAGTATTTTCGGAAATAAAGAACAGGCCAAGTACAATTTTGAACAGCTATTAACTGCCGGGGTAGAAAATGATGTCTTTAAAAATTCTAAAAAAGACCTTACAGAAGAAGAAAGAAAACTGATTGCCGAGCTGGCTGATATCAGTTATAAAAAATATTCAGATCTGAAAGCTCATCCGATGTTTGTTCCTTACCTTCAGGAGATGAGTACACTGGAATATTATGGGAAGACCAATATTGGAAGCCGTCCATCCAAAAGAGGAAGCGGCAGCGAACTGAAATTTGAAGATCTGAGAGCCATTCCATTTGTAGGTTCTTGGGCACAGTTGAAACAGAATGTTCCCGGATTCTTCGGATTCGGATTTGCCATGCAGCAGATGAAAGAACAGGGCAGACTTGAAGAAGTAAAAGACTTGTATAAAGGTTCTGATTTCTTTAAAACTCTGGTTCTTAATTCAATGATGAGTATGAACAAATCTTATTTTCCTCTGACCTATTACATCAAAAATAATCCAAAATTTGGTGCATTCTGGAAGGTGCTTTTTGATGAATATACCCTTTCAAGAGATATTATGCTTGAACTTACAGGATTCAAAATGTTGCAGGAAGAAGATCCGCTTTCCAGAAAGTCCGTGAAGATCCGTGAAAAGATTGTCTTGCCATTATTAAGTATTCAGCAATATGCACTGATGAAAATCCAGAAAGGAGAAGGGAATAAAGAAGCTTATGAAAAGCTGGTGACCAGATCACTGTTTGGAAATATTAATGCGAGTAGAAACTCAGCATAAGTCCTTATAAAGAACGCCTCTCAATTTGAAAGGCGTTTTCTTTTAAATATACTATTCCTTTAAAAATTTTTCATAAAAGCTTTTGTCCTTCATCTGAATTTTAAGATAATAAGTTCCTTTGGGGAATTCTTCTACTTTTATAGATTTCTGGCCGCTGTTTTTTCTGACCAATTTCCCAAGATTATCATAGACTTCCAGGGATAATACCTCACTTTCAGAAGCAATATTCAAAATGTTTTTAACAGGATTCGGGAAAATGGCAAATTTCTCTTTTTTCACTGTTTCAGAAGTATTCAATACCTGATTATAGACACTTCCAAAGTTGAGAATACCGTAGCCCATCTGGTCTGTATGATTGGGATAAAGGGAAGCCGTTTGTCTTAATTTTGTTCTCATGAGCTCTCTGTTCATCGAAGGGAAAGCCTGAATAAAACATGCCACACCGCCAGCTGCAATAGGGGTTGCAATGGAAGTTCCATTGACAGAAGTTAATGTACTGTTGTTGACTGTTGCTGAAGCAGTTCCCCTTGCACTTCCGTCAGGTTTTACAATCCCCAGCGAATTGGGCCCATAAGAGGAGAACCCTGATGAATTCCCCGTGGCATCTACAGAACCTATACTAAAAACCTTAGCATTATCAGCCGGGGTCATGAGGTAATGCCATGCCTGCTGGCCTGCATTTCCTGCCGCAGCGAGAACGAAAATACCTTTATTTGCCGCTATTTCAGCTGCCCTGGCGATGAAAGAAGTGGTTCCATTCATATCAGAGTAGGTATAGCTATATCTAGGATCATCAAAAATATTATATCCCAGAGAAGCTGTGATGATATCTACCCCTTTTCTATCAGCTTCTTCCGCCGCTTCTATCCAGTATATTTCCTCTTCCGGAATCTCACCAACAGCATTTTCACTGCGGTACAGATAAAAATCAGCATCAGGCGCGGATCCTACAAACACATCTTTGATGTATCCACCGATAGCTCCCAATACTGCGGATCCGTGATTACTGATCGAGGTACTGTAGACATTATTGGTTTTTGTAACAAAATCATACACCCCTTTGATCTGGTTATTTGTCCTGAGTCTATTAAAAGCAGATCCTGTATCTACATAAGGAAATCCTGCATCTATAACAGCAATAGAAACTCCGGTTCCCGTAAATCCTGCCAGATGAAGAGGCCTCACATTGATCTGGTCTATTTGGGCAGAACCTGAGCCATAATCAAAAACGGTCAGTGTTTTTTGGCTGTCAGAAGTGGTGTTCCATTTATTGTTAATGGCTGCTTTAGGTATGGATGGGTTGTTTTTGGCAAAACGGCCCACAGAAGATACATAAGGCTGTGTCTGTAATACTACAATCTGTGCCGGAGTGGCATTTACAGCAGCTCCGTTCAGCCATTTAGAATAATCAATGACGGTAAAACCAAGGTTCTGAAGATTCTGCAGATAAGACTGTTCAATAGGGGCATCCTGATCATTCAGCGGAATACCTAGTGAAGTACGTCTGTTAAGTGATTTTTGAGTAAGTTCTGAAAGAGGATTGGCATAAAAAGCAGCTTTATTCGGTTTGCCTGTAAAATAAACAAAAACAAGCTCTGTCTGTGCATTGGCACCAGAGTAACCCACTAAAAGACAAAAGAGTAAAAGTTTTTTCATGAAGTTATTTTTTATAAAGATAAAACAAAATGAATAAAATTTTTGAAAGGATTTTAAATTCCTTATTTTTACACAAATATTTATTTATGAAAAAAATTCAGATGGTTGACTTGCAAAGTCAGTATTACAAAATAAAGAATGATGTAGATAATGCAGTTTTAAATGTAATGGATTCTGCGGCTTTTATCAATGGCCCCGAAGTGAAGTCTTTCCAGAATGAATTGGAATCTTATTTAGATGTAAAGCATGTGATCCCGTGTGCTAACGGAACGGATGCTTTACAGATCGCGCTGATGGCTTTGGACCTTCAAGAAGGAGACGAAGTGATCACCGCTGATTTTACTTTTGCTGCTACAGTAGAAGTTATTCATCTGCTTAAACTGAAATCAGTCCTGGTAGATGTAGATTACGATACATTCACCATCTCTCCCGAAGAGATCAGAAAAGCAATCACGCCCAAAACAAAAGCAATCATTCCGGTACATATCTTCGGACAGTGTGCTAATATGGAAGAGATCTTAAAAATTGCTGAAGAACACAATCTTTATGTAGTCGAAGACAATGCGCAGGCAATCGGAGCAGAATATACATTCGCAGACGGCACTCAAAAATATGCAGGAACAATGGCAACTGTGGGAACCACTTCATTTTTCCCCTCTAAAAATTTAGGTTGTTATGGGGATGGTGGTGCCATTTTTACCAATAATGATGAGCTTGCTCACCGTTTAAGAGGGATTGTCAATCATGGAATGTATGAAAGATACTATCACGATGAGGTAGGAGTGAATTCAAGATTAGACAGCATTCAGGCAGCGGTTTTAAGAAAAAAACTTCCACATCTGGATTCTTATAACGAAGCGAGAAGAAGAGCTGCAGATTATTATGATGAGGCTTTTTCAGGTCTTACCGATATCCTTACTCCAAAAAGGTCAGAAAATTCAACCCATGTATTCCATCAGTATACACTAAGAATTACAAACGGAAAACGTAACGAGCTTCAAAAGTTTCTTACAGAAAAAGATATTCCGGCCATGATCTATTATCCTGTAGCATTGAGAAAGCAGAAAGCGTATTATCAGGAAAGCAATGATGCTGATTTTGTGAATACTGATAAGCTTTTGGATCAGGTAATATCTCTTCCAATGCATACGGAATTAGATGAAGAGCAGCTGAAGTATATTACCGATGCAGTGCTTGAGTTTATGAAATAAAACCATGCTTCACGACGAAAGAATACTTAAGAATAAGTTTGCTTATTTTTTTACAATTGTTTTTATTTTAGGGTGGATTATTTATTATGGAGTATTCGTAATTAATGTTTTACTTAAAGGTTATAGATTAGTAGAAAAGTACATTCAATTTAGAATTCCGATCTATTTTTTAAATTTCATAGCATTTGTATTATTGATTGTGACATTTGTACATGTGTTCAAAGAATCAAAAAAAATGTTTATATATTTAAATATTACAGGTGTTTCAATTATAATTTTAGGTTTAATGAGCTTTTATATTAATTATGATGAGAAATGGGGAGCGTATATTTATTCTTTTTTATTTGGACTAACTTTATTTTTAATAGGACCGATATTACTTATAAATTACTTACGGCATACGCCTGCAAAGAGCGAAATAAACAACATAGGCAAACACACAGATTAAAAAAAATATTAAAAAAAAATGGCAGTACTTGTTACAGGCGGGCTTGGATATATCGGTTCCCACACAGTAGTGGAGCTACTTAACGACGGTTTTGAAGTCGTTATTGTAGATGATTTATCCAACTCGGAAAGATTTATTTTAAAGAATATCGAAGAGATTACAGGCAAAAAGCCGTTTTTTTATCCTTTTGACTTAAGACGCAGAGAACTGCTTACTCAGGTTTTTGATGCGCATAAAATCGAAGGATGTCTTAATTTTGCAGCTTCTAAGGCGGTTGGAGAGAGTCAGTTAAAACCTGTTGATTATTATGAAAATAATTTATTTACCCTCATCAATGTTCTTCAGGAGTTTAAAGAAAGAGGAATCTCTAATTTCATTTTCAGTTCTTCCTGCACCGTATACGGCCAGGCAGAGACCATGCCGATTGATGAAAATACGCCTTTGAAACTTCCTGAAAGTGTTTATGGTAAAACAAAGCAAATGGGAGAGGAGATTTTAACAGATTTTGCAAAAGCATATAACAGAAGAATTTCTCTTTTGAGATATTTTAATCCGATCGGAGCCCATCCATCAGGAAAACTGGGAGAACTTCCGATTGGTGTTCCCAATAATCTCATCCCGTATGTTACTCAAACAGCAGCTGGGATTCGTGAGAAACTCAATATTTGGGGTGACGATTATGATACGGAAGATGGAACGGCAGTTCGGGATTATATTTATGTTGTAGATTTGGCTAAAGCTCATGTAAGTGCGCTTAAGAAATTAATGCAGAGTAATGAAGAGACCGTCATTGATATCTTCAATCTGGGAACAGGAAAAGGATCATCGGTATTAGAAGTCGTGAAAGCTTTTGAAACAGCTAATGATGTAAAAGTTCCCTATCAGATTTGTGAGAGGAGGGAAGGCGATATTACAGTTGCCTATGCCAATGCTGATAAAGCTGAAAAAGAACTCCACTGGAAGTCTGAGACCACATTGGAAGAATCATTGAGAACAGTATGGAAATGGCAGATGTATCTTGATGCACAAACGGTATAAAGGATACATTGAAAAAAGATAAAAACAAATCATCGAATCATCAAATCTTTTCCCCTCAATTTCTTTTTTTTAACACTTTTAAAAAGACAGATATTGTTTCGGAATTTTAATTGAAATTAATATGAAAACACAGAAAATAGGTATTACATTTTCCTCATTTGATTTGCTTCATGCGGGGCATATTAAAATGCTTGAAGAAGCTAAAACAATATGCGATTATTTAATCGTAGGACTTCAGATTGATCCGTCTCACGATCGTCCAAACAAAAATAAACCGAGCCAGACTATTGTTGAGAGGTATATTCAGCTTAAGGCTGTTAATGCTGTTGACGAGATTATTCCTTATTATACGGAAGAAGATCTGTTGGATATTCTGAAGTCATTCGTGATTGATGTAAGAATCATCGGTGATGATTATATGGATAAAGATTTTACGGGTAAACAATATTGTGAGGAAAAAGGCATCGAGATCTTTTACAATAAAAGAGACCACAGGTTCTCAACCAGTGATCTTAGAAAAAGAATCTATGAAGCAGAAAAAGAAAAATACGAAAAGGCTGAAACCGTAAAATAAAAAAATCCCGAAAATTTTAGACTGCACCCCAAAGTTTAGACAAAATTAAACAATATTATTATATGAAAGAGTTCGGTACTGTACCGGACTCTTTCCTTTTAGATTAAGTCTT
>NZ_FRCD01000022.1 GCF_900142785.1 Chryseobacterium carnipullorum | reverse complement strand
CGGGAGTCTTTCCAGCCTGTGATTCAAACAAATCAACAACTGTCATGTCCTTAGGATAGTCTATCGTTGTAGTATTGAATTCCTCTAATAATTGACGGGCTTCTTCTTCTGGTATGATTGAAATATTGTTAATGGGTTTGTCAAGACAGAATTCAAATTGTCTAAGAATAAAAAGCAATCTATTAACAAGCAAATTTATTTCTGCATCATTAAAATATGTTTCCTGATAATCTATATGTAATTCTAAAGGTGCTTCCTGACCATAATCAAACCAACGAATTGCAAGAGGAATTCCCAAATCTGATGTACTTTTCAATTCTTTTACCTGTATCTTTAAATCAGAATCCACTGAATCTGAAAAAGGAAGGAGCTCATAGTTAATTAAAACATCAAAAAGTTGCAATCTATCCTTAGAAAGCAATTTCAAGGATCGATTTAAATGAGAAATAGGATACAATCCATGTCTAAAATCATTTCTTTGACTTTGTTTTACATTGGAAATGAGATCTGACAGTAGCTGATTTGGGATAAATTCGCCTTTAAAGGGAAGTATTCCTGAAAACATTCCCACTATTTTCCTATCATCCCTGCCTCTTCTTTTATGATTAGAAAGTCCGAAACAAAAACTCTTATGCCCGGTTGTTTTTCCAAAATATAATAACAGTGCAGCAATCGTTAACTGAGATACATTGGTTTTGGTCTGTTCGACCAGACGTTGTAGTAGTCTTCCATCAGATGTAGAAATTGGAACTAAAAACGAACGAGCATTATCATTTTTTTGCCCTTTCTGAGTCCATATTAAATCTGGAATATCTTTAAATTTCTCTTTCCAATAGGTTGCATCATTGCTGTATTGTAAAGACTTCCAATAATCTAGATTTTGTCGCACCGCTTCTGCATATGAAGGATATTTTTCCTCCAATACATTATGCCCATCTAAAAATTTCCTATATTCAGATATAAAATAATTGGCAAAGATGGCAAATCCATATCCATCAATAATTAAATGATGAAAACAGAGGAAACAATAATGTTCATCTTCTGCTACTTTAATTAATGCAATACGATATAGTTTTTCCTGTTCAAGATCAAAGGCTATATTGAATTGATTTTGCATCCAATCCAAAGCTACTTTTTGAGCCTCCGGTATTGATGAAAAATCTAATGTATCGATATCTAAAGGTATAGGCGTATCAACTATATATTGAGCAGGTTCTGAGTCCGTAAAATCAAATTTGATTTTATGAAAATCAAAGATTTCTGAACAACCTTTTAAAATTAATTCAAATTTAACACTATCGAACTTCCCTTTATAAATGCCGTATCCACCTACATTATATAATGGGCTTTGCGGGTTGGTTATCTGCTTATAATATACATCTTGTTGTGAAAGATGTAACTTCATTTTTTCTTTCATTCTAATAAATTACCTGGGGTGTGTTGTTCTACAATAAAATATTTACAGAGATCACTATTTAAGGACATACTGTATATTAAGTACATGTTGTATTTTCAAAAGAAAGTATACTTTTTCTTGATGGATCTGGTTTTGCAATAGAAAAATACCGGAAAGCAAATGAAAGGTTTAAGCTCTTGAATCATCTGCTAAGTCAACGATAAATTGCTTTGCTAAATATTCTTTAACAAGGATTCGTAAACTGATCTGTTGAAAATGTTAACTTTTGTTATTGACCATTAAAAGTCTATAAGATTACTTGCCTCCTGTTGTTAAAGGCAGTAAAATACCTACATTGATTTTTCAGGTATAGGATAAATGTTTTTTTAATGGTTTATTAACAATTTACAATGAATCTGGAATTATATTGCTTCGAAAATAAAGTTGAGTGAGCCGTTTAATTTCATTATTGGGAATTCAAAATTTCTTTTCTTCACCATTAATGTTGTTACAGGGGTGTTATCCGCATCTGTATTGAGCTCTAAGTTTCGATGGACTTTTATTGCTTGTGCAATATCAGTAATTTTTTCCATGTGTTAAATAATAATGAGTTTCTATAGTAGCAGATTAATATTCTTACTACAAATGGTTTATAATTTTTTTTGACACTTGATCATTTGCTATTTTAGATTTTGAAAATCTATAAGAAATATGAATCTTGTCTCAGGGTCAAATATATTAAAAATTTTGTTGAATAACAGGTGAACAGGCAATAATTTAATCGTTTTTAAATTCATTCAGTCCTGTTTTCATAAACCAGGAATCATGATATTTTCATGTATAAGTCACTAAATCAAGACAAAAAACATCAACAATTACAACTTACTACGATTTCCTTATCAATAATCATAATTATTTAAAAATACATCGAAAAAACATCACTTCTGCAATAATAATACTAAGCCATGAGTGATATTCATCAAAAATCGTAGTTACGACAGTGCTTTTTGATGTTGAAAGAAAATCTATTTACAAAATCTAGAAAGATTGTGAACAATTTCTCCTATTCGAAAAAGTCGACGGATTTGGGCGCAGCTTCAATTTTTACAGTATTGATAAAAAAAACAAATCACTGACTATAATTCACCGATATTCACCTTTTTTACATTAATAAAAACAGTACTTAAATCTTTCTCTGCAGCAATACAACAGTGGTATTCCTTATGAATATCAAGTTTTTTGATAAAGTATTTTACATTAGAAATACATGTTTGATGATTACATATTTCAAAGGATTTCAAAGGAATCTGGAGTCCCATTCCATTTGCTTTTATCAAAGATTCTTTTTCTGTCCAGTAATTAAAAAAGCTTTCAACATGATTCTCTGATTCCTGAATACGCAATAGCTCATTTTTTGTCATCTGATCGCAGAATTCCAGATAGTCTATACCATAATTTGAAAATTCAACATCAATTCCTACTGGAAATTCTGAGATAGCACAAACAACTAAATTTTTTGAATGGGATATATTGAAATATATTTGATGATCTTGTAAAAATGGTTTTCCATTGTTACTGACATTAATTTTAAAATCGTTGATATCGTAGTATTTACTTAGTCCATATTTTAAAAGAATCCTGCCCAATACAGAAAGCTGTGCGTCTTGCCATTTTCTATATTTTAAGAACTTTTTATCACTATTTTCCCCAAATATTTCCAGATATTTATTTAAAATATAATGGTGCTTTTCTTCCTCAATAAATACATACAGTACATTCATAAATCATTATCATAAAAACCGTTAAAAGCAGTACGAGAAACCTCATCATGAGTTACTGCAATAATTATTTTACCTTCTTTTATTAATTTCGGAATTACTCTTTTATAAAAATATTTTATAAAATAAGGATCCTGACCGGTAGCCATTCGGTTGGAACAATTATAGGCTTTTTTTCTATTATCGCAAAAAATCAGAGATATCTTTTTAGGCTATCCTTTGGAAAAACTAAGTCGGGTTGATTTATTCTGATCCTTTCCAATTACCGCTATCATTTTTAACGCAATTAATATCCACTGAATTATGACTAATGAACCTTATAAAAATAAACTTTGTCTTTGTGTTTTAATTCGGCTTCACCTGATTCCATAAAAGTGTTTAAAGATAATTCTGTTGAGATCACAAACTGCTAAGCAGCCCCTTTTTTAATCTCCGGATCTGTTATCTGTATTTATTGATTATACAAATTAATAATTCTATTTAGTAAAAATCATCTCTCAATCCCTTACAGCAGGCATTAGCATTAATATAAATTAGTTTTATCAATCCGCATGAAAGAGGTATATTTAAAAAATAATTACCATGACTTGCCAAAGCAATTCTTTAAAACAACTTTTATAAAAAATTGATTTACACAACACTTTTAAATATTGCTATTTTTCAGGGAATTGTATTAGGCCTGGTTATTTTAAGGTCTTCCCTATTCAATAGTCAATCAAATAAATATTTAGCCTATTTACTATTTGCTCTTTCCTTTGTTTTACTAAATTATGTTTTTGAAATAGAAGATACATTTACTGCGTATCCTTTTCTACATTTTTTTGACGATATCGAGTGGGTATTTTTATTGCCGGTTTTCATATTTCTGTTCATTATCAACCGGATTGACGATACTGTAAAGAACAGGCAGAAGCATTATTTGTATTATATTCCATTTGCCTATTCTTCTATTGTGAGTATTACATACGATCTAAGTAATGTTGCAGGAATTTTTAAAATCCCGGATTCAAACATTTTTATAGTCAATATATTTAGGCTGATTCAGCTTTTATTTGCCTTTATCATTATCCCGTTTTTACCTCTTTACTCTTATTTTATGATCAGGCATTTAAAAGATTCACAAGAGAAAAAATGGGTCATTACTTTATTAACCCTTATCTATTTGTTGTTATTAGTCTGGCTTATTACCTATATGACTGGTCTTTTTTTTGGATTAGATATTTCCTCTACCATGAGCGTACTGGCTTTATGTGCAACATTTGTAATGCACTGGACAGCCTATATTGGCATTTACAAATACAAACTTGCCAAAAACAAAGAGGCTATTTCCCATTTTCTAAATAATGATTCAGCGGTTTTGTATCCCAATCTGCCAATGGCAGAAGATAGTACACCACAAGAATATAAGGAATCTATCACGGCAGATAATCTTTATTTTCAAAAACTGGAACTTCTTTGCAAAGATGAGCACATTTATACGGACAGTACTTTAAACAGAGAAAAAGTCGCTGAAAAGCTGGGCATAAGCGCGGGATATGTTTCACAGATTGTGAACACAATAACAGGAGATAACTTTGCTCATTATATTAATCAATATCGTGTGGAAGCGGTAAAAGAAATGATATCAGATCCGGAATATGAAAACTACACTTTGCTGACGATGGGATTAGAATCCGGGTTTACTTCAAAAACAACTTTTTATAAAGCCTTTAAAAAAGTAACCGGTCAGACACCCAATGAATATAAAAATACCAGCAAATAGGTACCATTTTATCCATTTTTAAGGTTTTGAAACCCGTTCTAATTTGATTTATTTGAGTTTTGCAGTTAAATAATTCAAATTAATCTTTTATGAAAAAAACCTTCTTACTCCTCATCATTTTGTTTGCTTTTTATTCTGTGAAGGCTCAAAATGAAAACAGAACTGCTGCAAATCCTTATGAGAAAAAAAATGAAATTAAACTTAATCTTATCTCCCCGTTCATTGGTGCTGTGGAAGCAGGTTTTGAACGGCATCTCAACAAAAATTCATCATTGGAAATATCTGCACTTATTGTGTATGATGATAAAAAAAATGAGGATATGAATTACTACATCTCTCCTTATTACAGATATTATTTCGGAAAAAAATACGCTTCCGGTTTTTTTGCCGAAGGATTTGGAATGTTCACTTCCATTGACGGAAAAAAAATATATTCAGCAGATCAACTGACATTCACTGAAAATAAAGATGTTTACGATGCTGCACTGGGCGCCGGGCTGGGCTATAAACTGGTCACAAAAAAAGGATTGGTTTTTGAAGCCAATGCAAGCTACGGAAAACTCTTGTTCAATGCAGACAAGACAGATCATACCGTAGTTGCCAAATATGGGTTGAGTATCGGTTACCGATTCTAATATGAAATAGAGCTAAAAACTAAAGCATAACAATCCTTAGTTTTCGGTGAATCCAGTACAAAACTGAAATATGGATAACATCATCTGTAAAAGTGCTTTAATATGATTCTACCGAGGTCATGTACATTCAAATGACGCCACCATCTTCTGGTGGCGTCATTTTCCATAGTATTAGAATTTATAATTTTAATTAATTTTTCCTGACTTTTTATTATTTTAATTACAAAAACCTAAAAAACCTGATAGTATTTTGAAATAACACCTATTATCATAGTATAAAAAATTAAAAATAATGTAAGCTTAAGTCAACGAAACTTTATTGTAAATATGATTTCTAAAATATTTGATGGCTGGTCTTCGGGATTTTTTCTTAAATAAGTAAAAACCGCAAATATCTGCGATATTTGCCGTTTTTAGTGCCTTATGCTTTCAACTTTAGAAGAAAAATCGTTTATTACTGCTGAAGTATGGGACACTACATCTGTAACAAACCCCTCAGTTCAGGACTTATTATGAGTTACTTGAATAAATTGTATCTTTTTCAGACACCGCTTTTTCATTTTTATCCCCCACATATACACAGATACCTCCCACCCAGGTTTCCAACACCGGAATGTTCCGCATTTTCATATATTGCAGGGATGGTGTATTCAATGAAAGAGGATCTTGTTCCAATATAACAAAATCAGCAAAGTGTCCTTTATTTAGTGAACCCACCCATTGATCTGCATAGCATTGCCATGCGGCATCATAAGTAACTGCAATCAACGCCTGCTCAGGAGTAAGGCGTTCGGTGCTGTTTAAAACTTCAATATCGTTTGGATTCTTTTCCATTATTCTGGTAATCGATTGTTCCATCATTCTTAATGGCCCTAGCGGGCTTACTTCATTGTCACTGTGAAGTGTAATTCTCATACCAGCAGCAAGCGTTGAACCGCAAAGATCCAGCATTTGGGCCTTTTCACCGAATATCACTTCTTTAAAAGCATATCCCCAGTAGCCTACATGCCCGATCAGGAAACTTGGCGACACTCCCATTTGCAGCATATTGGTTATATGATCTGCGGTCAGAAGGGAGCAGTGCTCAATACGGTTGCGAAGCTCGGGACCTCTGTATTGGGCAAGTGTACGCTGATAAGCATTGATTGCAAATGTCACCGCCTGGTCGCCATTGGCATGAACCATCAGCGGCCATCCTTTGCCAGCTACCACGGTATTGATTAATGTATTATAATTTGGAGGAATGGTTTGTGCGGGAATACCTGCCTGTGGAAAATTAAATACTCCTGTATTATTGGCAGGATCGCACAGGTATGGAGCACTCTGATAACCGGTCAGACCCTGATTGGAACCATCTGAAACCACTTTAATATGTCCGCAATAGACCGGTTTGTAGTGATCCGGTTCTTTATAATGATCCAGTTTATCAACCTCTTCCTGACTGGAACAAAGATAAGCGCCGCCTGTTCTCACCCATTCCGTATGGGTCTCGAAATATTTGCTTAGAAGCATTTCTGATACTTTATTCAGTCCGGCATCATACATAAAGGTAACTCCTCTTGAATTGGCCAATTTAAAAAGATGGGTAAGATAACTATTAATCTGTATGCTCATCGCTATGATCTGCAGCTTTACTACGTTCAAGGCAGGGGTCATCTGCAAACCTTCCTGTAACTGACCTTTGGTCTCACTAATATACTTATCAGCGCTGCCATATTCCTTCTGTATCTCACTGCTGTTCTTAAAAACATGCTCTAATGCCTTGGTATTCAGATAAAGCGTATGCATGGAAGCACTCAGCAGCATCATAGGCGTCTGATTATTGATACCATCAAGTACTGTATTATTAATTGTTATCAACTCTTTTTTTCCATTTTTCTCCTCAAAAGGCATTAATGACGGATCTAATCCTCTTCCTAAAATAACAGCTCCCGGAATTTTAGGAATATGTTTATTTATGATTATTCCCACAGAGGTCAAATCATATACAGCCAGCAAATCCTGCCCTTCAAAAGGACTTACATCCAGCCAGCCCTGCATCATGGCGGTAGGAATCATATGAACATGTGGCTCGATCAGGCCAGGGAGTAATGTTTGATTTTCAGTTAATTCCCTTTTTTGATACCCCGGATGATTTTTCTCCATATAGTCTTTTACATCTGCCTCTTGACCGGTTATCACAACATTTCCATCAGCTATTCCAATAGATTCCACGGTTTCTGTGGAGCCTCCAATCATAGGCCGGATAATTCCGCCACTAATCATCAGAGTTTGTGGTTTTTCGTGGGTTGCTTTTCCGGAACCGGGATTTATTTTCGTAAGATTCTCTGCACTGAAAAGTTCTTCTTTAAGGATTTCCAAAACAGGATTGTTGCAAGAGCAATGGGCACACCCATGCGTGTGTTCATGTTGGTTTTTCATAGGAGTAATTTGGTTTTAGTTTTTATATCAATTGAATTCTGTCCTTATCCAATTTTAATTATAGACTGCTTTTATGAAAGAGCATAGCTTACTATATGATTAGAATCAAAAATATTTCAAGTATATTATATTTAAATAAATATTTATGGGTGAATAATTTTCATTCATTTTCATATATTAGTTTATTCTATAAAAATAATAAAAATAATAAAAATAATCTTTCGATCTGTATATTTTTCACTAAGTGTTGATTAATTTTTTCTATCCGAAACTTTAATTTACAGTGAACTGATGTATTTCTAAGTATTTCAAGAAAACTCATATTTCCAAATGTACCTACCTGATTTTACAATCTGATTATTAACAATCCTTTTTTTAGTTTTGAACGTTCTGGATTGCTCCCTTTCTCAGAAATACTACTTCCTGTTTTAGAAATCACCTATGAAAGATATCATCAACCGTATTTCTCTCTTCTGAAATAAGCGTAAAATATCAATTTCCGGAGTCTTTAAATGATTAAATTAGCACCGAATTAAAATGCGCTAAGATTTCTATGAAAAATATATTCTATGTTTTGCTTCTTTCAATGGTAACCCCTGTGCTGGCACAAACTAAATTAGAAAAAGCAATTACCAATCTTGAGAATAATTACAAACAGGAAAAAGTATATTTACTTACCGACAAATCGCAATATGCAGCCGGTGATAAAATCTGGTTCAAAAGCTTTGTATTTGACGGATATAACCGTTCTGCAGTATCTACTACCCTATTTGTTGAACTGTACAATTCTGACAAAAAACTGATAGACTGGAAAACGATACTTCTGACCAACGGTGAAGGCAGCGGAGATTTTCAACTAAAAGAAGACCTTCCTGAACAAATTTATTTTGTAAGAGCTTACACTCCCTACATGACGAATTTTAGTGAAGATTTTCAGATTGTAAAAACGATTCCGGTTTACAACCCTAACTCTACTGAATCATTGGTGATTTCAAAAAGCGCTGACTGGTCTGCAAAAGCAGTTCCGGAGGGAGGAACTTTTATTAATGGTATGCCTACAAAATTTGCCGTTAGATTATCAAGCAATACTTCTCTGCCAGACAACTGGACCGGAAAAGTAGTTGACAGCCAAAACCCCAAAGTACCGCTAGCTACCTTCAAATCTTTTGACAGAAATGTTGCCTCTTTTAAAATAACGCCTGCTTCAGGAAAAAAATACCAGGTGATCATTCAGGATCATGCAGGAAAAAGCAAAACAATAGAGCTTCCACAAGTTGCGGAAAGCGGTCTCAGTTTAGAAGTTTACAGCTCTACGGAAGGGATTAAATATACTTTAAAAGGCCTCAATTTAAAACAACAGCTTCAAAATTATAAAGTTGTAGGAACAATCAGTAACCACCTTGCGTACAAAGCCAATATTAAAAATATGACCAATGAAGCTTCAAGCATTATCCCTACAAAAATCAGCAATGGAGCTAACGGTATTTTGCAATTAGCGATTTTTGATGAGCAAGATAATCTGGTGGCCCAAAGACTTTGCTTTATAAAACCCGGGCAATTAAAAATTGAGAAAGCAGAAATTATAGCTCAGAACATCAAACAAACTCCAAGATCTTTCAATAGTATTGACCTTTCACCAGAGTCTTATTTTAAAAATTATACTGTTCTGGTAAGTGAGGAGGATGGCACCCGGAATCCGGAAGAAGAAAATATGCTGAGCGGACTTTGGTTGACAGGAGATTTTACTACAAAAATAGACAGTCCGGCACAATATTTTTCTAAAGACGCCAATACTGAAGCGCTAGATGCGCTGCTTATTTCTGAAAACTGGAAAAGATTTGACTGGAATTCATTGCTGAGCGGAGCTGTACCAACCATTACGACCAATTCTCAAAAATTTCTTTCGTACAAGATAAAACCTATTAAAAACGGCGCGCTCCTGATCAACGCCAACGTCAATTTAATATTGAAATTAGGAAAAGAGGAACCTGTCATTAACCAATTTACAACAGATCAGAACGGATATGCTTATCTAAATAATCTTAACTATGATGAACCTTTGGAGGTTTCATTATTTGTAAATTCAGAAGATAGCAAAGAATCAGGTACTGACAATTTATTTGTCACGATAGAACCATTAGTGACCCCCACCTCATTCAAAGGCAATTTTCCGGGTACAAAATATACATTGGTAAAAGCCGGTGCCAACCTACCTCTTTCTTCAAGCATTTCCAGAGCCATCAATACTCAGAAAAACATAAAAAAAACCGCAAGTACTGATGTACAAATTGAAGAAGTAAAACTGGTTGGGAAAAAGCAGGATCCTAAAGAAGAGTTAGACAAACAACTGTCCACCGGAATGTTTACTTCTATGAACTCTACTATATTTGACTTCGTGAATGAAGACCAACATGTTGCCGGATCCAGCAATATCTTAGACTGGCTACAGGGAAGAGCGGCCGGTTTAACATTTCAAAGAAATAATTCGGGAGTCAATGTCCCTTACATTCGCGGCCAGCAAGCCAAGCTTTATTTAGATGAAATCCCCACCGATGCTTCTATGATTGCGAATATACCCGTAAGCAATATTGCTATGGTAAAAATTCTTAAAGGCGCAGGATTAGTAGGCGATGCTGTTGCCATCTATACGATGAAAGGAAATATGAAGTCTAAAAATAATGAAAAAGATATAAAAAAGAACAACTCATCTGTCATCAAAGGATACGATCCACCTTCGGAATTCCCTGTTGAAATGCTGGATAATGATGATCCTGCAAAGAAAATTGAAAATGACACACGGGAAACCCTTTACTGGAATCCTAATTTATTCGACAGCGACTATGTTCCTCCAAGAATTAAATTTTTCAATAATGACAGCGCAAAACAATACAAAGTATTGATCATAAGCTTTGATGAAGAAGACAATCTTTTGTATGATCAGGAAATCTTCAAATAATATCCTTTTCTGTATTATAAAAGCCTTTCAGTTTTCCTGAAAGGCTTTTTTCTTTAATTTTTTAAAAGCCAAGGTTGTAAAAGCTCCCTTATGATTTTAAGGAAAGTAAAGGGTGGCGGTTTCACCGCTGATGAAGCAGCCCGCTTCATCGAATCAATCCTTGATTGATTCACTCTTTTGCCTCCTATTATATACATGATCACCGTAGACCTTTGCGTCTATGAAATTTCTATTCATTTGTTCTATTTTTTTCCTCTCAACAATAAGATGTGCCACATCCAGCATTTTTCTCAGATGAATGTACGGACTGACGACATTTTATTATCCGTAGTTTGAAGAAGTAGGAACTTCAGATATATTGAGTCAACTCGACAATCTTATGCTTATTAAATATGAACATCCATTTTGGGAATCTTTGTAAATTCTAGATACTTTAATTCATCTCACTACCCTAAGAAACTGATTACACAGTGTTTATTAAGAACTATCTTCTCCAAATCACATTTTCACATCATTTATTTGTGTATCTTGTCTATCCATTTTTTACCAAAATATTTTAAAACCAAACACCTTATTTTATGAAAAATCTAAAAAACTTACCACGAAAGCTCACCAAAGGAGATCTGAAAAAAATTCTTGGCGGAGATGGTCCTATTCTGTCTCAACCAATGTGTACTCCAAGACAATGCGAACTTTTTGATAGGAGATGTGATTACCGTAACAGTTGCCCTCCCCTATATCCCGATCCGGTTTAAAATACAATCCGGTTCAAAGGAAAAATAATACATCGCCCGCAAAATATTATCTTATTGGCGGGCTTTTTTGTGAAATAAACCGGAGGCCTATTCTTTTGTGAACCTGAAGACTTACTCTTAAACGGCATCAGAAGCCAGCTCCCAAGAGCATTAATCAAACTTAATCTCGATTTATTTTTTAAATCCTTAATCCAAAGCGACTTGGAGCAGGATTTTCAGTCAATCGTAGTTTTACTACAATTTTACAGATTTAATGAAAAAGTACGGTTCGCAATCTATTTTTTATCTAAATTCGGTGACATAATACCAAATAAAACGCACAATATATTATGAAAAACACCTCAAATTCTGAGAAAGTTTCAGAAAACCATATTTCGGGTATCAACCGTGTGGTAAAACTGGAAATTGTGGTTGAGGGCAAGGCTATCAATCACTTTAAACACTTTCGTTTACAACAAAGTGCAAGAAAGCACCATGATTTTGAACTGATATTGGCGCATGATTCTTTAGGCGAAGTACAAAATCACAACCTTGAACAGGCGCAAAAGTTTTTGGGAAAAAGAATCACCATTGTTTTTAAATATAAAGATGCTGAAAGTGAAAGCCCCGAAAGAACATTTGTGGGTCTTATTACCAAAGTTGCCTTCAGTCAGGAAAAAATGAGTCTGGGAAATATTATCTTAAAAGGAAAAAGCCCCACTATTCTCATGGATTCAGCTCCCCATACCCAAAGTTTCGGGGGAGACCAAATGGTGAATACCAATATTATTGCGAACAGGATCATCAAGGAGACTCTGGGATCAAACAAATTTGATTTCAGGATAGATACGCAGAACAAAAGTTATATCAGCTACAGTTCACAATACAACGAAACCCATTACAATTACCTTACAAGGATTGCTGAAGCCTATGGAGAACAGTTTTATTATGATGGTGAAATTCTACATTTCGGAAAACTTCCCTCTTCTGAAAAACCGATCCAGCTGGTGTATGGAAGCAATGTCAATGATGTCAATGTTGAGCTGAAAGCCGTTCACACCAAACCGGAATACTTCGGCTATAACAGCAGCAGCCATACTAAAATGGTGGGTGTGGATGACCGTATACAACATTTGGGAGAATTGTCTTCCAAAGCTTATGACCTTAATGACAGTATTTTTACAACCCGGTCACTGACTCCTACTCCCATCAATGCCAATATGTTCCGTGATGTAGATGATTCCCAGAAGAGTGCAAGAGGAAGTAAAGCCGTAGAGGTCTTTACCGTTTCAGGACATACAACAGTACCATTCCTCTACATTGGCTGTGTTGCAGATCTGGCCATGAGAAAGACGGACAGCAATGACACTTCGCATTTTACAACCCTTATGGTTACGGAGGTAAGTCACGAAGTGGATGCAAGAGGATATTATACAGGAAGCTTTGAAGCCATCGCTGAAGGAACCGGTTTTATGCCAAAACCTGATTTTGAAATGCCTAAAGCAGAACCGCAGGTAGCCACCGTAATATCCAATGCAGATCCATTGAATCAAGGAAGAATCCAGGTCCGGTTTGACTGGCAGGTGAATGATACGACCCATTTTATAAGAATGATGAGCCCGGATGCAGGAGGAACAGATGCCATCACCCAAAACAGAGGTTTTGTAGCCATTCCGGAGATTGGCGATCAGGTGATGGTGGGATTTGAATACCACAACCCTGATTTTCCATTTGCAATGGGCGGAATGTTTCACGGGAAGGTAGGCCTGGGCGGAGGAATAGACAATCATTTGAAATCCATACAGACGAGAAGCGGTATTATGGTGCTAATGAATGATGCAGAAAAAAGTGTCACCATTAAAGATCCAAGCGGAAATACTTATTTTATGGATGGTCAGGGTAACATTCATGTTACTGCACCGAAGAACATGAATTTTACAGCAGGAGAAGATATGAAGATTTCCGTGGGAAGGAATATGATAACTAAGATCGGACAGGACAGCACCCTGAATATTGGAAATGACCATACCGAATCCATCACAAAAAGATACACCCAAACCTCTGAAAATAAAAGTGTAACCGTTAAGAAAGATCAAACCGAAAGCACTGGCAATACCTTTAAAAGTATTTCCGGAGAAGCGGATATACAGACTTCCAAGGGCGATTTAAAACTGAGAGGATCATCATTAGCCGTATTCCAGGGAGGAAAAGATGTAAAAGTAAGTAAAGGCTAAATGCATGGCGGATGATGAAAATAAATTTTCATTGGCTGCCAGAGAATATAATTACGGCCTCAACAATTGAATGCAATCCAAAATAGTAACACATGGAAGATCAGAATACTTCAGCGCATGATCGTAAGCTTTCTGAAAAAAGAGCTGAAAAACAAAAAAAAGCTAACGAAGATTCTCCTTTAGAAAAAAGAGAAATGGTCATGCATGGAGCAAAATTGAAGTGCCCCTATGCACAGGCGCCAGGAGAACTTAAAGTGACCTCTAATGAAATACATCTTCAGGATAAAATATTTGCTACAGAGGGTGATGGAAATAACATGGTCAATCTTCAATTTAAAGGAACCTGCGGACACCCCAAATGGCCGGCAAGAAACATATCTCCTCCTCCCTGCATGAGCGTCATAAAATTGAGCCCTTGGCAAAGTTTAGGTAGTACTACTATTCAAAAGCAAACAGCTCTGGTAAAAGAATCTTTTATCTTTTGTGATCCTGAATTTAATTCAGCCGTAGCGAAACCTATTCCAATAGTGGAGAGGGCTTTAACACCAGAAGATAACATTTATACTGTTTCAGTTTATTATAATGATGTAAAAATTGATCCTGAATCATTCGTATTTATTTCATCGGAACCTGCGATGCCCAAAATAAGAATTGAAGTATTTATAGGAAAAGATTGTATACATAAAAGTTTGCGATTTAGATTAAAGACAGAATTCAAATTTAAGGCAAGTGCAACGCTCTATGACAGAAATGATGTTGATTATTTTCCTGCAAAGTCTGATGGTGGAAATGCATTTATGATTGCCAATAAAGGAAAAACTAAATGGGATGTTGATTTTCGTGGGCTATTTAGAGGAGGAACTGCAACTGTAGAAATATGGAATGAAGGAAAAACTTCTATTTTGAGTAGCTTTCAATTTTATATAAGAGGAAAAAATCCTACAAAAGAAGTCGTAAAAAAATATATGAATGATAAAGGATATTTAAAATATTGGCCAGTATATAGAATGATTCTTCACGAATCAGGTAGCGAATTTCATCCAGTTGTAAGACAGTTTTGGGATCCCGAGTTTGTAGGAAAAGGAAAAAATCGAAAAGAGGCAATATATGGACCTTCTGGTAGAGTATTTGAAAGTAAAGGAATTCCAAACTATGGAGAACCGGATGGATGGGGAATATGCCAAATAGATTTTACGTATGAAAAAAGAGAAAAAACGGATCAAGATTACATTACAAGAATAAATAAAAATCCTAATTACATATGGAACTGGAAGGAAAATCTATCTATAAAGATGGATAAAAAGATTTCAGATAAATTAGATGCAGCTAAAAAGTATTTGGAAAAATTACTAAAAAAATGCAATTACTCCGTAAAGCCGACGGAGCAAAAAGAAGGAAATCTTACTTATAAGTGGTGCCCGACAACCATTCCGGAACTTTCCCATTTAAATAAATATATGCCACAGAAAGCTGATAATTCTTCTGTTAAATCTTTATTGGATGCGGAATTTATAAAACTATATAATGGAGGACATTATCTATCGAATATTGATAGTAATGGAAATGCAACTTTCAAAAATCATGAAGAATATAAAGGGATAAAAATTTATTATGTTGAAAAGATTAGCAATATAACTGAATGAAAAATTATTTTTTAATACTACTACTGGTGATTTCCTGCGCGAGAAATCAACCTAAAAAAATATCAAACGATGAAAGTATCAATATAGCGAAAATTGATTCTACGGAGATTGATGGTAAAATACCTACACCTTCCAAGAAGCCAAGTGCGCCAAAACATATAGATACATTGAATATTCCATCGCAATATATAGTAACAATTCCATTAGAAGTTAATAAAAAAAAGATAGACATTCGATTGCAACTCTCTATGTCTGAAGATTTTTCAGGTAGAAAAAATTATACCATTGCTGAAATACAAGAAGACACAAATAACCTTTTACCTAAGTCTGCATACGAATGTATAGAAGGAACTATTGAGCTTCAGCATTGGCAAGCTATAAATAAGAATTCATATTATGATACTTATGATTATTATAAAAATAAAGATTTTAAAGAAAATGATTTTGCCAACAGGAAAAAAATAATTTTCCGTAATACAGATTATAACTTTATAACGATAACAGATATGAATAATGATGGGTATGAAGATCTTCTCATTCTGGATCTTGCAAGCTCTATGAGGGACAATGATATGTATCAATTTTACAAATGGTCTGAAAAAGAAAGCAAATTTATATTTGTACCAGATTTTTTTGATAAAGCAGCATTCTATGGATGGGACAAAACAGGAAAATATGTAATAACCGGAGTGAGTGATACCAAAGAAAGAAAACTCTATAAAAATAAAATTGTTGGGGGCAAGCTTAAGACCATTGATCAATGTACGGAATATGCAGTTTCAGATCAACTTTGTTGGTAGATCAATATCTTTTGAGTGTTCATGAAAAACAGAAAACAGCACGGCTAAAAATGGTGAATTACTTATTGAGTATACAAAAATGAAAAGCTTAGTTACTAGTCTCATATTATTTTTCTTTGTTCCTGCTTGCGGGCAAAAGGCTGTTCATGACAGCCTGAAAGTATATTATCCGGATTCATTGACTGTACATAAAAATTTTAAAGACGGAACCGTATCCAATACACTTACCGTAAAAGTCATTAATCCCTGTACCGCTGAAAAAAACAGATTTGACGGAGCGGTAACCATTATCAGCGCTGCTCTCGAAAATAAAAATTACAGGGACAGTATAGTTTACAATTACCCCTATGCACAATCAGGTTTAATCAATTTAAAAACAAACAATATATCTAATGATAACATCAATAAGCATCAGGCTGTCTTCATCCCCTTTACGTATTGCGGGAATTGGGATAATGATACAAAAGTCTCCTACATTATCTTGTATAACCAGAAAAAATATCTGTACCATATAAAATACTACTGCGGGGAAGATGGGAAATGTAAGCTGAATGATAATCTAAATAGTACATTAAAAGATTTACCTTCAACATTAAGATTAAGAATCAGTAAAGACCTGAAAACAAAATATAATAAGTCAAGTGATTTTCAATAATGAGCTCAAAATAAAACGTCATGAGTGAAGAACAACAAAAAGATGATTATTCTGCCAATCCCAATCAGAAGGTTTATGATATGCCGCATCAGGTGGATCATGAAGTGAATGTGGTGAAAATATATTTTGCGAAGCAGGTTCCTAAAATGATTTGGGAAACAAAGGAAGAAACATATACCGTAAAAAGCGGAGGTAAGGTATCTGACGTCAAAAAGAAGTATGAAAAAAAAGGAAGAAGGAACCTTAAGGCAGATAAAGAAGATTCTGTACAATTAAAGGCAAAAGAATCGGTGAAAATTACCTGGGAAGAAGAAGTACAGGAAATGAAAGATGGAAAGCCCGTTTTTGATTATGAAAGAATCGATAAAACAATCATTAAAAAGAAAGTATGGGTTGTAGCAGAATGTCAGGGAACCAGTGGAAAACTCTCTGTTGAGATCCATGAAAATAAATTAACAAATCCGGAAAACGTATATGAAAACCCTGTCAAGTTTTTAGATGGGGAGGAAGAGAAAAGCAAAATTGAATTCAATATCAATGGAACCTTAGTATACGCTAAAGAAATAACATTGCGTCCCAAAAGTGACCCAGATCTGAAAAAATTGATAGAAAAGTTTAGTAAAAGAGAGAATGTAAATGCTTTTTTATATTTCAAAGCTGAAGTAACAGGAACAGAAGATGAAGTGAAATTTCCGGATGAGACGCGTGAGTTTTTAAATAAAGATAGCGAACGGTTTGAGATTACAGGAACTCCTTGTTATTGCAACAGAGATATCACCGTTGATGAGATGATAGACTTAATTTATCATTTGAGAGATAAACAAAATTACAAGTCAAAAAGAGATTCATTTTTTACTAGTGGCAAAGAAAAAATAATTGCCATCGGTATTACCAGCGGAAAGATCTCTGAAAACAGAGATAAAATAAAATTATTTACCGATGAAATGAACACGATGTTTAAGAAGTTCAAAATTAAAACATGTAAAAGAAAAATACATTTTATAGGTCAAATGTATCTGGAGACCATAAGCTTTACCTATACTTTTGAAAGTAGAGACTCCGTACCGGATAACTATAAAGGCGGTGTCGATTTTCAGGGGAGAGGGATGAAACAAATAACCCATGACTATAATTATCTGGCCTATTATGACTATGTCAATAGTACTACCCATTCAGAAACTTATATGAAATTCAGATCGGGTTATGAAAGCGTTGGCGAGTGTGTGAAAAACAGGCCTAAAGCTCAGGAAAAAGGTCTCGATGCAGCCTTTTATGAAGGATTGAAAACGTATGCTAAAAACATTTCTGAAAATTTATTCCATGCTTTTAATTCTGCCGGCTGGTATTCTACTATTTATAAAACCGCTACTATTAATGCCATGGATGAGGGATTGGAGGATTCAAATGTTGAAAAAGTAACAACAGCTATTAATGGCGGACAAACTAATATCGCTGAAAGAAAGAGTTATACCAAATGGACCAGAGAATTTTTTAAATATGATACAGAATGCGTAAACAAATAATATACCTGTTTTTCTTGCTTTTTTATTCTCTGCAAAGCTGCCAGAGTGTACCATTGAATAATGATATTCCGGTTTTACAGAATAAGAAAAAAGTAGGGTCTATCAATCAGGCTACTGATTTTAAATGTGACAGCTGTTACACTTTAAAAAAGATGAAAGTAAATGACAGAAATTTCACCTTCAAAATACCTGTTTCTCTAAATAATATTAATGATAAGAACATTCTTCAAGAGGATTATGAGCTTTTATCTGATCAATCGAAAGACGGTTTGGTAATCAAATACAACAGTCTCTATAATTCAGATTCATACATTTTCCGGATTGGAAAAAATAAAAACAATATTGCAATTACTAAAACAAGCAAGATCAGTTCTTCAGTTAATCATCATAAAATTGCCAAAGATGACTATGTAGATTATCCTGCAACTTCAATATGTGAAAAAGAAGGCAGTCATATTTTGTATGATGATCGGGAGATTAGCTTGAATAAGTATTTTATAAATTCTGATAAAAATTGTTTTTTATGCCCCTCAAAGTATAGTGTGAAAGAATGTTTGGAGAAAAAGAAAATCAATGCCAAATTTAAATGGCAATAGTAAGGTGGTAAATGAATGAAAAATTATAGACCAATGTTTCTCATAGATGTTAAATTAAAACTTTTTAAAAGGAAAAAAGCAAAAATAGTTCAACAGATGCAACAGGATTGTGACGGATCATGGAACAAAAAAAACCAGTGGGTTTCCTCTGGCGGGAAAGTGGTTTTTAAGTAAAAATAATGGTTTAATTGGCATCAGCAAATTGTAAAATGAGTAAAAAATTATGGAGCCCGTATTTCCCATCAATATTAAATTGAACCTTACCGAAGGAAAGAAATTTTATCGATATTCCTATAATGAATATACCACCATCAACGGACAAACGCACAGAAGCGAGCTCAACAAAAATTTTCATGTTACGCTGAAGCTTTTAGAAAAAGAAAGATTTGAATACCATATCGAAATTTTCGACAGAGTGCACAGAGATAAGGAACTCTCACTTTCTGAAAAAGATTTTTTAGCCAGAATTGCAGAAATCAATGATGAGGTAGTGCTTATAACGGACGAATATGGAAAATTAAAAAGCGTAGAGGAATTATCAGTTCTTCAGAATAAAGTAGAAAAAACGGTAGAAAAACTCTCCAGATCCTATGTGGGAAAACAGGCAGAGGATACGTATCAATTTTTAAAAGAATTTTACCAAAAGGAACATTTAGTGGGCCAGGATTTTTTAAAAAATAATCATTTTGGAATGATCGTCCATCAATTTTACGGAAGGTATGACCGTGAAAATACAACAAAGTATACCGTACGCTACCGCAATTTTATGGCCAATACGGTAATAGATATAGAAGAGCGGGTACAGCCGGAGGACATGCGTTGTGATGATGAATTAATGCTCTTACAGTATAATGGTCATATTCCTTCAGATAAAAACTGGGAAATGTTTTATGGGGAAATGAAAAGAAAGGAAATTGCTTATCATCATGAAACAGACGTTCCGAAGCTGGACAAATATAAAGGGCAGATTTTACTGGATTTTAAAACCAAAGAAGTTTTGGAGCATAAACTTACGATAGAATTTTCCCTGGGAGAAAACTACCAAAAGAAAATCATCTATCATATCAAAGAAATAAGCGATGAAGAACTATAAAAAATAAGATGAATTGAAGAACTGCACGAGCAGCGGATGTCTGAGCTCTACCTAATAAAACCTCAGATAATTCCCGTCAGGAAATAGCAAAAACTCCCGTATAAAAAAAGAAAAATAATATGGCGACACGTATTACAATAACAGATTCCGGGCAAACCCAAACTTTAAACGGCCCAGTGGCTCCGGATACTCCCGACAATTCATTGCAGCGTATTACTGAGGTTTATTTTGCCAAAAAAACCACAACAGACAATGGGACAAGAGTCAATTTCACGAAAATTGATTCTGCTCATGTGCAGCAAGATGATCAGAATCAAAATATTCCCTACGATTCCATATTGGGAAAAACGGTGTATCTGGTCATAGAGACCAGCAATATGACCGACTTGAGTATCGATGCGGTGATAAGACCTTCAGCCAATACCATGACAGACAATACCGATACCTTACAGTTAATGCGTTTTGTATCCCCTGACCGGTATGAGGCACAGAGGTTATTTACTGTACGGGTAGGAAATCTTGATGCCCTTAACAACAGAAATGGCAGACATGATCATTACACGAATGTAAATGATCATATCAATAAGGCAATCATTAAACTTCAACTAAGGCCCGATGGAAGAGCTACTTTTGATGACTGGACCAGAAGACTGGGAGATCAAACTATTAATCTGGAAGTAGCGGTAGAAAGAACAGACAATAATCCCTGTGCGTATGGAGATGGGCAGGAAGAAGTCAATGGAGCGGGTATTTTCTTAAATGATGACCGGGGGAGATTCAGAGTGGTCAATAAAAATATATATACCATTTATCATGGCAGTAATACCTACAATACTTTACGGGTGATTACTCCAAATCCAGAAAGAAGAAGAAGGATTCAGAAAGTTCGCAATACCCATTCTACAGAGGTGATCTTTTTTTATTACGACCAAAACGATAATGAGCACAGGATCTGTGCCAGAACGAAGGAAAGTGTTACCAGAAAAAGAAGAGTCAATACAGTTCCACCGCTGGCCCAAAGAGGAAATCTTTTGGAAACAATAGATTTCACCGCAAACAGGGCTGCCGGAGAACAGATCGATGCCCATCAGTTATTGGTATATTCTAACGGAACCCTCGGTGATGGCGCAACCGATAAATGGTACGCCAATCAAACAGACAGTGTAGATTTGGTGAATATGGATATTTTAGGAAACCAGGGCGTAGGGCCACAGATTTTTGAGGCTTTCCATTACAATCAAAACGGAGTGGTCATCCGGTATGGATTTCAGCATACGCGAAGAAGAAGCATTCAGCCGGATTTATTTGCCGGTTTCTTAGGGGCATTGGCTCAGTTCAGACAGGAAGGGCACGATCATTATATCGTATCTCAGGGCTTTTCTTATTCTGATGCTTCGTGCTATCCCAGTGCAGAACATGTGAACGGAGAAGCGGGAGACTTGAATTTATTGACGACTCTGCAAAATGGAGTTAATACCATCCTTACGGCTGCCAATTTTGATTATGACAATCAGGTTATTCTCCGGAATATTCTTTTTGAGTTTGGATTCGAATCCGGGCGATCAGAGAATTTTTCCAATACTTCCAATACCAGTGCGGAAGACAATGCGAGTACAAGATTACCTCACACCACCCATACCGCCACTCCGAGACATAATAATCATTTGCATGTTCACGGTTTCACCCCAATATCAGATATCTATGCCTAAAATTACTATCGCTTGCTTCACCCTTTTGTTTTTCCTTTTTTCCTGCTACAGTAAGGCGCAGAAAGAAAATAAGGTAACCAATAAAGAACCCCATTCAACGGATAAAGGATCAGTTTTATTTAACACCAATAAAGCAGATTGTATCAGTCTGCCATTCGGGTATTCAGATCTTTTAAAACGAAAAACCGTTGACTCCGTTCTGTCTGCGATACAGGATGAAAATAAATTAAAGGAAATCCATGGATTACAATTTGAAAAATTAATCCGGAAAGATCTTGTATGGCTTCCTGAAGCGTACGATGTTCTTCTGCCCTTCAGCACGAGTGTCAATGAAAAAAATGATCCTATTAAAACAGCCTCTCGCTTTCTGTGTTACGGAGACTATTCAGTGTACTTTATGGCGGTCTATAATACCGTACGTTATGCCGAACCGTTTATCGAAAAAATATATTTGGTTTCAACGAGAGACGGTAAGCTGATCGATATGAAGAGAATCTATCTTAACCATCAGGGAGAAATGGGATTTGCCAACTATACTCTATTCAATATTGATGAAAATAAGATCATTGCTCTGCAGGATTATGAGCTGACTGAAAATCCTTTTCAATTAAAACCATTAAAAAAATACCAGATTCTGCCCTCAGGAAAATTTGCCCGATACTTTGATAAGGATGGTTCCTTTAAAAATGATGAAGAACAAGGTCTGGTGAAAAATCATCATAAAGAAGGAAAATGGATCGAAACCCAACCCAACGGATCTCTGGATGCACAAAAATATCCGGAATTTACCGATTCGTATACGTATCTGGAAGCAGAATATAAAAAAGGTTTACCCACTGGAACATGGAAATTTTACAAATTACTGCAACAATATAATGAAAAAACAGGGGAACCTCTGCTGAATACCCGAAAGAAAGGACCATTGATCTATACTGAAACGTATCGGGAAGGCGCATTAGAAAAGCGGGAATTTCATTAACATTCCAGAACTTTAACAGTCTGATAAACGTATGCCTATTGCTTTGTTGGAATATCGCAAAGGCGCAAGGTTTTTCAAGCTGTATGGATAGTTTAAGGCGCAAGAAAATCAAAGATTTTAAGCTAGGTATTTATTAAGGAATAAATCGTATTCGATTCTATCATATAAGCTCAAGCTTTTTTTAACGCAAAGGTTTTATAAGACACTGAAGATTTTAGGGAAGCAAAGATGGCGGATGCTCCGCTGATGAAGCGGACGGATAAAACGATCGCTTCATCTAATCAATCAAGGATTGATTTCCTCTTTGCCTCCTATTCTATGCATTATGATAGTAAACCTTTGCGTTAATGAAATTTCTATTATCATAAAACTTGTGCCTATTACTTTGTTGGAACATCGCAAAGACGCAAGGTTTTTCAAGCTGTATAGATAGTTTAAGGCGCAAGAAAATCAAAGATTTTCAACTAGGTATTTATTAAGGAATATATCGTATTCGATTCTATCATATAAGCTCAAGCTTTTTTTAACGCAAAGTTTTTTTAAGATCCTGATGATTTTAGGGAAGCAAAGGTGGCGGATGCTCCGCTGATGAAGCGGACGGATAAAACGATCGCTTCATCAAATCAATCAAGGATTGATTTCTTCTTTGCCTCCTACTCTATGCATGATTATAGTAAACCTTTGCGTTAATGAAATTTCTATTATCATAAAACTTGTGCCTATTACTTTGTTGGAATATCGCAAAGACGCAAGGTTTTTCAAGCTGTATGGATAGTTTAAGGCGCAAGAAAATCAAAGATTTTCAGCTAGGTATTTATTAGGGAATAAATCGTATTCGATTCTATCATATAAGCTCAAGTTTTTTTTAACGCAAAGTTTTTATAAGCACTGAAGATTTTAGGGAAGCAAAGATGGCGGATGCTCCGCTGACGAAGCGGACGGATAAAACGATCGCTTCATCTAATCAATCAAGGATTGATTCCTTCTTTGCCTCCTACTCTATGCATGATTATAGTCAACCTTTGCGTTAATGAAATTTCTATTATCATAAAACTTGTGCCTATTACTTTGTTGGAACATCGCAAAGGCGCAAGGTTTTTCAAGCTGTATAGATATTTAAGGCGCAAGAAAATCAAAGATTTTCAGCTAGGTATTTATTAAGGAATAAATCGTATTCGATTCTATCATATAAGCTCAAGCTTTTTTTAACGCAAAGTTCTTATAAGACACTGAAGATTTTAGGGAAGCAAAGGTGGCGGATGCTCCGCTGATGAAGCGGACGGATAAAACGATCGCTTCATCAAATCAATCATGGATTGATTTCCTCTTTGCCTCCTATTCTATGCATTATGATAGTAAACCTTTGCGTTAATGAAATTTCTATTATAATAAAACTTGTGCCTATTACTTTGTTGGAATATCGCAAAGACGCAAGGTTTTTCAAGCTGTATGGATAGTTTAAGGTGGAAGAAAATCAAAGATTTTCAGCTAGGTATTTATTAAGGAATAAATCGTATTCGATTCTATCATATAAGCTCAAGCTTTTTTTAACGCAAAGTTTTTATAAGACACTGAAGATTTTAGGGAAGCAGAGATGGCGGATGCTCCGCTGATGAAGCGGACGGATAAAACGATCGCTTCATCAAATCAATCAAGGATCGATTCCTTCTTTGCCTCCTACTCTATGCATCATGATAAGTAAACCTTTGCGTTAATGAAATTTCTATTATCATAAAACTTGTGCCTATTACTTTGTTGGAACATCGCAAAGGCGCAAGGTTTTTCAAGCTGTATGGATAGTTTAAGGCGCAAGAAAATCAAAGATTTTCAGCTAGGTATTTATTAAGGAATAAATCGTATTCGATTCTATCATATAAGCTCAAGCTTTTTTTAACGCAAAGTTTTTATAAGACACTGAAGATTTTAGGGAAGCAAAGATGGCGGATGCTCCGCTGATGAAGCGGACAGATAAAACGTTCGCTTCATCAAATCAATCAAGGATTGATTTCTTCTTTGCCTCCTACTCTATGCATGATTATAGTAAACCTTTGCGTTAATGAAATTTCTATTATCATAAAGCTTGTGCCTATTACTTTGTTGGAACATCGCAAAGACGCAAGGTTTTTCAAGCTGTATGGATAGTTTAAGGCGCAAGAAAATCAAAGATTTTCAGCTAGGTATTTATTAGGGAATAAATCGTATTCGATTCTATCATATAAGCTCAAGTTTTTTTTAACGCAAAGTTTTTATAAGCACTGAAGATTTTAGGGAAGCAAAGATGGCGGATGCTCCGCTGATGAAGCGGACAGATAAAACGATCGCTTCATCGAATCAATCATGGATTGATTTCCTCTTTGCCTCCTATTCTATGCATTATGATAGTAAACCTTTGCGTTAATGAAATTTCTATTATCATAAAACTTGTGCCTATTACTTTGTTGGAACATCGCAAAGGAGCAAGGTTTTTCAAGCTGTATGGATAGTTTAAGGCGCAAGAAAATCAAAGATTTTAAGCTAGATATTTATTAGGGAATAAATCGTATTCGATTCTATCATATAAGCTCAAGCTTTTTTTAACGCAAAGTTTTTATAAGACACTGAAGATTTTAGGGAAGCAAAGATGGCGGATGCTCCGCTGATGAAGCGGACGGATAAAACGATCGCTTCATCTAATCAATCAAGGATTGATTTCTTCTTTGCCTCCTACTCTATGCATGATTATAGTCAACCTTTGCGTTAATGAAATTCTATTCGTTAGTTTACTTCTTCCCTCTCCTTTCCAAAATAAGGTGTGCTGCATCCAGCATTTTAGTCAAATGAATGTACGGACTGATAATATTTCTTTCCGGCAGATTATCGTAGACGCCCATTGAAAAGTACACCATTCCGGACATAAAATAATCAAATTCCTGTACGCTGTATTCTCTGAATGCTTTTTTAAAAACCAGCAGAGGATTATGATATTCTTTCTCCGAAAGCAAGCCAAGAACCAATGGAGAAACATCTTCTAACTGAGTATTGGCGGCCCATTTCTTTTCCTTCAGTGTGATGAGATAACCTGCCCGGATAAACGACTGCATCGACTGGCGAAAGTGAAAGATCACGGATGGATCTTCTTTGATCCAGCGATCCTTTTTTACCGCATAATTCATAATGCTGTTGAGTCTCTTTTTAGAGGTAGTCAGGTCAGTGAACTGAAAAAAGTTTTCTATCAGCCGGAGTCCGGAGTGCTTTCTGCGAACGGCCCAAAACCGGGTTTCGAAGTCTGTTCTGTTCTTTTTCATGGGGGTGTACTTTTATTATGCATTAATATTTTTATAAATGTAATAAAAATTCGTCACAATTCGGATTTGAGTCCGAGATTTTTATAAGAATAAGTAATTTATTTGTTTCTATGACAGAAGCAAATAGAAAAATTGTTGAATTTATAAGGGATGAATGGGTTGTTCCTCTGAACAATAACAGCAAATTTGCAGTGGATCATAACATCGATGAAAAAACAGTGCGAAGAATAAGAGATGATGACACCTATCAAATCGCTCTTCTTACCATCATGCGAATTTGTCATGGTAAGAATATCACTCTTGCTAATTTCTTCAAAATGGTTGGAATATAAATGACATAATCAATATAATTAATCATGACGAGAGTTGGGATTTATTGTTGTCACTAAGATATTTAGTAAAACTACTCTTCGAATTCTGGAGACTTTGCGTAGGGAAGATCAAAAAAGCAAATGAACTTTTCAATATGATCAACTCAGTTATGGAATTTGATTTATAACCCAAGTCATTACTGGTAAGCTTTTTGCAAAGCACTTCAATCCCTCCTTTCTATCCGAATTATAATGATAATTCGATTCTCAAAATGATTCCGTTCTAATTAATAAGTATTTTTTATATTTGTTTACAAAACAATAACAAATGACAACATTAAGACCTGCAAAGGCAATGCATATGCCAGCTGTTTGCACTAATTGTGGAAATATATTTAATAGTGAGAGAGGCTTTTTCAGATATCCATTATTAGAATTTGGGTCTGTTCACTATGAAGTTTTAGGAGCTACACAAGTTACCGGGGTAGAAGGTACGGTTGGATGCCCAGTGTGCAATGGCATCGCTAATTTTCGGTGTGACCTATTTGATATTGTTGACGAAATGTTTCAAGATTTAAAGCGATTAGGAAAACCACAGATAATATACCTAAAAGAATTACTTATAAAGTTTAGTGAGTCAGGGAAAAGTCAAGCAGATGCGGAGGCTCTAAGACAAAATTCAGAAAGTCGAGGGATAATGATACTAGGGAAGTTTGGGAGAGAGAATGTTGGAGAGTTGACTTTAATTGCTACAATTCTTGGAATTGTAGTTAGTATTATCTTAGGAAGTATTGATAACAACACTAAAGACCAAGTTCCGATTGATAACTCAATTAATATAGAAAAGGTTTATCAGGTGGCTTTAAAACAGGATTCATATGAAGTACCTAACATAACAAATAAAGTAATTCCGAAAAATCAACCTTGCCCATGTGGTAGCAAAAAGAAATTCAAATATTGTTGTGGAAAATAAATTTTTTTATCTGAAAAAAAAATTGCCTTGCTACCGCACGAATCCTTTCGTGTGGTTTCTAGCATTATAAATCAAATATTCAAAACATCCAAACATCAACAAAACCCCACCACAAATCCTGTAGGCCCTTCCGAAGGGTCTGCAGGTACTTCCCCAACCCCCTGGAGGGTCTTCCGAACGGCCTATACCCCCTTGAGGAACGGGCGACACCCCCTTACCCAAGGGGGTAGAACGGGTTATGCAAGAGGGTAAAGAGACTTCCGAACAGCCTTCAGACCGTTGTCCAAGGGAGTGCAGCCCCTTGCCATACTCCCTTGAGGAGGTTATGTCCAACGGAAGCTGGGGAATGCCGACTATTTGCTTTTGTCAATTATTTTCACTATCTTGTAGCATGAAAAAAATTGAAAATCAAGGGAGTATAACCCATGCAGGCAGAATGAACGAACGAACAAGAGCGATGGAAGTTCTTGAAAAAGCCAAGCAAACACAGGGGAAAATTACCTTTCTAAGACAAGGGGTCGGGAGAAACTTTAAGCCAAAAACTGAGGAATCTTAAATCTAAATTGATTGAATTGATATCTTCAAAGAATGGTCTATTATCTCGTGGATAGAGAAGAAACCCGAGAATACTATACCGGAAGTCTTAAAAGAAAATACATCCGAACCGACGGACATACCGGCAATAAGCTGGATATGCTGACAGGATTCTGAATATCTCAATCGACAATCATAACGCATTTCTTCAGCGTATGGTAGATGATAAGAAAATAATGATTCGAGATAGCGCCAACGGGCATATGATTATGCTGATAAAATAAAGCAAAGCCCCTGAAATATCAGGGGTTATTTTTGTGTCATAAGGATCTGGAAAAACAAGTAGTTTTTCAATTATTTCCTTCGCAGCAAGGACACGTTTTTGATGTTTCCCGTTTTTTACAGTAATTAGCATTATTAAAAAAATTACCTCCAGGAATTCATTTCATAGTTGTAAAAGTTCACTTTCATATCTTCTATCCTGTCTTCAAGGGCTTTAATTCCTGTATGCTCATAGTGTTCCTTCTCAGATTCGTTCAAGGTGTACACAACATCGAATCCTGGGGCCGGGCTGGGAATGGGAACTGATAGGGTAATCTGTCGGCCCTCATCAAAAATAGAATATTCCCATTCTTTTTGTTCGGATACTTTCTTTTCGTTCATTGTTTCAATTGATTTTTAAGATCCCTCCCTTTTTTTCTCCCGGATGAATCTATACTTTCTTATTTCAGCCAATCCGGTTTTTTATGACACCGTGTAATGACAGATCCCTTCTAAAAACAGCAGATACCTCCCCGGCTGATATTCTCCGTAGGAAAACAGGTAGATCGCCTCATTTCTCTTTACATAATGAATTTCTAATCCATTTTCAGAGAGATACTTTTCCACAAAACTATTAACGAGACTGAATTGACTTTCTTTTATTATGATATCAAAACTTTGATCCCTTATTTGTTTTTTTAATGCTCTCAATGGATTGTTATAAAAATCCATCAGTTTGAACGCTTGATTTTCAATTGCAAAAACATGTTTGAGAGCTTTTTCTTCATCACCGTCAAATAATTTCCGCCTGATCATTTCAATGTTTTCAATCATAGCAGGATATAGTGATATACCCCAAACGATATCTTGCAGCATCTTTGCATACTCCGTATTGGCTTCTTCACCGAGAAAATTCCTTACAACCATTAACGCCATGGGATATTTTTGATACGCTTCATCTTCCGTATACACTTCCTGATCATCAATGACCGTTTTTTTTATATCCAGTAACTGATGATAAAAAGAAATATTCATGCGATCATTGGGAAATTGCTCATATTCTTCCTTTGCCTGTACTAAAGCTTTTTCAACAATTTCACGATAGTATTTCTTGGTTAATCGGTTTTCTAAATCTGTATACATCGGTCTGTTCTCATTCATTGAAACTTTGTTTGGGGAGCTCAATTGAGCTGGAATAATTCAGAAAAACTCATCATTAATGAATATATTTTCTCATATTAATTTGATTCTTGTTGATTTCAACGCTGTCTGAAGACATCAATTCTACTCCGGAATCCATTTCCTCAATTGAAAAATAAGTGGGTATCGTGTTGCCTGTAATTTTTTGAGCTTCTTCCCAGCAGGAGGTAAACCAATCGTCAAAAATCTCATACTTTTCCTGCTCGTATTCTTCCATCATTTCTTCCCATTCTTCCTCATCCTCAAAGTCATCCTCCAGATCACTCACCGTGTCCAGTAATTCTTCTGATTTTGAAAAATAATCATTCAACTCACTTCTTAAGAAATCGTTTTTTTCCGTCATGGTAAAACCAGCTGAATTGGAGGCAAAAAATACCATGGTAAACCACTCGTGACGGTATTCAAAATTATGTACAGCGATATCCTCTTTGCTAAAATTGGGAAGCATCACAACAGCTTTTCCACTGAGGACATTCACCAATTCAGCAATTATTTTTTCACGAATATCGTTTAAAGCTGACTGCAATATTGCGTTGGATTGTTTTAGTTCTTGTATGGGTTCCATTCGTTATTTTGTTAATTTTAAATACGCTCATTTAGAGATTGAATGATCATGCATTTTATAATAGAGGTTCACCGTCTTATAGAAGATTATCAGCTGTTTTTTCGGCTTCCTGTATATTGTACGCAACTCTGTTATCCTGACTGATCAAAGACCGAAAAGTATCCAGGTATTTTCTCCATGTGTTTTTGTCATAATGAACAAGTACCGGAAATAACTGACTGGCCTGGTAATACCGTTTATTTTCTAAAGTCTTTTGCATGGCCTGTTCCATTTCCTTCAAAAGCGGCCCGCAATCTTTCTTTGAGAGAAAATCCTTCAGGTTAGATTCAAAGAACCGGTCACCATACCGATGTAAAAACTGTTTGATAAAAGGATATAATTCCTGTTCGGTTTTTCCATTGAACGTTGAAATGTACAATGCATTGGTGATGACATCATAGACATTATCTTCACCATGGAGTCTGTGAGGTTCAAAGCTCTCTTTTTCTTCCCATTTTTCAGTAATGAACCGATCAAGGAGTTCAAACCCTTCCGGTATAGACCATGCAAGTAAAATAAGCATGGCATGATAAGCAATATACCGGTCTTCATGGTGAAGAAGCAGTTTTAATTTTTCAATCCTGTCAGAATCTTTTTTTTCAAGGAGTTGTACTTCATTTAAATCGTATCCTTCATATCCTTCCTCATTGTAGTAGTAAAGGAGTTTATGGAGTTCGTTATTCATTTTATCAGCTTTTATGATTGGGTTGAACAATAAAGGAATTATTCATTTCAATATTTTAAAAATACAATTTTTCTTTTTGGCAAGGCACTTGTATAATCTTTTGCAGATCAGCAATTCTTCAAACCCAATGAAGTTCATGCAACCTGTTATTTTAAAACACTTGAGTACACTTGAGAAAGGTTAATATCTTCTTTGATCAATAAGTTCACTTGAGAAAAAAATCAAAGATTTTTCTACAACTTAGGTGTACTTGATATTCGCAAAGTTTGAAACTTAAAATAACTTAAGTGTTTAAAAAAGCTTTTGTGACTTTTAATTTCGTTAAATCTTCGATTGAAAGTATATATAAAATAGCCTAAACAGCTTTATGAATGATTCAACTTAAACCACGACTTCCAGCAAATTAGATGTTCCCCCTAAAAAATTAAACGTGAGATAAAACTTTTCATTCCTTACGATCCTGAATGAGATTCCTTTGAAAGATAAAAGCAGTTCCCCGTCTTCTTCTACAATTTTAGCCGGTAATTCAAAATGTCCTGTTTCATTGGGAGCCAATAGATCAGCGTTCACCTTGTCACCAGTATATTTGGGAGATATAAAAGCTCTTTCATAAGGCTCTATCTGTTCATCCCTTGTATTAAAAAGTCTTATTCCGTTCCTGGCCAACGCGCCTGTGCCATTATAAAAGTAAAAGGTCTGGTCCTTATCGGTATCGTTAGTGATTTCTATAGGCAGTGTCAAGCGGTTTTCTTCAAGATGGTAAGAAATATTCAGTTTCATCTTTTAGTATTTATAATCTTTCAATAGAGGTTTTAAGGCAGTTCTTTGATCGATGACTAATCTAACTTAAAAAAGAAATACACGACCGCTGCCCACTCTTTTTTAATTCCTCTGGCATAGCCAATCGTGCTGCGACTGCTGTTTTCAACAGTTCCATCGTCTTTGATGTAACCAATGGTTGAACGGCTGCTGTTTTCTATAGTCCCGTCTTTTTTAACGTAACCTACCGTAGAACGGCTTTTGTTTTCTATGGTTCCGTCACTTTTGATATAACCGATGGTCGAGCGGCTTTTATTCTCGATGGTTCCGTCTGACTTGATGTACCCGACCGTGGAACGGCTGCTGTTTTCAATGGTTCCGTCTGATTTGATGTAGCCTGTTGTGCTTCGGTTTCCCGATTCTATGGTCTGTGCACTTATTATCGAAAGACTGAAGAGAAAAAAACCAATAATTCCTAATTTTTTCATGGTTTTAAAATTTTAATGAGTTATTATTTTAATTTTTTTGATGTTTTAAAAATAACGATTCGTTTTAAAAAAACAGCGCCACTTACAAATAAGTGGCGCTATTTTTTATAGATCCTGCTTCCGCACGATCATTGATCATGTTTATCGTTTGATCACTTTTACAGTTTTTGCAAAGCCGTTCACTGCATTTACTTTCACCAGATAAACTCCTGAAACGAATGAGGAAACATCAATAGTTCCTTTCGTATCATTGATATCTTTAGTAAGTACCTGTTGTCCTGCCATATTGTAAACCGTAACGGAAAGTATCTTTTCGTCAAAAGAAACCGTTAGGATATCATTCACAGGATTCGGGAATACTTTCAGCAGATCTTTCTGTGTTGAAACCTCATCAGTTCTTAAAACAGCACCTGACGCACAGCCAATAGGACTAAAAATTCTTCTTTGGATAAGGGTCCCATCTCCGAGCTGGCTCTTTCTATTATCGCCGCTCCCTGATAAAAATCCGCTGTTACTGATAACAAATGAATTATGACTCCCTGCCGCCGCCGTTTTTCTGTCGGTAGCCGTCCCAATAAGTACGGGGCTTAGTGCCGTGAGGCCCGTACCGTCTCCTATTTGTCCCAGCTCACTACTTCCCCAAGACCATAGGGTTCCGTCTGTTTTGATGGCTATCCCATTAAAATTCCCCATGTCAAAACTTTTCCAATCGGTAGCTGTTCCTATCTGACCCGGCGATGTTCTGGAATCTCTGGATCCGTTCCCCAGCTGCCCGGATAAATTACTGCCCCAGCTCCAAATAGTTCCATCTGTTTTCATAGCCATAGAGTGATCTCCGGCAGCATCAACACTTTTCCAGTTTGTCGCCATTGTTATTCTTACAGGCGTTGTTTTACTGGTTGTATTTTCGTTTCCTAACTGTCCGTCATAATTCTTACCCCATGCCCACAAGGTTCCGTCTGTTTTTATTCCTAAAGCATGATCGTCTCCGGCAGCAATACTTCGCCAGTCAGCGGCAGTTCCTACCTGTGTGGGTACAGTTCTGCTGTAGGTACTTCCGTCTCCGTAATTACCATAGTAATTATGTCCCCAGGCCCATAATGTTCCATTGGCTTTTAGGGCTAACGTAAAATAATCTCCAACGGCAACACTTACCCAGTCGTTTGCCGAGCCTATTTTCAACGGAGTCGTTCTGTTGTTGGTAGTTCCGTCTCCCAATTGTCCGAATTGGTTATTACCCCAGGCCCATAGCGTTCCATCTGTTTTAATAATCACGGTATGCTTATTTGCGGTAGCTATTTTCCAGACCCCTGAAATGGCTATAGGTGTTGGAGTCGCTCTATTAGTTGTAGTCCCATCTCCTAATTGTCCGTCTTCATTAATTCCCCATCCCCATAATGTTCCGTCTGTTTTCGTTCCGAAAGTATAGTTATATCCGGAAACTACTGTGTTCCAGCAGCCTGTGCCACCGGAAAGTGTGGTAAAGGTACCACCCGGAATCCAGCTTGTCTGGCTTGTTGCGCAATGAGCTGCTACCCAGTAATAGTAAGTAGTCCCAGGCAACAGATTATTCAAATTGACTGTTGGAGAAGTCGATGTTTCATAGATACCTCCAATAATTGGGTTGGTGCTGTATGCATACAGATATCCGTTAGCTGGTGCCGGTGTTGGTGCAGTCCAGTTAAGGGTAGCTGTCCCCGAAGTAATATTAGTGGCAGAAAGCTGCGTTGGAACAGCACAGTTTGAAGGACAAGGTATAGATATGAGTGTGTTTTTTTCCACAAAGGTACCATCACCCAACTGGCCACTGGTGTTGGCTCCGACAGTTCTTAAAGATCCGGAAAAAGTAAGGTTAAGAAAATGCGAATCTCCGCTGGAAATCATCATATTGTCTGTAGTGGAGCCCAATTGTGTAGGTGATGTAATGTTCGCTGTCCCGCTTCCAAACATTCCGGAGTAATTGCTACCCCAGCCCCAGAGTGTTCCTCCTGTTCTTATTCCCACAGATTGTCCTGATGCTGCAGCAATACGGATCCAATTGCTTCCTGTTCCGATTTGGGTTGGAACTTTTTTAGAAACTGTGGTTCCGTCTCCCAACTGACCTGATCCATTGGATCCCCATCCCCAAAGGGTTCCGGTAGATTTTAGAGCTAATGTATGGCTCCCTCCTGCGGATATCTTCAGCCAGTTCGTAGCAGTTCCTACCTGTTTTGGAGAAACATCATAGATCGTAGTTACATTAGTTCCATTCCCTAATTCTCCGTTGGTATTTCTCCCCCAGGTCCATAAGGTTCCGTCTGTTTTGATACCTACAGAATAATAGTCTCCGGCAGATATTTTATCCCAATTGGTACCGTTTCCAACTTTGAACGGAATAAATCGGTCGATCTTGGATCCATCTCCTAGCTGTCCGTCATAATTCCTGCCCCAGGACCAGAGCGTTCCGTCTGTTTTAAGGGCTAATGTATGGGAATCTCCGGCACTAACAGCTTTCCAATTGGTTGCTGTTCCTATTTTGATAGGAGTAGTCCTCATGATGGTCGTGTTATTCCCCAACTGTCCATATCGGTTTGCTCCCCAGGCCCATAGCGTTCCATCGGTCTTAATGGCCACTGTATGGTCATATCCGGTACTTACTGTTTTCCAGTCGCTTGCTGTTCCAACCTGCATCGGAGCATTTCTTCGGATAACTCCTCCGTCTCCAAGCTGGCTGGAAGAATTACTCCCCCATACCCATAAGGTACCGTCTGTTTTGATACCTGCAGAATAATATTCTCCGGCACTGATCATTTGCCAGCAGCCTGTTGCGTTTTGAGGAACCGCTTTCACGAGTCCCTGCTGTGTATATCCTATCCAGATCGTATTGGTGTTCTGGGTCTTCACAACGTTGAGAGAGTTGTTGGGAAGGCCGGCACTGGCCGAGGTATAGGTAACGCAATCACTAAAGTTTTGCAATCCGCTTCCTCCATAGCCAATCCATACTTCATTGTTACTATCCACATCAAGGGTATTTATTGAAGAATTTCCCACGCAAGAGCTCCCTATAGAATACGTGTTGAGTAAAGTTCCCGTAGTAGAGTAAGTAAGCATGCCGCTATTGGTGTCAACATACACGATATTATCATCAATTTTCACTACTTTTTCGGCATCCTGTACGATGAAATTAAAATTGGTCCCATTATATTTATACAAAGCTCCATTATTGGTCACCCAAACTCCATTGCTGCTGTCAGTCTTTAATGAGTTGATATTGGGAAATGAAGAATCCGTAGTCCATGTGGTTCCATTAAATTTAGTAAGTCCGTCTGTGGTTATCACCCATAAATTATTGGCTGTGTCTACAGCAATATTTTTAATTGCATTGCTGGGCAGTCCGGAATTGGCGGTGGTGTAGTTCGTCCATGTCGTTCCGTTCAATAAGACAATCCCATTGTTCTGGGTCGCCATCCATTTTCTTCCTAAACCATCAATTTCTATTTCTTTGATAGCATTGGATGCAATCCCAGAATTACCTGTGTTGTAATTGGTAAAGACAGTTCCGTTGAATGTTGAGATTCCATTGTTGGTGGCTATCCACAGCAAACCGGTATTATCAATCTTAATATCACTGATGTTATTGCTGCTTATCCCCGAATTTGAAGTATTGTACGCTGTGTACGTAAATTGCGCAGAGACAATACTATAAAGGAAAATTAGCAATAAAAAGTATACTCTTCTCATTTTAATTTTATGTTAATATATTTTTTTAATTTTCAATTTTGTTCTCAATTTTTAAGTAAAATACTATGGAGCTATTTCATTACAAGCCCGCTAAAGTTTAATGGATTCATTCCTGTCTTTAAAAAAACATAAAACCCCCAAAAAACCTTAGCTGTTGTATTAAAATTTTAACATTTTAACATTTATCTTTTAATGATTTTTACCGTTTTCACAGTATTACTGCCGGCATTTACTTCAAGAAGATAAACCCCTGATGCGAATCCAGAAAAATCAACCGTTCCTTTGGTATCATTGATCACTTTAGTAAATACCAACTGTCCTGCCGCATTGTAAACCGTAACCGAAAGAATCTTTTGATCAAAAGAAACCGTCAGGATATCATGTACAGGATTCGGATACACTTTCAGCTGATCTGCTTGTGTTGAAACGTCATCCACTCCTAAAGCAGCACTTACAGGGCAAGCAACAGGCACAAAAATTTTCCTTTGAGTAAATGAACCATCCCCTATCTGACCATTGGAATTAGAGCCACAGCTGGATAAAAATCCATTGGTATTTATAGTAAATATACTAGAGGTACCTGCTGCAATACTTTGCTTGTCAGAAGCTGTTCCTGTTTGTACAGGAATAATTCTGTGCGTTAAAGTTCCATCTCCTAACTGTCCCACGTAATTATCTCCCCACGCCCAAAGTGTTCCATCTGTTTTTAATCCTCCAGAATGATCACTGCCTGTAGCAATACTTAGCCAATTTGTTGCTGTTCCTATTCTGACAGGAGTAAATCTATCGGTTCTGGTTCCATCTCCTAATTGTCCCAAGGAATTATATCCCCAACCCCAAAGCGTTCCATCTGTTTTTATGGCCAGCGAATGAGCATATCCGGCAGCAATATTTTTCCAGTTCGTAGCAATTCCCACTTGAAGAGGGGAAGTTCTTGTGGTTGTAGTTCCATCACCTATTTGCCCACGCCAGTTATATCCCCAGGCCCAAAGTGTTCCATCTGTTTTTATGGCGAGAGCATGTCTCCGTCCCGGTGCGATAATTTTCCAATTATTTGCTGTTCCAATTTGGATCGGTATATTTTTATCTATGATCGTACCGTCTCCTAATTGTCCTTTATCATTATGTCCCCAGGCCCAAAGTATTCCATTAGATCTTAAGGCCAATGTATAATCTTCTCCTGCAGCAATACGTACCCAGTCTGATGCGGTTCCTATTTGCGTTGGGCTGGTTCTGTTAGTCGTCGTTCCATCCCCTAATTGTCCATAATTATTTTTACCCCAAGCCCAAAGAGTTCCATTAGATTTTAAAGCTAACGTATAATCATCTCCTGTAGTAACACTTGTCCAGTTTTTTGCCGTTCCTATTTGTTTCGGGGTATTTTGTGGACCTGAAATAGCAACTCCCAGTTGACCATAATTGTTATTTCCCCATGCCCATAGCGTTCCGTCTGCTTTTATTCCTGCCGAATGAAGACTTGCCGAGCTCACACTTTGCCAACATCCTGTTTCAGTTGTAGGAAGCGTAGTAAATGATCCTCCCGATGTCCAGTTACCCTGGCTGGTTGCACAACGAGACGCTACCCACCAATAGTAAGTGGTATCCGGTAATAACTTTGACAAATTAACGGCTGTAGAAAACGTACTTGTATTAATACCTCCAACAATTGGATGGGTACTATAAAGAATCATATACCCTCCATTTGGCGTTGGGGTTGATGCCGTCCATTTAATAGTAGCCGTTGAAGAAGTAACGTTAATGGTTGAAAACTGCATTGGAGCAGCACAATTGGAAGGACAAGCAATAGCAGTAAGTGTATTCTTCTGAGTGCCTGTACCGTCACCCAACTGTCCAAAACCACCTTGTCCAGAAGCTTTTAGGAAGCCGTCAGTATTTTTTACAAGAATATGATAAGATCCTGCAAAAATCTGTATGTTGTCTGAAGAGGAGCCGGCCTGTGTAGGCGATATAATACTTGCTCCACCACTTGTACCATTAGCTAACTGTCCACTGGAGTTGTTACCCCATGACCAAAGTGTTCCATCTGTTTTATTCGCAATAGTAAAAGCATTGGCAGCATCTACACTTAGCCAATTGGTGTCCATTCCTATTTTAGTTGGATTCCATTTAACAGTAGTGGTTCCGTCACCTACTTGCCCGTAGGTGTTATCTCCCCACGCCCATAGAGTTCCATCTGTTTTTATGGCAGCGGAATAGTGGGCACCTGCATCAACACTTTTCCAATTAGAAGCTGTTCCGATTTGAGTGGGAACAATTTTATTGCCATTGGTTCCATCTCCCAGCTGTCCATAAAAATTATATCCCCAACCCCAAAGTGTTCCATCTGTTTTTATCGCAAGAGTATGTATTATACCAGGCGTAACACTTTTCCAATTAGAAGCTGTTCCTACTCGGGTTGGAACAAGTCTCTCTATGGTGGTTCCATCTCCCACTTGTCCATAATAATTATGTCCCCAACCCCAAAGTGTTCCATCTGTTTTTATCGCAAACGTCCCGTAAGTTTCACCCTGAACACTTTGCCAGTCTGTTCCCTGTCCTATTTGAACAGGTGCAAATTTATCCGTTGTAGTTCCATCTCCTAGTTGTCCGTAATTGTTACGTCCCCATCCCCACATCGTTCCATCTGTTTTAATGGCGAATGTATGCTGAGCTCCAGCATCAACGCTTTTCCAATCCGTTGCTGTTCCTATTTGAGTAGCGATATCTCTGTCAATGGTGGTTCCGTCTCCTAGTTGCCCAAATTCATTATCTCCCCAGGCCCAAAGTGTTCCATCGGTTTTTATTCCCATTGAATACTGACCTCCTGCACTAAGACTCTGCCAACAACTTGAGGAAGCTGGCGTTTCTACTTTAATAACATTTTTAAAAACAGGTCCCCAGGTCCCGTTGTTATCTTTCACACGGATATTAAAGGTATGCAATCCAATGGATGGCAGGGCAATTCCTGTCTTTACCAGCTGCTCATAAGCCCTGTCAAAGTTACCGTCTGCAGCCAGAACTGCTGTTCCGTTTCCTGCTCCCGGATCGGTATCCCAGAAATACTCGGCTTGTGAAAGAGCCATGAGCGTAGAGGTCTGATTTTGCTGAACATTAATAATATTCGTAAAAACAGGTCCCCAAACCCCAGTATTGTCTTTAATACGGATATTAAGTTTATGCAAACCATTACCTGGTGTAGCAATCCCCGTTTTGGTCAATTGTTCAAAAGCACTGTTGAGATTCCCATCCGCAGCTAAAACGGCAGTTCCGTTTCCTGTTCCCGGATCGGTATCCCAAAAATACTCGGCCTGGCTGACGTACATCTGTGCCGGGCACAACATGAGCATAAGCAAAGCGATGATACTGTAGATATATTTATTCATCTTAGGTATGATTAAAAATTATTTAGAAAAACCAGTTCCGGTGATATTCAACGTACCACTGGTAACCGTTCTCGGAGTTAGCAAATAGCTTACCTGAGGTTTACCACCGCTGTCTGCCGGCCAATAATTAGCAAAACTGTTAGATCCTCCGTAGTGACCTGCGTCATTTCTTGTTAAGTCTAAATCAGTGTAGCTTACGTCAGGATTTCCGGCATTGACATTCATTCCACTGATGGTGTAATCTGTATTGTTAAAATTCATATTGACTGCTCCTGAATTGTTACTCTGGGTGATAGCACCTTCTGTTACAAACGCATTGGTAAATACATTATAAGAAGCTGTTACAGTAGCATTATTATTGTTTCTAATACAAACATCAGTTTGACCTACTACGAAAGAAGCTGCATTATTCATAATGGCAATATTTCCGGTGTTTCCATTATTTAAGTTGATAAAAAATGGTGCTACATCACCGCCATTAGGATCATAGATGGTATTATTAATGATTTCGTTGCTGCTACCTGTTTTAATAGCATACACAAATACCCCACGACAAAAATTATTGTAGAATTTAAAATTATAATTGGATTGGGAGTGCGTCAACCCAAAATCGGATTTATTTCCATAGACTTCTACATCAGTTGTTGCAGGAACGGTATCTGTCGTGGTAGAATTGACGCTAATACCTTGTGCTTTATTAGCCGTAATTCTCCCATGAGAAAAACTAATACCTCCCGAAACCGTACACCCCGAAACGTTGGTGGTCGTGTTGGCTTGGTTGGTGGTAACATTATTCAAATAACAGTTATACAGATTGATGGTCGTTCTTCCTCCGGTTGTTGGTCCACTTGCCACTACGTTATAGATGGTAAAGTTCCCGGAACTCAAACTACTGATATTCACTATTCTTCCCGGTGCCGGATTGATCGTAACGGTTCCCTGAATAAAATATCTGTTGTAACTGGTTTCGGAAACAAAAGTCAGTGATTTGTTGATGGTAAGGTTTTCCACATACGCAGTCCCGTTGGTTTTGGGCTGAATGATGATGCGGTCTCCATCTGAAGCAGCTGTAATGGCTGCACTTACGGTAGAATAAGCGCCGCCTGCCCCGCCATTTCTAACATAGAGGTCTGCCGCAAAAGCCGTCGTGCTGAATAAGCTTGTCAAGGCAATCGTAAATAGTTTTTTTGTCATAATAGTGTAAAAGTTAACAGTTTAATATTTAATATGTATTTGATTTTAAAATCCTTAAATTCATTTGAATGGTTTCTGAGCTCCATTAAAAATGATTAATACAAATCCGATGAATTCATACAAAAACAAAGGCCGTAATCAATGAATCAACATTGATTTTAAAAGTATTTTGTAGATTAAATGGTGTGCCTCATCATTGGAACAACAGCAAGCTTCCTCCTGCATCGCAAGGCATTTCTTTTCCCGAACCGATAGCTGAATACCTGTCATTTTTATCATGACGTGGTATTGTTTCCTTTATTTGAGGAAATAATCGAGTAAGCCATATGGATTAAATACGACTTTGGAATCCAAAAATTTTTAAGGACTTAGTGTTGTTTTAAATTGTCGGAACAATTAGTTTTGATGAGTTAGCAGAGATAGCGTGTAGTTTTGTTCATGTTTAATAATTTTAATTCGTTTTCAAGTTTAGTTTGGTTTTTAGTTTTTTTAAGTAAAAACAACACTTCCATCGATTTAGATTTTATGTTGTTGAGTGCAAAAGTATATTTTTATTGTGAATCCATCAAATTGTTGATCAAAAAATAATAATTATTTGCTCATTTGTGGTATCTATTCATTTTCAGAGACTAAAAACAGGATTTAAACGAAATTTGGAAAGTATATTCATTTTTTTAACGAATTTTTTTTAATAACAGTAAACCTTTGCGTTAATGAAACCTCTATTCTAATAAATGTTTACTGATTGATGGGTTGGAACATCGCGAAGGCGCAAGGTTTTTAGCTTCATGAATAGGTTAAGGCGCAAGAAAATCAAGATTTTTAGCAAGGAATTCGTTATGGAATAAACTATATAAATATATCTAAAATGATGATTTTTTAACGCAAAGGTTTTATAAGATTCCGATGATTTTTAGGAAAGCAAAGAGTTGCGGTTTCACCGCGGATGAAGCAGATGGATAAAACGATCGCTTCATCAAATCAATCATGGATTGATTTCCTCTTGGCCTCCTATTCTTTGCAGGATGATAATAAACCTTTGCGTTAATAAAACTTCTATTCTAATAAATGTTTGCTGATTGATGGGTTGGAACATCGTGAAGGCGTAAGGTTTTTTAGCTTTATGAATAGGTTAAAGCGCAAGAAAATCAAGATTTTAAGCAAGGAATTCGTTATGGAATAAACTATATAAATATATCTAAGATGATGATTTTTTAACGCAAAGGTTTTATAAAATTCTGATGATTTTAGGAAAGCAAAGAGTTACGGTTTCACCGCGGATGAAGCGATCGTTTGATCCATCCGCTTCATAGAATCAATCAAAGATTGATTCCTTCTTTGCCTCCTACTTTATGCATCGTGATCGTAAACCTTTGCGTTAATAAAAATTCTATTCTTTAGCAGCATTTCTTTCGTCTTCTTTCAAGAATGAGGTGTGCAGCATCCAGCATTTTAGTCAGATGAATGTATGGGCTCACGATATTTCTTTCCGGAAGATTGTCATAGACGCCAAGTGAGAAATAAACCATTCCGGACATAAAATAATCAAATTCCTGTACGCTGTATTCTCTGAAAGCTTTTTTAAAGACCAACAGAGGATTTTGGTATTCTTTCTCCGAAAGCAAACCCAGAAGAATTGGAGAGCTATCTTCCGTCTGAGTATTGACGGCCCATTTGTTTTCCTTCAATGTGATGAGATAACCTGCCCGGATAAACGACTGCATCGACTGGCGAAAGTGAAAGATCACGGATGGATCTTCTTTGATCCAGCGATCCCTTTTTACCGCGTAATTCATAATGCTGTTGAGTCTCTTTTTAGAGGTAGCGAGATCAGTGATCTGAAAAAAGGTCTCCATCAGCTGGAGTCCGGAGTGCTTTCTGCGAACTGCCCAAAACCGGGTGTCAAAGTCTGTTCTGTTCTTTTTCATGAGTGTGTATTTTTTTAACAGGTGAAAAAATAAATGTGATTTTTCTTAACCATTAAGAACTTTTTAAGGGTTTAAGAATCGTTAAGTTCATAGCTGAAGCTATTGATTCAGCGAGTTGCTTCATCGATCTTTGAGGGAACTTAAGTCATCTTAATCTCTTCACGTTCTTTAATTGTTTGTACGGTGTAAGCATCGTTTCAACTTCCAGCCTACTGATCTATGCTGAGTCTTATATAAATGATGACTCTATACGAAATTTGTGTTCCCGTGAAAGCTCTAAGGCCGCAATAGGTTGTACACCCTATTGTATGGTATCGTGATACTTTATTGTAACTCTTTTACAAATATAATAAAAAAATACAAAAAGGATACATATAAGTATCCTAAAATTTAACTACAAACTTAGAATTTTACAGTTCATGAATGAACTCGAACTTAATAACTATAAAAAAGCTCTTGGTTATAGAATTTCTGAATTAAGAAAGAAAGTTATCAATCCCAAGACTAATAAGCCTATTTCACAAGAAGAACTGGGCTTAAGAACCGGGCATGCAAAAAAAACGATAGGAGAATTAGAAAGAGGTAATACGAATCCTCGATATGATACTCTACTTATAATCAGCAAAGAACTCAACGTTACGATACAAGAACTCTTTGATTTTGATATGAAAAAATACATTAAACTAATACATCAATCCTGACGAAAGTTTTAATTTGCAGACCTTAAAAAGTATGGTTACTGAAATTGGAGACTGCGATGATGAATTAGTAATCAGATACATTCACCAATTACAAAACCTTTTCTTCGCACTTAAAGGAAAAGAATTAACTTTAAAATAAAACTAATACATGAATAGACTTGTTATTATCGGGAATGGATTTGATCTCGCACATGGCCTACCAACATCATATAATAATTTTTTAAATTGGATTTGGAAAAATCTCAATAAAGACATTGGCAGTAAATTAATTACTGATCTTTTCGAATTAGACTCGAAGAGTTTTAAAATAGATAGAGGCTTAGAGAATTATTCAGATTTTCAGGATTATGTCTCCAGGCATTTTTCAAGAGGTTCTTATAGAATTGAAGAATCAACAAATTACAATTCAACATTTAAAGTATTCTATCGAGAACATAACCTTGATAGTTGGCGTGTTGTATTTTCTTTTAGTAATAAATTATTCGAGTTGATTACTGTAAATAATATTGAAAATTGGGTTGATATTGAAAATGTATATTACACTGCTTTAAAATCAATTGTTAAAGAGGATGACAAGTTTCGTCAATTAGGTACTGTTAAAAAGCTCAATGCAGATTTTGAACAAATAAAAGAGCTTTTACATTTTTACATCGATAACGAAGTTGAACAGAATTATATTTTTGATAAAACATATGATAAGTGTGCATCGATAGTAAGTTTATTCGAATATCATTTTAAGAACTTAGAAAAGCAACCATATAATGATCTATTTTCAGAATTCCCTGCGAACTACAGGAATAGTCTGATAGAATTCGACAAGTTGTTCGATCCAGATATCGATCCATATAAAAATGATGCATTTCAAACTATGTTTGTGGATTTCAACTATACTAGTAATGTCTCCAATTATGTTTCCATAATGTCCAACATGGGACGCCGGGGCTACGGTCAAATGATGTACACACCTATACATGGGCAAATTAACGACCTAAAAAACCCTATCAATTTTGGCTTTGGAGATGAAATGGACGATCATTATAAGATGTTGGAAAATACTGGAGATAATGCCTTCTTGAAAAATATAAAATCATTTATGTATTTTAATAATTCGAACTACAGAAATCTGCTGAACTGGATTGAAAGTGATGACTACCAAATATTCATAATGGGACATTCATGTGGTCTATCTGATAGAACCTTATTAAATACATTATTCGAACATAATAATTGTAAATCTATTAAGATTTTCTATCACGAAAGAGATGGAAAAGATAATTTTACAGAGTTATCTCAGAATATTTCTCGACATTTTAATAAAAAGTCAATGATGAGAGAAAAAGTAGTTGATAAAAGCCTTTCAAAGCCATTACCCCAAAATGTTCGTTATGAAATAAAATCATTATAAGGCCCCAATTAAGGGGCTTTCTATTAAAATATATGTTTTTTATTATACAGTTCCATTCAATTCATTATCCATCTTTTCGTAAGACACTTTTTCTTCATTTATTCTTCTTTTTAATGTATGGAGCATTGAAAGATGTCCTTCAGGTAAATTTGAGTCGTCAAATACTCTTACTTTAAGATCATCGCCTTCAATATAAAACTCATAACTTCCATTAAGATCAATCTCTCTATCATGAATATCATTCATTCTAAATTGTATCCATTTTGAAATTAGGTCTTTTGCTTCTTGTGTTGTCATGTAATTTATTTATTATTTTGTTTAAATTAAATACTTCCTAAAACTTCCATTATGAGCTAAATCCGGATCCTGCAATATCTGATTTCGCCAGTACACAAAATTCTCAGCTTTGTATTCCAGATCACATTGTAGAAGTGAAAACAATAGTACCTGAGATCCTCGATTTCATCCCCGAAAATAACATTCTCACAGTATTCCATAAATTGAGGAGTGAGAGCTATAAAGTGTAGCTCCATTTCGTGGGTGAGGCGGTCGTATTCGGTGTATTCTTTTGAAGTCATTTTGGCTTTATTTTTTACCATCCTTGGTTAGTATACGCTCCAGTCATGCTTGGGTACACTAATTTAGACCTATCTAAGTCTTTTAGAAGTGAATACTTTTCGATGAAATTTAAATGACTTTCATTATCGGAATAAATACCGTAATACAACAGCAACATTAATTCAGTTCTTGATAGTTGAGATGTTAAAATATTTATATAAATATTTTTATTTACAATAGGACTTGAATCTATTAAACTAATTATACTAAACAATGTACGGTAATAGTGAGAAAGTTGGTTTTTGTGCAAATCAAAATGATCTCTTATCAGACTTCTAATTTCGTCACCTGTAAATGCAAAGTAAGAAACGCTATAATCCACGTATCCTAATTCTTGTTTTTCAGAATTATACTTTTGCGCAGATTTAAGCAACGCATAATGGATATTACTCAATGCTGTTTTCCCTGAAAATTTATTTGTACCATCAGAATAAAATATTTGCTCTATTACTTTGTAAAACAAATTCATCATTTGGAAAAAAGTGTTTTCAAAATTCTGTGATTGAATTAATTCCGCTTGCTTTTGAAGTTCTTTGCGTTGAATATTAATATCATTCCTTTGCAGTAATATAGTTGCTATTAGACCTACAACTGATAAACCCGTAAATGCTGCATTCGCAAATCCAAACATATCGCCAAATGTTCCCCTTTCATCATAGCTATTCGAATTTTGCACCATGTATGTGATTCCAAGTACTGCGAATATGAAAAATACGGCTAAGCCTATATAGAAAGGGATATTCCCATCATTATTTTCTTTCATGTGAAATTAAACTTTAGTTTTTTTCGAATATACAAAAGATTATTTACTCAATAAAAAATGTAACTCTTGGTTATTAGTTTCATCCTCGGCTACGGTCGGGGATTTTTGTTTAATACGAAAAGCACTGTAAATTAAGGATGTAATTAATTCCGTTTAATTTAATACAACCTGTTTTATGGAAACATTCTGCTTTTTCGGTCAAAGCATAGTGTTAAAGGCTGTTTTAAGTGAATGTGGAAAAGTTTTAGATCTAATATTCAGGCAATTAGTATTTACCCCTTCCAAAATCAGTTCTTTTTCTCGAACTTTGTCTGTAGCAGAAAGGCTTAAGATTATTGCAGTCCTGCAAGACTACATTACAACCTTAAGCCTCTGATTATTAACAATTAATTTAAATTCTATGACACAGTCTTTAAAAAAAATTGTTAAGATTTTAAAACCAGCAGTTCAAATAACAAAGCTTGTTAAGGAGCTTCTTGAAATCTTCTGGTAATTTCTTTTCAATTCCCACCTCTCAAGAGAGGTGGTTTTGTTTGTCAAAATTACTATTTTCCGTAATACAAATTACTTTTTTGTTACTTTTTTATTACTTTTTTATCCACATTTTTCAGCTAGATGCTATGGATAGCCACTTTACAAACTTTTTATTTTCCTCTAAGAAATAAGGCTTACTTTTTCTCATTCAAATAGTCTCCGTGTTTTTTAAGAATCCTATCTTTCTATTTTTCCGATTTTAGACTATGTGTAAAGGAATTATTTTATTTCACTAACTCAACGCTCAACAAAAATTTTAATTCCCAATAAAATTATTTCAGCAAACTCTCCCATCATATCAAATTTAATAGTAACTTTTTACAACATAATCACAAAAAAATTAATACCATGAAAAATCTGAAAAAACTTTCCAGAGAAAAACTTGTTTCCATTAATGGTGGAATCGAAGTGTGTACTCAAAACTGTTTACCGGGATATCGGAAATGCTGTATTCCGCGTCAGCCTTATTACTGCCTTTCTGTCAATGAAATCTGCGTGTAAAGGCTTATCTTATTTATCTCAAAATCTTGATCAGAGACTGTCACCTGGACAGTCTTTTTTTCAGAAATATTGGCGAACTTTGTGTTAGTAATGACTTAAAACCGGGATGCAGAACTTTCAGGCAGACCAGAAAATTGAACTTGCTGCTCCAAAAATCCAAACCATAAAACCAGATCACCATGAAACAAAACACAGCTAAAAAACCAGCCAAAACCTGCTACAACCATATTGGCGGAAAACTGGGAACGCTTCTCCTTGAAGAATTTATTCATAAGGGATGGATTGCAAAGGAAAACCCCGAAGCCAAACATTTTTACATTACTGAAGACGGCATAAAAGGATTGACAACGTTGGGAATTGATGTTTCAAAAATCCAGTCCGAAGAAATCTAAGAGCCATTTTAATATTCCTGTTTCTATCCTAATACATGGAAACCGTCATCATTAAAATTTACTGTATCTTGGTACTACTCAACTCATATTTATGAAAATCATCAATTACACCAAAATTTTCAGAGAAGATTGTATCAAAATCTTCAGGAGCAATCTGCCTAAATTTTTTGCTATCGAAGAATTGCCGCTCTATGAAAGCTTTCTGGACGATGATACGGAAGAGAACTACTTCGTGGTAAAAACGGATGAACAGATCGTAGGATGTGGTGGCTTTTTTCTAGATCCTAAAAATAATGTAGCAGGATTATCCTGGGGAATGGTTCGCGCCGATTATCATGGAAAAGGAATAGGAAAAGCCTTTACCCAATACCGGATTGATCTGCTAAAAAAAACCTATCCTGCCATCCCTTACAAAATTGAAACCTCACAGCACACGGCCGAGTTTTACAAAAAGAACGGTTTCAGAACGATAGAGATTGTACCGGATGGATTTAGTGAGGGAATTGATAAATATACCATGATGATGGATAATACTGAAGCTTAATGGATTATATCACCTCTCCGAAGTTTCCTGACTTTGGAACCGCTTTTTAAAAGGATTTTTTTTATTTTGCTGACTCAAAGCCGGAAGACTTTGTGCAGCGGATATTTTGTTTAAAACAGGATCTTTTACAAGAAATTCTTAAATATTCCGTTTAATTCTTAAATTTGGCTCATGCAAAAGAATCTTTATTTCATCATTATATTATTTTGTCTTAGCAGTTGCTATACGTATCAGGTAAAAAAGCAAGCAGATCCGGCGACCGCTAATAATGAAGAGTTAAAAAAAGGAGGAGCTCCTACCAATATGAGTTCAGCGCAAATGAAAACAGCTGAATCTCTAAATCCGAACGCACAACAAGCGCCCGCCCCTATTAATATTCAGGAGAGACTTGCCCCTAATAAAAATGTTAAGATTAATGTTGACGGCAAAACCTATAAAGTAATCGTGGACAAGTGGGAAAGCGACAGTCTGGTGGTTCATCCCGTTCATCAGCCTAAAAAAATCCTGAAATTCCACAAGAACCAGATCAATGCCGAGAAAATTGGGGAAAAACGCTTTTCACAACCAATCGCTGATATTATTACGGTAACGGTTTATGCCGGAATTGCTGTTGGAATCTGGTCTCTTCTGCGCTAATTTTTTAAACTTTTCCAGTCATTTCAGAAAATATTTTATTCTTAAAAATTTTATGAATCTCTTTTTTTAATGGGATACTCAGTTCGTTTATTTCATCTTTTGCACCAGAATTTCCCGATCAGAAAACCAATCGACGGAAACAGAAAAGAACTGCACATCAAAATCAATAAGAAGGTAAAATCACTGCTGAACCACGGAAGATTGATAAAACTTAAATAAGTCCAGTGCATATTAAGCCAATACTCTATCAGGAAAAATCCTAATGTCCAATCGTCGCCACCGAATAAAGAACTATTTCCAGTGCCTCCATTTGAAATAATATACCCCAATATTAACAGTAGATTGACGAAGAATATCCAAAGAACAGACCGGTATTTCATTTGATGTTTCGCATTAAGAAATCCTCCATAAAGGGTCATTAATAGGGCGATCATGAAACATACTGTCCGTGAAGCGGAAAAATTGCCATCAGCCGACAGAGAAAAATTATATCCTAATGGAATGCATAAAAGATACAGCAGAATGGAATAATTGATCTTCAAGTGGTATTTGGTTTTTAAGATGATCCCTTTTTTGATGACTAGCTGCTAAAAATACAGGGAACGAGTGGCATAGAACAGGATTGACTCTACTCCTGCTGTATCCAGTCAAATTTTCCGTCCCTCCAATAGATAACGCCACCGCCACAAGCTTCTTCCTGATGAATAAAAATACCGTCGTGGGGCAGTTTTATTTTATCAGATTCCTTTACGTCTTCATCGCTCATGATGTCTCCATCGTCATTGACGTTATTCCAGTAGAGTTCGCCTTTTGGGGCTTTTTCAAAAACTCCGACCCAATCCAGATCATCAAATCCCTGCCCCAAAATATCTTTGCCCATGCCGATATAGTCCACTTTTTTATTCCCGAAAATAATTTCCAAACCGTATTTTTTATTTTCTGTGTTTTGAACAATGTTCACGGTGTCCAGTAAATGATCTCCATCCAAATCGCAGGAAATTGAATTGGGACTGTGTTTTTGTGATAAAACGATGATGTCCTTGGTATTTAAATTTGGATTTGGTAAATGACTTTCCTGCGGTTGGCTGGCCTTTTTATGATAGGATGGTTTTCGGGTTATTTGGTTTATGGGTGGGTCCTTTTTTTCATTCTGACAGCTTAATATCGGCAATGCAGCTAAAAAAGATAGAATTAAAAATCTGGTATTGATCATGGTGACGGGGTTTCAAAGTAGTTTCACATCCGTATTACCTTCTTTGGAATGCCGATGTTTCAACGGTTGTTATCAGCACAATAGTTTATAAATATTCATAAAATTCATACTGAAGATCAGACTCCGTGATCAGCGTATTTGATGCATTGTAAGTATCGGGCTCCTGTGTTTCTGCAAGAACCTTGGAATCCTGAATCAGTTTTCCGTCACGATTATAAATCTTTATGATAATCCACTTTCCGTTGCGCTCCAGCTCCTTTACACCGGCTTCAGATTTGTATTTAAGTTTTCCGCTTTCAAGTACCCCGTCTTTTACCACCGCTTTACTGGCCGCTTTTCCTTTGGCATACTGTACAATCTGCGCGGTAAAACCCTCCCCCTGCTCTACCGGGTGGCTGTAGGTGTAAGCAATAGCTCCGTTTTCATCATAAACAGTAGAGTTGTATAGGGTTTGATCTGCATTGATCTTTGTTTCCGCTTTTAATTTTTCATCTGATGTGAAAAATTTTGAATGCACCAGTATTCCGTTTTTATACTGCTGTTCAGAAAGTCCTTCGTACAAAGTCCCATCATAGGGCATATCATCTTTGTAAGTCACTGCTCCTTTTAATTTTCCGTCCGGATAATAATATCTGATTTCCTGGGTCATCTCATCTTCTGATACCTGCTCGGAGGATAATTTTCCGTCTTCATCAAAATATTTATTCAGGACCGCTACCCCGTTTTTATACACTGTAATAGCAGTGAAACTGATAAAATTATAATTGAACTGATAATCTTCGCCGTCCTGCGGCTTGTACTCATTGGTTTCTTTATCATAAAGGTAGGTAAGATGACCGATCTGTTTACCCGTTTCGTCATAGGTTTTTTGATACCCTCCTTTTTTGTTTTTCTTTTCTTCCTGCAGAATTTCTCCTTTTTTGGAGTAGATAACGGTTTCTGTCACCTTTCCGTCTTTATCCTGCTTTTCGATTTTGGAGACTTTCATCGGATCCTGATAATAACCGACCATCACATTATTGCCGGAATCTCCGTAATGGTTGGTGCCAATATATTTTCCTTTATCACCATAAAATCTGGTTTCATACTTCTCTTTGCCGTCACTGATGATTTCATAGCGTATTCCTTTAGGATCTTCATCATAACCTACTGATTGAAAACTATCGGGGGAATCATACGTCGTCACAATATTAAGATAGGACATTTCTTCCGGATTTTTATAGGTGTATATTTTCCCTGTAAAGGTACCGTCTTCTTTATACATTAAATCCTCTAAAATCCTTCCCTGCGCATCAAAAGACTTAGCTGCTCCCACTTGCTTACCTCCTGAGAAAGTTCCCGTGCTCATCACTTTACCTTCAGGAGTATACCAGGTAATTTTACCTTCATACACTTCGCTGCCCGGCGTAGCATCCGAAACAAGACCTTCCATCTGAGGAGTTCCGTTTTTATAAAAATCTCTGATTAACGTAAGTTTTCCTTTGTTCTCAGTTTCCCGGTAGAATTCCATTTTGTCCTGAGTGGTTTTCTGCCAGTTTTCATCAAAATAAATTTTTTGCTGTGCTCCTGCGTGGATGTTTATGACCAGGGCAAAAACCGCTGACATCAATAATTTTTTCATGTTTTTAAAGGTTTAAGACGTAGGCAAAAGCCATAAAAATTAGCTTCTGTCATCGTTTGATATCTATTTTTCCAACAAAAGGAAAAATTTCATCATTGTGTTTTTTTTGTGTCCTGAAATAATTGAAACAAAGGTCTGCAAAATGACGAAGATAGAAAATCCCTGTTTTCAGCTAATTTGTACCATCGCGAAGACCCGACATAAAATGACAAAAGGTAAATGAATGCCTTAGTATAACCTTTCTTAATGAGAAAATAATGTTGGTGAACTTGTAATAATTGTTTTAACAATCAAATTGAATCGCTATTTCTGCTGCTTTTTTAATCAGTTTTCCCTTTTTTGCCTGGGAAGAAAGATATAAAATCACCCGCTCCTCTTCATAATCTCTGTTCGCACCAAAGATAAAGTCCGGTTTTCCATCCCTGTCAATATCTCCTATGAAAAGTAACTCTACAAAAGTATCATTAAAGGACTCTTCCTCTAAAAATAAGGTTTCGGAAGAATTATTTGCAGACAGGTAGAGCTTATAATCTTTTACATTCTGGTAAAGTTCTTCTCCGTTATCAGTATGTACTTTTTCGGATGACAGCACTTTTCCTTCTGCACGCAAAGTGTACTCTTTATTTCCAAAACGGAATTTCAGTTTTTCCTTTGGCCAGATTTTATTTTTCACCAATTTCACCGTTTCTATTTCACCTTGTGCGAGTCGTGAGTTGCCTATTAGTAAAAGACTCTTATTTTTAGAATTGATGATTCTGGTAGAATCTCCTGAACATTCAGAATAACCTCTGCTAATAGTATAGTTCGCTTTACCCACGTAATACTTTCCGTTTTTTTGATATAAATCCAGCCATTTATTTGTGAGTCCGTTCACATCATTTTCTTTTCCAAAGTCCCGGTATTCTTTAGGGAGAAGGATTTCTAAAGTTTCATTTTTTTCTTCAACCAGATCAGGTTTGGGATCAGCAGATTTTTTATCGGACTGAACTTCGTTCCTATGCTGTACTCCTTTATTTTTTGTTTCCTGCGATTTATCCTTACATGAAATGATCACGATCAAGGATAGAAAAGTCAATATTGTTTTCTTCATTATTTAGTTTTTTTGTTGATTACCTATTGATGAAATGCGTAAAATTCCCGTTCACCTCATCATTTTTGATTATATTTTTTTAATTCAGCGGCTGTATCAGTGGTCCTACTTTTTGTTTCTAAAATACAAAGAGCAAATTTGTTAAAAAAATGCCATTGCAAAACATCCCTGTTTTCAGCCAGTTTGTTTGATTATCCCATTGAAAACAAAACTTATAAAGAACGAAAATTTAATTTCATCATCAAAATTAGCCGAAAACAGGGATTGAAAATTCTTATAAAAATACCGAGTTTTGACCATACCTATAAAGTGGCTCTTCTTTGTTGTTATCCGTGGTAATATTCTATAAATTGAATAGGAAACATAACCACTGAGAAATCGCAAAGTAATAACTTTGCCGGGTTGACAATCTAAAAAATGCTGATCAATTTTTTTTCTTTTTTACGCTTATATATAACCATTCTATGTTTTGTGTTAGCTGGTCAGGCTGCCTCGGCTCAAGAACTTCACCATAGTCTGGAACAGCAGTACAAAAAATATCGCCCGGGAAGTACGCAACGGATGTTAATGACCGGAAAATATGCACAAGCCCTTTTTTTCAATAAACAGCAGGATAAAGCTTTTGGCATTTTAAATGAAAACATTGCCTACGCCAGAAAGATAAAAGACGGAAAATATGCTGCGTACCTATATATTATTACGGCCATCAACTACAGATTGCTGGATGATGTGAAAGCTTATGAAAACGCTTCCAGACTTGCCCAATTCTATGAAGCAAAAACAAAAGACCCGGAAACAAAAGGATATGTAGCTTACGGAATTGGCTGGCTCCATGAACGTAATAACAAAGAAGCTGAAGCGGTTCGGTATTTTTTAAAAGCCCTTTCCTTTTATGAGAAAGCTCCCCATTCTGAAAGTTTAAATAGTAGAAAAGCATCTGTTTACCGGGAGCTCAACAGTGTCTATGCAGACTGGAATGACTATGAACTGCAGGAGAAATACAGTAAGCTATCATTAGAAATTGCCCTGCAGCAGAATGATCCCATGAGTTTGTTTGATTCTTATATGGCCATGGGATATCTGTATGAAAAGCGCTATGAATCTACCCGCAACAAAGCTTTCATTCACCAGGCGGAATCATACTATATTAGAGCGGTGGAGACCTATAAAGCCCATAAGGCAGATATGCCTATTCCTTCTAACCTCTCTTTTGTAGCCATCAATCTGGCCAATTTATATTTAAATTATTTCCCTGACTCCTATCAGGATAAGGTGCTGTATTATGCCAATTTAGCCAAAACGCAAGGCATCGCAACCGGAAATCATGATCACGCAGCCTCTGCGAATGGTCTTTTGGCGGAAATCGCTTTAAAGAATCATCATCCGGAACAAGCGAAACAATATCTTATGACCGCATTGGCAGAAGCAGAATATGACAAAGTGCCTGACCCTAATATCAAGCTTTCAATTTTCGAAAATCTCTCGCAGCTGTTTCAAAATGAAAATAATTTTAAAGAGGCTCTATTCTACCAGAAAGCTTATGTGGAAACCTTCAAACAAATTTACGATCAGAAAAGTGCTGCTCTGGGCAAAAAACTGGAGATCCAATATGAAAGGGAAAAGCAAAAGCAGCAACTGCTCCGGTTACAGTTAGCATCAGAAAAACAGGAACAGCGGCTGAAGGAAATGAGCTGGCACAGCCTGCAACAAACTCAGAAACTGGAGAATCTTGAATTAACGAAAGAGAATCAGTTCAGAAAATTAGAACTGACTGAAATAGAAAGCAGCAAAAAAGCCCAGGAACTTCGTTTATCACAACTGGAATCCTTTAACAGAAAACGAGAAGTAGAACTTTATAAAGCCAGAGTTGACTATAAGGAGAAAATAAACAAATTTTATATCGGGTTGACTGCCTCTGTCTCTTTACTGCTGATCCTGTTGCTTTATGCCTATTTTCAGAGAGCAAAAGGCATAAAGCAAAAAGAGAAATTACACCTTCTTGAAATGGAAAAAGTCAGACAGGACTCTAAAATATCCAACCTTACGGTGATGCTGGAAGGCCAGGAACAGGAGCGGGGAAGAATAGCCCGGGATCTGCACGATGGCCTTGGAAGTTTACTTTCCGGAACAAAAATGAATTTATTTTTATTAAAGAATCAATCTAATGATCATCATCAGCTGCAAATAGACCGATCAATGGAACAGATCGATATAGCGGTTGACGAACTTCGACATGTTGCGCATAATCTAATGCCGGATCTGCTGCTAAAATATGGACTTCAGGAAACATTGACGGAATATGTGTCCCGAATGACGACTCCAAACCTGGATGTTGATGTTCAGTTTTTATATTATACCAATCAGTTACCACCAGAAAGCCAACTGCTTGTATACAGGATCATTCAGGAACTGGTGAACAATGCTGTAAAGCACGCCACAGCTCATCAGATCATTATTCAGTTTATCGAAAATGAATCCGATTATGTCATTATCGTGGAGGATGATGGAAAAGGGTTTGACATCAACACTTTAAATCACTCCCACTCTGCAGGATTTCACAACATCCGTTCACGCGTCGAATTCCTGAAAGGTATCATGCAAGTAGAATCTCAGATCAATATAGGAACCAATATTGAAATCAAATTTCCCAAATCAACAGATTATGATTAAAATCGCTATAACCGATGACCACCCATTATTGTTGGAAGGCTTAAAAAACATTCTCTCCCAACAGGAGAATTTTGCAGTAGTAGGCTGCTATTCTTCTGCACGTGAACTTTTTACAGGACTAGAAAGCCAGATTTTAGAAGTGTTGCTGCTGGATATTAATCTTTCCGATGGCAATAGTATCGACCTGATTAAACCGATACTAAAAAAATACCCTGACACTCAAATCATCATGCTGAGTGTGCACAATGAATTTGCAGTCATCAATAGTACTTTAGAAGAAGGCGCTATGGGCTATATCCAGAAGAATGCTCTGGTGACAGAAATAATTTCAGGAATACAGACAATACTTAGGGGAGAGAGATTTTTATGCCCTCAAACAAAAAAGATTGTAGAGATGAAAACGAATTCCGGACTCAATGCAGTACCCAAATTAACCCGCAGGGAAAAGGAAATTTTAATGGAAGCCTCTTTGGGTCTTACCACGATTCAAATAGCGGATAAGTTATGCATAAGCCCTCATACAGTAGAAAGTCACCGCAAAAACCTGATCGTCAAATTCAAAACCTCCAACTTAAGCACCGCAATAAAATTAGCAATGGAATATGGATTAGTGCGTCCTTAATCTGGAAATCTATAAAATTATCGGGTTAAAGCTGAGTCGGGTTAAAAAACTGATCGTATGCAACTAGGAAAAAAATTAGAAACTGGCTTTCCCTAGAATCCTTGGCAAGGTTTAAAACCTTGTCAAGGATGGTTAAAATAATCTTTCCCGGCTCAAACCTCATCCCCTATTTTTAGCAGTATTGATCAGAAGAAAACAAAAACTTTCAGCGATCCCAATAAAACAGACCAGAAATATGGTTTTCCATAAATTTTTTCATTTTAATATTAATATTTTTGACACAGGAATAATATGACATCGGATGATCTTTAGGATTACATCTTTTGATCATAATAAAGCCTGTCATTAAACGCATCCCAAATTATTTTCATCTGTTATGAAAGTTCTCCATACCGCAGACTGGCATATAGGCCAGCTATTTCACGAATACGACCGGACTTATGAACATCAGCAGTTCCTGGACTGGCTGGTTCAGACTTTAGATCATGAAAATATTGATGTTCTGCTGATCAGCGGGGATGTTTTTGATATTTCCAATCCCTCTGCTGCCTCCATAAAAATGTTTTATACGTTTCTGAACAAAGCGACCAGAGGAAATAAAAATTTACAGATCATCATCACTGCCGGCAATCACGATTCGGCATCCCGTTTAGAAGCCCCTAAGCCTTTGCTGGAATCCTCCAATGTGCATATTGTCGGATGGGTTGAAAAAGACGCGGAAGGAAATATAGACTATGAAAAACTACTTATCCCGATAAAGGATGCCTCGGGAAATATCAAAATCTGGTGCCTTGCTGTTCCTTTTCTACGAATGGGCGACTACCCTTCGATACCGGGCAGCGAAAATCCTTACACAGAAGGCGTAGCGGCATTATACAAGGAAGCATTTGAATATGCTACCCGGAAAAAACAGGAAGGACAAACGCTCATCGCGATGGGGCACCTTCATACCCATCATGCAGAACCCGGTGACATGAATAACTCAGAAAGACCTATTATGGGAGGCGTAGAATGTCTTCCGGCAACAGCTTTTCCTCAGGACCTTAAATATGTAGCGCTTGGACATATTCATAAAGCACAAAAAATAGGAGGAAAAGAACACATCCGCTATTCCGGAAGCCCGCTCCCGATGTCTTTTTCCGAACTTAATTACAAACATCAGGTGATTGTTTTTGAACTCGATGAAGAAATCAGCAATCTGAAATCGGTAGAGATTCCTGTTTTCGTACCGCTTCAGAGAATCCCAAAGACCGCTCAACCATGGCATGAGGTGGTTAAAATATTAGAGCAATTACCGGATATGGATAATGAGATCAGGGAAAAAGTACCTTATCTTGAAGTCCTGGTACTTATTGAAGAACCTGAACCAGCTTTGAGACACAAAGTAGAAACTTTACTAGCAGGAAAGAAAGTAAGACTTACTACAGTTAAGTCTCAGCAAAATGTTTCAACGAAAGAAACGCCAGAATTCATTACCCAGGAAAAACTGAGTGAACTACAACCTTTGGATGTATTTGGAAAGGTCTATCAATCCCGATACCATACAGAAGTTCCCGAGTCTTTGCTGCAGCTTTTTAAGCAAGCCGCAGAAGAAGTAAACCAAACTGCAGAATAACATGAAGATACTCGCTATACGCATAAGAAACCTGGCTTCCCTGGAAGGAAATACTGAAATTGACTTTACCACGGAACCTCTTCGTTCAGCAGGCATTTTTGCCATTACCGGAGCCACCGGAGCCGGCAAATCTACATTGCTGGATGCGCTGTGCCTTGCCCTATACGGTAAAACACCCAGATATCTGCAGGCGAAAGAAACAGGTATAGAAATCTATGATGTACAGGGAAGCACGCTCAGTCAGGGAGATGTCCGCAGTATTTTACGGGACGGAACTGCTGACGGATTTGCCGAAGTGGATTTCACAGGCACAGACGGGCAAAACTACCGCGCCACCTGGACTGTAAGGCGCGCCAGAAACAAAGCTGAAGGCAGCATGCAGTCTGATTCCATTACCTTAAAGAATATCACTGCCAACGCAGATATTCCGGGTAAAAAAGCTGAAACGTTAAAAGAAATCGAGCGCCTGATCGGTTTGAATTTTGAACAGTTCACCCGATCTGTACTGCTGGCACAAGGGGATTTCACCGCATTTATGAAAGCCAATAAGGATGAAAAATCATCATTGCTGGAAAAACTTACCGGAACTCATATTTACTCGGAAATTTCTAAAAAGATTTATGAAAATTATAAATCCCAGGAACAGCAGCTCCGTGATCTCAATTTCAAAAAAGAAGGAATTGTTACCTTAACGGAAGATGAATTAAAAGCGCTGCAGGAAGAACAAAGTAGTTTAGAGGCGATCATTAAGATTTCAGAGAAACAAATAGAAGATCTGACCCGGGAAATTGGATGGCACGATCAGCTTACCGTACTACAAACTCAGTATGACCAGGCAAATACCGCGTTACAGCAGGCCAGTGAAATCAAAACAAATGCGTGGCCACGCAAACAAAAATTACACGTAGCAGAACAGGCACAGCAAACAAGAAGCTGGGCAGATGCGCTAAATCATGCCCAACAACAGCATAAGGAGAAATCCGAAACTCTGGTTGTTTTAAAAGAAACCATCGTAACGCTTCAAACCCAAAAGGAAAAACTCGAAACTCAGCTTGTGAAATCAGGAAATGAGCTTGCAGAGAAAAACAAAAACCTCAGTGATGCTTTACCCATGCTGGAGCAGGCCAGAAAACTGGACACCCTACTTTCTGAGAAAAAAGAGCAATTAACCAAAGCTAAAGATGAGGTAGAAAGTGCTTCAGAAAATAACAAAGGACATCAGAAACTACTGGAAGAAAAGCAAGCGGAATGCTCCGAACTTTCCGCTCAGATCAAAACAACAGAAAACTGGAAAACAGATCATGCTGAACGCAGACCCATTGCCGAAAACAGAGATCTTATTCTTTCTAAACTACAGGACGCCCGGAAACTTCTGGAAACCCAGCAGGTCTCGGCCAGCGGACTGGAGCAAGTAAGGAATACCCTTAAGACCAACGAAGCTCAGAAATTAAAATTAGAAACTAACCTGAGTCAACATACTCCTGAATGGGAAAATCTAAAGAAATCCTATGACCTGCAGGCCAAAGAACTTCTGCTGGTTCCGATTGAAAAACTTACCACCGATAAGGCTGAGGTAGACCATGCGGTTGAGACCGCCATCAAAGCACAGGCCAGCTGGCAGCTCTTCTATCATTCTCATACGGAACTTGAGGTATTGAAGAATAAACAATTAAAAGAACAGGCTGATTACCTGGCCAGGCAGGAAACGTTACAGAAACTGACCCAACAATTAACGATCGAAAAAGTACAGAAAGAAACTTCTGAACAGCTGTTACAGCATGCGCGACTGGCATCAGCAGAAAATGTAGAAACTCTGAGAGCAGGTCTAACCGATCATGAGCCCTGTCCCGTCTGTGGCAGTACCCACCATCCTTACCAGGAACAAAACCCACAACTGGAAAATGTATTGGCACAGCTTGAAAAGGCATATCAGGAAAGAGAAAATACCTATCTTACCAATTATCGCCAGCATACTGCGCTGGAACAGGCCTGTACCCTGCTTCAGGAAACCATCCAGAGCCAGGCCAAAGCTATTTCGGTTCAACAGGAAGCCTTGGTAAGCAAAAAGCAGGCATGGGAAGAGCTGGGGATGCTTCAGGAATCTAATGGCATTGAAGATGAAAACAAAGAAGTCTGGATCCGTGAAAAACTACAGACCCTTAAAAACAAACAGGCTGATCTGCTGACCCAGATCCAAAATTATTCTACCCAAAAACAAAAACTGGATGCTGATAAAAGCAAAATCGATGAGCTCAAAGAAAATATTGACCAGATTACCGGGCAAATCAAGGACCTAAAAAGTGATATCTCTTTATTTCAGGAACAGGAAGGCAATAAAAAGAAGGAACTTGATAAGGCTGCATCTGACCTCAGCGAAGTGGAGAAAACACTTTCTCCCTATTTCATTACTCCTGACTGGATAGACAACTGGAAAGCAACCCCGGATGTTTTTACAGAACATATTGATGCATTCGCCAGAAAATGGAAAGAAAATACGGAGAAACTGGAACAAAATATCCGAACAAAAGGAGCACTGGAAGCGACATTAAAAGAACTGGAAAATCAGGGTAAAAGCTTGATAGAAGAAGTTACCAGAAAGAACGAAGCGTATCAAAGCCTGAACAAAAACTACCTCGATATTCAGCGGCAACGAAATGGCATTTTTGATGGAAAACCAGCAGAAGAAGCAGAAGCAATGTTGAGAAAGGCCATCGATGAGGCACAGCAACAGTTTGACCAATTCAAAGAAGTACAGCAGCAACTGAACATCAACATGACCAGAGCGGATACTCAAAGAGATGAATTACTAGGCCTGTTAACCAAGCTGGAAACAGAATCTAAAGCAGCTGTTCAAAAAATCCAGGACTGGCTTCGTCATTTTAATGAAAAAAATAGCCAGACATTAATCCTTGCTGAACTCAATGAAATACTGGCACTAAATAATGATTGGATTGATAATGAACGTACTGCATTACAAGATATCGAAGAAGAAGTCACCAAAGCAGGTTCTGTCCTCAGCGAAAGGAAACAATTGCTGGAGACTCACAAAGAGAAATCGATCTCTGATCGTACTCCTGCTGAGCTGAATGTTTTGATTTCCACTGCAAAATCAGAAACAGAACAAAGAAATCATAAAAAAGGAGAACTCAGATTTCAGCTGCAACAGGATAAAGAAAATAAAGATAAAATCGGCGGCTTGCTGAAAAGTATTGAAGCACAGGCAGCCATTACCGAAAACTGGAGCAAGCTGAATGAAATTATAGGATCTGCAGACGGTAAGAAATTCCGGCAGATTGCTCAGGAATATACGCTTGATGCCCTTCTCGGATATGCCAACATTCATCTGAAAGTGCTTACAAGCAGATATAAAATCGAACGAATTCCCTCCACATTGGGACTTCAGGTCGTGGATCTTGATATGGGTGATGAGGTACGGACAGTCTATTCACTTTCAGGCGGAGAATCATTTCTGGTTTCTCTTGCATTAGCGCTGGGGCTCGCCTCTTTATCGTCCAGCAGGATGAAAGTGGAATCGCTGTTTATTGATGAAGGTTTTGGCTCATTGGATCCCACCACCCTCAATATTGCCATGGATGCGCTGGAAAGACTTCATAATCAGGGACGAAAAGTAGGCGTCATTTCCCATGTACAGGAAATGACAGAAAGAATACCTGTTCAGATTAAAGTAAGCAAACAACAGAGTGGAAAAAGCAAAGTAGAGGTAAGTACTATGATTTAACATTCATCTGAAGTCTGATTAAGAAATCAAATTAAAAGGCCGAAACTTCGAAGTTTCAGCCTTTTATTTTTACTTAAAAATCTTTTGTGCAAACTGGTACAGAGATCGTCTCCAGGTAAGCCATTCGTGGTAAGTATCCGGAGATTGATATAAAACGTACGGATAATGATTTTGGCTTAAAAAGCCGGTTAATATTTGATTAAATTCAATAAACATCGTACTCTCCTTCTCTCCGATTCCGATGAAGACGAAAGGTTTTTTCTTTGATGTTAATAAACTCCCGATAGGAAGCTCTTTAAAAGGTTCCGTTTTAGTCCCTTCATAAATAACCGGACTGAAGACTCCGATAGCCGAAAACAGTTCCGGATGGCTGAATCCGATCAGCATTGCCTGATAACTTCCGCGGGACAGCCCGGCAATGGCTTTTTGACCCGACGTTTTATATTTTTTATCGATGTAAGGGATCATTTCCTGAACGATAATTCGGTCAAGATTTTTGGAAGAAATAACGGTTCTTGAATGATTGTCCGGCATTTTTACCTGTTCAGGGTTCAATGCCACTCCATAATCCATTACCACGATCATTTCCTTCGCTTTTTTTTCTGCAAAAAGGTGATCAAGAATATTCCGGATATATCCCTGTTTTTCCCATCCCGTAATATCTTCTCCGGTTCCGTGATACAGATATAAAACCGGGAACTTTTTAGATCCGTAATTCGGTGGAAGGTAGACTTTAAAATTTCGTTTTCCTTGTGTTATTTTTGAATCCAAACTGTCATTTACGATGGTACCGTGCTTCACACTCTTTTGCAAGAAAAAATCTTCACCCGAAGAAACTTCAATTCCGCTGGTTGGCTGGCCATAGCCAAAATACAGCTGGGTATTGGGATCATTCGTCCTCTTTCCATCCACATTCAGCCAGTAATAATGAAAGCCTGTTTCCAGAGGCGACGTTGAAATATTCCAAAAGCCATTCTTATCTTTTGAAGCCGTGGATGATATACTTTGCATTCCGTCACCTCCTTCTAAAATCACCGATCTTGCCTCCGGGAAATACACCTGAAACAATGCTTTTCTCTCTGAATCTATTTTCGGAAACTCTTTTCCCGGTAAAGATGTTGAAGAAGTTTTATATGTTTGGGAAAATACAATGGAAGAAAATAAAACAAGAATTAAAGATATTTTTTGTGGATACTGCATTACTTTAGTTTAAAAAAATAAGAAAATAAGCTCTATAGTGCGACCGGACAAGACTCGTTACATGGAATAACTTCCCATGATCTGCCCCAATAAAAGGTTGCTGTACTTCAATATTAAGAAAAATATTTCTTCTTTGCTGCAAAATGGTGTATTTAAAAACAGTCTTGTGAAGGTGAAAAATACATCCTACTTTTCCTATCTGTTTCTGAATCAATATAATACAGTTATGTAGCATGGATTTAACAATGCCTTGTATTTCAATTATTGTCTGTTCAACGTTATAAAGCGAATTAAATAAGAATCATTAAAAAAGATTACCGATGAATTTAAAAATAGGTCTAGCAAAAAAAGTCCTTCTCTTTTATTCAGTTATTGCTCCGTTCATCATTTTCGGGTCACTTTATAACCTCATTGAGGGAGTGATTTTACACAACGCTCCATCGTACAGAATCGGACTGTTCAGCTTATTCGGATTTGTTATCATGCCATTATTACTTATCGTCACCTACATCAAAAACTAGTGCATCATTTCGAGAGAGGGTGTACAAATAGGAAAAATTCTATATCCGTTTTCTGATTACCGCTTTAGTATCAGACAAAAAGAACTTCCTTTTAAAGACCGCCCGCTGACTTCTTTATGGAAAAAAAACTATGATGAATTGGTGATCACCAAAATAAATACCGGTGAAACAGTACTGGAAAAAGATCTGGACGTTTTTCAAAAGGACATCGAAAATATTAGAAATGCTCTGACTGCGAATAAACCCCAATCCCGTTAAAATCTTCTCCTCATATCCCAGGAAACCTCTTTAAAGATCGTGAATCTTCACACCTATCAGGCTTTTCATCAACGCTCAGTTTATATTCAATACTTTATATTTTTAACGTATTTAAAATGCTGATTTTAAGTTTAGAAGACGGCTTTTCAATCACAAACCTGTACAATATACCTCCAAAAATACATCCTGCTAAACAGATTAAAAGGCAAATCGTGTCCGATGTTTCTATTCCCATTTGGTCCAGTCCATATTGAATCATATGAATTATTCCTTTGTGCGAAAGATAAACGGCGTAAGAAAGCCCGGCCAGCTGTGCGGTAACATACGATTTTGATTTAAAAAGAAAAGAAGACCTGGAAACCGCTGACATCAGAATAAGCCCGTAACTTAATGCTACAAAAGTAAATCCAAAGATGGAAGCCTCTTTTGAAACCTGGTCATCACAGATCCAAAATGAAATTCCCAGCAAAATAGCTCCCAGCATCAAAAGCCTGCTCCCATTGTTATGGACAAATCGTTGAAAACCGGATGAGTACTGCATCAGATAACCAATAATCACTCCTACTGCCAGACCATCCAGCCGGGTATGCGTGGGATAATAGATTTCCCTGTACCATTCCTTCCAAAAACCTTCCGTATTGAGCAAAGCAACAATAGTATTTTCCCAGATCATGAATCTTGCAGCCAGGGAAAAAAGGATGAGAATAACGGCAAAATAGACGGTATATTTCAGCAGCTTGGTTTTCAGCGCAAACAAAAGCATTAAAGGAAGAAAAAGATAAAACTGTTCTTCAATACACAAAGACCAGGCATGCGAAAATGTTCCGCGGTTGATCACGTCCAGTCCGTAATTCTGGGTGAAAGTGACAAATTTCCAGAAAGAAGACAGTGATTCCCGTTCTCTGAAAAATGGAAAAGCAAAATACAGGAAAAGGGTAAAAAAATAGGGCGGGATAATCCTGAAAAAACGTTTGGTGAAAAATACTTTTAAATTGATCCACCCACTTTTCTCCATTTCTTTAAATAGCTGCCCGGATATTAAAAATCCGCTCAGGACAAAGAACAGATCGACTCCGGTCCATCCGAATTTGCCAACTGTATCGATCCAGTCAGGATGTTTAAAGGCACGGTAATGATAGAGTAAAACCAATAGAATCGCTAAAGTTCGCAAATGATCGAGTCCGTAAAGTCTTTCGGCAGAGTGAATGTCTGAGGGCATTATTTTTTTCTGCAAAAATGGTCATCAGGGCTTATGGTTCCGGACTCTGGTGACAGAAAGCAATGATCATGATGTCAACAGTAGAATTGGTTGTCCGGACTTCAATTTCTGTTTTCTGTCAGAAATTCACTTCATTTCATCAAATAAGTGCGTCCTGTACGACAGGATTTTCTATTTTTGAACGCTATGAAATTACGATCTGACCATTACATAAAGCGGAATGCCTTTTTTCAACTGTTCTTTTGGACTGCTTTATTCTTATTCGGAACGGCCAGAAATTACGGAGCACACGATGAAGGAATATCAACCGATATCATCATTTACAATATATGCCACTGGATATTTCAAATCATCGGAGCCAATTTCATCTACTACATTCTTTTCAGAAACTTTTTTGACCGAAAAAAGTACGTTCTGTTTTCACTAGTCCTCATCGTCAGTTTATATTTGATTTCTGTGATCAACCGGATATTCATCATTTATATTGCTGAACCTTTTTTCATTAATGAACCACAGGACAGCCTGTTGAGTATTTTTACAGATATCGGGTATCTTTTGACTTGCTACACTTTTCCGATCATTAGCGGAGCTTTTATTTTTATCGCTGTGATGTTTGTCATCCGCTATACCGATGAAAAAGAAACTTCCATACAACTCCAGAAAGAAAAAGCTGAACTGGAACTGAAGTCCCTGAAATCTCAGCTTAATCCCCACTTTCTGTTCAATACGCTGAACAATATTTATTCACTTTCGCTCAGCAATTCAGAGAAAACTTCAGAATCTATCAGCAGGCTTTCGGATATTTTAGATTACATTTTATACAAAGGTTCCAGAAAAGAGGTATTTGTGTCTGAAGAACTTTCTGTTATTGACCATTATATCGGGCTGGAAAGTCTCAGGTACAACGAAGGAAGACTGAAAATCAGCAAAACCATTCACTTCGATCCCACCGCGTTGATTCCACCTCTTTTGTATCTTACTTTGGTTGAAAATGCTTTTAAACATGGAGCTGGTCAAAGTACAGAGCAAACCGAAATTAAAATCGATGTTTCTTCTGATGGTCCCTGCTCGGTTTTCAGGATTGAAAATACTTGTGAAGGTCACGAAAATACGAATCATGAAGGAATCGGTCTGAAAAATATAGAACGACAGCTTCGTTTGTATTATCATGATGATTTTACCCTCAAAGTTTCAACAAAAAACAATATTTTTGGAGTTGAAATAAAAACTCCAGTAACGGTATGATTCATTGTATCATTGTAGATGACGAACCTCTGGCAGCAACTCTGCTTGAAAAACACATTTCCAGAATCGACCATTTAAAACTGGCCGGAAAAGCTGAAAATGCGATGGATGCTTACCAACTTCTGCAGACAAGACCGGTAGACCTTATGTTTCTGGATATTCAGATGCCTCACCTCACCGGAATTGAATTTTTGAAATCACTGAATCAGAAACCTCCAACCATTTTTACCACAGCCTATCGTGATTTTGCTATAGAAGGTTTTGAGCTGGAAGCAGTGGATTATCTGTTGAAGCCTATTACTTTTGAACGTTTTTTCAAATCTGTGGAACGGGTTTTAAGAAACAGAAAAGAGGCCCGTGAGAATTTTATGATCTTCAAAACGGAAGGAATGAACCGGAAAGTTTTTATTGAGGAAATTGTTTATTTTGAAAGTCAGGGAAATGATATTAAAATGGTTTTGGTCAATGGTGAAAGCATTATTTCCAAGCGAACCCTAGCCGATATTGAATCTGTTTTGTCTGGTAAAGGTTTTGTAAGAATTCACCGTTCGTTTATGATCAATTCCAGCTTCGTGACCGGATTTAACCATCATGAAGTCGTTTTAGGTTCTTATCATATTCCTGTAGGCAGAAGTTATAAAAGTGAATTCGATGCTTTTGTAACAGTTATTTCCAAGGGTTCTATTCATCAGTAAAAGCATTCAACTTTGATGGTAAAACCAGTTGCTATTTTCCAATGGGCCTATAATTCTAATGACGTCTTGTAAGATAATAAGCCAGCTCTCCATCTGCTCTTTTGAGATTTTGTATGCGGCTAAAACCAGCTTTTTCCAAAACCTTCTGTGAGCCGATATTATCCAGATCGGTTACGGCTACAATCTCATTTGCTGCCGTATTTTCCAGACAATAGCTGATTAGAGCACGGCTAACTTCCGTTGCGATTCCCTTGCCCCAGTATTTTTTGTGTAAAGTATATCCAATTTCGACCTGACCCGGTACATCAGCAAAATTTCTGGCAAGGCACATTCCGATAAAGTCATTATTTTGAGCATCGAATATACCAAAACGCCCAAAAGGACCTTGAATATAATCTTCCAGAGCGATGTGGAACATTTCTCTATACTGTTCAGGAGAACGGTAAGGAAGATACTTCGTCACTTCTTCGTCCTGAAAAAGATCACAAAACAAATGCTGTTCTTCAACTAAAAAGTGACGGATCACAAAATACTGATTCTGATGGAGAATTTTCATATTTAAAAATTGTAATGATAAAGAAAGTAAAAATACAAATTACAGACCAGCATCTACCCTCTCCTTAATTGGTTATCTTTGATAAAATTGAAAAAGAAATCATTTTTTTTCTATCCGCTTACCAACTAAAACCTTGACTATGAAAAATACACTCATTCATTTTTTAACATTGATATTCTTTTGTTCGGTAGTGACAACCGCGTTTTCCCAATCTAAATCTTATACTCCCGTTTCAAAGGAACTTTATGATACAATCATGAAAAAAGACAGTTTGCTTTTTGGTGCTGCCAATTCAGGAAATATTAATCAACTGAAGACTTACTTTACGGAAGATCTGGAATTCTTTCATGACGTCGGAGGTTTGGCCAACTATCAGGAAACAGTTGACAATTTCAGCAGAGTCGCGAAAAATTACAGCTATACCCGAAGGGTTCTGGTGCCGGGATCTGTAGAAGTATATCCTATCAAAGATTACGGTGCTGTACAAACAGGCCTGCATCAATTTTGCCGTCTGGAAAAAGGTGAACTAATCAACTGCGGTACATTTAAATTCGTTCATCTATGGAAAAATACTCCCGGAGGATGGAAAATTTCAAGAGTGGTCAGTTACGGACATTAAATTTAAAATAATCTCTGTATCGAAAACAAGTTTACTTCCTGTCAGTCAAAATGGAAAGATAATAAAATATTAAAAAAAATTATTCCGATATTTCCTTCCTATTCAACGATTCTATTCCCGATAATTCTACCATTGAATGATTTTTAAACAACTGCACATCCTATGAGTTACATAATATCAACCTCGCAGCGATTACGGATATTAAAAAAAAGTGTTACTTTTGCTTGAGCTAACAAAATTGTTTTAGAGCATTTTTATTAGTAATTTTAAAACACAAATTTATAAACATTAAAATCCCCTCTACATGAGAAAAATAATTCTACTCATTACATGTATGTTCGGCATTTCAGTTTTCTCACAGATCAAAGTGCTGAAAAATGAAAGTTTGGTGGAAATTGGCAAAGATAATTCCGTAGGTTTATATAAAAAAGAGGATAAATTTACCATCAACTATCAGGATCTCAATACCAGTAATCTGAATACGATCCGGTCTTTTTCATTCCAGAATCTGGATGGCGATGTAGCAGGTCTGTACAAGCTGATCACAGATGGTTTTTTGACCACTCCCGATGAAAACATCATTCTGGAGCTTCCCAATGATATCATCGAGCTTCATTATGAGAAAAACTACGGACAGCCAACGGTTCAGTTTATCCAGTACATCAATAAAAACCGTAAATATGTTGGAAAATCACAGTTTTTGAATCAGAAACAGGTGGAGAAGATCTTTGGAAAGATGAACGGAAAATCCGCAATGTATGATAAGGCTTCCACCATTAATCATAACAATGGATTAAAATCGGGTTCAAACCAGGCTTCTACTGCTGCTCCCGCATCAAACGGCAGCAACAAAAACAAGAAACCAAGAAAATAATACGATTATTTTTGAATAATACTGAACTCATTCTGCCGAATGAGTTTTTTATTTTTACTTTTGTAGAAAGACATTAAGAATTATGCCACTTCAGATTATCAATTTAACAAAAAAGTTTGGCGAACAGACTGCCCTGGACGACATCAATATTTCTATTGATAAAAATGAAATCATTGGCCTTCTCGGTCCAAACGGAGCCGGGAAATCTACGCTGATGAAATCTATTGTCGGTGCACTGAAAATTGATCAGGGTGAAATCATCTTTAATGGAATGAATATTTCCGAAAACGAGATCGAAAGCAAGAAAAAAATAGGCTTTCTTCCTGAAAACAATCCGCTGTATCTGGAAATGTATGTAAAAGAATACCTTCAGTTTGTAGCGAACATTCATAAAATACATTCAGCCAGGGTAGATGAAGTAATCAAACTGGTAGGCATTACCCCTGAAAAGTCAAAAAAAATAGGACAGCTTTCGAAAGGATACAAACAGAGAGTGGGACTTGCACAGGCGATCATCCACCAGCCGGATCTTCTGATTCTGGATGAACCTACCAACGGACTGGATCCTAACCAGATCATTGAAATCCGGAATGTAGTGAAAGAAATCGGGCAGCAGAAAACCGTTCTTCTGTCTACTCACATCATGCAGGAGGTAGAAGCTTTGTGTTCACGGGTTATTCTGATTCATAAGGGAAATATTCTTCAGGATTGCCCTATCGATGAGTTTAAAGGTAGATTTAACAGTTTAGAGGAAGCTTTTGCAAGCTACACCGCCGTTTCTTAATTTTTTTCAATGGAAATTCACATCACTCACGGACAGGGCATCATCAAAGCTCTGTACGATGGTTTTGCCAGCTGCTTAATCATCAGACGTCCTGTGGCCGTCAACTGGCCGGACTCAAGGGGAAGTGTAGGTGAATATTATGCCGTTTCTGAACTTTCGGAGAATGATAAAATAACATTATCTGATGATCTTAACCGGGCGCTTACGGATGGAAATGAAGCTGAAATACTTTCCGGGATTGAGGATTTTCTTCAACTTTTTGAAAATGGCAGCTACCAGGTCAATCTGGGTCAGATCCTGTTCGAACATTCCAACTTTTATATGAGCAGACCTTTACCTGCTGATGAACATTCTGATGGCAGCAAGAAATTTTCCGGATGGTTCTACCCTTTTGAGGATTTTAATTATCTGTATACGCTGGAGAGTAAAAGCATTGACCCCAAAAGAGTAGATTATTATACCGATCTTATAAAAAAAGGGAGCCGCCCAACACCTGTGATCTTTTACAGTCTGTATCATCAGGATCCGATGATGAGCAGCGCTTTTGTTTTAGACGGACATCATAAAATTGAAGCTTACACAAGGCTTGAAATGGACATCCCGGCGGTTTTCATTGCCAAGGATCATAATGACTATAACTCTGCTTCAGAAATCATGCATGGAGCACACGAGCTGCTTCATGACATTGAATTTGAACATCTTTTTCAGAACAATGACGACAATCTGCCTCACATTAATTTTCTTAAGGATGAAGTGCTGACCAACGCGCTGGACAAAATGCTGAAAGAGTCTGAAAGAATTGATACCTCCATCATTGAAGTACTGATCAGGCATCACAAGTCCGGTTCTTCGGATGAACGAAGATGGCTGAACAAGCGTCTTGAATTTTTAAGAGAAAACATCCATCTTAGCTTTTTCAATTTCAGAAAAGGATTAAATGTATATATTCCTCAATCTGTTAAAGAGTATAAAACGAATACCTGGTTTCTGAAGACCCTAAGAAATACGATGGAGCTAAATACATGGATCAATGAAACAGTCCTGAGATAAGATCAAATGGCTTCATATTTGATTGGATTTAAATCTAACCAAAAACTGATATTATAATGATCAAAAAGATTGTATTAGGCGCATTCTGCATCACACAGTTTTCTTTAGCTTATGCGACAGAAAAGCCATCATCAACATTCAATACCTATCGTGCATCTTATGAGGGACAACCTTTTCAGAAAGTTCCTAAAACGGTGATCATCAAAACGAAAAAATTTAAAATCAGAATCGATAAACAGCCTAACGGAAAATATCTGTATCAGGCATGGGCTGCCACTGCCAAACTTACCTCCAAGCCAAGCATGATCATCACAGACGGAGAATTGATTCCTGACGGTTCAGGAGGAAATTACTACTTCAACTTCGTGAATGAAGGGCACACCTATCAGGTTTGGAGAAATTACCTTACCGATTCAGCTTCTAAAGCACCCTATACTTTAACGGTCACTGATGAAAACGATCATGAAATTGTTCGACAGGACGGACAGGTTGTAAAAAACTAAAAGACAGAAATCCATTTTAAAAAATGGATTTTTTTTAATCTTCTTTCCTGAACAGATTCTTCCTGTACTCCTGCCTTTTCACCAAAACTAATTATCCTGAAGAAATTCCTTGCCGGCAGATGATTATTTTGTGATTAATTCTTATATTGAAACCTCATACTAAATTGAAAGAAATGCTATTTTCAGTGAAATCAAATCTGATCGATGTTGTCTCCAGAGAAATCTACCCTGCAGAAGTAACGGTAAGTAATGGAAAAATTATTTCGATAAAAAGAGTTGATGCTATTTTTGACACGTATATTTTACCAGGTTTTATCGATGCGCATGTTCATATTGAGAGCAGCATGCTTCTTCCTTCAGAATTTGCGCGGATTGCAGTGAAACACGGAAGTGTGGGAACGATTTCTGATCCGCATGAAATAGCCAATGTTTTGGGTATCGCCGGGGTTGAATACATGATTGACAATGCCCGACAGGTTCCCTTTCATTTTTATTTCGGGGCACCTTCCTGTGTTCCGGCTACGAGCTCTGAAACTGCAGGTGCGGTGATTGATTCCGAAGATATTGATCATTTGCTTTCCCGTGAGGATATTGTCTATTTAGCAGAAATGATGAATTTCCCCGGCGTCATTTACAAAGATCCGGAAGTCCTGAATAAAATAAAAATTGCAAAAAAACACAAAAAACCTATAGATGGACATGCTCCCGGACTGATGGGTGAAAGCATGGAAGCCTATTTCAGGGCGGGCATTACCACGGATCACGAATGTTTCACTTATCCTGAAGCACTGGAAAAACTGAAATTCGGGGTTAAGGTCCTTATCCGTGAAGGAAGTGCCGCCAAAAACTTTGACACTCTTATTCCACTGCTGAAAGAGTATCCTGAACAAATCATGTTTTGCTGTGATGACAAACATCCTGATGATCTCATAGAATCCCATATGAATGACCATGTAAAGCGGGCCCTGAACCTGGGCTATGATTTGTATGATGTTTTGAGGGCTTCCTCTTACAATGTAGTCAAACATTATCAGCTTCCTGTGGGTTTATTACAGACGGGTGACCAGGCAGATTTTATCGAAATTGACGATCTGGAAAATTTTAAGATCTTAAAAACGTATATCAAAGGACAACTGGTTGCAGAAAATAACAGATCTCATATCGAATCCGTTCCGGCTGCTGTAGTGAACAATTTCCACTGCAGCCTTAAAGAACCTTCGGATTTTAAAATAAAAAGTACAGGCAGTCATATACGTGTGATAGAGGTTTTAGACAGGCAACTGATCACGAACGAAATCCATGCACCGGCTTTAACGATCAATGGCTATGCAGAATCTGATATTGAAAATGATGTGTTAAAAATCGCAGTAGTCAACCGGTACAGAGATGAAAAACCAGCTGTTGCTTTTATTAAAAACATGGGACTTAAATCTGGTGCGATAGCGTCCTGTGTAGCTCATGACTCCCATAATATTGTGGTTACAGGCACCAATGATGAGGATATGTGCAAAGCAGTGAATGCCATCATCAAAGCACAGGGCGGGATTTCCCTGGCCACCCAAGAGGAAGAAATGGTTTTGGAATTGCCTATTGCAGGAATTATGACGAACCTAAATGCCGAGGAGGTGGCTGCTCAATATATTAAACTGGATCAATATGCCAAAACGTTAGGCAGTACCCTTAAAGCTCCTTATATGAGTTTGTCTTTTATGGCATTGCTCGTGATTCCTGAACTGAAACTAAGCGATAAGGGATTATTCAATGGAAAAGAATTTCAGTTTACGGAGGTGTTTATTTAAATTGTGGATAGGAGGTTTTCATTCAACTTCACACAATCTTCAGATCAGAGAGTTTGCTGTTGGGGAAGCTTTCTTCGGCCATGGTATACCCGATATTGAAAATCTCTTCCAAACGATCTTTTCCTCTTTCAAAAGTTCCGTAACTCGATAGTTTTTGAGAGGAAATAAACCAGTCACAGTAATCGAATTTCCCTTTTTCTATTCTGTAGGATAGAAGATCATAGGAACGGGAAACAATGGCTTTAATTGATTTTAAGTCTTTGATATCAATATTATGGGGAGGAGAGACAAAAACCCCAATCAGCTGATCACATTCGTCTCTGATGATATCTGCGGGAAAGTTATTCAGGACTCCTCCGTCGCAGTACATTTCCTCACCAATGATGTAGGGAGTGGTCACTCCCGGGATGGAACATGAAGCAATAATAGCATCCACAACTTCAAAATTCTTATCAAATATTTTCTGAGTTCCGGACACGAGTTCAGTTGCAACGATTTTTACTTCCTTATTCAGGTCTCCTAATTTCATATCATGGAAGATCGGTTTAAGGTAATTTCTGAAAATAACGGAAGAAACGAGTCCCGGCTGATTGAACGTGAAATGTTTCCAGTTGAAAAAATAAACCGAGTTGAAGAAATCCAGGATTTCATCAGGCGTTTTTCCCACTGCATATAAACATCCTACGATAGATCCGGCACTACAGCAGGATAGCACGTCTATATCAATATTCTTTTCGTTCAAGAATTTTAATACTCCTGCATGGGCGATTCCTTTGGTACCGCCGCCTGACAAAACCAGCCCTTTTCTCTGAAAATTCATAGAATAAATGTAAGAAAACCGGGTGAGAAAATGAGGTTAAATTTTATAAATATTATATTTTATACCGATTCTATATGATTCAATTCTTTAAACACAAATATAAGCCTGAAAAATTTCAGGCTTATATAGATTGATATGGAATATATTTACTTCAGCAGATACTCCTGCATGAATCTGATCACTGCCAAACGCTGAAAATCTACATTCTCTTTTTTTCTGAATCCGTGACCTTCATTTTTAGCTTCCAGATACCATACTGTTTTTCCCTGGGCTTTAAGCTTATCTCTCATCTGAACAGCTTCAGTAACGGGAACCCTCGGATCATTCGTCCCCTGAATGATAAACATGGGCTTTTTGATCTTGTCAATATTGTTCAATGGAGCAATTTTAGTAAAGAATTCAGCCATTTTAGGGATTCTTTCGTCTCCGTACTCTACCCTTCTTAAATCTCTTCTGTATTCTTCCGTATTTTTAAGGAAGGTATTAAAATCGGAAATTCCGACAATATCTACGGAGCATCTGATTTTATCGGCATATTCATAAGCTGTGGCTAATGTCATGAATCCTCCGTAGCTTCCGCCCATGATCATAATCCTGTCTTTATCCAGTTCAGGCTGTTTTGCAATCCAGTCCAGAAGAGCTCCGATATCTTTCACGGAATTCATTCTCAGATCCCAGTTGTCGGCCGCAATAAATGTTTTCCCGAAACCTGAAGACCCTCTTACGTTGGGATAGATCATGGCAACGCCCATTTCATTGGTAAAATAGTTGGAAGAACCTATAGAGGAGGCCATAGACTGTCCTTCCGGCCCCCCGTGAATGTTGATAATCACCGGTCTTTTTCCTGTAAATTTCGATGCTGCGGGATAATAGAATCCGGAGATTTTCATCTGATCAAAGCTTTTCCATTCGATCAGTTTAGGAACAGACATGTCAGCAGGCTGCATTTCTCCCTGTTCACTTTCCGTCCATCTTTCGATGGTCTGGCTGGCCATATCCATTTTATAGATATCGGATCCGGAATCTGCCGCAGATCTTGAGAAATAAAGTGATTTTCCGTCATTAGAAAATTTCACTCCCCCAATCAACCCAACGGGGATTTGGTTTACAGGAACATATTTTTTAGTAGCGGTATCGAGGATGTATAATTTATTGATTCCACTTTCATTGGTGACAAAAGCAATTTTAGACTGGTCTTTAGAAAGATCGTAATCTTCTACGTTCCAGGGGATCGACGAGGTAAGATATTCTGTCTTTTTGGTTTTTAAATTGAGGACTGCCAGTCTGCTGAATTCATTGTTCCGGTCTGTAACATAGAAAATTTCCTCCGGATTTTTACTGAAAGAAGCAGCACTCTGTACCACGCCTTTCTCTTTTCTATCGGTGATGGGTTCCAGTTTTTTGGATTCCAGGTCATACAGATACAGATATGAATCGTTGGCAGATACATATTCTGTGATGAGAAGTTTTTTGCCGTCTTCAGACAAATCGGAAATTCCCCAGCCGCCGCCTTTTACTTCAAGAATCAGCTGTGTATCTTCCGGTTTTGAAGGATTCATATAATACACATCCCTGTCACCTCCGTTTCTTTTGGTGGAAGAAAAATAAAATCCTGAACCGTCTTTTTTCCACATCATTCCTCCGTTCTGGGATCTTCCGCCATCGGTAAGAAGGGTGGATTCCATCGTTTTCAGATCTAGCTTAAAAAGCTGCCCGAATTCATTTCCTCCGGTATCTTTGGCGTAGATCAGATACTCTCCTTTTACGGGCTCGTATGAGGCTGTATTGACCGGTTCATCAAAGAAGGTCAGTTGTTTTCTCGCTCCCATGGGTACAGAAATCTTATGAAGCTGATTGGTAGAAGCAAAACGGGTGACTGCAATGATTTCTTTACCATTGGGATGAACGCTTGCTACGCTTGCATTTCTGCTTTCAGAATATTTCTTGATCGCCTGATTCAGATTTTTGGGAATAGGCAGGATATTCTCGGCGATGAGATTTTCATTGGGACTTACCAAATCATTTTTCGTCTGTGCAGACAGAATGCCGGCCAGCGAAAGAGCGAGAACAATATATTTGTTTTTCATTGTTAAAATTTTGCCTGAATTTACAAAAAAAACCACAGACAAATTGTCTGTGGCTGGTATATAAAGACCGGTGGTCTTCTTAATTATTGATATACTTTTCAAAGATGGCCGAAAAGTCTTTCTGATTGTATTTCTCATAATTGCTCTTTGACCAGTTGAAAACATATTCATTCACATGTTGCAACTCCTGGCTTTTAGAAACATTTTCCTGCTTTCCTGCAGCGACTGTGGTAATCGCTTTCTGAAGACTGTCTACAGAGAAACCTAAAACAGACTGATTGTGGTGCACTTCCTGCTGAATCGCCAAAAGGGCTTTATACAGATCTTTTAACTGATCGATCTGTCCTTTACTCACACTGATCATCAAAGGAACATTTCCGATATGAAATGAAATTTCCACATCCAGGTCAATGGTTCCTGCTGTTTGCAGTGCTATATTGGAGAAAGGAAACTGATAATACTCGTATCTTCTCAAAATCCTCTTTTTGTCCAGAGCACTTGCTCCGTCGATATGAATCAAAGCTCTGTTTGTAAAGCAATATTCATCTCTTTTGGATTTGATGAGGAAGAAAATTTTCTCGTTATCTTCTGATAAAATATAGTCATCCGAATCTACTTTATCATAGTCCTGAGAAGGAATGATTTTTCCGATATCACCAAGACCTAATGCTTCTGCAGCAAGTTTTTTAAACATCTTTGAAATAGAGTTATTTGTTAAATTTTAGATGTGGATCACTTCACCGTAAGCTGCTGCTGCTGCTTCCATGATCGCTTCAGACACGGTTGGGTGCGGGTGGATTGATTTAATGATCTCATGACCTGTAGTTTCCAGTTTTCTGGCCACTACAGCTTCTGCTACCATATCTGTAACGCCTTCCCCGATCATGTGGCATCCTAACCACTCACCGTATTTCGCATCAAAAATAACTTTGATGAAACCGTCTGTATTTCCGTTAGCAGTCGCTTTACCACTTGCAGAAAGAGGGAATTTACCTACTTTGATCTCGTATCCTTTTTCTTTAGCTTGTTTTTCTGTAAGACCTACAGAAGCTACTTCAGGGTGACAGTAAGTACATCCAGGAATATTGCCATAGTCGATTTTCTCCACGTGCATTCCTTTGATTTTCTCCACACAAGTAATCCCTTCAGCAGAAGCAACGTGTGCTAAAGCCTGAGTAGGAATAATATCACCGATTGCATAGTATCCAGGAACTGAAGTTTCATACCATTCGTTCACTAAAACTCTTCCTTTGTCGGTCTGGATTCCTACTTCTTCCAATCCGATATTTTCGATATTGGCAGCAATACCTACCGCAGAAAGTAAAATATCAGCTTCAAGGGTAATCGTTCCGTTGGCTGTTTTTACGGTAGCTTTCACGCCTTCTCCGCTGGTATCAACGCTTTCTACTGATGCATTGGTCATGATCTCGATCCCTGTCTTTTTTAGAGATTTCTCTAAGTGTTTAGAGATTTCCTCGTCTTCTACAGGAACGATGTTTGGCATAAATTCTACAACGGTTACTTTAGTTCCCATTGTATTATAGAAATCAGCAAATTCTACTCCAATCGCTCCAGAACCTACAACGATCATAGATTTTGGCTGCTCAGGAAGAGATAATGCCTGTCTGTATCCGATTACTTTTTTACCATCCTGAGGAAGGTTGGGAAGTTCTCTTGAACGTGCTCCTGTTGCAATAATGATGTTGCTTCCTGCATATTCAGTTACTTTACCATCTTTGTCTGTAACAGAAACTTTTTTACCTTTCTGAACTGTAGCTGTCCCAAGAATCACATCGATCTTGTTCTTCTTCATCAGGAATTCAATTCCTTTGCTCATTTTGCTGGCTACGCCACGGCTTCTCTGGATCACGTTTGGAAATTCAAAGCTGGCTTCCACTTTATTCAGACCATAGTCTTCAGCATGGTTGATATAATGAAAAACCTGAGCAGACTTCAGTAAAGCTTTCGTAGGAATACATCCCCAGTTCAGGCAGATACCTCCTAAGTTTTCTTTCTCGATAATTGCAGTTTTGAAACCTAATTGTGCTGCTCTGATCGCAGTAACATAACCGCCAGGACCGCTTCCGATGACAATGATATCGTAGTTCATTATTTAAAAATTTTTATGCGAATTTAAGGAAAAATATTGGATGTTCTCTATTCTGACATTTCATATTTCACTGAACACTAAGTTGATTTTACGTGTTCCGGGGAAAGCGAAGAGCCGTGAGCTTCTTTTTGTTATCAAATATTTTAAATCATATTAAAACTTAAACGCATTCTAAAAAATCCCAATAGCGAGACTTAAGTGTTAAAAATTAAAATTAATCGATTGTAAATGAGTATTCTATAGGAAATTTTATACTTTTGCATAAATTTTAACAAAATGAAAATGAAGAATTTTATTCCTGTATTTCTCTTATGCGGATTATCTTTAAGTGCACAAGTTGGCATCAGAACAACCACTCCAAACAGCACTCTGGCTGTGGCCGGTTCTCTGGGCGCTGACTATAAGCAAATCACGGCTACGGCTTATAACATAACAGCTACGGACCACTACATTACGTATGACGGAGCAGCTAATGCAACGTTTACCCTACCTGTTATCGGAACAGGTACTACAAGTTATACAGGAAGAATTTATAAAATAAAAAACATCTCTGCTTCCAGCATTACGCTTCAGGCCTCAAGTGGTAATACTTTAAGAATCGACAATACTCCGGTTTCGTCTTTTGTGATTCCAACAGGAGCCTATGCAGAAGTGGTGAACAACAGCAATACAACTGGTGGAACATGGGATCTGTCTTTTACGGTACTTCCTAAACCGAGCAACGTAGAAATTTATGGTGTACAGCTTTCGATTCCGCCTCATGGGAACGGTTCCCCGGGTGTCAATGACTGGACCGGTCACTCTGTAACTTCTTATGATACAGGAACAGGAACAGATGCCTGGTGGGTGATCAGTAAAGCCTCAACCACCTATGCCCATACAGCGGGCTATTCCAATGCGAGCCGTATGACGATCGTCTATGAATATCAGGGTACTCCATTCAATGTCAACAATATGTATCCTATTTTAACAGCTGGAAACAATTCCAGTTTTCCTGATGTTTTCACGGCTTCATTCGTAAGCCTTGCGAATAATGGAACCTCCGGGAAAACGAGACTTATAGTTTCGGTTTCCCGTATTGACTTTATCGGAACCAACGGATCCAATAATAGTAACTGGACAGGGACTTTTCTTCTGAATTTGTTGCTGGCAAGGAAATTATATTAAAAATATGAAACAGAGGTTGTCCAAATGGATAGCCTTTGTTTTTTCTTTATGATCTTTCAGTCTTCTTTTTTACATGAATTTACACAGCAGCATTTAACTATTGTTTATGGTAAATTTCTCTGTTTCCTGAAGCTCCTTGCCATTGAATTTATAGCTCAGCCAGCTTCCGAAACCTGAACTGTTGATTCCGTTTGCCTCCGGTATGGTTTAAACCGAAAGGATAATAATTGTTGCTATCTAAAATTTCAGGAGCGCCTGCGCTGTTTCTGGCGAAACTTATCCTTACATTTCCTAAATGATCTGTGTATTGGTAAATATACTGATCTTTTGCATAATCATAAAATCCTTCTGCGGTAGCAAAATATTGTAAGTCCGGAGTTTTAGCAGGCGGCAGGGCAATTCGTTCATCGATCGAAAAAGCCTGTGGCTGCATCGCTCTTTTGGATGATGAAGATGCCATCAGCATTTC